>NZ_JAFCMK010000006.1:0-600268 GCF_018129565.1 Bradyrhizobium sp. AUGA SZCCT0105 | reverse complement strand
CGCAGGTCCGCAACATCGCCGAAGTGACGACCGCCGTGGCGCGCGGCGACCTGTCGCGCAAGATCACGGTCGACGTGAAGGGCGAAATCCTCGAGCTGAAGAACACCATCAACACGATGGTGGACCAGCTCAACGGCTTCGCCGGCGAAGTCACGCGCGTGGCGCGCGAGGTTGGTACCGAAGGCAAGCTCGGCGGCCAGGCCGAAGTGCCCGGCGTCGCCGGCACGTGGAAGGACCTCACCGACAACGTCAACTTCATGGCGTCGAACCTGACTGCGCAGGTCCGCAACATCGCCGAAGTCGCGACCGCGATCGCCGGCGGCGATTTGTCGAAGAAGATCACGGTGGACGTGCGCGGCGAGATCCTGCTGCTCAAGGACACCCTGAACACGATGGTCGAGCAGCTGCGCTCGTTCGCCGCCGAAGTGACGCGCGTGGCGCGCGAGGTCGGCACCGAGGGACGGCTGGGCGGCCAGGCCGTGGTGCCCGGCGTCGGCGGCACCTGGAAGGACCTCACCGACAACGTCAACCTCCTGGCCGCGAACCTGACCACGCAGGTCCGCAACATCGCCGAAGTGACGACCGCCGTGGCGCGCGGCGACCTGTCGCGCAAGATCACGGTCGACGTGAAGGGCGAAATCCTCGAGCTGAAGAACACCATCAACACGATGGTCGACCAGCTCAACGCCTTCGCGGGCGAGGTGACGCGCGTCGCGCGCGAGGTCGGCACCGAGGGCAAGCTGGGCGGTCAGGCTGAGGTGCGCGGCGTCGCCGGTACCTGGAAGGACCTGACCGACACCGTCAACGTCATGGCGGCGAACCTGACCGAGCAGGTGCGCGGCATCGTCAAGGTGGTGACCGCGGTCGCCAATGGCGACCTGAAGCAGAACCTGACGGTGAAGTCGAAGGGCGAGGTGGCCGCGCTCGCCGACACCATCAACAACATGACCGAGACGCTTGCGACCTTCGCCGAACAGGTGACCAGCGTGGCGCGCGAAGTCGGCGTCGAGGGCCGGCTCGGCGGTCAGGCCAACGTGCCCGGCACCGAAGGCACCTGGAAGGACTTGACCGGCAACGTCAACCTGCTCGCAGCCAACCTGACCTCCCAGGTGCGCGCGATCGCGGAAGTGGCGACCGCCGTGACCAAGGGCGACCTGACGCGCTCGATCCAGGTCGACGTGCGCGGCGAAGTCGCGGAGCTCAAGGACAACATCAACACGATGATCGGCAACCTCCGTCTCACCACGGAGCGCAACACCGAGCAGGACTGGCTGAAGACCAATCTGGCGCGCTTCACCAACATGCTGCAGGGCCAGCGCGATCTTGCGACCGTTGGCCGCCTGCTGCTGACTGAGCTGGCGCCGCTGATCAACGCGCATATGGGCGTGATCTACCAGGTCGACAATCCCGAGAATGCGCAGCTGCGCTTGCTGTCGGCCTATGCCAGCGACAGCAGCAATCCGCATCCGCAAATCGTCCAGTTCGGCGAGGGACTGATCGGCCAGTGCGCACTCGACAAGCGCCAGCGCCTCGTCTCGGATATCCCCGGCGACGCGGTGCCGATCAATTCGGCGCTGATGCGGATCATGCCGAAGAACCTCGTTGTGTTCCCGGTGCAGTTCGAAAACCAGGTCAAGGCGGTGATCGAGCTATCGTCGATCTCGTCATTCACGACATCGCAGATCACCTTCCTCGAACAGCTGACCGACAGCATCGGCATCGTGCTCAACAGCATCGAGGCGACGATGCAGACCGAGGCGCTGCTCAAGCAGTCGCAGCAGCTCGCCGGCGAATTGCAGACCCAGCAGAAGGAATTGCAGCAGACCAACGACCAGCTCGAACAGAAGGCCCAGCAGCTTGCCGAACGCAACGTCGACGTCGAGCGCAAGAACCAGGAAATCGAGCAGGCCCGCCGCGCGCTGGAAGAGAAGGCGACCGAGCTGTCGCTGACCTCGAAGTACAAGTCCGAATTCCTCGCCAACATGTCGCACGAGCTGCGTACGCCGCTGAACTCGATCCTGATCCTGGGCCAGCAGCTCACCGAGAACCCGGACGGCAATCTGACCGGCAAGCAGGTCGAGTTCGCCCGCACCATTCATGGCGCCGGCACCGACCTGCTGAACCTGATCAGCGACATTCTCGATCTGTCCAAGATCGAGTCCGGCACGGTGACGGTCGATGCCGAGGAAATCCTCACCTCGAGCCTGCTCGAGACCGTCGGGCGGCCGTTCCGGCACGAGGCGGAGAACCGGCATCTCTCCTTCAGCATCGATGTCGACGCCAATCTTGCGCGCAGCATGGTGACCGACTCCAAGCGGCTGCAGCAGGTGCTGAAGAATCTGTTGTCGAATGCGTTCAAGTTCACCGCGGACGGCGGCGTCAGCCTGACCGTGTCGGCCGCACTCGGCGGCTGGAGCGCCGAGCATCCGATCCTGAACGCGGCACCGGCCGTCGTCGCATTCGAAGTGTCGGATACCGGCATCGGCATTCCCCAGGACAAGCAGAAGCTGATCTTCGAGGCGTTCCAGCAGGCCGATGCCGGCACCAGCCGCAAATATGGCGGTACGGGCCTTGGCCTTGCCATCAGCCGCGAGCTGGCCGGCCTGCTCGGAGGCGAGATTCATCTGCGAAGCGCGCCGGGTAAAGGCTCGACCTTTGTGCTCTATCTGCCGCTGAAATATGCCGGACCGTCGGTGGCCTTGCGCCCGCAGGCGCTGGCAATGCCGCACACGGCCGCGCCGGCGCTGCAGTCGTCCGGCACACAGGAGCGTGTGATCGAGCAGCTGCCGGACGACCGGCTCGATCTCGAGCCCGGCGACACGATCCTCTTGATCGTCGAGGACGACCCGCATTACGCGCGGGTGCTGATCGATCTGGCGCGCGACAAGGGCTTCAAGGTGCTGGTCGCAAGCCGCGGCGCCGAGGCGCTGGATCTCGCCAAGCAGTTCCAGCCGAGCGCGGTTTCGCTCGACGTCTTCCTGCCCGACATGCTGGGCTGGACGGTGCTGAGCCAGCTCAAGCACAATCCGCTGACCCGTCACATTCCAGTCCAGATCATTACGCTCGACGAGGACCGGCAACATGCGCTGGCACGCGGCGCCTTCTCCTTCGTCAACAAGCCGACCACGACCGAGGGGGTCAGCGCGGCGCTGTCGCAGATCAAGGAATACGCCAGACCGCGGCGCAAGCGTCTGCTGATTGTGGAGGACAATGCGGCGGAGCAGCTCAGCATCACCGAGTTGCTCGGCCACGAGGATATCGAGATCGTGACCAGCGGAACCGGGGCAGGGGCGCTGTCAACGTTGCGCGAGCATCCGTGCGACTGTGTCGTGCTCGATCTGCGCCTGCCCGACATGAGCGGCTTCGAGGTGCTGGATCAGATCCGCAAGGACGAAACGCTCTCCAATATACCCGTTGTGGTGTTTACCGGCCGGGAACTTTCGGCCGAAGAGGACGCGGAACTGCACACGATGGCGCGTAGCATCGTCGTCAAAGGCGTGGAGTCGCCGGAACGCCTGCTCGACGAAACGTCACTGTTCCTGCACCGTGTGATCACGGAATTGCCCGTCGAAAAACAGAGGATGCTGGAGAAGCTCAATAGTTCCGATGAGGATCTTATTGGCAAGACCGCGCTCCTGGTCGACGACGACGCCCGCAACATCTTCGCGCTGTCGAGCGTGCTGGAGCGGCGAGGTATGAAGGTGTTGACTGCGACAACCGGTCACGAGGCGATCTCGCTGGTCGAGTCCAATCCGAAGATCGCGATCGTGCTGATGGACATCATGATGCCGCAGATGGACGGTTACCAGACCATCGGCGCCATCCGGCAAAATCCCGCCTTTGCGCGGCTGCCGATCATCGCGCTGACCGCGAAGGCGATGAAAGGTGACCGGGAGAAATGCCTGGAAGCAGGCGCAACCGATTATCTGGCGAAACCCGTGAACACCGAGCAACTGCTGCTGGCGATCCGCATGTGGCTGCACCGCTGATCGGCGATCGAACATGATGGACCATGAAAAGGTGAACATCCTTCTGGTCGATGACCAGCCGGCCAAGCTGCTGGCTTATGAGGTCATCCTGAAGGAGCTCGGCGAGACGCTCGTGGCCGCTTCGTCGGGCCGCGAGGCGCTGGAGTTCCTGCTCAAGAATGAAGTCGCGGTCATTCTGGTCGACGTCTGCATGCCCGAGCTGGACGGCTTCGAGCTCGCAGCGATGATCCGCGAGCATCCGCGCTTTCAAAAGACCGCGATGATCTTCATCTCGGCAATCCAGGTCAGCGACATCGACCGGCTGCGCGGCTACGAGATGGGCGCGGTCGATTACGTGCCGGTGCCGGTTGTGCCGGAAGTGCTGCGCGCAAAGATCCGCGTGTTCGCCGAGCTCTACCGCAAGACGCGGCAACTCGAACGCCTCAATGCCGAGCTCGAAGACCGGGTGCGCGCCCGCACCGCCGAGCTCGAGCAATCGACCACCCGGCTGGTCGAAAGCGAGGCGCGTCGCAGCATGGCGATTGCCGCGGGCAAGATGGGCTCGTGGGACTGGGACTGGGTCAACGGCGACTGGATGTGGGACGAGGGGCAATACAAGATCTTCGGCGTCGATCCGAATTCCTTCGCACTGAACTCCGACAATATCCAACGGCTGTTTCATCCCGACGATGTCGAACAACTCCGCCAGGGCTGGACCGGCTTCGGCAACGGCCACACATCCTATGAGGCCGAATTCCGCGTCGTGCGGCCGGACGGCGAGATCCGCTGGTGCGTCGGCACGGCTGCGGCGACCAGCGACAGGAGCGGCAGGGTGGTGCGGGTCAGCGGCGTCACCGTCGACATCACCGATCGCAAGAAGGCCGAGGAACGGCAGAGCCTCTTGACCCGCGAGGTCGACCATCGCGCCAAGAACGCGCTCGCGCTGGCGCAGTCGATCGTGCGCCTGACGCGCGCGCAGAACGTGACCGCCTATGTGCGGGCGGTCGAGGGCCGCATCACGGCGCTGGCGCGGGTTCACACCGTGCTGTCGCTGTCGAGCTGGCAGGGCGCCGAGATCCGGCGGCTGGTGACCGAGGAGATCGCGCCTTATTCCGAGGCCGGGCAGATCCGGATCGCCGGCGGAGAGGTGCAGTTGCAGCCCGCGACCGCGCAGACGCTTGCGCTGGCGCTGCACGAGCTCGTCACCAACTCCGCCAAATATGGCAGCCTGTCGGTGTTGCCGGGCAGGCTCGCGATCACCTGGGAAGTGGCGGACGACACGCTGATCCTGGCCTGGGTGGAATCCGGCGGGCCTCCGGTGACCAAGCCGAAGCAGAAAGGCTTCGGCACACGAAGTGTCATCGCCAGCATCGAGACCCAGCTCGGCGGACGGGCCGATTTCGATTGGCGCGCCGAGGGCCTGATCTGCCGGCTCACGGTTCCCCTCAAGCCGCTTGTTGGAGACACGCCGGCGTTCCGCGAACCGACGACGGCCGAGCGCAAGCCCATGGTCCGTTCCAGGGCCGTGTAGTGCATCCTGTGGAGCACTCGCCTGTTGATGCGACGGCGCTCCCCAACGGACATTGATGCAGACGACATTGTGAACGCATCCTGCGCGCGAACTGCGCTATGAGCTGCGCGTCTGACAGGGACCTCGCGCGAGGAGCAAATGCGTAAGACAAATCTTGCCGGCGTGAGCATTTCCGTCGTCATCCTCGCAGCGACCAGCATCGCGCGGTCGGGCGCTGAACCTGTGCTGAAAGGCGCGGAGGCGTTCGGCGACTGGCAGCGCGACAGGCCGGGCACAGTGCGTCTGATCACGCCGCAGGACTTGCCCAAGCCGGGCGCAACGGCCTCCAGCAGCAATTCGTCCCGCGTCGTGTCGCGCCCCGCATCGGCGGTGCCGCAGGTGCCGGCGGGCTTCAAGGTCGAGTTGTTTGCGAGCGGGCTGAGTGGTCCGCGCATTATCCGGACCGCGCCCAACGGCGATATCTTCGTCGTCGAAACCAGCCCCGGCCGCATCCGTGTCCTGCGCAGCGCCGACGGCGCCACCAAGCCGGCGACCAATGAGGTCTACGCAGCCGGACTGAACCGGCCGTTCGGCATCGCGTTCTTTCCAAACGGCGACAATCCGCAATGGCTCTATGTCGCCAACACCGACAGCGTCGTGCGCTTTGCCTACCGCAACGGCGATCTCAGGGCGTTGGAAAAGCCTGAGATCATTGTCGCAAACCTTCCTCACGGCTACGGCCATTCCACGCGTGACATCGTGTTCACGCCTGACGACAAGCGCATGCTGGTGTCGGTCGGCTCCGCCGGCAACGCAGGCGAGGGCCTTGGCCGGCCGCCGGAAGGTATCGAAAGCTGGAGCCGCGACCACGCGCTTGGCGCGGCTTGGGGGTCGGAAACCGACCGTGCGGCTGTGCTGGCCTTCGATCCCGACGGCAAGAACCAGAAACTGTTCGCCACCGGTATCCGCAACTGCGTCGGACTTGCGATCCAGCCTGGAAGCGGCACGCCCTGGTGTTCGACCAACGAGCGCGACGGCCGCGGCGACAACCTCGTGCCCGACTATGTGACGCGTATCCGCGAGGGCGCGTTCTACGGCTGGCCCTGGTACTATATCGGCGCCAACGAAGACCCGGCGCATGCCGGCGTGCGGCCCGACCTCAAGGACAAGGTGACTACTCCCGACGTGTTGTTGCAGGCGCACTCGGCCTCACTCGGCCTGACCTTCTACACCGGCAGTAGTTTCCCGGCCGAATATCGCGGCGATGCGTTTGCAGCCGAACACGGCTCGTGGAATCGCGCGAAGCGGACCGGCTACAAGATCATTCGCATCAGGTTGAAGGACGGGGTGCCGACCGGCGAGTACGAGGATTTCGTCACCGGCTTTGTCATCGGCGACAATGAGGTCTGGGGCCGTCCGGTGGGTGTCACCGTGGCGCGGGACGGCGCGCTGCTGGTCTCCGAAGACGGCAACGGCACGATCTGGCGCGTCAGCCACGACTAGCCGTTCGGTCGACGGTCGCTACCCCAGCCCATCCTTGAGGCCGTATTCCTCATAGATGGTCAGGGGATCGGTATCGGGAAACAACCGGCACTTGGCTTGCGCAAGATGCAGCGTGACGGCTCCGGCCTCACATCTCGCGGTCAGGAGCTTCCGGACGTCCTCCATATGCGCGCGCGGCTGATGCTTCGACGGCAACTGCTCGAGCGCGACCAGCGCGGTGGCCAGAGCTTCCGTGACCACCCAATCGTCGTGTCCGGTAATTCCCTTTCGCGGCATCACCACACCCTCCGTCGCACCGGCTGCGACATTGTAGCGCGAGATGGGTGGGGGCTGTCATCAGCCAACATGAGCGGGGCGGCCAGGAACCGGTTGGCGCGCCCTGCCACGATGCGCCGCAGGGAACCAGCGTGGCGGCGCGCGCAGGCAATGCTTAGAACGACGGCTGCGTCACCCGGTCAGCCCGCCCGATGTTCGAACCCTATCTCTCGGCCTGGAGCCTCGTCCCCGACAGCGACCCGATCGTGACGCGCGCCGCACGGTTGCTGCCGGTGCGGCGGCACGGCGAGCCGGCAATGCTCAAGCTCTCGAACGAGCCGGGCGAACGCCTCGGCGCGATCGTCATGGAGTGGTGGGATGGCGACGGTGCGGCGCGCGTCCTTGCCCGTGACGGCGAGGCGCTCCTGCTCGAGAGGGCGATGGGCCCGGCTTCGCTCGGCGACATGGCGCGAACCGGCCGGGACGATGAGGCCTGCAGAATTCTTTGTGCAACGGCCGATCGGCTTCACGCCCGGCGGGCGAAACCGCGGCCGGACTTGACGCCACTGAAAGACTGGTTTCGCGAGCTGTGGCCGGCGGCGAGGGCGCACGGCGGCATCCTGAACCGATCGGCCGGCATCGCCGAAGCGCTGCTCGGCGATCAGCGCGAGATCGTGGTGCTGCACGGCGATCTGCACCATGACAATGTGCTCGACTTCGGTGCGCGCGGCTGGCTTGCGATCGATCCCAAGCATCTCGTCGGCGAGCGCGGCTTCGATTTCGCCAACATCTTCACCAATCCGGATCTTGCCGATCCGGCACGGCCGGTTGCGACCGAACCCGGACGTTTTGCCCGGCGTCTCGACATCGTCGCGGAAGCAGCAAAGCTGGATCGCCGTCGCTTGCTGTCATGGATCGTCGCCTGGACCGGCTTGTCGGCAGCGTGGTTCCTCGGCGATGACGATTCGCTCGCCGAAATCGACCTGCAGATTGCAAACCTTGCCGCGGCTGAACTCGACCGGACGGCGTAGGGTGCGCAGCGACTACGCTGCGGCGGCGCTGGCTCCGCTCAGCGACACACTCAAGATCCGCCATTTCGATATGTCGAAGAAGTAGGCGGCCTTGATACGCGCGGACGCGGGATCCGGCGCCTGAATCGCCGTGTGGAATTTCCGCTCCCCATCGCTCAGCGAAATCCGGAATGTCTGCATTGGTCGAACCTCCACGCGCGGATGCTGCGGCAAGGACGGTTAAGATCCGGTTGCTGGCAGCAATCCTGCAGGGCGCACGCGCGTCTCACGCGTTGCCGTTCTCATGTGAAGCCCGCGGCAGCCGCACCATGGTGTCTTCTGCACCAACGACGCGTCCGTCCTGCGCTCTCAGTTCAAGGCGGCGCACCGGCAGTCCATTCTTTCGATCGACCAGCAGCACATGCGCTTCGTCGGGCTCGAAGAAGAAATCCTCACCCCACTGCCGGAGCGCGACAAGGAGCGGGAACAGCCCGCGTCCCTTTTCGGTCAGCACATATTCCTGATACGGGCTGCCGTCCGCTGCAAGCACGGTCTCCATGATTCCGTGCGCCAGCAGATTGCGGAGCCGGGCGGAGAGGATGTTCTTGGCAAGCCCAAGGCTCTTCTGAAATTCGCCGAACCGGCGCAGCCCGTCGAATGCATCGCGGACGATCAACAGCGACCACCAGTCTCCGATCGCATCCAGCGGCCGGGCCACGCCGCACATCGAGTCCCTGTGGCTCACTCGCTTCGCCATCGTGGTCCGCCTGACGCTCCTCAATCCATATTCTGATCGGTGCACGGCCCGAAAGACCCGCTCCGTCGCGGTCTCGATATATCGGTTGCAAAGTAAAACCACAAGCGATACACGATGGTTTCAATCTAAAACCATCCGAGGCCAAGCCATGATCCAGCCCGACGCCAGCTTCGCCGGCACCTTTCCGTTCACGCCGCATTTCACCGCGGCTCCAGGTTTCCGGATGCATTATGTCGACGAAGGCCCGCGAGACGGCGAGGTGGCGCTCTGCCTGCATGGCGAACCGACCTGGGGCTATCTGTTTCGCCATCTGGTGCCGGCCCTCAGCGCGACGCAGCGCGTGGTCGTTCCGGATCACATGGGGTTCGGCAAGAGCGCGACCCCGGCGCAGCGCAGCTATTGGCTGCAGGACCATGTCGACAATCTCGAAGCGCTGGTCCTTGCGCTCGATCTCACCGACATCACGCTGGTCATGCATGACTTTGGCGGCCCCGTCGGCATGGGGTTTGCGGTCAGGCATCCGGATCGTATCCGCCGCATCATCTCGGCCAACGGGCCGACGCCGTTCGGGCAGAGCGATCTGTTCGAGCGCGTCACCGCCAATGCGCTGGCTTCGCCGTGGTTTCAATGGATCGCAAAAGCCGAGGCGAACGGCGAGCTCGAGCCGGTGCTCGGACAGCTCGGCTTCAACATCCTGAGCACGCTCAAGCTCAATGGTTTCGAGAACAACGCCGTCATCACCGACGCCTGGCTCGCCGCCTACGGCGCACCCTTTGCACGTCCGGCCGACTGCCTCGGCGCGATCGGATGGGCCAGGGGCTTTGCGACCGGTGCGCACAGGTTCGACGCGCCGGATCACACAGCCGACCGCGCGATCCGCAGCAGGCCGGCGCTCGCCATCTGGGGCGAGGCGGACCGCACGCTGCACGCAGAGCATTTCCTGCCGCTGTTTTCCGCGATCTTCCCGGCGGCACCGGTCAGGCGTCTTGCCGGCGTCGGGCATTACTGTCTTGAGGATGCCCCGGAGGAAATCAGCGGCCTGATCGCGGAGTTCATCCGGCAGACCTGACTGCGTGCCCGATCGCATGCGCGGGGGCAGGGCAGCAATGGCGCTGGTTAGGTTGCAGAGGGTTCGGGCGTTGATCGGGTTATGCCTGCTCGCAGCAAACGAGCAGGACGCTCACGTCGCCATATCTGGACTAGTGTGGGTTCAGCTCGCGCCCGCGATAATGACGAGGTTGTTGATGACAGGCGTTGAGCAAAACGCCACCACAAGGGCAATCCTGGAAAGACTTTGGCTGCGCCAAAGCAACGCGATGACAAGGAACGTCAAACCTAATTTCGGGATCAGCCACCAGGCGCCGAACCAAGTCTGGGCCATCTCCATGAACGGGTTTGCCTCGCCGAACCCGAGCTCCAAGATCCTGTTGGTGGTCGCGAGGTCCGCGCATCCAAGGAGCAGCACGGAGAGCAGCAGCAGTGCCTTGACCCAGTTCATTTCAGCCTCTTGGTGCCGAGCGCCAGACTGGCAACGACCCCATCATTCATGCTGATTCGTTAATTGTTGGTTTGGGCAGGGGATTCAACCGCGGCACCTGGATGGGCTCCCAGCCAGTCAGCATACCGCTGCTCCGGTTACCCCCCTTGCATTTGCTCTAAACGACACCAGCGCCCCTGGTCGCCGCTGGCCCGGCTCTCGCAAATCGCCTCCTTGCGTAGCCGATCAGCGGGGACTCGATCGTGCGCCAGGGGATCTCCGCCAAGACGCAGACAACCGGAAGTGCAAGGCAACCTGCAAGCGGACGGCCGAAGCCAATGAACACGTCGTAGACAACCATGTGGAATAGATAGAGCGAATAGCATCTGCGTCCCGGCCATATGAACGGACGGAGCAGTTCTGTCCGTTCCATGTTGGCGCCCAACCACATATTCGCGCAGCATGCCAACGCTGCGATTGAAAGAAAGCCGAAGGGTTCAACCATGACGGCATACGCCACATCGCAAAGCGGCGGCACGCAGTGCATTGGCGGAAGGGGTGGGATTCGAACCCACGGTACCCTTGCGGGCACGCCGGTTTTCAAGACCGGTGCCTTAAACCACTCGGCCACCCTTCCGGATCATTCGGATCAGGCCCTTAGCGTAGGGCGACGCCGAACGCAACGCGAACTTGGTGAGAACACCGGAGCGAAATGGGCCGCTTGCCCGGTCCACCGGCAGCGAACCGACTGAATTTGAGCGAGAGGACAACCTGGCCTTCGGCCGATGCTACGGCGCCGAGGCCGCAGCAATAGGCTGCGGGTCATCGTCGCATGCACGCACCACGGTTGACCGCGACCACCGCCGCTGGCCATCATGATGTCCATGAAGCGTGTCCTGTTCCTTTGCACCGGCAACTACTACCGCAGTCGATACGCAGAGGAACTGTTCAACCACCTTGCCCGCAGCGAAAGCCTGCCGTGGCGCGCCTCCTCGCGAGGCGCCGCCGAACGGGGCTCGCCCGACAATGTCGGCGCCATGTCGGTGTTTGCCGACGACCGGCTTCGCGCCAACGGCATCGTTCCGGAGGGCGCTGCGCGCTATCCGCAGTCATGTTCATTGGCTGACTTCGACGGCGTGGACCTGGTGATTGCGCTCAAGGAGGCTGAGCATCGCCCGCTGATCGAGCGGCGGTTCCCCGAGGTCGCCGACAACGTGACTTACTGGCATGTGCACGATATCGACGTTGCCCATCCCGCGGTTGCGCTGCCGATGATCGACGAGCTCGTCCGCGAGCTGGTTTCATCGCTCAGGTAACCGGTTCGCGCTTCAGGAAGATCGCGAGCGCATATTCCGCCGGGCGTGCGAGCCTGCCGCTGATGCATTCGAGATCATCGACGGCGACGATCTCGAGGCGGCCTTCAGTGACCTTCAACCGGTCGATCGGCACGTCCCACGCGAGGAACACCTCGCCGCGAAGGGTGCCGCCTGGCGTCGAATGATCCGGCCCGAGATAACGACCGATCAGCTCAAAGCGCTCGGGCGGCAGGTAATAGCCAATCTCCTCGTGGATTTCGCGCACCACGCATTCCAGGAACGTCTCGCTGCCTTCCTTCCGCCCGCCGAACAGGCTGACCTTGCCGGGGTCGGAGACGTGAGGCAGGTCGTCGCGCAATTGCATCAGCAACCGGCCATCCGTGCTGACCAGCAGGGCGGACGTTCCTTCTCGTAACCCGCCGGTCATGCGCGAATCCTCTCGCGGGAAAGGTGGAGGGGTGCGTCAAGACCGGGGCTGGGAGAAGACGGCGGATCTGCTGCGCGGATCATCTCAGCGGGGTAGACGTCTGGCTGGTATCGCCAGCACTCTGACGCTGAAGCCGGAGGTCGAGCGGCGAGGGTCGCCGCGGTCTTTCGCGTGGACGCAGATGGCGCCCAAGACATCATGTGTTCAGCCGAAAGCGAAGGCCAGCAGGCTGGAGCACAGCAGCACGAGGCTTGCTGCGGTCAGGGTAAGAAATCCGTCGGAGACCAAATCGTGATTACGCATGATACACCTGCTTTCTACCGATGCTCATCCGAATTGATTAAAGCTTTCCGAACATTCGCTCCTGGAAAGAGGTGACGCGTCTTTCCGCCTTCAACGGACTGTCAGGCCCTGTGCCGATAGCCTTCCACGGCATGCGCCAAGAAGATCGCCGCACTCACCAGGCCCATCACCGCTGTAACCGTCTCGATCATCGCAAACTTCCTTTGCGCCCCACGTCCGAGAGAAAACGATTGCAGCCTTGCACAGTCAAAAAGATTCAATTGTTGGAATTGAAGATGCCCCCCGACTGATGATTTGCTGCAACAGTGTGTCTGATCGCGGGACACGCGAGGGCGTTTTGCGCGCACGGAAGGTCCGTAGAAGGACGGAGGAGGCGCAACAGACCATTCACCAAGACGCCACCGCCCGATGGCTCTCCCCATTTCCGCCGTGTTCCGGTTGCGATATCTTCACCATCTGCTGCGGAGGTGGGCCGCACAGCGACAGAATCGATCCCGACGCCTCGAAGTAGGCGCGGGTCCTGCAGAATGGTACTTGGGGCAGATGGGGATTAGACGGCCAGATTCGATGATCCGGACGGCACGTGGCGCCGTTGCGGTGGCCTCGTGCCTCGTCCTCGCCAATTGCGCCTCCTCGAACCAGCTCACCAGCCGGATCGATCCCAAGTACGGCGTGTCCTCGAGCCCGCGGGTCGTGGCGCTCGGTGACCCCGTGCCGAAGGGCGGCGGCACCTACCGGATCGGCAAGCCCTATGTCGTCGCCGGCCGCACCTATGTGCCGGAAGAGAACGAGAACTATCGCGCCGAGGGCATGGCGTCCTGGTACGGCGATGATTTCCACGGCCGCCTGACCGCCAATGGCGAGGTGTTCGACATGGGCTCGCTCACGGCCGCCCATCCGACCCTGCCGATGCCGAGCTACGCGCGCGTCACCAATCTGAGCAACGGCAAATCGCTCGTCGTTCGCGTCAACGACCGCGGCCCGTACCACGGCAACCGCCTCATAGACGTCTCGAACAAGGCCGCCGAACTGCTTGATTTTAAAGGCAATGGTGTCGCGCGCGTCCGCGTCGAATACGTCGGGCGAGCGCCGCTCGAAGGCTCCGACGACCGCCAGCTGATGGCAACCCTGCGCACCGGAACACCGGCGCCGTCGCCGTCGATGGTCCGGGTCGCCTCCGCGCGGCCGTTCGTGCCGGAAATGTCGTCTTCGTCGGGCCGGGTCCGCGGCGATGTCCCGCTGCCTGAAGGGCGGCCCTACAGCCTCGGCAACACCCAGTCCGACTATGCCTCGGTCAGCGCCACCTCGGAAATGTCGGCCTCGAGCCGGTCACACCGCCGCGTGCCGAACAATCCGCGCGAGGTGTCCTACGAGGGTGACGCGCGCTACGCCGCGGCCCCGAGCCCGGCGGCGGCCTATGTGCCGATCGACGCGCGTGGACCGGCCGAGGTGCTGAGCGGGCGCGGGCTCTACTGAAGCAAGCCACTTACTGAATCAAGTCGTGGCGAATCAAGCCTTTGGCCTGATCATTTCAGAAATGCGATCAGCGCCGCGTTGACCTCGGCCGGGCGCTCCTGCTGGATCCAGTGACCGGCGCCCTCGATGATCAGCTTCTGCCGCAGGTTCGGCAGCACGCGCTCCATGTCCGCGACCCGCTTGGCACCGATCAGCCCGGTAATCACCGAATCGTTCGAGCCGGCGATGAACAGCGACGGCTGATGAATCTGCGCATCCTGCCAGGGCGCGGTCAGCTCCCAATTGCGATCGAGATTGCGGTACCAGTTGAGACCGCCGCGGAAGCCGGACTGCCGGTAGCCCTCGGCGAATTCGGCGATGTCGGCCTCGGTCAGCCAGGCCGGCAGCGGCATTCCGGTCGGCAGCTTGCCGAGGAAGCCCTTGGCTTCGTCGACGAACATCGAGCTCGGATCGGAAACGCCGCGCCCGAGCACCAGCCGCATGGTGTGGACGATGTCGCGCTCGAACTCGGCCTCCGCCACGCCGGGCGGCTGGAAGTACTGCCAATAGAAATTGGTGATGCCGCCCTCGCGCAAGGTTTCCAGCGGACGGCCGCGGCCACGGAACGGCGGCGGCACGCTGAGGCCGGCGACCTTGGTGAAGATATCAGGACGGAACAGGGCCGCGTGCCAGGCGACCGGCGCGCCCCAATCGTGACCGACGATCATCGCCTTCCGCTCGCCGAGCGCGGCCACCAGCGCGACCATGTCGCCCACCGTATCGAATATCGTGTAGGCGCCGAGATCGGCCGGCGCGGTGGTCCGGCCGAAGCCGCGCATGTCAGGGGCTGCGACCCGGAAGCCTGCCGCGGCGAGGGCTGCGATCTGGTGCCGCCATGAGTAAGACAGCTCCGGCCAGCCATGGCAGAGCACGACCAGTGGGCCTTGCCCGGCCTCACGCACGAACATGTCGATGCCGTTGGCGGAAATGGTGCGGGAGGATGACATTCGCGTTTCCGCCTTGTTTGCCGGTTCTGCTGTCGTTAGCTGGTTCCAAGGATACGGGCGTTCAGCGCAGCCGGCAATCCAGCCGGCCGTGTACAAGCGGCGAAACCTCAGTTGTTTGCGATACTTCCAGCTGTTAGAACGCAGTCTTTCAGGACATCGCCGATGGCAGCCCAGATCGCAATTCCCCGCACGTTGTTCGCTCGCGCCGGGCGTTCTTGGCGTGGCCTGGTCGCGGCCGCGGTCGTGCTGGCGATCGGCTGCGGCGGGATGGTCTATGCCGCCAACAACAGCGTCCAGGGTGCCAAGAAGGAAGATGGCGGGTTCGACGGCGATGCGCCGACCGCGATCCTGGTCGAGGCCTCCTCGGGCAGCGTGCTGTTCGAGAAGAATGCCGATGAGCTGCGCGCGCCCTCCAGCATGATGAAGCTGATGACGGCCGAGGTGGTGTTCGACGCCATCAAGAAGGGCGACATCAAGCTGACCGACGAGTACCGGATCAGCGAGAACGCCTGGCGGCGGGGCGGGGCGCCGTCCGGGACCTCCACGATGTTCGCGGCGATCAACAGCAAGGTCTCCGTCGACGACCTCCTGCACGGTGCGATCATCCCGAGCGGCAACGACGCCTGCATCGCGCTCGCCGAAGGCATCGCCGGCAACGAGCATACTTTTGCGACCGACTTCATGACCAAGCGCGCCCGCGAGCTCGGTATGACCAAGTCGACCTTCGGCAATTCCAACGGGCTGCCCGACCCGACCAACAAGATGACGGTGCGGGAACTCGCGGTGCTGGCGCGCCACATCATCCTGACTTACCCGGACCGCTACAAGCTTTTCGGCGAGAAGGAATTCACCTGGAACAAGATCCGCCAGCAGAACCGCAACCCGCTGCTGAACGCTTTGCCCGGCGCCGACGGCCTGAAGACCGGCTACACCAAGGAAGGCGGCTACGGCATGGTCGGCTCGGCCGTGCAGAACGACACGCGGCTGATCGTCGTGGTCAACGGCCTCGAGGATTCCGAAGATCGCGCCACCGAAGCCAAGAAGATGCTGGAATGGGGGTTCCGCAGCTTCGAGACCCGGGTCCTGATCGCGGCTAACCAGCCGGTCGGCTACGCCCGGGTGTTCGGCGGCGAGAGCCGCTCGGTCAAGCTGGTCAGCCCCGATCCGATCAAGGTGATGGTGTCGAAGAACGGCAACGACAAGCTGCTCGCGCGTGTCATCTATAGCGGCCCGGTCAAGGCGCCGATCACCGCCGGCCAGCAGATCGGCGTCGTCCGGGTCTGGCGCGGCGGCAATGTCGCGATGGAGACTCCGGTGTTCGCGGCGGATGCCGTCGGCACGGGATCGACGATGCGCCGCGCGCTCGACGGCGCCCAGGAGCTTGTGATCGGAATGTTCCGCGCAGGGGTCGAGAAGCTCTGACATGGCGGAAGCAGCAGTCCAACGGCCGAGCTTGCGCGGTCGCTTCATCACCTTTGAGGGTGGCGAGGGATCGGGGAAATCGACCCAGATCCGCAAGCTCGCCGAACGGCTCGATGTCGCCAAGCTGCGCGCGATCGTGACCCGTGAGCCCGGCGGCTCGCCAGGGGCCGAGATCATCCGTCACCTCGTGTTGTCGGGGATGGGCAAGCTGCTCGGGCCGGAAGCCGAGACGCTGCTGTTTGCCGCCGCGCGCGACGATCATGTCCGCACTGTGATCCTGCCGGCGCTCAACCAGGGCATCTGGGTGCTGTGCGATCGCTTCTTCGATTCCACGCGCGCCTATCAAGGCCAGCTCGGGCAGGTGTCGCCCGGCCTCGTCAATGCCATGCAGCGCGTCACCATCGGCGATCTGAAGCCCGACCTCACCTTCATCCTCGATGTGCCGGTCGAGGTCGGACTGCAACGCGCGGCTCTGCGCCGCGGCAATGCCACGGCGGATCGCTTCGAGGCCGAGGGCATCAAGTTCCATCAGGATTTGCGCGACGCCTACCGCCGGATCGCGGCTGACGATCCGCAGCGCTGTGTGCTGATCGACGCGACGGCCGATCCGGACACGGTTGCGGCACGGATCTGGGCCGCGCTGCGCGAGCATCTGCGCGCAACGCTCACCGCAGACACTCCCGCATGAGCGCACGCAAGGTCGAACAGGAGAACCCCGCTCGCCACCCGCGCGAAACCCCCGATCTGTTCGGGCATCGCGAGGCGGAGACCGCCTTGCTCGATGCCTATCGCAGCGGACGAATTCCGCATGCCTGGCTGATCGGCGGCGCGCAGGGCATCGGCAAGGCCACGCTGGCCTATCGCATGGCGCGGTTTGTGCTCGCATTCCGCAATCCGAAGTCATCCCAGGTTCAGGCGGCGCCGACGCTGCGGGTCGATCCGTCCGATCCGGTGGCGCGCCAGATCACGGCGGGCGCCCATGGCGGGCTCTTGGTGCTAGAGCGCGGCCTCAACGACCGCGGCGTGATGCGCACCGTGATCACGGTCGACGAGACGCGCGAGACGATCTCGTTCTTCGGCTCGACCGCCGCGGTCGACGGCTGGCGCGTCTGCATCGTCGACACGGTCGATGAGCTCAATCCCAATGCCGCCAACGCGCTGCTGAAAATCCTCGAGGAGCCGCCGCAGCAGTCGCTGTTCCTGCTGGTCAGCCACGCGCCGTCACGGGTGCTGCCGACCATCCTGTCCCGCTGCCGCAAATTGTTGCTGCGGCCACTGGAGACCGGCGATGTGGTGCGCGCGGCCACGGCCGCAACCGACATCGAGGCCGACGATCCTGCGCTGGCGGAAGCCGCGGCAGCGTCCGAGGGCAGCGTCGGGCGGGCGCTGACGCTGCTCGGCGGCGATGCGCTCAAGCTGCAGCAACGCACCGCCGCGCTGCTGGCAACGCTTCCGAGCGTCGATCCGCGCGAGCTGCACGCGCTGGGCGATGCGCTCGGCACCAGCGACCGCGTCGCGCTTGCCGCTTTCATCGATGGCATCGATCGCTGGATGAGCGAGCGCATGCGAACCGGCGACGCCAATGCCAATCTGCCGCGCCTTGCACGGCTGGCGGAGGTATGGGAAAAGATCGTCCGCGCCGCGCGCGATACCGAAGCCTACAATCTGGAGCGCAAGCCGCTGGTTTTCTCGGTGTTTTCGATGCTCGCGGACGCGACCCGATAGACGTCTCGTCTAACAACGCACCCGTCCGAAAACACATCCGTCTGACAACACTCCCGATAATCTCGTTTCGATCTGCAAAGGATTCCGTGGTGGCGACCGCTAAGAAGAAATCGTCGAAGAAGGCCAAGAAGACGAAGAAGGCATCGCCCGCTCGCGTGACCAGCAAAGCCACGGCGAAGTCGCGCGCGGCCAAGGCCAAGAAGGGTGGGCGCGTCACCAAAAAGGCGAAGAAAGCCACCAAGGCCAAGACGGGTGCCAAGAAGCCGGCGGCAAAGAAGGTCGCCAAAAAGGCCGTCAAGAAGGCTGCGAAGAAGACCGCCAAGAAGGTTGCCACGAAGCCCACCAAGGCTCCGCCGAAGAAGGCAGCGGCGGCCGCCATGGCTCCGGCTGCAAGGAAGCCCGCAGTGCCGAAAGCTCCGGCTGCCGAGAAGGCACCGAAGGCGGCAACGGTCCACGCGCCCAGGCAACCCAAACCCGCAGCGACGGCTGCTGCGCGCGCGTCCGTCCCGGCACCTGCCGCGGACCGCGGCAACGCCTACTACATCACGACCGCGATCGCGTATCCGAACGGTCAGCCGCATATCGGCCACGCCTATGAGGCGATCGCGACCGATGCGCTGGCGCGCTTCCAGCGGCTCGACGGCAAGGACGTGTTCTTCCTGACCGGCACCGACGAGCACGGACAGAAGATGATCCAGACCGCGGCAGGCGAGGGGATGACGCCGTACGATCTCGCCACCCGCAACGCCGCGCGCTTCAAGGAGATGGACGAACGGCTCAATGTCTCGTTCGACCGTTTCATCCGCACCTCGGAGCCCGCGCACCACAAATCGGTGCAGGAAATCTGGCGCCGCATGCAGGACAATGGCGACATCTATATCGACGCCTATGCCGGCTGGTACTCGGTGCGCGACGAGGCTTATTACGCCGAGGACGAGACCACGGTCGGCGAGGACAATGTTCGCCGCGGCCCGCAGGGCACGCCGGTCGAATGGGTCGAGGAGAAGAGCTATTTCTTCAAGCTGTCGGCCTACCAGGACAAGCTCTTGCATCTCTACGAGAGCCAGCCCGATTTCATCGGCCCGGATTCGCGCCGCAACGAGGTAATGAGCTTCGTGCGGGGCGGGCTGAAGGATCTCTCGATCTCGCGCACCACCTTCGACTGGGGCGTCAAGGTCCCGGGCGATCCCGAGCACGTGATGTATGTCTGGGTCGACGCCCTGACCAACTACATCACCGGCGTCGGCTATCCCGACGAGAGCGATAAGCACTGGCGCTACTGGCCGGCCGACGTGCACATCATCGGCAAGGACATCATCCGCTTCCATGCCGTGTACTGGCCGGCCTTCCTGATGTCGGCCGGCATCCCGTTGCAAAGGCGCGTCTATGCGCACGGCTTCCTGTTCAACAGGGGCGAGAAGATGTCGAAGTCGGTCGGCAACGTGGTCGATCCCTTCAATCTGGCCAACCAGTACGGCGTCGATCAGGTGCGCTACTTCTTCCTGCGCGAAGTGCCGTTCGGCCAGGACGGCAACTACAACCACGAGGCCATCGTCGCGCGCATCAATGCCGATCTCGCCAATGATTTCGGCAATCTCGCGCAGCGTTCGCTGTCGATGATCGCCAAACAACTCGGCGGCGTGCTGCCGGAGCCCGGCGAATTCAGCGACAGCGACAAGGCGATCCTGGCGCAGGCCGACGCCATGCTGGAGACGTCGCGGACCGCGATGGCGACGCAGCAGATCCATCAATGGCTCAACACGGTCTGGGCCGTGGTCGCCGAAGCCAACCGCTACTTTGCCGGCGAGGCGCCATGGGCCTTGGCGAAGACCGATCCGGCACGCCAGAAGACGGTGCTCTATGTCACCGCAGAGGTGGTGCGCCAGATCGCGATCATGGCGCAGGCGGTGATGCCGGAATCCTGCGGCAAGATGCTCGACACCCTCGGCATAACAGCGGATGCGCGCAGCTTCGCGGCGATCGCCGAGCGCATCAGGCCGGGTACGGCTCTGCCGGCGCCCGTCGGCGTGTTTCCGCGCTATGTGGAACCGAAGACCGAGTGAGTGGTTCGAAATTCATGCTGGTCGACAGTCACTGCCATCTGGACTTTCCTGATTTCGCCGACGATCTCGACGGGATCGTCGGGCGCGCCGAAGCGGCCGGCATCGGTCGCATCGTCACGATCTCGACCCGGGTGAGGCGGCTCGGCGGCCTGCTTGCGATCACGGAGCGCTTTCCGGACATCTACTGTTCGGTCGGCACTCATCCGCATCATGCCGATGAAGAGGACGGCATCCCGGCCAGCGAACTGATCGAGCTGACGAAGCATCCGAAGGTCGTGGCGCTCGGCGAGGCCGGGCTCGATTACTTCTATGAGCATGGTTCGCGCGAGGCCCAGGAGCGCGGCTTTCGCGCGCATATCGCCGCGGCCCGCGAAACCGAGCTGCCGCTCGTGATCCACACCCGGGAGGCCGACGAGGATTGCGGCCGCATCCTGGAGGACGAAATCGCGAAGGGGCCGTTCAAGGCCGTCCTGCACTGCTACACCGGCGGCCGCGAGCTGGCGATGAAGGCAATCGCGCTCGGGCTGTCGATCTCGTTCACGGGCATCCTGACCTTCAAGAAGTCGGACACCCTGCGTGCGCTGGCCGCCGAGCTACCGGCCGACCGCATCATGGTCGAGACCGATGCGCCGTATCTTGCGCCCGGAAAATTCCGCGGCAAGCGCAACGAGCCGTCCTATGTTGTCGAGGTCGCCAAGGTGCTCGCCGAGACCCGCGGCGTCTCGCTCGAGGAGATCTCGCGGCAGACCACCGAAAACTTCTTCCGGCTGTTCTCCAAGGTGCCGGCGCCGAAGGTTGCTGCATGACGCTGACACTGACCATTCTGGGCTGCGGCTCATCCGCCGGCGTGCCGCGTCCGGCGCTCGGCTGGGGCGCCTGCGATCCCAACAATCCCAAGAATCGCCGCCGCCGCTGCTCAATCATGGCCGAGCGCACCATGGAGCACGGCACCACGCGGGTCGTCATCGATACGTCGCCCGACCTGCGTGAGCAGCTGATCGACGCCAATGTCGAGCACATCGACGCGGTGTTCCTGACGCATGAGCATGCCGACCAGACCCACGGCATCGACGATCTGCGCTCGGTGGTGCTGCACCAGCGCCGCCGCATCCCGGTCTACTTCAACCAGTCGACCGCCAAGGACATCATGGCGCGGTTCTCCTATTGCTTCATCTCGCCGGAAGGCAGCGACTATCCGCCGATCCTAACCCGGCATTCGATCGAGGCCGGCGAGAGCCACACGGTGCAGGGGAAGGGCGGTCCGCTGAAGCTCGAGGCCTTCCTGGTGCAGCATGGCCAGATTCCCGCGCTCGGCTACCGCATCGGCGACGCCGCCTACACGCCCGATCTGCACGACATTCCCGAAGAGAGCTGGCCGACGCTTGAAGGTCTCGATCTCTGGATCGTCGACGGCCTGCGCTATGCGCCGCATCCCAGCCATTTCAGCGTCGCCGACGCATTGTCATGGATCGAGCGCTTCAAGCCGAAGCGCGCGGTCATCACCAACATGCATTCCGACCTCGACTACGAGGTGCTGCGGCAGAGCCTGCCGGCCGGCGTGATCCCGGCCTATGACGGCATGCGGCTGACGCTCGATCGGGCAGGCTGAAGCAACCGGTCGCGTCGCGCGGCAAATTAATCCGACCGGTCACACCCGGCGGACGGCATTTGAGCTTGCACTCTGCTTGAGCTTGCACTCTGCTGGAGGTCGCGAATAATCCATTTTTGAGGGAACTAGATGCTCATCGATCCCACTGCGCGGATTGAGGATGGGGCGGTGATCGGCGCCGGCACGTCGATTGGTCCTTATTGCGTTATTGGTTCCCGTGTCGTTATCGGCGCAAACTGCAAGCTGATCGCCCACGTACACATGACCGCGGAGACCACGATCGGTGGCGGCTGCACGATCTATCCGTTCGTCTCGCTCGGCACGCCTCCGCAAGCCCTGAGCTATCGCGGCGAACTGACCAAACTTCAGATCGGACAGGACTGCACGATCCGCGAGCACGTCACCATGAATGCCGGAACCGTCGCGGGTGGCGGTGTTACCCGCGTCGGCGATCGCGGCTATTTCATGAACTGCAGCCATGTCGGTCACGACTGCGTCATAGGGAACGACGTCATCTTCGCCACGTCCGCGACGCTGGGCGGCCATTGCGAAATCGGCAATTTTGTCTTTATGGGAGGCCTCTCATCCGCCCATCAATTCGTTCGAATTGGGGCGCAGGCGATGATCGGGGCTACGAGTTGCGTACGTGGCGACGTCATCCCGTTTGGCCTTGCAAGCGGTCAGTACGCGGGTCTCGCCGGGCTCAACCTGGTTGGCATGCGACGCCGCGAATTTACCCGCGAACGCCTCGCGGTGATCCGCGCGTTCTATCAGAAGCTATTTCGCGGCCCTGGCGTGTTTGCCGCGCGTCTGCACGAGGTAAGGCAATTGGCCGACGCGGATCCCGCGATTGCAGAAATCCTGGCCTTCATCGACGCGGTAAGGCATCGCTCGCTGTGTCTGCCGGCGAACGACGATCATGTGATTGCCTCACCCCGAAGCCGTTTCGCTGAATCGAGCCGATAGCACCGCGGAAATTTCCGGATCTTTCGGCCGATGTCGTCGGGATCGTGCGGGCTCCGTCACCCGCGCGCCTTGCCTCTGCTCGACCGCGGCGCAGAGGACTTCCCCATTTCAGATCGGGTTTCCCGCGACCACCGCCATGAACCCGCCGCCCGGCGGGCGGCGTCGGTTGCACAAGATCGCCAACGGTCCTGTCTTGACCTTTCACGCAAAGGGCATATCGTTATGATCATAACGATATGCCGGGAGGAGCAGATGACGGAAGCTGTGGCAACGCGCGATTACACTGATCGCACGCGATATGACGCGCTGATGGATGTCGTGAAGAACCGCCTGACGACCCGGGCGTTCGATTCCAGCTACGCGATGCCGGCCGAGCATTACGACATGATCCTGGAGGCCGCGCGGCACGCGCCGTCGGGCGCCAATGCGCAACCCTGGCATTTCATTGCGGTCACCGATCAGGATCTGAAGAACAGGATCACGGAATATTTCCGCGAGGAGCAGGTCGCGCGCGCCCGGCTCAAGATGAAGTTTCCAACGCCCGATTATCGCGGCCTCGCGTCGGCTCCCGGCTTCATCGTCGTCGCCAGCGACTTCCGTTGGGTCAAGGCGTTTCCGGTGCTCAACGACGGCTCCGAGCTCGACAAGATGTACAAGGAGAATGCCGAGCGGATCCTGCTGCAGAGCGTGGCGGCGGCGACGATGTCGGCGCATCTGGCGGCGGCCGCGCTCGGCTATAACGTCTGGTGGGTGACCGCGATCGGGCAGGAGAAGGCGCAGCAGGCGATGAAGCCGCTGCTCGGCATCCCCGATGAATTATCCGTGCTCGACATCATGTGCTTCGGTCCGCCGGCCAAGCCGCCGTACAAGCGCTGGAAGAAGAGCCTGGCCGATATCAGCAACTGGAACAGGTTCGATGATCAGCACTTCATGACCGAAGCCCAGATCGACGAATGGGTTTCGACCACGCGCCACAAGGTGATGTACCGCGATGCCGAGAACGTCGACTAAGGCAGCGGCGCCGGTCAGGCGCGTTGCGTCGGACTACAGGCTGGAGGACCAGGTCGGCTTCCTGCTGCGCCGGGCCTATCAACGCGCCTCGTCGAACCTGGTAGACCGGATCGGATCCTACGACCTGACGGCCCCGCAATATGCGACCTTGGCCCGGCTCTACGAGCGCGGGGCGCTGTCGCAGAACCTGCTCGGGCGGCTGGTCGCAATGGAGCCGGCCAATATCCGCGACGTCGTGCTGCGGCTGAAGAAGCGCCGCCTGGTCGCGACCCGGCGCGATGCGACCGACAAACGGCTGATCCTGATTGATCTGACCACAGCCGGCGTGGCGCTGGTCGAGCAGTTGATCCCGATCGAGATCGAATGCACCGTGACGACGCTGGCACCGCTCGATGTCGCCGAGAGGAAGCAGCTCTATGATCTGCTCGGCCGTCTGGCCGATGGCTGAGCCAGCGCCACATACTCGCCGTCGTCCCTGCCTAGTGCGCATTTGCGCACGGGAGCAGGGACCCATAACCACAGGGCATCGTGGTTGAAGTAAGCTGTCGCTCCAGCTTTGCAACACAATCGGCATTCGTCGTTATGGGTCCCGGGTAAAGCCCGGGACGACAGCGGGTATGTGGCGCGCTCAGGCCGAAATCGCCTTGGCCGATCCGACCTGGTTGCGCAGCAGGAATTTCTGGATCTTGCCGGTGGATGTCTTGGGGATCACGCCGAACACCACCGACTTCGGCGTCTTGAAGCCCGACATATGCTCGCGACAATAGGCGATGATCTCGGCCTCGGTCGCCTTGGCACCGTCCTTCAGCTCGAGGAAGGCGCAGGGCACTTCGCCCCATTTCGGGTCGGGCTTGGCGACCACAGCGGCAAACAGCACGGCCGGGTGCTTGTAGAGGATATCCTCGACCTCCACCGACGAGACATTCTCGCCACCGGAGATGATGATGTCCTTCGAGCGGTCCTTGATGATGACGTAGCCGTGCTGGTCGAGCACGCCGAGATCGCCGGTGTGAAACCAGCCGCCGGCAAACGCTTCCTGCGTCGCCTTCTCGTTCTTCAGATAGCCCTTCATCACGATGTTGCCGCGGAACATGACCTCGCCGATGGTCTCGCCGTCGTGCGGCACCTCGCGCATGGTCTCGGGATCGAGCACGGTGACGTCTTCCTGCAGCGGATAGGCCACGCCCTGGCGCCGCTTCAGCTGCGCGCGCTGATCGGCCGACAGCTCGTCCCAGCCCGGCTGCTCGGCGCAAACGGAGGCGGGGCCGTAGACTTCGGTCAGCCCGTAGACATGGGTCAGCTTGATGCCGATGCGCTCGGCACCTTCGAGCACCGCAACCGGAGGCGCGGCGCCAGCGATCAAGCCAACGACGGGCTTGGCCTTGCCGCCCTTCGGCGCATCAGGCGCGTTGATCAACGTGTTGTAGACGATCGGCGCGCCGCACATGTGGGTGACGCCGTGCTTCGGGATCAGCTCGAAGATCTTGGCGGGATCGACCTTGCGCAGGCAGACGTTGACGCCGGCGGTCGCCGCGATCGTCCAGGGAAAGCACCAGCCGTTGCAGTGAAACATCGGCAGCGTCCAGAGATAGACCGGGTGCTGGCCGAGATTGCCTGCGAGGATGTTGCTGACGGCGTTGAGATAGGCGCCGCGGTGATGGGTCACCACGCCCTTCGGATTGCCCGTCGTGCCCGACGTATAGCTCAGCGCGATTGCATCCCATTCGTCGGCCGGCGGCCGCTCGGCGAATGCGGGATCGCCTGAGGCGACCGCCGCCTCATATTCGATCTCGCCGATCCGCTTGCCGGCGGCGAAGGCCGCATCATCGACGTCGATCACGAACGGCTTTGCGCCCTTCATCAGGGTCAGGGATTCCGCGATCACGCCGGAGAATTCGGGATCGACGAGAATAATCTTCGCGCCGCCGTGATCGAGCTGGAACGCAATCGATTCCGCATCGAGGCGGATGTTGAGCGTGTTCAGCACCGCGCCGGTCATCGGCACCGCGAAGTGCAATTCGTTCATCGCCGGGATGTTCGGCAGCATCGCGGCCACCGTGTCGCCATGGCCGATGCCGCTGCCTGCGAGATAGGATGCGAAGCGCTTGCAGCGTTCGTAGGTCTGTTTCCAGGTGAAGCTGCGGCCCTCATAGACCGTGCTGACGTGGTCGGGATAGACCGCGGCCGAGCGCGCCAGGAAGCTCAGCGGCGTCAGCGGCACGTAGTTGGCGGGCGTCTTGTCCAACCCCATCGTGTACTGGTTCTGAGCTGCACTCATGGCTCTATCCCATCCGCAAGGTGCTTTAAAGGAAACCGATCGATATCCAGGGGAAGATGGCGACGATGATCAGGCCGATCAACAGCGCCAGCATGTAACCCCAGATCGGCCGGATACCCTCGGCCGGATCGACGCGCCCGATGGCGCAGGCGGCATAATAGCCGACACCGAACGGCGGCGCGAACAGTCCGATGCCCATCGCCAGGATGATGATCATGGCGTAGTGCACCTCGTGGACGCCGACCTGGCGCGCGATCGGAAACAGCAGCGGCCCGAACAGCACAATGGCCGGAATGCCTTCCAGCACGCTGCCGAGGATCACGAAGGCCAGGATCGAGACCGCGATGAAGGTCGCCGAACCGCCGGGCAGCCCGGTCATCGACGCTGCCAGCGCCCGCGAGAAGCCGGACTGGGTCAGGCCCCAGGCCATGCCGGTCGCGGTGCCGATGATGAAGAGGATTGCGCCCGACAGGCACGCCGTGTCGATCAGCATCGGCACCAGCCGCCGCCAGTTAAACTTGCGGTAGATCAACAGGCCGATGACGAAGGCGTAGACGATGCCGATGGTTGAGACTTCGGTCGCAGTCGCGATACCCTCGACCACGGCGTAGCGGATCACGAAGGGCAGGGCCAATGCGGGCAGGGCGAACACCAGCGCCTTGCCGATCTCGCTGCCGGTGGCGCGCTGCACGTGGCTCAAGTTCTCGCCGCGGTAGCGCCACCACACCAGCCCCGACAGCGTGATTGCCAGCACGACACCCGGCAGCAATCCGCCGGTGAACAGCGCCGAGATCGACACGCCGGTGACCGAGCCGATCGTGATCAGCACGAGGCTCGGCGGAATCGTTTCGGTCTGCGCGCCGGTGGCGGCGAGCAGGGCGACCAGATCGCCCGGCTTGGCGCCGCGCTCCTTCATTTCCGGGAACAGCACGGGCGCGACGGCGGCCATGTCGGCGGCCTTGGATCCGGAGATACCGGAGACCAGGTACATGGCGCCGACCAGCACATAATGCAGGCCGCCGCGGACATGCCCGAGCAGGCTCGCCAGGAACGCGACCATCGCACGCGCCATGCCGGTCATCTCGATCAGCAGGCCGAGAAAGACGAACAGCGGCACCGACAGCAGGATGAGGTGGCTCATGCCCTCGTCCATCCGGCCGACCAGCACCATCAGCGGCGTCCGCGTGGTCAGCGCCAGATAGCCGAAGATCGCCATGCCGAAGGCAAAGCCGATCGGCACGCCGGCGAACACGCAGAAGCCGACCACGCCGACGAAGAAGATGATCAGATTGAGGTTGCCGAGCGGCCGCAGCATCGGCTGCGCCAGCCAGAACACGCCGATCAGCGCGACCACCGTCAGCGCCGCCAGCAGGAAGGTCTTGAAATCGCCGACCCGCGCCAGCCGCAGCAGCGCAAACAGCCCCATCAGGCAGATACCGACCGGCAGCGCCGCCGCGCGCCAGGTGTTGGAAATCTGCAGCGCCGGCGTCGTGATGAAGCTTTCCTCGTAGGCGTATTCATAGGCCGGCCGCACAATCAGGATCAGGAACGCCAGCGCGGCGCAGGTCGCGACCACGTCCAGATAGCCCCACAGCCTCGGCCCGGCGCTCGCGACGAGCGCCGTCATCCGCATGTGCTCGCCGCGGCGGAACGCCACCGCCGACCCGAGCATCGCAAGCCACAGGAACAGGATCGACGCCAGCTCGTCGGACCAGATCAGCGGCGCATGCAGCACGTAACGCGACACCACGCCGGCGAACAGGATCACGACCTCAGCGACGACAAGGATTGCCGCCGGAATTTCGACCAGCCATCCGAGCGCAGCGTCGATGGAACCGAGACCGGAGCGGCGGCGAGGGGGCTGTGACGCCGCCTCGCCGGCCACGGCCGGCGTCATCTCGACATGAGCCATGGCAATCCTCCTGGCACGCCTCCCGCTGGATCGATCAGGACAGTTTGCCGACGGACTTCTCGAGCAGATCCCAGGCCTTCTCGCCGTACTTGCCCTTCCACTCGGCGTAGAAGCCGGCGGCGCGCAGCTTGTCGCGGAACGGCCCGACCTCGGGCTGGTTGAACACGAGGCCCTTGCCCGTGAGCTCCTGCTTCACGGTGGCGTTGAGCTTCTCGGTGTCCTCGCGCTCCTTGACGGCGGCCGCGTTGACGTTCTTGGCGACGATGGTCTTGATATCGTCCGGCAGCGCCGCCCAGGCTCTGCGGTTCATCAGGAACCAGAAGCCGTCCCACATGTGGTTGGTCAGCGAGCAGTATTTCTGCACCTCGTACAGCTTCGCCGCCGAGATCAGCGCCAGCGGATTTTCCTGGCCTTCGACGATCTTGGTCTGCAGCGCCGAATAGACCTCGCTGAAATTGATCGAGGCGGGCGATGCATCGAACGCCTTGAACATCGAGGTCCACAGCGGCGACACCGGCACGCGGATCTTGAAGCCTTTGAGATCGTCGGGACCGGTGATCGGCTTGGTCGACGACGTGGTCTGGCGGAAGCCGTTGTCCCAGATCTTGTCCATGACCTCGAGGCCGGCCTTGTTGATCTCGCCGCGCACATAGGCGCCGAGCTCGCCATCCATGGCCTTCCAGACCGTGGGATAGTCCGGGAATGCGAAACCGATGCCGTTGATCGAGGCTGCCGGCACCAGGGTCGCCAGGATCAGGCCGGACAGCGTGAAGAACTCGACGCCGCCGGAGCGCACCTGGCTCAGCATGTCCGTGTCGGAACCGAGCTGGCTGTTCGGAAACACCTGCAGGTCGAACCGGCCGTTGGTCTCGGTCTTGATCGCCGCAGCCATCTCCCGGGCGCGCGCCACGAACGGATGCGACTCCGGCAGGTTGTTGGCGAACTTGTACGAGAACTCGGCCGACTGGGCGCGCGCAACATACGGCGCGCCAATTCCGCCCAGGACGGCGGAAGCGGCGGAGACCTTCAGCAGCGTGCGTCGTGAAAAGCTCATTGGGTTTGCTCCCTCGAGAGGCTTGTTGTTGTTCTGAGATGCCATCCTATACGGACCTGATGCCGCGGGGTCACCAGCGATCTCTGCACAGCTGGCGCTTATTGCAGCGTCCGTACGCCGCGGCAATATCGGCTTTCTGACGAGACGCGTGGGCGTGTATCACTGTCGTATCTGGACGAGCCGGACCAACGATCGGGACAAGCCCGGACAGGCGCCAAGCTGCGGCTTGGTGCGAAGATTTCTAGCTAAATATCTGATCTAATTGTAGATATAAATATTCCATAATATACCTTATGCGAATTATGTATATGGGAATGGCCACGATCGCCCGGTCCCATTGCTTCGCTCTGGCTCGGACTGATGGATTTTGTGACTCGGACCTGAGCTAATCGATCGTCTCAGACCTGCTCCCGCCGCCCGTACCCCGTGACGCATCGGATCAACCGCTCGAGCAGAACCCCGATCGCCGATCCCACGACGACGTCACTGGCCCAATGCGCCAGCAACAGCACGCGCGTCGAAATCAGACAAGCGCCGAGCGCCCGGACGATCCCACGCTCGCCCTCGGGAAGCTGGCTCGCCGCCGAACTGATGGCGCCGACCTGAATTGCATGTCCTGACGGAAACGAGTCCTCGGCCCTGCCGGAGATTGGAATGCCGTGCAGATGACCAACGACGGTGAGCCGGTCCGGCCGCTTCTGGTTGAAGACCAATTTGAGCAGGTGCGGAACTAGGGATGCGGTCAACGCCGTGACCAGAAGATGGTCACTCGCCAGGCGTCGCGGCTCTGGCTTGCTTCGACACCATAACCACCATCCAAGTGCTAGGGCGCAGACGACATGCTCGTCCGCCGCCCATGTCAGGATTGAGGCGGCGCGTTCTGTTGGCGGGGTTGTGTTGCGCGAGATAACGCGCGCAATGGCAATATCCGGCTGGGTCGGTCGGACCGTGATCGGCATAGATACCCTTGCTTAAGGCGACGACGGCATCTTTCAAACGTTTCGCATTCGCACCTGTTCCAAACGGCGCAAAGCAAAGGGCCCCGCTCAAGTGGGGCCCCGAATGCCGTAGCGCTCACCATTTCTGACGGCCGTACCAGTCATTCACTTCCTTCGTGGCTTGATCCTTGGCATAGCCGTAGCGCTGCTGCAGACGGCCTTCGAGTTGATCCTGCTTGCCGGCAATGACATCGAGGTCGTCATCGGTCAGCTTGCCCCACTGCTCCTTGATCTTGCCCTTGACCTGCTTCCAGTTGCCTTCGACACGATTCCAATCCATCGCGGTTCTCCGTTGAAAGATGAGACCGTCCAACAGACGCGCCGACGCTTCGTTCCTCGAAAGGCTTGCGGCAAAGCTACGCAATCGCGATCCGCGGGTGAACCGTCGCAGATAGGAACGAGATTGCAGAGTGCCTGTTGTGGGTACGGATCACCCAAACTCACGGAGCTGCCAATGTCGGAGAAAGACCTCAGCGCCCTCTTCCTCGATACCCTCAAGGACATCTACTACGCCGAAAAGCAGATCCTCAAGGCGCTGCCACGCATGGCCAAAGCCGCCGGGTCGGACCAGCTGCGTGCCGCCTTCGAGAAGCATCATGACGAGACCGAAGGACAGATCGATCGGCTGGAGCAGATCTTCGATCTGATGGGCAAGCCGGCGCGTGGCAAGAAGTGCGACGCCATCGAGGGTATCCTCGACGAAGGCAAGGAGATCATGGAGGAGTACGCCGACACTCCGGCGCTCGATCCGGGCCTGGTCTCCGCGGCGCAGGCGGTCGAGCATTACGAGATCGCACGCTACGGCACACTGAAGGCATGGGCCACCAAACTCAGCATGAAGGATGCCGTCAAGCTCATCGACCAGACGTTGGCCGAAGAAAAGAAGACGGATGAAGCGCTCACCAAGCTCGCCGTCAGCGCCATCAACGCCGAAGCGGCCTGAGGAGATTCGCAATGAAGCGAACCATTCTGGCAGCTGGCCCCGACTGTGCGCTGGCCAAGCCAGCGCTGGGCCGCCGACGGCGTTGGCCTAGGCCGGGAGCACGATCACCTTCGTTTTGAGAGGCGTTCGCGAATAGAGGTCGATCATGTCCTGACTGAGGAGGCCGGTGCAGCCACTCGTAATGCCGTTCCCGATGGTTTCGGGGTCGCTGGTGCTATAGATCGTGTAAAGCGTGTAGGCCCCGTTCTGATAGAGGTAGAGCACGCGGGCACCGAGTGGATTGTCGAGACCTCCCGGCATGCCGCGAGCATATTTGCCTGCCTCCGGCTGGCGCGCGATCATCTCCTTGGGGGGCGTCCAGGTAGGCCATTCGGCTTTGCGCCCGACATAGGCCTCGCCGCTCCACCGGAAGCCATCGCGGCCGACATTGGCGCCATAGCGGGTCGCGTTGCCCTCGCCTTCGATGCGGTAAACATAGTACTTCCCGGGATCGATGATGATCGTACCGGGCGCCTCGTCGCTGTCGTAGCGTACTGTCTTGCGAAAATATTGCGGTTTGACCTTGCTGACGTCGACCCCAGGGATCGGGAATTTCTCGTCAGGCACGGGCCCGTAGACTTTCTCAGCCTCGGCCAGGCTCATGTAGTCGGATGCACAACCGGTCAGGCCCAGTGCGGCAAGACCGGCAGCGGAGCCGAATAGAAACGCCCGGCGGTTGAGACGCGGCGAACGAGGCCCAGACAGATCGCCCTTGCCCATTGCGCCGGCAATTCCACGGTCCATGATCATGATTTCGGGTTTTCCGAGCTTTTCCAGAAGGCGCGACAATCCTATGTCGGGGAACCACCCCGTTACGACACTCTTATGGAGGATTTCGCGCTTTTTTATGGAGGGAAACTTTCAAGAAAAAGCTAAGGAATTCCGTTCTGTGGGTCGGTCTTATGCGGGGATTCAACACCCCCCGAAGGCTTTGCCTGATAGTCTGCCCCCGACTCAACGACACCAGTTCGAGACCTGGAGACTAATGGCCCGACGTACCGGCAGCGCTGATCTTCCCCTGCATGGTGGACGCGTGCCGCCGTGGCTGGCGGAGCGCATGGCGACGCTGGGCGCGGTCATCACGCAGGCGGTGGTCCATCATTACGGCCGCGATGCGTTTCTGCAGCGGCTCTCGCATCCGTTCTGGTTCCAGTCGTTCGGCGCCGTGATGGGCATGGACTGGCACTCGTCTGGTATCACCACAAGCGTCATCGGCGCACTCAAGCGCGGGCTCGCGCCGCTGCAGGACGAGCTCGGCATCTACGTCTGCGGTGGTCGCGGCAGGCATTCGCGGCGCACGCCGGACGAATTGTCGGCGCTGGGTGAGCGGACCGGCTTCGACGGCGTCGCCCTCACCCGCGCCAGCCGTCTGGTCGCCAAGGTCGACAGCGCCGCGGTCCAGGACGGTTTCGAGCTCTATCTGCACGGCTTCTTCGTCACCACGGACGGCAAATGGACCGTGGTCCAGCAAGGCATGAACGACCACAAGCGTCAGGCGCGACGCTACCATTGGCATTCCGAGGGGCTGCGTAGCTTCGTCGACGAGCCGCACAGCGCGATCGACGGTCCGTCGCAGGGCGAGATCGTCAATCTCACCGATCACCGTGCCGACGCCTCGCGCCAGGCACAGCTCGATCTGCTCGCCGCGCTTGGTCCCGATGGCATCGCGCATGAATATGCCGAGCTGACCGAGAAGGTGGCGGCGCAGGGCGATCTCCTGCACCTGATCATGCCCGCACATCATGATGTACGCTCGAGCGATGTCTTCATCCGCCGCCTGCACGGCACCCTCGCCGCCGCCGCGGAACGCGGGCCGCTGGATTTCCCCGACCTGCTGCTCACGCCCGGCGTCGGCGCCCGCACCGTGGAGTCGCTTGCCATGGTCGCCGAGGTCGTTCACGGGACGCCGTATCGTTTCCGCGATCCGGCGCGCTTCTCGCTCGCGCATGGCGGCAAGGACCGTCATCCGTTTCCGGTGCCGATCAAGGTCTACGATGAGACGATCGGCGTGCTGAAATCGGCGGTACAGCAGGCGAAGCTCGGCCGCGACGAGGAGTTGCAGGCGCTGAAGCGGCTGGACGACCAGGCCCGCAGGCTCGAGCTCACCGCAACCGGCCCGTCCTTCGATGCTTACGTCGCCAACGAGCGCGCGCGTTCGCCGGCGCTTGACGGCCGCTCGGTGTTCGGTTGGGAGGCCGACCTCGCCGCTCGCGACCGCATCACCAAACGCTAGGCTAGGCACGCCCGTCAGCGTCCCCTGAAGCGCGGCTTGCGCCGTCCGAGGAAGGCCGCGACGCCTTCCTTGTGATCGTCGGTCAGGCTCGCCAGCGCGAACTGGTCGAGATCCATGTGGCTGGCGAGGTCGTCGAGCGCATGCGCCAGCCGGTTGACCGTCAGCTTGGTCATCGCCACCGAAATCGGCGGCTGGGCGGCGACCTTGGCCGCGAGCGCCATCGCAGCGTCATACGATTTGCCCGGATCAGTCACCTGCTCCACCAGGCCCCATTCGTAAGCCTCGTCGGCCGAGATCCGGTCGTCGGCCAGGATCACCGCCTGCTTGGTGCGCGCCGGTCCCATCAAATGCAACATGCGTGGCACGCTCTGCCAGCTCATGTTCATGCCGAGCGCGATCTCCGGCACGCGCAGATGCGCATCGCGCGCCATCACCCGGAAATCCAACGCGACCGCGAGCGCCACGCCACCGCCGACGCAGAACCCCTCGATCGCGCCGATCGTGACCTGCTCCATGTCCTGCCAGACGCGCGTCAGCCGCGGCCCGAGCTTCAGGTGACGGCGCAGCGCGCCCATATCCATGGTCTGGCGCGAACGCCCTTCGGCATCCTTGAGGTCGAAGCCGGCGCTGAACGATTTGGCGCCGCCCGTCAGCACCACCACCGAGGTTTCGCCATCGTCCTCAAAGCTGCGCGCCGCATCGGTCAATTGCCGCAGCGCCTCCGGCGACAGCGCGTTGATACCGTCGCCACGGTCGAACCGCACCACTGCGATGCGCCCCTCCGGTCCGAGGCCCTTCTCGATCGTCACATCGTCAACCACGCATACCTCCCAGCTCGCATTGTTGTGTACTGCTTGCCTCGACATAGCACGACGATTTCGCCTATTCTGTAGGCATGAGCGAACATGATCATCACCACCACGATCACGACCATTCCGAACTGTCGGAGACCGAACTGCGCGTCCGCGCGCTGGAATCGATCCTGACCGAAAAGGGCTATGTCGAGGCTGCCGCGCTCGACGCCATCGTGCAGGCCTATGAGACGAAGATCGGCCCGCATAACGGCGCCCGGGTCGTCGCCAAGGCCTGGACCGATCCCGCCTTCAAGAAGGCGCTGCTCGAGGACGCCAGCAAGGCGGTCGGCACCCTCGGCCATGTCAGCCGGGTCGGCGACCATCTGGTCGCGATCGAGAACACGCCCGGCCGTCACAACATGGTCGTCTGCACATTGTGCTCTTGTTACCCTTGGGAAATGCTCGGCCTGCCGCCGGTCTGGTACAAGGCCTCGCCGTATCGCTCGCGCGCGGTCAAGGATCCGCGCGGCGTGCTCGCCGATTTCGGGGTCAGCCTGCCGAAGGAGACCGAAATCCGGGTCTGGGACTCTACGGCCGAAACACGCTTCCTGGTGCTGCCGATGCGGCCCGCAGGCACCGAGGGCTGGAGCGAAGAACAGCTCGCCGAGCTCGTGACGCGCGATTCCATGATCGGCACCGGCTTCCCGAAAACACCGGGAGCGCCGTCGTGAACGGCGTCCACGACATGGGCGGCATGGACGGGTTCGGCAAGGTCGAGCCCGAGCCGAACGAGCCGATGTTCCATCAGGAATGGGAGTCGCGGGTGCTCGCCATGGTCCGTGCGATGGGCGCGGCCGGCGCCTTCAACATCGATGCATCGCGCTTCTATCGCGAGACCCTGCCCCCGCAGGTCTATCTGTCGAGTTCCTACTACAGGAAATGGCTGCTTGGGCTGGAGGCCCTGCTGCTCGACAAGGGCTATATCTCCAAGGACGACGTCGCGGCCGGACATGCCGTCGCGCCGGCAAAATCGCTCAAGCACGGCAAATTCTCGATCCCCGATGTCGAGCGCATCATGGTGCGCGGCAAGTTCGGCCGCGCCGCACCGGCAGCCGCGAAATTCAAGGCCGGCGATCGGGTACGGGCAAAGAACATCCATCCCGCCACGCACACGCGGCTGCCGCGCTACGTGCGCGGTCATGTCGGGGTGATCGAGCGCGATCACGGCTGTCACGTGTTTCCCGATACGGCGGCCAACGACGCCGGCGAGCATCCGCAATGGCTGTACACCGTCGTGTTCGATGGACACGAATTGTGGGGACCGGACTCCGATCCGACCATCAAGGTCTCGATCGACGCGTTCGAGCCGTATCTGGAGGCGGTCTGATGGATGCCGGCGCCGCCGCGCGCGCGACCAGCGCCGTGTCCAGCATTCCCCGCGATCAGGACGGTCCGGTGTTCCGCGCGCCATGGGAGGCGCAGGCGTTCGCCATGGCGTTGACGCTGCATGATCGTGGCGTGTTCACCTGGCCCGAATGGGCCGCGGCGCTTGCCGATCAGATCAAGCGCGCGCAGGCGGCCGGCGATCCCGACACCGGCGAGACCTATTACCAGCATTGGCTCGCAACGCTCGAACACCTCGTGGCCGCCAAAGGCGTCACGACGCCCGAGACGCTGCACCGCTACCGCGACGCCTGGGACCACGCCGCCGACCGCACCCCGCACGGCCAGCCGATCGTGCTGACGGCTAAGGATTTCGAGTAGCGACACGCTCCTCGCATCGACGCTCGCTCAGCAGCTTGTTCGGTGTCGTCGCCCGGCTCGACCGGGCGATCCAGTATTCCAGAGACGTCAGTGTTTGAACTGAGAAGCCGCGGCGTACTGGATCGCCCGGTCGAGCCGGGCGATGACGGTGCGGGTGCCTTGCACACCATCGTCGTCCTGGCGAAGGCCAGCCTGCACGATTTCTGAATAATGGAAAAATACCGCTGAGTTGCCCGACGTGTCAAGCTGCCGTGTCGAACGCCGGCAGCCGCCGACTCCTTTGCATGGGGTTGTTTTCGAAATTTTGGCAGTGCGCCCCTGCGGACGGCTATCCGCCCACGGTTACGGGCCATCCTGCGCGACATATTCCCGCCAGCCCTTGGCCCGCAGGCTGCAAGCCGGGCATTCGCCGCAGCCGTAACCCCATTCGTGCTGCGCGCCGCGTTCGCCGAGATAGCAGGTGTGCGAGTGCTCGCGGATCAGGTCGACCAGCCCTGCCCCGCCGAGTGCGTGAGCAAGCCGCCAGGTCGCCGCCTTGTCGAGCCACATCAGCGGCGTGTGCAGCTCGAAGTCCCTGGCCATGCCGAGGCTGAGCGCGGACTGCAGCGCCTTGATGGTTTCGTCGCGGCAATCCGGATAGCCGGAATAGTCGGTCTCGCACATGCCGCCGATGATGTGGCGGATGCCGCGCCGATAGGCCAGTGCGCCCGCGAAGGTGAGGAACACCAAATTGCGGCCGGGCACGAAGGTGTTCGGCAACCCGTCCGTGCCCATTTCGATGGCGACGTCGCGGGTCAGCGCGGTATCGGAAATCTCCGACAACGTCGGGATCGCGAGTGTGTGGTTGTCGCCGAGCTTGGCTGCCCAATCCGGCCGCAGAGCCCTGATGCCGTCCAGCAGGCGGTCGCGGCAATCGAGCTCGATCGCGTGACGCTGGCCGTAGGTGAAGCCGAGCATCTCGACGCGCGCGAAGCGGTCCAACGCCCAGGCCAGACAGGTGGTGGAATCCTGGCCGCCGGAAAACAGCACCAGCGCGGTGTCGGAATTGTTCTGATCGGTCATGAGACGCGCTTATAGCGTTTTCGAGCGAAGTGGACACCGGTTCGCGTCAAGAAAACGCGTCAAACAAGAAAGCACCTGACGGCGCCGCGGCCAATCCGTGGACAGTGCCGTGTTTCCGGCGTGTTTTGCTGGGATCGGGAGGGGTGTTTTGGCATAAAGCCAATACCCCTCTGAAGCCGGTGTCCCATGACCCCCTCCCGCGACATTTCCCGCCTGATCGAGATCATGGCCGCGCTGCGCACGCCGGTGACCGGCTGCCCATGGGACCTCGTGCAGAATTTCGAGACCATCGCGCCCTACACGATCGAAGAGGCCTATGAGGTCGCGGATGCGATCGCACGCGGCGATTTCGAGGATTTGCGCGAGGAACTCGGCGACCTCCTGCTGCAGGTGGTCTATCACGCAAGGATGGCCGAGGAGCAGAACGCGTTTGCGTTCGGCGACGTGGTCGAGGCGATCACGAAGAAGATGATCCGCCGTCATCCGCACGTCTTTGCCGACAAGGACGGCAACATCCAGCCCGCCGGCGTCAAGAGTGCCTGGGAGCGCATCAAGGCCGAGGAGAAGGCCGAGCGCGCCGCTCGGCGGCCCCCGGAAGAGACCGCGCACAAATCCTTGCTCTCAAGCGTGAAGGCCGGGCTCCCTGCCCTGACGCGGGCGATGGAATTGCAGCGCAAGGCATCCACCGTCGGCTTCGACTGGAACGACCCGCGCGCCGTGCTCGCCAAGATCCGCGAGGAGGCCGACGAGATCGAGGCCGCGCTCGACCGCAACGACAAGCAGGAAATTGCGGAAGAAACCGGCGACCTGATGTTCGCACTGGTCAACCTCGCCCGCCACGTCGACGCCGATCCGGAAACCGCACTGCGCGCGACCAACGCAAAGTTCGAGCGGCGGTTTGCCTATATCGAGAAGGCGCTGGCCGCGAAGGGCCGCTCGCTCGACGGCGCGACGCTGGAGGAGATGGATGCGTTGTGGAATGAGGCGAAGCGCGCGACGTAGATTTTCTCTCCTCGCGCGCCTCGAAACTCCGCCTAGAGATCTGCTCCAGCTCGTCGGGCTTGCGCGCGCATGACACCGAACGGATCATTCCGGACCGCCAGCTTGCGATAGACCCTGAGGTCGTCGGGGGTCATTCCCTCACCGCGCTTCTTGCTCGAACCTGCCTCGGCCCCGATGGCAATCGAAGTGCCGGCGCCGGCGTAAATGTACTTGTCGCCAAACGCCTTCTTCAGGGCGGCAAATGTTGGCTCGCCGGTGCAATGCCCGGGGGCGATGCTTTCGACCTTGAAACGGTCTTGCAGCGCGGCCGTCACTTTGGTGATCACCTCGTCAGGGGCAGCGACTAGGTGGAAGCCTCCAGCGATCAGCCGAATCCTCGGGTTGATTGCTGCCGCAGCCTCGACGATACGCTCGATTCCAGGATGCGAGCAGCCAACAACGAGCACGATTCCATCTGCAGTATTCACCGCCAGGGACAGTTCCTTGAGCTCCTTCGTTCCCGGCAGATCAGAAATCAGAGCTATGAGTGTAATGCCAGGTGCGATTTCGGTCGTTTGGTCGATCAACTCGAAGTTGGCATCCGCCCAGGCAGCACCGAATTTCATGATCTCGGGCGGCTTGCCGTCATAGTACCGCATCTCCGGCGGCAGCGACTCGTCCTTGCGGTAGAAGCTCGACGGCAGCGACGAGCCGTAGATGCCAAATCCCTCCTTGGGAGCATAAATCTTGATCTTCGGATTGACGCTTAAGACATAGCTCAGGCCCGCCATGTGATCGGAGTGCCGGTGAGACAACACGACGAAATCGAGGTTACTAAGGTCCACATCCTTCGCCTTGACATTGGCAGCGAAGATCTTCGCGTTGTCCCCGGTATCGAACAGGATGCGCTTTCCTCCGACTTCAACGAGGGCGGAGAAGCCCCAATCCTTTGTCATCGCGGTATCGGTACCGAACGCATCGTACAGGATCGTGATCCGGGCCGCCGGCTCGGCCGCACGTGTTGCAGTGCCTATTGCGGCAGCGAGCGCAGCGAGAACGACCGCGAAAAGAAAATTTGATTTGAGATACATGGAAGTTCCTCCTGTTCAAACGCAACGATTGAGGAATTCCTGACAGGCGACCAGTCGCTATAGGGCCGGATCGGACCTGCCTAGTTCAGAGACCAGCCTTCCAACGATCCATGCTCTCGACTTTGCGCGATCTCGTGGACGGCGCGGTCATGCAAATCCTCCCGCTGCGCGCCGCAAGCTGCAAGGCAATTATTTTCGTCATGGGCCGTGAACCTTTTCCTTGGTTCACGAGACTACCGCCTTCCACGAACAATTCGGACGTCGTCAGGTTTTGGAGACGTTTCGGCTCCATCGCTGCCGTTTCGCGGCGGCGACTCGTGGCGGTGGACACGCCCTATAACAGCGTCCCGTGCAGGATCACGGCAGCAACGCCGAAATAGATCACGAGGCCGGTGACATCGACCAGCGTCGCGACGAACGGCGCGGACGCGCTGGCCGGATCGAAGCCGATGCGCTTGAGGATGAACGGCAGCATCGATCCGGACAGCGAGCCGAAGGTGACGATGCCGACCAGCGCGGCGCCGACGGTGATGGCCACCAGCATCCAATGCGGGCCGTAGTCGAACAGGCCAAGCGTCTGCCAGAGCGTGATCCTGACGATGCCGATCAAGCCCAGGATGGCGCCGAGCACGATACCGGTCGGCAGTTCGCGCATGGCGACACGCCACCAGTCGCGCAGCCGCACCTCGTGCAACGCCAGCGAGCGGATCAGGAGCGAGGTGGCCTGGGAGCCGGAATTGCCGCCGGAGCTCATGATCAGCGGGATGAACAGCGTCAGGACGATCGCCTTCTCGAGTTCGCTCTGGTACGACTGCATCGCGGTTGCGGTCAGCATTTCCGAGAGGAACAGCGCGCACAGCCAGCCGCCGCGCTTCTTGATCATTTCGAGGAAGCCGATCCGCAGATAAGGCTCGTCGATCGCTTCCATGCCGCCGAACTTCTGGGCGTCCTCGGTCGATTCCTCGACGATGGCGTCGATGACGTCGTCGACCGTGACGATGCCGAGGATATGGCCGGGGCCGTCGACGACGGCGACCGCGAGCAGATCGTAGCGCGAGATCAGCCGCGCCGCCTCCATGCGGTCGGCCTCCGGCGAAATCATCAGCGGCTTCCGCGCCGGTGCTGCGGTGAGCACATTGGCATGCGGATCGGCCGAGATCAGGCGGCGCAGCGGCACCGCCTGGATCAGGGTCTTCTTGACCGGGTCGATCACGAAGATCGAATAGACGGTCTCGCGGGTGCGCTCGACCATCCGGATGTGATGCAGGACCTCGGCGATGGTCCAGTTCGAGGGCACGCTGACGAATTCGGTCGTCATGATGCTGCCGGCGCTGCGCTCGGGATAGGCCAGCAGCCCCGAGATGACGTTACGGGTATCCGGATTGAGGCCGTTCAGCAGCGTGGTGCGCAGCGGCTCGACCAGTTCCTTGAAGATGTCGGCGGCGCGGTCGTCGGAGACGCCCGACAGCAGCGACACTGCCGCGTCCTTCGGCAGCTCGGCCAGGATCTCGCAGGTATTGTCGAGCCCGGGCAGGTCGAGCACCTCGATCGCCTTCTCGGCCGGCAGCGATTGCAGCAGCTTCGCCGCATCCGCCGGCTCCCGGGCATTGAGGGCATCGACGATCTCGGGCGCCCGCACATGGGCGAGATCCCCGTTCTGGCCGGCGAGCGTGTCGTGGGTGATGGTTTCGCTGGTGTCCTGCATCGATCGGCCTCGGCTTTGCGTCCAGCAGCGCAATGAACCAAGGCGGCGCAGAATTCAAACAGAAAGTGCGGCGGCACGTCGCAGGCGCGGTCGACTGAGCCCGCGTCACGGCGCCGTCACATTTCGGGAGATTGCGCGGTGCCGTGCCGGAGGGCCGATCAGGCCCGGCTGAACAGTTTCGCGGCGTCGTCCACCGCCTGGCGCGCGGCGGCGAGATCCGGCGTTTCGTTGTCGTCGTTGAAGCCGAAATAGTCGTTTTCACCGACCGGCTGGACGACGATGCCATCGCGCCGCCCGAGGACGCTGAGGTTGCGGTAGAAGACGCCGTAATTCACATCCGGCTGGGGAATGAGCCAGGCGATCTGGCCGCGCACCGGAACGATGCTCTCGTCACGAAACAGCGCACGAGCGCCGTAGCCGGTGCAGTTGACAATGACGGTTTCGCGGATCTTCGAAAGATCGGACGGCGCCTGCAATTCGATCGGCACGAACAGCCCGCCGGCGCGCTGAAACTCCGCTTCGAGCTGACGGTAGAGATCCGTGACGTTGTAGGTGAGCGAAGCGCTTTTCCACGCGTACGGCGCGGGAAACGGATTCGATCCGGCGGCCAGCAAATCCCATCGCGGCGTGAGCGACCTGATCCGGCCGCGCAATTCGAGGAATTTCTTCGAGCCGTCGCCCGAGGCATGCTGGCGCCTGTGCGGACGGCCGTCGGCGTCGGGTGCATCGTCGGACAGCAAATAGCGATCGGTCCATTCGATCGGATTGCCGGCAAGGCCGAGATAGCTTTGATGGGTCGCAAAGGTCGTGCGCGCCATCCGCTCCCAGCGGTCGGCAAAGTCCGGTGCGACGTCTGCTTCCATCGCGATACGCGAGTCCGGCGACCAGTCCCCGGTCGCACGCGCCGAGCGCACCTGCGGAAATCGCTCCTTGGCGTAGATCGTGACGGTCGCGCCCATCCTCTGGGCGGTGATCGCCGTCGTCAGACCGATCGCGCCGGCGCCAAGGACGGCAATGTTGCGCGCGCTCAATTGCAGGGCGAGCGGCACGGCCTCCTGCGCGGCGCCCCAGGACAGCGACCAGCCGCTACCGCCGTGTCCGTAATTGTGGACGACATATTTGCTGTCGATCCATTCCGCTTCGATGCGCGGACCGGCAGCGCGGAACGGACGCAGACATACCGTGACACGAAACATGCGGTCCGGACGCGCGAGAACCGGCCGGAGCGCAGGCGCGTCGACGAAAGCAGCGTTGTCGGCAACGCCACGCGTTGATATCCCTGCGACCGCAGCGCTCGCCAGGCCGCCGCCGAGAAATGCTCGACGATTGAACATCGATCCCACTTCGATCCCCCTTGCCGCCACGGACTTCCGGGACGTTACGTCCCGTGCGGCAGAGCATCGAATCGTGACATGACGATGTCGCGCTTGGTCTCGTCGACCCGCACCGTCATGTCGAAGCGCTCGCCATTGAGCTCCTTGTTCAGGACCTCGGCATTGCGATGCAGCCAGCTGATGCCGGCGCCGTCGGAGGCATCGATCGAAAGATTGAGCGTGATGCGCTTGGCCGCGAGGCGATCCTCGATCGCGGTCAAGAGCTCCTCGATCCCCTCGCCGGTCACGGCCGAGACCAGGAAGCACGGGCGCTCCGGCGGCCGGCGCGCGGCGATGTTGCGCAGATTGTCCCGCTCCTCCGGATCGAAGCGATCGATCTTGTTCCAGACCTCGATGATGCGCTGGCCGCCGTCGGCGTCGGGATCGATGCCGAGCTGGTGCAGCACCGCCTCGACGTCGCGCTCCTGCGCCTCCGCATCCTCATGGGAGATGTCGCGGACATGCAGGATGATGTCGGCTTCCAGCACCTCCTCCAGCGTGGCACGGAACGCGGCCACCAGCTGGGTCGGCAGATTGGAGATGAAGCCGACCGTGTCCGACAGCATCGCTTTGCCGCCATGCGGCAGGTTGAGCGCGCGCAGGGTCGGGTCGAGCGTCGCAAACAGCATGTCGGCGGCCTGCACGTCGGCGCGCGTCAGCCGATTGAACAGGGTCGATTTGCCGGCATTGGTGTAGCCGACCAGCGCGACGACGCGGTACGGCACGCGCTGGCGTCCGGCGCGATGCAACCGCCGCGTCGCCTGCACCTTCTTGAGCTCGTTCTCGAGCCGCGTGATGCGGTCGCCAATCAGGCGGCGGTCGGCCTCGATCTGGGTCTCGCCCGGGCCGCCCATGAAGCCGAAGCCGCCGCGCTGGCGCTCGAGATGGGTCCACGATCGCACCAGGCGGCTGCGCTGGTAATTGAGATGGGCAAGCTCGACCTGCAACGCGCCTTCCTTGGTCTTGGCGCGGCGGCCGAAGATTTCCAGGATCAGGCCGGTGCGGTCGAGCACCTTGGTGCTCCAGGCCTTCTCGAGGTTGCGCTGCTGGATCGGCGACAACGCGCAATCCATCACCACGAGCTCGACCTTGTCGCCAGCGACGAGGCCGTTGATCTCCTCGACCTTACCCTTGCCCAGATAGGTCGCGGGCCGGATCTGGCTGATCGGCGCGACGACGGATTCCACCACGGTGAGGTCGATCGCACCGGCGAGGCCAGCGGCTTCCCCGATCCGCGCTTCGTAGTCGCGGACAGACGAATCCGTTTGCGCATCGCCGTCGCCACGGCGCATGCGCAGGTACGGGCCGATGACAACCACCCGCCCGGTGCTCAAGTCCCCCGCCGACCCGGGCCTAGACTTGGTCCGGTCGACGCCCCCTTCAGGATTGAAGGGTTCCAATCAGTTCACTCTCAAGCCGGTGCGTCCTCACCACCTTCGAACAGCTGAATCGGAGCGCCGGGCATGATGGTCGAGATCGCGTGCTTGTAGACAAGCTGCGAGTGACCGTCGCGCCGCAGCAGCAAGCAGAAATTGTCGAACCATGTGACAATGCCCTGCAGCTTTACCCCGTTGACCAGAAATATCGTCAGTGGCGTTTTTGTTTTACGAACGTGATTAAGGAAGGTGTCTTGTAGATTTTGTGCGCGGTCTGCCGCCATTGTTTTTGTCCCGCAAGCTTGTGCTTCTTTTTCTTGAACCGGTTGCGGCTCTCTGACGGAGCCTCCTCCGGCTGCCCGCCTGCCCTGAGATCCCCCTCTGGCAGGCGTAGCGGTAGGATTAGAGGCCACGCGCGGTTTTTAGGCAAGCCGGTTCGCGCAGCAGTCGGTAGGAACACGGTGGCCATTCTAAGAAAGCGCAGGGAAAGAGACGAATATTCTCGCAGGGAGTGATAAATCCCCCGGTTGTACCGACCCGGCCCTCGCCTCGCTCAGCGGCCCGCCCGGACCCGAGCCTGGCCTGCTTCCCCCGGCGGGTGACCGCCGAGACTTCGCGCCAGGCTACCGGCGAGTGCCGGCCCTGGCGTATTGGGTCAGGCGTTTCGGGGTCAGCCGACCCCGAGCGCCTTCAGCTTGCGATGCAGCGCTGAGCGTTCCATGCCGACGAACTCCGCGGTGCGCGAGATGTTGCCGGAGAAGCGGCTGATCTGGGCGATCAGATAATCGCGCTCGAACACCTCGCGCGCCTCGCGCAGCGGCAAGCCCATGATGTGCTCGCCATTGTTGGAGGTCGGCATCGCCGGCACCATGGAGCCGACGTCCTGCGGCAGCATATCGGCGGTGATGATCGCCTCCGGCCCGCCGCCGGCCAGGATCATCACGCGCTCGACGTTGTTGCGGAGCTGGCGGACGTTGCCCGGCCAGACATGCGACTGCAGCACGGCCATCGCGTCTTGCCCGATCTGCCGCTTCGGCAGGCCGGTGGCCGCCGAAATCTGGTCCATGAAATAGTCGATCAGCTCGGGGATGTCCTCGCGGCGCTCCGACAGCGGCGGCACCCGGATCGGCACCACCGAGAGGCGATGATAGAGATCCTCGCGGAAACGGCCCGCAGCGATCTCCTCCTCCAGGTTGCGCGCGGTCGAGGAGATGATGCGGACGTCGACATGGACCTTGCCGGTGCCGCCCTGGCGCTGGAAGGTCTGATCGACCAGCACGCGCAGGATCTTGTTCTGCGTCTCGCGCGGCATGTCCGCGATCTCGTCGATGAACAGCGTGCCGCCATGCGCCTCCTCGAGCGCGCCGGCCTTGCGCTGCTGCTCGCCGTTCGATCCCTCGATGCCGAACAGCTCGATCTCCATGCGCTCGGGCGTGATCGCGGCCGCATTGATCACCACGAACGGCCCTTCGGCGCGCCCGGACGCATGATGCAGCGTGCGCGCGGCGAGTTCCTTGCCGGCGCCGGAGGGACCGACGATCAGGATGCGGCTGTTGGCCTTGGCGGCGCGGTCGATGGTCTGGCGCAGCTGGTTCATGCAGGCCGAGCGGCCGGTCAGGACGCTCGCCGCCGGCGCCAGTTGCTTGAGCTCCTTCACCTCGCGCTTGAGCCGCGATGTCTCCAGCGCCCGCGTCGCCACCAGGATCAGCCGGTCAGACTTGAACGGCTTCTCGATGAAGTCATAGGCGCCGCGCTTGATCGCCGCGACGGCGGTTTCGATGTTGCCGTGGCCGGAGATCATCACGACCGGCAGATCGGCATTGTCCTTCTTGATCTGCTCGAGCAGTTGCAGGCCGTCGAGCTTGGAGCCCTGCAGCCAGATGTCGAGGAAGACCAGGTTCGGGCGGCGGTTGGCGATCTCGGCAAGCGCCGAATCGCTGTCGCGCGCGGTACGCGTGGAAAACCCCTCATCGTCCAGGATACCCGCAACGAGGTCACGAATGTCAGCTTCGTCGTCGACAATCAGAATGTCACTTGCCATGGGTTACACCTGCGTTGTCAGTCGCCCGTCGCGGCTTTGATTCTTGGCTGTTGGCTTCTTGGCTCTTGTGCATTTGGCTCTTGGTTATTTGGTTCTTGCTGGTCGGGTTCTTGGATTGGTTGTTGGATTTTTGGTTCATTGTTGGTCGCCTGTGCCGGGCCGTTGGTCGGCTCTTGCGGCGGATTTTTTTCGCCGACGGGGTCGGATGATTTCGCGTCCGGCTTTTGTTCCTTGTTCTCCGGCTTGTTCTCCGGCTTGGCCGCCTGGCCCGTGACGGAAAAGCGCAGCCGCATCCAGGCCCCGCGCTGGCCCTCACGAAAATCCGACGCGTCCTTGAGCTCGATGCGGCCGCCATGGTCTTCGAGAACACGGCCGACGATCGCGAGTCCAAGACCGGTGCCCTTCGCCCGCGTCGTAACATAGGGCTCGAGCAGCCGCGAACGGGCAACCTTGGGCAGGCCGATGCCGTTGTCGACGACGTCGATCAGGATGTCGTCACCCTCGCGCTGCGCCACGACGTCGATGCGGCCCTTGCCGAGCTCCTCGCGTGGGACCTGCTCGATCGCCTCGGTCGCGTTCTTGATGATGTTGGTCAGCGCCTGCGAGATCAGCCTGCGGTCGAACTGTGCCGGCAGCGGCGCCTGCTTGATGTCGGCCTCGATGTCGAGATCGGGATGCGCGACCTTCATCAGGAACACGGCCTGACGCACCACGTCGGCGACGTCCTCGCCTTCCATCACCGGCTTCGGCATCCGCGCGAAGCGCGAGAACTCGTCGACCATGCGCCTGATGTCGTCGACCTGGCGCACGATGGTGTCGGTGCACTGCTCGAAGATCGACTTGTCCTTCTCCTCGGTGATGGTCTTGCCGAACTTGCGGCGGATCCGCTCTGCGGAGAGCTGGATCGGGGTCAGCGGGTTCTTGATCTCGTGGGCGATGCGGCGGGCGACATCGCCCCAGGCCGAGGTGCGCTGCGCGGAGACCAGTTCGGTGATGTCGTCGAGCGTGATGATGTAGCTGTCGCGCGACTGGCTGGTCTGCTCGGCCGAGACGCGAACCGACAGATTGCGCTCATTGCCGTCTCGCAGGATCGTGACCTGCCCCTGCACCAGGCGCTGGGTGCCCTCGCGCGCGGTCTTCATCATCTCGTCGAGCTCGGGCAGCACGTCCGAGAGCGGATGGCCGAGCGTCTCCGACTCGGCATGCCCGATCAGCTTCTCCGCCGACCGGTTGAGGACGCCGATGGTGCCCGACGCGTCGACCCCGATGATCCCGGCGCTGGCCGACGACAGCACCGCCTCGATGAAGCGGCGGCGGCTGTCGATGGTCTCGCTGGCGTCGACCAGCTCGTTGCGCTGGGTGCGCAGCTCCTGGGTCATCTTGTTGAAGATTTCGCCGAGCATCGCGAGGTCGCTTGCCGATTTGTGGACCGGCACCTGGACATTGAGGTTGCCGGTCGAGACCTCGCTCGCGGCGCCCATCAGCTGGCGGATCGGCGACACCAGCCCGTTGGCGAAATTCAGGCCGATCAGCACCGAAGCCATCAGGATGGTCAGCGCGATCACCGCGAACATCAGCGCGAACGCGACCTGGATGCCGAGCCGGCGCGTCTCGAGCTGGGCATACTCGGCGGCACTGGTCTGGGTCTGCTTGAGCTGGGCGACGACGGCCGGATCGAGCAGACGCGCCACGTACAGGAACATGTCGTCATAGGCCCGCAGCCGGACCACGGAGGCGACGTAGTTCTCCGGGAAGACCGAAATCTTCGGCTCGGTCTCGTTGATGTCCTTGAGGATGTCGGGTGGCGGTGCTTCATAGTTGAAGCGAACGCCGGTTTCAGCGCTGGCGACGATCTTGCCGTCCTTGTCCATCAGCACCGCGACCGGCAGGTTGCGCGCCTCGGCGCCGGCGGTCAGGAGTTGCAGGAACGTCATGCGATCCTGATCGTAGAGCGGCCGCGCGTGGGCAAGGTCGTTGGCCATCGCCAGCGTGTCGCCGTTGATGAGTTGCGCGTGCTCCTGCATGTAGGCGCTGGCGATCGTCAGCGAGTTCTGGATCACCTGCTTGGTGGGGCCCGAGAACAGCCGGTCGAGGCCGCGCTCGATGGTGACGTTGGCGACGATCGACACCAGCACGGCGGGCAGCACGGCGATCACCGAGAACAGGCCGACGATCTGGACATGCAGCCGTGCCGCCGCCCGGCCCCGCCGTCTCGCCTGCACCATCTGCCAGACTTCCCGGACGATGATGCCGACCAGCAGCAGGATCGTGGCGGCGTTAATCATCAGGAAGGAGCGGACGACGTCTGAGGTCGGCTCGATCGGGGTCAGGCCGGTCAGCACCACGAAGGTGAGGAAGCCAGACAGCAGCGCAATCGCCACGGCGAACGGCGCCAGCCAGCGTCGCAGCGGGAAGCCCCGCGCCTCTGCAGTGGGCTCGGCCGGGGGCGCGTGTAAAGTTGAAGCGGTGGTGTCTGCGCTGGTCATACCGGCAATTGAGCTGAGAGCGATCGCCCGCGGGAATTGCGAACTGATGCAATCATATCACAATGTTGCCGAATTGCGACATTTCCGCGGCGCAAACCGCGGTGCGGCGCCGTGTCCCTCAAAACCATTTGTGACTACTCAAAAACGGTTGCGAGGCTCGCGCCCCGCCCCGTCTCAGCCCTAGCCGCCGCTCCGGTAGACTTGGATATCGAGGTCGCGGATCTTCTTGCGCAGCGTATTGCGGTTCAATCCGAGCAGGTCGGCAGCCCGGATCTGGTTGCCGCGGGTCGCCGCCAGCGCAGCTGTCAGGAGCGGGATCTCGATCTCCTTGAGGATGCGGTGGTAGAGGCCCGGCGGCGGCACCCCGTTCGGGAAGCCGGAGAAGTGCGAGGACAGATAGGCCTCCACGGCACCGCCGAGATTGTCGACGCCGACGGTCGCGGTGCTGCCCGAGGTGACGGCCGGCGGCGCCAGCTCGCCGTCGATGACAGAAGCGGTGATGACGTCCTGCGGATAGAGCGCGGCGAGCCGCCGGGCGAGATTTTCCAGCTCGCGGACGTTACCCGGCCAGCGGTGCTGCTTCAGCCGCTCCAACGCCTGGGTGTCGAGCTTCTTCGGCGGCAGACCGTCCTTCTCGGCGAGCGAGAAGAAGTGCCGGATCAGGTCGGGCAGATCCTCGATGCGCTCGCGCAGCGGCGGCAGCCGCAGCGGCACCACGTTGAGGCGGAAGAACAGATCTTCGCGGAACAGGCCCTGCTGGATCAGGATGCGCAGATCCTTGTTGGAGGCCGCGACGATGCGCACGTCGGTCTTGATCGGGGTGCGGCCGCCGACGGTGGTGTACTCGCCCTGCTGCAGCACGCGGAGCAGACGGGTCTGCGCCTCCATCGGCATGTCGCCGATCTCGTCGAGGAACAGCGTGCCGCCCTCGGCTTGCTCGAAGCGGCCGGAGGCGCGGGTGTTGGCGCCAGTGAAGGCGCCGCGCTCATGGCCGAACAATTCGGACTCGATGAGATCGCGCGGGATCGCCGCCATGTTGACCGCGACGAACGGGCCGTTGCGGCGCCGGCCGTAGTCGTGCAGCGCGCGCGCCACGAGCTCCTTGCCGGTGCCTGACTCGCCCGAGATCATCACGGTCAGATCGGTCTGCATCAGCCGCGCCAGCACGCGGTAGATCTCCTGCATCGCCGGCGAGCGGCCGACCAGCGGGATCGAGTCGAACTCGCCGTCGTCGGCGGGACTGGAGACCCGCTCCTTCGGCTCGGCGAGCGCGCGGCCGACGATGGTGATCAGCTCCTTCAGGTCGAACGGCTTCGGCAGATATTCGTAGGCGCCGCGCTCGGAGGCGCGGATCGCCGTCATGAAGGTGTTCTGCGCGCTCATCACGATGACAGGCAGGTTCGGCCGCATCTTCTTGATCCGCGGCAGCAGATCGAACGCGTTCTCGTCGGGCATCACCACGTCGGTGATGACGAGATCGCCCTCGCCCTGGCTGACCCAGCGCCACAGCGTGGCGGCGTTACCGGTCAGGCGCACCTCATAGCCGGCGCGCGACAGCGCCTGGTTCAGGACGGTCCGGATGGCGGTGTCGTCGTCAGCGACAAGTATGCTACCTGCAGGCATTGTTGTTCCTCATCGTGAGGCAGGCGAGGACGTACCCGGAACGTCATCGCGGTTGCTGTGATCGTGTTGCTTGGCGGCGCTGTACATCGGCATCAGCACGCGGAAGGTGGTCTTACGCGGCTGCGACTCGCATTCGATGATGCCGCCGTGATCGCCGACGATCTTGGCGACCAGCGCGAGGCCGAGTCCGCTGCCGGTCTGCTTGGTGGTGACGAAGGGATCGAACAGGTTCGGCAACAGGTCTTCCGGCACGCCTGAGCCGTTGTCCTTGACGCAGAATTCCAGCGGCAGCGAGACCCGCGATTTCTTGCCGGGCACTGACAGCCGCACACCAGGCCGGAACGCCGTGGTGAGGTGGATCTCCGCATCGGTGCCGAGATCGGCAACCGCTTCGGCGGCGTTCTTCACGAGGTTGAGGAAGACCTGGATCAACTGGTCCTGGTTGGCCAGCACCGGCGGAAGCGACGGATCATAGTCCTCGATGAAACGGACGTTGCGGGCGAAGCCCGATTGCGCGAGGCGCTTCACATGGTCGAGCACCGAATGGATGTTGACCGGGCCGCGCGCCACCGGACGGTCGTCGCCGAACACTTCCATGCGGTCGACCAGCGTCACGATGCGGTCTGCCTCGTCGCAGATCAGCCGCGTCAGCAGCCGATCCTCCGAGGAAGCCTGCTGCTCGAGGAGCTGCGCGGCGCCGCGGATGCCGGACAGCGGATTCTTGATCTCATGGGCAAGCATCGCGGCCAGCGCGATCACCGAGCGCGCCGCGCTGCGATGGGTGAGCTGGCGATCCATCTTGTCGGCGATGGTGCGCTCCTGCAGCATCACCACGATATGTCCGGGCCGCTCGGTCAGCGGCGCGACGTGCAGGTCGACCTGACGATCGCCGCCGATCCGCGGCGTGCCGAGATCGACCTTGTATTCGTTGACCGGCGAGCCGCTCGCCCGCACCTGCTCGATCAGCGCGAGCAGCGGACTGCCGAACGGCACCAGCTCCTTCAGCGACTGCCGGCGCAAGAACTGCGTCGAGATCTCGAAGAAGGATTCGGCGGCGATGTTGGCATCGACGATCCGTCCGTCGGGTGCGACCAGCAGCACCGGATTGGGCAGCGCGTTGAGGATGGCCTCGCCGTCGGTGGGCACGGGTCGGCGAAATTCCATGGCTGACGTCATGCGGCAGCACTCCAGGCAAAGTCGTCATAGGCGTCCTCGAGCGCGCGATGCACGCTGGACGGCTGCTCCGAGGTCAGGATCGCCTGCCGCCAGGTCTTCAACGTTGCCGCCGGCGCGCAGCTATAGGCCGCAGCAGTCTCCAGCGCCCAGCCGAGATGCTTGCGCGCATGCCTGAGCCCGATACGCAGGCCATAGTGGCTGCAGACCTCGTCATAGAGCGCGCGAACATGCTTGAGTTGCTCGGCGAGCGACGGCGCAGCCTCGGCGACCCCGGTCTCGAGCCGGCGACCGATCTGGCCGGGCAGCCAGGGCTGGCCCTGCGCGCCGCGGCCGATCATGACGGCGTCGGCGCCCGACATCTCCAGCGCGTCGAGCGCCCTGTCGAACGAGGTGATATCGCCGTTGACCACGACCGGGATCGTGACGGCGTCCTTGACCGCGCGCACCGCGTTCCAGTTGGCCTCGCCCTTGTAGAACTGGCAGCGGGTGCGGCCATGCACGGAGATCATCTGCACGCCTGATGCCTCGGCGCGGCGCGCCAGTTCGGGCGCATTGAGCGAGCGATCGTCCCAGCCTAGTCGCATCTTCAGCGTCACCGGCACCTTGACCGCCGACAGCGTCGCCTCGATCAGCGTTACCGCGTGGTCGAGGTCGCGCATCAGGGCCGAGCCGGACTGGCCGCCGGTCACGTGGCGCGCCGGGCAGCCCATGTTGATATCGATGATGTCAGCGCCCGCGCCCTCGGCGATCCGCGCGCCCTCCGCCATCCAGTGGGTCTCGCAGCCGGCGAGCTGGACCACATGCGGCCCGATCCCGGCTGCCTCACAACGCAGCTTCGACATCGGCTTGCCGTTCACCAGATCGTCGCTGGCGGTCATCTCGGAGACCACCAGCCCGGCGCCCAAGGTGGCGGCGAGTCGCCGGAAGGGCGCGTCGGTGATGCCGGACATGGGCGCGAGGAGAACCCGGTTGGCGACAGCAATATCGCCTATCTTCAATGGGTTACGAGGAGTACTTTGCACGCCGGTCACAGCCGTCTCGTCGTTCTGTCAGCCACGCCATTGCAGCCGACGCCATCTATTCTGCGCACAATTCTTGTGCAGTCAAGGCTCATGCCTACGGTTTAGACATTCCTAGCACCTGTGCAAGTGCACTGCAACAAAATCTGCTTTTCCCACAGTCATCGGCAAACGCTCTGTTTTTGCGCAGCTGTCGTGCTAAGGGCTGTGCGCGGCGGTCCCCGCCGCTCCCCTCATCCCTGATTCGCCTGTCACTGGTTCAACATGTCGAAGCCTGAGCGTACCGCAGCCATCCTTGTCGCAGCCGGCCGTGGACTGCGCGCCGGCGCAGGCGGACCAAAGCAGTACCGGACGATCGGCGGACAGACGGTGATCTACCGCGCCATGGAGGCGTTCTCCGGACACCCCGACGTGTTTGCGGTGCAGCCGGTGGTCAATCCCGATGATGCCGCGCTGTTCGATGAAGCGGTGGCTGGCCTCCGCCATCAACCGCCGACGCCGGGCGGCGCGACCCGGCAGGCCTCGGTCCATGCCGGGCTCGAGGCGCTCGCCAGCGCGAAGCCCGATATCGTGCTGATCCACGATGCCGCGCGCCCCTTCGTCACCGCGGCCGTGATCTCGCGCGCGATCGCCGCGGCCGGCCGGACCGGCGCTGCGATCCCCGTGATTCCCGTCACCGACACGATCAAGGTCACCGGCGATGCCGGCGATGTCGAGGCGACGCCGGAGCGCGCCCGCTTGCGGATCGCGCAGACGCCCCAGGCATTTCGTTTCGACGTAATATTGGAGGCGCATCGTCGTGCCGCGCGCGAGGGCCGCAGCGATTTCACCGACGATGCCGCGCTGGCTGAATGGGCGGGATTGACCGTTGCGACGTTTGAAGGCGATGCTGCCAACATGAAACTCACCACCCCCGAAGATTTCGTGCGCGAGGAAGCGCGGCTCGCAAGCCAGCTCGGCGACATCAGGACCGGCACCGGTTACGACGTGCACGCCTTTGGCGACGGCGACCATGTCATGATCTGCGGCGTCCGCGTGCCGCACACGAAGGGATTCCTGGCCCATTCCGACGGCGATGTCGGGCTGCATGCGCTGGTCGACGCGATCCTCGGCGCGCTGGCCGACGGCGACATCGGCTCGCACTTCCCGCCGAGCGACGCCAAGTGGAAGGGCGCCTCCTCCGACCAGTTCCTGAAATATGCCGTTGAGCGCGTCACCGCGCGCGGCGGGCGGATCGCCAATCTCGAGGTGACGCTGATCTGCGAGCGGCCGAAGATCGGCCCGCTGCGCGACACCATGCGGGCGAAGATCGCGGAGATCTCCGGCGTCCACATCTCGCGCGTGGCGGTCAAGGCGACCACCAGCGAGCGGCTCGGCTTCACCGGCCGCGAGGAAGGCATCGCGGCGACCGCGAGCGCCACGGTCCGCCTGCCTTGGGATGAAAAAGGCTGGGGTGCCTGACATGGGCGGCAGCGACGCTCGTGCCCTCTCCCGCGCGCTGCTCGACCTGTGCCGGATGCGCAAGCTGACCATCGCGACCGCCGAGTCCTGCACCGGGGGCCTGGTCGCGGGCGCGCTCACCGATATCCCCGGCTCTTCCGACGTGATCGACCGCGGCTTCGTCACCTATTCGAACGAGGCCAAGCGGGCGATGCTCGGCGTCAAGGCGGCAACGCTGGAGACGTTCGGCGCGGTGAGCAAGGAAACCGCGACCGCGATGGCGATCGGCGCACTGGAAAAGGCCGGCGTCGACCTTGCGGTCTCGATCACCGGGATCGCGGGCCCCGGCGGCGCGACGCCGGGCAAGCCGGTCGGCCTGGTGCACTTAGCCGTCGCCGCGCGCGACGGCCGCATCGTTCATCGGGAGCAACGATTTGGCGCGATCGGCCGCAGCACGGTGCGGCAACGCTCGGTGGTCGAGGCGCTCCGCATGCTGATCGAGCTCGCGCGGCCGCCGCAGGCCGCAAAGCCGCGCCGCGAGGCTGCCAGCCGATTGCGGCCGCGCGTGGCCCGGTCGCCGCGAAGCCATGCCGCGAAGCGCCGGCGGCCGCCACGCGGATAGGCCTACGCAAGTCGCATCGCGCGAAGGCCAACCTCACACACCCCTGTGTCAACTGCGACCCAGTGCCGCCTATCTCAGGTGGAACTGCGACGTCGCTTCGCCGTTTTCTATTGTTCCAACTCTGCTGTTTGAATTGTTTGTCCAAACAGCAAAATCCCACAACAAGGAGAAAATGATGAAGTTGGGAACTTTGGTCGTGGCCGCAATCACCTCAGGCGCCATGACGCTTTCAACTATTGCCCCCTCGTTCGCCGCACCGCTCGCGCCCGCGCGATTGCAGGACCAGCCGATCTCCGTCGAGCAGGTGCAGTATCGTCACTGGCATGGCGGCCCGCGTCACGGTTACCGCGGCGGCTACTACGGTCATCGCCATGGCGGTGGTGGAAACGGTGCTGCGATCATCGGCGGGCTTGCAGCCGGCGCGATCATCGGCGGCGCCATCGCGGCGAGCCAGGCCAAGGCCAACAACGACGCCTATTGCTCCCAGCGCTTCCGCACCTACGACCCGGCTTCGGGCACCTACATCGCGTCCGGCGGCGTGCGTCGTTCCTGCCCGTAAGTCCACGCATCACCCGTCATGCCCGGCCTTGCGCCGGGCATTTGCGTTCCGGGGATGCAACGAGACGGCTTCGCTACGTTGACAGCTGAGGCTTGCCGTAGACTTGGTCCGCCCGCTTCTCGAACGCGGCGGCAAAGCGCGAGAATGCGGCGTCGAACATCGAGCCCATCAGCATCGCCAGCATCCGGCTCTTGAATTCGTAGTTCAGGAAGAAGCCGACATCGCATTCGGTCTCCGACTTCGGCTCGAAGCTCCAGCGGTTCTCCAGATTGCTGAACGGGCCGCGCAGATATTCGACCAGAATCTTCAGGTTGGGCCGATCGAGCGTCACCCTGCTGGTGAAGGTTTCGCGGACCAGCTTGAACGAGACGGTCATGTCGGCCACCACGACCTCGGTGCCGTCGTCCTTGGGCGTCCGCTGGCGGACCTTGAGCGCCTGGCACAGCGGGACGAATTCCGGATAGCGCTCGACGTCGGCGACCAAATCGAACATTTGAGGTGCGGTGTGGCGGACCCGCCGCTTGCTTGAGAATCGTGGCATCAGTGGATACTCGCACGGTTTTGCTGGCGTGCGAGACGCTTCAGATAGTCGTCCGCCTGGGTCCGATCGGTGAAGCAGACCAGCGATTGATCGGCGCGCAAGCCCGAAAAATATTCGACCAGCTTCGGCCGCTGCTGCTGGCGATAGGTCCAGACATACCGGAAGAATTCGAGATCGATCTTCTCCGGGCATCCCTCCGCCATCTCGGGGCGAACCTGGCCATAGCTGCCGGCTATCCGGCCCAGGATTCCGAGCATGCAGGTCAGCCGCGGCAGGTCGAACCAGATGATCGTATCGGAGAGTTGCCGGCGCAGTTCACCTGCACCGCTCTTCATGTAGTTCCCATCCATGATCCAGCGCGGCGCTTGCGTGACCTCGACCATGCGGCGCTCGAATTCATCCTTGTCGGACTCGACCCAGCCCGGCTTCCAGAACAGCGCGTCGATCGACACGGTCGGGATGCCCGTCATGGCGGACAGCCGTCGCGCAAAGGTCGATTTGCCGGACCCCGACGATCCCATCACCAGCACGCGTTGCATTGGTCCCGTCCAAGATTCGGTCAAGGTTCGGTCGAGGCTCGATCAGGCAACGGCGCGTGGCGACGCCGGCCTCCTGCCGTTTACAAAATCTAGCGGCCGCGAGCCGTGCGGGCCGCCTGCAGCTTCGCAAAATCCTCGCCGGCATGATGCGACGAGCGCGTCAGCGGACTCGCCGACACCATCAGAAAACCCTTGGTATAGGCGACACGCTCGTAGCCCGCGAATTCGTCCGGCGTCACGTAGCGCATCACGGCGTGATGCTTGCGCGTCGGCTGCAGGTACTGGCCGATGGTCAGGAAATCGACCTCGGCCGAGCGCAGGTCGTCCATCACCTGCAGCACCTCGTGCCGCTCCTCGCCGAGCCCGACCATGATGCCCGACTTGGTGAAGATGGTCGGGTCCATCTCCTTGACCCGCTGCAGCAGCCGGATCGAATGGAAATAGCGCGCGCCGGGACGGACCGTCAGATAGCGTGACGGCACGGTTTCCAGATTGTGATTGAAGACGTCGGGCTTGGCCGCGACCACGCGCTCGAGCGCGCCGTCCTTGCGCAGGAAGTCCGGCGTCAGGATCTCGATCGTGGTGGTCGGGCAGCGCGCGCGGATGGCGCGGATGGTCTCTGCAAAATGCTCGGCGCCACCGTCGGCGAGATCGTCGCGATCCACCGATGTGATCACGACATGGGTCAGACCCAGCTTCGAGACCGCCTCAGCGACGTATTCGGGCTCATGGGCATCGAGCGCGCCGGGCATGCCGGTCTTGACGTTGCAGAACGCGCAGGCGCGTGTGCACGTGTCACCCATGATCATGAAGGTGGCGTGCTTCTTGTCCCAGCACTCACCGATGTTGGGACAGCCCGCCTCCTCGCACACCGTGACGAGGCCGTTCTCCTTCACGATCCGGCGCGTATCGGCATAGCCGCGCGTGTTCGGCGCGCGGACGCGGATCCAGTCCGGCTTCGGCGGCGACACGGCATCCGGCCGGTTCACCTTTTCGGGGTGACGCGGGCGGAGCTGAGCGGTGGAGATGGTGTCGACGATGGTGACCATTTGTGCCTGCAAGTCGCGAGAGGCCATAGCTAATCGGTGTTGACGCGGCTCGCAACCCGCCCTGCGACCCTAGCAGATCAGCCCATATGTTGGCAGTCTTGCGGTCCGTTCCACGCCGATTCCCACCTCAAAATGGCTCAAAAACCCCGATCGACCCGTGCGACCGCGCCGCGCCTCGGCAAAGCTCTGAAACGCGCCTTCTTCGATCGCAGCGTCCATGAGGTCGCGCCCAACCTGATCGGCGCGACCTTCCTGGTCGGCGGCGTCGGCGGCATCATCACCGAGGTCGAGGCCTACCATCACACCGAGCCGGCGGCCCACTCGTTCAACGGACCGACCCCGCGCAACCAGATCATGTTCGGCCCGCCGGGCTTCTGCTATGTCTACCGCTCCTACGGCATCCATTGGTGCGTCAACTTCGTCTGCGAAGCGCCGGGCTCGGCCAGCGCCGTGCTGATCCGCGCGCTCGAGCCGACCCATGGGCTCGCCGCGATGCGCCGGCGGCGCGGGCTGGAGGATGAGCGTGCTTTGTGCTCGGGGCCCGGCAAGCTCTGCGAGGCGCTCGGCATCACGATCGCGCACAGCGAACTGCCGCTCGACCGTCCGCCGATCGCGCTCCACGCGCGGCCAGAGACGCCCGACATCGTCACCGGATTGCGGATCGGCATCACCAAAGCCGTCGACCTGCCCTGGCGCTACGGGCTGAAGGGATCGAAATTCCTCAGCAAGCGGTTCTGAGCGTCACAGCGTTGTCAGCTATGACGCCTTCTTCAGCAGCTCGATCGCCTCGAGGATCTTGGCCCGGCGCTCCGTTGCTGCCGCGCGCTTCTCTTTCTCTTCCTCGACGAGCTCTTCCGGCGCGTTGGCGACGAACTTCTCGTTGGAGAGCTTTGCGTCGACCCGCTTGATATCGGCGTCGGCCTTGCCGAGCTCCTTCTCCAGCCGCGCGCGTTCGGCTGCAAGATCGATCACGCCCTTCAGCGGCAGCGCGACGACTTCGCCGCGCACCAGCAGCTGCATGGCGCCTTCAGGCGCGGCGTTCGCGAAGGAAATCTCCGACAATCGCGCGAGGCGCTTGATGGTGTCGTTCCAGCGCTGCGCGCGGTCGCGCGTCTCGTCGGAGGTGGTCACGATCACCAGCGGTGTCAGCGTCGACGGCGGGATGTTCATTTCCGCCTTCACCGACCGCATCGCGGTGACGAGATCGACCACCCAGCCGATCTCGGCCTCGGCTGCGGGATCGCTGAAATCGTCCGCGTCGAGCGCGGCAATGACCGGCGGAATGATCGGATCGACAATCGGCCCCGCCGTTGCGATCGCCGCCAGCTGCTCGCCGGTCACGCCCGACTTGCGCGGCCAGGGCGCCAGCACCAACAGGCCGTCGCGCTTCGCGGTCACGGCCCACAGCTCTTCGGTGATGAAGGGCATGAACGGATGCAGCAGCTTGAGGATCTCGTCGCGGGTCCAGGCGATCATGGCGCGAGTCTCGGCCTTGGCTGCGCCCTCCTCGCCCATCAGCACCGGCTTTGCGAGCTCGAGATACCAGTCGCAGAACACGTTCCAGACGAAGCGGTAGATCGCGCCGGCCGCATCGTTGAAGCGATGATCCTCGATCGTCTCGGTCACCTCGCGGGTGACGCGCGAAGTTTCGTGCGCGATCCAGCGGTTCAAGGTCTCCTTGGCGCTCTTCGGATCGAAACCGTCCGGCTTCACGCACTCGTTCATTTCGGCGAAGCGGCAGGCGTTCCAGAACTTGGTCGCGAAGTTGCGGTTGGTCTCGACCAGATGCGGCGACAGGCGGATGTCATGGCCCTGCGCCGCCTCGCGGGTCAGCGCGAAGCGCAGCGCGTCGGCGCCGAAATCGTCGATCACGCCGAGCGGGTCGATAACGTTGCCCTTCGACTTCGACATCTTGGCGCCCTTCTCGTCACGGACGAGACGGTGGATGTAGACGGTCGAGAACGGCGCCTCCTTCATGAAGTGGAGGCCCATCATCATCATGCGGGCGACCCAGAAGAAGATGATGTCGAAGCCCGTGACCAGCGTGTTGGTCGGGTAGTAGCGCGCGACCTCCGGCGTGTCGTCCGGCCAGCCCAGCGTCGAGAACGGCCACAGCGCCGAGGAGAACCAGGTGTCGAGCACGTCCTCGTCACGCGTGATGAAGCCCTCGCGCTTGGCGGGGTCGACCGCCATGTCGTGGCCCTGCTCCGGCGTGATGACTTCCTGCTCGACGTAGTAGCCGAGCGCGTTGCCGACCGCCTCTTCCTCGGTCTCGGCGACGAACACCTTGCCGTCGGGCCCGTACCATGCCGGGATCTGATGGCCCCACCAGAGCTGGCGCGAGATGCACCAGGGCTGGATGTTCTCCATCCACTCGAAATAGGTCTTTTCCCAGTTCTTCGGCACGAACGTAGTCTCGCCCGAGCGCACCGCCGCCATCGCCGGCTGCGCCAGCGTCTTGGCGTCGACATACCACTGGTCGGTGAGGTACGGCTCGATCACGACATTGGAGCGGTCGCCATGCGGCACCATGTGGGTGTTGGGCTCGATCCGCTCGAGGAAACCGAACTCCTCCAGCCGCGCCACGACCTTCTTGCGCGCGGCGAAGCGCTCGATGCCGTGAAACTCTGCCGCGAATTCGTCGGCGCCCGCTGGCAGGCCGCGCAGATAGTCCTCGTTGCCGGTGAGATTCAGGCAGCCTTCCTGGTCCAGCACGCTGATCTGCGGCAGGCCATGGCGCTTGCCGATCTCAAAATCGTTGAAGTCGTGCGCCGGCGTCACCTTGACCGCGCCCGAGCCCTTCTCCGGATCGGAATAGTCGTCGGCGACGATCGGAATCTTGCGGCCGACCAGCGGCAGGATGACATGCTGGCCGACCAGATCGGTGTAGCGCTCATCGTCCGGATGCACCGCGACCGCGGTGTCGCCGAGCATCGTCTCCGGACGCGTGGTCGCGACCACGATGAACGATTTGGGATCCTCGGGGCTGAAGCTGCGGCCTTCGATCGGATAGCGCAGGTACCAGAGATGGCCCCTGACCTCGACCTGCTGCACTTCGAGATCGGAGATCGCGGTGAGCAGCTTCGGGTCCCAATTGACCAGGCGCTTGTCCTTGTAGATCAGGCCCTGGCGGTGCAGCTCGACGAACACCTTGACGACGGCACGCGACAGGCCCTCGTCCATGGTGAAGCGCTCGCGCGACCAGTCGCAGGAGGCGCCGAGGCGCTTGAGCTGGTTGACGATGGTGCCGCCGCTCTCGGCCTTCCACTGCCAGACCCGCTCGAGGAATTTGGCGCGGCCCATGTCGCGCCGGCCCGGCTCCTGCCGTTCCATCAGCTGACGCTCGACCACCATCTGGGTAGCGATGCCGGCATGGTCGGTGCCGGGCTGCCACAGCACGTCACGGCCGCGCATCCGCTCGAACCGGCACAGGATGTCCTGCAGCGTGTTGTTGAGCGCGTGGCCCATGTGCAGCGAGCCGGTCACGTTCGGCGGCGGGATCACGATGGTGAAAGGCGGGGCGTCCTTGCGCTCGGGCCGGCCGGCCTTGAATGCGCCGCTCTCCTCCCAGAGCTGGGCCATCCGGAGCTCGATATCGGCAGGCTGGTAGTTTTTCTCGATCATGACAATGCGCTGTGGACCATGGGGAAAGGGTAGAAAGCCGCCAGAACGCACCGAGTCAACCGGACCGGCACGTCAAAACGGCAATGAGAGCGTTTTCGAGCGAAGCGGACACCGTTTCGCGTGAAGAAAACGCGTCAAAACAGGGAACTGGAGTTTCGGGTCTGATCCTATCAGAACCGAAACTCTGGGGCATTTGGGGGCTGAATGAGGGCTGCCAAGCCCCTGCGGCACCAGCTACCGCCCGCGGGAGACCCGCTCGATCTCGGCCTTGACGATCCGCTCGACCAGCCCCGGCAGATTGTCGTCCAGCCAGGACTTCAGCATCGGCCGCAGCATCTCCTTGACCAGATCCTCCAGCGTCCGAGCATTGTTGCTCAGCACGGTGTTGGCCAGCGAGTTGAAGGCGGATTCGACCGCCCGCATCGTGGTTCCCGAGATGATCTGCTGCATCGGCGCGGTTTCGATTGCCGGCGGTTCTCGCTCTCGAACCGGTTCTCGCATAGGCTCCGGCGCCCGTGTGCGGGCTTCCGTGAACTCGACGTCGTCCTGGGGCTCGACCTTGCGGAACGACGGCGTGGCCGCCGGCTCCGGCAGCGCCATGTCGTCGGTGAGCTCGAATACGTCGGCTTCGGGCTGGGCTTCGGGCTGCGGCGACGGCCTGATCTCGGACGCGGGCGTCGCCTCGTCGAGGCTTGCGAGCAGCGAGTCGATGTCGTCCTGATTGTTGCTGGCCGGCGCCGGCGCGGGTGGCGGTGATTTCGGCGCTGACGCGGCGGGCTTCGCGGCCGGGGGCGCTGCGGGCGGCGGGCTCTTCATCGCGGGCTTGGCTGCTGGTGGCGGCGATTCAACCTTCGGCGGCGGCGCAGCGGCGGCCGCAGGTTTCTCGGCCGCGGCCGGCTTCGCCTCATCGTCGGCAATGATGCGACGGATCGACGCCAGAATCTCCTCCATCGAGGGCTCTTGGACCTTCGCAGGTTGCGTCATCTCCGACTCCACATCGAAACTTATTTTACATCAAGCCCGAGAGGATTCGCCGGTTCCGATGAAGCGCGCGGAGATTTTCATTGCTCCCGCCCGACTTGTCCCCAGATCAAGCCCGCCCGAGGCTTTGTGCAAGCTTCGTGTCGCCCCATGCAGCGTCATCACAGGTGGCGTCGCACCTGCCATCACGCAACGCCGGCGCGAATCGCCTTGCTGCCCGACAAAACGGTATGTCAGGCCAATTATCGATTGCAAGCAAACGCGCCAGTCTGTGGTCCTGATTAACTCAGAACCACAAACATGGCGCGACAAGCGATGTTGACGTGAAGGTGTTTAGCGGCCGTCGGGCGTGCGTACGCCGGCCCAGTTGTCGCGCACCTGCTGGTAATGCACGCTGGCATCATAGACGTTGGTCGAAAGGCCCATCACCTGCGGTGACAGCCGGCCAATCGCGCTCAGCACGTTGTAGGATGCAACGACGCGGTCGTGTTGCGCGGTGACGAGTGCGTTGCGCGCATTGACCAGCGCTTGCTGCGCGTTGAGCACGTCGAGCGTGGTGCGCTGGCCGGCCTTGGCCTCTTCGCGCACGCCGTTCAGCGCGATTTCGGACGCGGTCACCTGCGCCTGCGCCGACGCCACCTGCGACTTGCCGGCGACCAGCTGGCCCCATGCGGTGACGACGTTGGCGCGCGCCTGATCCCTGGTCTGTTCCAGGACCAGACGCTGCTGCGCCAGCGATTCCTTCGACTGCCGGATCAGCGAGTATTCAGCGCCGCCCTGATAGATCGGCACCGACACCTGAACCTGTGCAGCCGCATTGAAGGCGCGATTGACCGACAATTGTTGCTGGTAGCCTTCGGTCACCGACGCCTGCAAGCCAACGGTCGGCAGCAGCGCGCCTTCGGCAACCTTGGTCTGCAGGAAGTTGACGTCGACGCCGTACATCGCGGACGTGACGTTCGGATTCTGGGTCAAGCTGAGCTCGACGGCGGCCGCAAGCGTCGTCGGCAGGAAGCGATCGACCGGCGAGCCGGGCGCAAGATTCTGCGGTTCGTTGCCGATGATGCGGCGGAAGTTCGACCGCGTGGTCGTCAGGTTCGATTCTGCGGTGAGCTGCTGCGTCTTGCCGGCCGCAAGTTGCGCCTCGGATTGTGCGACGTCCGTCCGCGTTACCTCACCTACGTTGAAGCGATCCTGGGTCTGCTTCAGCGTCTGCTCCAGCACGCGCGTGTTGCTGCGCTGGACCTCGACGATCGCCGCGTCGCGCAAATAATCCATGTAGATGGTGGCGGCGCTCAGGATGACGGTCTGCTCGAGCACGCGCAGACCTTCGCGTGCCGACGACACCTGGCTTTCGGCCGCGCGCACCTTGTGCGGGGTCTGCGCGTTGTACAGCGACTGGTTCACCGTCAGCCCCGCGCTGGCGGGATTTTGGGTGCCGTGAATCGAGTCTTTGATGCCCGTCGGCTGCTGGTCGCTATATTGATATCCGCCGCTCACGGTCAGCGCGGCTTTCGGACGATAGCCCGAGAGCGCCTGGGGAACGTTTTCGTCAGTCGCCCTCACCAGCGCGCGCTGCGCATTCAGCTGGGGATTGTTCTGGTAGGACCGCACCAGCGCGGCCTCGATAGTATCGGCGAGCGCAGGCACGGGGCCCATCTCCGCCAACAGAAGGACGGCAGTCGCAGCCGCGGTGATAAGCTTCACCCCACGCATCCCCGGTAATCCAATCATTGTAGTCGCCGTCTCCACACGCAAGTCAGTTCCGGCGGTCGCTTCAGACGAAGTGAGTCCCGCCTCACCTTAGTCCGCAGCTAAGGGCAACGGAACTACCCCGCAACGGAACGTGGTGGAAACTCTTCACGTGGGGCAAACGGGCCACACTTCTGATTCAGAACGGGATTTTATCAGCTAGCGCAGCGCGGTAGCGGTCAGAAGACGAACGCCGGAACCCGCTCGAATCCGGGCAGCACAGGGGCCGTGGCGTCGAACAGCTCGCGATGGCCGAAATCCCCGTGGGAGTGAGTCACGAGGGTGGCACGCGGCGGCGGCGTCAGGCCGAACACCCCGACCAGCCGGCCCCCCTCCTTGAGCTGGCCGAACAGCCCGGTCGGGATAACCTCGGTCGCACCGTTGAGAACAATGACGTCATACGGCGCGCCGGCGGCATCACCGTCGGCGGCGGCTGCGGTCTTGACGGTCACATTCTGGATGCCGAGCTGGGCGAACGCTGCGGAGGCCTTTGCGGCGAGCGCCGGATCGCTTTCGGTTGCGCTGACCTCGCCGGCAAAACGCGCCACGATGGCGGCGGCGTAGCCGGTCGCGCAGCCGACGACCAGGACGCGGTCGGTCGCCTTGATCTCGGCGGCTTGCAGCATCCTGGCGAGCAACGCCGGCGTGATCAGGCAGCGCCTGGCCGTGCCGCCCTCGGTCACGTCGAGATCGAGGTCCAGATAGGCCAGCGCCTGCTTGCCGGCCGGCACGAACACCTCGCGCGGCACGGTCAGCATGGCTTCGAGAATACGATCGTCGGTCACGTCGCTCGGACGCACCTGACCATCCACCATGTACTGGCGCGCGGTTGAAAAACCGGTCATTGGCGGGACCCTGCAAGTCGCGGCATTGCCGCTGGAGAAGCTAGAACAGGGCCATCTTTTGGAACAAGCTCCGCCAAAACGCAACACGCCGTTGGCGTGCAAAACCCGCTCTCAAAATGCGCGCCGTGGTGCGCTCTATTCGATCGTGACGGCAAGCCGGCCGATCAGGCGGACCACTTCATCGAGATGCTCGGAATCATGCTCCTCGACGGCCCTCGCGAGCCGGCGGACACACTCATCGTCACTGATGTCGGGAGCATCGCTCGGAACAAGCGTCGGCTGCAGCATCGACAGGTCGATCAGGTTAATGGCCATCAAAATCACCTCTCAAGACCCGGCAGGACGAAGTGTTGACGGTTATTGAGTCGATTTGACGACGTTTTTTGTCTGTCCGTAGCGGACCACAGGCTTGTGATGGGCGTTGAAGGGGTCTTGATGCGGCCAAAACTGGCTCCCCGGGCTGGATTCGAACCAGCGACCATTCGATTAACAGTCGAATGCTCTACCGCTGAGCTACCGAGGAATAGGCGAACAAAACGTTCGCGAGCGGGCAGCGTATAACAAAGCCTTTCGGCCTTGCAAAGAACCAAATGGGCCTCCGGCGAAACTTTAGCGGGGCACGGTAAACCTCTGCGTTGCAAGGCTTTGCCGGCGTTCCAGGGCGATGCAGGCCTGTCCCGGCTGTGCCGTTATCGGCGCCGCGGGCGCAAGGAAACACCGTCAAACACCGCCGGGCGCGGCCATTTCGCCGCGCCGCTGATTCTTCCGCGGGCCCGCCCCGCCTCTGACCTCATTCCGCGATGAACGAGGTGGTCGTGCGGCACGAGTAAAAATCGTGCACAAAATGTGAAGCTTCGCTCGGAAGCGCTCTATCGCGCAGCGATGGCGGCAATCAGCAGCGCCGTCGCCGCAAGCGAGGCGATGGTCCGCGCGTGGTTCCAGAAGGTCCAGTCGGTCAGGTAGCGCGCCCAGACCGGCGCGGCCGCGGTGCTCGCGGGGTCTGTGGCCGCAAGCTGATCGTTCAGCGGCACGTTGAAGACGACCGTGACGACGAACATCCCGACGACATAGAGGCCGCCGCCGCAGATCATCGCAAGCGCGCCCGGCTCCTGCCATCGCAACCCGCCGAGCACGACGAGCCCGGCGCAAGACAGCGTAGTGCCGAGGAAGACCGGCATGAACAGCGAGCGCACGATGTCGACATTGATCGCGTTCATCGCCGAGACGCCGGCGGCCTGGTCGATGCGGCCGAGCGCGGTCATGACAAACGCCGAGAACGTGAAATAGACCCCGGCAAGCAGGCCGCAGCCGAGCGCGGAAAACCACAGCAAGCCCGAGGTCAGCACATTGCGCATCGCTCTACCTCCAAAAGCGAGAAGTACTCGCATTTGTAAGATGCGATAAACTCTCGTATTTAAGACGTCAACCCCCATTGCGGAGGAGACAGATGGCGAGACGAAAGGCAGTCGCAGGGGCCGCGCCCGGGGCGGAAGCCCCCCTGCCCGGGCTGGCGCGGCTTGCTCCGACGCAACAGCGCAGCCGCGAGCGGTTCGAGCGCATCCTCGCCTGCGCGACCGAGATCATGGCGGAGAAAGGCAGCGAGGCCTTCCGCATGAGCGACATCGTCGAACGCAGCGGCGTCGCATTCGGCTCGCTCTATCAATATTTCCCCGACAAGGCCGCGATCATCGGCACGCTGGCGGAACGGCATAATGCCACCGGGCGCGATTGCGTCAGGCGCGATCTGGCCGCGGTCTCGTCCGCGCGCGACCTGCACCCGGCGCTATGCCGGATCGTCGACAGTTACTACGAGATGTTCATACGCCAGCCTGTGATGCGCGACATCTGGCAGGCGACGCAGGCCGACCGCGCCCTGCAAAAGCTCGATGCGGACGACATGGCCGTGCTCTCCGGCCTGTTGTCCGACGCGGTCAGGCGTGTTGCGCCCACCATACCGGCCGCCAGCCTCGCCACCTTCTCGGGACTGACGATGACGCTGATCGCGGCCGCCGTGCGTCACGCGATCACGCTGCCGCCGCGGAAAGCCCGGCAGGTGCTGACGCAATTCAAGGCCATGCTGCCGGGAGACCTCGCCGGACTGGCATGACCGCGACCGCGCCGATGTCGGGAATTTCCCCGGCACTGATGCGATAGACAGCGGGCGTAGACGATCTACGCCGTTCGGGCCTTCACTACTGTCACGTCTCCCTAAAATTCCTGCGATATTTGACGGCTATGAATATTGCCGGGAAGTCCGGGAAGAGTTTTTCGCTAGATGTGATTTGTCTCACACGAGGTGCGGCCTTGCCGACCTAGGTTCCCCGAGGGGTCGTCAGACATTTATTTACCAAAGCGGGCGCCATCGTTCATTTCATAAAATTCGAACGAATCGCTCAATCAGGACCGAAGACAGTTTTGCGACCATGGCGCTCTCGAACCTCGGAGAGCGCGATGAGCGAAGTCGAATTTGATCTGCTGCTGGACGCCGTGCGAACGGCGATCGCGCCTATTGCTCAGGAGGATTTCGTGGCTCGACCCTCGCCCCGCATTCAGCCGCCGCCGCGCGCGGCGAATGACAACCAGGCGCCGTGGCCGCTGATTCCGTTTCCTGAAGGCTGGTACGCCGCAAGCTAATGCGGCTTCTCATTTGTCGGCTGCAAGCCATTGATGAGATGAGTGGAGGCCACGACCAGAATTGAACTGGTGTACACGGTTTTGCAGACCGTTGCGTAACCACTCCGCCACGTGGCCCCTTGCGGCGCACTTCATATACGCCCTCTTTGCGATAGGCAACCAAGCCGGACAGCTAACGTCGGCGCTTCCGGAAGTCCCGCTTCTTCGGTTTTGGCGCCAATTCCGGCATTTCGGCCTGCACTTCCCGGAATCTCGCCAGCATCCGCTCGAAACTATCAGTTAACGTTGTGGCGATATCCGGCCGCTTTTCCAGCCCTGCCAGCAGGATCGCGGCCGCCTCGATGGTGGACAGGCCGTCGCGCCGCGGTTCCCGGCGCAGCTTGCCGTACAGCGAGGGCCGTTTCGGCCCGAGAATCACCCGCTGGCACTTCAGCATCCAGGCGTTGCGCCACCACAGCGCCTTGGCCTGGCTCCAGGTGCCGTCGAGCAGTACGATGCCCTCGATGTCGGAGAGGACCGCGCGCTGGTGCGGCTCCGGCTCGCCCTTGCGGTTGATCGCGACGATCTCGGCGTCGGTATCGAGATCCTCGACCTTGGCCGAACCGAGATAGAGCACCGCCCAGCGCGACGGATCGGCCACCGGTCGGCCGAGCGCCTTGGAGAGGCTCGGCCAGGACAGCCCGATCCGGACGACCGCATTCTCAAAGTGCCGCGCGGTGAGCCGCGCCGTGCCGAGCGCCCTGTCCTGCTCCTGCGGGTGCTGCAGGATCAGGAGCTGGATCCGGCTCTTGATCGGCGTGACGCTGTCGCAGATACACAGCGGCATCGGCTTGCCGCAATGCGGACACTCCGGGATCTCGGTGGCAAGTTCGGTCTTTGCTTCGGTCGGTTCGGACATCGCTCCGCTATACGCGTGCCGAGCCGTTCAATCCAACCTATTCCGCCGGCGCGTGCACGCCTGACGGCGCCGGGCGCCGGCGCAACCGGTCGATCAAGAGATAGATCACCGGCGTGGTGTAGAGCGTCAGGATCTGCGACACGAACAGGCCGCCGATGATGGTGATGCCGAGCGGCCGCCGCAGCTCGGTGCCCGGGCCGGTCGCAATCACCAGCGGAATGCCGGCGAACAGCGCGGCCGTGGTCGTCATCAGGATCGGGCGGAAGCGCGCCCGGCAGGCCTCGAAGATCGCATCCCGCGACGACAGGCCCTGACGCCGCTCGGCCTCGAGCGCGAAGTCGACCATCATGATGCCGTTCTTCTTGACGATACCGATCAACAGGATGATGCCGACGAAGGCGATCACCGTCAGCGGCGTGTTGGTGACCTGCAACGCCAGCAACGCGCCGAGCCCGGCCGACGGCAAGGTCGAGATGATCGTGATCGGATGCGCCAGGCTCTCATAGAGCACGCCGAGCACGATATACATCGCGACCAGCGCGCCGAGGATCAGCAGCGGCTGCCGCCCGCTGGTCTTGTTGAAGTCGCCGGCATTGCCGTCGAAGCTGCCGCGAATGCCCTCGGGCATGTGCAGCTCGTCGACCGCCTGCTGGATGTTCGTGGTGGCGACCTCGAGCGGCACGTCCGGCAGCAGGTTGAACGACACCGTGGTCGAGGGAAAGCCGCCGGAGTGATAGACCGCGAGCGCCGACAGTCCGCGCTGGTAGTGCACGAGCGCCGACAGCGGCACCTGCACGTCGTTGGCGCCGGCGACATAGATCCGCTCGAGATTCGACGGGTCGCTCTGGAATTTCGGATCGATCTCGAGCACCACCACGTACTGGTTGCGCTGGGTGTAGATGTACGAGATCTGCCGTTGCGAGAACGCGTTGTTGAGCGCGTTGTCGATGTCCTGCACGCGGACGCCGAGGCTGGAGGCGATCTTGCGGTCGATCACGAGGTTGAGCTGCAGGCCGCCGGGGTCGCGGTCGGCGGAGACATCGGTGATGCCCTCCACCGTCTCCATGCGCTTGGCGACGAGCGGCGCCCATTTCTGCAACAGATCGAGATCGGTCGAGGCGAGCGTGTACTGGTAGTCGGAATCGCTCTGCCGGCCGCCGGTGCGGATGTCCTGGGCGGCGAACATGAACAGGCGGATGCCCGGCACCATGAACAGGTTGCGGCGCAGCCGGTCGATCACCTGCGCGGTCGACAGACCTCCCCGCTCCTCGGGCGGCTTCAGGCTGATGAACATGGTGCCGCGATTGGAGGTGGCACCGCCCGGGCCGCCGCCGGAGCCGACCGACGAACCGATGCCGGCGACCGCGGGGTCGGCCATCACGATGTCGGCGAGCCGCTGCTGCAGACCGAGCATCGATTGGAACGAGATATCGGCGGAAGCGCGGGTCGCCCCGATCACGAAGCCGCTGTCGTCGGTCGGGAAATAGGCCTTCGGCGTCTTGACGTACAGCACCACCGTCAGCGCGACGGTGGCGAAGAACACCACCAGGGTCAGGAAGGGATAGCCGAGCACGATCCGCAGGGTCGACGCATAGAACGCCACGACGCGCGACAGCGTGCCCTCGATGACGCGATCGTACCAGGTGGCACGATCCGAGGTCGCCTCCTTGATGTAGTGCGCGCAGATCATCGGCGTGACCGTCACCGACACCAGGGTCGACACGATGATGGCAAACGTCAGGGTCAGCGAGAACTCGCGCAGCAGGCGGCCGACGATCCCGTCCATGAAGATCAGCGGCGTGAAGGCCGCGATCAGCGACAGCGAGATCGACAGCACCGTGAAGCCGATCTGCTTGGCGCCTTCGACCGCGGCCGGATATGGCGCCATGCCCTGCTCGAGATTGCGGTACATGTTCTCGATCATCACGATTGCATCGTCGACCACGAAGCCGACGGAGATCGCGAGCGCCATCAGCGACAGATTGTCGATCGAGAAGCCGGCGAGCCACATCCCGGCGCAGGTGCCGGCCAGCGCCAGCGGCACCGAGACGCCGGCGGCGATCGTCGGTACGATCCTGCGCAGGAATACGAACACCACGATCATCACGAGCACGGCGGTCGCCAGCAGCGTGAACTGCATGTCCTCGACGCTGGCGCGGATCGTTCCGGTGCGATCGACCAGGGTCGAGATCTCGACACCGGCCGGGATCCACTGCTTCAGTTCCGGCAACATCCTGCGAACGCCGTCGACGGTGTCGATGACGTTGGCGTCGCCCTGCTTGGTGATCTGGATCAGCACCGCCGGCTGCTTGTTGAACCAGGCGATCGAGCGCGAATTGCGGACGGAATCCTCGACCTCTGCGACATCCGAGAGGCGGACGAAATTGCCATTCGAACTCTTGATGATGATGTCGCGGAACTCGGCCGCAGTGCGCATCTGCTTGTTGATCGAAAGCGTCTCGCTCAGCCGGTCGCCATTGAAGATGCCGACGGGGCCGAGCGGATTGGCATTGATGATCGCGAGCCGGACGTCGTCGGTCGCGATCCCGGCATTGGCCAGCGACACCGGATTGAGCGCGATGCGCACCGCCGGTTGGTCGGCGCCGCTGACCGTCACCTCGCCGACCCCCGGCACCTGCGAGATGCGCTGCGCGAGCACGGTGTCGGCGACGTCGTACATCGCGCTGGTCGAGATCGTCTTCGAGGTCAACGCCAGCACGAACACGGGTGCCGCGGCCGGATTGGCCTTGCGGAACTTGGGCAGCGACGGCAGGTCGCTCGGCAGATCGGCGAGCGAGGCATTGATCGCGGCCTGCACGTCGCGCGCGGCGCGGTCGATGTTGCGGCCGATCGAGAACTGCACCTGGATGCTGGTGGTGCCGAGCGAACTCGTCGAGGTGATCTGGTCGACGCCCGAAATGGTGCCGAGCTTGCGCTCCAGCGGCGCGGCGACAGTCGCAGCCATCACCGAGGGATCGGCGCCGGGCCGCGACGCCGACACCCGAATGGTCGGGAAGTCGACATTCGGGACCGACGACACCGGCAGAAACTCGTAGGCGACGATCCCGACCAGGAACAGCCCGATCGCCAGCAAGGTGGTGCCCACCGGCCGACGGATGAAGGGCTCGGAGATCGAGATCACTGCATGCCCTCGGTGGCACCCGCGATCGGCGGGCCGCTGGGACCGGGCTCAGGCACGGCCCGCTCGATCCGGCGGTTGAGCCGGTCGAGCGCGAGATAGATCACCGGTGTGGTGTAGAGCGTCAGCATCTGGCTCAGCAGCAGACCGCCGATGATCGAGATGCCGAGCGGGAAACGCAGCTCGGCGCCGGTGCCGCTTTCGATCGCGAGTGGCAGCGCGCCGAACAGCGCCGCCAGCGTCGTCATCATGATCGGCCGGAACCGCAACAGGCAGGCCTGCACGATGGCGTCATAGGACGACATGCCCTGGTGCCGCTCGGCCTCCAGCGCGAAGTCGATCATCATGATCGCGTTCTTCTTGACGATGCCCATCAAGAGGATGATGCCGATCAGGCCGATCACCGAGAGGTCCTGCCCGCACAGCATCAAGGCCAGGATGGCGCCGACGCCGGCCGAGGGTAGCGTCGAGAGGATCGTGATCGGGTGGATGTAGCTCTCGTAGAGCACGCCGAGCACGATGTAGATCGTGATGATCGCCGCCAGGATCAGCCAGGGCTGTCCGGCCAGCGAGCGCGCGAATTCGGCGGCGTCGCCGGAATAGATACCGACGATGCTGCCGGGCATGCCGATCCGGGTCTCGATCGCCTTCACCGCCTCGACGGCGTCGCCGAGCGCCTCGCCGGGCGCCAGGTTGAAGCTGAGCGAGACCGACGGGAATTGCGCCTGGTGCGAGATCGCAAGCGGCGCCGTGGTGCGGACCAGCGTCGCGACCGCCGACAGCGGCACCTGCGCGCCGTTGGCGCCGGGCAGATAGAGCTTGTCGAGGATCGAGGGATCGCGCTGATACATCGGCAACGCCTCGAGCACCACGCGGTACTGGTTGGCCTGGCCGTAGATCGTCGAGATCTGCCGCTGCGCGAAGGCGTCGTTCAACGTGTCGGTGACGCCCTGTAGACTGACGCCGAGCTGGCCGGCGCGCTGGCGGTTGATGTCGAGCGCCGCGCGCAGGCCGCCATCCTGCGCCTCCGACGAGACATCGCGGAAGATCGGGTCGCGCCGCATCTCGGCGACGAGCTTCTGCGACCACTGCGAGACCTCGGCGGCATCGGTCGCAGTCAGCGTGTACTGGTATTGCGAGCGGCTCGACTGGGTCGAGATCTGCACGTCCTGCACCGGTTGGAAGTAGACGGTCATGCCGGGGACCGTCGCGATCTTCTGCTTCAGCCGCTCGATCACCTTGACGACGCCGTCACGCCGCTGGTCGAGCGGCTTCAGCGTCATCACCAGGCGGCCGACATTGGTGGTCGGATTGACCGAGCCCGCACCGATCACCGAGACCACGCCGACCACGTCGGAGTCGGCCTTGATGAGGTCGGCGACCGCGCTCTGGCGCCGCTGCATCTCGGCGAACGAGACGTCGGGGCCGGCCTCGGTCACCGCCGTGATCGAGGACGTGTCCTGCAGCGGCAGGAAGCCCTTCGGCGCCAGCACATACATGATGAGCGTCAGCGCGATGGTCGCGAATGTCACCAGCAGCGTTGCGCGCTGGCGCTGCAGCACCCAGAGCAGCGTGCGATGGTAGAACTCCACCATGCGGTCGATGAAGCGGCTGACCGCGGCAAGGCCCGGGACCGCCATCTCCTCGTGGATGTTCTTGAGCAGCCGCGAGCACATCATCGGCGTCAGCGTCAGCGAGACGATCGCCGAAGTCACGACCGCGATCGTCAGGGTCAGCGCGAATTCGCGGAACATGCGGCCGACCAGGCCGGACATGAACAACAGCGGGATGAACACCGCGATCAGCGACACCGTCAGCGAGATCACGGTGAAGCCGATCTCGCTGGCGCCCTTCAGCGAGGCCTCCATCACCGTCTCGCCGCCTTCCATGTGGCGGACGATGTTCTCGATCATCACGATGGCGTCGTCGACCACGAAACCGGTTCCGATGGTCAGCGCCATCAGCGACAGATTGTCGAGGCTGAAGCCGGCGAAATACATGACGCCGAAGCTCGTGATCAGCGACAGCGGCAGCGCGACACCGGCGATCAGGGTCGCGCGCAGCGACCGCAGGAACAACAGCACCACCAGCGTTACCAGCACCACGCTCAGGATCAGCGTGAACTGCACGTCGTGGACCGAAGCACGTATCGTGACGGTACGGTCGGAGACGATGGTCAGCCTGACGCCGGCCGGAACGGCCCGCTGCAGCCGCGGGATTTCGCCGCGGATCTGCTTGACGACGTCGATGACGTTGGCGCCGGGCTGGCGCTGGATATCGATGATGACAGCCGGCGTGCCCTGGTACCAGCCGCCGGTGCGATCGTTCTCGAGCCCGTCGACGATCTGCGCGACGTCGCCGATCGTGACCGGCGAGCCGTTGCGATAGGCGATGATGATCGGCCGGTAGGCGGCGGCGGCGGCGATCTGGTCGTTGGCGGCGATGGTGTAGGACTGCTGGGCACCGTCAAGCGAGCCCTTCGGCCCCGACACGTTGGCGCCGGCGATCGCGTTGCGCAGATCCTCCATCGCGATGCCATAGGCCGCAAGCCGCGCCAGGTCGGCCTGCACGCGCACCGCGGGCTTCAATCCGCCGAGGATCGAGACCCGGCCGACGCCGGAAATCTGGCTCAGCCGTTGTCCGAGGATGGTATCGGCAAGATCGCTCATCGCCCGCAGCGAGATCGTGTCCGAGGTCAGCGCCAGGGTCATGACAGGCGCGTCCGCCGGGTTCACCTTGGCGTAGACCGGCGGGTACGGCAGCGTCTTCGGCAGAATGCCGGCGGCGGCGTTGATCGCGGCCTGGACGTCTTGGGTGGCGCCGTCGATATCGCGGTTGAGGTCGAACTGTAGCGAGATCTGGCTGACGCCGAACGAGCTGGTCGAGTTCATCGACGACAGCGACGGAATCTGCCCGAGCTGCCGCTCCAGCGGCGCCGTGATCAGCGAGGCCACCACGTCGGGGCTCGCGCCCGGCAGTTGCGTCGTCACCTGTACGGTCGGGAAGTCGACCTGCGGCAGCGCCGAGACCGGCAATGCCCAATAGCCCAGCGCGCCGCCGATCATCAGGGCGATGCCGAGCAGCGAGGTGGCGATCGGCCGGCGGATGAACGGTTCGGAGACGCTCATGGTTGCGTGCTCGCTGTTAGGTCGGACATTACGAGGTCGGGATGTCGGTCATGGCTGCGCCTTCGGCGCGCCGCCCGACTGTTCGCCCCCTGCAGCCGGCGCGGGCGCCGGTCCGGTCTGCCCCTTCTGATCGCCCTCGCTGTGGTCGCGCCGGCCGCGATGCTCGCCGCCCTGCCCGTCCTGCTTGGCGTCCTTGCCCTGATCCTTGCTCTGGCCCTCGCCTTGCGCCCCGCGCTTGCCGTCCGGAGTACGGCCGCGCTTGCGCGGCGCAAGATCGGCGGCCGGCGGCCCGTCGTCCTTGCCGACCACGACCTTGGAGCCTTCAGCGAGATTGGCAAAGCCCGTCGTCACGACGCGGTCCGACGTGGTCAGGCCGGTGGCGATGACGGCTTCATGCTCGTTCTGCTGCGTGACCGTGACCGGCTTGGCTGTGACAGTGCTGTCCTCGCCGATGACGTAACTGAACGTGCCGGCGGGACCGCGCTGCACCACCGAGGTCGGCACCACGATCGCCTGCGGCAGGGTCTCGACCTTGAGCCGCACATTGACGAACTGCCCCGGCCAGAGCTGGTAGCTGGCATTCGGCAGTTCGGCCTTCAGCTTCAATGTGCCGGTGGTCGGATCGACCTGGTTGTCGATGCCGGTCAGCTTGCCGGTATCGACGACGGTGACGCCGTCATTACCGAACACGTCGACCGCAAGCTGGCCCTTTGCGGCCGCGGCGTTGACCCGCATGATCTGCTGCTGCGGCAGGCTGAACCACACCGCGATCGGCTGCAGCTGGGTCAGGATTACGAGCCCGGTGGTGTCGGAGGCGTGGATGATGTTGCCCTGGTCGACCTGGCGCAGGCCGGCGCGGCCGGAGATCGGCGCGACGATCTTGGTGTAGCTCAGGGTCGCGCCCGTATTGTCGATCGCGGCCTGGTCGGCCTTGATCAGCGCCTCCTGCTGCGCCACCAGCGCACGCTGCGTGTCAGCCTGCTGCTTGGAGCCGGCATTGCTGGCGGCCAGCTGCTCATAGCGGGTAAGGTCGAGCTTCTGGTTGGTGAGCAGCGCGACGTCCTGCGCCTTCTTGGCGACGGCCTGGTCGTACTGCGCCTGATAGATCGCAGAATCGATCTCGCCGAGCACGTCGTCCTTCTTGACGTCCTGGCCCTCGACGAAGTTCACCTTGAGCAGCTTGCCGTCGACCTGCGAGCGTACCGTGACGGTGTTGAGCGCCTTCACCGAGCCAACGCCATCGAGATAGACCGGCACGTCCCGTACCTGCGGCGTGGCCGCGAGCACCGGCACCGGCAGATCGGGCCGCGCGCCCGCGCCGCGCCCGCCGCCTCCATTTTGCTTGGGCTGGAAAGCAAGCCAGCCGAGATAGCCGAGCCCGCCGAGGATCACGAGCGTGATGAGCAGCGACACCATGCGCCCAAGCACGCGCGAGACCAGGCTCCGCTTGCGTGGGGCTGAGCTTTTCTCGTCGTCCCTCGAGTCGGGCTTAAAGAGCATCGACCGGTCTTTCCATCTTCGGTTCCCAGCCGCCCCCCAAGGCCTGGTACAGGCTCACGATCGCCAATAGCCGGGCCAGCTGGGCCTGGGAATAAGCGTCTTCCGCCTGGAACAGGGTCAGCTGCGTGTTTAGCACAGTTACGATATCGGCGGTGCCGGCCTTGAGCTGCTGCTCGGCCAGGTCGAAGGCGCGCCGCGACGACGACAGCACGTCGCGCTGCAGCTGCAGCCGCCGCGTGGTCTCGCGGATCGCGACCAGCGCGTTGTCGACATCGGTGAACGATTGCACGACCGTCTTGCGATAGGTCTGCAGCAGCTCATCCTGCCGCGCCTTCGCGTTCTCGAAATTGCCGAGGATCCGGCCGCCATCGAAGATCGGCTGGGTCATGCCGCCAACCAGGTTGAAGAAGGCCGCATGCGGCTGGAACAGCGAGACCAGCGCCTGGCTCTGGTAGCCGCCCGTCCCGGTCAGCTGGATGCTCGGGAAGAACTGTGCCCGCGCGCTGCCGACATTGGCGGTGGCGGATGCGAGCTGCGCCTCCTGCCTGCGGATATCGGGACGCTGGGTGAGCAATTCGGAGGGCAGGCCCGGCGTGACGCGCGGAATCGCGACTGAATTGAGCGAGCCGCCGGCGAGGCGCACGCTCTCCGGCGGCCGCGACACCAGCACCGCGAGCGCGTTGATGTTCTGGTCGAGCGTCTGCCGCAGCGGCGGCACCAGCGCGCGCTGGTTGGCCAGCACGCTCTCCTGCTGCGCGACGTCGAGATCGGAGCCGGTGCCGGCCTTGAAGCGTTCCCGGATCGCATTGAGGATACGCTCGGCGCTGGCGATATTGCGCTGTGCGGTGCGCAGCCGGTCCTGGGCGGCGAGCACCGTGAAATAGGTGTTAGCGACGCTCGCCAGCGTGGTCAGCGCCACCACCTCGCGGTCGAACCGGTTGGCGACGGCGGTCTCCTCCGCCGCCTGCGCGGCGTCGCGATTCTGGCCCCAGAAGTCGAGCTGGTAGCTCGCGCTCAGCGAGGCGCTGTAGTTCACCACCTCGCGCCCGCCATTGGTCAGGCCGCTGGCGCTGGAGCCGGAGGTGCGTGAATAGGTTTCAGACCCGTTGAGATTGACGGTCGGCAGCAGCGCCGCGCCCGCCTGCCGCGCCAGCGCGTCGGCCTGCCGGAAGCGCGCCACAGCCGCAGCGATGTCGAGGTTGACGGTCTGCGCCTCCTCCATCAGCTGCGTCAGCTCCCTGGAGCGGAAGCCTCGCCACCAGGCGAGCGTCGGAAGCGCGTCGCCCGGCCGGCCCAGACGCGCGGCCTTGTAGCCCTGCGGCACGTCGAGCGCGGGATCGGGGATGTCCTGGGTCAGGATGCAGCCGGCTGAGCCCACGACCAGGCCGAGCGCGACAAGCGATCGTCCCGCCAGCCGTCGCATGCGGACGGCGAGGCCGAACCGGCCTCCAGGCGCCATCACGGACGCGGGCTGGGTCACACCCATTCTCCGCCAAAGCCAGACTTCGCCCGTGGCGGACGAATGACGCAGTCAGCAATGGTCTGGGTGACGTGCACGGGGTAATGCTTCCAATGGAACCTGGCTGTCCCATCCTACCCTTGGGACGATAGGGCGGACAGCCCTGTCACGATTGTGCGACGTCGCATCGCAAGCGATTCGTGGCTACCCGGAATGCCGACTTTTCCCTATTTTTACGGCATTTCCGCGCGCTTCAGACCGGTGCCGGAAGTCATCTTTCTTACGAAGATTTCATGGGGATTTCTCGGCCCTGTTGCTCCGAATCCGCAGCTTGCCGTCCCCAACCGGCGCCGGGATGATCCAGACGCCTCGATCTGTCGTTACCCCATTGAGAGCTGCGCCTTGCGACAGTGGCGTTCAACCTTCGGGCCCCGACATGACCTACCTCTACGCCTACCTGTCGACACTGATCGTCTTCTTGCTCTGCGACATGGCCTGGCTTGGGACGATGGCGACCCGATTGTATCGCCCGACACTCGGCGACATATTGTCGACGGAGGTCAACCTGCCTCCGGCAATCGCCTTCTATCTGATCTACCCGATCGGGCTCGTGGTGTTCGCGGTGCTCCCGGCCATAAGGTCCGAAAGCCTGGCCCAGGCAGCGCTCAGCGGCGCGCTCTTCGGCTTCTTCAGTTACATGACGTATGATTTGACCAACCAGGCGACCGTGCGGAACTGGACCTTCCAGCTCACACTGCTCGATATGACCTGGGGAACGCTGCTTGGCGCCATGTCGGCCACGGCGGCCTGCCTCATTACTGCAAGGCTAGCTGCCTGAAGTCGGCTTCGGAAATGGAAAGAACGGCCGGGTTCGCGCCTGTACGTCACGAAATTGCTGGCCGCGCGAGCGCAGCATGTGCTGTTCGAGCGGCGGCACGCCGGACACATGGACCAGAACCCAATACATGCAGGCCGGCGCCAGCAGCGTGATCCAGCCGAGCGGATACGATGCGTCGATCGCGATCAACGGATACGCCAGCCAGCAAAGCCACTCGAAGAAATAGTTCGGATGGCGCGACCACTTCCATAATCCCGCCTCGCAAATCCGATGTCGATTGGCGCGATTCGAGCGGAATTTACTGAGCTGCGCGTCGGACAAGGCCTCCCCGATCAGGCCAGTCAGCAGCAGCACCGCGCCGAACAAGTCCGCAAGTCCAAGTGCGGGTCGCGGGTTATGCGCCGCGAGCGCAACGGAGATCGTCAGGATGAGCCCAACCGCCGCCTGGGCCTGGAGCTGCAGGAACATCCGCCTGTCGGCCGTGTCGCCCCATTGATCGATCAGGTCGCGATAGCGCGGATCATCGCCGGCTTTCCAGGTCCGCGACAGAAGATGACTTCCGAGCCGCAGCGACCAGATCGCGACCAGCAGCATGACCATGATCTGCCGCGCGGTCGGCACGCCCCCTTCCGGGACGGGTACGAGGCTGGCTATGCAAGCAACCAAGCCGGCGCCGAATGTCCAGCAGACATCGATCCATCCGGTGGCTCCGGTCCGTCGCTGGATCTGCCAGGCGGCCGCCATGACCGTGGACAGCGCAAGGGCCATGACAGCGAGTTGAGATATCAGCTGGAGCAGGCTCACGGAGCATCTCCCACGGCGACCGTCACATGCGGATCAACGGCTGCAGCAAACGGCCGATCATTCCGTTGAGCTTCAAATCTCCCTGCATCGCGACCAGGCAGATGCAGTCTTCGGTCGAGTTGATCCTGACGTCATGATCCACCGACCCGTCACCAAAGTCGAAATCTCCTGGCCCGAAATGGCCGCCGGCGTGGACGAAGCTTCCTGACAGCACGCAGGTCATTTCAAACCCGGTGTGGGTATGTTCGATCATCCTCGTTCCCGGGCTGGATTTCAGGAGAAAGACGCGTGTCGCGCTCGGCTCGGGCAACCGGATCGGCCGCAAATGCACCTTCGGTGCGATCCATCTCCACGGACTATCGGGATAGCTGTCCAGAAAGTCCGGCAAACCCGGTACGTCGCGAAATGCCTGCCCCCGGCGCCGCTCCGGGATGGAGGTCAGCGACGTCTCGGCCAGCCTGCGCTCCATCGCCTCGAGCGCTCCGTCCGACATCGCGGTCGGCGGCAATCCAGTCAGCATCGCGCCGCCGACATGCTCCATCGCGCGCACCACCGCACGGCACTTCGCACAGCCGACCAGATGGGTGGCAATGCCAATTTGCTGGCCAAGGTCGGCCGTGCCGGCTGCGAACATCGCCAACAGCTCGTCCGGGGGATGATGATGCACGGTCATGAGAAATCATCCAGCAAGCTGCGCAGCCGGGCCATCGCCAGCCGCAAGCGCGATTTGACGGTGCCGAGCGGGATATCGAGCGCCCTTGCGATCTCCGCATGGGCGGTTTCGTGAAAGAAAGATAGCTCGATGACCCGCATCTGCTCTTCCGGCAGCACAGACAGCGCATCGCGGACCCGCGCCTCGATTTCAGACGCCGCCACCCCGGCGTCGGGCAACGGCCCCTCATCGCGCTGAAACTCGAGTTCCGTCTCGGACGTATCGCTCATTGGGGTTCGTTTCTGACGACGGAGCGCGTCGATGCGCAAGTTTCGCGCAATCGTAAAGATCCAGGCTGCGGCACCGGCGCTGCCGGGATCGAACAGGCTGGCCTTCGACCACACGGCGAACAAGGCCTCCTGCGCCAGTTCGTCGGCAAGCTGCTCGCCCGCACCGGAGCGCTGCATGAACGTCTTGATGCGCGGCGCAAAATCCCGAAACAACGCCGCGAAGGCCTCGCGATCCCTGCGGACAGCAACGGCTTCGATCAGCCGGGCCCATCTGGCGGCGTCCGACGTCTCATTGTCGGGAGTTTCACTCAGCATGCCGCGCGGGCACTCCCTATCACTGACGGCTCTGCGACCGCAGTACCGGATCGCGCCGGGCCTGACCAGACCGATGACCCCGGAAACATGTCGAGCGGCGGCTTGCATGCATCAGCAACGCCACCCGGCCGCGGTTGGATCACTGCCGGTGATCCAACCCGCAATATCCGTCGTTTCGTTCCATGACGCCGACCGCACAATCGGCCGGCGCATCGTGCCACTGAGGGATCGTAGTTGAGCAGCGACGGCCGATTGAACATAGCCGTAGTCGGAACCGGCATTTCCGGCCTCTCGGCCGCCTGGCTGCTCAGCCAGCGGCACGACGTGACGGTCTACGAGAAGTCCGATCGGATCGGCGGGCATTCCAACACCGTGATAGCGTCCATCGGTCACGAGCGCGTTGCCGTGGATACCGGCTTCATCGTGTTCAACCGGAGTACCTACCCTAATCTCTCTGCGCTGTTCCGGCATCTCGACGTCGCCACGCAAGCGTCGGAGATGTCGCTGTCGGTTTCGCTCGACCGCGGCAATCTGGAATATTCCGGGACCGGCCTCGCGGGTCTGCTGGTGCAGCCCGGCAACCTCCTGCGCCTGCGCTTCTGGTCGATGCTGCGCGACGTCGTCCGGTTCTACGATCGCGCGACACGCGACGCGGCACGGCTGAACGACGAGACGATCAGCCTCGGCGATTATCTCGCGCAAGGTGGTTATAGCTCAGCGTTCCGCGACGACCACCTGCTACCGATGGCAAGCGCTATCTGGTCGGCACCCCCGGATGAAATTCTCGCCTTTCCCGCGGCGACATTCATTCGCTTCCACCACAATCACGGGCTGCTCCAATTGACGCGGCGGCCGCCATGGGAAACCGTGATCGGTGGCAGTCAGGTCTATGTGCAGCGGCTGGTCCAGCCGTTCGCGGACCGGATCAGGCTCGACTGCGGCGTGGTCCGGATACGCCGATCGTCCGGCCGCGTCATGGTCACGGATGTCCACGGTGAAACACAGCCGTACGATCACGTCGTGCTGGCAACGCACGCAAATCAGGCATTGTCGACGATCGACGATCCGACGCCCGATGAAGCCGAACTGCTCGGCGCGTTCCGCTATAGCCGCAACCTGGCCGTGCTCCACTCCGATCCCAGATTCATGCCGCGGCGCCGACCGGCCTGGTCGAGCTGGAATTATGTCGGCTCGCGCGACAAGGCCGCCGCGCCGGTCGGCGTCACCTATTGGATGAACCGGCTCCAGGGCATTCCCCAGCATTTGCCGCTCTTCGTCACGCTCAATCCAGCGCATCCGCCACACAGCGAAACGCTGCATCACACGGAGGTGTACGAGCATCCGATCTTCGATGCCGCCGCGATCGTCGCACAGCGCCGGCTATGGTCGCTGCAAGGCCAGAAAAACACATGGTTCTGCGGCGCGCATTTTGGCGCCGGCTTCCACGAAGACGGGCTGCAATCCGGGCTTGCGGTCGCCGAACAGCTTGGAGGCGCGCGGCGGCCGTGGACCGTATCAGACGAATCCGGACGCATCGCGCTCGCCGCAAGCGCGAGGTCGTTGCCCGAACCGGAGCTGCAACCATGACGCTCAGCTCCTGCCTCTATCGCGGCAGCGTCATGCATCGGCGGCTGCGGCCCACCACGCATCGCTTCAGCTATCGTGCGTTCTGGCTGCTGCTCGATCTCGACGAAATGACCCTACTCGCTTCCCGTTTGCGGCTGTTCTCCCGCAACAGATTCAACCTGTTTGCACTTCACGATGCCGATCACGGCGACGGTAGCGCGACGCCACTGCGCCTGCAGGCCGAACGTTGCCTGATGCAGGCAGGGATCGACATCGCCGGAGGGCCGATCCGGCTCTTCTGCATGCCTAGAACCCTCGGCTACAACTTCAATCCGCTCAGCATCTATTTCTGCCACCGACACGACGGACAGCTCGCCGCGGTCATCTATCAGGTTCACAACACGTTCGGCGAACGCCACGCCTATGTGGCCTCGGTCGCGGCCGATACTGGCACCATCCGGCATGACTGCGACAAGGCCTTCTACGTGTCTCCCTTCCTGAACATGGACATGTCCTATCACTTCCGGCTGAACCAACCGGACGAGCATTTTGCGCTCGGTATCAGCGCAAGTGCGGGTGGAGAAACGGTGCTCGGCGCCTGCCTGACCGCGACACGCCACGAGCTCAGCGATCAAGCGCTGTTGCACAACTTCATCGCCATTCCGCTGGTCACGATCAAGGTGATCCTTGCGATTCATTGGGAAGCGTTGCGGCTCTGGTTGAAGGGCTTGCGGTTACGCGGGCGCCCGCAACGCTCCCCTTCCACGATCACGACCGTGCCCCCATCGCCCCAGCATCGGATTGACTCGCATGCACTCTGAGCACCCGCAGACCGTCGCCTGCCCGCATCCCGTCGAATGGCCGCCGGTGCTGCGGGCGACTGTCGGGACGCTGCTGCGGCGGCTGTTCCGCCGTATCGACTGCGGCGAAATCCTGCTCCAGACGCCGAGTGGGCGCGGCGTCGTGATTTCCGGGATGCGCGGCGAAGAGCAGGCGCATATCAGGATCCATAGTTGGAAATGCCTGCTGCGGCTGCTGATCGGCGGTGACCTGGGTTTTGCTGAGGGCTTCCTTGCCGGTGAATGGTCGACGCCCGACATCTACTCGTTCCTCAGCGCGGCTGCACCGCGTTCGGCACGCGCCCCCTCGTTCGAGCGGCTGAGGCCGCCGCAGCCTCTCAACTGGCTTCGTCACGCCCTGCTCAATCGCAATACCAGGCGCGGCAGCCGGCGCAACATTCGCGCCCATTACGATCTCGGCAATGATTTCTACCGCCTCTGGCTCGATCCGAGCATGACCTATTCGTCGGCGATCTACACCTCGCCACACCAGACGCTCGCGCAGGCGCAGCAGAACAAGCTCGATCGGGTGACCGAACTGCTCGATCTCAACGGCGGCGAGAAGGTTCTCGAGATCGGCTGCGGCTGGGGCGCGCTGGCACAGCGTCTTGTCGAACGGAATGTCTGTCACGTCACCGGCCTGACACTGTCGACTGAACAGCTTGGCTACGCATGCGAGCAACTCGCCGAGCAGGGTACCGCCGACCGGGCAAATCTGCGGCTCGAGGACTATCGCGACACCAAGGGCACCTATGATCGCGTCGTCTCGATCGAGATGCTGGAGGCAGTCGGCGAGGCGTACTGGCCGTTGTTTTTCGACAATCTGCGGCAACGGCTCGATATCGGCGGCATCGCGGTGCTGCAGGTGATCACGATCGACCAAGGTCGCTTCGAGAGCTATCGCAGGCGGCCGGAATTCATCCAGCGATACGTATTTCCGGGCGGAATGTTGCCGACCGTCGAGATCGTCGAACGACTGGTCGACAATTCCGGACTTCGGCTGGTTTCGACCGAGTTCTTCGCCGCCAGCTATGCACGCACGCTGGCCGATTGGCGCGACCGGTTCGTCGACGCGTGGCCATCGATCGAAGCCCTCGGCTTCGATATCCGCTTCAAGCGGATGTGGGAGTATTATCTGGCCTATTGCAGGCTCGGCTTTGAAATCGGCGCTCTCAATGTGGGGCTGTACAAGATCGAGCGACCGTCTTGAACGAACCGTGTCGCGCGAATCTGACGCAGCGCGCCGATTTGCAGCAAGATTTGGCCGGATCGCAGCGCATTTTCAAAACGATCTTTCCGGCTGTGTCATCCCCCGCACGGCCAACTGGTTAACGCAGACCGCCACGCGAAATTCGCCGCACTGCAAAAGCCTTCCCCTTTTGCCATCGGCACACTAGTTTCCGGCCAGAGCAAAACACGGACCGGCAAAAGATTACCCCGACATGGCATTCAACAAAGACGTCATTGAAGCGATCGGCAACACCCCCCTCATCAAGCTGAAACGCGCATCCGAACTGACCGGCTGCACCATTCTCGGCAAGGCCGAATTCATGAATCCCGGCCAGTCGGTGAAGGATCGCGCCGGCAAGGGGATGATCCTGGAGGCCGAAAAGCGCGGCGATCTGAAGCCCGGCGGGCTCGTGGTCGAATCGACCGCGGGCAATACCGGCATCGGACTTGCGGTCGTGGCCAGCGCGCGAGGCTACCGCACCCTGATCGTCATTCCGGAGACCCAGAGCCAGGAAAAGAAGGACATGCTGCGGCTGTGCGGGGCCGAGCTCGTCGAGGCGCCGGCGCTGCCCTACTCCAATCCGAACAACTATCAGCATCTCGGCAGGCGTCTCGCCGAGCAGCTGCGCAAGACCGAACCGAACGGCGTGCTGTTCGCCGACCAGTGGAACAACCTCGACAATCCCAAGGCGCACTACGATTCGACCGGACCGGAGATCTGGCAGCAGACCAACGGCAAGGTGGATGGCTTCATCTGCTCGGTCGGCACCGGCGGCACGCTCGCCGGTATCAGCCGCTATTTGAAGGAAAGGAACAAGGACATCGTCACCGCTTGTGCCGATCCGCACGGCTTCGCGATGTACGAGCTGTTCAAGAACGGCCAGGTCAAGTCGACGCCGGGCGACTCGATCACCGAAGGCATCGGGCTCGGACGCAAGACGCCGGTGATCGAGACCGCGAACGTCGACGACGCGTTCCTGGTCTCCGACGAGGAAGCCGTAACCATCATCTACGAGCTGCTGGAGCACGAAGGCCTGTGCCTCGGCGGTTCGACCGGCGTCAACATCGCAGGCGCGATCCAGCTCGCCAAGCAGCTCGGCCCCGGCAAGACCATCGTCACCATTCTCTGCGACTCCGGCAACCGCTATCAGTCCAAGCTGTTCAACCCGGCCTTCATGCGTTCGAAGAACCTGCCGGTCCCGGAATGGCTGGAAAAGCGGAGCAAGATCGAGCTGCCGTTCGTCTGACGAACGACGTCCCCGCAGACGTCATTGCGAGGAGCTATTGCGACGAAGCAATCCATGCTTCCGATGCGGATGATTGGATTGCTTCGCTCCGCTCGCAATGACAGCGGAAATCACCGCAATATCTGGCTCAGGAACAGCTTCGACCGCGCATGCTGCGGGTTGGCGAAGAATTCCTGCGGCGTGTTCGACTCGATGATCTGGCCGGCGTCCATGAACACGACGCGGTTGGCGACCTCGCGGGCAAAGCCCATCTCGTGGGTCACGACCAGCATGGTCATGCCTTCCCTCGCGAGATCGACCATGGTGTCGAGCACCTCCTTGACCATTTCCGGGTCGAGCGCCGAGGTCGGCTCGTCGAACAGCATCACCTTCGGGTTCATGGTCAGTGCGCGGGCGATCGCGACGCGCTGCTGCTGACCGCCCGACATCTGGCCGGGAAACTTATTGGCCTGATGCGGGATCTTGACCCGCTCGAGGAACTTCATCGCGGCCGCCTCGGCATCCTTCTTCGGGATGTTGCGCACCCAGATCGGCGCCAGCGTGCAATTGTCGAGCACAGTGAGATGCGGGAACAGGTTGAAGCTCTGGAACACCATGCCGACCTCGCGCCGCACCTCGTCGACCCGGCGCAGGTTCGGGCCGAGCTCGATGCCGTCGACCACGATCTCGCCCTCCTGGAATTCCTCCAACGCGTTGATGCAGCGGATCAGGGTCGACTTGCCCGAGCCGGACGGGCCGCAGATCACGATGCGCTCACCCTTGCCGACCTCAAGGTTGATGTCGCGCAACACGTGGAAGTCGCCGTACCATTTGTTGAGCGTGGAAATGTTGACGATCGGGGTTGTGGACATGGTGACCTTGTTCAATGGCGGCGGTGAGCGTTGAGCCTGTTTTCGACGAACAGCGAGTAGCGCGACATTCCAAAGCAGAACACGAAATAGATCATTCCCGCAAAGGCGAAGCCGGTAAAGGCCGTCGTCGGCGTCGACCAGTTCGGGTCGGAGAACGATGCCCGCAGGGAACCCAATAGATCGAACAGCGCCACGATCGACACCAGCGAGGTATCCTTGAACAGCGAGATGAAGCTGTTGACGATGCCGGGAATGACGTAGCGCAGCGCCTGCGGCAGCACGATCAGCGACGTCGTCTTCCACCAGGACAGGCCGAGCGCCGATGCGGCCTCCGCCTGCCCGCGCGCCACCGCAGCCAACCCGCCCCTGATCACCTCGGCCATATAGGCGCCGGTAAAGATCGCCACGCCGATCAGGGCACGCAACAGGCCGTCGACGGCGAAATTGCCCGGCACGAACAGCGGCAGCATGTAGGTCGCGAAGAACAGCACCGTGATCAACGGCACGCCGCGCCAGAATTCGATGAAGGCGATCGAGAAGATCCGGATCAGCGGGATGCTCGAGCGGCGGCCGAGCGCAAGCGCAATCCCGATCGGCATCGAGGCAACGATGCCGGTGATCGCGATCACCAGCGTCACCAGGAGCCCGCCCCACAGTCGCGTGTCGATGATGGGAAAGCCGCCGCGATCGAGCCCCATCAGCTTGATGCCAACGGCTATGCCGGCAAAGGTCAGCAGGCTGCCGATCAGCGCTCTGCGCCCGGTCCGCATGCCGCCTCCGAGCACAAACAGCATGGCGGAGACGATCACGGCGGTGACCAGGAAATCGCCCCAGACCGGCAGCGACGAGAGCTGCAACTGGTCGCGCAGCCAAGTCAGCGGAAAGATCAGCCAATGGATCAGAAAGCCGACCAGGACGAGCACCTTGCCCAGTACCCATGGCAGCGGGGCGATCGCCGAACTCTTGCTGAGATTGACCAGCAGATCGCCGGCGCCGCCAACGCTCTGCTCGAACAGCTGCAACACGCCGGCGGTCCAGCTCACGCCGAAGCCCGCGATGCCGCCGCCATGCAGCAGGAAGAACGCCACCACCGGAAACGCGAAGAAAAACAGGCCGGAGTTGATGCCCTTGGCCGGCAGGCGCGGCATCAGCAGCGGCAGCAACAACGCGGCGCCGAGCCCATAGGTCAGATTGACCCGCCAGCGCTGGGCTTCCGGATAGAAGCCATAGATCAGCTGCGTCAGCTTGGCCTCAATATAGGGCCAGCAGGCGCCGACCTCGTGCCCCGCCTTTTCGGCGAGGCAAGCGGTGCGATCCTTGCCGGCCCAGACCGCGTCGACCAGCAGGAACTTGATCGTCGGGACAACGATGTACCAGGCCAGCAATAGCCCGAGGATCGTGAGCAGGATGTTGCCCGGCGAATTCAGCAGCCGCGTTCGTACGAAGCCGATGAAGCCGGTGGTCCTGGCCGGTGCCGCACGCTCTGCGACCAGATCCTGCCGGACAAAGGACGGGGCGGACAGATCCGTCATGCCGCCATGCTCCGGTTGATGCGCCAGCCATAGATGCTCATCAGCGCGCTCGTCGCGAGCGAGAGCAGCAGGTAGACGCCCATCGTCATGGCGATGATCTCGATCGCCTGCCCGGTCTGGCTCACTGCGGTGCCGGCGAACACCGAGACAAGGTCCGGATAGCCGATCGCCACCGCCAGCGACGAATTCTTGGTGAGATTGAGGTACTGGCTGGTCAGCGGCGGCACGATGACCCGCATCGCCTGCGGCACCACGATCAGCCGCAGCGTCCTGGCGCGGCTGAGGCCGAGCGAGGAGCCCGCCTCCATCTGTCCCTTGTGGACCGACATGACGCCGGCGCGGACGATCTCGGCAATGAAGGCCGCCGTGTAGGTCGACAACGCGACCGTCAGCGCAACGAATTCGGGGATGACCCGCGCGCCGCCGGCGAAGTTGAAGCCTTTCAGCTGCGGCAGCTCGAACTTCAACGGCCAACCGAAGATCAGCATCGAGACCAGCGGCAGTCCGACCAGGCAACCAAGCACATAGGGCCAGATCCGGATCATCTGCCCGCGCTGGAACAGGGCACGCCGCGCATGGTGCCGCAAGCCCAGCGCCACGACGATGCCGACCGCGAGCGCGGCGAGGAACGGATTTAGCCCCGGCTCGCTGACCGGCTGCGGCACGATCAAGCCGCGATTGTTGAGAAAGAATGTACTGAAGATCGAGATGCTCTGCCGCGGCGCAGGCAGCGCCGCGAGCACAGCGAGGTACCAGAACAGGATCTGGAACAAGACCGGCAAGTTCCTGACGATCTCGACATAGATGCCGCCGATCCGCGACAGCAGCCAGTTCGGCGACAACCGGCACAGCGCTACGACGAAGCCGATCACGGTGGCGAAGACAATGCCGATCACCGAGACCAGGATCGTGTTCAACAAGCCGACGAAGAACACCCGCCAATAGGTGTCGGAGTTGTTGTAGGCGATCAGGCACTGATTGACGTCAAAGCCCGCATTGTAGTTGAGGAAGCCGAAGCCCGACGCAATGTGCTGGGTCTCCAGGTTCGTCCGCGCATTCGCCACGATCTCATAGGCGATCCAGGCCAGGATCGCAGCGAAGGCAATCTGGGCGGCCAATCCGTTCCAGCCGGTCTTGCCGCCAAGCGCACGCTTCAGCCTGAGGGCAAATTGCAGCGGTGGTTTGCGGGGCGCGATGCTCATCGCGGCAGCCGTTGGCCGGACCGATCAGCGGATCGGCGGCGCGTACTGGATCCCGCCCTTGTTCCAGAGATTGTTGACGCCACGGGCGATGCCGAGCGGCGAGCCGGCGCCGACATTGCGCTCGAAGGTCTCGCCGTAATTGCCGACTGCCTTGACGATGCGCACCACCCAGTCCTTGGTCAGGCCGAGCTGCTCACCCAGATTGCCGTCGGTGCCGAGCACCCGCTTCATCTCCGGCTTGTCCGATTTGAGCATCGTGTCGACATTCTTCTGGGTGATGCCGAGCTCCTCGGCATTGATCATCGCAAACAGCGTCCACTTCACGATGTCGAACCACTGGTCGTCGCCGTGGCGCACCATCGGCCCCAGCGGCTCCTTGGAGATGATTTCGGGAAGCACGATGTGATCGGCGGGGTTCGCGAGCTTCAGACGGCTGGCATAGAGCCCGGAGGCGTCGTCAGTGAAGACGTCGCAGCGACCGGATTCATAGGCTTTGACGGCTTCGTCGATGCTGCCGAATGCGATCACCTCGTACTTCATGTTGTTGCCCTTGAAGAAGTCGGCGAGGTTCTGCTCCGTCGTGGTGCCGGTCTGAACGCAGACCGACGCGCTGTTCAATTCCAGCGCCGAATTGACCTTGAGCGACTTCTTCACCATGAAGCCCTGCCCGTCATAATAGGTCACGCCGGTGAAGTTGGCGCCGAGCGAGGTATCGCGCGACACCGTCCAGGTGGTGTTGCGCGACAGCACGTCGATCTCGCCGGATTGCAGCGCGGTGAAGCGATCCTTGGCCGACAGCGGCACGAACTTGACCTTGGTCGGGTCGTCGAGCACCACGGCGGCAATGGCCCGGCACACGTCGACGTCGATCCCGGTCCAGTTCCCCTTGTCGTCCGGTGATGAAAAGCCAGGCAGGCCCTGGCTGACGCCGCAGGACAGCTGGCCCCGGTCCTTGACCGTCTTGAGGGTTTGCGCCGAGGCGGACTGGACCGACAAGGCAGCGGCAGCAGCAAGGAGGACAGCCAGGGATACGCGTTTCATGGGTAGGCCTTTCAGGGTCGTCCGTTGGACGTTTTGCTTTGTGATCGCCTCGCGTTCACGGGCCATCCCAATGATCCCTTGCAGCAAAAGATGCTGATCTGACAGTCAGTTTGACGTGCAAACCGGCCAGGCAACGGATCGTAGGTCGCGGCAGGCCCCTCAACGTGCGGCGACTGGTAGTTGCGGCGCATCACATAGCGACTGACGAGCCGGGTCAAGGGGTTGACGCACGTCTTCTACCTCTTGTTAGTAACACCTCCCGGCGTAGCCCTGTCTTCCCGACGCGGTACGGCTGCGGCAAAAAGTCTAAAATCCAACGGCAGCAAACCATGACCTCCTCCGACGGCTCCACGCCCTCCCGCCCGCACGACGCCGCGACCCGCCTGGTCACGGCCGGCCGCGACACCAAGGCCCAGAAGGGCTTCGTCAATCCGCCGGTGTTTCACGGCTCGACCGTGCTCTATCCGACCGCCGAGGACCTCCACGCCCATCGCGCCGAATTTACCTATGGCCGCCACGGCAGCCCGACCACGCGGGCGCTGCAGGACGTGCTGATGGCGCTGGAAGGCCCGCAATGCGCCGGCGTCGGCATCGCCCCGTCGGGACTGGCCGCGATCAGCACCACGCTGCTCGCCGTGCTGAAGGCCGGCGATCACCTGCTGGTGTGCGACAACGCCTATCGGCCGACCCGCAATTTCTGCGACAACATGCTGAAGCGCTACGGCATCGAGACCAGCTATTTCGATCCGCTGATCGGTGCCGGCATCGAGACGCTGTTCAAGCCGAATACCCGTGCGGTGCTGATTGAAGCCCCCGGTTCGCAATCCTTCGAGATGCCCGACGTCCGCGCGATCTCGGCCGTGGCGCATGCCCGCGGCGCGCTCATGATCGACGACAACACCTGGGCGACGGCGCTCTATCACCGCTCGCTCGAACAGGGCGTCGACATCAGCATGCAAGCCGGCACGAAGTATATCGGCGGCCACTCCGACATCATGTTCGGCACCATCTCGGCCAATGCGAAGGCCTGGCCGCTGGTGCAGGAGGCGATCCGCCTGCTCGGCGTCTGCGCCGGCCCCGACGACGTCTATCTCGCGCTGCGCGGGGTCCGGACGCTGTCGGTGCGGCTGGCGCAGCACCACCGCTCCGGGCTCGAGATCGCGCGCTGGCTTGGCGCGCGGCCCGAGGTCGCTCGTGTGCTGCACCCAGCCCTGGAGACCGATCCGGGGCATGCGATCTGGAAGCGCGACTTCACCGGCGCCTCCGGCCTGTTCAGCATCGTCTTGAAGCCGGTGCCGCAGAGTGCGGTCGATGCGATGCTCAACGCACTCACGCTGTTCGGCATGGGCTTTTCCTGGGGCGGCTTCGAAAGCCTCGCCATCCCGTTCGACTGCAGCGACTATCGCAGCGCGACCAAATGGTCGCCGGGTGGGCCGACGCTGCGGTTGCATATCGGGCTCGAGAATCTCGACGACCTCAAGACCGATCTCGACCGCGGTTTTGTCGCGTTGAAGGCCGCGCTCTGACTTTCCACGCCGGCTGCGTTAGACGACATTAACCACGACCGACCGGCCAAGTCGCCGCGTTGCGACTAACGTCGCACGCGTTGCGCGCGCACGATCTCCGGGATTCTGCGGAGATGCGACGGCGCCGATAACTCGCCGTTCACCATCCCCGCCAATCCCTTAATTGTCCGGACCTTCCATCAAGTTCCCTTATACTTTTGCGGCCGTACTGATGCTCCCGGGAAGGGCTGTCAGTGCCGCAAGGACGTGACTGCCCTGCGTTAAGGGCATTCAGACAATCGCATGAAGACGGCACGCATCGTGGTCCTCGGCATCGCCGGCGTCGCAGGCCTCGCGGCCATGTATCTCGCGAGCGTTGGCGATCGCAAACCGGCGCCGGTCGCGCCGCCAGTGGTACAGCTGCCGACCGTCGAGGTGCTGGTGGCGAAGGCCGACATCGGGCTCGGTCAGTCGGTCAAGCCCGAAGACGTGCAATGGCAGCGCTGGCCGGCCGAAACCGCGAGCAGCGCGTTCATCCGTCACGACACCAATGCCGACGCCATGAACGACGTCATCGGCTCGATCGCACGCGCTCCCTTTATCGTCGGCGAGCCGATCCGCGAGCAGAAACTGGTCAAAGCCAATGGCAGCGGCTTCATGGCCGCGATCCTGCCCTCCGGCATGCGCGCGATCTCCACGGAAATCTCGCCCGAGACCGGCGCCGGCGGCTTCATCCTGCCGAACGACCGCGTCGACGTGATCCTGTCGCGACGCGACAAGAATCCCGACCAGCAACAGGGCAGCCGCGACATCATCACCACCGAAATCCTGCTGTCCAACGTCCGCGTGCTGGCGATCGACCAGGCGCCGAAAGAGAAGGACGGCAACAACTCCCTGATCGGCAAGACCGTGACGCTCGAGCTCAAGCCCGAACAGGCCGAGACGCTCGCGCGGGCACGGCAGAGCGGCACGCTGGCGCTGGCGCTGCGCAGCATCGCCGACGTCAACGAGAAGACCGACGAGACCAGAGATCAGGCCCCGAAGCGGGGCGAGAGCATTCGGGTGGTGCGTTTCGGCATCCCGAGCTCTCAGACGACACAGAAGTGATGGGGGCTTCGATATGACAATTGCAGCAAAACAACTGGCGAGGCGGACCACGCTGGTCCGCTCGCTGTCAGTCTCGGCGGTCACCGCCCTGATGCTGATCCCTGCCCTCGCCAGCGCGACCGATCCCGACAAGAACGCGGACGTCGCGGTGACGAGCAGCATCGCCGCCAAGACACGCTTCGTCTCGCTCGGCGTCGGCAAGTCGGTGGTGGTCGACCTGCCCCGCGAAGCCAAGGACGTCCTGGTCGCCGATCCCAAGATCGCCAACGCCGTGATCCGCTCGGCGCAGCGCGCCTATATCATCGGCGCCGCGGTCGGCCAGACCAACGTGGTGTTCTTCGACGCCGACGGCAACCAGGTCGCGTCCTACGATATCGCAATCAAGCGCGACCTCAACGGCATGCGTGCCGCGCTGAAGCAGATGCTGCCGGGCGTCCAGATCGAGGGCGTCGGTGAGAGCGTGGTGCTGACCGGTACCGTGGCAAGCCCGGTCGAGGCGCAGCAGGCCGGCGACATCGCAGCCAAGCTGGTCGGCGGCGCCGACAAGGTCGTCAACTCCATCGTGGTGCGCGGCCGCGACCAGGTGATGCTGAAGGTCACCGTCGCCGAAGTGCGCCGCGACGTCGTCAAGCAGCTCGGCGTCGATCTCAGTGCCAACATGAACTACGGTACCGCTGCGGTCGTCTTCAACAACGCCAACGCCTTCACCGCCAACAACGGACCGCTCGCCAACAACGTGCTGACCGGCGCGGCCCTGAACAAGCTCGGCGTGCCGACCGTCACCGCGACGCTGCGCGCGATGGAAAGCGCGGGCGTGGTGAAGACGCTGGCCGAGCCCAACCTCACGGCGATCTCCGGCGAGTCCGCGACCTTCGTGTCAGGCGGCGAGTTTCCCATTCCGACCGGCGTCACCTGTCAGACCTCGGCGACAGGCACGATCGGGAATTGCGTCCAGACCGTCAGCTTCAAGAAGTTCGGCATCTCGCTCAACTTCACCCCGGTGGTGCTGTCCGAGGGGCGCATCAGCCTGAAGGTGATGACCGAGGTTTCCGAAGTCTCGATGGACAACGCGTTGACCGGCGGCCAGGGCGGCACGACCATTCCCTCGATCAAGACCCGCCGCGCCGACACCACGCTGGAAGTGCCCTCCGGCGGCTCGATCGCGATGGCCGGATTGATCCAGGAGCAGACCAAGCAGGCCATCAACGGAATGCCCGGTGTCGATCAGATCCCGGTCCTCGGACAACTGTTCAGGAGCCAGGACTTCGTCAACAACGAGACCGAGCTCATGGTCATCGTGACGCCCTACGTGGTGCGCGCGGTTGCGCAGAAGGAATTGTCCCGTCCCGATGACGGGTTCGCCCCGGCCTCCGACGCGCAGTCGGCGCTGCTGGCGCGCGTCAATCGCATCTACGGCGTTGCCGCCCGTGCCGAGCCGATCGGCGCCACGCCGGTCAATTTCGGCTTCATCATCGACTGAGGCGCTGAAGGGTTGGGGGATGCCATGATGACACGCAACACACGAGCCGGCCATGCGAGGACGCTGTCGCTGTCCGGCGCCCTCGTCGCCACCGCGATCGCGCTCGGCGGCTGCAATCTGACCGGCGACAATATTGCGACCGGCACAGTGCCCGACGACTATCGGCAACGGCATCCGATCGCCGTCACCGAGGGCGAGCAGTCGATCGTCGTGTTCGTGGGCCGCGCCCGCGGCAATCTCACCGAAACGCAACGCGACGACGTCATGGGGATGGCCCGCACCTGGCGCCGCGACGGCACCGGCGCGATCGCGATCGACGTGCCGGCCGACACCTCGAATGCGCGCTCTGCGCAAGCGGTATATCAGGAGATCCGCGGCGTGCTCGCGTCGATGGGCGTGCCCGCCCACGCCATCGTCAGGCGTTCCTATCGCGTCGACGATCCGCGCGCGCTGCCGACCATTCGCCTCAGCTATTCGAAGATGGCCGCGGTCGCCGGCCCCTGCGGCTTGTGGCCGAGCGACCTGGGTCCCTCGATCTACAATCCCAGCTACAACGAGAACAAGCAGTGGGACAATTTCGGCTGCGCCACGCAGCACAATTTGGCTGCGATGGTCGCCAATCCGTCCGACCTCGTGCAGCCGCGGACCGAAACCGCATCCTACACGCCGCGCCGGTCGGTCGCGTTCCAGAAATACAGCAAGGGTGAGTCCACCGCGACCACCTACCCTGAAGCCGATAGAGCCAAGCTGAGCGACGCCGGGAAATGACCGAACAACAAGACGAGCCGCAGCACGTCAACGACCACATCGCGCCGGCGCCACGGATTTCCGTGCAGGCCTTCTGCGCCAGCGTCGCGACCGCCACGACGGCGCGCGCCGCCGCCGAAGACCGTCGGCTCGCCAAGGCCCACCTCTCCGTCCATATGGGCGGCATCGCCGCCGCCATCGACGCCTATCACAAGGCGCCGACGCCCAACGTCATCATGCTGGAGACCGAGCCGGACATCGATTTGCTCGCCGGTCTCGACGAACTCGCCACGGTCTGCGATCCCGGCACCCGCGTCGTCGTGCTCGGCATGCCCGGCGAGACTGCACCGTATCGCGAATTGGTCCGGCGCGGCGTCAACGACTACGTCATCGGGCCGGTTAAGGTGCTCGACGTCGTGCGCTCGATCTGCGGCCTGTTCTCGTCCTCGGAAGCAGTCTCTGTGGGCCGCCTGATCGCGGTCGCGGGCGCCAAAGGCGGCGTCGGCGCCTCGACCATCGCTCACAATGTCGCCTGGACCATCGCGCGCGACCTCGGGCTGGATTCGGTCGTGGTCGATCTCGACCTCGCCTTCGGCACCGCCGGCCTCGACTACAACCAGGATCCGACACAGGGTATCGCCAACGCCGTGTTCGCGCCCGAGCGCCCGGACAGTGCCTTCATGGAGCGCCTGCTGGCAAAATGCGGCGATCACCTGAGCCTGCTGGCGGCACCGGCCACGCTCGACCAGGTCTACGATTTCGGCGCCGAAGCATTCGATGCCATCTTCGATACGATGCGCATGACCACGTCCTGCATCGTGCTCGACGTTCCCCATCAATGGACCGCCTGGACCAAACGCGTGCTGGTAGGCGCCGACGATATCCTGATCGTCGCCGAGCCCGACCTCGCCAACATGCGCAACACCAAGAACATGATGAACCTGTTGCGGACCGCGCGTCCGAACGACCGCCCGCCGCTCTACTGCCTGAACCAGGTCGGCATGTCGAAGCGCCCCGAGATCGAGGTCAAGGACTTCGCCAAGACGATCGAGAGCCAGCCGATCGCGACCATCCCGTTCGATTGCAGGTTGTTCGGTGAGGCCGCCAACAACGGTCAGATGATCGCGGAAGTCTCCGCGCGTCACCGCACCACCAAGACCTTCCTGCAGATCGCGCAACGCCTGACCGGCCGCCCCGATCTCGCCGAGACGCGCGAGTCGTTCCTGTCGCCGATCCTCAGGAAGCTGCAGTCGCGTCGAAGCGACGGACGCCGCGCCGCCGGCTAGTCTTCCAGACGTTCGCGTGAGAGCGCTCTAGTCGCGGCGGCTGGCCGCGACCGGGATCTTGTCCGCATCGCTTCGGCTCGCGTCCCTGCGCGTCAACAGCCGCTTCAGCGCGGTGACATTGGCTGATCCCTGATCGGGCGGCAGATCGGCCTTCATGATGGTCTCTGCCTCGGCCTGGCGGCCCTGCAGGCCGACCACGACGGCGAGATTGGTGCGCACCCGCATGTCGTCGGGCGCGCGATCCCGAGCCCGGCGCAGCGTTTCCTCAGCCTTCGGCAGATCTTTCGACAGCAGATAGGACAGGCCGAGGTTGGAGAGCACCGACGGATCGTCGGGCACGATTTTCAGGGCGCTCGCGTAATATTGGCGGGCCTCGTCGTGGCGCTCGAGCTGATCGAGCACGGCGCCCTGCGCCGACAGGATGCGCCAGTCCGGGTCCTCCGGGGTGTGGGCGCGCCCGAGTACGTCGAATGCCTGCTGGAAATTGCCGTTGTCGGCGAGCGCCCGTCCGTAGCCTGCGAGCAGCGCCTTGTTGCTGGGCTGCGCCAGCACCGCCTGCTCCATGACCGCGACCGCCTGCGCCCGCTGGCCGGTGGCGCGCAGCGCCCGGGCGTATTTCAGCGCGGAGTCAGTGTCCTTGGGGTTGGCGCGGACGCGCTCGTGATAGGTCGCGATGTCGCGCCGCGGGTCGGCTGGGGCCGGCGTGGACTCCGCCGTATCGCCCAATGACCCAGTGATGTCGGACGGACCGGAGGTCTGACAGGCGGACAGCCCGATCAGCAGGATCGCAGCCGATACCGAGCCGGCGAGACGGTGCAGACGGCCTGAAGGTCGGGATAGTTTGTCAGACATCAAGGAGACTCGGAACAGCGAAGGTTCCGGGATGCTCACAGCTTAACCCTAAGTTCCGGTTAAGGATGCCATCATCTCGCCGTCATCCGGCCCAGAAGCGGTGCCGGACGCGGCGCGAACCGCCAGCCTGCCGGCTGGATCAGTCGACAAATTGGGCGCCGAATTCGTGCCCGATCCGCCAGGCCAGGCGGCACTGACGCGGACTGCCGCTCGACAGGATGATGGTGAATTCCGGCGGAATCTCCAGATATTCAGCGATCACCTTGACGCCGCCGGCCGAGATATCGGTGATCATGCAGTCGCGCGGCAGCGACCCTGTGCCCAACTGAATTTTGGCGACGCTCCGGCACTCACGGCGTTCGCTCTTGCGGCGATTGACAAACATCCTGATCCCCAAGCCCTTTTCTGGATAGCTTCTCGGCTGGACAGCTACTCGTTCCCACCGTCATAACGGGGAAAGATTGGAAACTGCCTAGCGGAACCAATCGCAATTGAGCGGTCATGTTCGAGATTCGTTTACCGGGCCTCACCGTTGAACCATGAGGCCGGCTCCAGTGACCTCAGTGCCTCAATTGGCGGCCGCGGTCGTTACAGGCCTTTCCGACAAGCCGGGTCCAACGGGAACAAAAAGGGGTTGATCCCAGGTCATTTGACGATAGCGTGACCCCTTCGACTCGAATTTGCCGGGATATCCAGGAAGTATGGGAAGTCTTGTTCTGCTTGATCTGATGGGGGGCGTCGCGCTCTTGCTGTGGGGCCTGCATATGGTCCACAGCGGGATTCTGCGGGCTTTCGGGCCCGATTTGCGGCTGTTGCTGGCCCGGGCGCTGAACAACCGCTTCACCGCCCTTGGCGCCGGCCTTGGCCTGACTGCCCTGCTCCAGAGCTCGACCGCGACCGCCCTGATCACCAGTTCCTTCGCCGCCGAGGAGATCGTCAGCCTGGTGCCGGCGCTTGCGATCATGCTCGGCGCCAATATCGGCACCACGCTGATCGTGCAGGTGCTGTCGTTCAACGTCGCTGCCGTGGCGCCGGTGCTGTTCATCGTCGGCCTGGTCGCATTCCGCAGCGGGCCACGCTCCCGGATCAAGGATCTCGGCCGCGTCTCGATCGGCCTCGGTCTGATGCTGCTCGCGCTGCATATCCTGCTCGATACGATGGCGCCGGCCGAGAATGCCCCGGGTGTGCGCGTGTTCCTGAACGCGATCACCGGCGATCCCGTACTCTGCATCCTGATCGGCGCAGTCGTGACTTGGCTGGTCCATTCCAGCGTCGCCAGCGTGCTGCTGGTGATGTCGCTGGCCTATTCACAGTTCATCTCGCCCTATGCCGCGTTCGCGCTCGTGCTCGGCGCCAACCTCGGCAGCGCCATCAATCCGTTGATGGAGGGGGCGCGGCGCGACAATCCGGCGAGCTACCGGCTGCCGGTCGGCAACCTCGTCAACCGCGTCATCGGTATCCTTCTGGTGGCGCCGTTCCTGCGTCCGATCACCGAGCATATCTACGCCTGGCAGCCGGATCTCGCCAAGGCGACCGCGCTGTTCCACATTGCTTTCAACGTTGCGACCGCGCTGCTGTTCATCGGCGTGCTCGACCACTCGGCGCGTCTGCTCGAGCGGCTGTTGCCCAAGCGGGCGCAGGAGACCGATCCGTCACGGCCGCGCTATCTCGACGAGAGCGCGCTGGAGACGCCCTCGCTCGCGCTGGCCGATGCCGCGCGCGAGGTGCTGCATATGGGCGACCACACCGAGGCCATGTTGCGCAAGGTGATGACGGCGATGCTGACCAACGATCGCGCAATGGTCGACCAGGTGTCGAAGATGGACAACACCGTCGACCGGCTGAACGAGGCGATCAAGCTTTACGTCACGAAGCTCACTCGGGGCAGCCTGGACGAGCGCGAGGGTCAGCGCGCCATGGAGATCGTCGCGTTCGCAATCAATCTCGAGCATATCGGCGACATCATCGACAAGAATCTGAGCGAGCTCGCGACCAAGAAGATCAAGCATCGCCTGCAATTCTCGGCCGAAGGCGCCGAGGAATTGTCGGCGTTCCACAAGCGCACGATCGACTCGTTGCGGCTCGCGTTCGGCGTCTTCATGTCGGGCGACGCCGCCGAGGCGCGCAAGCTGCTCACCGAGAAGGCGGCGCTGCGCGCGGCGGAACTCGCCGCCGTCGAGCGCCATCTCGAGCGCCTGCGCGAAGGCCGGCCCGAGACCATCGAGACCACCTCGCTGCATCTCGACGTGTTGCGCGACCTTCGCCGCATCCATTCGCACATCTGCTCGGTCGCCTATCCCGTGCTGGACGCCACCGGCGAGACTGCCGCCGATCGCGAGAATGCGGTCGAGGCGGCCGAACTGCCGGCGCCCGGGCGCCCTTGATCCGACGTGCCTTCAAAGGCTACGTAGGCGGCCGGTGTTCGGAGCCCGGCGGCCGCTGCGGAGACGCGGAGGCCGCCGCGAGCTGGTCGATGTTGTCCCGCTGGCGATCGAAGGCCCCTAGCAGATCGCCTTGCAGCAGCCGGCCGCCTGACAATTTCATCCGCAGCGGATCGACGTTATGGCCGTTGATCCGCACCTCGTAATAGAGATGCGGTCCGGTCGAGAGCCCTGTCGATCCGACATAGGCAATCGTCTCACCCTGACGAACGCGGTCTCCGATCTTCAGCCCGGGCGGGAAGCTCGCAACGTGGGCGTAGGTGGTCTCATAGCCGCGATCGTGCCGCACGCGGATATATTTCCCGTAGCCGTGCTCGTAGCCTTCGGTCTCGACGACGCCGGCGCCCGCGGCCGCAATCGGTGAACCATAGGGTGCTGCAAAATCGACGCCCTCATGAAAGCGGCGGTCGCCGAGGATCGGATGGATGCGCCAGCCAAAGCCGTCGCCAAGGCGCCCGCTGACCACCGGCTTGCGCAACAGGAATTTGGTGATGGACTGACCATCCTCATCGTAAAAGTCGGAGCTGCCGTCATCCGGGGCCGTGAAGCGATAGTAGCGGCGCGCCTGCCCGCCGGCCGTCAAGTCGATGAAGACCAGCTCGGGCTGACCAATTTCGTTGGGAGCATAGATGATGTCGGCGACGTCGGCGTCGCCGAGAGGCTCGTCGAGATCGAAATCGCGGCCGCAAAGCCGCATCAGTTCTGCAACGATCCCCTCGTCGACGTGATTGGAGCGTGCAAGCTCGTTAAGTCCGTCACGTAGCGTCTCGCCGGGGACGGAGCGGGTGTCGATCGACTGACGCAACAATTTCCCGTTCGACACGACGACATCCGGCTGTTCCGGCACGATCGCCAGGTACTGGCCGCTATCGGTGCGACCGACAGCGGACACTCCTGAGTCTGGCCGTTCGATCGACACTTTCGCGACATGGCCGCGCGGCGACCCGGGGTCTCCGCCTTGTTCGATGATCGTGATCTTTTCGCCACCAGACAGCGTCTCTCGACCGCCAGGCGACGGGAAGGCGGCAAGGATCGACGGTGCGTCCTCCGCAGCCGCGGCCAACGCCCGCAGAATGGCGGACAGCGTGTCACCGCTCCTTGCGATAACGACATGTCGATGGTGACGCGACGAGGAAGGCGACTTCGGAAGATTGGTTACGTTGACAGCCTCCCCGATCGGAGAATGCAGCTGCGGCACATCTTCACTATCGGCATAGGAACTGGTGCGGCCCGGCAGCCCGCGGCGTGATGGACCCGCCCGCATGATGGCTGGTAACTCCGACAGCAGCTGCGGGCTCGCTCGCTGCTCGTCCTTGCCGTCTGCCGGTGCTTCGCGACGATGGTCCTGTTGTGGTTCGGGATCGATCTCCGCGAGCCGCGCTGACACGCGGGTAAATCGACGGACCGAGCCGGCATCGCTCAGCTGCTCGATCTTGAGCGCCGACGGACTGCCTTGCGAGCTTGGTCGCCGATCCAGACGATCGCCGCGCCGCGCCTCGTCAACCACTTGCCCGGTGAAGCGCGGAAGTGAAACGACCGGCGATGCTGCGAATCGCGTGCGATAGCCGAATGCACCGCGCAGCGCGCCACCAAGGAGCGCGACGGCCGCGGTCCCGATCAGAATCGTCCCGGCCATCCAGCGGATACTGACTGCACGCCTGTCCGGCAGGCCGCGCTCGCCGGTCAGCGGCGGCTCGTCAAGCATCGGGACATCACGGACGCTCGATGGATAACCACGCGCTCTGGTCGGTTCGCCACGGCCGGTCATCAACGCCCCTCATCCCTTGGCGCATGGTCTCGGGATGCAGCCACGCCCACGACGAAGCGTAGATGCCATACGCCTTGGGGCGATTGTTTGACCGTCGTTTTGTTTCGATCACAATGTCGAGCGGAGCCCGGTGCTGGACTTCATCGAGTTTGTCGAGGAGGCCCCGCATACCGCTCGTCGCACTGACGACCACGACGATCAGCTATCGAGCGTCTTCGACGCCTTGGCGCGGTTCTTCACGATCAACATGATGTTACGGATGTAGATCAGCGTCGCGAGGCCCTGCCCGATGATGATGACAGGCTCGCGTTTGGCGAACCCGTAGATCAGCGTCATCAAACCACCGCCCATCGAGAAGAACCAGAACGCCATCGGCACCACGCTCTGGCCGGCGCGCTCGCTGGAAATCCACTGCACCAGGAAGCGCGCGGTGAAGAACAATTGCGCGATCAGGCCGAACGCCAGCCAGAAGTCGAACTTGGCGATGAACACTTCGTAGAAATAGGCGCTGAGCGCCTGGCCGAACTGAATCAGCATCACTTCACCTCGGTCACATCAGGCACTTCAGTGCCTGTCACTTCAGTGACGACCGGCGTCGGCTTCTTGCGGCGGATCAGCCACCACACGCCACCGAGATCCATGATCCCGATCCAGAGCCGGTCGAAGAAGCCATAATTCGACACGCCGGAATGGCGCGGGCGGTCGACGACATCGACGTAGGCGATCGCCAGCCCCTCGCGGCGGACCAGCGCCGGAAGGAAACGATGCAGCCCGTCGAAATAGGGCATCGCCAGAAACACCTCGCGCGGAAACGCCTTCAGGCCGCATCCGGTGTCGCGGGTGCCGTCGCGCAGGATGATGCCGCGCACGGCGTTGGCGATCCGCGATTGCAGCTTCTTGAAGCCGGTGTCCTTGCGTCCGACACGCTGGCCCGCAGCGAGGCCAACCCGGCCATTGCCGCTCTCGATCGCCGCGATCAGGTTGGGCAGGAAGGCCGGATCGTTCTGGCCGTCCCCGTCAAGCGTTGCCACGATCGCCCCGCGCGCGGCGCGCACGCCGCTGCGCACGGCGGCTGACTGGCCCGACGAGACGGTGTGGCGGAGCTGTCGGAGATTGGACCGCTGCGCCATGATCGCGCTCAGCCGTTCGCCGGTGGCGTCGGTCGAGCCGTCATTGACGTAGACGATCTCATAGGCCCAGCGTCCGTCGAGCGCCGCCGCGATCTCGGCGATCAGCGGCGCGATATTGTCCGCCTCGTTGCGCACAGGCACGACGATGGAAACGGCGACCGGCGTCTGGTCGGAAGCAGGCAAATCGGCACTCGTGGTTGGTGTTGGCAGCGGATGGAACCGCCCGATCCGGCCATCGGGCGACCGCTTTTATGGGGCGAAGGCGTTCCTCGCAACCCTTTTAAGGCGCTCTTCCGACGGTCCTGACAGCGCCAACACGGTGCCATCGCGATCAATGGCGAAACCAAGGCGGCGGGCGGCGAACCAGTAGCGCACGGCCATTGCGCCGATCACGCCGACCAGCGCGCCGGCCACCACGTCGCTCGGATGATGGGCAAGCAGCACAAGCCGTGTCGCGATGATGATCAGCGCATAGACCAGCATCACGCCCCGTGCACGTGGCCACACAGCCGACACGGCGAAGGCCAGCGCAAATGCCGTGATCGAATGTCCCGACGGAAAGCTCGAATAGGCCTCGGTGCCGGCGAAATGCTGGAAGTTGAACGCGTTGGCCTTGCCCCCGACAAACGGCCGCCCGCGGCCGACGATCCACTTGATCAGCTCACCGACCGCCACCGACAACACGACCGACAGGAACAGGTATTGCAGCCTCGTTCCTAGCCCGAGCAAAGTCGCGCGCGGCACACCGCGCAGCGCAGGCGCAGCCAAGGCGACCGCAGTCAGCAGCAAGCCAAGCGCGCACAGCACATACTCGTCCTTGCCGAAATCGGTGAGCGTCTTCACCCACCAGAGACCCGGCGTGCCGCGTGGCGGCATCAGGCTGATCTCGGCGACATCGACCGCATACATCAGAGTGATGATCACGGCACCAGTGACGACGACGAGCAGGAGTCCATGGCGCGCGGAGCGTCGCGCCGCCTCGGACCGGCGCGAATGCGACGGGGCACGCACGAGCTGGGCAAAGGATAGCCAGACCAGCGCCAGCAATCGTCCGAAATAGTTGGCGGACTCCGCGGTGGCTGGCGGCGCCGCCATGTCACTCCGTCCCTTCGGAACGGAAGATCGCGATCGAAACGGCCTTGCCCTGCGAGATGTTGTAGCCGTCGATCCGCACCGGCGCGTTGTAGCGCAGGCCGATCGCCTCGGCGCGCTGCACGAAGGCGCGCTCGGAGCGCTGTTCGACCAGCGCGAAGCGGCAGGAGCCCTGCCCAAGGAAATCCGCGGCGCCCGATCCGTCGGTGAGCAGCGTCGACGTATCGGTCATGAACACGAGGCTCGGCTCGTGGAAGCCGGCAGCAGCCGCCCTCGGGCCGACGCAGGTCACGTTGCGCAGCGCGCGTGCGACCTCCTGGCTCGGAAACACGGTGGTGAGCCGCGGCAGCACCACGCCATAGGTGCCGCCCGCCATCAGCGCCGCGGCGATCACCGCATTGAGCAGCGAGCGCTCGGCGCGGCTATCCTCGAACATCCACCAGGCGATCAGGCCGAACACCATCGCCACCGCGAACAACGGCCAGGCCGGAAACACCGGCTGATGGATCGCCTTGATGGCGCCGACGATCACCAGCACAGCGCCGAACGCGGGGATAGCGAACCACCAGGCAGCGCCGCGCAACAGCCAAGGGGAGCGCGACAGCACACGCCGCTCCAGCGCGCCGACGGTCAGGATTGCGATCGCCGGATAGAGCGGCAGCACGTAATGCGGCAGCTTGGTCAGCACCGCCTCGAACACGATCCAGGACGGGATCAACCAGGCCAGCAGGAACTGCGCACCCGGCTCGCGCCGCGCGCGCCAGACCGCCGGCGCCGCAAGGCCTGCGAGCGGCGCGCCGGGCCAGAACGTGATCCAGAACAGCAGTAGATAGAGCCCGGGCGGCGCGCCATGGGATTCTTGTGCGCCGAGCTTGCTCAGCATGTCGCCGCCGACGGAGTCGGCAAAGAAGGTTTCGCCGGCGCGCAGGAAGATCAGCACGAACCACGGCAGCACCAGCACCAGGGTCCACATCAGACCCCAGACCGGGCGCATGCGCCAGAACCAGGCCGCTGATCGATCGAGGATCGCAAGCCCGGCCATGGCAAGGCCGACGAACATCAGGATCAGCGGGCCCTTGAGCAGGATGCCGACCGCCAGCGCCGTCCAGAAGATCGCAGGCGGCGCCCATGATGGATGCGCCGGGTCCTCGCCGCGTTGCCAGGACAGATACACCCGCGCCATCGCGCCCATCGCCGCGGTGACCGTCAGCAGCAGCATGGCGTCGGTCTTGGCGAGCCGTGCTTCAACGCCAAGCAGCACGCAGCTTGCCATCATCAAGGCAGCCAACACCGCCCCTTGTCGCGTCACGAAGGCAAGCGCCGTCCAATAGGTCAGCAAAACGGCGCCGATGGCGCCGATCAGAGACGGCAGGCGGTAGACCCAGATCCGGACCTGGGCACGCGGCACCCCGAGCGCGGAGATCGTCTTCAGCGCCGCCGCCTGCATCCAGTAGATGCCGACCGGCTTCTTGTAGCGGACGTCGTCCTGGAAGCGGATATCGACGAAATCGCCGCTCTCGACCATCTGCTTGGTCGCCTGGGCAAAGCGAACCTCGTCACGGTCGATCGGCGGGATGGTGAAGAAGCCCGGCAGGAGCAGCACCAGGCAGGTCAGCGTCAGGAACAGGATCGAACGCCATTGGCTGGCCGTCGCGAACTCGAACGCCATGAACAGCCTGCGGCTCGAATGCGCAGGTTTTACAGACTGTTGCCCTGCTCCGAAGCGCCGGGGTTGGAGGCTATCCACCATGGGTTTCGCATACGATGAAACCGCAGCGCAAACAACCGTGCTGTTCCGCTTTCCCGCGCGATCATTGCACGCGGATCACAACGGTATCCGCTGCCCCCGTGGCGTCGATCACGGTGAGCCGCGCGAAGCCCGGCCCCGGCGGGTCGATCATGCGCTGGCGCCGGCTGTCGATGTCCCCGGCTGAGACACCATTCACCAGCACGGTCAGCGGCAGCACCCCGCCGGCGACCTTGACCGGCATCGCCGCATGACCGCCCTCGGATTGATCGACGTCGATGCGTGAGCCGTTCAGCGGAAACTGGATGTGCGGCGCCTGGTCGTTGCCGCTGCGCACCAGTTCGCCGAGCGGCCGGAACCGGCGCAGCGGCGGCGGCAGTTTTGCGTTGGAGGCGACCAGCACGCCGCGCGGCGGCTTCGGCAACGCCGCCGGGATTTTGCCGGTGCGCGCAAAGGCGTCGAACAGGATCGGCGCCGCCGCCGTGCGCCCAACCAGGCCCGGCACCGGCGCGCCATCCGGACGGCCGACCCAGACACCGATGGTGATGCGGCCGTCGAAGCCGACCGACCAGGCATCGCGATAGCCGTAGCTGGTGCCGGTCTTGAACGCGATCCGGTTGTGCACGCCGTTCTCCGGCGGTGGCGTGCCGAGCAGGACATTGCCCACCTGCCACGCCGCGGCCTGATCCATCAGCCGCATCGTGTCGCGGCCGTCATGCGGCCGCACGATCTCGCGCAGCGGCTTGGTCGCACCGAGCCGCGCCAAGCCCGAATAGAGCTGGGCGAGATCCTGCAGCGTGATGCCGACGCCGCCGAGCCCCATCGCAAGGCCCGGTGCCTCGTCCTTCGGCAGCACGAGGTTGGTGCCAGCCTGCTTCAGCCGCGACGACAGCCGGCTGGCGCCGACGCGGTCGAGCAGCGCGATCGCCGGCACGTTCAGCGACAATTGCAGCGCCTTGCGGATCGGCACCGTGCCCTGGAACGTCATGTCGAAATTTTCCGGCGCATAGGTGCCGAACCGGATCGGCCGATCCTCGATCAGGCTGTCGGGATGAACAAAGCCATCCTCGAAGGCGAGGCCATAGATGAACGGCTTCAGCGTCGAGCCCGGCGAGCGCACCGCGCGCGTCATGTCGACCTGCCCGGCCCGCCGCTCGTCGAAATAATCCGCGGAGCCGACACGCGCGAGCACGTCGCCCGTCTCGTTGTCGACCACGACGATCGCAACCGAGACGTCGGGTCCCTGCGCGATGGCGCGATCGCGCGCAAGCGCCTCCAGGTTCCGTTGCAGCGTGGCGTCCAACGTCAGCTTGATGACGGGCGCATCCTTTATCGTCGCGATCGCCTGATCGGATGAATGCGGCGCCAGGATCGGGATCTGCTTGCGCAGCTTCGGTACTGGCGTAGCCCGGGCCTGCGCGGCGTCGTCCTTCGACACCACGCCGTCCTCGACCATGCGGTCGAGGACGCGGTCGCGCGCGGCGTGGGCGGCTTCTGGGAAACGATCGAGCCGCCGCCGCTCCGGCGATTGCGGCAGCGCCACCAGCAATGCGGCTTCGGCGAGCGAGAGCCGCTTCGGCTCTTTGCCGAAATAGGCGATCGAGGCGGCGCGCACGCCCTCGAGATTGCCGCCAAACGGCGCCAGCGCGAGATAGAGATCGAGAATCTGGTCCTTGGAGAGCTGCCGCTCCAGTTCAACCGCGCGCACCATCTGCCGCAGTTTTGCGTAGACCGAGCGCTGGTGCCGCGGCTCGATCAGCCGCGCCAGCTGCATCGTGATCGTCGAGCCGCCCGAGACGATATGGCCGCTTGTGAGCAGCTGGAATCCGGCGCGCGACAGCGCCAGCGGATCGATGCCGTGATGCGCGTAGAACCGCTTGTCCTCATAGGCGAACAACAGCTTCAGATAGCCGGGATCGACCGAACTCTTCGTGTCGACCGGCAGCCGCCAGCGCCCGTCCGCCATCGCATAGGCGCGCAACAGTTTTCCGTTTCGGTCGATGACCGTGGTCGAGACCTGCCGCGCCTGCGCAAGCGGCAGCGGCCCGAGCGAGACCACCCAGGCTGCGAAGGCCGCAGCAACCATGACGAGCACGATCGCGACAGCGCCGGCGATGCGAAGCACCAACCGTCCGCTACGCTTGGCATGCCCGGGCTTGGCTCGGGCATCCACGTCGTTCGTTCGCGAGGACGCGTCGCTGGATGGCCGGGTCGAGCCCGGCCATGACGAGAAGAGTTTTGGACGCGCGTCCTTGCTCATTCCACGATCGCTCATTTCGCCGGCTTGACCTCAACCGCACCGGTGCCGCTGCGGCCGTAGCGCGAGGGATTGTACATGTCCTCGACATAGGCCTGCGGCAGCACGTATTTGCCCGGCGACACCGCGCGCACGACATAGGCGACCGTGAACACCGACTTGTCGTTGGCGCCCCGGTCGATCGCCGCGGTGAAGCGGTCATCGCGGAACTCGGTGTTCTTCGGTTCGACGCCGTCCTCGATCCACTCGAGCGTGCCGGAATCGCCCGACGACACCAGGTTCGGGTTGTCGATCTCGAGCCCGGCCGGCAGATAGTCGGCCACCATGATGTGACCGAACTCCGGCTTCGCCTCCGTCACCTTCAGGACAACCGCGAAGCGGTCATTCTGTTTCGCCTTGCTGACGTCGGCCGGCTTGCCATCGAGCGTGAAATAGCTGCGCTCGATCTTGAAGCCGTTCGAGGCCGCCGGCTCCGGCGTGACCGGCGAGCCCGACACCGAGATCACCGCTTGCACCGGTGCGTCGCCGGTATTGGTGATCTTGAGCGGCTGGCCCGTCATCTCCTCGGCCTTGTAGCTGCGATAGACCGCGGTCTTGACCGGCTGGCCGTTGATGTCGAGCGCCATCGTCTCCCTGGCGAGCGCGCGTGCCGCCAGCACCATCCACGCATTCTCCTGCGTCGAGGTATAGGGCGACAGCCCGCGTGCCGCTTCGACCCGCAGCACGGCCTGGGTCAGCGTCGTGCGGGGCGCATTGCCCTCGCCTGCGAGCGAAACCAGCGCCGCCGCATCGCGCAGCGCCGAGCCGTAATCGACCCGGCCGAACTCGATCACCGGTTTGGGGTTCAGCGCATCGAGCGCGGCACCATAGACCCGCTCCGCCCGCGCCTTGTCGCCGACCAGTGCTAGCGCCGCGGCAAGCTGCGCCTTGGAGATCGGCGTCGCCAGATTGTTCAGCTTGGTGTCGGCGAGATAGCGCAGGTCGCCGATCGGCGCGGCGCCGTTGCGCGCGAGCACGTAGAGCCCGTAGGTCAGATCGCGGCCGCCGTCCTTCTCCGGCTCGTTGGCATTGACCACCGAATTCCTGACGCGGTCGAGTGCGTTCTTGAACAGCACGTCCGGCACCGCAAAGCCCTTTTCACGGGCCCGGGTCAGGAAGTCGGTGACGTAGGCGTCGAGCCAGGCGTCGTCGCCGCCTGCCGACCACAGGCCGAACGAGCCATTTGATCCTTGTCGCGCCAGCAGTCGCTCGATCGCATCGCGGATGCGCTGGTCGACCGCGGTGTCCATCGCAAGATGGGCGCCGGCGGCGAGATCGTTGACATAGAGCAGCGGCAACGCGCGGCTGGTGATCTGCTCGGAGCAACCATAAGGGTAGCGGTCGAGCGCCTTCAGAATGCTCGCCGCATCGAGCGCGGTCGACAGGCTCGCCGAGACCGAGACGCTGCCGGTGCCCGGCACCAGATCGGAGAACATGTCGGAGGTCAGCGTCAGGCTCTCTCCCTTCGCCAGCGTGCGGATCGAGCGGCGCGCCAGCACCTGGGTCGCCGGCTTGACGTCGAGCGCATAGTGCCGCGCCAACGTCATCCCGTTCGGCCCGGAAATGTCGACGTCGAAATCGGCACGACCCGCGCCGCCGGCCTCGAGGCCGAGCGACAGCGAGGTGCGCTGCTTCGCGGCGAGCTTCACCGTCGTGGTCGGATTGCCCGAAGCCTTGATCGGGCCGCTCGCCTTGACGCTGACGGCATAATCGCCGGCGGCACCTTCGACATTGTCGATATCCATGCTGATGGTGCCCTTGTCACCGGTCAGCAGGAAACGCGGCAATGTCGCCGTCACCACCACGGGATCGCGCACGATCACATCAACATTGGCGCGACCGAGCTTGGTGGCACTCCACGCCACCGCCATCACCCGCGCCGTGCCGGCGAATTCGGGGATGTCGAAGCTCACCTCGGCAGTGCCGTCGGGGCCGACCGTGACGATACCGGAATAGAGCGCAAGCGGCTTCTGTGTCGGCGGCGAGCCCTGTAGCTCGGCACCGGCGGCGTCACCGCCGCTGCGGATCTGGCCCTGGGTGCCCTGCATGCCGTCGATCAGTTGGCCGTAGAGGTCGCGGATCTCGGCGGTCAGGCGGCGCTGGCCGAGATAATAGTCATCCGGCGCCGGCGGCTTGTAATTGGTCAGGTTGAGAATGCCGACATCGACCGCGGCCAGCACCACCTTGGCGTCCTCGCCGGGATTGAGCCCGCCGAGCTTGACCGGGATCTTCAGCGTCGTGCCCGGCCGCACCAATGCGGGCGGCGACAGCGCGACGGCCAGCGTGCGCGTCTTCTTGTCGATGCCGAACCATTTCAGCCCGATCGCGCGGCCCGGCATGCGCCCGGCGGCGGCATCGAGCGGGCGGCGCAGCGTCGTCATCACGTAGGCACCGGTGCCCCAGTCCTTGCCGACCGGAAGCTTGACCTGCTGGGTGCCCTCCTTGACGTCGACGCTTTGGGTCGTCAACAGGCGGTCGCCCAGCACGTAGACCGTGAGCTTGCCTGATGTGCGCGCGTTGACCGACACGGTCATGGTGTCGCCGGACTGGTATTCCGGCTTGTCGATCGAGGTTTCGAGCAGATCGGGCGTGTCGGCGCTGCCGTCGGAATACCAACCGACATCGAACTGCACCGAGGTCACCGGACCGTCTGCATCGGTCGATTTCACATCAAGCCGGTAGCGGCCGGGCTGCGGCTGGAAGGTCAGGCGCATCGGCTTGTCGGCCGCGAGGTTGACGTCGCCGTCGGCGACGCGGCGGGTCGATTTGACCGGTTCATACTGCCAGGACGAATTCTGCCGGTACCATTGGTAACGCGACTCCAGCTTCAACAGCTCGTAGCGCAGCCCGTTGCGCGACAGCTGCTTGCCGTCGGGCGCGACGAACACGACGTCGAACTCGGCCTTGTCACCCTCGGCCACGCTCTTGTCGCCGAACAGCGGCTTGACGCCGATCAGCGAGGCCGCAGGCGCTACCGGCAGCACGATCTTGCGCTCGACCGAACGGCCGCCGGTCTCCGCCATACGGATGAAGATCTGGGCCTCCTGCGGCCGGGTCGAGGCCGGGACCTTGTCGAGCTTGACCGGGAAGCTCGCCGCGCCGTTGGCATCGGCCTCCGGCAGGTCCTCGATCGGGGTCCGCTCGTTGCTCGCGGTCTGCTCGTCGTCGACGCCGAACTGGTAGCCGGCATAGCCGGGCCGGCCGGCTGCTGCTGGTGCGACCAGCATGTCGCCTTCGAGCTGCAGGCCCGAGGCCGGCGCGCCATAGAGAAAGTGGCCGGAAACCTGAAGTTCCACTGGAACTTCAGCTTTGATCACCTTCTCCTTGCTGGTCAGGTCGAATTCGATCCGCTCGGGGATGTAGTCCTCGACCATGAAGGTGGTCTCGCCGACCGACGAGCCCTTGGGATCGGTAAAGACACGCGCCCGCCAGGTCCCCGTAGGCACCGCGGAGTTCAGCGCCACCGCCAGCATGCGGCCGCCGGCGCCCTGGTCGGGCAGCACGGTGCGGCGGAATTCGACGCCGTCGGGCCGCTCGATCACCATGGTCAGCGGCGTCCCGGTCAGGGCGTTGCCCTGTCCGTCGCGCAGCAGCGCGGTCAAATAGACGGTCTCGTTGGAGCGATATACGCCGCGCTCGGCGTAGACGAAGGCGTCCGCACCGGCCGGGATCGCCCGCCCTGCGACGCCGCGGTCGGTGAGGTCGAAGGCGTTGGTCTTCAGGCTGAGGAAGGCGTAGTCGGCCTTCTCGCCCGTCACCGTCAGCAGCGCCGGCGACAATCCGCCCTCGCCGCGCGCCAGCCCCTGCTCGAACAGCACATGGCCCGCTGCATCGGCCTTGCGGGTGGCCAGGATCTCGTTGTTGCGGGCGACCAGCTTTACCTCGGCATTGGCGACCGATTCGGTGGAGGCCAGCGAATTGACGAAGACGTGGATACCGTCGTTGCCGGAGAACGCCGACAGGCCCATGTCGGAAACGATGAACCATTGCGTCGCCAGCGTGCCGTCGTCGTCACTGCCCGGCCCCTTGGCCGCAGCGGTCATGACGTAGACACCCGGCTGCAGGTCGCCGAGCGCCTGGTCGACCGGAAATGCGGTGACGACGTCCTGGTTCAGCGTGGTGGCGGTGGCAAGCTCGCCGGACCATACCTTGACGCCGCGCTGGTCGCCGAGATCGGAGAGCTGATAGCGGCTCAGCGTGCTCTGGAAGTCGCTGTCGATCACGGTGTTGATCAAGTTGCGGTCGCCGATCCGGAACACGTTGACCGTGACCGCCGGCGTGTTGACGCTGACCACCGGGATACCGCGCTGGCCGGTCCGCGGCAGCACATAGGCGCGCCCGGTGAACCGCACGAACGGCTTGCGGTCGCGGATATAGATGTTGAACTCGGCCGATTTCGGCAGGGTCTCCTTGACGGTCGACGGCAGGCCGGCACGCAGATTGATGTTGTAGCGCTCGCCGTGCTTCAGCCCGTCGACGCAGAGCTGCTGGCCTTCCGCCGACAAAGCCGGCTTGTCGGTGCCGGCCAGTGCGAGATACGGCGCGAAGTCGACGCGCTTGGCCAATTCCTCGGAGAACTGGAAGCAGGCCCGCGGCGAGGCGGCGTCGGAATCGACGGTATAATCGAGCAGCCGGAAGCCGTGCTCGTCGCGCATCTTCTCATACTGGCCCCGCACATCGGCGACCTCGCGCTGATCCAGCGACAGCCGCAGCGCGTCGAGCGCAGGACGCCACAGCTTGCGCTCGGCGAGCGCCTTGCCCAGCACGGCCAGCGAATCCGCCTCCTCGCCCGCATTGCCGGCACGCTGATAGGCGATGTAGGCGGCGGTGGAGGCGCGCTCCATCAGAAAGGTCTGTTCGCTGGAGCTGGCCGAGCGGATCTGGAAGACGGTTTTGGCAAGCCGTAGCCAGTTGGCGCCGTCCTCGGGCGCGGTTGCCGCGATCTGGCCGAGGATCGTGAGCCCGCCGCGGAAATCATTGCGCTTGAAGGCTGCGTCCGCGTCGGTGCGCAAGGTCGCGGCCGACTTGTTGACCGCGCCCGCCTCGCTCTTGATCTGGGCCTCCAGTTTGATCGCGGAATCCGCGAGATCGTCGCGCTTGAAGGCCTTGTCCGCAGCCTGGGCGCTCACCAGGCCGAGCGCCAGCGTGGCGCAAAGTGCGGCCGCACGAACCAATCCGATCATGATGGAGCTCCTGAACGCCCCGCGGTCGAACGCCGCGTTGGGGCTAAAAAATGCGCGAAAAGGTGACGGAGTGAAGGCGCCGACATGAACGGACGAAAACGTCGCAGATCGCATTGTCGACATTCCTTCGACCGGCCCCCGGCGGCAGCGTCATGCCGGCTCGGCAGGCTGGTCTGACCAACACAGGGCGGGACCCCCTGCTCGCCTTTGTCGTCCGACCACAAAAATCGGTTCGGACGGACTTGGCGGAAAGGCGGATTTTTCATATTGCGGATGCTACAAGGCGGCCACGGTCCCGTAGCTCAACTGGATAGAGTAGCGGATTTCTACTCCGCGGGTTGCAGGTTCGAATCCTGCCGGGATCGCCAACAAAAAAGCCTATGCATCAAAGGGATTGCAGCTTTCGCCGGTGGAAATTGAGCGTTCTCCTGCGAGAACATTTGCGGGACAATGATGGAATTTGCCGACGTTGGTGGCACCGAATCCCCGGAGAAATCCCCGGAGCGATTTCGCTGTGCGGAACGTTTGCATCTCAACAATAGAAGCGCTCTCATGAGCGCATGGCCCCGAAACATCACCCGACGCCCCTCTCCGGCGGCGACCGCAAGGCGCTGACGAAAGAGCTTGCGCGCGCCCGAGCGGTGACCACGATCCTCGCCGCCCGCGCAGCCGAGAAGCGCGCGGCCGGCGAGGCGCTGATCCGCGAAGCCGATGACCTCGCCTGCCAGAGTTGGAACGAACGGATGTGGGCCGATGGCGGGCCGGTCGACCCGTCGCCCTCGATCGAACGGGCGATCAACGCCGGCTTCACGTGGCTGGAGATCCGCTGCTCGAGGTGCAAGACGCCGCGCGCGGTCGACCTCGCCGTGCTCCCTCGCGTCGCCACGACCTGCATCCATGATCTTTGCGGCCGGCTCCGCTGTGAGAAATGCCGCAAGGCGGGCAAGCGGCCGCCGGCCGAGCTGCTGCAGCTCGCACAACGCGGCCCGGCGACGACCGACCTGCCGTGACCGAGCTGCTGTTGCTTCGTCGCACCGTGATTGGCGGCGAGACCGCCGAGGGCGACTACGTCGTGATCTGGGATGAGATCCGGATCGGGCGCATCCATCAGCAGACTGGCTTGCCGGCCGGCCGGTCAAGCGTCGCATGGGGCGTCGCGTTTCCGGGAAGGCCGCAGCTACCGTCGCACCGGGGCCTTGCCAAGGACCAGGCGGAAGCCAAGCAGATGGTCAAGCTGATCTGGAGCGCCATCCGTCCGACCCTGACCGATGACGAGATCCGCGAGGCCCGCGAACGCCAAGAGTATAACGACCACGGGCGCCCCTGGAACCGACCGAAGCACTGGCGGGACTGATTCGACTCTGGGCCTCCGCTGAGCCAGCGGAGCGATTTCCGCTCTTCGGCGAACGTTACGCTGCCCGCCAGTCTTTCAGCGAGCAAGCTTCAGAGCTGAGCTCGAGAGACCACGTAGTCGGATTTCTAACACCGCCATTCCTTAGACGAACCCACCCCGTGCGCTGTTGGGTCGATCTGATATTTCCGACGGTCTCTTTGATTTGCTTCTCCACTGAATAGGGGCGATGTCGCTTACCCGATGCGCTGGTAGAGCTTGTGCAAAATGCAGCATTCGTCAGCCCGCAAATTCGGGTCACATCCTCTTTCTGCGGGAGGCCATTGTTACGATTCCAAGGTGTCACAATCGACAAAGCATCTTTCACTAGCATCTGCTGCCAGACTCCATCGCTGTGCCCGTTCTGCGAGCCGTGATGTGGAACCTTGAAGATCTGCGCTTTTTGTGTGGGCCTTTCGGGCGTCAAGACGATGGCTGCCCAACCTAGTTCTGCATCCCCGTGCTCTTCCAAGTCCGCGCCCAATAGGATCGCTTGATCTCCAATTGCTACATGCATTGCTATCGAGAGATTGTTGGGCGATTGATCCGGCACCCTCGTCCGCGTCTGGAGCGGCGCGGGAAGGAGCGCCGCAATCTGCAACAAAAACAGGTCAAGCTGCTTGTCTGATGGCGAAAGCGTACGAACCACCCGCTCGGGCAGCTGGGGGGTTCCGGCCAAAGTCATGAGCTGTCTGCCAGGAAAAGCTTTAATGGGTGACGACTTGCCAGATCTGCTTCGCAGCACCTCGAGCACTTCAGTCAGTTCGGAAGCACCCGACCCACCCGCGATGTTATGGCGCTGCTCGTATGCAACGACGGAGGCGAGGAATTCCTTGTTCGTCAAAGCCGACGAGCTACAGAACCGAGCTTTCGAAAAGGCTTTCAGCTGTGCGGCCATTCCCCGCACATGGTCGTCGTGCCAATGAGTTGCTACGACCAGCTGCACACTCGATGGGTCGACCCCGATCGATTCCAGATATTCTAGCGAAACGGGCCTCTTGCTCGCGGTATTGATGCAGGAATCGACAACGAGCCACACTCCATCTCCCAGATGAAGAACGCAGCACTCCCCATAACCGGGCCCAAAAACTGAGATCTCAATCTGATCCGACGCGGGCCCCAAGCTTTCGCCTTAATCCCACTCAATTGACTGGGCTAGGCTCTCAGCCCTTCGAGAGGCTTCGGCTATATCTCGCTTGGTCCATGCTGGGAGCCTACGAAATGTGATCTGTGAAACGCGCCGCTTTGTGCCACCGATTTGGCGCTGATATCCGATCACCCAACGAAACACGGCACCGGGCTTCAACAGATCGAGATCAGTTTCGGAAAGGTCTGAGATAGGGAAATCAGCCGCTTCGTCTTCGTATTTGCCGCCTGCGGTGACGTCCAGCAATCGAGCCGTGAAGGTCTCGTTTCCGACGTCTGAGACATACCCCTCCCACTCCTGCAATGGCTGCAGTGATAAAGGGGTCGGCTGGCGCGGAAGCGGAAACGCACCAGTGATTGCATCCTGGATGCGGATGCGCTTGCTCACTTGCTGAACTTCGGATTCAGCAACCGAGAGACTATCTCGGTCTTTAGGGTTTAGCGCCTCTGCAAACGCCTCATGCAAACGCCTAGCTTCAAGCGTTCGCCCCACCCGCGCACGCAGGTCGTAAGCAACGACGTCAGATTCCGGCTTCGCAGAGGGACTGTTGCTAGGTGGTTGCGGCTCGAAGGCAGTCTGCTCTGAAATCCTGAAAGCCAAGCCGTTCATAGCAATTCTTTCATAGCCATCACGATGTCGATCTTGTCTTCAGATCCGCGAATGGATCGTTCAAATCTCTCGCTCAAAATGGAAATAATCTTCTCGCACCCAATCAATTGTTCTAGCCCCCCCACCGAGTAGTGATCGTTGACACTTACAAAAATGCCAGCATTGCCGCGCAGTCTTGATGACGGCTGCACCTGAAGTTGAATATGCCCGTTTATATCGTCCTCTGCAACCTTTGGCTGCACCATCGTTAGATTTGTGCAGCCACTGCGCGCCCCTGGCCCCTGATTTTCGATTTCGCGCCCCCACTCACGCCAGGGCCCGAGGGGCGCGATCAGCCGCCCTATCCGATTTCTGGTTTCTTCGTCGCCGACCGAGAAATGAACTGAACGGTTAATTCCCATTCCGTTTATAGGCGTGTGCACTAAAAATTCACCGAAAGTCTTCACCAAAAAATCACACAACGTAATCCATGGCGCCTCGGTGGTATCGGCGGAAAGCCGCAGCTGTTCCACCTGGAGCCGCATTTTCCCAATTCGAAAAGCGGAGATCTCGGGGTGAATAACCGATACTTCGGCGGAATTTGCTTCCTCGTCCGAAACGATCCCGTTCTTCGCAAACCAAGCGGGAGAAAAAATCAGCGGATTGAAATGGCCCACAAGAACGATGCCGCAGCCGCCGAGCTCTGGCTCTATTCGCATCGATGCTGACCTACGCCCGTTTCATGGGGTGAGTTAACGCTTGACGTGAACTTTTGCAACCTATCCAAATGGGAGGGCATACCGCGAGGCGTCGTGGCTTGGCAGCGATTGGACCAAGCGTGAATATGCCCTGAACTCCCGATTCGCGGTAGGGGTGAGGACCGACGCCCCAACATGTGGTAGTTCGGCGCCGATCGCGAATACTCCCATCCAGCCGTGCGACCGCCGCCCTCGTCGGGCCAACCGTGTCGAGTTGTCCTCACAGCGCGACTATTGATCCCGCCGGACTGCTGGACGGTCCGCAAAGCTGCGGCGGCGCCGGGCCGCCCTGCAGTCAAGCCGGGTGACGGATCGATACGGCGATTAGCAAAGAATGGTCGCTCAGGGACACAAAGAGACTGGCTCATTCTATCCTGACACCTATATCGCAAGTGGCATGCTCGACCCACCGCAATTAGTAGGAACAGTAATCGCATGACAGAAGCCCAGGAACTAAACAAACTTGTTGAGATGACGAAGGCAAACACGGTCGCAACGCTCGCCGCCGCCATCATTACTGCCGCAGGACGCCCCTTCTCTGTCCAACAGGCGCTGGATCTCAGCCGCGATATCCAGTTCGCGATGTACCCGGCGAACGGGTTCGGCGCCTATGAAGAATGGAAAAAGACGAGCAGCGAAAAGCTCGCAAAGGTCTACGGCCCCACGGGCAACTGAGCCCAGCGCCGGCCGGGCGCGCGCCGGGCGTGGCCGCGCCTCGGCCGCCGAGCTCGCGACGATCAGCGCGAGCGCGGCGGCGACAATGATGCAGAACATTTGAAGCTAGTGCGGCGCGCCGGTCTTGATAGTCTCGATCCGATCGGTCATGCGATCGAGCCGGCCGCCAATGTCGCTCTTCAGCTCGCCGAACCCCGCCTCGAGCCGCCGGATCACATTCTCAAAGCTTGTCTTGCGGACGAATTCGTCCCGCGCCCAGATCTCGACCTGGTAGAGCTTTGCGGCGAGCGTGCGGGCCTCCTCGGCTGCTTGCTGCACCTCACGCCTGGCGTCGACGATCGCGATCTCGGCCGCGCGCTTAACCTCGGCTGCCGCGGCGCCCGCCCCTGCCGCCGCCGTTGCTGCGGCCGCCGCTGCAGCCTCGGCTTTGGTGATGCGGTCGGAATACCGAGTCCAGAAACCAATGATCGTCAGCAGCAAGCCGACCGCTGCGGCGATCGCTCCCCATGTCACCGCGTCGCTCATTGCGCCTTCTTTCGCTTCAACAGGCTGAAACCGTCCGCCGGCTTTCCCGCCGGCGCCGTGCTCTCGCAGGCGACGCCCTCGACGCGGCCGATGCCCTCGCGGACGTCCTGGTATTGGCAGACGGCGCGCCGCAGGCAGGCATTGACCTTTGCCAGCGCCGCGCGGTCGGTTTTCCAGAGCCGCTCGATCTCGCCGGCGTCGAGCTCGCGGTCCGGCGTATCGACTGGCGCGCGCTCGCAGGCCGCGACGTCCGCCGGCATCGCCGGGATGTTCGGCGCGTCCGGAGGCGGAGGCTGCAGCCGCTCCTGGCTACCGAACCCCGCGCACCCGGCGAGAAGCGGCACGATCAAAACACTGAGTAGGATTAGCCGGCGTTGCATCGATTGCCCCCTGGTTAGACTGGATCTGCGCCTCGGCCGCGGCGGCGCGCTTGGCGTCGCGCTGCTGCAGGGCGTTTGCGAAAACGAGCTGCCGGTCCTTCTCGGCAAGGCGCGCCTGCAATTGCGCATTCTGCTCGGCGACCTTCGCCGCCTCGCATTTGGTCTCGGCCGAGCTGAAGCCGGCGTTGTAGAGATGCGCGCCGCCGGCGATCGCGGCGCCGCCGGCGACGACGGCCAGGCCGCCGGCGAACAACGAGCCGGCGGCAAACGGCGAGAGGCTGACGCCGGCGAGGCCCGCCAGGCGCATGACGATTGCGACGATCCAGCTCATGCGTGTTTCCCCGCGCGATAATCAGCCAGGCGGCGCCGCTCGAGCTGGTCGGCGACAAACCAGACCAGCACGCCGACGCCGGCGACGACGACCAGGGCGGCGACAGCGATCGCGATCGCCTGGATCGCGCCGGCCGTCAGGCCGAGGCCGCCGATCGCCTCCTTTGCGGTCGAGACCTGCGTCGCGCGATCGGTCAGCCAGGCCAGCATGCCGCCGCTGCCGAGGCCGGTCGCGCCGCCAAAAATCTTGCCGGCCCAGCGCTTGGCCTGGTCGGTCAGCGCGATTGTCTGCGAGCCCTCGTCGCGAAGATCCTCGACGGTCGCGCTCGCCCGCGTCTCGGCGACCGGCCGCGGCGCCTGCGGCTTGCCGAGCTCGGCGATCAGCTGGTCGTCGATCGCCGGCGTCAGCGGCAGGCCGCGCGCGTTGCGATAGGCCAGGATCATTCCCTCGGTCCGGCCCTGCGGCGATTGCTCGCCGTCGACCTGGCCGACGTCGAAATAGCCGAGCTCTCGCAGCCGCCCCTGCACATAAGCGACGGCCTCCGGATCGACCGGCGCCGGCGTCGTCGCGAGCTTGGCATGCTCCTGCGGATGCGACGTTGCGAGGCCGCGCTCGAACAGCGCCGCCTCGTCGTCGCGGCGAATGCGCAGGCCCTTGCTGTCAGGCCAGAGCCGTTTCATCGATCGGATCAGGCCAGGGATCTTGGCGAGGTCGCCGCTGCCGATCGCCGCCTTGATCTGCCGCATTTCCGACCAGCGCGGTCCCGGCTTGTTGAAGCCGCCGGCGTCGCGGTTAAAGGCGATCGATAGGATGACGCCTTTGCAATCCGGCGAGAGCTCATCGAAGCCAGGCAGCAGCCGCCGGCAGATCGCCAGGTAACGCGGAATGTCATGGTTCGAGAAAACCTCGAGCGCGACGTCCCAAGGGATATCGACGACGCCGCGCAGCTTGCGCGCCAGCTTTTCCGCCGCCGGCCCCGTGACGCCGCAGCACTTCGCGAGCGCCTTCAACATCGCATCCGGGATCTTGCCCGACCAATCGGCCAGGAACTGTTGCCGCGTCGTCTGGCCGACGTCATAGCCGCAGCCGATCGTCACGCCGGACTGTTCGCCAGGCCAGGTCGCGCCGCTCAGATGCCTTGAATACCAGGCCGGGCTGGTGACCTCGGCGCTGACGATCAGGTCGAAGGTCGCGCGGGAGATGATCCCATGCAAATCGATAGCGCTCGCAGAAATGACTGCGCTGGTCATCGTGATAGTCCTTTTGTGATGGAACGGAGGCGCGCGGCCCGGTCAGACCAGGGCGTTGGCGCGAATAAGAAGCTGGTCGACTTGCGCGCCGGTGAGGCCGACGATCGTAATCATGTGCTGAACCAGAGGATCAGCGCGCCGGATCTCGGTCGCAAGATCCCACTCCTCCTGGGCGTTCGCGTCGGCCGCGATCGCGGCCTTGACCGCAGCCCAGGTGCCGAGTTCGTCAAAGGCGCGCTTCAGGCCGAGCTTGGTGCAGGAAGCCGGCACCGGCGCCGGCGGGTTCAAAAACGCCAAGACGGCCGGGTCATCATCCGCGACCTGCTCGGTCACGATCGGCGCCGGCTGCTGGCAAGCAAACCATCCAACGATGGCGCCCTCGCTGTTTCGCTCTACGAATCCCATTGTCATCACTCCAGTGGATCGAACCATCCGCGCGTAAAGCAGCGATATGACGTGCCGGCCGCGGACGATCGCGCGCACACTTGCGCCGACGTGTCGGTCCACACGCGCAGATCGGACGCGTTGCCGGAGGTCGCGGTCGAGGCCTCCAAGCCGTTTGCACCGACCGAGTAGCTCGGAGCGTTGTCGGTAAGTCCGGTTTCGTGTGTCCACCAAGTCGTGTTTTGAGTGGCATTCCAAGCAATGATGTTCAGCAAAGCCTGCACCCTGACGCCGGCCGGACAACTGGCGAGCGCGAACGTCTGCAGCGTCGTTCCGATCGTCGTGCTCAAATCCAGCGCCGAGCCGGGCCAGAAAAACTCCCTGCCGCGCTGCAAGAGCGCGGAGAAATTGACACCGCTGTTGAACCACACAACGCCGATGCGGCGGAACAACGTGTATCCGGCCGGCATCGTCGGCGCAGTTGCGCTCTTGGACATCAGCACGTCGACAACCGACGTCGTCGGATTTTTGATCACGAAGACGTGGTAAAAGCCGTTCGCCAGCGCACCCGTGTCGAGACAACCGTTATTGTTGCCGGCCGCCCAAGCCGAACTTGATTTCGTCAGCGCAGCACTGAGCACGATCATGTCGCCCGCGCTTCGATCGCAGGCAACGCCGGCACTGACGCTGAAGGTCGAAACACCACCAGGCGACGTGATTTTCAATCCAGAGAGATAGCCACTAAGGACGCCCGGAATGCCGAGATTGATCCGCGCGAGCGCCGTGTTTCCTGCGTACTCAGACAGACAGTTTGTTGAGGAAACGTCGCCGGCGCCCGGCTGGCCGACGCGGCTGAATGCCCAATCCGTATATGTTCCTGCCCCGCTGGATTTATCGCGGAAAAGGATCAGTTGCCCGTTCGCGGGATTGTAGGTGCACTGACCCTCTACCCAGTTGCCGATTGAACCGCTCGATGCCGCGCGCAGACGCGCGCCATTCAGGTACGATAGATCAATCTGAGTTTGAAAGAGAACGCTGCCGATACCGATCGACTGCGACGACGTGCTTGTTCCTTCGGTCAAACCCTGAGCGATTAGCAGCCATTTGCCTGCCGCCCGATCGGCCTCGAACGTGGTCGACAGATGCGGGACGATGCACTGGTAGATGTTCTTGTTAAGCGTATACACGACGATCGACGCTGGCGCCGCCGCGACATAGTTCTGGCCGGTCGCCCACGACACCGTCTGCTGCCATGGCACCGGCCCGGTCGCGCCTGTATCGCCCTTGGCCGCCAGCACCTGCCAGTAGGTCGCATCGGGCGGCGCATGCCCTGAACCGGGCGTCGTGTTGCTCCAGACGAACGACGAACCGTTCAACGTCGTCACGTCATTGAGAGCGTATGTATGCGCGGGATCATAGGGCGCCGGCTGTCCGAGCGCCTTGTTGACGCCCTGGTAAACCCACACGCCGCCGGTCTTCAGCCACTCCTTGCCGGTCGCCGGCTGCCGCGCATATTGTCCCTCGTCGCCCTTCGACGGATCGGGCTCCGTGCGATCGGAACGCACGAACACAAAGAAGCCGTCAGTCTCGAGTGCGCCGGTCAAGCGGATGACCTCGGCCGAGTTTTGCGCGCCATTGAAGCGCAGCGGACTGGTCTGCAGAATCTGGTACACGGTCCCGGCCGGCACCGCTGCAAAGGGCCATTTGGCGATGACGAGATGCGTATCATCGGTCACGCCAAGGATGTCGACGCCGGCGAAGCCGTCGACGATCAGTTTGTCGAACTGTTGAACGTTCGACGCCCAGAGCGGGCCGCCGGCGCCGGCAACAGAAACCGCGCCGGCGCCGATGGCTACGGTGCCGGTCGCATAGATCAGGTTCGGCATAGGATGGTCTCTCCGAAATCAGCTTTGTGCGAGCGCGTCGATCCGTGCCATCAGGTCGAGGATCTGCGCCGGTGCGGCCCCAGCGTCCGGCCGAGCCGGCCAATTGCGCGCCATCGTCGGCGCGTCAGGCAGACGGGACAGAGCGCGAAGCGCCTGCCGGAACGTCGTCCATGCTTCGCGGTTCGCGACCGGCCGATCTGGAACCATGTATTGATCTGATGATGCCAGCTCGGCGGAGACCGCGAGCACGATGGCGAGCGCGAGCCGCTCGATCAGAAGCACGCGCTTTTCAACAGCGGGTCGCGCGACAATCGCGTCCTCCGGCCTCTGAAACGGACCGACCAGGGCGACGTCGACCATATCCTCGAGCGGGTCGATGTCGCGATCGTCGGCGGTCCGCAGAATGCAGTGATCGGGGAAATTGCTCGTGCCGTCGATCGGCTCGGCGTTTCCCCAGGAGCGGATGTAACCCGTCGCGCTGCAGAAGTGGATGATCGTCATCGCTTTGCCGCCATCACAAACATCGAACCGGACGCGACGCCCCAGAAGCCTGGATTGCTAATGGTCACGCTGACAGGGATCGACATCACGCCGCCCGTTGCCGCGATCTGGACTGAACCCGAAAGCGTCGGGGTGAAGGAGACGTTCTGGCCGGAAAACGCATACTGCGAGACCACCGTGCCGTTTAGCGAAGCGGTGAACGTGCAAGAGGATGCGATATTGCCCGACTCATAGACCACAAGCGGACAATTCAAGTAGAGCGTCATCGTCTTGCCGGCCAACCCGGTTGTGTCGAGCGAGAGCGTGGTCCCGACGATGACCGTCGTTGAGCCGCCCACGTTGATCGCACTGATGGCCTGCACGATCGGCGTAATGATCGCGTTGTCGCCGATGCTGAGGCTCTTGACGCTGAGCGCGCCGATGACGCCGCTGTCGGACGTGATCGTGCCTGTCTGGATATTGACGGCCGTCACCTGACCGGCGCCGATCATGCGGGTGAAGATGCTGCCGTCGAGATAGACATTCGCGGCGACGCCGACCGCCGGCAAGCCATTGATGGTGCCGACCGTAAACACCGGGATCGCCGCGCTGCCGTTATAGCCAGGGAGCTGGACCTGGAACTTGTCGGACTGCACGATGAAGGCGGACCAGTTGGCGCCGCCGTCGAGGCGGATGCTTCCGGTCACAACGCCGTTGACATTGATGCTGACGCCCCAGCTCGCGCCGACGATGCCGTCGAGCGTCGCGATCGCGGTCGCCTGCTCTGTCACGGAGGCGTTGAGGTCGCCGAACTGCGCTGCGACCGTGAGCTTGTAATCGGCGAACGCCGTCTTGGTGTCATAGGCGACGGTGCGGACGTCGTCGATCGACGCATTGATGCCGTCAGCCGTCACCTGGATCAGGTTCTCGACCTGCTGCAGCTGGTCCCACGCCTGCTGGTTGCCCGCCTGCTTGGCGAGTGTGATCCGCGCCGCGACCTGGCGCATCTGGTCGGACATCGCCGTCTCGAGATCCGCGATGTCCTGCGCGTGCTGCTGCTGCAGCGTCGTGACGGCGTATTTGATGCCCTCCTGCAGAGACTTCAGCGCGACCGCGCCGTCCGAAATGACGATGGTCGGTGCCTCGAGGTCGACCGTCGAGTAAGGGCCGCGGAGCGCCGAGTTGACCGCCTGCACGCGCAGGCGGAGCGCCGCGTTCTGCACGACCTGGTCGAACTGGTTGGCCGCGCCCTCATAAACCTGCGCCCAGGACGCGCCGGCGTCATAGGAGACATCGGCGATGTAGTAGAGCGCGCCGGCGGCCGGGAACCAGCTTGCCGACAGCATCGGCTCGGCCGTGCCCTGCCCGAAGCTGGCATTGAGGCCGGCAATCAGCGGCACCTTGTCGTTGCTCGGAAACTGCGGGCTCGGCAGCACCGGCGGATTGCCGAGATCGGTGGCATGGACGCGCTGATCGTCGACGACCAGGCCCAGCGTGCACTGATCGCCGTTCGGCGCGCCGTTGAGCACGACGCAAAGCCGGGACTGGTTGTCGCCGCTGCCGATCTCGAAGGACGGATCTTCGCCGCCGTCCTCGCGGGCCAGGACAGCCGCGAGCGTCGTCGCCTGCGCGCTCTGCGCCGCGGCCAGGCTGCCGGCGTCGAGCACGGCCTGCGACGCGTCCGCGCCCTCGGTGCACAGGATCGGGCCGAACGATTTGCCGTTGGCCTGCCGCAAGCGGATATAGGTCGGGCCGCCGTCCCAGACAGGCGCGGGATTGAGCGTCAGCGTGCGGCCGGCGACAGCCACAACGGCGCCGCCATAGCCATAAGCCATCGGTAGCGCGGATTGCACCCGCACCACCGAGCCATAGGTGATCGCCCGGCCCTCGTATTCGACGTCAAGCTGCACCGTCTCGCGCCGGTAGATCGATTGCAGGTAGTAGAAGGCACATTCGCGGAACGCCTGGTCGCGGTTCACGATGCCGTCGACGCGCTTGGTCTCGGCGGATGTCGCAGTGAAACCAATGGCGTTCGGCGGATACTGGACCTGCGCCGGCAGCCAGGTTTCCTCGTCGAGATATTCGACGATGACGGCGTCGGGATCTTCCTCGCCCAGCATCTGGAACGAGACCTGCATCGAATCCCGCACGATCTCGCGATCGCTGAGCATCATGGTCGGGACGTCGCGCCATTCGTCGCGCACGATCGAGATCGTGTCGCCAAGCCAGAAGTGCCGCGCCCTGGACGGCGTCAGGATCTTGTCGAGCGCATCCGGCACCGCGACCGCGGTCGTAAAGCGATAATCGAACGTGTCGCCGCGGTTGGCGCAGCCGAGCGCGTGGTTCATGACCGCGTTGAAGTCGACCTTTGAAATCGGCTGACCGGAGCCATATTGCGCGCTGGTCGCGGCGTCGAGAAACGCCCATGCCGGGTTGCGCGTCGCCTGCAGCACGAAATTAGAGCCGTTCCACACCAGCAACTTGCGGGTGCCCAGCACGCCGAACTTGTAAGCGCCCTGCGTGGACTGCGAGGCCAGGAGGCGGATCGCGACGGTCGAGACGTCGGGAAACGAATTTTTGCCTTGCAGGAACGATCGCAGCCCGGCCCATACAACCTGGTTGGAGCCGAGATCCGTGCTGAAGGCCGCGTCATCGCGGCGAAAGCGCACGGCATAGCGGCCCGCCGGGACGTCGACCTTGCGACTGTCGCGGACCGGGCTGGTGCTGCCGTACAGGAATACGCCGGAGAACAGCGTCTGGAACGCGCCGATCTGCGCGCCGGCGTCGTTGATCGGGCAATATTCCGCGGTCAGCGGAATGCGGGCGTAGCCGATCTTTGCGCCGTTAGCGCCCTGGTTGAAGGTGGCGCAGCCGCCCGGCAGGACGAAGTCGACCGCGATCGACTGCGCCAGCGTGCCAGGCGGATTGGCCGCGAACGGGCCGAGCCAGGCACCGGATGTCGTGGCGCTCGGCGCCACGAAGAAGCCGCCGGCCGTGCCGCTGCCATCGGGCAGCTGCTGGCCGGAAACCTCGGAGGACTGGTCGACATTGGTCGGGAACAGCGTGACCGTCGCGCCCGGCTCATAGAACGCAATCTGCGCGCCTGGAAAGGACGCCGAGATCCCGTTGGTCGAATCCCACAGGACCGTGTCGTCGACATAGATCGCCTCATATTCTATGCTGCCCATGGTCGGTGACAGCAGCACGTTGAGGTATTGGTCATTGCCGACGAATTCGCCCCATGGCGTCGCGGCGAAATCTGGATAGTCCTTCACGCGGCCGTACCAGACCGGTAGCGGCTGGCCGAGCTTGGCGACGTTGCCCTGCGCTGCAACCGAATAGATCTGGTCCTGGGTCGCCGACGGCGTATTGGTCGCGCCGGCTTTCGGCGCAACCAGGGCGTTGACGAGCAGCGAGCCGCCGACGCCGATCGCCGCCGTCGTGGCATAGGCGCCAAACGTTCCAGCTCCGAACAGCGCCGGGCCGGCCCAGATGGCGAACGCCGAGACCGCCACCAGCGCGACCAGGCCGATGACCTGCTTGACGGCGTTGCCGCCGCCATTTCCGCCGAGCGGATAAGACATGAAGCGAACCACGTCGGCCGGTCCGATGCGGCGCGACCGCCAATCCCTGCGCAGCACGGGCTCGCCATTGATCTCGAGGACGGTCGGAAGCCCTATCTTGAACTGCCAGCCGAATTCCCGATCGCGCACAGCCCAGCCGGTACGCCGCAGGAAAGCCGTGACGGTTTCCCGCGCGCGCAGCTCGGCGCGCGCGACCTCGAGGCCGGGCATCACCAGGTGCAGCACCGGCTTGCGCGCGGCATCAGGGCGCCTCGCACGGCGAGCGCGCGGCCGCGGCGCGCCGATCTGCGGCGCCCGCAATCGTTTGACAGCTCTGTGCATGTTACCTTGGCTCGAAGAAAGAGAGTTTTTTCCAGCCCATCTGGCGCAGCGCCAGGACAGTCTCAAAGGCGACGCCGGTCTTTCCGTCGCAGTGAATGACGCGCGCCTCGGGCTGCATCCAGACGCCGATATGCGCGGGAAAGCGCAGGCGCGCCATCAGGACCAGGGCGCCGTCAGCGGCCGTGACCAGGCCGCCCGGTCCTTCCAGCGCCTCGCGCCAAAGCGCGCGCTCCGGATGCCCCGCGATCGCCTCGAGCACCCAGCGCTCGGAGAAGCCGTCCGGTACCGCAACGCGCGGCAGCTCGCGGCCGAACAGCTCGCGCTGCACATGGCAGGCGAAATCCCAGCAATTGCGGGACTGCCAGGTCCATGGCTCGCCGATCAGGGGCGACAGGAATGACGAACGGTTAATGGACAAGAGCCGGCTGCCTTCCAAACGGCTTGGCAGGTAACCTGACGGTAGGTCAGCTCATTGAGAAAGAGCGGACGTCGGTCGGCTTGACCGCCATGGGCGGCTTTTGACCCAATTTGGACCGCGACAGGCGGCTACAACCGCAGCGGCTGCGCGTCCAGTGTTGCCAGACGATTTCTAATGACTCTCAACTACTTCTTATAGCCCACGTAATAGATGCCGATTTCGGCGCCCGTACTGTCCTTGATCGGTTCATATCCTGTTATATAGGGCGTACCCAGTATAGGCACCTCGCCGAAATAGCTTTTCCCCGCCTTGATCGATTCAAGCGCTGGCCCGGCCAAGACGGTGCCAACTGCTCGGCCGCTTCCATCGGGTTTCGGCACACTTGTGGATACTCGGACGTATTCGCCTCCGTCTTTTGCAAACAGCGTGGCCGTCATCCCCTTGCCGTCCTCTCTTCCAACCGCGTCGACGATGTCAAAGTTGTTATTGATCTTAGTCGTGCCGAAATATAGAGCGGGTGCGTCTTTACCCCCAACAGCGTCCCTTCCTTCGAGCTTGGGGGCTCCTAATTTCGCCGTCATGGCTTTTAATCCTTCCAGCGATTTCGTTACTCTCGGATCCGCTTGGGCGTGCCCGGTGCCCGGCATTAGTGTAGAGGTTGCAACAAGGCATGCGGCGGCCATAATGCCGACCAGAAAGGTTTTCCGATCCATTGTGAGCTCCTGATGTGAAATACGGCATACTCCTTCACGCGCACCTCACGCGGTGTGCACGTCATTCGCGCCTCGGTTTTGACTGCGATTAAACAGACCAGAGATTACAGGTCTAGGAATTTGCCCGCCGACGGCATCAGCGCTGCCGCTAAGATAATTGGCGAATACGGAACTGTCGGCACGTCCTCATGGCAGCTCGCAAGAGAAGTACACCACTTCTGCCTTGCCGCAAAGCCGGTCGTGGCCCGCGCGTTGGCACACGGTTCACTCTTCTTCAAGGTCCTGCGTTAGAATTGCTTGTGCGCCAACACACGATCGCGCCAAAGCCGCCGCTGAAAGAGGATCAGCGGCGGCCAATTCTCATTGCGGTCTTACTTTAGCTTATACGTGCCGGTCTGATGATTGCAGTCCTGAAACGTTCCGGCCTTCACGACAGGAAACGGACCCAACGGTTGGACAGTGCCGCTTGCCACCATGCCTTCGTATTTTCCGGTGCCTGTGATGTTTTCTCGGGTCACCTTTCCATCGCTGCCGAGCGAGAAATATGCCAAGCGTTTGTCGCCATCCGTATCCGTTGCCTCGCACACGGTGGATCCAGTGCTCTTCCCGTCAAGCGAGGCATTCATCCCGACGCAGTGGAAGGTATTCTTATCAAACATCCCGCCGGAAGGATTGCTGCGGGTGGTGCCCGTCATTTCGTAACTGGCCGCGGTGTGGGTCTTGGAAAAAGTGATCACGTTGTTAACGCCGGACCAACAGGCAGTGTAGTCGTAGCTACCCTCCTTTGGCAGCTCGGCTGCGAATGCAGCAGGCGCAGCAGTCAAGATGAGTAGACCTAAAACATACCTCGATGCTTTCTTCATATCTGCGCTCCCTTTTCTACAATAATCTCCTTTGCAATAAGCAGCTGACCAAGATGCGAACGCGATAGCCGCCGCCGATAAATAATGACACGATCCGTGCGGTACGGAAAGGGACAACTCCGCGTTGACCGGTCCTCTGGGGCGCGCAGAGGCTCTATTGGCCAAACTCTGACACTGCCCAACTCTGTTGTAAGGTCGCCTTTCGGAGGAGGAGCCGACCTTTTTGCCGGACGTCCCGCCACTAGGGCAACAGGCTCGGAAACTGGACATAGTCGTAATTCTTGGTCAGGCGCGGAAACCGCTTGTTCTGCAGGTTTTTGACCATGACCGTTCCGGTCAGCGACGCTCCGACCATCTGCACGCTGCGCAGCTCGAACTCGATCGGCCCATAGGCCGGCTCGGTCAGGTCGCTGCCGAGGTACTCGCGATAGAGCACCTGGATATATTCGCGCGCTCCCTGCGCCGCGCGGATCTTCGGCACCAGCTCGCGGTTGACGTTGTCGATCTTGATCGTTGTCGACGGCGGCTGGCCTTCCTTCTGCTCGGGATAGCCAGCCTGGAACGGACAGGCGATGAATGTCACGGTCTCGCCGGCGTCGCGCGGCGCGCCGACCTCGAGCCCAAAGGCCATATCATCGCCGACATTGGCGACAACCCGCGCCGGCTGGTCGAACGACGACTGCCAGAGCTCGAGCGTGTAATAGATCCGCGCGCTAGGCGGACAGGAGGCATAGGCCTCGAGCAGCGCTTCATTGTGCGTCGGCATGGCTAGACGTCGTAAACCCGCAGCGTCATGCGGACGTCGACCGTCCCCGGATTCGGCCAGCTGGCGATCAGCGACGAGCCAGGCTTGATAAACTGACAGACCTTGTTCGCCAGCGACGTTCCGAGCCAGACGTCGATGGTAAAGCGCGCCGTTCCGAGGTTGAGCGTCGTCTTAACCCACTCGACGAACGTGTCATAATCGGCCGCATAGAAGCGAACCGTCTGCGTCACCGTGCCGACGTTGTCGCCAGGCCGCGCACGCTGGCGCGTGTTGCCCTGCTCCATATCGGTCGCGATCGGATCGCGCATGCGCTGCAGACCGAAACCCTCCTTGAGGATGACGGCGTTTGCGATCGGGAATGCCGGCAATGCCATGTGATTATTGCCCCGTGAACGGTTTGACGCCGTACTGGTCGCCGAGCACGCGCCGGCCAGTGCCGGTCGACAGCGAGTCCCCGACCGCGCCGTCGACCATCTTGCGCAGCGTCACCGTGATGTCGCCGTTCGGCGCCTGCTCGACCGCCGGCGTCGCATCCGTGTAATTGTTGATGGTGACCTGCGGCGATCGGCCTCCGCCGGCGCCGGCGCCGAGGGCAGCCATCTGGCCCGGCGTAAAGACGCCCTCGCCCCGTTGCGCGATGATCGGAACCTCGTTTCCAGCGATGCCGCCAGTGTGGAAGCGCGGCGCGTCGTCGAAATAGGCGCCGTGGATGTAACGCATCGACGTCGCCTCCGCGCCGATGATGCCGCCCGTGTGGTAGAGACCGCCGAGGCCGCCGACGCCGGCGGCGCCGGTCGACGCTGCGCCGCCGCCCGAGCCGCCGAACGAGAACAGGCCGAGGCCGCCGGCCGCCGACTGCAGCGACCGCATCAGCGGCTCGACGATCGTAATCTTGATAATCATCTGCTCGATCGCCTTGACGATCGCATTCGACATGTCGGTGAAGCCCTGGCCGGCCGACTTGGCGCCCGTCGTGATGTCGGTCAGGCCGTTGACCAGGTCGCCCTCGATCGAGGACGAGATCCCCTTAAAGGCATTGTTGGTGCGGATCGCAGCTGCATACGTGCTGTCCAGCGCCGCCGGCACGTCGTTTCCATAGATCCCCTTGAGCTGCGAGGCGATCGCGACGTCGTCGGACGACAGGAACGCCGTCTTGCTGCTGAAATCGATCTGCGAGCTCACCTTGGCCCGCGCCAGGGCGTCGGCAGCAGCAGCCGCGCGATCGCGCAGCTCGGCGAACTTGGCGGCCTGCGCCGCCGTTTCCTTGCCGTTGTTGGCCTGCACTGCAGACGTCTCAGCGGCCGTTGCGCGGAACGACGCGAGCGCGGCATCGCCGAGCCCGACCGCCTTGGTATCGGCCTCCTGCGTCTCCGTATGCTTGCGCAGCGAGTTGATAGCGCGGTCGACAGGATCGAGGGCTGCGTCGCCCCTCGCCGCCACATTGGACGGCCGGCCGAACTGCAGGCCGGTCAGGCCGGCCTGCATTGACTTGAGCGACGCGGCCTGACCTTGCCAGGCAAATTCGTTCTGCGCGTTGCTGGTGTCGGTAATCGACGCGCCGCTCCCGGCGTACCACTTGATATCCTCCGGCCTGATGCGCTCGACCGACGAGCTCAGGATACGGCCGGCCGATTCCCAGAAATCGAGCGAGAACACCGTCGCATTCTTGAAATCAGACAGCGCTCGCTCGGTCTCCGGCGTGATCCCGATCTTGATGCCGACCGTCTGGTTTGTGCCAGGGCCGCCGACCGCCCCGGACAGGGCGTCGAGTTGCTCGTTTGCGGCCTTCTCGATCGCGTCCCGGTCGATCGACTTGATGAATTTGGCCGCGCGCTCGATCAGGTCATCCAGGAACGGCAGCACATCCGCAAAGGCCGCCTTCATGTAGAGCGACCATTGGATCGAGCTCTTGCGCCACTCGGCATCGAAATCGGAGGCGCGCTTGATCGTCTCGTCGTCGATGACGGCGCCGGCGGATTGCGCCTGGTTGCCGAGATCCCGCATCGCGCCGGCGCCCTGCTGCAACAGCGGCACCCATTCCTTGGTAAAGCCGAGCATCTGCGCGATCGCGGTCGCGTCCTGCGGACTGCGCGCGCGGCTGACCAGGTCGGCCGCGATCTGCAGCAGCTGGTTTTGGCTAATCAGCTGCCCGTTCGCGTTGCGCAGGCTGACGCCGTTGGCATCGAATTCTTTCGAGAGCGAGTTAGCATTGCGCTGCGCGTCATTGAGCAGCTGCGCCGATTTTTCCAGCCCCGCATTGATCTGGCTTTCCGTCAGCCCGGCGATCTGGCCGCCGAACTGGATACCCTGCAGATCCTTGAGCGACAGGCCGACGCGGTCGGCGAGCGAGGACAGGTCGGCCAGCGATTTGTTGAAACTGACGATATAGTCCAGCGCCTTGTTGACCGTGGCCGCCGCCGCGATCGCGCCGGCGCCGAGCGCAACCAGGCCGACGTTAAAGCCGGTCGCCGCGTCCGTGCCACGCTGCGCGGCGCCGGCGGCGCCATCCATCGCCCGCTCGTAGTCGGCCGCGCCTTGCGTATTCGCGTCGATAACGAGCTCGGTCACGACCTGGTCGGCCATCAATCCCCCTCCGTCTGCAGCTTCGAGTAATCGACCAGATAGAGATCATCGAGCGTTTCGAGGATCTCGAGCTCCCATGGAGCCAGGTCGGTTTGTGTCCGACGCAGGAAAGCGTCGATGTCCTGCCATTCGATCGGCGACAACGCGAAGCCGTTGCCGCCCTTGCGCCGGCGCAGCCGGTCATAGATGCGCCACAGGTAAGTCAGCGCCCGCGGGATAGGCGGGACCGTCAGGATCGCTTCCCGTTCGGCCTTGCGCTTTGGATCTCGCGTTCGGAGGACGAGGCCCTCGAGGACCTGGCGGTAGGTCTCGCCGGCGTCGCCGGCCCTCGAGGACAGCAGAAAGCTGCGCTCGGCGAATGCCCTCAAGTCTGACTTGAGGGCCTCGTAAAAGCCCGCTCGCTCGTCAGGTAATCAGTCACCTGGACGAAGAAGCTGCCGAGCTCCGGCCGCAGGAACAGGTCGACGGCATTCTCGATCGTGAACGGGATAGGATCTGGCGAAACCGTCTTGAAGGTCGGATTTGGCGACCATCCGACGATGCGCCGGCAGACCTTTGTCACGTTCTGCCGGCGCCGATCGGCGACCGTCTCATCCTCGGTTTTCCATTTACGCCCGTTGACCTGCGCGAACTCGATCGCCTTCTCCTTTTCGATCGCGTCGCGGGTCGATTCATTATTGAGCGCGATCGTCTGCGCATGCGCCGGACCGGCGAGCTCGATCACCCAGCCGAGCGGCGTATCCGTGCCAGGCCTGCGGATCTGCAGCCGGAACGTGTCGACCGGCAAATGCGCGGAGAGATCGAGGATTGCGGTTGATTCAGTCATGTCGGGTGCCTTTTGTCGGAAAGGTTGGCCGCAGGGTCCGACAACCCTGCGGCCGGTTCTCGCGAGAACATTCCATCGGCCAATGGTCGGCGCCGATCACTCAAACGCTACGCTGCAGTGGTCTGGAACGAGATCATGCTGTTATTGCCGGTCGCCGAGGTATCGATACCGACCAGCGCCGGCGGGATCGTGATCGTCTGCGTGCGACCGCCGCCCTGCTTGGAGAACGCCGAGGGATCGACGCCGCCGAGCGTGAAATTCGGCACCGTGATCGACAGGAAATCTTTCGGCTCGGCGGAAAGGTCGACGGCCAGGATGTTGAGCGAATACTGCGTTTCGCCAACGAAATCGGCCAGCAGCTGCAGATCCTTCCGCAGCATGGTCAGGTTGATCGAAACCCGCAGCGGACCCGTGAACACGTCCGGCGCGTATTTGATGTTGCCGGAACCGAACGCATCCGGCGCGCTCGGCTGGATGTCGAGCGACAGATCGAACGAGGTCAGCTCGACCAGGTCAACGCCGTTGAGGCGGATGGTTGCGTCGACGACGGCGAACGGCGTCCCGGTCGTCGCGGCCGGGTTGGTGAAGTATGGCACGCCAGCAGTCAACGGCCGGATCTTGCCGGTCCCGATGCCGCCCGGATCGAACATGATGATCCCGTTCGGCGCCATCGAAAACTTGCCAGTGCCCCAGACGAAGTCGTCGAGGACGGTCGATTTGCCGATATCGCTCTCGAATTCCTCGAGCCCGAAATAGCGATGGATCAGCGCCGCCGGGTTGGTCAACCGTTTGCCTGGCCGCGTGATCGTGCAATTCGTATCCGGCGCAGCGTTGACGATCAGCGTCTCCGGCACCGTGATCTTGTTGGCCGAGAGCGCCGAGATCCGCAGGTTGCGGCCATTATTGCCGGCGTCCGGCAAATTCGACGCGCGGATGATGTCGCCGACCTTGAAACCCATGTCGATCGGCGATCCGTTGCCGAACACGATTCCGTCCGCGACCGTGGTCAATGACGTGAAATCGGCCTGTGTCTTGCTGAGAGCCGCCGCATCCCACGTTCCGCGCATGATCGCCTCGAGGATCGCGTCATGCGAGCCGAGCGAGATTTCCGAATTGTAGTTTGACGACGTTTTCTGCGTGCCGTGCCGGCCGCGCGTCGACATGCCGTCGTTGCGAACCTCCTGCGACTCGGTCGCCGCCTTGGAGAGTTTGACGCCGGCGCCGCCGGAGATCCGCAGCTGCGAGGCGCCGGCGCCGCCGGCCGCCACCTGGCCGAGGCCAGCCTGCGCCTTGTAGGCGACGCGGCCGGCGGAATTGCTTTGATACATGCGATCAGTCTCCTGTTTGGCATCAGTCGATGAAAAAGAACTGGAAAGGAATCACGACGACGAGGCCGAACCAGTTGCCGTCGTCAGAGGCGCTGTCGCCGCCCTGGACGGTCGGCCCCTCGCCGTTCTCACCCCAGCAGCGCACGCAGGCGCTTGGCTCGGCGTTGTAGAACGTCGCATCCTTGAACAGGTCGCCGGCCTGGCCGGCGAGCGCGAGATGCGCGGCGAACCCGTAACCCTTCGGCACAAACACATGCACGAAGATGTTGCCGGTTATCAGCCAGGTCTGATTGCCAGGCGTGCCGACGCCGCGCTTTCGCCGCAACGTCTCGACGACCTCGAAATAGCACCAGGGCTGCCCCTGCGGCGGCCAGGGCGTCTGCAGAGGATCTTCATTCTGGAACGAGGTCGGCGCCGCCTTGAACCCGTCCTCATAGCGCGCGCGCATCGCTGCGACGGCGCCGGCGTAATCAGCCATGGGATTTGACCTCTAACGTGCGCGGATCTCGAGGGCCGGCTGACGAACCAGCCAGGCCTGCCGGGCCTTGTCGGACATGCGACGCCGGCCACCCTTGATCTGCCTGGAAAATGCGGCATAGGCCGCGATGTCGCCGAACCGGACCGGCATGAACGTGAATTTCACTGCTGCGCGATTGCCGAACCGCGCGGCGACGATCAGCGCGGTCTCCTGGTAGATCTTCGGCGCGACCTTCATTTTCATCCGGCCTATCTCGATCTTGCGCGCGTAAGGGACCGGGTTGGAAATGTTGATCTGGTCATCGCGCCGGAACGCGGACACGTCGCTGACGACGCGACCATTTAGAAAAACCGTGTGATTGTCCCGGTAGAGACCGGGATGCGGATCTCCGACCGAACCGACCGGCGACCGCTGCCGCAACGTCTCGAGCGCGAAGTCGACGACGTCCTGCATCGCCAGATAGCGAAAGATGATCCGCATCAGCCGTCGACCGAGACGATCTCATCATGCGAGCCGTTGAGGACCTCCTCGACCTCGGTCGGAACGAGATCGTTCAAGGCGTGGTCCGCCTCCTCCTGCCGGATGCGGTCGAGCATCTTTTTGCGGGCTTTGCGCAAGGCGAGCTCTTTCGCGTCCTGGAACGCCTTTTTGGCGTTCAGGCCGGCCAGGTCGCCGGTAATGACGAATTTCGCTTCCTCGCCGATCGAGATGCTATTGCGGACGGCATCGAGCCGGCGCTCATAGTCATCGCCGTCAAATACCTTGCCCATCAGCCCCGGACCTGCAGCTCGAAGGCGATGACCTGCCCCTGAATCCGCCTGGTCGCATCGTCGACGCCCTTGATGCTGACCTCGGCGCCGGCGATCACCAGAAAATCGCGATCGGTCAGCGGCAGCATGGTCGACAGGGCCACCTTGCCGGCCGGCACGCCCGCCGAGGGATCATTCAACAGGATGACGTGACGATCGCCCTGGCGGATTTCGCCGACGAGCTCGGCCGGCTGATAGCCCTTGACCCTCGCCAGGACGGCCGCCTCTTTAGCGACCGCACGCGCCGGTCCGACGCCGGCGTAACGCCGGACCAGGACGGTCTCGCCGATCTCCTCGAGCGAGCGCCGATGCTGATCGAGGGACTCGTCCGGCGTCACTGGCCGTCAACCTTGCTGGTGATGACCTGGCCCACCTCGGAGCCGTTCGAGCCGGGCTCGCCATCGTTTGGGCCGCCGTTGTCTCCGGCGCCGGCCATGCCCTCGATCATCGACCGCAGCTCCTCGGCGTGGTGCTCGAGCTGGCCGACATGCCCCAGCGCGACACCGTGCAGCTCGTCGATGCGATCGAGAGCCTGGTCGAAACGGCGGCCGGTCACCGAGATGTCAGCCTCCTGCTTTTTGGCCCGCGCCAGGCGACTTTTGAGGCCGGCGAGTTCCATCGGTCGGCGGATTTCCATGTCTACCTCCAACAGTTGCGGATGCCGCTCGAGCAGCTCGAGCCGCAGTTTCAAGTGCGCGATTGCGACCAGCGCCGTGACGCGGTCCATCGCGGGCTTATTTCGCGCGGACGCGCAGCTTGACGGCCTGCTCCATGACGCGGCCGGCCTTGGTCTTGATCCGGTTGACAACCGAATAGGACATGCCGTCGACGCCACCGGACAGCCAGGCGCCGGCGACGGTCGCCGAATTGCTGGCCCGATCGGCGATAAGGCCAGGCGGCAGCGTGAAGGTGGATTCGGCGACCGTATCGGCCGGCACCACGGCCTCGCCGGCCTTCAGCCTGGCGAGCTCGGCTGCCGTGCACAGACGCCGCGTCCAATCCAGGCCATAGTCCAGGATCTCGTCCGGGCTCTTGGACGGCCAGCGCGCGCGGCCGGCGCCAGGCTGCAGCTCGACAACGCGATCGGCCATGTCAGTCGACCCTGAGATTTGCGAGCAGCGAGCCGATCGCGGACTGTACGACCGCCGCCAGCTGCGGGTTGTTCTGGTAGCGCTTGGTGCTGACGCCCTCGACGCGGTCCTCGAGCAGCATCTGATCCCGCGTCAGCAGCGGCAGCAGATCCCGCACCGCAAGGCAGAGCGCGCTCTTGAGCTGCCGCGGCATCACGTTGACGTCCTCGTCATAGCCGCAGTTGAAGCGGATGCGCACCGAAGCGTCATCAAGGCGCGCGACCGGCCAGGACTTGCCGAGCGGCGGCGCAATCTCCTGCTGTCCGAGCGGCTGGCCCATGCCGAGCACGCGAAAATCAGTGCCCAGAACCATTGTCTGGTCGACGCCATTGGCATCGAAATACTTCACGCTGACGATGTCGATCAGCGGAGGATAAGGCAGCGGGATCGCCAACGGATTGTTTCGCGGCAGCACCTTGCGGCGCCGGTCATCGAAGCTGCGGAGCTGCAGCTCCCAGGTCTGCTCGCGGAGCGCGCGGCCGAGCGACCCGCCCGAGGCCGGATCGAGGTTGGCCACCGCGGTCTCGAGCGCTACGGTCAGGACCAGGTCCTGGCTACCGCCGCTGATGCCGAGCGCGGCCTTGACGTCCGCGAGCGCGATGACCTCATCGGTTGGCCCCTCAATCAGGACCGCACGGCCGCCATCGCTGATGTCGTTATTGCGAAACATGACGATACCCCCAGCGATGACGGCGCGCGCGTTGCGGCTTTACTTCTGGCCGCCGGCGGCGCCGGCTTCCTGTTCAGCCTTCTCGGCCGCGGCGATGATCGCCGCGACAATGTCGGCCTTCTTGGTCGCGCCCTGCAGCTCGATCCCGCGCTGCGCAGCGCCGGCCTTCAGCTCGTCGACGGTCATACCGTCGAGCTGCAGCCGGAAGGCCGCCTTCGCCTTCTCGCGGTCAAGCGCATCGAGGCGCCCCTCATCCTCGGGCGTGATATGGCGCGCACCACCCACAGCGACCAGGCGGCGTGCCTCGGCCTCCTCGAACTCGTGGTGATCGCCAGGCTGCAACGCCGGACCATCCGGCAAGGTGTGAAACGACTTCATGATTACCCGCATCGGTCTCTCCTCGATTTGAAAAATGCCCCTTACATAAAAAGGCCGGAGCAACCGCCCCGGCCTTTCGCTCTCTTCGCGATCGCCGCCAGATTAGGTCGCGGCGTTCACGAACGTCTTCACCGCGCCGCCGACGTCGACGAGGTTGCCACCCGAGCGCATCCAGGCGAGGAAGCCGACCTGGCCGAGCTTGGTGTAGGCGGAGTCGGTGAAGCGGAACATGGTCACGTCCATCACGTCGCGGATCTTGTAGTAGGAGAAATCGCCGTAAGCGATCGACTTGGCGCTCGCCGCCATCGGCGCGACGTCCTGGTTGACCTGGATCGGATCGCCGAGGATCGAATCCGGAACGCCCTTCGGAGAGCCGACTTCGTACCCAGGCACGAAGATCGGCCGCCCCTGCAAATCTTTGATCTTGCGGACCACCTTCACGGACAGGTCATGCATCATGAACTTGCAGTTGCCGCCGGCGCGATAGGCCGGGTCCACCGAATGCTGCAGGTCGACCAAGCTGTCATAGACAATCGCGGTCACCTGGGAGGAGGCGTTCGCCGCGGTAACGCCGACCGGCGCAGCGGTGATGACACCATTCGGCTCATTGGAGGTATCGCCGGCGCCGACCGTGAACTTGGTGTTGGTGATGCGTCCAAGGCGCGTGGTCAGCCGCTTCAGGACGAACGCCTCGACGTCGACCGAGGAATCCTGCAGCAGCTCGAACGGCACCGCGACCGACTTGGACGAGAACTTATAGACGTTGAGCGAGAGCGTGCCGAACGTGATGTCCTGACCATTCGCCGGCGTGTTCTGGCCGACGATTTCGCCGGTCTCGTTCGTGCCATCCGACGTCGGATAGTTCAGCGGGTTGCCCTGCGCGGTCTGGAACACGTCCGCGACGGCCCGCATGCCACCGTAAGCCTTGAGCGCATCAAGCACGACCTTGGCGACGTCGGTCTGCACGGTATAACCACCCTGGGAGCCCGTGGTGGTCGACATCGTATTGGTGATGCCCTTCTGGTACGTCACCCAGTCCTCGGCCGTCAGCGCCTGGTCGCCGCCGCGGAGCCACTTCGCGAACAGCAGCACCGCCGGAGACTTCTTGTCGTGCGCAACACGCTCCGCGACGCCCGCGATCGCGTCACGCTCGAGCCGCTCCGCCGTAACCGCGTTCATCGTATTGATGCGCGAGATCGCGGCGTCGACGTCGCCGAGTTCGGCGAGCAGCTTGTCCCACTCGGGACCGTCGACATCCCTATTCCACTTGTCGGTCGGCTTGTCGGTCAGCGCGCGCATCTTGGCCGCGATCGCGCCACGCTGTTCTCGGAGTTGCTGAAGGCTCATGTCTTTCCTCGTGTTGACATGGTTGGAGATCGCCGCAGCCCGAACGGCCACGGCGGCAGATCTGCTTGGCGCGGCGCGCTAGGCAGCAGTGACGAGCAGCTGCATCAGGCGTCTGCGCTGTGCATGCTCGGATTCGGCGACCGCGGCGGCGACGGCCGCTGCCTGGGCAGCTGCGACCTCGGCAGCGTCCGGCTGTTTGGCCGGCGGCGCAGGCGCGTGCTTGTAAGCAGAGACGTCCCAACGCGACCGCGCCTCGGTCGAGGCCTTTTCCTTTTCGGGAGCGATCTCGTCGCAAAGACCAGCGTCGATCGCTTCCTGCGGCGCGAACCAAGTCTCAGCCGCCATCATATCGGCGAACTCAGCCTGCGAGGCTCTGCCATTGGCACGGGCCGTGTAGCGCTCGGCAATCTGCCCGTCGACCTTCTCGAGCAGTTCCGCCGTCGCCAGGAAGTCGCCCGCGTTGCCGTAGCTGAAGGTCGAGGCTTGGTGGATCATCATGAGCGAGCCCGGCGCCATAACGACCTTGTCCGCCGCGATCGCGATGATCGACGCAATTGACGCCGCGTAACCATCGACGTGGGCGATGATCTCGCCGGAATACTCGCGCATGTACTGCGCCATCGCGACACCCGCGAAGACATCGCCGCCGGGCGAATTGATGCGCAGATGAACCGTGCCCGTCATCCCGCGGAGCGCCCGCGCGAACGCCTCCATCGATACGCCGCCGAACCACGACGCCTCCTCGTCCGACGAGCAAATGACGTCATAGAGCTCGATCGAGTTGGTGGACGCATCGGCGCGGAAACTGCCGCGCTTGGCGTTGGCCGAAAGCAGATTGAATAAGCGATTGCGCGGCTTCATTTTGCGGGGTCCTCGTTGCTGGTTTGGTCGGCAGGCTTGGCCGGCGCGGCGGCGCCGGCGTTGACGCCGAGCTTGCCGGCGTCGCCCTTCATGGCCTTGAGCCGGAGACGCGCCCGCGCCTCGTCCGGCGTCATGATCCGCGGCTCACCGGCTCGGCCAACGGCCGACCGCAGCGACTCGTACAGCGTCTTGGTGTCGGCCTGCTCGAGATCGGACGTGTCGAATTCGACGATGCGCGACGCCGTGCGGAACAGCTTGCGGTTCAGCTCGACCTGGAAACGGTTCAGATGCGGCCGCAGCGTGTAGCGGACAAAGCCGATCGACATCGCCTCGACGCCGGAACCCCAGGACGTCGTCTTTTCGTTGTGGCCGATCATGAACGGCGGCACGCCATAGGCGCGTGCGATTTCCTCGACCTGAAACTGACGCTGCGAGAGCAGCTGCATGTCCGCCTGTGAGACCTGCAGCGTGGTCATCTTCAGGCCGGAGTGCAGCAGCATCGGCCGATGCGCGTTCTCGACCGAGCGATGCCGCTCGTCGATGCGGTCCTGGATCTCCTGGATTTTCTTGTCGGCCAGCGCCTGGTCCGTCGAGAGCGCATAATCCGGCCGCGCGCCGTTGACAAAAAACCGGCCGGCGAATTCCTGCGCGGCCAGGGCGATGCCGCCGGCGTTGCGCAGCGAGTAGCGCAGCGGCGACATGCCGCGGAGGCCATTGAACCCGAAACCAGGCACATGGACGATGTCGTCCTGGTCGTAGATTTCGGTCTCGCCGACGACCGACCCATCCGGCAGATATTGCGGCGAGATCCGATAGACCATCCGCTTCGTCGCCGGCACGATCGTGTTTTGCACGCGCAGCGGATGAACAGGCTCGAGCCCGATCGGCCGATAGTTGTTCGCCCTGTCGCGCTTGATGATGGCGATCGCGTCGCCTTCGTACAGCATCGAGCCGACCAGGAATTCCCAACCGACCGACGCCGGCCAGAGCGGCGACATCTCCTCGTTGAGCACCCAGCGCAGCTCGTCCGTCATCAGCGGCGACCGCTCGCCGGTCGGGATATCGACGCCCATGATCGACGCCGGCAGCGTCGCTGTTACGCCAGAGATCAGGTTGACGCAGGCGGTAATCGACGTGACAGACCTCGCCGCGTACTCGGTGAGCGGCGGCAGGCCGTTCGTCGGTCCGAAGAACTCCTGCCAGGCAGGACTGCCGTGGCGGAATTCCGTCAGCGGCGTCTGGCCAAGGTTCTTCGGCGGCTCGAAGTTCTCCGGCACGACGACGGCCGGTGCGGATGCGCCGAGGATCGAGTCAAGCCAGCTCATAACAACACCAGCGAGGCTTCGGGCTTGGCCTTGGTGGTGGTGGCGCCGCCAATGCTCATGGCCTGCGACACCATCCCGTCGATACGCGTTGTCGCCTTCGACTTATCGAACATGCGATGACCGGACCTGTTCTGTTCGTAAACGACGCCGCCGGCGCACATGCGCATGACCGGCGACGGGGCGATGGTGATGCGCTGCTCGAGGAGCGCGGCTTCCAGTTTGTTGATGCTGTCCGGCATCCACAGGACGATGTCCTCGGCGCCGGTTTCCTTCTGCGCTTCCTCAGCGCGCTCGCCGACGATGCGGCGCTGGAAGCCTTGCGGGTGAACCTCGGTCGGGAGGGACTCGTTGATCGCGCCGAGCGCTTCGTTGAGCTGCTCGAGGCCGTACTGGTCGGCGCAGATCATCACCGGATGATAGCGGGCGTTCAGCGCCAGGAGCGCCGCCGCAAGCCAGGAATATTTGATCCGCTTGCCGGGCACCGCCTCGAGATGCCCCTGATCGACCCACACGTCGTAAGGCGCACGGTCCGACTTGGCGCGCTCCTTCAGCGTGTCCTTCGGCGTCCAGAACCAGGTCTTGCTGGCGAACTTCTCCTGGTCCTTTGTCGCGTCGAGCACCCAGGTCAACGTGAACGCCGTGAGGTCGCGCGTTTTCGAGAGGTCGAGGCCGCCGAAGCACGGATAGCCGGCCTCGGTCAGCTTGTCGGGATCGACCTCGCCTTCGCAGGCCGCCCAGGTCGCGCGCGGGATCGCCGAGTTTTCACTTTCGGTCCACTGGCAGAAGTGCAGGCGCCGGACGAGGCCCTCCTTCGAGGGCATGCCGCGGGCTTCCTGCACCTGCTCGCGGATGAATGGCGGCTGGATCGACACGCCGAGGTTCGGATTGGCCTTGATCCAGCAGCTCTCGTCCTCGAACGGGTCGTCGGCCTCGTCGAGGCACGCGACATAGGCGAACCAGGCATCGTTGTCGAATTCGCCATTAACGATGCGCGCCGACAGGTCGTGCTCCTGGCCGCAAACGGTCTTTTTGTCGAAACCGGAATTGGTGATCTCGAACAGCAGCGCTTCTTGGTTGCCCTTGGTGCCGGCGCGCATCATCTCGATCACGGAATTATCCGGGTGCTCGTGCACCTCGTCGATCAGCGCGCAGTAAGGACGAATGCCGGACTTGCCCTTCTTGTCGGACGAAATCGGCTTGAAGAAAGAGTTGACGCCAGGACGGCTGGTGTGGAGCTCCCAGACCGGGTTCGCACCCTTCGGCTTGAGACGCCGGCGCAGCGCCGGCGAGCGCTCCCACATAGCCACGGCGTCGCGAAACAGGATTGCGGCCTGGTCCTTGTCGGTCGCGGCGGAATAGACCTCAGCGCGCAATTTCCGGCACCCTAACAGCATGTAGTGGCCGATGCCGGCCGCGAGCGGAGATTTGCCGTTGCCCTTGCCGATCTCGACATAGGCGCGCCGGAAGCGGCGGAAGCCCAGCGCATTTCGCCAGCCGAACAGCGAGCCGATGATGAACGCTTGCCAAGCCTGCAGATCGAACGGCGCCGCAAAGGTCGAGACCTCGCCGAACTCGTCCTTTTCCTCGACCTCAACCGTGAGGATGTCGCGGAAGAAGCCGATGGCGCGCTCGGCCGCGGCAACGTCGAACGACAACCCACGATCGGCACCATGCGCGAGATCTTGCAGGTGCCGCCGGCAAGCGGCACGGACCAGCGGGCCGGCCACGATGGCGCCGTCGACAACCGCACGGGCATATGCCGTGACCTCGTCATCACCAGCCGCCTCAAGCGGCGGCTGTATCGGCAGCTGCGCGCCGCTCGGCGGCGCGGGCTGCGGCCACATCGTCGAAAGATCGACCATCGGATTCCAGGGTGGCCAGCAGGCCTGTGAAGTTTTGCCAGCGCTTCACGGCGACATCGACGTAAAGCGGATTGAGCTCGATCGCGTGTGCGCGGCGGCCGGTCATTTCGGCCGCAATGATGGTGGTGCCGGAGCCGGAGAACGGCTCGTAGATCGCCTCGCCCGGCTGCGAGTTGTTCTCGATCGGCCGCTTCATCGCCTCGACCGGCTTCTGGGTGCCATGCCCGGTCTCGGACTTGACGTGCTCGATGTTCCAGACGGTCGACTGCTTGCGGCCGCCCTCATAGTGCCCGCGCTCGCCCTCGCGGACCGTGTAGGTCGCGATCTCGTGCTCGGGCACGAAGCGCCACTGCTCCTCGGCGCCCTCCTTTACAGCGTAGAAGCAAGGCTCGTGCTGGAAGTGATAGTCGCCGCGGCCGAACACCTGGCGCGGCTTCACCCAGACGATGTGGGCGCGAACCTTGAAGCGGCAGGCCTCGAGCGAATTCGCAACCGCGCCGCAGAAGCTGCCGGCGTGCCAGATGTACGCCACATCGCCAGGAAACAGCTCCCAGGCCTCGCGCCAGTCGGCGCGGTCATCATTGAGCACCTGGCCGAGCGCCTGGCCTTCGCTGCCGTGTCCGGCGCGGACGCGCCAGGCCGGGTCATACTTCACGCCATACGGCGGATCGGTGACCATCAGGTGCGGCCGGCGGCCGGCCAGGACGCGGGTGACATCCTCGGGATTGGTCGAATCCCCACAGGTGATCCTGTGACGGCCGCCGAGCAGCCAGACATCGCCGCGCACCGATGTCGGCACCGGCGGAGGCTCCGGCGCCTCGTCGGGATCTGTGAGGCCCGCGGAAGGCTCGTGCAGCAGACCGGCGATCCGACCAGGCTCAAAGCCCAGCTGGTCCAGCTCAACGCCGAGCGCGCCCAGCTCGAGCACCTCGCCCTTGAGCAACTTTTCGTCCCAGCCGGTCGACATGGTGAGCTGGTTGTCGGCCAGGCGGAATTTGCGCTTCTCCGTCTCCGACCAGCCGATCGCGACCAGGACGCGGACCTCGGCGAACTGCTCCTGCTTGAGGGCCTCCCATCGGCCATGGCCGGCGATGAGCTGCTCATCCTCCGCGTCGACCAGGACGCGGTGCACCTGGCCGAACTGGCGCAGCGACGCGCGGATCGCATCGATCTGCGCCTGGTCGTGCTTTTTTGCGTTGCGCGCGTAGGGCTTGATCCGGTCGATCGGCCAGGTCTCCTCGCGGACGCGGACCTCGGCGCGCGGGCCGACAGGCTCGTGCACAACGGCCGGCGCCGCGAGCTCCGCGCCCTTCTTGCGGCGCGGTTTTTTGTCAGTCGAAGTAGCCATCGTTCTCGTCGAAGAAATCGCCCTGACCGGGCAGGAGGTTGCGCTCGTCGGTTGGTGAGAGGCCAAGCATGGCGACTAGAGAGCGCCACTTGCGCCACTCCTCGTTTACCTGCGCCACATACGGGTGGCTTTTGACCTGGTCGCCGTTCCGCGTTTTGACGCGGTAGATCTCGTGGGCGAGCGTCGGCATCGCCGATCGCAGACTGTTGAGCCGCTGCGTGCTGCGGCAATATTCGACGATGGTGTCGAGGAAGCGCGGCTTCAGCCGATCGACTGAGGGCTCCGACAGGATCTCGGCGACGCGCCGGTACTCCTTCAGCAGCTCGGGTGATAGGCCCTTCGGCTTCAGCTTGTTGATCAGGCGCAGCTGCGCCGAGCGGCGCCGCTTCGCAGCATCCTGGTCATCCGGACGCATCGGGACGACGTTGCGCAATTTCGGTTTAGCGCCGCGCATTGCAGGTGGCTTTTTGTATTTAATTCCGAAATTTTGCGTATGAAGGTTGGGAGCCGGTCGGCGGGAGCGCGACCTAGACTTTTACCCCCTACCCCCGGTCAACTGCTCGGCCAGCCATCGACGCCGACCACGTGGCGCTCGCGCTTGGTAACCGCGATCGCGGCACTCGAGTTGAGCCAGAGATCCGCCTCGGTCAGAGCGCCCTTGCCATAGCGGTGCTCGAGCTGCTGCTTCACCACGTCGTGGTGCCACTTGCAGGACGGCTGCCAGCGGGACTGATCCCAGAACAGGTCGCGGTCGCCCTTGTGCGGAACGACGTGATCGACAACCTCAACGGCGGCGACCAGGCCGACCGCCTCGCACCCGAGGCACAGCGGATGCTGCAGCTTGAACAGGCCGGCGGCCCGCTCCCATTGCCTGTCGTAGCCGCGATCGTGGGAATTGGCGCGCATCTCACAAAAAGAAAGGCCGCTCGCGCGGATGCACAAGCGGCCCAAGTCTAGGGAGGAAACGCCCAAGGAGGGCAGCGATAGCGCGAGGCGATACCGCACAACCTATGTAGATACGACAAAGCCCGGCGCTAGGCCGGGCTTGTTGGGGCTGTCGAGGCGCGCGGCGCGCGTCTACCTGGAATCAGGTTCTGCGGCTTCCGGGCTTGAGACCCGTTCGTCGTGCCGTCCTAGTCGCGTGGCGATCTAGACTGCCGGCTCGACCTGCGTCTCGTTCAACCGAACCGAGACGCCGCGCTTGATGGCGTCGATAAAGACTTTGAGTCGGCCCTTTGAGTCAAGGCGCTCGATCTTGCCGACGAAGTGCGCGAGCGGGCCGTCGACAATGCGCACCATTTCGCCGAGCAGATATTTGCGCTGACCACGCGGCACATTCATCGCGGCCTCAACCGAGCGCAGTTGCTCCATGTCCTCGTTCGAGAGCGATGGAGTGAACTCGCCGAACCGCAGCAAACCCTCGACGCCCGCGCCGATCGACTTCATCGTCGCAATCGCCCGAAACACGTCGTAGTCGGGCACAAAGACCAGTCCAGGCAACATCGGTTTGACAATGCGGCGACCAAGATGCGGCTTGCGCGCTGCGCCGCCATGCCGGCGATCGATGACAGTCACGACGACAGGCGAGTAGCCCGAGAGCTTCCAATCCTTTAGCCGCGCAATCACCTTGGCGTCGCGACCCGGCATCACCTGGAGCATGAACCAGCGCTCAGCCGCCGGCGGCACCACAGGCTCGATATCGACAGCGACAAAGCCGACAAACTGCCCCTTGACGTACTGCATCGTCATTCGCTCTCCCCTGCGTCGTCGCTCGATGGTGATGCAATCGTTCCGTCCTTGCGCGGCGGCCACGGCCACGGCGCCATAAAGCCGCGACGCGGAGCGCCGTCGATGGTGCGCACGCTGGCGAGCTCCGGCCGACGCACCGCGATGTGCGCCGACAGGAAGGCCGACCAGGCGGCGAGCTGCCCCGGCGCATCGACCCATTGCCACGCGTTCTCCGGCGGCAGCTCGGCGAACGCCAGCACGCGCGCCGTCATCGGCAGCGAATAATTCACACGACCGCGGGCCTCGAACAGCGACGTCCTCGCCAGACCGTGCAACGCCTTGAGCGCCCGACCCTCGCGACCCGCCACGTCGTAGCTGGTAGACGTTTGCGCGGTCGGCGAGCTCGTCTCCTCGAGCATCGCGGTCGGGAATTCGTTGAAGCCGCCGGTCCTAATCCAGATGTGGAAATTCGGGAACTTGTCCTGCTTCAAGTGAACTTTCATCCGAACGAAGTGCGGGATCGCAGCACGGCAAAGCCGACGCTGCACCTCGCCCAGCTTTCGGAACTCTTCGAGCGCCAGATCCCGCCGCATCACCTCGTGGCCGGGGTACGACTTCCACGCCTCGGCGAAGTGTTCCGGTTCGATTTCTCGAGCGCTTGGCGCGATCGCACCTCCGCCCCCATCGGGGGCTTTGGGGGTCTCAGGTTCAGGGTCAGGTTCAGGTTCAGAGATTAGGCCCTCGCCACAGTGCGAGGGTCGGACGAGTCCCGACCGAGTGTCGGAAGGAGGCCCAGACGGAGGGTCACCCTGTGAATTTGACCCTAGCAACTTGCTAGGGTCAGATGCTGTTGAAATCGTGTCGGTTTCTGCTTCAACGATTTCGCCGGCCGCGCGCGCCTCGATGGCATCGACGTCGGCCTCGAATAGCAGGCGGATCTTGTCGGTCGTCCGCCTACCGCGCTGCTCGCCATTGCGCACGCCGTACTCGTCGACCCACTGCGGCTGCCGCGATATCGCGCCGACCATCTCGAGCCAGGTGAGCCGCCGGCGGATCGTGTCCGGCGACATCTCTAGATCCTCGGCCAGAGACGGAATGCCGACCCAGCAATAGCCCTCGCCGTCCACGTACAGCGTCAGGTTTTTCAGCACATCCTTGGCCGAAGGGTTTCGCAGGCGCAGATGGCGCGCCCAGCTATGCGCCTCGTCGGCAGCGATGCGGCGAGCCCGCCGTTTCGCGGTCGTCATGGTTTCACGTCCTAAGCAAGATTTCGGGAGACGCTGACGCAACAAAAACTGAGAATTTCACCGTCGCGGCTGCAGCAGCCGATCGACAATGTCGCGCGCCGGCAGCCGCGAGAACGCATCGGCCGCGATCGCATCGGAGAGCCGGCCGAGCCATTCGCGCCGGAAGCCGCGGCGCGTGAGCCGAGGAGGATCGACAGCGCCGGCCGCAATCGCATCGCGGTCCGGGATCTCGTATTCCTCGAGCTCGCCGAGCTCAGCGCCCTTCACGACGAGCAGGCAGATGACTTCGGCCAGAACCATGGCAGGCGCACCGCCGGCGGCCAGGCAACGCACGATCGCGTTAGCCCGCGCCATCGACGCCTCCGCCCGAGCGCCGCTGGTCGAGCGCGCTGCGGCCAGGAGGCGGATCGCCGAGCACGCCGCCCGTGAGCCCGCGCTCGGCGATCCTGGCGAGGAGCTCGGCATAGTCGCGCAAGCCGCCCAGCGGCGCGCTCCCGCCCCTGTCCAGGACGATGACCGGCTTAGGCGGCGCCGGCGCGATCGGCGGCGCAAATACCTCGACGAGCGCCCTGACGATCCCCGGCACGACCGGCTTAGGCGGCACCGCCACCCGTCGCCCTTTCGCCTTCCAGTTCCGTCGCGTCGCCTGGTTGTCGGCTTGCAGGTCGGTGTAATAGCGCCGCACGCAGCCGCCGCGCGACCGGCCCGGCATATGCTGCTCGATCTTGTCCCAAGGCACGCGCAGCACGTCGCGCGCATGCAACAGCTTCGCGTCCTCGAGATCCGTCCAGACCGGATTGCGCTTGCGTTTCTCCGTCATGCCGCGACCGCCTCGCAGCGCGCGTCGCAGGGCGGCGTCGCGTCGGAATAGATCCGCTCCTCGTCGCGCCAGTATTCGTCCCAATAGCGGTCCCGCCCGGCCTCGGTTTCGCGGCGGCCAACCTTGACCATTTCGCAGCGGGAGCATTGCCGCTCGGTCTTGTACGCGAAACGAATCTTCTCGCCCCACTTGTGCCGGGTCGAGGTCATCCCGCCCTCCGCGCGCGGATCTCCAGATCATCGCGAAGACGATCGACCGCGTCCGGCGACGACACGTCAGCGATGGCACGGCCCAGCCGTGACCCGCGCTGCATCCAGCCGAGCGAGTATCCGAACACGAAAAGAGCGAACAGCAGGACGAGCGAGCCGGCGATCTCGAGCTGCGTCATGGCGCGACCTCGGCGAGTGATCGACGCTCAACCGGAATGTTCAGGAACCACGCCAGGTTCATCCCAGCTTCCATGCCGGAGGAAATTCCGCGGTCGGTGTAGACGACGACGGCATCGGCCAGGTGCATCCAGGCGTGCCCGGCGTTGATACCGTGAGCGCGCTCGTTGCGGTCGGTGTCGTCGAGGATTCCGGCTTGCGTATAGAGCAGATGCGAAGCCAGCGGCGCCTCGCCGCGGAGCAGCGAGTCCCGCACGCAGGCACGCGCATACGCGATGTTGTGCTCGACCTCGCCGGCATACGGCGACTCCAGAATCACGCGCCGCATGTCGCTCGGCCGTAAGGTGTGATGCCTCTCAATCTTCATTGCCCCAATGCTCCCTTAATTCGGGCCTCGTTCTGCTGCAGCCAGCGCAGCGTGTTCGCGGCGGCCTCGAGGCCGTCGCGCTGATATTGAACCTGCGATGTGCTGAGCTTGGCGCGCGCGCCGCTGCGCCGATCGGTGAGCTCGGTCTCGACCGCGGAGATCTGCCGCGACAGCGAGATTTTGCCGGTCATGTGCGCGCCTCGAGCGGCTTCGGCGTCCGCCGCAGGAATGCTGGGATATCGAGGCCGTCGTCTTGAATTTCGCGCCCAGGTCGGTTCGCCGGCGGCTCGGCTGTATCGGCGCGGCCGGCAACGGCGACGCTCGAAACGACTTCCCCGATCGGCTGCGAGGCAACTTCGGCCGAAGGGGCTGGGCGATCGCCGGCGTGAGCTCCGGCGTCCACAAACTTTGAGGCCGCAACGCTATGGCTACCCATTGCGGCCTCGTCCGATGACCGACCATCGGCAGTCCGATCGCGCGGCGGTTCTACACCCGCCGGCACCCCGTCAGGTGCCGAGCTCGCGCCCGCGATCGCTGGGGAATTGATTTCGTTTGTTGCGGCCTGGTTGCCCCATGCATCCCAGCCAGCCGGCAGCGGATGATCCGCATCGACGCGCGCGAACAGCTCGAGCGCCGGCACGCCACCGCTCATCGCGGCAATCATCCGCCGGTAATGCTCAGGCTTGCGCGAGTGACCGAGCGGACGCGATCGCTCGCGATGGTTGGAGCCGAACTTCTCGCCGCCCGCCGGCTTCGGCAGGCCGTTGCCACGCTTGAACAGCAGCAGGAGCTCGTCCTGGTCGCGCACCAGGACGGCGCCGCCGGCCTCGTCCGGATGATCGTCGTCGTTTTTCGTCCAGACGAAGGCCGTTGAGTAGGAGTCGAAGCCCCAAGACAGCGCGACCGCCGAGGCCAGCGGCATCTGCGCACGGACCTTGATGACCTCGCCGGTCCGCAGATCGGTCGCCTCGACCTCGGCCTCATGCCAGGCGAGCAGATGCGCGCGCGGAATCCAGAGAAACAGCCAGGCGTCCGGCAGGACCATGTCCTTGACGGGCAGGTCGCAGATCTCCGACCAGGCCATCGTCGGATAGTGGTTTTCATAGGAGCGGCTGGTCACGCCCTGGTTTCGATGCCAGGGCGGGTCGGCATAGATGACGGGATACTTGCGGCCGGTCGGCTGCAGCGCGGAAGCGTCCGAGAGCGCCTGCGCCAGGTTGCGGCGGTTTTCCCTGCCCTTTTCCTCGGCAGCGACCTTCGTCAGATCCATCGCGATGCGACCGGCGCCCCCGCGCATCTCCTGCTCGTGGCGCCCGAGCGCGGCCTCGAATTCAGCCGCGTCCATCGCCGCCAGGCGCTGCGCTTTAGACGATAGCTTGCGATCGATCCCTGCCTCGGCCAACGTAGGCCGATCGTCGGATTTAGGCTGTTCCTGATCGGAACTGCCTAACCGCGGCCGGCCGGCGCCAGCACGGCCACGGTTCAGGCCAACCGTTTCCTTCTGGGCTTTGATGAGCTCGCCGAGACGGCGCTCGGCCCGAAACCGGATGTTGCCAGCCTGCACCTCGAGATCGAGGTTCTTCGCGACCTTGCTCGCGAGCCGCAACGCCTCGGCCTGGTCGCGGATCGTCATGACCTCGTCGGCAGCAACGGCCTCGGCCAGCGCGCGGCAAGCCGCTTCATATCGAACGAGCTCGGTCAAAACGGGATCTCCGCGAGTTGCGGCCGCGACGGCAGGGCAGCGACGAGCCCGCGGACGATGTCCTCGAGCGCCGGCGCCGAGCCACGCCTGCGGCGGTTGGCAGCGTTTTCTTGCTTGGTCGCCCAGCGCAGATTTGCGCGGCGGTTGTCGAGCGTCTGGCCGTTGATGTGGTCGACGAAATGCGCGCGCATGTAGGCTTCGTCGCGCGGCTCGGCCATGATCATGACCTCGCGATGCATGCGGACGGTAGCCCGCGAGACATCGACGTTGCGCTTGGCGTAGCGCATCCAATCGCCGCGGCCGGCGTGCCAGACATTCCAGACGTTTTCCGAGAGCCAGGCGTAATCGACCGCGTCGACCAGCGTCCAAATCGGCTCGCGCGTCGACAGCCAGATCCGCCGCCAGGGCGTTTCCGACAGATCGATCAGATCGGCGGAGACCTCGAGCCGCTCGCGCGCCTGGGCGAAAGAGCCGTGCATCACAGCATCCCCAACGCCTGCATATAGGTATCGACGATCGCCTCATGGGCTTCGCGGTCGATCGGATCCTGCTGGCGGATTTTCAGGATCGCGCGTAGCGCCTTGGCATCAAATCCGTTGCCCTTCGCTTCAGCGAAAACATCGCGGATATCGTCCGAGATCGATTTTTTTTCCTCGGTCAAACGCTCCACGCGCTCGATGATTGCTTTCAGTTGATCCTTAGCGATCGTCTGCGCGCGGGTTTCTGCTGCTGGGCTCATCGCTTCACCCAGCGAAAGCCAACGCCAGCATCGCGCGGCCGATCGGCGAACGGTCGCGCGATAAGCAGGATCAGGGCGGCCAGCGCGGCGCCGAGAAATGCCGCCATCAACGCATAGAATTGCGGATCTGAAAGATGGTCTGTAATCACGGCTCAATTCCTCGCTCGGCCTCGGCAAGACGCCGCGTCGCGGCCTCCACCTCGGCGCGTGCCTTTGCCAATTGCTCGATGCGCAGATGCCGCTTGACCCAGACCTGGCCGGAGCCGGCGGTCAGAGCGCGGATGACGAGGTCGCCGTGCTTGGAGGCGATCAGGCGAGCGAGAGCCTCTCCGTTCGGCGCGCGGCGGCCGGAGAGCCACAGCTCGGCCGGGCGAACCTTCTTTAGGCCGGCCAGGTCAGCAAGAACCTCGGCTGTCTTGGCCGGAAAATTCTCGCGAAAGGCCAACGCGATAGGCAGAAACCACCGATCAACTGATCGGTGTCCGCCGATCCGTTGATCGGTGGGCTTTTTTGACGATCTCGCGCGGATCGGGCTCATGAAGACACCCGCACGGGACGCGCAACGCCCTTCGGCCAAACCGCCCCCTGGGGCCAGTTTTCGGAGAACCACAACAAGGTCCGCTCGCAGCGGCGAACTTGAATGTCCGCCCCCGCTTCAATGGCCGAGAGTTTTTTTGTGTCGCCCAGTGCACGCCAGCTGACGGTCGAGAGGTCGACCTGCGCAGCCCCGGCGTATGCCCTGGCTACAGCGAGTAGCGAATCGAGCATGCCCATAGATGGACTGAGCGGTAATATTACCTCTATAGTCAACGGTAATGTTACCGTTTCACACACTCAGCCGAGCCAGCCACAGTCCCGGGGCATGGACAGCCTCAAAAAGATCGTCAGCCGTATCGAGAAGCGCCTTAAAGCGCTTGACCTCAAGGCGGCCACGGCGTCGCGCAAAGCGGGCCTGAGCGCGAGCGCCATCCGGAATTTGCAGCGCGGCGCCAAGGGAGAAATCGCAACCAAGGGAGCAAACGCGGCAACGATGTCCGCCCTTGCCCCCGTTTTGAAGACCAGCGCGGGCTGGCTGCTGGATGGCGCAGGGCCGGAGTTGGTCGAGCCAGATCCGCACATCGAAAGCAGCGCAGTCTTGCGGGATGCTTCCAGGCAAGGCCGTTTTGTGCGTTTAATAGGCTACGTCGGCGCCGGCAGCGAGGCGCACTACTACGCAATTGCTCAAGAGGATTTCCAGGAAGTGGAAGCTCCGCCTTTTTCTACCGACCAGACAGTCGCGGTCGAGATCCGCGGAAAGAGTTTCGGACCGCTCCTGGACTCCTGGCTGGTATTTTACGATGACGTCCGCTCACCGATCACGGACGACATGCTAAACCAGACTTGCGTTGTTGGCCTGGCCGACGACCGCATTCTGATCAAGCACGTCCGCCGTGAGCGAGATGGGTCATTTACCCTGATTTCCAACTCCAACGAGCCGCCGATCCAGGACGCCAAGATCGAATGGGCGGCGCGGGTCATCGGTATGCGACCACGTCGCTGAGCGGTAATACTACCGCTTTTTTCTTGACGCAGTAATTTTACCGATTTATGGATACCCTGCGAAACAAACAGGGAACTCTTTTATGCGTCGCACTTCCTGCAACCACCTCCCGGCCCTGAGCCGCTCCCAAGCCCAGCCCTCCGTCCCCCATTACATCGATACCGCGCTGGTTAGACCACGCGCGGATTTATCGCCGACCGAGACCATTAAGCGGATGGCCGACGACATGCGCTCGGCCGGTTACCGCGAAGGCGGTATCACCGAAGGCGACCTGGAGCGGCTCGGCTTCACCCGGGGGCAGATCAAGACGCATGCGGCCGACGCCCGCGCGCTGGCGCAGCGGCTGGCCGGCGCAAGCCTGTAGCCGTTCCTAGAGGCCCGCTGATGCAGCGACTGCAACGCAACCACTACATCGCACTCCAGCTGCTCGAATACGGCCCATTCGAGCGGCACCCGAGCGGCGGCTGGCGCTTTGGCGCCAGGAAGATCAGGCCGGAGATGGTTGAGCGGCTGGTGGCCAGCGGTCGTGCCCAAATCGTGGATGGCAAATTGCGCCCGGTCCACCGGGTCCCGGAGGGCGGACTGTGACCGCCCTTTCCCCTGCCCTCGAGTCCCACTTCGCCAGCTTCGCGACCATCAGCGTCCCGGAGCTGGCCCGGCTCTATCCGATGGATCGGGAGACCATAAAACGGCATATTGACGCCCAGCGCCTGCCGTGTCGGATCAAAGGCGAAGGCCGCGCCAGGCCACGGCGCGTTTTCACCCGCGCCGATATAGAGGCCTTCCTGACGTCAACGGGGGAAACGACGCCATGTCCGTCTACCGGGACAAGCGGTCGCAATACTGGCAATACGAATTCCAGATCAAAGGTCATCGATTTTACGGCTCGACTCGGTCCGACAATGAACGTGAGGCCCGCGCGATCGAGGAAGAAGAGAAGCGCAAAGCCCGTGCCAACGTCGAGCACTGGATCGCCGCCAGCCGAGAACCGCTGACGCTCAAGCGCGCATGCGACCGTTGGTGGGATGAGCACGGCCAGAACCTCGCCGACCTCAAGATCAAATCTGCGCTTGACCGCATCGTCGAGATCCTCGGCGGCAAGATTCAGTTGCACGACATCGTCGACGATACGGTCGCTCATCTTGTCGCCGAGCGCAGGAGGGATCGCCGGCGCGATCGCACGGTCGTCGAAAAGGGAAAGCCGAAGATTCTCTATCGTGCGATCACCAACTCGACAGTCAACCGCACCCTCGACCTACTGCGCCGCGTGATGCGGCGCGCGAAAGAGAACTGGAACACGGCGCTGCCGAATGAGCCGACCTGGAAAAAGCACCGCCTCAAGCCAAAGAAGCGCCCGGTCCGCGAGCTGCTCGCCAGTGAGGAAAAGCGCCTCGACCAAGTCGAAGATTTCGACTTCGTCGAGCTGCGCCGCTTCGCGATCATCACCGGGCTCCGCCGGCAGAACCTCTTGCTGAAATGGTCTCAAGTCAATTTCGAGCACGGAACAATCAGCATCGTAACCAAAGGCGACGAGCCGCGAATCATGCCGCTATCGCGCGAAGCTTATGCCATCCTGTGGCGCCGGCGCGGTCACCATAAGGAATTCGTTTTCACCTACAAGGCAAAACGGACTTGGAAGAACCGCACCAGGAAAGGCCGCAAGCTCGGCGACCTGGTCAAAGGACAACGCTACCCGATCACAGCGGCAGGCTTTTCCTCGCATAAGGACCGCGCTTGGTCGAAGGCCGACGTCGACGCCCGCATTCACGACCTGCGCCACACGGCCGGCATGCGGACGCTGCGCACGACCGGCAACCTTCGCATCGTGCAGGAACTGCTCGGCCATTCCACCATTGCCGTCACATCCGAATTTTACACCGGCGCGACCGTTGAGGACGTGCGCGAAGCGATGGAGCGCACAGCCGAGGCGCAGCAGCGTCAGCGCGAGCTGCTCGAGGCAATCGAGCGGCAGACCCCGAAGGCGATCGAGAACAAAGGCGGCGATGAATGAGCCTGCACGCATCGCACCGGCGATCCGCCTTCGAGCACGGCATCCGGTTTTGACCGCAACGCCGCTCTCACGCTCATCGCATTGACGTGCCCGCCGGATCAGGTTCACCCCACCTGCCGTGAATTCACCGTTCCAGAAACGGCCGCGCGACTGAGCCAGATCTGCCCTTTATGTCGCGGCCGCTTCGAGCTTCCAGTTACCGGATCGACGCCTCGACCTCATCGAGATTAGCCCGGTCTCGCCACAAAGGCGGCCTTACGAGACCGCCGCTGTGTATAGCTGGGATAACTTCACGTCGCACTCGCCTTGCGCGCGTTTGCCAGCATCCTGACCGCGGAACGCGAATCGCGGGAGACGAACGTTGTCCGATGATCCATTGAAAAAAATGCTCGAGGATGCACTCAAGCAGGTTGCTGACCGCGATAGCGCTCAAAAGTCCGCAAGACAACGAGCCGAGGAAGACATGAAGACGTCCGGCGAGCAGCTTAGGCGGCGCGTCCTGCCCCGTTTGTCTGCCGCTCAGAAGGCCTGGGAAGGTAAGCTAAAGCTCGATGTTGCGGATAACAGCGACCAATATTCCGTAGGCGCCTCCGGGTCTCGGAAATATCCGTCGATTACCGCTTCAGCGAGCGGTCAGGGACAGGCGGCCTACATTTTTGTCACCCATTCTCCGGGCTACGTGTCTGTTCAGGAAGGCTCCGGCCCCAATCGCGGAAATAACGTGTACGAGTTTAACGTATCGTCGCTGGACGATCTCACCGACGAAAAAATTGACGAGATCCTGCAGGCGCTCCTGCAAGCCGCGCTTGGATTGAAGTCAAAGCGTTGACGCTGAGCTCAGGGCAACAGTCGGTATCAATTCATGAGCGAGGAACAACAATCCAAATCTGACATCGCAGCGATTCTAGGTTATTTGCCCGCTATTACTGGCGTAGCAGTGCTCGTTCTTTCCATCTTCAACATTGGATACTTCTCGAAGATCGGACTCCATTTTCTGGGAGTCATGGATCTTTCGAATTTCGTCTACTCGCTCAGCTTCATCATCGCGATCTTAACAGGCTCACTCGGAGTATATTTTTGGGGTGACTACGTAGAAAGCCTGCTTAAAAATATCGGTAGCCGAAGCGGAAGAAGAAAAATCTACTGGGTGGTGGGCGTGTTCTTCGGCACGATAGCCGTTGTCGTTTTAGCGGCGCGGTACTTCTTTCCGCCCTTGCATCCATCACACTTTCTGAGCGATCGCCTCGTGGCGATCCCAGCGGTCGTCTTCGGCGCGCTATTGCTCGCATCGCAATATTCGCACTGGAAGGCCACAGGTCGGGTCGGAATCGGCGACGGCTTCTTTTCCTTTATCTTGGTCGTGTTGGCCACCTATTGGGTGGGGCGAGCCGTCGCGGAGCACGAGATCTACTCCGTGAAGACGACTTACGATTTCGTCCTGAAGGACCGAACAGTGCCGCTAACCGGCAAGCTCCTCCGCGCTTCGTCAAGTGGCTTCATCGTTTTCTCCGAAAACAAAATTGGCTTCCTACCGCTCGGAGAGGTCAAGCAGATCAGAGGATCCGATGAACTTTCTGATTGGTAGATGAACTGAATCCGCGACAACACCGCTTCCCAGGGACCGCCAAATCCCGGAATTTTTCCCGGAGGATCAGCGCGGAACCGCCTAAGGTTTTGTTGGATAACGACTTTTCCTGCCATGAGCCAATTGTTTCTACTCCGCGGGTTGCAGGTTCGAATCCTGCCGGGATCGCCACCCCACTCCCATTCGATGAAGCCATTTTCCGGACGCCGCGAAGCCGGCCGGAAACAAAGCCGGGATAGCGTCCCGTCATTGCACCAAAAGGGGATTCGGTCATGTGGGATTTCATCAACGAATTGTATCGGGATTTCTGCCTGGCTCGCCTGCAGGAGATGCGGAAGCTGGAGCATCATATCTGAACGGACGCGGAGCATGGACAACGATCAGCCCCTGGCCGGCGCGATCCTGACGGCGATGGTGATCGCCGCGGTGGTCTGGGTGACCATCGGACCGCCGCCGGGGCACAAGAAGGTCAGCAGCCAACCACAGACTGTCGCGAGACGCTAACGCCCGTATGAATACGGATACTCGAACCTCGGCGCCGGTCTCGCAGACAGAACATGACTGGGATTGCGGGCCCAGATTGAAACAGGGCGCCGCCGGGACAATTCATTTCGAGCCCGGCGGCGTAGTTTCGTGGGCCGCCCCAATTCTAAGGATCCCTTAACCACCAGCGCAGGCCGCAGGCGAGAGCGCGGACCGATTGCGCTTCCCTCCGCGTTGTACAGCGCCATGCGGACAACGGGCCATTGGATCATCGTTGCGGTGTGTGGCGCGGCCGTTCTCGCCACGCCCATCGCAACCGCCGAAGCACAGCAGGTGCAGGCCGGAACGCTCGCGTGTCGTGGCGGCCCCGATGCCGGTTTCATCCTGGGCCCGGTGACCAATCTCGATTGCGTGCTGCACGCCGACAGCGCACCGGACAGCCGTTACGTCGCAGCCATTCCCAACTTCGGCATTTTCATCGGCGACGAGGAAGTCGCACTGACCTGGAAGGTGATGGCGCCAGTGCCGTGGCTCGGGCTCGACCAACTCGCCGGCAGTTACACCCACGAAAGCGGCGCGCGTGACAACGTCCTCACCGGCGGCACGACTACGCCGATCACGCTGCATCCGTTGAGCGAGGATGCTTTCTCTAGTCCGCCGGTCAAAATCGAGAGCCTGGAAATTCGGCCGATGGATCGCTGATCCCTGATCGAAGCCGCGTACCGGCCGCCGAAATGCACAACGCCGCCCGCTTGAAATATACGCGGACGGCGCTGCTCCTAGCCCCAGGAAGGTGATGCAAAATCCTGACAGCTCCAACTCTGCACGTTCTGTGCCAACGATCATGGCCCATATGGGCTATTTGGCTGCAGAGAAACGAAGCTAGGTTAAGCACCGAGGCACTGGTGACGGTGCCTCACGACCAAAGTGTCAACTTGGCCTCAGCGTGGCCCACGCGCTGAGGCCTTTCTTTTGATGTTCACGATCTGCTCTGAAATCGCGTCTCGTTCTTTATCATCCAGCGCACGAAATGATTCCGTAGTTCTCCGTGCGTGAACAAAGTTCCGACGGCGCTTGAGATGCCGAACGTATTCTGTTCGTCACGTTGCAGGTTCCGATTCTCGCAGCGACCTTGGGTGGCGTGCTTCGCGATTTCTTAATCTGGAATTGCTTCCTCAAGGGATTGCCAGCGTTCTCATTGTTCGCCGACATTTTGGGATCGATATGGAAGACTCCGTCCAGATCCGTTGCACCCGCTGCAAGAGCGTCTTTCGTGATCGCGCCAAGCGGCTGCAGAACGGTTACTCGCGTCAGTGCCCGAGCTGCGAGATCGTGCTGTTCTTCGACGAGGACTCGCATGATGCAAACATCAAGCAAGCGATGCGAACCGCGCGGCGCGCACGCAAGGAACTGCGCGAAAGCGAAGGCGTGAGCACGAGAAGGGCCGCGGCTGCTCCTCGGCAATACGGCGGGCGCTCGGCATCGAGCGCGCGGGGAACCGAGGACGATGACGCCGATTGAACTTGGCGCCGGGGGTTGCCGCACTATCCACCTCGGCCGGCATTTTCCGACGCGCGGTCGAGCCATTGCCGCGTCGATTCGTCACTCCAGCCGGGAACGGCGAAGCGCGCCGTCGGCGTTGCAGCAGCGGGCGAACGAACAGTTGCGGGTTGGCGTGCGTGGGGGTGACGCCGTGGCGCAGCGCTCGCCGACACGCACAGGATGACCAACAGGCCAAGTGCCAAGACACAACGCATCGCATGCTCCTGACGACCGTCGCGACCGCGCCGAGAGAACGATCACCTCGCCTGTTTGCTCGGCCGATGCGCCATTCCCATATAGACCCCGCCGGCTTTCAATTCTTCCAGCATCTGGTCGATCCGCTTGCGCTTGGTGGCAGCCCGCACGCTGCGTTCGATCCAGTGCAGATAGTCATTGAGTTGATACGGCGGACGTTGCTTGAACGCCTCCGTCAGACCGGCAGCGTCGAGTTCGCGCCGGATCCCCGCCGGCATGGTCGCGCGCGGTCGTTTCAGCATCATGCCTTCCTCTCGCGCGGGACGGCGACTTGGCCCTGCGGGCGCTCCGCCTCCGCTACCAGCTGCATCGATCACGTCGCCTCCAGTGGCCGGATCAGGACCGCTGCTTTGCCTCGACGTAGCGCTTGAAATTATCCAGGATCGCCTGCCAGCCGCCGCGCTGCTGCTCGACCGAATGGGTATCCTCGCCGTCGAAGCTGACCTGCAGCTTGACGCCGCCCGCCTCGGGCGTGAACGCAACCTGCGCGGTGCGGTCGCCGAACGCATATTCCAGCAGCCGGGGTGCCTCGACCTTGGTGTAAGTGCCGGCGAAATCGAACCCCATGCTGCCGTCCTTGGCTTCCATCCGCGACGAGAATGCGCCACCGGCGCGCAGGTCCACGGTCGCAGCAGTGGTGTGCCAATCGTCGGAGGCCGCATTCCACTGCTTGATGTCGTCGGGCGTGGTGTAGGCGCGCCAGACATCTGCGATCGGCGCGGCAACGGTCGTTTCGACGGCAATCTTCATATGCGTTCCTTCGTCGTTCCTAAATCAAGCGGGTGCGCCCACGGCGCCCGGCCGGGGCGCCTGACCGCGGACACTCTACTAGGGCTATTCGCCGTGATCCACAAACCACTCCGCCGGACGACAGCGCCTGCCAGGGCCGCCGGGAACATGAGGTGGCCGGCGACGCCGTTCAACAAACCAAATGGTGTGTGGCCGGCACAAGAATTTCGTCAGGAATGACCGTGTATGGAAGACGGGTCCAACGCCCGGAGAGGACGACATGCGGAACCTGAATACTGTGCTGAGCAAGCTGAACGACCGCCTGCTGCGGCTGGAGGGCGAGCTGTTCGTGCTGCGATCGATCGCGCGCGCCGCCCTGACCTCCGGCGACGAGTCCGCCATCCGCACCCGCAAACTGCTCGAAGGCGCCAAGCTCGCGCTGGCAGACGAAGCCGAACGGCCGCTGGACGCCGCGACCGGGAAATACGTCGCGGCCGCGATCGCCATGGTCGAAGAGCTGCTCGAGAATCCTCGAGAGGCGGCCCCGCTGTTCAGGGTGATCGACGGCGGCAAGCGGGACGATTAGCTCGCGGTCAGGAATTAGGGACCGAGCCTAGCTCGCGCCCTGCACGGCCCTGTCATACGCCTCGATCGTGACTTTCGCCCTGACCGCAACATCCGCGGCCGTCATGCCCGGCTTGTAGAGGCTGCTGCCGAGACCGAAGGCGCGAATGCCCGCCTTCACATACTCCGCGAAATTCTGGTCCGAGACGCCGCCGACGGCGGCGAGCATCACATCCGGCGGCAGCACGGCGCGGATCGCCGAGATGCCGGAAGCGCCGAGCACGCTTGCCGGAAAGAACTTCAGGCTCGAGGCGCCCGCGCGTGCGGCGAGCAGCGCTTCCGTCGGCGAGAACACACCGGGCATCGTGATCATCGCGTGGTGCCGGGCGCGCGCCAGCACGTCGACATCGACGTTCGGCGACACCATGAGGCGCCCGCCGGCGTCGTGGAGGCGATCGACATCTCCCGCGGTCAGCACCGTGCCAGCGCCGATCAGGACATCAGCGGGCGCCCGCTTCGCCGCAATCTCGATCGAACGGAACGGCTCGGGGGAGTTCAGCGGAATCTCGATCGCGGTCACATCAGCCTCGAGCAGTGCGCTCACGATGCCCAAAGCCTCGTCCGGCTTGACGCCGCGCAGGATCGCGACCAGCGGACGCTTCATCGGAGGAAACGGAATGCTCATGCGTTGATCCCTCAATTGGTCCAGATCGCCGCCGCGGCGCCGGCGAGGCCACGGCGAACCGCCTCCTCCGCATCCATCACGTTGAGCGGAATCGAAAGGCTTTCGAGCGCGATCCGATAGAGCCGTTGCAGCCGGCCCGATGCAATCAGCGTAACCGGCGTTGCTCGCTCCCGCTCGGCAAGGCCGGCCGCCAGCTCGGCACCGATCAACGTGCCGGAGATCGTCTCACGGGCCGCCTGCGCGCTGCCGCCGAACAGCAACTGCCGGGATCGCACCCGAAACAGCAAATTGGCCGATAGCGCCGGCGTTGCGAACGCCTCGACGACGGCCGAGCGGAACGCATCGGCATCAACGGCCTCTTCCGCACCGGCGACGGCATGCGACAGAATGGTGTCGCGCGCAACCACGCTGAACAACTCGCCGGTCATGAAGGTCGCAAAGCGCTCGACCGTTCCACCGCGCAGGCGCACCCATTTGGAATGGGTTCCCGGCATGCAAACGAGGGCCTCACCCGGCGCATCCAGACCGAGCGCGCCGAGCAACTGGGTTTCCTCGCCACGCATCACATCGGGGGCCGCAGCATCGCGCTGCGCAATCCCGGGCAGGATCCGGATATCGCGCGGCTGCCCGCTGACCACGACGGCGCCTTTGAGGATTTCGGAGAGATGCGCCGGTGTGTCGACATAGCCGGCCTCGACCCAGCCCTGCCGGGCACCGGCCATGCCGCAGATCACGACCGGCAGGTTGACCGCCGCGCCCAGCGCGTCGAGATGCGATTGCAGCACCGACGCAAAGCCGGCCCTGGCGGCCGCCGTCATGCCCTCGTCGCTGCGCCGTTCGCCGAACAGCTCGCCGCCAGCGCTCATCAGCCAGAGCCGGAAGCTGCTGGTGCCCCAATCGACCGCGACATAGGAAGACCCGCTCATCGCGCTCTGTTCCACGCTTTTGGTTTCCGGCTCGGCGATGGCGCCGCCGAACAGACGCGATAACGGCGTTCATGACGCCGCGCAAGGCGCGCCCGATATCGCGCCGCCACGCGATCACGCGAACGCGCGCGCATGCGACCGCCGGGCCCTGTTCGCATCGGTGCGTGCGCGGATCGGTTACCGCGCGCCCTTCAGCGTACAGGAGGTCGTGCAGGTCGTGACGTTGCCATGGTCACACTTGATGCAGGCGTTGACGCACTGATCCATGACCTTGGGATTGTACTGACTATAAAGATTGGCCGCGCAGCTGTTGGTCGATCCCGTGACCTCCGGGTCAGACCAGCAACCGGACAGTAAAAACGCTGCGGCACTCAAAATGGCGACCTTGCGCATAAGGCCTCCTGCCACGCTCTATCCAAGTATCCTTGCAAGTAACCTTGATAGGTTAGGTTAAATTTCGGTTTCAATTGCGACCTGATCCGGAAGCGGTATTGCTTATCCACCGGACATTTCCCCAAGGTCCGGGCCCACACCGGCAAGGCCGTCAGGCGACCCCGCCTGGCGGCTTTGTTGCCCAGCAATGCACAAGGATACCAACAAGATGGCCCGAAAGCCGCGGTGGTCGTTCAAGGAGGACCGACGACTGATGGAATTGGCGCGTTCCTCCAAGTCACTGGAAGAGGTCGTGAAGGCGACCGGCCGTTCGCCGGAGCGCATCAAGAAGATGGCGATGCGCCTTGGCCTCTCCATCAAGTCGCGTGGCGCCACAAAGAAATAGTTTGAATACGGCCGCAGCCCGGCCGGCCGGCCGGCCAGAGCGCGTTTGAGCGAAGTGGACAGCGATCCGCCTAAAGACGACGCGTCAGAAACAAGGATTTAGGGTTCCGGCGGACAATCGTCCTTGGCCCGCACCGGGATCGCCTTGACCTCGCCCTCGGTCTTGACCTCACGCTCAGCCTTGACCTCGCGCTCGGCCTTGGCCTCTTGTTCATCCTCGCCCGCTCGCGTGCAGGTGGTCAGCACGAAAGCCACCCGGCTGCATTGCCACGCCGGCCCGAGCGCCGCGCTCGACACCGGTTCTGGCGACGCCAGCGTCAGGGATAGATACGCTACCAAAACGGCACCCGCCGCGGCTGCGGCAGCCAGTGCCGCGCCCGTTCCGGACCACAGCTTGGACATCATGGCCTTGGTTCCCGCCGATCTCTGGGAGTCGGGGCAGCCCGCCTGTCCGCGTGTGATCGGAATCACAACCGGGACCAAACAGTTCAGCCCGAATCTTTGGGCTTGATCTGGGAGCGATATTGCACTGCCGCAAGGCAGGATCAGCGCGCCGGCTCGATCACATTACAGTTGGTCCGGCCCGACATCAGGCAGTCCTGCATCTTGCTCGCCGCCGTCAGGTCGTGCGCAAGCCAGAGACCGACCGCGAGCATGACCACCGCGACCAGCAGTCCGATCAGCGCCCCGCGGCGGTTGCCTCCGTCTTCGGATTCGCTCATGGCCGCTTCGGTTCCCTTTTGCCATCGCCCGCATCATGACCGTTTGCACGGTTGCGTGCGATCAATTCTGCAACAGTCGCACAACGAAATGCGCGCCGGCAGCGATCGGCCCTGCAATTCCATTGCGGGCTGGCGCGACTCGCGAAAAACTGCTCGCTGAGTGGAGCGCGTGTGCGGGGCGTGCCGGTGAGCGAACAAGAAGCGAGTTACGATTATCAGCGTTACAGGCAGCTGCTCTCGGAAGCTGTCGACGAGACCAGCAGACTGCGGCTGATCAGCCTCCTGATCACCGAAAAGGCGCGCGACAGGCTCGAAGCGCAGCGCGCCTCGGACCGGAGCGCGATGACCGCCGAGACAGTCGCCAAGGTGCTTGGCAACGGCCGGCGCGAGCAGTTTCAGCGCGGTTAGGCCTGTCGGCAGGTTCGGTGACCAACCACTCACCACGCCGGCCGCCAGCCGGGTGCAGGCACCGCCGTCGGCCATTTGCTGTCCGCTCATATCTCCTTTGCTCCACAGCCCCCCGTTCACCACTGGCCTTTTCGTTGCCATTCACTTATTGAACGCCGAACCGAACCCCATCCATCAACGAACAGAAAGCAGCAGGCTTCCTCTATGAGTGGCTTCAAGGAACCGGGTTTTGCCGACCGCCAGAAAGCGGCCCTGCAGGCGCGGCAAAACCTCCTCAACAAGTTTCGCACCCAGCCGGGCGCTGACGATCCGACCGTGAAAGCACGGGCCGAGGAGCGCGCGGCTATCGCCGAACGCCGCGCCAAGGCCAGGGAAGCCCGTGAAATCGAGAAGGCCGAACGGAAGCGCCGCGAGGAAGAGGCCGCCGCAGCCGAGGCCATCCGCATTGCGCGGGAGAAGGAAGAGGAAACCGCACGACTGGCTGCGCTCGAGGCTGAACAGAAGGCCAAGCGCGACGCCCGCTACGCTGCGCGCAAGGAGCGCGGCAAGAAGAAGCGCTGAGGCGTAACCAGGCCCGCCACGACGGCGGGCCTGTGAAGGATGAGCGGTGGCGGCGGTCAGTTCTTCTTCATGCCGTCGTCTTTCTTCATCATCGCGCCACCATCCTTCTTCATGGCGTCGTCCTTCTTCATGCCATCGTCCTTCTTCATGGCATCCTTGGACATCGTGCCTTCCTTCTTCATTGCGTCGTCCTTGCCCATCTTGTCCTGAGCGAAGGCGGCGGGGGCGAGCGCAAGGCTGAACGAGAGCAACGCGGCGGAAAGGCCGAAGCGGGTCTTGGTGGTCATCATGAGTGATCCCTTGTGTGGTCAAATGTGAGCGCGACGACTTGCCGTTCTCTCCTCGACGCACTTGCGCCGCCGGTTGTTACCTCCAATAACAAATTCTTGAAGCACACCGGCGCGTACGCCCATCGCTCATCGCGCGAGGATCGGGCGGCGACGCTGCGGCAGCGCAGTGTGCGCCGCAGCAACGGCAACACTTGCGACCGCCTGCCGGCCCGCACTAACAGGGCGCCTCGAACTATCAGACTAGAGAAGTTTCACGCGAAGACCGGCTAGGCTAAAGCTCCGCGCCGGTCTAGCAGCCACTCAAGAAGCTCTTCAGGGGAACAACCATGCTCACACGCCGCCACGTCCTCGCTTCCGCCCTCGCCGCACCCGCCGTCCTGCGGATGGGTGTCGGGACTGCGCATGCCGCGACCACACTGAAGATCTCGCATCAGTTCCCCGGCGGCACCATCGACAAGGGCGATTTCCGCGACAGGCTGTGCCGGATGTTCGCGGCCGAGGTCGCCAAGCGCTCGGGCGGCGACCTCACTGCCGAGGTCTATCCGAACTCCTCGCTGATCAAGACCAACGCGCAGTTCTCGGCGATGCGCAAGGGCGCGCTCGATCTCAGCCTCTATCCGATGCCCTATGCCGGCGGCGAATTGCCGGAGACCAATATCGGCCTGATGCCGGGCCTGGTCACGACCTACGACCAGGGCCTGCGCTGGAAGAAGGAGCCGGTCGGCAAGGCGCTGAGCGACTTCCTCGCCGACAAGGGCATTCTACTGATCACCTGGGTCTGGCAGGCCGGCGGCGTCGCCAGCCGCTCCAAGGCGATCGTGGCGCCCGAGGACGCCAAGGGCCTCAAGGTGCGCGGCGGCTCGCGCGAGATGGACATGGTGCTGCAGACCGCCGGCGCCGCCGTGCTGTCGGTGCCGTCCAACGAGCTCTACGCCGCGATGCAGACCGGCGCCTGCGATGCCGGCATCACCTCCTCCACCAGCCTGATCTCGTTCCGCCTCGAGGAGGTCGCGAAGTCGCTGACCTCCGGCGCCGGCGCCTCCTACTGGTTCATGCTGGAGCCGTTGATGATGTCGAAGGCGATCTTCGACAAGCTGCCGAAGAACCAGCAGGACATCATCCTGGCCGTCGGCGCCGAGCTCGAGGCCTTCGGCCGCAAGGGTGCGCAGGACGACGACGTCGAGGTCACCAAGGTCTATGAGAAGGCCGGCGCCAAGGTCAGCGCGCTCGATGCCGCCATTGTCGGCAAGTGGCGCGACATCGCGCGCGACACCGCCTGGAAGGACTACGGCGCCAAGACAGCGACGGCCGCCAATTTGCTGAAACTCGCAAGCGACGTCGCCGCATGATCCATGGTCCGGTCCCGGATCAAGGTGAAAGCGCAAGCATAGCCGCGGGCAATACCGCCGTGGCGATGCTCGCGCGTGCGCTGTCCGTCTGCAACAATATCATCGTGGTGTTCGCCGCACTTGCCTTGATCGCGGCCTGCGTGATCCTGAGCTACAGCGTGCTTGGCCGCGCCGTGTTCCACAGCCCGAACTACTGGCAGGACGAGGCCGCCGTGTTCCTGCTGGTCGGCGCCACCTTCATGTCCTCGGCCTATGTGCAGAGCCAGCGCGGTCACGTCAGCATCGAGGCGTTCGTCGGCCTGCTCTCGGCGCGCGCCAACAGCATCAGGCTGTGGCTGGTCGATGTCGCGAGCTTCGCGTTCTGCACCTTCTTCGCCTGGAAGTCCTGGACCCTGGCGCACGAGGCCTATGTCGACGGCCAGGTGTCCAACTCGATGTGGTCGCCGCCGCTCGCCATCCCCTACGGGCTGATGGCGCTCGGCATGACGCTGCTCTGCGTGCAACTCCTTTTGCAAATCCTCATTCCGCTGACCGGTGGCCCGCGCCGATGACCGTGTTTGGTATTGGCATCTCCTACGGGCTTGCCACCCTGTTTGCGATGTTCTCCGGCATGCCGATCGCATTCGCGCTCGGTGCGGTCGCCGTCGTGTTCATGGCGATCTACATGCCGGCGGCCTCGCTCGATACGGTGACCCAGAACGTCTACGAGGAGATGGCCTCGATCACGCTGCTGTCGATCCCGCTGTTCATCCTGAAGGGTGCGGCGATCGGCAAATCCCGCGCCGGCCAGGATCTCTACTCGGCGCTGCATGCCTGGCTGCACCGCGTGCCCGGCGGCCTCGGCGTCGCCAACGTGTTCGCCTGCGCCCTGTTTGCGGCGATGGCCGGTTCCTCGCCCGCGACTTGCTCGGCGATCGGTTCGGCCGGCATCCCCGAAATGCGCAAGCGCGGCTATTCCGGAGGCTTTGCCGCGGGGATCATCGCCGCCGGCGGCACGCTCGGCATCCTGCTGCCGCCCTCGATCACGATGATCCTGTTCGCCGTCGCGGCCGAGAAGTCGCTCGGACGGCTGTTTCTGGCCGGCATCGGCCCCGGACTGCTGCTGGTGTCGTTGTTCGGCGTCTACGCCGTGTTCCGCTTCCGCAAGGAATACGCCATGGCCCGCGCCGTCTATGACGCGACCGGCAAGGATGCCGCGATCCTGCAACGCGACGAGTTCACCATGGCCGAGCGCTTCAGCGCGCTGCCGCGCGTGATCCCGTTTGTGCTGCTGCTAACCGGCGTGATGATCGCGCTGTATGGCGGCTACGCCACGCCGTCGGAAACCGCCGGCCTCGGCGGCCTGCTGGCGCTCGGGCTGATCGCCGTGATCTACAGTGTGTGGAAACCCAGCGACCTGTCGCCGATCCTGAAATCCACCATTCGGGAATCGACCATGCTGATGCTGATCATCGGCATGTCGCTGCTCTATTCCTACGTGATGAGCTATTTGCACATCTCGCAATCGGCGGCGGAGGCGATCGTCGCGATGCACCTGCCGCGCTGGGAGCTGTTGTTCGCGATCCTCGTGATGGTGATCGTGCTCGGCTTCTTCCTGCCGCCGGTCTCGATCATCCTGATGACCGCGCCGATCATCCTGCCGCCGCTCCGCGCCGCCGAGTTCGACATCATCTGGTTCGGCGTCGTCATGACCATCGTGATGGAGATGGGCCTGATCCACCCGCCGGTCGGCCTCAACATCTTCGTCATCCGCAACGTCGCGCCCGATATCCCGCTGAGCGAGGTGATCTGGGGCACGCTGCCCTTCGTGCTGCTGATGATGTTCGCCGTGCTGATGCTGTGCTTCTTCCCGGAGATCTCGACCTGGTTGCCAAACCTGGTGATGGGGCCGGACGGCGGGCGCTGATGCGCAAGCAAGAAACTACAGCGCGCGATGGCGGTTCGCCCCGGTCGCCGTCACGCTTCAGGCCGCCTCCTGCTCCCTCGCTGCCAGGGCCTGCTCGATCCGGCGGACTATCAACGCCGTCGGACGTCCCTCGCGCTGCAGCCGGCGGAGCTCATTCCAGAGCCTGATGATTTCGCGGTCTCGCTCGGCGTCCATGGCATTCTCCCGGCGTGCCTCACTATGAACGAAACAAGAACAAAACTCAAGGCCGCAAGAGGCCGTCGCCGGCGCGGGAACCAGGACGACGCAGCGCGATTGGTTCCTTCATGAAAATGGCCAAGGCAATTCGCAAGCAGGCGCAGACCGCGGAACGGGTCGCATCGGCGACCGCGGACGCAATCGTCGCCGATCAGATGCGCTCAGTGGCCCGCGCCTTCAGGAGCCAGGCCGAGATCCTGAAGAAGAAAGAGAAGCAAAAGAAGAAACAGTCTCGCCCCGGCTAGGGATAGCCGTCGGCCGGTGTATCGACCTCGATCACGTCGATCCGCGACACCGATTTGCCCTTCCGCAGCTCCTCGTAGGACGTCTCCGCGCTCAGGCAGAACAGCGTCCTGCGATCCGCGCCGCCGAGTGCACAGGCGAGCGCGCGGCGGCCGGGCACCGCGATGCGCGCGCGCTCGACACCATTGCGATCGATCCGGACAAACGCGTCTTCGGTGAACGACGCGACCCAGACTGCGCCGTCGCCGTCGAGGCAGATGCCGTCGGGATCATTGACGCGACCGAACCGCCCGCGAAGGCTCAGGCCGCCGTCCGGCGCGATGTCGTAATCGGCGAGACCGGCGCCGTCCATCTCAGCGACGATGAGCCGGCGATGGTCGGAGGAAACGGCAATGCCGTTGGGAAAGCGCAAGCCGTCGGCGACGACGCGGGCGCCGCCGTCGGGCATCACCAGGATGATGCGACCGACGGCGCCGCGGCCCTCCGGCGGCGGCAGATTGAAGCCGAGATCGCCGACGTAAGCACGGCCCTGCCCGTCGACGATCATGTCATCGATCGTACCGGTCGCGATCCCGGAAACATCGGCATACAGGGACAGCGCGCCACCGGAAAACCGCAGCAGCCGCTTCCTGAACATCGTCAGCACGACGATGTCGCCATCAGGCAGCACGCCAAGACCGCACGGCGTGTCGTCGGTCACCGCCGCATGCTCCTGGCGTTCGCCTGACGGGCTGATGCTGAGCAGCGTCCGCGCCATGCAGTCAACGAACCAGAGCCGCCCGCGATGCCAGCGCGGGCCCTCGAAATAGCGCCCGCCGTCCAGGATGGTTCTGAGCCCAGCCGTCATGACGCACCGGCCTGAAAGAACAGATCTGACATGAGAAAGCGCCCCGCCGCACGTTTGGCGAGAATATATCCCCGCTGGGACCGGTCAAACCGGCGTCTCGGCCCCTTAAAAAGACCCGCAAAACCCCGGTTCCCGCAGGGTTCCACACGCTGTATGCCATATTTTGCCGCGTTTTCTCTGTTGAGTTGCGGCAGCGTTAATACTCGAGAATCGAGGGTGGTAGTAATCTGCGGCGGATGTGCCGCGTACGACGCGTTCCGTTTGTGCCTGATCGTTTCAGGGGGGCCAGGGAATGAACCGTTGCCTACGTCCGCTGGCGTGCCTCGCCACGGTGGCCGTGCTCGCGCTGCTTCCGCTTGAGGCAGGCGCCAAACCGCATCATCAGCACCAGGCCAAGAGCGGCCACGGGGACAAGAAGGCGCACGGCGCCAAGGCGACGCGCGAGAGTGCCGCCGTCAAGCGGCGCCATGCCAGGCATGGCAACGACAAGCGCAAATCCGCGAAGGCCAAATCCGCTTCGTCCAAATCGGCTGAGACCACCAAGGCGCCCGAGCCGGAGAAGCCCGCCGGGCCGCAATTGTCGGGCGATCTCGCCGCGGTCAGGGACGCGATCACCGCGGCGCGCCGGGGCAAGACCAGCGAGGCGACCGATATCCAGGCAAAGATCACCGACCCCGTCGGGCGGAAGCTCGTCGAGTGGTATCTGCTGCGCCACTCGGAGTCGAATGCGCCGTTCAGCCGCTATGCGGCATTCGTCACGGCCAACCCGGACTGGCCAAGCGTCACGCTGTTGCGCAAACGGGCTGAGGCGCGGATCTGGCAGGAGCGCAGTGATCCGGCCACGGTTCACGGCTTCACGCTCGATCAGCCGATCAGCGCCAAGGGCAAGTTCGCCCTCGCCCGCACGCTGCTCACCGAAGGCGATCGCGACGGCGCCACGCGGCTGGTGCGCGAGGCCTGGCGCTCGGAAGAATTGTTGGACCGTACCGAGAGCGACGCCTACGACGCATTCAAGGATCTGCTGACGCGCGACGATCATCGCGCGCGCATGGACAAGCGGATCGGCGCCAAGGATCTCGCCGGCGCGAGGCGCGCGGCGCTGCATCTCGGCAGCGACGAGCTGGCCATCGTGAAGGCTTGCGGCGCGGTCCGCGGGCAATCCAACAAGGCGGAGGACACCCTCAACGACGTGCCGGCGGACGCCCGCAGCGACCTCGGCTACACGCTGTGCCGCATCCAGTGGCTGCTCGCGAAGAACAGGATCGATGATGCGGCGCGCGTGACGATTGCGGCGGCGCCCGAGACCATGGCGCAGCAGGACACCGACCAGTGGTGGCGCGAACGCCGCATCCTCTCCCGCAAGCTGCTCGACCAGGGTGAGTACCAGGCGGCCTATGACGTTATCCGTGCCGCGGCGGCGCCGGACAATCCCTATTACCGCTCCGACATGCACTTCATGCGCGGCTGGATCGCGCTGCGCTATCTCGACGATGCCAGGACCGCGGCAGCGCATTTCGCGCGGATCGACGAGGGCCAGACCAACCCGACCGTGCTGGCGCGCGCCGCCTATTGGCGCGGTCGCGCCGCCGAGGTGCTCGGCAACAACGTGGCGATGCGGGCCGACTACCAGGCAGCGGCGCGCTACCCGACCGCCTATTATGGTCAGCTCGCGCTGGCCAGGCTCGGCCGTGACGGCGTCGAGCTGCACGCGCCCTCGGCGGCGGCCAGCGCGGCCAGCATGGCGGCCGACGAGCGCGTGCGTGCCGCCGACATGCTCTACGCGATCGGCGAGCCCGATATCGTGCTCTATTTCGCCGCCGACCTTGCCGAGGAAAGCGCAGATGTCGGGATGCTCGAGGCGCTCGGCGAACTCACCGGCCGCCACAACGATGCCCGCGCCATGCTGCAGATCGGCAAGATTGCGCTGGCGCGGGGCTTTGCCTTCGACCACTACGCTTTCCCGGTCATCGGCATTCCCAAGCACACCCCGATCGCCCCCGATATCGGGCGCAGCATGACCTACTCGATCGCACGCACCGAAAGCGCGTTCGATCAGCGCGACAAGTCGGCGGCCAACGCCGTCGGCCTGATGCAGGTAACGCCCGAAGCCGGCCGCGACACCGCCAAGCGTTTCGGCGTCAGCTATGACTGGAGCCGGATGGTCTCCGATCCGGTCTACAACACCCAGATGGGCGCGGCCGAATTGAGTGCGCTGCTGGCGGAATATCGCGGCTGCCACATCATGACCTTTGCCGGTTACAACGCCGGCCGCGGCCGTGTCCGCGACTGGATCAAGGCCTATGGCGACCCGCGCGATCCCAAGGTCGATCCGGTGGACTGGGTGGAACGGATTCCGATCTCGGAGACGCGCAACTACGTGCAGCGCGTGATGGAGAATTTCGCGGTCTATCAGGCGCGGTTCGAGGACGCGGGCACGGCGTTGGCGGCAAAGGGCGGCGAGCGCGTCGTGAGGCAGGAGACGAATGCGGCGCCCGCGCAGTAAGCGCCTCCGTCAGGCAGGCCACCGGTCCCGCGAATGCGCGCGCCGGAGAGATTACGACTCTCGCTCTGTCTTCCAGGCCAGCGCCCGGGCCGTCGTCGCTTCAACGAACGCACTCTTGCCGTTTCGATACGCAGCAATGTCGTCGTTGGACGCGCGCGCAAGTTCGCGCTTGATGTCGGCGTAAGCATGCGCGGCCTCGGGATGGGCGCGGAGATAGTCGCGAAACAGCACCAGTTGCTCCCAGCGGGGGTGGGACAGCTGCATCACATGAACATGGTGGGTCCACGGTCCGGGCGGTCCCTTGCGGAAGAACAGCTCGCCCGGCAGCCATGACTCGTACTGTGGCATGTAGACATAGCCCAGCGCCTTGACCGGCTCGACATAGCGCTGTTGTGCCTCGTCGAGACTTGGCACACCAACCAGCAGATCGATGATGGGTTTGGACGGCAACCCCGGTACCGCCGTGCTGCCGACATGCTCAACGGCGAGCACAAGACCTCCAAGCGCTGCCTGGATCCTCGCCCGCTCCTGCTCGAACAGCGCCGGCCAGTTAGGGTCATAGGCGGAGACAATGATCGCCCCTGCGCCGTATTTCTCCATGAGCGCCTCTATCGCTTGCCGGCCTGAGTTGCCGGCAAGCCTCACTCCACCTTCACATTGGCGGCCTTGATCATCGGCCACCATTTTGCAATCTCCGCCTTCTGCCAGGCGCCGAGTGCTTCCGGTTTCAACTGGTCCTTTGGCGGCATCTGCAAGCCGAGATTTTCGAGCTGCTTCTTCACCGCGGGATCGTTCAGCGCCTGGATCACCGCGACGTTGAGCTTGTCCACGATCTCTTTCGGCGTGCCCTTCGGCACCCAGAGGCCGGACCACAGCGTCATGTGGAAGCCCGGCAGGCCGGCCTCATCGACCGTCGGGACCTCAGCCGCGTTCGCGACCCGCTTGGAATCGGTGACCGCATAGGCACGGATGTTGCCGGCGCGGACCTGGTTGATCGAGTTCGACGTCTGGTCGACGATGATATCGATCTGGCCGGCGACGAGGTCGTTCAGCGCCGGCCCGGTGCCGCGATAGGGCACGTATTGCAGCTTGATTCCGGAGACGTTCTCGAAATAGAGCCCGGCGATGTGGCTGCCGCTGCCGGCGCCGGCGGTGCCCGCGGTCGGCGGCGCCGGCCGCGACTTCAGCCACTCCAACAGCTCCTTCAGCGACTTCGCCGGCACGGCGTTCTTGCTGACGATGATCATCGGATTGCTCGGCAGCAGCACCACCGGCTCGAGATCATCGACGAGATCGTAGCCGAGCTTGTAGATCGCGCCGTTCGCGACATGGGTGCCGAGATGACCGAACGAGACGGTGTAACCGTCGGGCGCCGCGCGCACCGCACGGCCGACACCGAGCGAGCCGCCCGCTCCGGTCACGTTCTCGATCAGAACCACCTCGCCGAGCGACTGCTTCATGCGCTCGGCGAGGATACGCGCCATCGCATCCGACGGACCGCCGGCGGCGAACGGCACGACGATGGTGATCGGGTGCGCGGGCCAGGTTTCCGCCGAAACGGTCCCCGTGAACGCCAACATCGCCAACACGGCCAGAACCAGTTTCCGCATCACGCGCTCCCCTCAATCTTCCTTGTCGTATCATTTTTGAAGGGCCACCTTTCAACAAGATGGCCCTTCGGATGAGGCGTCAGAACTGCGAGAAGTCGATCGGCTTGTGCCTGTCGAGCGCGCGGGTCACCGGCTGCAGCGGGTATTTCAGGCCGCTGGCGCAATTGAACAGCATCACGCGGTCTGCCTTGGTGACGCGGCCGTCGGTAAGGCTCTGCTTGTAGGCGGCATAGGTCGCAGCCCCCTCGGGGCACAGCAACAGTCCCTCCTCGCGCGCGACCTCGTTGAGGGCGGCGGTGATCTTGTCGTCATCGACCGCGATAGCAAATCCCTTGCTCTCGCGCACCGCGCGCAGGATGAGAAAATCGCCGACCGCCTGCGGCACGCGGATGCCCGAGGCGATGGTGTGAGCGTCCTCCCAGCGCGCCGCATGCTCGGTTCCGGCCTCATAGGCGCGCACCATCGGCGCGCAGCCGGAGGCCTGCACCGCGACCATCCGCGGGCGCTTCGAACCGATGAAGCCGATCTTCTCGAGCTCGTCGAACGCCTTCCACATGCCGATCAGGCCGGTGCCGCCACCGGTCGGATAGAAGATCACATCGGGCACGTCCCAGCCGAGCTGCTCGGCGAGCTCGAGGCCCATCGTCTTCTTGCCCTCGATCCGGTACGGCTCCTTCAGGGTCGATGTATCGAACCAGCCGACTTTTGCTTTCCCTTCGCCGACGATCTTGCCGCAATCGTCGATGTAGCCGTTGACGCGATAGACGGTGGCGCCCTGCAGCTCGATCTCGCTGACATTCACCTCCGGCGTATCCGCCGGACAGAAGATCGTGGTCTTGATCCCGCAGGAAGTGGCGTAGGCTGCGAGCGCCGCGCCGGCGTTGCCGTTGGTCGGCATCGCCATGTGCTTGATCCCGAGTGCCTTGCCCATCGAGACCGCCATGACGAGGCCGCGCGCCTTGAACGAGCCGGTCGGCAGCCGCCCCTCGTCCTTGACGATGATCTCGCCGCCGCCAAGCCTTGAGGAAAGCTTCGGCAACCGGATCAGCGGCGTCGTAACTTCGCCGAGACTGACGATGTCCTTGCATTTGCGCACCGGCAACAGCTCGCGGTAGCGCCACAGGTCGGCGGGGCGCTCGGCCAGTGCGTCCTTGGTCAGCGCCTTCTTCACCCCGGCGAGATCGTAGCGCACCAAGAGCGGCTTGCCGGCCTTCGAGAGGTTGTGCACCTGATCGGCCGCATAATGATCGCCCTCCATCGCGCATTCGAGATGGGTCACGAAGGTCGGGCGTTCGATGGTGAGATTGTCGTTGTCTTTCACGAGATGCGCTCTTTCTTGTTCTTTGGTTCACTCATATCAGACCCGTCACCCTGAGGTGGCCGCTTCTTAGCGGCCCTCGAAGGGCGACGAGCCCAGCTGCTCGATCCGGGCCGTGCATCCTTCGAGGCTCGCTCTGCTCGCACCTCAGGATGACGGGACGTCTAGGGTTGCTTTCCATCAATCAGATATTCAGCACGCGCCCGTAAGCGTCGAGCACCGCTTCCTTCATCATTTCCGACAGGGTCGGATGCGGGAACACGGTGTGCATCAGTTCCTCCTCCGTGGTCTCCAGATTCATCGCCACGACATAGCCCTGGATCAGCTCGGTGACCTCGGCGCCGATCATGTGAGCGCCGAGCAGCTGGCCGGTCTTCTTGTCGAACACCACCTTGACGAGGCCCTGGTCCTCGCCGAGCGCGATCGCCTTGCCGTTGCCGACGAACGGGAAACGGCCGACGCGGATCTCGCGGCCGCCCTCCTTGGCCTTGGCTTCGGTGAGGCCGACGGAGGCGACCTGCGGGTTGCAGTAAGTGCAGCCCGGGATCAGCAGCTTGTCCATCGGATGCGGATGCAGGCCCTTGATCGCCTCGATGCAGATCACGCCCTCATGCTCGGCCTTGTGCGCGAGCATCGGCGGTCCCGCGACATCGCCGATCGCGTAGATGCCGGGCACGTTGGTCTTGCCGAGACCGTCGATCACGATGCAGCCGCGGTCGGTTTTGACGCCGAGCTTCTCCAGCCCGAGATTCTCGATATTGCCGACCACGCCGACCGCCGAGATCACGCGCTCGAACTCCTTGGTCTGCGGCTGGCCCTTGCCGTCGTCGATGGTCGCGACCACGCTGTCGGCCTTCTTCTCCAGCTTTGTCACCTTGGTCGAGGACATGATCTGGATGCCCATCTTCTCGAACCGCTTGCGCGCCAGCCCCGCGATCTCGGCGTCCTCGACAGGCAGGATCTGCGGCAGCACCTCGACCACGGTGACGTCAGAGCCCATGGTATGGAAGAACGAGGCGAACTCGATGCCGATCGCGCCGGAGCCGACCACCAGCAGCGACTTCGGCATCCGCTCCGGCACCATCGCCTCGAAATAGGTCCAGATCAGCTTCTTGTCCGGCTCGAGCCCGGGCAGCACGCGCGGCCGCGCGCCGGTCGCGACGATGATGTGCTTGGCCTGATAGGTGCCCTCGCCGCTCGCGCCCTTCGGGGCCTCGACCGCCGATTTCTTCACCGCGATCTTGCCGGGCGCGTCGATCGTGGCATCGCCCCAGATCACCGTGACCTTGTTCTTCTTCATCAGGAAGCCGACGCCGTCGTTGAGGCGCTTCGAGACCCCGCGCGAGCGCTGCACCACCGCTTTCGGATCAAACGAGACATTGTCCGCCGACAGCCCGTAATCCTTGGCGTGCTGCATGTAGTGATAGATCTCGGCGGAGCGCAGCAGCGCTTTGGTCGGGATGCAGCCCCAGTTCAGGCAGATGCCGCCGAGATAGGATTTCTCCACGATCGCGGTCTTGAAGCCGAGCTGCGCGGCGCGGATCGCGGTCACGTAGCCGCCGGGGCCGGAGCCGATGATGATGACGTCAAAGGATGTATCGGCCATGGCGGCTCCCGTTCAACTCAATTTGTGACGCCGCGCGCGCGGCTTCTTGCGATCAATGACCTGACCAGCCATTCGAGCCCGATCGCCAGGGCCATGATGGCCAGGGCCGTCAGCACGATCGGTTGGGCGATGTTCCGCGCCAGCTGTTCACCGGCGAAGAACGCGGAGTGCAGAAAATCGAACCCGACCGGATTGCACACCAGTGCGGCCGACAGCAATAGCGAGATCCAGGGCCAGCGCGTGCGAGCCGTGCCGGCCATCTATCCGTACTCCTGCCATACCGCACCGAGGAACACGGTCCACGCCAGCGCCAGCACAGCGGCGCCGGTCATCATGATTCTGAACTGTATCGTCGATATCAGGTCGCGGTTGACAGCGAAGAGCAACGCGACGGCGATGGCGGCGAGCAGGACGTACGGACCGTAGATCGCGTACATGGCTGATGCCCGTCACACCATCATCATCACGGGGTTTTCGATCAGCTGCTTGAAGGCGCCGATCAGCTCGGCACCGAGCGCGCCGTCGATCGCGCGGTGATCGCACGACAGGGTCACGCTCATCATGTGCGCGATCTCGATCTTGCCGCCGCGCACCACCGGACGTTCCTCCGAAGTGCCGACCGCGAGGATCGAGGCATGCGGCGGGTTGATCACGGCGGTGAAGTGGTTGATGCCGTACATGCCGAGGTTCGACACCGCGGTGGTGCCGCCCTGGTATTCTTCCGGCTTCAGCTTGCGGGCGCGGGCGCGCGCGGCGAAATCCTTCATCTCGTTGGAGATGGTCGACAGCGTCTTGGTCTCGGCCTTGCGGATGATCGGCGTGATCAGGCCGCCCGGCATCGCCACCGCGACGCCGACGTCGGAATGCTTGTGCTTGAGCATGCCGCCCTCGGTCCAGCTGACGTTGCAGTTCGGGATCTTCTGCAGCGCGACCGCCATCGCCTTGATGACGAAGTCGTTGACCGAGATCTTGTAGAGCGGCTTCTTCTCCTTGTCCTTCGGCGCAGCCGCGTTGATCTCCTCGCGCGCGGCGAGCAGCTTGCCGATGTCGCAGTCGATGGTGAGGTAGAAGTGCGGGACGTTCTGCACCGAGGCGGTGAGACGCTGCGCGATGGTGCGGCGCATGCCGTCATGCGGCACGACCTCGTAGGAGCCCGGCTCGAACAGCGCCAGGATCTGCTTGTCGGACATTGACGGTGCGATGCTGGGACCTGTGGCGGCCGGCGCCTTCAGGCCCTTGCCGGACTTGGCGTCGTCGACGTCGCGCGCGATGACGCGGCCGTGCGGACCGGTGCCGGTGATGCGGCCGAGATCGATGCCGGCTTCCTTGGCAAGCCGCCGTGCCAACGGCGAGGAGAACACGCGAGCGTGGCCATTGGCCTGCGCGGCCGGTGCAGCAGCCTGCGGCGCAGCGGCGGGCGCTGCGGCCGGCTGCGGCGCCGGCGCAGCCGCCGGTGCAGGCGCGGCCTCAGCGGCAGGCTTCGGGGCCTCGGCGGGCTTGGCGGCTGGTGCAGCGCCCGCTCCGGCGCTGGCCGCCGCCTTCACATCCTCGCCGTCACCGGCCATCACGGCGATGACGTCGTTGACCGGCACGTCCTGGGTGCCCTCGGGCACCAGGATCCTGGCGATCGTGCCTTCGTCGACCGCCTCGACTTCCATCGTCGCCTTGTCGGTCTCGATCTCCGCGATCACGTCGCCGGACTTGACCTTGTCGCCCTCTTTCTTGAGCCACTTGGCGAGGTTGCCCTTTTCCATCGTCGGCGACAGCGCGGGCATGAGAATATTGATCGGCATTGTCAGTGACCTTGTTGCGACCGCGGTTTGGTTTGGCCCATGTCGGTCGGCCGGGCGATTTCGGCTTCGAACATCTCGACGATGCGCGCGAGCGCCTCGTCTTCGGTGTATTCACTCTCGCGCGAATAGGCGCGTGCGGCGTGGCGGGCGATGTCGACGAGCATCAGTCCCCACATGTCCGGCTCCTCGAAGGCGCGCTGGAACGCGATCGACAGGCCGCCGTCGACGACGAAGGCGCGTAGCACCTCGACGGCGTCGTCGCGGCCCATCACGTCGGGCGGCAGCGGCTGCTCCTTGGGACCGGCCATCAGCGTTACCGGTACGACACGGCCTTGGCGGCCGCGACCACCTCGGCGACGGAGGGCAGAGCGAGCTTTTCGAGGTTCGCAGCATAGGGCATCGGCACATCCTTGCCCGAGACGCGCGCGACCGGCGCATCGAGATAGTCGAAGGCATGCTCCATGATGCGCGAAGCGACCTCGGAGCCGACGCCGCTCTGCTGCCAGCCCTCCTCCACCGTCACCGCACGGCCGGTCTTCTTCACCGAATTGATGATCGTCTCGGTGTCCATCGGACGGATGGTGCGAAGATCGATCACTTCGGCCTCGATACCTTCCTTGGCGAGTTCATCGGCGGCCTTCAGCGCATAGGACATGCCCATCGCCCAGGAGACGATGGTGACGTCCTTGCCGGCGCGGGCAATCCGCGCCTTGCCGATCGGCACCACGAAATCGGGCAGCTTCGGCACCTCGCCGGTGTGGCCGTACAGCATCTCGTTCTCGAGGAAGACCACCGGATTTGGATCGCGGATCGCGGCCTTGAGCAGGCCCTTGTAGTCGGCAGCCGAGTACGGCGCGATCACCTTGAGGCCCGGGATCTGCGAGTACCAGGCGGCGTAGTCCTGGCTGTGCTGGGCAGCAACGCGCGCGGCGGCGCCGTTCGGGCCGCGGAACACGATCGAGCAGCCCATCTGGCCGCCGGACATATACAGCGTCTTGGCGGCGGAGTTGATGATCTGGTCGATCGCCTGCATCGCGAAATTCCAGGTCATGAACTCCACGATCGGCTTCAGCCCGGCCATCGCTGCGCCGACGCCGACGCCGGCAAAGCCGTGCTCGGTGATCGGCGTGTCGATCACGCGGCGGGCGCCGAACTCCTGCAACAGGCCCTGCGTTACCTTGTAGGCGCCCTGATACTCGGCGACCTCCTCACCCATGATGAAGACGTCGCCGTCGCGCCGCATCTCCTCGGCCATCGCATCGCGCAGCGCCTCGCGAATGGTCTGGGTGACCATCTCGGTACCCGCCGGAATTTCCGGGTCGGGCAAGGCTTCGCTGACCGGCGCGGCCGGCACCTTCGCCGCGGGCTGCGGCGCTTCCGCCTTGGCTTCCGCGGCGGGAGCCTCCGTGGCCTTCGGCTGCGGCGCCGGTGCGGCAGGCGCCTTAGCGAGGTCGGCGGCGCTTTCGCCGTCGGCCAGGATGGTGGCGATCGGCGTGTTCACCGCAACGTCGGCGGTGCCTTCCGGAATCAGGATCTTGCCGAGCGTGCCCTCGTCCGTCGCCTCGACCTCCATCGTCGCCTTGTCGGTCTCGATCTCGGCGATGACGTCACCGGACTTGATGGTCTCGCCTTCCTTTTTCAGCCATTTGGCGAGGTTGCCCTTCTCCATGGTGGGCGACAGCGCAGGCATCAGCACTTGAATGGGCATATCAGCTCCCGAAATCGGTCTTGAGATTCTTCTGCGCGGGTGGGGTCAGCGGTAGATGTCGGTGTAGAGCTCGGACGGATCCGGCTCCGGATCGTGCTGCGCGAAGTCAGCGGCTGCGTTGACGATCTCGCGCACCTCGGCGTCGATCGCCTTCAAATCCTGCTCGCTCACGCCTGCCGCCAGCAAGCGGTTGCGCACCTGCTCGATCGGGTCCTGGTCGTGGCGGACCTTCTCGACCTCCTCGCGGGTGCGGTACTTCGCCGGATCGGACATCGAATGGCCGCGGTAACGGTAGGTCTGCATCTCCAGAATGATCGGACCGTTGCCGCCGCGGCACCATGCCGTGGCCTCATCGGCGGCAGCCTTCACGGCGCGCACATCCATGCCGTCCACCTGCTTGCCGGGAATGTTGAACGAAACGCCGCGCTTGGAGAAGTCCTGCTGCGCCGAGGCGCGCGACACCGCGGTGCCCATCGCGTAGCGGTTGTTCTCGATGACGTAGATCACCGGCAGCTTCCACAGCTCCGCCATGTTGAAGCTTTCGTAGACCTGACCCTGGTTGGCCGCGCCGTCGCCGAAATAGGTCACGCTGACGTTATCGTTGCCGCGATAGCGATTGGCGAACGCAAGGCCGGTGCCGAGCGAAACCTGCGCGCCCACAATTCCGTGACCGCCGTAGAAATGCTTCTCCTTGCTGAACATGTGCATGGAGCCGCCCTTGCCGCGGGAATAGCCGCCGCGGCGTCCGGTCAATTCCGCCATCACCCCCTTGGCTTCCATGTCGCAAGCCAGCATGTGGCCGTGGTCGCGGTAGCCGGTTATGACCTCGTCGCCCGGCTTCAGCGCCATCTGCATGCCGACCACGACCGCTTCCTGGCCGATATAGAGATGGCAGAAGCCGCCGATCGCACCCATGCCGTAGAGCTGACCGGCCTTCTCCTCGAAGCGCCGGATCAGGAGCATGTCCCGCAGTGCCTTCAGCTCCTGCTCCCTGGAGAATTCGGGTGGAGAGCCGGCCTTCTCCTGCCCTGATTCCTTTGCGACGGTTTTCTTGGGTGTGGCCATGGCAATTCCGGGTGAGAGAAGTCGAAGAACCCTCTCTAACCCAACTCAAATCGCCTTGGAAGGATTGCATTCGCCGGATGGAATTTTGCTATGCCGCACTGCAACGCGGCGCGACATTTTTGTGATGTTGATTGATCAATTTTGAAATTTGAAGAACGGGCGCGAGTTAATTTCGGACAAGCGCTGTCCAAAAATCACTGCCGGTGTCAGTTCGCCTTGTTGATCCGAACCAGATCGCGCGGATTGGCGTAGTCGAGCTGAAAGCGCGCACGCTCGTCCAGCATGTCGGGATCGACCCGGTCCGACCGTAGCAGCGACACCCGCTGCTCGCCCTCGGCCCGCTCCTTCTTCAGCCGCGCCAGCTCCGAGGTCAGCGCGATGATTTCCTGGTCGAGCTCCTGCCGCGCGTTCAGGCCATATTTACCGGTGTAGGCGTTGACGCCGAAATAGCCGACCATCAGCGCCGCCAGCGTGTAGAGGGCGAGCCCGGTCAGAATCGATTTGAGGCGTGTGCGGGAAACCATGGCCGCGAAGATGCGGCCATGCGGTTAACGGAGTGCTAAACCAGAGCGTTTTCGAGCGAAGCCTGTCCCGGACTTGATCCGGGATGGATAGCGGTTCGCGCGCAGAAAACCCGTCAAAACAACAAGCCTGGAGCCCCGCTCCGATTCAATCGGAACGGGGCGCCGGGTCAGCCGTTCTGCTTCGCGACGAAGGCGGCGAAGGCGTCGAGGTACTGCTGCAACACCGTCTTGAGCGCTTCCTTGGTCAGTTCGCCCTTGTCGTCGAAGGCATCGCCGACGCCGTTGAGATAGGTTTCCGGCTGACCGAGGATCGGGCCGGAAATGCCCGGCAGGATGTTCTGCAGGTGCTTCGCCGCGCTGACGCCGCCGAGCGGCCCCGGCGAGTTGGAGATGATGCCGACCGGCTTGCCGATGAACGAGCTCTTGCCATAGGGCCGCGAGGCGACGTCGATCGCGTTCTTCAGCACGCCCGGGACCGAGCGGTTGTATTCGGGGGTCACGAACAGCACGCCGTTCGACTTCTGCAGCTTCTCGCGAAAGGCCAGCCAGTCCGCCGGCGGCGCCGCCTCGAGGTCCTGGTTGAAGAAGGAAATGCCCTCGAGGGTCGTCACATCGAGCTTCAGCGAGGCCGGCGCGAGCTTGGCCAGCGCATTGGCGATCTTGAGCGAGAAGCTCTGCTTGCGGATGCTGCCGACGATGGTGACGATGTTATAGGCCATTGCAGGTACCCCTGGGGTGCACGTGAAACTGAATTGGTCATCTTCACGTACCGGCAAGGCAAGAAAGATGCAAGTGCATGGATCGTCCAATTCCGGAAACGCAGTGTTTTCAAAATTGGGCTGGACGCCGGCCTCCAGCCGTCCACCCGGCCCCGCAACACCGACGTAGGCCTGTGTAACAAATTGCCGACATCTTCGTCCGAGCATACTGCAGCGGATTCCCGCTTCCTCCGCCGCGGCCGAGAGACAAGACAATGCGAGAGCGCAAGACACGGGTTGCAATCCTGTTCGGCGGCCGATCGGCCGAGCATGACGTTTCGCGGGCGTCGGCCGCAAACGTGCTTCGCTCGCTCGACCCGGATCGCTATGACGCCACGGCGATCGGCATCACCCGCGATGGCCGCTGGATCGTCACCGACGCGGGAAACGGCGCCGGCACCGGGAGCGGCGCGCTGACCATTCCGGACCAGGGACAGCAACTCGCCTTGCTGCCGGGCGGACAGGGCCGCGTCGTGGTACTCCAGGGACCGGCGGCGGGACCAACGGAATTGCCGGCATTCGACGTCGTCTTCCCGGTCCTGCATGGCCCGAACGGCGAGGATGGCACGGTGCAGGGTGCGCTGGAATTGTCCGATGTCGCCTATGTCGGCTCGCGCGTGATGGGCTCGGCGGCCGGAATGGACAAGGACGTCGCCAAGCGCCTGATGCGCGAGGCGGGGTTGCCGATCGTCCCTTTTGTCGCGATGTCGGCCGTGGCCCCCATCAGCTATGACGACACGGTCAGGGCGCTGGGGTCGCAGGAGGTCTTCGTCAAGCCCGCCAACATGGGATCATCGGTCGGCGTGTCGAGGGCGCGCACCGCGGAGGAGTTCGAAGCCGGCTGCAGATTGGCGTTCCGCTTCGACACCAAGATCCTGATCGAGCGCGGTGTCTCGCCGATCCGCGAGGTCGAGTGCTCCGTGATCGAGGATGCCGAGGGCCGCGTCCATGCCTCCCTGCTCGGCGAGATCGTTCCGTCCGACAAGCACGGCTTCTATTCCTACGACGCGAAGTATCTGGATGCGGACGGCGCGCTGCTGCAGGTGCCGGCCAACGTGCCGGCTGCCGTCGCCGAAACCATCAGGGAGCTCGCCATCAAGACATTCCGCGTGCTCGGCTGCGAAGGCATGGCGCGGATCGACTTCTTCCTGCACGGCGAGCAGGCCTTCGTGAACGAGGCGAACACCCTGCCGGGCTTCACCAACATCAGCATGTATCCGCGGCTGTGGGAGGCCAGCGGCCTGCCGCAATCCGAGCTGATGGATGTCCTGATCGGCCACGCCCTGGAGCGTCACAAGCGCTCCAGGAAGCTGGCATTCGAGCGCGAGTAGACGCGGTTCGTTACGCGCCCTTGTTCGGATTGATCAGGAATTTCTCGCCGGTGGCGCGCTTGCTGTAGACCGCGATGTTGTCGAGCTGCAGGGTCTCCTGCAGCGACACCACCTTGGTGTAGTGGCTGGCGAAGGTCGTCTTCAGCTCGGCCACCACGCGCTGGCGCAACTTGTTGCCGGCCTCCGGGCCGATCTTCATCAGGAACGGGAACAGCAGCCAGCCGCCGATGCCCCAGGCCATGCCGAAGCCGCGCGGCAGCTCGATGTCGCGGGTATCGAGGCCGCCATAGACATAGACCTGCTTGTGCACATTCGAGCCGTAGCGGCTGTAGACCTTGGCGGTCTTGTTGATCGCGGTCTCCATCGCGACCAGTATCTGGCCGGCGAGCTTGCCGCCGCCGATCGCATCAAAGGCGATGGTCGCGCCGGTCTCGACCAGCGCGCCTGTGAGCTTGTCCATGAAATCGGGCGCGCTGGAATCGACGACATGTTTGGCGCCGATCTTGTGCAGGATGTCGGCCTGCTCCTTGTTGCGCACGATGTTGACGAGGCCGATGCCATCCTTGAGGCAGATCTTGTTGAGCATCTGGCCGAGGTTCGACGCCGCCGCCGTGTGCACCAGCGCCTTGTGTCCCTCGCGCCGCATCGTCTCGGTCATGCCGAGCGCGGTCAGCGGATTGACGAAGCAGGACGCGCCTTCCGTCGGCGTGGTGCCGTCGGGCAGCGGCAGGCATTCGTTGACCCGCAGCGTGCGGTATTGCGCATACATCGCGCCGCCGATCATCGCGACGGTGCGGCCCATCAGCGCTTTCGCCGCGTCCGACGAGCCGGTCCTGATCACGACGCCGGCGCCTTCATTGCCGACCGGCATCGACTCGTCGAGCCGCGCGGCGAGGCCAGGCAATGCCGCTTCCGGCACGCGGGCGGTCACCACAGGCAATTCCTTGCTGCCGGTGACCTTTGCCGCCGCCATGTTGGCCGGGCCGATCAGGAGCCCGAGGTCGGACGGGTTGATCGGGGTCGCCTCGACCCGGACCACGACCTCGTCGGGACCGGGCTCGGGGGTCGGGACATTGACCAGCGACAATTCCAGTTCGCCATCCTTCTTGAGCAGCGAACGCAGCTGCAGACCGCTCTTGCCGTCACTCATCCCGACCTCCCTTTTTTGCGTCTTGTTCAGTCCCGATCAGTTGGGGCGCTAGGCCAGCGCCTTCAAGGCCGCCCCGCCCGCGTATTTCGCCTGGGTGCCGAGCTGCTGCTCGATGCGCAGCAGCTGGTTGTACTTGGCGGTGCGGTCGGAGCGCGCCAGCGAGCCGGTCTTGATCTGCCCGCAATTGGTGGCGACCGCGAGGTCGGCAATCGTGGAGTCCTCGGTCTCGCCGGAGCGATGCGACATCACGGCGGTGTAGCCGGCCTTGTAGGCCATCTCGATCGCCGCGAGCGTCTCGGTCAGCGTGCCGATCTGGTTGACCTTGACCAGGATCGAATTGCCGCGGCCGTTCTTGATGCCGTCGGCAAGCCGCGTGACGTTGGTGACGAACAAATCGTCGCCGACCAGCTGGCACTTCTTGCCGATCGCATCCGTCAATTCCTTCCAGCCGTCCATGTCGTCTTCCGACATGCCGTCCTCGATCGTGACGATCGGATAGCGGCTGACGAGGTCCGCGAGATACTTCACCTGCTCCGAACGCGAGCGGGTCTTGTTCTCTCCGCCGTAGACGTAGGCGCCTTCCTTGAAGAATTCGGTGGAGGCGCAGTCAAGGCCGAGCACGACGTCGTCGCCCGCCTTGTAGCCGGCCTTGCCGATCGCGTTCATGACAAACTCGAGCGCGGCGTCGGCCGACGGCAGGTTCGGTGCGAAGCCACCCTCGTCGCCGACATTGGTGTTGTGGCCGGCCTTCTTCAATTCGCCGCGCAGCGTGTGGAAGATTTCCGAACCGCAACGCAGCGCTTCGGCGAACGACGTGGCGCCGACCGGCAGGATCATGAATTCCTGGAAGTCGATCGGGTTGTCGGCATGCACGCCGCCATTGATGATGTTCATCATCGGCACCGGCAGCGTCCGCGCCGAGGTGCCGCCGACATAACGATACAGCGGCATGTCGAAGGATTCGGCGGCCGCCTTGGCGCAGGCCAGCGACACGCCGAGGATAGCGTTGGCGCCGAGCCGGCTCTTGTTCGGCGTGCCGTCGAGCTCGATCATGATCTGGTCGATCGCGACCTGCTCCTCGACGGCCTGGTCGCTGAGCGCCTCGAAGATCTCGCCGTTGACGGCGGCAACCGCCTTTTCCACGCCCTTGCCGAGATAGCGCGACTTGTCGCCGTCGCGCAGTTCCACCGCCTCATGGGCGCCGGTGGACGCGCCGGACGGCACCGCAGCACGGCCGATTGACCCATCCTCCAGCACCACATCGACCTCGACCGTGGGGTTGCCGCGGCTATCCAGGATTTCGCGGCCGATGATGTCGACGATGTCAGTCATGAGTACCTCTTGTGGCAGTGAGGGGGTCGGATGGCGGTGCTTCTAGCGCAATGCATCGAGGGGGAAAAGGCCGGGTGACGGACGCCCGATCATAGGCTAGGAGACCCCCACGGAGACCCCGAATGGCGAAGAAATCCAGCAAATCGACGACCTCCCCCGGCCTGCAACTCGGCCGTGCGGTGGAATGGCCCGACGCGCCGGAAAAGGCGCAGCTCGACCGCGTGTCCAATCCGCAGACTGGTACCGATTATCTGGTACGCTTTACGGTGCCGGAATTCACCTCGATCTGCCCGGTGACGGGCCAACCGGATTTCGCGCATCTGGTGATCGACTATGTGCCGGGCCGCTGGCTCTTGGAATCCAAATCGCTGAAGCTGTTCGCCGCGAGCTTCCGCAATCACGGCGCATTCCATGAGGATTGCACGGTCATGATTGGCCGGCGGATATCAGACGAGGTCAAGCCGAAATGGCTGCGCATCGGCGGCTACTGGTATCCGCGCGGCGGCATTCCGATCGACGTGTTCTTCCAGACCGGCCGGCTGCCGAAGGGTCTCTGGGTTCCCGATCAGGGCGTCGCGACTTATCGCGGGCGGGGATAGGTCGGGCCCCTTTCAGTTCGCCACGTCTGCTGATCCTCGGAAGCCGGCGCAGAAGCCGACATGCATGTCGGCCCTGGGCGAGGAACTGACATGGCGCACCTTTCGATGTATGATATGTTCGTTCGAGCATGGCTGCTCCAATGTGGTCGAAGCGACCATGATCGAAGACCATCGACACGCTCGTTGTCGGCGGCGCGTAAGCTGGCCGGCCATGAGCCATCATTTGAAGAAGTCAGGCATAGCGAGCAGCCGCGGGCATTATCGTGAGTGGGAGTAGTTCAGGACGGCGAATAGTTTACTCGTATTGATGGAGGCAGATTTGGGTAGAATGTTTGTGGATTGCCGAGAATACCCAAGTGAGATGAACTGCACGATCGCGATTTCAGCTGATACTCAAAAGGAGCTTCTGGAAGCGGCGGTACAACACGCTGTCGCGGTGCATGGCCATCAAGATAGTCCGGAATTGCGCCATGAATTGGCGAAGATGATAAAGACCCAGTAGGCAGGCCAATCGGTCAGTGACCGCCGCGAAGCGGAAGTGAATGCATCCGCTTTCAACTTGCGCGACCCACGTAGGCGCGCTTCCTCTACGGGAGCGTCTCAGTGCTTTGGGAGAAGAAGGTGACCGCTTTCAATGCTGTGCGTTTTCGAGTGAAGCCGGGGCGCGATCAAGAGTTCTTGGACGCTCACAAGACAATTGGAGCAACGTGGCCGGGTCTATTGCATGCCAGCATTATTAAGACCGGTGACCGTTCCTACTGCATTATCGCCGAGTGGCAAAATATGGACGCGTGTACTGAGGCGCGGCCAGCCATGATCTCCACTCTGAATTCTTTTCGCGACACGCTCGAAGACCTCGGCAACGGTCTCGGCGTAACCGATCCGGTTGCGGGTCCGGTCATCTTATCTTTGAAATAACAGTTGCGGGGATGAGCGGGCCGAGATGACCTGAGGGATCGCCGGGGCTCGACGTCTGGCAGCGCGCCGGCATCAGCCGGACACCGTTGCTTCAGGAATCTCGCTCAGATGAAGCCGAGCATCGCGGCGGATGAGACCAGCGTCGCTGGTCTTGCCGTGCTGATTTTCGCAGCAATACTTTCGTGATGCGCGCGGAACAAGCGCGAAAGCGCTTGAGCTATCGGGACGATTCGCAATCGCGAAAAGGTTCCGCCATCGTTGCAAAAATTCGCGCGGCCAATCGTCACATGCACGTCGTCCACCACGCGTTTCCTCCCGTTTCCAAACATTGCAAACCCATGGAGGATCGACATGGTCACGATCAGCGGGATGAAGACGTTCGCGTCGGGGACATCGATTGGCGCGACGGCTCCGGATTCCATCACGACGGCTAACGGAACGATCTTCGTCGAATACGGCAATGGCGCGGACTCGACCGGTGCCGGCGGCTCGAGCACGATCGTGCAATACGACAACAGCGGCAAAGTCGAGCGAACCTACACGATCGCCGGGTCGGTCGACGGACTGAAATACAACCCTTACACCGGGCAGATTTGGGCGCTGCAGAACCAGGATGGCAACTCCACGCTGACGCTGATCGATCCCGTCACGCACAAGGTGACCGGTCCGCTGAGTTTTGCCAATCCCTCCGCGACCAGCGGCTACGATGACGTCGTATTCGACGGCAACAGGGTGTTCCTGAGCTACACCAATCCGAACGGCGCCGGCGATCGGACGCTGGTGGAATTGCTGAACGGCGACCATCCGAGCGGCACACTGCTGACGACGACGATCCTGACCGACGGCGCCACCGGCCTCGACACGGCGACCGGCAAGACCGAGCTCGTTCCGCAATCCGATCCGGATTCGCTGAAGCTCGCAGCCAATGGCGATCTGATCTTCTCCAGCGCAGCCGATGGCTCGATCATCGATATCCAACGCCCCGGAACGGCCAGCCAGGCGATTTCGTTCACGCCGATCGCCGGAATCCCGGCAGCCTCCGTCGGCAATGCCGGCCTTGATGACGTGATCAAGCCGACTGCGACGGCGGGCACGTTCTACATGACCGATACGAAGTCGGGGAACGTCTACTCATTCCACGCCAGCGGCCTCAACACCAACGACTACTACGCCGCGGTTGCCAGTCTCGGCGGCTTTGGCCAGGTCGATCCGACCACCGGCGCCTTCACGCCGATCGTCACCGGGCCAAATTTTGCCGCCGCGCACGGCCTGCTCTTCATTCCCGACAAGAATGCGCCGCAGGTGGCGCATGTCGATGCGATCCATACCTTCGCCAGCGCTCCAAACGGGGTGACCGGGCTCGACTCGATCACGATCGCCGGCAAGTACGTGTTCGTGGAGTACGGCAACGGCGTCGACTCGACCGGAGCGGTGCCCGGCGACAGCACGATCATCCAGTATGATCACGCCGGTCATTTCGTGCACGCCTATTCGATCGAGGGTTCGGTCGACGGACTGAAGTACAATCCCGAAACCGGCATGGTATGGGCGTTGCAAAACCAGGACGGCCGTTCCTCGCTGTCGCTGATCGATCCCAACACCCAGACAGTGACGGCTCACTTCAACTACGCCAATCCGTCTATCTCGCGCGGCTATGACGACGTGGTGTTCAAGGGCAACGAGGTATTCCTGAGCTACACCAACCCGACCGGCAACGGCGATCCGACCATCGTCAAATTGCTGAACGGCACCAGCCCGAAACCCGGCGACCTCCTCACCACCGCTCCCGTGCTGCTCGACGGCGCGATCGGCTACGACACCGTCACCGGCAAGATGGAGTTGGTGCCGCAGACCGATCCGGACTCGCTGAAGCTCGCCGCCAACGGCGATCTGATCTTCTCCAGCAACGCCGATGGCGCGATCATCGATATCCAGAATCCCGGTACCTCCAAGCAGGCGATTGCCTTCACCCCGATCCAGGGAATTCCCGCGGGCTCGATCGGCAATGCCGGCCTCGACGACGTCATCAAGCCGAACGCGACGTCGGGCACGTTCTACATCTCTGACGCAAAGGACGGCCACGTCCTGTCGGTGCATGTCAGCGACCTCGATCCCAACGCTTACTATGCATCCGTCGGTGCGCTCGGCGCCTTCGGTCAGGTCGACGAGAACACCGGCGCCTTCACCGCGCTGGTCTCGCAGGACAATGCACCGGGCTTCAGCTTCGGCTCGCCGCATGGCGTGGTGTTCGTCGCCGACAAGAACGCTGCGCCGTTTCCACATATCGACAGCGTCAAGACCTTCCAGGCTCCCACCGACGGATCGACCCAGCCGGATTCCGTCACCACCGCGCACGGCTCGACCTTCGTCGAGTACGGCAATGGCGCGGATTCGACCGGCGCCGGCGGCTCGAGCACGATCGTCCAGTATGACAAGCACGGCGACATCGAGTTCAGCTACTCGCTGTCAGGATCAGTCGATGGCCTGAAATACAACCCGGTGACGGGCGATATCTGGGCGTTGCAAAACCAGGATGGCAATCCCACCCTGACGATGATCAACCCGGAGACGCATGCGGTCTCGGCTCCGCTCAGCTATGCCGATTCGTCGGCCAGCCGTGGCTATGACGACGTCGTGTTCAAGGGCGACAAGGTGTTCCTGAGCTTCACCAACCCGGTCAATCCGGGCGATGCGACCGTGGTCCAGCTCCTCAACGGCGATCATCCGACCGGCACGCTGACCACCAAGCCAATCCTCGAATTCGGCGCGACCGGGCTCGACACCGTGACCGGCAAGATCGAGGTCGTGCCGCAAAACGATCCCGACTCGCTGAAGCTTGCGCCGAATGGCGATCTGCTGCTGTCGAGCGGCGACGACGGCACCATCATCGACATCAAGGCCCCCGGAACCACCCACCAATCGGTGTCATTCACGCCGATAGCCGGCGTCGGCGCCAAGGCCGGCCTCGACGACGTCATCGAGCCGGGCGCCAAATCCGGTACCTTCACCCTGACCGATACGGCGACCAACAAGGTCTTTTCGTTCCACGCAACAGGGCTGAACCCCGACGATTTCTATGCCTCGGTTGGAAGCCTGAAGGCGTTCGGTCAGGTCGACCCGCACACCGGCACCTTCACGCCGCTGCTGTCCGCCGACAACGCGCCGGGATTCAACTTCAGTTCGCCGCATGGCGTCAGCTTCACGCCCGATCCCTCGCCGGCTCCGGTTGCGCCCGACCATGGCGGCACATGGGTCAGTGCCGCCGGCGATGGCTTTGCATTCGCCAGCGGCGGCCACACCGGCGATGCGGCCAACAACGCCCCGCACGGCTTCTTCGGAGGCCGCCCCTCAGCCGCGGACACGCTTGCGCAGCTTGCGTCCGATGTCTCTCAAACGGCGCATGGCGGCCCTGAGGTGGATCATGACCTTTCGGCGATCTATGCCGCGATGGGCATGCACACCTTCCATCTGATCTAACGGTCGGAAACCCATGATGGGCTGCGAGGGGATACGACGTTCCTCTCGCAGCTCCGCCCACTCTGAGCGGCTCGCGAGCGCGTCCGCCGGGCGCGTCTGCCGGGCGCGTCTGCCGTGGCGACGCGAGATTGTTGAGTAGCCAACAGGAACTGAGCCACCAATGCCGAATTAGCCTAGGTCAATTTGCGTCCCACGCAAATCACAACCGGGCTTGCACATTTGATGACACGCTCGGCCGTTCTCGTCGTCGAAGACGATTTCCTGATCCGCATGCAGGCCGCCGACATGGTCGAGGCCGCTGGGTTCCACTCCATTGAAGCCCAGAACGCCGACGACGCGATCGCGATCCTTGAAACGCGTGACGACATCCGGGTGATTTTCACCGATATCCAGATGCCCGGCTCGATCGACGGCTTGAGGCTTGCGCATGTCGTTCGCCATCGTTGGCCGCCGATTGCGATCATTGCCACGTCAGCCACCGACGTAACCCTCGACGACCTCCCGGCCGGCGGTCATTTCATTGCCAAGCCGTACAGCCTCGCCGACGTCGGGATGCACCTCCGGCAGGTTACGGCTGACCAATAGTGGCGATTGCGCACCGGCGTCACCTGGACGCCGATTGGGTGCTGCGGTTCGGCATGTGATCAATGCGCGAGAGATCAGGATGTACGGCCTGTCATGACTCGGCTCCGTTGTCGAACATGTTGCGAAAGCCGCGCGGCAGCCGCGCCTCGCCTTCAGGCTTATTGCAATGAGGACATGGCGACCCGGCCCCACAACACGTGCAGGCGTCGGGACCTGTCCATGGCTGATCCTCGTGGCTCTCACAGACCCAGCGCGTGTCCTCACAAAGGATGCAATGACCGATCATGACAGCTGGGCGGACGTGCGGAACAATCGCCAGCCCAAATAGCTAAAAGTGCCCGACCATTGATGCACCAATCTGGCGCAATGAACGCAGTGAAATTTTCCACTGCGATCATTGCGATCCTGTGAGGCTTCATATGTGGCGCCACAGCTCTCGCAGGAAAAATATACTGAAATGTGAGGTAAACTGATCATTTGGCTGCGCTGCTCCCTGATTGGGGCGAAAGCGCAACCGGCGTTCTCATCACCGATAGAAGCCACGGGCCGGGCGGCGATGCGGAAAGCATACGCCGATCCGGCTGGCAACGATAGGGCCACGATCAAAAGCGATGCGGTGGACATCCGGTCTGAACACCGACGGATGCTTCATTCAAGGTCGAGACCACCATTGAAGCCGCTCTGCGGCGACATTCGATGTCACGGTATCCGCACCTGGCATTTCAAACATTGAAAGCAGCAGATCTCCGGATCAATGCAAGCGAAGCCGGCTGGCACATGGTCAGCGCGCGTCCCACTATCGCCTCTCACATAAGCATAGCCATCCGCCTGAGACAGAATAGCTACGTCGAGGCTCCCGCAGCGCGGGCACTCCAAGTCTACGGTCCATCTATCGCGCGCGACCATGGGTCAATATTGCCTCGTTGGAACGACGTTGATCAGGCTTCGGTGTCGAGCTTTGCCATGATCACGTTAATGGTGGGGCTGATTGTCGCCACTGACGAGATATTGCAGCTCCGGCGCGCTAACCACGCTAGACGACCACAGCGACCAAGCAGAGCAGAAGAAATAGCGGCACGATGACCGGCGGCACAATTCAGTCGGTCAAGCGACGTCCGGATAACGCGCACGCTCCTTCATCACCACGGCGGGAGCGTTCGTTACCCTCGGTCACCGTTAGAGGCCGCGTTGGAAGCACGGTGATAGGGCACGGTACGCGCATCTTGTTTGAATAGCGAGCACTAAGGCGACTGAGCGACACAATGCCTTGATGCTTGTGTGTCCATGACTTGAGGGATCGCTAGGGCTCGACGTCCGGGCGCAGGTCGGCGTCGGCCGGTCGCCGCTGCTTCAAGAATCTCGCGCAGATGAAGCCGAGCACGACCATCACGACGGCGGCGGAGACGAGCGTCGCGGTCTTGCCGGCATGCTGCAGGCCGAAGCCATAGGCGATCGGGCCGACGGTCTGGCCCATGAAGAAGAAGAACGAGTGCAGCGACAGCGCGGTGGCGCGCGCCTCGACCGACAGCTCGCTGGCGAACACCTGCAGGCAGCCATGGATCATGTAGAAGCCGAGGCCCATCACCAGGAGGCCCGCCATCTGCAGCTTCCAGTGCGGCCCGAAGGCGACGCCGACAAGCTGTATGCCGACCAGCGTTGCGCCGACGACCATCATGCCCCTCACGCCGATCAACGGCAGCAGGCGCGCCACCGTGAGCGTGTAGAGCAATCCGCCGATCGCAAAGCCTGCGATCACGATACCGGCGATCGAGAGCGAGGTTTCGCCGAGCTCGAACAGGAATGAAGCGATGAAGGGAAACAGCCCGAGCACGCAGCAGCCTTCGATGAAGACCGCCGAATAGCAGATCCGCGCGTTCGGATTGGTGAAGATGGTGCGATAGCCGTGACGCAGCGCCTTCAGGCTGGTGCGCGGCGGACGGTTCAGCGCAGCGCCGCGGAAGCCGGCCGCAACCGCCAGTGCTACGATGATCACGAGGCCGCCGAGCACGGCGAGCACACCGCGCCAGCCGAGGAAATCGCCGATCAGACCGGAGGCCGTGGCGCCGAGCAGGTTTCCGGTCATCGAACCTGCGAGCGTTCGCCCGATCGCAAGCTGCCGCTTGTCGGGACCGACGAGATCGCTGGTCAGCGACAGCGCCACCGGAAACACGCCGCCCGAGCCGATGCCGGCGAGGACGCGGGTCACGAACAGCATCGGAAACGAGGTCGAGAGCGCGCCGAGGATGTTGGCAACGCCGAGCAAGCCGAGGCAGATCGTCATCAGCCGCGCCTTGCCGAACAAGTCGGCGGCGGCGCCGATTGCCGGCTGGACCGCGGCAAAGGTGAAGGCGAACACCGCGGCAAAGCTCGCCGCGGTCGCGATGCTGACGCCGAAATCCTCCGCGACATGCGGCAGCACCGGATCGAGTGCGCGCACCGACAGGCTCGCCGCGAAGGTCGCCAGCGTGATGACGTTGAGGGCCGGCGGCATGCCGCTCGTTGCGGTCATGTCGTTGTCCGCCGGTCAGGCTGCCGTCTTGGCGAGCGCGTCGAACTGCATCAGCCGCTTGACGAGGGATTCGAAGTCGCGGAGTGGCACCATGTTGGGGCCGTCGGACGGCGCGTGATCCGGATCGGGATGGGTCTCGATGAACACGCCGGCAACGCCGACCGCGACCGCGGCGCGCGCCAGCACCGGTACGAATTCGCGTTCGCCGCCCGAGGACGTGCCCTTGCCGCCCGGCTGCTGCACCGAATGGGTGGCGTCGAAGATCACAGGCGCGCCGGTGGTGCGCGCCAGGATCGGCAGCGCGCGCATGTCTGACACCAGCGTGTTGTAGCCGAACGACGCGCCGCGCTCGGTGACCAGCACATTGGCATTGCCGGCGCCGGTGATCTTGCTGACCACATTGGTCATGTCCCATGGCGCCAGGAACTGGCCCTTCTTGACGTTGACGACCTTGCCGGTCGCAGCCGCAGCCAGCAGCAGATCGGTCTGCCGGCACAGGAAGGCCGGGATCTGCAGCACATCGACCGCCTGCGCCGCTTCAGCGCACTGGTCGGGCTCATGCACGTCGGTCAGCACCGGCAGCCCGAGCGAAGAACGGATCTCGGCGAAGATCGGCAGCGCCTGCTTCAGCCCGATGCCGCGCGCGGCCGACGCGCTGGTGCGGTTCGCCTTGTCGAAAGAGGTCTTGTACACCAGCCCGATCTTGAGCCTGGCCGCGATCTCCTTCAGTGCGGACGCCACTTCGAGCGCGTGCGCGCGGCTCTCGAGCTGGCAGGGACCGGCGATGATCGAGATCGGCAAGGCGTTGCCGAATTTCGCCGATCCGACGGCAACGATCGGCGCGGCGGCTGGCGCGGAAACCTGATTGGTCAAATGCTGCATCCTTTTGCCGGCGACCATGCAATCCCGCGCCGGATGGATCAAGCCATCCGGCACGATGAGGGGGTTGCGCTGACGCCGTGGGTGCGCCGTGCTATCACAATCCTGCCCCAACCGCCCCTATAGACTGGTGCGGAACAGATTCCCAATGAGGAACGAAATGCGTATCCCGCTGACGATCGGAGCTGTCGCCGCCCTGTCGGCAATGTCTGGACTGGCCTACGGCCAAACCAGCAGCCAGCCCGGGGTCGTCACCGGCGGCGCCGCAGGCGTCACCATCAACGGCAAGCCGGCCGCGCGCAGCGGCGACACCACCAGCAATGGCGGTGCGCTGGTCGAGGGCGTGCCCAACGTCCTGATCAACGGCAAGCCGGCCGTGGTGATGGGCGACCGCACGCATTGCGGCGGCAAGACGACCTCAGGCAGCCACGGCGTCTTCATCAACGGCAAACCGATGGTGACCCAGGGCGATCAGACCTCGGGCTGCCCGCAATAACTGCCCGGTGACCGGGCGCGACGAGGCCTCGTCATCGCGCCCCGATCGCTACCGCATCACTTGACCGCTGAGAACGACGTCGGCACCAATAGCTGGTTGACGATGTTGAGAACGATCTGGCCGTCCTCCTCGGTCTTGGCGCGCGCGGTGATCCATTCCGGATCGGTTGCGAACGCGGTCCACTTCTTCTCGCGCTCGGCAAGCGATTCCCAGGCCAGCAGATAGGTCAGTTCCTGGTTGGATTCGCCGACCAGCGTCGTGAAGAAGCCGGCTTGCCTGATACCGTGCTTGTCCCAGAGCTTCAGCGTGATGGTCTCGAAGCGCTTCAGCAGCGCCGGCAGCCGGCCCGGCAGGCAGCGATAGACGCGGGTCTCGTAGATCATTGGCAGTCCTCCCAGATCCAGTTGTGCGGGCGGTTATAGCCAGCGGGTTCCAGACTGTCTTGAGGGGGCGACAACATGGCACCCCTGCTCGTCGGTAGCGGCCATTTCCGCAATGTTGTTGCAATGTTACTTGCCCAAAGCATGCCCAGGAAAAGTGCGAAGCGGTTTTCCGAAATGGGGATGCTCAAGCAAAAGGCTAAAGCGCGCCTCATAGGGGCTTAGCACCGGCCGTACGGGATCTGGACCCAAAAGCACATGCGGATACTGCTGGTTGAAGACGAGGCCGAAATGGCGGCGGCGCTGTCACAGGCGCTGAAGGGCTACGACATGGTCGTCGATCATGTGCCGACCCTTGCCGAGGCCGAGGAAGCGATTTCCGCCGACGTGCATGGCGCCGTCCTGCTCGACCGCCAGCTGCCCGACGGCGACGGCCTCATGCTGATCCCGAAGCTGCGCGCCAAGGCCGCCGGAGTGCCGATCATCGTGCTGACCGCGCGCGGCGACCTCGCCGACCGCATCACCGGCCTCGACAGTGGCGCCGACGACTATCTCGCCAAGCCGTTCGCGGTCGAGGAGCTGTTGGCGCGGCTGCGCGCCGTGCTGCGCCGTCCCGCCGGCGTGCAGTTCGAAATCATCAAGGCCGGCCGGATGGCGTTCGATTGCAGCCATCGCGAGGCCAGCGTCAATGGCCGCCCGCTCGAGCTGCCGCGGCGCGAGCTGCTGGTGCTGGAGACGCTGCTGCGCCGGATGGGCCGCACCGTGCTGCGCGGGACGCTCGAGGAAGCCGTCTACAATTTCGAGGACGAGATTCAGTCGAACGCGCTCGACGCTCACGTCTCGCGGCTGCGGCGCAAGCTCGCCGACTCCGATGCCGGCGTCGAAATCCACAGCATCCGGGGCGTGGGCTACCTGCTGAAGCAGGTATCATGAGCGAACCCGCCGATCACTATTGCCTGCACTCGCAACTGAGCTGGCGCCTGGTTGCACTGCAGGCTGCCCTGCTGACCGGACTCGTGCTCACGGTGCTTGGCGCACTGTGGGCCTCGGGCTTCCTGCTGGTCAATCGGGATGAAGATCGCGTCATCGACGTCGTGCAATCGGCCGTCGCGCGCGACGCGCGGGGCGAACTCGTGCTGCGCCCGACCGACGATCTCAGCAAAGTGCGCGCCGAGATTCCCGATCTCTGGTTCGCGGTGCGGGACCGCGACGGACACACGCTCTCCGAAGGCGACGTGCCCTCCGATTTCGAACGGATCGGCAATGCCCTCGATCATATCAGCCAGGCGCGGCTCGGTTACCAGATGCTGGAGGACAGCCCGAGCAAGCCCGCGGCGCGGCTGAAGCGCGTCAACACCGATGCCGGAAACGTCCAGATTCTGACCGCGACGCAAGGCCGCATGACCGGAACCAAGGCGCTGCTGGTGATGGCGGCGACGTGCCTGGGCTCTACCCTGCCCGGCCTGTTGCTGATGGCGTGCGCCACCTTCATCGCGACGCCGATGGTGGTGCGGCGCGCCTTCGCCGGCATCGAGTCGGCGTCCGACGAGGCCCGCCGGATCGATTTCCGCCAGCGCGGCAGCCGGCTATCGGCTGACCATTTGCCGCTCGAAGTCGCGCCGCTGGTGAGCGCCGTCAACGATGCGCTGAAGCGGCTCGACGACGGCTATTCGCGCCATCAGCGCTTCGTCGCGGACGCCGCGCATGAATTGCGCACGCCGATCGCGATCCTCAACACGCGGCTGGAGTCGCTGCCGCCGGGACCCGAGAAGACCCGCCTGCTCGAGGATGCGGCACGGCTTGCGACGCTCGCCGAGCAGCTGCTCGACATCCAGCGCTTCGATCAGTGTCGCAATCCGTTCGGCCGCGTCGATCTCGTCGCGGTGGCGCGCAGCGTCGCCGCCGACCTCGCACCGCTCGCGATCGCGGCCGGTTACGAATTGTCGCTCGAGACCGCAACCGGTCGGGTCGAGACGCTGGGCGACCGCGCTGCGCTCGAGCGTGCGCTGACCAATCTCGTGCAGAACGCCATCCAGCATGGCGGCCGCCGCGGCACCATCACCATCCATGTCGGTAGCGCCGCGACGATCGACGTGTCAGATGAAGGCAACGGCATTCCGAAGGATGAGCGCACGCGGATCTTCGATCCGTTCTATCGGCTTGCGCCGCTCGACCGCGGCGCCGGCCTCGGACTCAACATGGTGCGCGAGATCGCAAGACTGCATGGCGGTCACGTCTCCGTGCTTGACGGACCGAAGGGCGGCGCGAGCTTCCGTCTCACGTTACCGCCGGCACCGTTCGCGTCGTAACACACGCAACATCGCGCAATGTTGTCGCAATGCAGACCCCGCAAAGAAGAGATCGCGCCGCGCAATCGAGTCGCGGCGCTGCGACACTTTGCTGGGAATCCCAATGGCACATGATCTCCTGTCTTTCTTCACGGCGTGGATGGCAGCCCCCGGCCGCGTCGGCGCCATCGCGCCCTCGGGCACAGCGCTCGCCGAACTGATCACGCGCGACATCAGCGCCAACACCGGTCCGGTGCTGGAGCTCGGTCCTGGAACGGGCGCCTTCACCTATCAGCTGCTGAAGCGCGGCGTGCGCCAGCAGGATCTCACGCTGATCGAATACGGTTCGGATTTCATGCGGCTGCTGCAGCTCCGCTTTCCCGGCGCGCGCGTGCTGTGGATGGACGCTGCGCGGCTGGCTTCGGAACGGCTGTATGAGGGCGCGCCGGTCGGCGCCGTCGTCAGCGGACTGCCGCTGCTCAACATGTCGCCGCGCAAGGTGATCTCGATCGTCAGCGGCGCCTTCAGCTACATGCGTCCCAATGGCGCGTTCTATCAATTCACCTACGGCATGCGCTGCCCGATACCGCGGCCGATCCTCGACCGGCTCGGTCTGCGCGCCACGCTGGTCGATCGCGCCATCCTCAACGTGCCGCCTGCCGCGGTCTACCGGCTGACGCGACGCCCGCAATACAAGCTGATCACGCGCGACGTCAGCCCTGCGGCCGATGCAGGCGTCTCACCGGTCAAGAAGGAACGCCGGGCCAGCGAGGACTGCGCCGTCTGACGGCGCAGTCGATGGCGGCTTACATCAGCCGGCTCTGCTTCGCTGCCGCCTCGATGAACGACGCGAACAGCGGATGCGGCTCAAAGGGCCGCGACTTCAGCTCCGGGTGGAACTGGACGCCGATGAACCAGGGATGGTCCTCGTACTCGACGATCTCCGGCAGCACGCCGTCGGGTGACATGCCGGAGAAACGCAGGCCGTGCTGTTCGAGGCGATCCTTGTAGGCGGTGTTCACCTCATAGCGATGGCGGTGCCGCTCGGATATCTCGGTCGCGCCGCCATAGACCTGCGAGACGCGGCTGCCGCGGTTCAGCGCCGCGGGATAGGCCCCGAGCCGCATGGTGCCGCCGAGGTCGCCGCTCTGCGAGCGCTTCTCGAGCTCGTTGCCGCGCAGCCATTCCGTCATCAGACCCACCAGCGGCTCCTTGGTCGGGCCGAACTCGGTCGAGTTGGCCTCCTCGATGCCAACCAGATTGCGCGCGGCCTCGATCACGGCCATCTGCATGCCGAAGCAGATGCCGAAATACGGCACGTCACGCTCGCGCGCGAACTGCGCCGCGCGGATCTTGCCCTCGGCGCCGCGCTGGCCGAAGCCGCCGGGCACCAGGATGCCGTTGACGTGCTCGAGGAACGGCGCAGGGTCCTCGTTCTCGAACACCTCGCTCTCGATCCAGTCGAGATTGACCTTCACCTTGTTGGCGATGCCGCCATGCGAGAGCGCCTCGATCAGCGATTTGTAGGCGTCCTTCATGCCGGTGTACTTGCCGACGATCGCGATCGTCACCGCGCCTTCCGGATTGCGGACGCGCTCGTTGATGACGTTCCAGCTCTGCAGCGCCGGCGGAATCTTCGCCGTGATGCCGAACGCGGCCAGCACCTCGTCGTCGAGGCCGGCGGCGTGATAGGCCTCCGGCACGGCGTAGATATTGTCGACGTCGCGCGCCTCGATCACGGCGCTCTCGCGCACGTTACAGAACAGGCCGAGCTTGCGCCGCTCTTCCTTCGGGATTTCACGGTCGGTGCGGCACAGCAGGATGTCCGGCTGGATGCCGATCGAGCGCAGCTCCTTGACCGAGTGCTGCGTCGGTTTTGTCTTGAGCTCGCCGGCACTTGGAATGTAGGGCAAAAGCGTCAGGTGAATGTAGACGGCGTGCTCGCGCGGCAGCTCGTTCTTGAGCTGGCGGATCGCCTCGAAGAACGGCAGGCCCTCGATGTCGCCGACCGTGCCGCCGATCTCGACCAGCACGAAATCGTACTCGTCGTTGCCCGACAGCACGAATTCCTTGATCGCGTTGGTGACGTGCGGGACCACCTGGATGGTGGCGCCGAGATAGTCGCCGCGGCGCTCCTTGGTGATGATGTCCTGGTAGATGCGCCCGGTCGTGATGTTGTCGGCCTTGGTGGCCGGACGACCGGTGAAACGCTCGTAATGGCCGAGATCGAGATCGGTCTCGGCGCCGTCGTCGGTCACGAACACTTCGCCGTGCTGATACGGCGACATCGTTCCGGGATCGAGGTTGAGATAGGGATCGAGCTTGCGAAGGCGGACTTTGTAGCCTCGAGCCTGCAGCAGAGCGCCGAGCGCCGCCGATGCCAGACCCTTTCCGAGCGAGGAGACCACGCCGCCGGTGATGAATATGTACCGCGCCATGGGACTTTACCTTTAAGCCGACTCCAGCGATTCGCAAAACGAATCGGCTGTTCCCGGCAAACAATCCACCGGGCTGTGGGTTACATCAAATTGGAAGCGATTTCAGAGCATTGATGGGGATTTCTGATGCAGGATGCCAGCGCTGCATCCTGCATGGCGCCCCTGCTTTATTGCGACCGTGGTGCCTGCGGGCCGCTCGGAGCCTGCTGCCCCTGCTGCTCGTCGGTCTTCTTCAGCGAATCGAGGATGCCGCCGGAGGTCGGTGCAGTGATCGGCGCGCCGCTCGCCGGCTGGGTCTGCGCCGGTGCTCCGGTGCCGATGATCGAACTCGGCTTGCGGTCGTAGCCCGCATACCAGGACAGGAACAGGCTGGTGAGGAAGAAGCCGGCCGCGAGGATCGCGGTGGTCCGCGACAACAGATTCGCGGTGCCGCGGCTCGACATGAAGCCGGCGCCGCCGCCCATGCCCAGGCCGCCGCCTTCGGATTTCTGCAACAAAACAGCGCCGATCATGACGGCGACGATCATGAGATGGATAATGATAACGACAGTCTGCATCGCAAGCCTTCCGTCACAAGCCGCCAAGCGGCCAGACAAACGGCGCTATCGGCTTTGCGGTTTTTCGTGAAGTCGCGCCCTGTTACACGATTGGACCGGGCATTGTCACCCCCGAGATAGTCGCAATGGCGGACATCTCAAGCGGCGCCGATTGCATCGGCCCGAGGCTTGATCGCAACCGGCTCTTTCCATTATAATAGACAAATGGATACTTTGATAGACGATCTGAGCCAACGCCTGGCGCAGCGGATCCGGCTCGAGCGCGACGGCCGGGGCTGGTCGCTGGCCGAGCTTGCCGAACGCTCCGGCGTCTCGAAGGCGACGATCAGCAAGATCGAGCGCGCCGAAGTCAGCCCGACCGCGGTCGTCCTGGTGCGCCTCGCCTCGGCCTTCGACCTTACTCTGGCCGGGCTGATGTTGCGCGCCGAGGGCCAGGGCGAGCGCCTGTCGCGCGCCACCACGCAGCCGGTCTGGAGCGATCCGGAAACCGGCTATCTGCGCCGCCAGGTGTTCAGCCGTCCCGATCATCCGGTCGAACTGGTGCGGGTGGAAATGCCGCCGAAGCAATCCGTGACCCTGCCCGCCTCGTCCTACGCCCATATCCGCCAACTGGTCTGGGTGCTGAGCGGCAGCCTCGTCATCACCGAGGGCGGCGCGCGCAATGTGCTCGGCGCCGGCGATTGCCTCGGCTTCGGGCCGCCCGCCGAGACCATCTTCGCCAACGAAACCAACGCCGGCTGCACCTACGTGGTCGCCCTGGCCCGGAGCTGATGCATGTCGCAGTTCGCCATCAAGCCGCTCGAGGACGGACCGGCGATTCGCCGTGCGCTCGGCGAGCTGTTGATTGAGACCGTCGCCAGCGGTGGCTCCGTCAGCTTCATGCATCCGCTGTCGCCGGACGACGCCGAGGCGTTCTGGCAGGGTTCGCTCGCCGCCGCCGCGCGCGGCGAGCGGGTCGTGCTCGGCGCGTTCGACGGCAATGATCTGATCGGCACCGTGACGCTGCTCTTGAAGCTGCCGCCGAACCAGCCGCACCGCGCGGAGATCGCCAAGATGATGACGCGCGTGAGCCACCGCAACCGCGGCGTGGCGACCGCATTGCTGCGCGCCGCCGAGCAGCTGGCGATCGCGCACGGTCGCACGCTGCTGGTGCTCGACACCGCCGTCGACGACGGCGCCGCGCCACTTTACGAGAAGCAGGGTTTTCAGCTCAGCGGCATCATCCCCGACTACGCGCTGAAGCCGCACGGCGGTCTCACCGGGACGATGATTTATTGGAAGAAGATCGGAACGGCTGCGGCCGCGTAACCAGCAAGCGACCGAAGATGCAGATGGCAGCTTGGTCTCGCAACACTGCCAATCCCGTCACCCTGAGGAGCGCGTAGCGCGTCTCGAAGGGTCGACGGCCACCAGCCGGGCCGTCGATCCTTCGAGACGGCCGCGTTGCGGCCTCCTCAGGATGACGGTGCGGGAGCTTGGCACCCCGCCTAACAGCCCGCCGCGATAGCCAAAAAGTCCGACGCCTTCAGGCTGGCGCCGCCGACCAGCGCGCCGTTGACATTGGCGACGGCCATCAGCTCGGCGGCATTCGACGGCTTCACCGAGCCGCCATAGAGGATCCTGATCCGGTTTCCCTCGCGCTTGAAGCGATCGGTGAGCTGACCTCGGATAAACCTGTGAACTTCCTCGACATCCCCAGCGGTCGGGGTCAGGCCGGTGCCGATTGCCCAGACCGGCTCATAGGCCACCACCAGATTGGCCGCGGTCGAGCCGTCGGGCAGCGAGCCCGCAAGCTGGGTGCCGCAGACGTCGAGCGTCTTGCCGGCGTCGCGCTGCTCGCGCGTCTCGCCGATGCAGACGATCGCGGTCAGCCCGGCACGCCAGACGGCCTCCGCCTTCTGCCGAATCAAGGCATCGGTCTCGCCATGATCGGCGCGCCGCTCGGAGTGGCCGACGATGATGGCGACCGCGCCGAGGTCTTTGAACATTTCCGCCGAGAGGTCGCCGGTGTGGGCGCCCGACGCCTTCGGATGGCAATCCTGGGCGCCGACGGCGACCTTCGAACCACGCGCCTTGTCGGCAAAGGCCCCGACCAATGTCGCCGGCGGACAGACCAGGAGATCGGCCTTCCCGGCGACTTCGCCGGCGCCGGCCAGCATCGCGTCGAACTCGGCAAAAGAGGATTTCAGGCCGTTCATTTTCCAGTTGCCGGCGATCAGCGGCCGGATGGCGTCGGTCATGTCGGATTTCCCATCATTCAAGCGTGCCCCTGCGCTATCAGAGCCGGGCGGCGACTTCCAGAGTGCGGCTTCGCGCCTGCCGTGCGACGCTTCCGCCCGCGCGCCCGAGGTTGCGGGGGGACACGAGCCACTTTATAAGCGTTTTCAATTCGGTGACGCCCTGCTGCTGGACAAAAAGTCCCAACTTTTAGTCCCACTTGGGTACGACCCGGTTCCCCTCCTGTAAAACAAGTTGGACCCATGCTTCGAGGAATGCGGAAAGCCTCATCAAACTGGCTCGGCAAGACGATTATGGCCGTCGTGATGGGCGTTTTGATCGTCAGTTTCGGAATTTGGGGCATTGCCGACATCTTCAAAGGGTTTGGCCAGTCGACCTTCGCCAAGGTGGGTGGGACCGAGATTTCGGCCGAGCAGTTCCGCCAGATCTATACCGACCGCCTGCAGCAGCTTGGCCGCCAGTTCGGCCGTCCGCTGACCCCGGACCAGGCGCGCGCCTTCGGGATTGATCGCCAGGTACTGCAGCAGACCCTCGCGGAGGCCGCGCTGGACGAGGAAGCGCGCCGCATGGGCCTCAACCAGTCCGATGCCGAGGTGCTGCGCACGATCTACAACGATCCGAACTTCAAGGGCCTCAACGGCCAGTTCGATCCGCAGCGCTTCCAGTCCGTGATCCGCAACTTCGGCTACACCGAGGGCCGCTACATCGCCGAGCAGCGCCGCGTCGGCCTGCGGCGGCAGATCGCCGGCACCATCTCGTCCGGGATCGAGCCGACCAAGGCCGTGGTCGAGGCGCTGACCCGTTTCCAGAACGAGCAGCGCTCGATCGACTATGTCGCGCTCGGCGCCGCGCAGGCCGGCACCATCGATCCGCCCTCACCCGAGGCGCTCGCCGCCTATTTCGAGGACCATAAGGTCCAGTTCCGCGCGCCCGAGTACCGCAAGATCGCCTTCGTCGCGATCACGCCGGAAGAAATCGGCAAGTGGGAGACCGTGTCCGACGAGGATGCCAAGAAGATCTTCGAGGAGCGAAAGGACCGGCTCAGCACGCCGGAGAAGCGCGAGGTCTCGCAGATCGTGTTTCCGGACGCCGGTGAGGCGCAGGCCGCCCGCGCCCGCATCACCTCGGGCGCCTCGTTCGACGACATCGCCAAGGAGCGCAAGCTCAATCCCGCCGACGTCAATCTCGGCCTGGTCGCGAAGTCTGCGATCCTCGATCCGGCCGTCGGCGACGCCGCCTTCTCCCTGCCCGCGGGTGAAGTCAGCCAGCCGGTCCAGGGCCGCTTCGGCGTGGCGCTGGTCAAGGTCGGGAAGATCGAGCCCGGCGTGACCCCGAGCTATGAGGGCCTTGCGCAGCAGGTGAAGAACGAGATCGCGACCGAGCGCGCCCGCGCCAAGGTCGCCGAGCTCCGCGACAAGATGGAAGACGAACGCGGCGGCGGCTCCAGCGTGATCGACGCGGCGCAGAAGCTGAAATTGACCGCCATCACCATCGACGCGATCGATCGCTCGGGGCGTCTGCCGAACGGCCAGGTCGCGTCAAACATCCCGCGCGGCCTCGACGTGGTGTCGCAGGCCTTCAACAGCGATGTCGGCGTCGACAACGATCCGATCCAGTTCAACAACGGCTATGTCTGGTACGACGTGCTCGGCGTCACGCCGTCGCGCGAGCGCACCCTCGACGAGGTCCGCGACCAGGTCGAGGCCAAGTGGCGCGAGGACCAGATCTCCGCCAAGCTGCGCGCCAAGGCGACCGAGATGGTCCAGAAGCTCGACAGCGGCGCCAAGCTCGCCGACGAGGCCACGGCGGCCGGCGTCAAGGTCGAGACCGCTGCGAACTTCCGCCGCGAGGCCACGCTGCCCAACGTGCCGGCCGGCGTGATCGCGGCCGCGTTCCGCACCGCCAAGGACAGCGACGGACAGACCTCCGCGGCCGGCGGCAGCCAGTGGGTGGTGTTCCGCGTCACCGATGTGACGGTGCCCCCAGTCGACTTCGCCTCCAACGAGGTCAAGCAGCTCAGCGAGGCGCTGCGGCGCTCGTTGAGCGACGAGCAGGTCGCGCAATATGTCGCGAAGATCGAGACCGACATCGGTGTGACCGTCAACCAGGCAGCCTTCGCACAGGTGACAGGCGCGAATAATTGAGCATGATCTGGACAGCGCGGCGACGCGCTGCTCGGCGACCAAGCTCCAACACCAGACCCTGAGCCAGCGAATGGACGACCTGAAATCGATCATCGGAAAAGTCGCCACCGGCGCCACGCTGACGCGTGAAGAGGCGGCGTCCGCCTTCGACAGCATGATGTCGGGCGAAGCCACGCCCTCGCAGATGGGCGGGCTGTTGATGGCGCTGCGGGTGCGCGGCGAGACCGTCGAGGAGATCACCGGCGCGGTCAGCGCGATGCGCGGCAAGATGCTGCGGGTCACCGCACCGGCGGAGGCCGTCGACATCGTCGGCACCGGCGGCGACGGCTCGGGCTCGGTCAACGTCTCGACCTGCGCGGCCTTCATCGTGGCCGGCGCCGGCGTACCCGTTGCCAAGCACGGCAATCGCGCGCTGTCGTCGCGTTCGGGCTCGGCCGATGTGCTGGCTTCGCTCGGGGTGAAGATCGACCTGACGCCGGCGCAGGTCGGGCGCTGCGTCAAGGAAACCGGCATCGGCTTCATGTTCGCGCCCTCGCATCATCCGGCAATGAAGAACGTCGGCCCGACCCGGGTCGAGCTCGCCACCCGCACCATCTTCAACCTGCTCGGGCCGCTCTCGAACCCGGCCGGCGTCAAGCGGCAGATGGTCGGCGTGTTCTCGCGGCAATGGGTGCAGCCGCTGGCGCAGGTGTTGAAGAACCTCGGCTCCGACAAGGTCTGGGTCGTGCACGGCTCTGATGGCCTCGACGAGATCACCCTCACCGGCCCGACCTTCGTCGCCACGCTCGAGGACGGCGAGATCAGGACATCAGAGGTGACGCCTGAGGAGGCGGGCCTCGGCCGCGTCGGCGGCGAGGCGCTGAAGGGCGGTGATGCCGATGCCAATGCGATCGCGCTGTCGAGCGTGCTCCAGGGCAAGCCCAGCGCCTATCGCGACGTCGCTTTGCTCAACGCGGCCGCCGCGCTGATCGTGGCCGGCCGTGCCAAGGATTTGAAGGAAGGCGTGGCGATCGGCGCCCAGTCGCTCGACAGCGGCGCGGCCGCTGCGCGGCTGAAGCATCTGGTCGCGGTTTCCAACGGTTGAGCACGCAGATCATGTCTGACATCCTGACCAAGATCGAGACTTACAAGCGCGAGGAGATCGCCGCCACGAAGCGCGCGCGTCCGCTCGCCGAGGTCGAGGCGCAGGCGAAGTCGGCCTTGGCTCCGCGCGGCTTCGTACGTGCCCTCAAGGACAAGCATGCACGCGGCGACTACGCCCTGATCGCGGAAGTGAAGAAGGCCTCGCCCTCGAAGGGGCTGATCCGTGCCGACTTCGATCCACCCGCGCTCGCGAAAGCCTATGAGGCCGGCGGCGCGGCGTGCCTGTCGGTGCTGACGGACGCGCCCTCGTTCCAGGGTCATCTCGACTTCATGGTCGCGGCCCGCGCGGCAACCAATCTGCCGGTGCTGCGCAAGGATTTCATGTTCGACACCTATCAGGTGGCGGAGGCGCGCGCCCATGGCGCCGACTGCATCCTGATCATCATGGCCGCGCTCGACGATGCCGCGGCCAAGGACATCGAGGACACGGCACTCGGCTATGGCATGGACGTGCTGATCGAGATCCACGACCGCGCCGAGCTCGACCGTGCCCTGAAACTTCGCTCGCCGATGATCGGCGTCAACAACCGCAATCTGCGCACCTTCGAGACGACGCTCGCGACCAGCGAGGCGCTGGCGCCGCTGATCCCCGCCGACCGCCTGATGGTCGGCGAGAGCGGCATCTTCACGCCTGACGATCTCGCCCGCCTCGAGCGCGTCGGAATGTCGACCTTCCTGGTCGGCGAGAGCCTGATGCGCCAGCAGGACGTCACCGCGGCCACCCGCGCCTTGCTGACGCGGCGGACGGCACCGCGCGCTACCGGCACGCGCTGACGCGATGGCGCGCAAGACCAAAGCCGGATCGAAAGGACCCGTCGCCGCCCTCACCCATATCGACGCCAAGGGCGAGGCGCGCATGGTCGACGTCTCGGCCAAGCCCGCGACCGAACGGACCGCCGTTGCCGAAGGTCGCGTCCTGATGAGCAAGGCAACGCTGGCGCTGATCGAGTCCGGCCAGGCCAAGAAGGGCGACGTGCTGGCGACCGCGCGGATATCAGGCATCATGGCGGCGAAGCGCACTTCTGAATTGATCCCGCTCTGCCATCCGCTGGCGCTGACCAAGGTCACGATCGATATCGCAGCCGACGAGAAGCTGCCCGGCTGCATCGTCCGCGCCAGCGTCAAGGTGACGGGGCCGACCGGCGTCGAGATGGAGGCGCTGACCGCGGTTTCGGTCGCCTGCCTGACGATCTACGACATGGTCAAGGCGGTCGACCGCGGCATCCGGATCGAAGGCATTCACCTCGTCGAGAAGATCGGCGGCAAATCCGGGCACTATCGCGCAGCCGAGTGATCGCGACCGATGCGCAGGGATGGCCCTCCGCGAAGACGCGCAACCATTCGTTAACCAATCTCGCTAACCCGCGCTCCATCTCGTTTGGATACGACTTTCGCGGGCCGGAGGTGCACGAAAGCTACTTCCGGGTGAAACGCCTGGAAGCGATAGTGTCAGATGAAGCAAAACGGCAGCGCCTCGTTCAACGTCACCTCGGTGATCGGCAGCGGTCCGATCCGCTGGCTGATCCTTGGCGGCGCCGTGCTGATGGCCGCGATCGCGATCGGCGCCACCCTGATGGCCGAGAATTTCCGCGAGCGCGCCTTGCACAACAGCGAGCGCGAGCTCGAGAACACCGTGCTGCTGCTGGCACGGCATTTCGACCAGCAGTTCGACGACCTCGAGGTGGTCCAGCGCGACCTGATCGCGTTCATGCGCGACAACGGCATCGCGACCCCGGAGAATTACAAGCGCCGGATGTCCGCCGCCGACATCCATGCGATGCTCAAATCCAAGATGGACGCGCTGTCCAATGTCGGCAGCCTCAACGTGTTCGACGCCGACGGCGCGCTGATCAACAGCTCGGGTGCCTGGCCTTTGCCGCAGGCCAACATCGGCGATCGCAGCTACTTCCAGATTTTCAAATCGAGCCCGTATTCGCCCGACATGCAGGTCGTGCCGGTGGTGAGCCGCGTCAACGGAAGGTGGACCACCGTCATCGTCCGCAAGGTCACCGGTCCGCATGGCGAGTTCCTCGGCGTGGTCGGGCGCGGCATCGAGCCCGCAACCTTCGAGAAGTTCTTCTCGACCGTTGCGCTCGGCGAAGGCGCCGCGATCTCGATGCACCATCGCGACGGCACGCTGCTGGCGCGCTATCCCCATGTCGAGGACATGATCGGGAAGAATTTTCGGAGCGGCCCGGTCGGTCAGCAGAAGGTGTTCGAGCTGCCGCAGAGCACCTCGCGATTGACCAGCCCGGTCGACGGCAAGGACCGCCTGGTGTCGTCGCGGGCGCTCACCAAATTCCCGATCGTCGTCGTCGCCACCACCACCACGGACGCGGCGCTCGCCAACTGGCGCGAGCAGATCGGCATCCTGATCGCGGTGACCGCAGCATCGGTGCTGGCGATCGCGATCCTGCTGACGCTCGTGGTGCGCAAGCTGTTGCAGCAGCACCGCACCCAGCAGCAGCGCCTGACGCTGGAGAAGCTCCGGCTCGACACCGCCGTCAACAACATGACGCAGGGGCTGTTGCTGTTCGATGCCGCGCAGCGGCTGGTGATCTGCAACAAGCGCTATATCGAGATGTACGGATTGTCCGCCGACGTCATCCGGCCCGGCTGCAGCTTCCGCGACGTCATCGTGCATCGCCACCTGACCGGCTCGTTCCAGGGCGACGTCGAGCGCTACGTCAATCTCGTGCTGCGCGACGTCGGCATCCGCAACACCATGGTGATCGTGACGCCGGACGGGCGCTCGATCCAGGTCGTCAATGAGCCGCTGGCCGATGGCGGCTGGCTTGCGACCCACGAGGACGTCACCGAGCGCCGCCGCGCCGAAGAGCGCATCACGCATCTTGCCCACTATGATGCGCTCACCGACCTGCCGAACCGCGCGCTGTTCCACGAGGAGATCAAGCGCGAGCTGCCGCATGTCGCCCCCGACAGCCAGCTCGCGGTGCTCTATATCGACATCGACGAATTCAAGGGCGTCAACGACTCGCTCGGCCACATGGTCGGCGATGAACTACTCAAGTCCGTTGCACGGACGTTATCCGGCGTAATCGGCGACGGCGATTTCGTCGCCCGGCTCGGCGGCGACGAATTCGCGATCGTGCAGACCGGCGTGAAGAACGAGGTCGAGGTCACTGACCTCGTCGCGCGCATCTACGAGGTGATCCGCTCGCCCTATCAATGCCTCGGCCACCAGGTCACGACCGACGCCAGCATCGGCATTGCGCTGGCGCCGAAGGACGGCACCGATCTCGACCAGATACTGAAGAACGCCGACCTCGCGATGTATGCGGCGAAGTCGGCCGGCCGGCGCGTCTCGCGCTTCTTCGAACCGGCGATGGACGCCGATGCCCGCGCCCGCCGCGAGCTCGAGGTGGAGCTGCGGCAGACCATCGCCGCGGGCAGCGGGCTGGAAGTGTATTACCAACCCTGCGTCGACCTGCGCAGCAACGAGATCACCGGCTGCGAGGCGCTGGTGCGCTGGCGCCATCCGGTGCGCGGCATGATCTCGCCGGCCGACTTCGTGCCGATCGCGGAGGAAACCGGCCTGATCAACCAGCTCGGCGAATGGGTGCTGATGACGGCCTGCAAGGAAGCGGTGAACTGGCCCGATCACATCAAGCTCGCAGTCAACGTCTCGCCGGTCCAGTTCCGGACCGGAACGCTGGCGCTCAAGGTGATCGCGGCGCTGGCGGCATCGGGCCTGTCGGCGGGCCGGCTGGAGCTCGAGATCACCGAGGCGGTGCTGATCCGCGACGACGAGACGGCGCTGGCCGCGCTGCACCAGCTCCGCGCCATCGGCATCAGGATCGCGCTCGACGATTTCGGCACCGGCTATTCGTCGCTGAGCTATTTGAAGCGCTTCCCGTTCGACAAGATCAAGATCGACCGCTGCTTCGTCACCGATATCGCCGATCCGCAAGGTTCGGCTGGCATCGTCGAGGCCGTCGTCAACATCGCCGCCGAGCGCAGCATGACCACGACGGCGGAAGGCGTCGAGACCGCACAGCAGCAGCAATTGCTGCGCGAGCTCGGCTGTTCGGAAATGCAGGGCTATCTGTTCAGCCCGCCGAAGCCGGCCGCCCAGATCCGCGAGCTCTTGGCCGGACATCGCCGTGGCCCTGCTGCGGGTCCGGGCGTCACGCGCCGGCGGAGGCCTGTCGCCGGCGCGGCGTAACGCTTCTCGGACGTCGCGAGCCCGAAGCGGGCGTCTGTATAATTTCGGAATATTGGAAAAATACCCTGAAATTGCCCGACGTGTCAAATTGCCTGGTCGAGCGCCAGCCACCACCGGCTACTTTGCATGGGGTTGTTTTCGATATTTTGGCGGCTGCGTAGCCGGATGGGTCAAGTTCTAGTTCGGCACCGGCCGCTTCTGCGCGGCCTTGTCCGCGTTCTTGGCGTCGGCGTTCACGGTGACGCCGCGCAGCTGGTTGAACGCCGCGGCCAGCGCCTTGTCGTTCTTCTCGTCCGGCGGCACGTAGGATTGCGAGCCGGTCTGCTCGACGCCCTCGGCGGAGAGGTGGCCGCGCATCGAGGCTTCGCCCTTGATCTCGGAGCGGGTCTTGAACTCGTCCGGCACGTCCTGCAGCACCTCGATGTCGGGCTTGATGCCAAGCGCCTGGATCGAATGGCCCGACGGGGTGAAATAGCGCGCCGTGGTCAGCGCCAGCGCGCCATTGCCGGCGCCGAGCGGAATGATTGTCTGCACCGAGCCCTTGCCGAACGAGCGGGTGCCGATCAGGGTCGCGCGCTTGTGGTCGTGCAGCGCGCCGGCGACGATCTCCGAGGCCGAAGCCGAGCCGCCATTGATCAGCACCACGAGCGGCTTGCCCTTCGTCATGTCGCCGCCATGGGCGGTGAAGCGCTGGGTCTCTTCCGGATTGCGGCCGCGGGTCGAGACCACCTCGCCCCGCTGCATCAGCGTCGAGGTCACCGAGACCGCCTGGTCCAGCAGGCCGCCCGGGTTGTTGCGGAGGTCGACGACATAGCCGTCGAGCTTGTCCTGCGGGACCTGCTTCTGGATCTCGCCGATCGCCTTGCGCAGGCCTTCGGTGGTCTGCTCGTTGAACGAGGTGATGCGGATATAGCCGATGTCGCCGCCTTCGACGTGATACTTCACCGGGCGGACGCGGATGATCTCGCGGGTGATCGAGACTTCGATCGGCTTGTCGGCGTCCTTGCGGATGATCTTCAGCCGGATCGAGCTGTTGGGCGCGCCCTTCATCTTGTTGACGGCCTGGTCGAGCGTCAGGCCCTGAATCTGCTCATCGTCGATCGAGGTGATCACGTCGCCCGACATGATGCCGGCGCGCGAGGCCGGCGTGTCGTCGATCGGCGCCACCACCTTGACGAAGCCGTCCTCCATCGTGACCTCGATGCCGAGCCCGCCGAACTCGCCATGCGTGGTCTCCTGCATCTCCGCCCAGCCCTTCTCGTTCATGTAGCGGGAGTGCGGATCGAGCGAGGAGATCATGCCGTTGATCGCCCCTTCGACGAGTTTGGAGTCCTCGGGCTTCTCGACGTAGTCGGTCTTGATCTTCTCGAACACCTCGCCGAACAGGTTGAGCTGCGAATAGGTGTTGTCGGCATGCGCGGCGGCATTGGCGACGGCGAACAGATGCGCCCCCTGCGGCGAGGCCACGAGCAGGGTGAGACACGCCCCCGCAACCGTCCCGAGGAAGAAGCCAACATGTTTGCGCATTATCCGCGATCCTTTTCGCTATCGGCCGGCCACGTTCCGCAACGTTCACCTGCCCCACCCCGACGGGGGCACCACACAACGGCTTTTTGGTCGGATCAAGGCCGCCACGTCACTGGACCATTACGGTCCTGTCACGATGCCCTGGTCAGCCCCAAATCAGCATTTAGTCACCCCAAAGCCGGCCTCAAGTCAGCTCCCGGTCGGCCTCTGGCCCAGCCTCCCGCAACCCGTTCTGCCAGGTCGATGGCCGAGTCCCGAATCCGCGCTTGGCCCGCGTGCCCAACCAATAGCCAAACTGCGGAGGAACATTGCGAAATGGCCCTTCAACCCCGAGTTTTAGCGCGGCGTCCATCGGCCAGTTTGGGTTATTGAGGATCTCCCGGCCGACCGCGATCAAATCTGCTTGTTTATCGCGCAGGATTTGCTCGGCCTGGTCACCATGGATGATCAGGCCGACCGCCATGGTCATGATATCGGCATGCCGGCGCACATATTCCGCCAGCGGCACCTGATAGTTGTATTTGATCTCCTTGCCCAGGATCGGCGCCATCTCGCTGATTCCCCCCGACGAGCAGTCGATCACGTCGACGCCCTTCCCCTTCAGGATCGCCGCCAGCCGCGCGCTCTGCTCCGGTCCCCAGCCTGCATTGTCCTCGACCGACAGCCGCACGAACAGCGGCTTGTGATCCGGCCAGTGGGCGCGCACGGCCTCGGTGACCTCGATCAGGAAGCGCATCCGGTTGGCTTCCGAGCCGCCATATTGGTCGCTGCGCTGGTTCGAACGCTCCGAGAGGAATTCGTGCACGAGATAGCCATGGGCGCCGTGCAGCTCGAGCACCTCGAACCCGGCCTCGTGCGCGCGGCGCGCCGCCTGCCCCCAGGCCGCGACGAGGTCCTTCACCTCGTGCGTTTCCAGCGCCCGCGGCACCGGCCAGCGCTCGCTATGGGCGATCGCGCTCGGCGCCACCGGCGTCCAGGCGTCCCAATCCTCGATTGCGGCGCTGCGTTCGAGCGGACGGTCGCCCTCCCAGGGGCGGCTTGCGCGGGCCTTGCGGCCGGAATGGCCGAGCTGGATGCCGGCCACCGCGTTCTGCTGCTTGATGAAGCTGACGAGCCGGCTGAGCGGCGCGACGAACTTGTCGTCCCAGATGCCGAGATCGCCGATCGTCCCGCAACCGCGCCGCTCGACCTTGGTCGATTCGACGATCACGAGACCGGCGCCGCCGGCGGCGAACTTGCCGGCATTCATCAGATGCCAGTCGGTCGGAAAACCCTTCTCGGCGGAATACTGATGCATCGGCGGCACCACGATGCGGTTCTTCAGCGTGACGCCGCGGATGGTCATCGGCGAAAACAGCAGCATATCGGACATCGCTTCCTCACCTCACGTCGTTACCCGGCACGCGGGACCGATCTTGTGTTTGCCGCCGACGATACGCGCCGCGCGACGGCCGATAGAGGCACGCGGCGCGCAACACCGAGGCGACATCGATCAACGAGCTGATCCTACTGAGCGGGCTTCCGGTTCGCCGACAGGTCGGTCGGGCAGTCTACCCCGCATGCGATCGCTTTCTTCTGGTCGGCAACGCGCCAGACCAGCAGCGCGACCAGGACGATGATGGTGACGGTGAGCTTGGCCAACGTGTCGTGATTCAATTTCGGCTCCGGGCAACAATCAGCATGAGCGACAATCATCCGTTGCAAACAAAACTGGCCCGGCCGCTCGGAGGCCGTGCCCGGCCCGTTGACCAGACCCGCATTCGAACTGCCCACCATCATGGTACGGACCTGGCGCGGCCTGCAAGCTTTCCGGCCCGCATGGCAGCACGGCACAAGCCGGCGGCGATCGCGCTGGAACTTTCTCGTCTGTTTGGCGATGAAGAATGCCGCGATCTCCGGGAACCTGCCCGTCGATCACCTAGCCCATATGGGCTAAATCCTCACGACGGCCGTCAACTCCGCGCGAGCCTTGCTGCGCCCGCGGCGATCGCGTCGTTGAAGCTCGTATCCCAGAATTTTCCGACCTCCGCGCGGGCGTCGAGCACGCCGAGCTTGAGGAAGGTGTCGGCAACCTTCTGGTGGGTCTCCGGCACATCAGGCGTTACACCAGCCAGCGAGAAGTCGTCGCTGCGGCGGGCGAACTGGTCGAGAATGTCCTGCAACGGAAGATGGGTTTCGGCGACCTGCGCCGCTGCATACAAGGGAAAATTCTTGTTAGCAAACGCATAGGCGCGCTGGATGCGCAGCAACAGATCGCTCACGGCCGCGTGGCGCAGCGGATCGTCGACCGCCTTCGGATTGGCGTAGATCGGGAAATTGCCCGAGAGATAGCCGACGCCGGTCTTGAGCAGCCGCGCGCTTTGCTTGGCGATGGCGAGCTGCCCGTTGTAGCCATAGATCGCCCAGGCATCGAGCTTGCCGGAGGCGAATGCCGAGTAGCCGTCGGACGGCGTCAGATTGATGGCCTCGATATCGCTGAACGCGAGCCCGGCCTCCTCGAGCTGTTTCGCGAGGAAGTAATGCGCCGTGGTCGCGCGCACATAGCCGACGCGCTTTCCCCTGAGGTCGGCGATCGAGTGGATCGGCGCGTCCTTTGCCGCCACCGTGACCTGGATGTTGAGATCCTCATGGGTGACGGCGATGAAGCGCACCTTGGCGTTCTGGCGCGCGGCGAACATCGCCGGAATCTCGCTGCCCGAACCGACGTCGAGCGCATCGCCGTTCAGGGCCTCGATGTGGAGCACCCCGTTGTTGAGCTCCTTCCATTCGATCCTGTAGGGCGTCTTGTCCTCGCCGGCGGCCTGCAGCAGCGGACGCCAGCCGCCCTTGTAATACGCCACCCGCAAGGTGACGCCGCCGAGATCGGCGCCCCCGCCCGCCGCGGTTTCCGCGCGCACGCCGCCGGCAACCAGACCTCCGGCGAGCACGCCGAGCACAGAACGTCGCGAAAAGACAAATGGCGTGGTCACCGGCTTAGGCTCCTGATCAGAAATCGCTACGCCGCAAGCTTAGGAGAAATCCCGCCGATGTATATGAGACGCAATTTCGTTTTTCGCCGCGCGCGCGAAAAGCCGTTCCAAGGATTGACGGCTTGGCGCGGAAAACAATATCCGACGACGAAACGTAGCCCGGATGAGGGCAGCGATATCCGGGGCCGCTCTCTCAGTTTGCGGTGACTCCCCCCATGTCGCGGAGCCGGTCATCGGGCGTGCGTTCGCGCAACCCGTTGGCTCATGCGGGCGACTGCAGCTGCGCTACTTCGCGATCTCGTACACGTCGGGATCGAAGCTCGAGCTCGGATGGGCGAATGCATTCTTCAGTGCCGGCGAGATCGGGACGTTGTAGTTGATGCCGTTCGGCGGCGTCGGCTGCTCCAGCCACTTCTTGTACATGGCCTCGATCTCCGGGCCCCGGTAGAGCTCGGCCGTCGCGCGGTCGGCGAGCGCCTTGAACGGCGCGTCCTCCCGGCGCAGCATGATTCCAAAGGGCTCGGCCTTCGAGAAGGCCTCCTCGCTGATCATGTAGAGCGCCGGCTGCTTGGATCGCGCGATCGCCACCGCAAGCTGCACATCGTCGAGCGCGTAGGCTTGGGCGCGATCGGTCTCCAGCATCAAAAACGCCTCGGCCTGGTCCTTGGCCGGCTGAACGTTGATGCCGAGCTTGCGTTCGGTGTTGACCTTGATGAGCTGGGTGAGGTTCACCGAGCCTGCAACGGCGGTGACCGACTTGCCCTTGAGGTCGTCGATGGTGTTGATGCCGGCGGACTTTTTGGCGGCAAATCGCGTCGCGCTCAGGAAGTGCGAGTTGGTGAAGGTCACCTGCTTCTGGCGCTCGGCGCTGTTGGTGGTCGCCGAGCAGTGCAAATCGATCGTGCCGTTGACCATCAGCGGGATGCGGTTCGACGACGTCACCGGCAGATAGTCGACCGCGATGTCGGGCATACCCAGCTCTTTCTTCACGGCATCGACGATCTTGAGGCAGATATCGAGCGCGAAGCCGATCGGCCGCTGATTGTCGTCGAGATAGCTGAAGGGAACGGAGGCCTCCTGAAAGCCGAGCGTAACCTTCCTGGTCTCCTTGATCTTTTGCAGCGTGCCCGATGGCTCTTCGGCCGCCACGGGGCTTGCAGCGAGCGTGAGCGCGAAAAGGACGGCGGGCAAACGCATCGGCGGCTCCTGTGCGGTGATCGGATGGCGGTGATAGCCCACACACAAGCCCGGCGATAGAAGATGATGTATCTATCAGCTATCGCGCTTTGCGATGGTCCGGATCGCTACTACTGCGCCCCGCCCGCGAGCAGGTGGTCGCCGACCAGGTGAACCGCGCCGCGGGTCCAGGAATAATCGGCGCCCATCCGTAAGCCGCTGTCGCCGCGCGAGACGACCGCGCCGCTGCGAGCGTCGCGCACCTGGAAACCGACCGTGTATTCGGTCCGGCTGACCCGCCTGATCACGCCGATCAGCGATTGATCGGCGCCGAGCTGTTGCGCGATCGCGGCTTCGCAGCCGTCGCAGTCGCGCAATGACCGCGCCTTGACGGGATCGGCCATCGCGCCGCCGGTATCGACCAGGCGGTAGCGGCCCGATTGCGCAAGCCGGTCGCGGACGCCCTGAGTGACATCGGCCAGCGTGGCGGCATCGGAGCTGGCAAGACCGGATGACGGTGCCGCGGAATTGTCCTCGAGCTCGAACGCGAACACCGCAAGCCCGATCGGCGCCACGGCGGCGGCCTGTGCCGTCGGCAGCGCAGCGGCAAGAACGGCGCGCACCTCGCGCGACACGAACATCCGCGCATGGTCCCAGGCCTCGTCATTGTCGCCACGAAATGTGTAGAGCTTTTCGTACAGAACACGGCTCGCGCCGACATCGATGACGGCCACCTTGGCCCACTGGATCAGCGTACTCATCTTCTGCACGCCGCCGACCACCCTGATTTGGGCCTCGCCCTTGGGCGCCGGGGGCGCGACCAAGCGATAGCGCGGCTCCGCGGCAATGTCGGCGCGGAGCGCGGCCATGAACGCATCCAGCCGCTTCTGATGCGCAGCGGTCTGATCGATCACCTCACCGGAGGTGTCGACATAGCTGAAATCATCGATGCTCACGCCAAGCGGCGGAGCCGCGGCAACGCCGGCCTCGGCGTGCAGCGGACAAGATCCGGCCAGAAGGCCGATCAACGCGAGGACGTGCACGACGAGGCAGGACTGGCGCATGATCGGGCCTTTCAGGGCTGATGCGGGTCGATCGCAGCCTAGGCCGGCCAGCATCCGCGCCGCAGCGGAACGCCTCCCGGCCGTTGCCGGGAAAATTTCACGACCGTGGTCAGTCCCCAAGGCAGTGCTTCTCGATGCTTCCGTTCTGCCGTTTAATGGGCATGACGGCCCTGCCCGCAACCACGCGCCGAAGGTCGTCTGCGACCTCGGAGGATACGCCGATGTGGAATTGGTCCGGAAGCGATCTGAAGCTGCGGCTGACGTTGCGTGTGGCTGCGGTGTCGATGCTCTGCTTTGCCGCGATCTCCGGCTACTTCCTGATCGAGGCCGACCGCTCGGTGCGCGCTAGGATCGCTGCCGTTGCCGATGTCGCCGCCAGGACACTGGAGCTGCAGCAGAGCAAGATCCAGTGGCTGAACAATCCACGCTCCGATTTCCCCGATCTCGACAGCGTTGCCGCCTCGGTCATGGCGCCCGGCCTGTGCCTCGCGTTTCGCAGCAATAGCGGCGAGATCAGCCAGCGCTTCTGCGGCGGCACGCAGACCGATACGGCCGTGCCGCCGCAGGCCTTTGCGGCGCTCTATCGCCGCCTGTTCGATCCCGGCCGGGAGACCGTGCGCCCGGTGATTGCGCGCGGCCAGGCGATCGGCGAGGCCGTGGTCTGGGTCGATCCGGCCGTGCTGACGACGGAAGCCTGGCACGACGCCGGCCGGCTGATGGCGGTGCTGATGCTCGCGCTGCCGCTGCTCTGCGCCCTGGTCTATGCGGCGCTGTCGCGTGCGCTGCGTCCGACGCGGCTGATCCGCGACGGGCTCGAGCGGATCGCCGCAGGCGACCTCGCCGCACGCCTGCCGCCGTTCGATCTCGCCGAATTGTCGGCGATCGGCGACGTCTTCAACGATCTCGCCGAGCGCCTCGCCACTGCGCTCTCCGACCGCAACGCGCTGACGCAGAAACTGATCGTGGTGCAGGACGAGGAGCGCCGGCATCTGGCGCGCGAGCTGCACGACGAGTTCGGGCAATCGCTGGCCGCGATCCGCGCGCTCGCCGCCTCGGCGCGCCTGACCGCGGTGCAGGATTGCCCGCCTTTGCTCGCCGAATGCGACGGCATCGCGCGGACCGCGACCGACATGATGGAGACGCTGCGCGGCGCCCTCTTCAGGTTGCGCCCGCCCGATGTCGACGAACTCGGCCTTGCGTCCAGCCTGGAGGGCCTGATCGCCGGCTGGAACGGCCGCAGCCGGGGACAGCCGCGGTTCGAGATCGCCATATCGGGATCGTTCGAGCGCATCCCCGCCTCCACCGGCGCCAACCTCTACCGTATCGTGCAGGAGGCGCTCACCAACGCAGCCAAGCACGCCGGCGCCACGCGCGTCATGCTGCGGCTTGAGATGCGCGAGACGGCTTCGGCCGGCGGAGGCAGCGAGATCGTGCTCGCGATCGACGATGACGGCCGGCCGGGTGATCCACCGGTCAAGTCCGGCATGGGCCTGCTCGGCATGCGTGAGCGGGTCGCCGCGCTCGGCGGGCGGCTGAGCTTCGAGGCCGGACAGTCCAACGGCGCTTCGCTGCGTGTCAGCGTTCCCGTCGCGGCCGGTCCAGAGGCCGCATTTGTGGAACGCGCGGCATGAGCAATACGGCGCGAACCATCATGCTGGTCGACGACCACGCCGTCGTCCGCGAGGGCTACCGGGCGATGCTGCAGAAACAGCCTGGGCTCTCGGTCGTCGCCGAAGCCTCCGACGGCGTCGAGGCCTACCGCCTTTACAAGGAAACCGGGCCCGACCTCGTCATCATGGACCTGTCGATGCCCGGCATCGGCGGCATCGAGGCCATCCGTCGCCTCAGGCAGTGGGACAAGCGGGCAAAGATCCTGGTGTTCACCATGCACCAGAACGCGGCGTTTGCCGTGCAGGCGATCCGCGCCGGCGCGAGCGGCTATGTCACCAAGACCAGCCCGCCGGAGACGCTGGTGCATGCCGTGATGGATGCGCTGTCGGGCAAGATCGCGATCAGCCCGGATATCGATCACGAGCTCGCGCTCAGCCACCTCGCCGGCGAGAGCGCCGCCGCCGACCTCCTGACTGCGCGGGAATTCGAGGTGCTGCGCATGCTGCTGGCGGAGAAGACCACCGACGAGATCGCCGAGGCGCTGCATCTCAGCCCGAAGACGGTCGCGAACCTCCATTCCCTGATCAAGGACAAGCTCGGCGTAGGCACGGATATCGAGTTGGTCCGCCTCGCACTCCGGCAAGGCATCCTGACGCAGAACGATCTGGGCGAACCGTGAGCCCGCATCGCCGAATGACTGAGGCTGCCCCACAGCCGTTCTCGTGTTACGGGCAGGTTGACGAGACCGGGGAGACAATCCAGAATAGCGATATGCGCAACATCTGTTCCATATCCTCGACCACCGCGACGACCAGCCTTGGCGGGTCGTCTCCTGGTCGTATGCGGTAACAGACTGCACGACCAGACAAGGCCCCGCCGGCGACGGACGGGGCTTTTTTCATGCGCAAACTCGTCCGCGCTGCTTCCAATCAGGAGAGCAAGCTATGGACGATCTCGATCACAGAAGCCTCGGAACGCATCTCGATCTTTGGCACATCCAGGAGGATGCGCCAGGGATGGTGTTCTGGCATCCGCGTGGCAACACGCTTTATCGTGTGCTGGAGGACTACATCCGCCGGAAAATGCGCCGCTTGGCCTATGCCGAGGTTCGAACGCCCCAGCTGCTGCCTCGCGAGCTCTGGATTCAAAGCGGCCATTGGGAGAAATTCGGCGCGCACATGTTCGGTTTTGCCGACGGCGAGCGCGCAATGGCGCTCAAGCCGATGTCGTGTCCCTGCCACGTCCAGATCTTCAACAAGGGCCTGCGTTCCTGGCGCGACCTGCCGCTGCGCTACGCCGAGTTCGGCGTCTGTCACCGCGATGAACCGTCGGGCTCGCTGCACGGACTGATGCGCACGCGCGGCTTCGAACAGGACGACGCCCATGTGTTCTGCCGCGAGCAGAACGTGCCCAACGAAGTCGCCCGCTTCGTTGCGCTACTGTCTGAAGTCTATGCCGAGTTCGGCTTCCCGGCGCCCGAGGTGTCGCTCTCCACCCGGCCGGCCGCGCGCGCCGGCTCGGACGAATTATGGGATTGGGCGGAAGCGACCCTTGCCGCGGCCGCGCGCCGATGCGGCCTGTCGTACACGATCCAGCCCGGCGAAGGCGCCTTCTACGGGCCGAAGCTGGAGTTCGCGCTGCGCGACCGGCTGGGCCGATCCTGGCAATGCGGAACGGTTCAGCTCGACAGCGTTTTGCCGGGCCGTCTCAACGCGTCCTATGTCGGACCGGACGGCAATCGCGCGATCCCGGTGATGATCCACCATGCCGTATTCGGTTCAATCGGTCGCTTCATCGCGATGCTGCTTGAACATCATGCCGGCGCGCTGCCGTTCTGGCTGTCGCCCGACCAGGTCGCGGTCGCGCCGATCTCGCGTGATCACTCCGAATACGCGGTCAAGGTTCTTGATGCGCTCGAAGCTGAAGGCGTCAGAGGCGTCCTGTTCGCCAGCGCCGACACCCTGTCGCGACGGATCGTTGCCGCGCATGAGGCGAGTATTCCAGTCGTGGCGGTCGTCGGGCAACGCGAAGCGCAACAAGGAACCGTGAGCCTCCGCGAGCGCCCCGGGGCCGTCTCCGTTTTGCCGCTGGCTGACGCCGTTGAGGCGCTTCGAGCGCGTGCTCGTCCGGGCAAGGACGCCGAGTGAACTCGCTGCGCGTTGCCCGCTGTGCCGGGAGCTCCGCGACCCAAACAAAGGGCCCCAGCGAGGGGGTACACGCTGAGGCCAGAGCAACTTGGTCACACCATCCTAGACCTCGCCCCGGCGCTTTCCTTTGCTCCTTCGGAGTTACCGGATTCATACGGGTCGAAGACTGAACCTTATTGCTCGCTCGCGCGTATCCATAACGTCAGGATTTTGCCATTCCTCCTGGGGCTAGAACCAACGCCGCCCGTCGTATTTCAATGCGGGCGGCGTTGCGCGTTTCTGGCCCGGAACGAGAGGAGACCGAGCGCGCCCGCGCGGCTGACATGGATGAAAGTTCCCGGGCAGGAACCGGAACGGATATCAGCCGACGTGAGTTGGACAGCATGATCTTGAAGGATGGAGCATCATCGCCGTGAGCCGAAAAACCCTGCAGGCACGTTCAGAGCAGGCGCTCGTCGTCGTCATCCTCAGCACCGGCGCGCTCATCGCCTACCTCGGCCTGGCGCTTTCCAGGATATGAGAGGTCTGCCCGGCAAGCAGCAAGTCGCTGCGCATCGAAGCCCGTAAGCCCAATCACTGATGTGCCCGGCGCAAGCCCCGCAGCAAAATTTCTTCGCTTTATCCGAAGTACAATTCATTGCTCGGTCCCATGGGTGCCATCGGCATCGGGCTTTCCCTGCGCCCTCTTCAAGAGAGACGGCGAAACGAAGAGCAAGGCTCGGGCAAATGATGTCGCGAGAGTGCGAAGCTGCGTCCTCACTCCAACTGTCATCGCCTGGCCTGAACACCTGACCGGGCGATCAAGTACGCTGCGGCTTCTCGATTCAAGCACCGGCGTCTCTGGAATACTGGATCGCCCGGTCAAGCCGGGCGATGACACCGAGATGAAGTACGCAATGACAGTGCGTCATATCGCGCGAGAACCATCCTCATCGTCGTCCTGGCGAAAGCCAGGACCCATTACCCCAAGTGCCCATTGTTGCGCGACGCTGGGGTCACAGCCCTCATTAACAACACGCCCCTGTGGTTATGGGTCCCTGCTTTCGCAGGGACGACACCCCGCTGCCTTCGTCGCATGCCTGCCGCACAATCGGGGACATTGCCGCCCGCCCGCAATTCTCGTACACGGTTTCACGCAATGACCTCGCAACTCTCTCCCGATTCCGTCGACGTGCTGCTGTTCGATATCGGCCGCGTTGTGCTCGACATCGACTTCGAGAAGGTGATGGCGCACTGGGCGTGGCATGCCGGCTGCGCGCCGGCCGACCTCGCCACGCGATTTGTCGTTGACGACAGCTTCAAGCATCACGAGATCGGCCGGATCGACGACGCGGCGTTCTTCGAAAACCTGCGCCGGACGCTCGGCGTCAACCTCACCGATGCACAGTTCCTCGAAGGCTGGAATGCGATCTTCACCGGCGAGATGCCGGGGATTGCACCCCTGCTCGCCACCGCCGCCAGGCGGATGCCGCTCTACGCTTTCTCCAACACCAATCCGGCGCACGTTGCGCATTTCTCGGTCATCCATGCCGAGCTGCTCAGCCATTTCCGCAACGTTTTCCTGTCCTCGACGATCGGATTTCGGAAACCCGACGCCGAGGCCTACGATCATGTGGTAAAAGCCGTCGGCGTGCCGGCGTCGCGGATCCTGTTCTTCGACGACCTGGCCGCCAACATCGAGGGCGCGCGGGCGCGTGGCCTTCATGCCATCCACGTGACATCGACGGATGACGTGGCGAGGGCTCTGACTGCACTTGGTATTGAACATTTGGATTGAAGGAGCTCCGAGCGTGGCCCTGATGCCGGTTGCCGATGCCCTGTCCGCCGTCCTCGCCGGCGCCGAACCGCTACCGGAGGAGATGGTCGCGCTCGATGCCGCCTACCACCGCACCCTGGCGCGCGACCTCGCCGCGCGGCGCACCCAGCCGCCACAGCCGATGTCGGCGATGGACGGCTATGCCGTGCGCGCGGCCGACGCTGGTGATCTGAAGGCCCGGCTCAGGGTGATTGGCGAAGTCGCCGCCGGCCGGCCGTTCGAGCGCACGGTCGGCGCCGGCGAAGCGGTGCGGATCTTCACCGGCGGCGTGATCCCCCATGGCGCCGACGCCGTCATCATCCAGGAAGACACTGCCGTCGACGGCGACCACATCACGATCACCGAGCTAGCTGCCGCCGGACGGCATATCCGCCCGGCCGGCGTCGACTTCCGTGAAGGCGACGTGCTGCTCGATGCCGGCAGCCGCCTCTCCGATCGCGCGCTGTCGCTGGCGGCCGCCATGAACTATCCGGACCTCGCGGTGCACCGCCGTCCGAAGGTCGCGGTGCTGGCGACCGGCGACGAGCTGGTGATGCCGGGCTCGACGCCCGGCCCCGGCCAGATCGTCTATTCCAACGGCTATGCGCTGCGGGCGCTGGCGCGCGCCGAAGGCGCCGAGACCGTCGATCTCGGGATTGCCGCCGACACGGTGGAGGCCACCACCGCCGGCATCCGCCGGGCCCGAGAGACGGGTGCCGACATCCTGATCACGACCGGCGGCGCCTCGGTCGGCGACCACGACCTGGTCAAGCAGTCGCTGGAGGCCGAAGGCGTCGAGATGGCGTTCTGGCGGATCGCGATGCGGCCCGGCAAGCCGATGATGCATGGCCGGCTCGGCGCGATGCGGGTGATCGGCCTGCCCGGCAATCCGGTGTCCTCCTATGTCTGCGCCTTCCTGTTTCTGGTGCCGTTGATTCGGGCGCTGAGCGGCCGAAAAGCTGTTCATCATCGCCGCGAGAGCGCATTGCTCGGCCGCGACATCGCCGCCAACGACCAGCGCGAGGACTATCTGCGCGCCCGCCTCGAGGAGCGCGAGGACGGCACGCTGATCGCAACGCCTGTCATGCAGCAGGACTCGTCGCTGCTCGGGAATCTCGCTGCGGCACGGGCACTTCTCGTGCGTCCGCCGTTTGCGCCCGCCGCCGCCAAAGGCAGCCAATGCGAGATCCTGACACTGCCCAAGTGACAGCGCAGACCGCATCGCTTGTGCGCTCGCCGGATGCGTTCACCGGAAATTAAGTGGTTGCGGAACACATATCGAACATATAGTGTCCGTTCATGATTTGTTTCGAGTACTGGTGTGTACAAATGGGAGGCCGCGAGGGAGCGCTTGTGATGAGCACCGTGCTCCTGAGGTCTGGCCCCGCCTGAAAAGTCTCGGAATCGAACGACGCTACCAACCGGGGGAATACTCGAGATGCTCACGCGCAAACAGTACGAACTTCTGCGTTTCATCAATGAACGTCTGAAGGAGGCCGGCGTACCGCCCTCGTTCGACGAGATGAAGGATGCGCTCGACCTGCGCTCGAAGTCCGGAATCCACCGCCTGATCACTGCGCTGGAGGAGCGCGGCTTCATCCGCCGCCTGCCCAACCGCGCCCGCGCCATCGAAGTCATCAAGCTGCCCGAACTCTCGGCCGGCGGCGGCAACGGCCGCCGCGGCTTCACGCCGAGCGTGATCGAAGGCACCCTCGGCAAGCGCACCAGCACGCCGCCGATCGCCGAGGACGACGGCAACCGTCCGGTCGCGGTCCCCGTGATGGGCCGGATCGCCGCCGGTACGCCGATCGAGGCGCTGCAGACCCGCAGCCACACCATCAGCGTACCGCCCGACATGCTCGGCGCCGGCGAGCACTATGCGCTGGAAGTGCGCGGCGACTCGATGGTCGACGCCGGCATCCTCGACGGCGACATGGCGCTGATCCAGCGCAACGACGTCGCCAACACCGGCGACATCGTGGTGGCACTGATCGACGAGGAGGAAGCCACCCTGAAGCGCTTCCGCCGCCGCGGCGCGTCGATCGCGCTGGAGCCGGCCAACACCGCCTATGAAGTGCGCATCCTGCCGCCGAACCGGGTCCGCATCCAGGGCAAGCTGATCGGCCTCTATCGCAAATACTGAATTTCAAATACTTGCGGCGGCGGGGAACGAGCAACACATCGGATCGTTCTTTGAAAGATAGCGTAACGTGCAGCCTGCCCGACGCGCTCCGATACCTCTCGCGCAGCGTCGCGTGTTTGTGATCAGGGCGTTTCGTCGACCAGTCGTACAATCGCCCAGAAACGAGGAGACACTCGTTCGCTATCGTCCACTCTGGTAGAGGCCCTATGCCTCAAGGAGAGGCACGGGTCGCTACCTCGAACAGAGGAGCCATCCGATGTGTGACTATAGTCTGCACGCCGTGGCGTCGCGCCCCGCCATTGTTGGAGAGACGCTGATCACCACGACTTTCCGCGGCACGTCGACCCGCGGCTTTGCTTCGGAGACCGACCCCACTGTCGCGGTCTGCATGCTGCCGGGCACCGAGCTCGCTTTCGCCGAGAACGTTCGCTACGACAGCCGCTGGATCTGGACCAAGACGATGAACTTCCGCGTCGGCGTGTTCAACGAAGTCGAGCCCGACGTTCCCGATCGCCATCATGACGCGGTCGAATTCCCCGACGGCAGCCATGTGCTGGTGACCCAGCTCGTCGAGGGACAACGCGTCAGCGTGCTGCAATTGCCGGCGCTGCATCCGCCGGTCGAGCAGAAGCCGAAGGTTGTGGAGCGGCGGCCCTCCGCATTTGCGTCGCTGTTTTTGGGTTGAACGCATCGTCGCCGCGGAATGAGCTGTTCGGCGGCGGATGACCTAAGCGATTTCGAGCGACCCCGGACGCCGGGTTCCGGGGCGCAGCTGGAGAATTGCGTCGGCGCGCGCCTTGGCGCATCATCGGGCACGGAGGACGTGCGTGGTGGTCGACAAGGTCACATGGCAAAAGGCTGGACGCGTCACGGAGCCGGGCCGCTACTTGTTCCGGTTCGGCTGGCTGACGGTGACGGCTGACGACCTGAAGGTCTGGGAGCGATTCCCCGAGGCTTCCTTCACCCTCGTCAAGAAGCCCGACGCTGGCCCTGACTCCGACGAATACCATCTCGGCCTGTTCGAGTTGCCGACCGGCCCCTCACCCGACAACGGCTAATCCTCGCCCTGCAAATCGGTCTCGGCCGGCGTCGCATCGACGACGGGCCGCGGCGCGCTGCCGAGTGCGCGCAACGTCGTCTCAACCTCACCGTCGCCGGGAACCGCCGGCGACCACGGCCGGTCGATCCCGCCGGGCTTGACCGCATCGATGGCATAGCCGTCCCTGATGCGCCGCAGCACCAGCGCGCCGTGGCGCCGCAACCGCTCGGCATCGATCACCGAAGCCGCGCAGCCCCGCGGTGCCGGCCGCGCGGTCACGATCAGCGCCGCACGCTCGCAATCATCGGCCAGCGCCTCCGGCCGTGTCGCCAGCGCGACGAAGGCGCCGCCGGGCCCCTGCGTCACGCAGCCGCTCGGATCGCAGGAGACACCCTCGCCGAGCGAGGAATCCGTGGCAGTCCGCGCGTCAGCATCCGCCGCCAGCCACTCCTTGACCAGAAATGCGTCCTTCGCGCTGTGCATCAGATGCAGCCGCCCGTCGCCGCCCCGCACCGCGACGTTGCGGCCGTCGGCGGAGACCAGCACGTCCGGCTGCGGCACCCACAGCGCCCAGACCGAGGCCACCACCAACAGCACCGCCCCCGACCAGCGCAGCGGCGTGCGCAACAGCCCAAGCAGGATGAGACCCGCGCTTGCCACGACCATCGGCCCGATTCCGAACGCCGCCATCCGGCCGACCGCGCCTGGGAGCGCTGCGACCCATTGCGTCACCAGGATCATCCAGTCGATGCCGAACCCCATGATTGCCCAGAACACGCCGTCGAAGCCGAACGGCATGGCGAGCAGCCCGAGCAGGCCGGCCGGCATCACGACCGCCGACACCACCGGCATCGCCGCGAGGTTCGCCAGCAGCCCGTAGGGCGTCACGCGGTGGAAATGGAATGCGGCGTAGGGTGTGGTCGCGAGCCCCGCCACCAGCGAGGCCAACATCAGCATCGTGAGCTCACGCCCGCCCCACAGCGCGACGCGCGCGGTCGCCGAATGATCGGGCGACGCCAGCAGGTTCGGCAGCCCGATCTGCACCAGCCCCACCAGCCCGAGGGTCGCCGCAAACGACATCTGGAAGCTCGGATGCACCAGCGCCTCCGGCGCGATCGCGAGCACGATCAGCGCCGCCACCGCCAGCGTGCGGAAGGTGATCGCGCGGCGGTCGACGATCACGGCGATCAGCACCACGGCCGTCATGAAGAACGATCGCTGGGTCGCGACCTCCGCCCCCGACAGCAGCAGGTAGAACGCCGCCGCGACGAGCGCGGCCGCCGCCGCCCATTTCTTGATCGGGTGCCCGGCCGTCAGCGCCGGAAACAGCGCAAGCAACGCGCGGATCGTGAAGAACACGACGCCGGCGACCACGGCCATGTGGTAGCCGGAGATCGACAGCACGTGGCCGAGCCCCGAGATGAACATCGCGTCGTTGACCGGCGTCGTGATCGCATCGCGCCGGCCGGTGAGCAGTGCAGTTGCGATCGCGCGCTGATCCCCGTCGAGCGTGGTGCGGATGCGCGCGTCGATGGCATCGCGCAGCCACTGCATGAATGCGGCATAGCGCAGCGCAAGGCCACCAGTTGCCGGCGGCTCCCTAGTCTTCACCGCGCCCATCACGAAACCGGATGCGCCGATACCCTGGAAATAGAGGTCGCGGCCGAAATCATAGGAGCCCGGACGCTGCGGCCCGAGCGGCGGCATCAGCCGCGCCTTCAATTCGACGAAGCTGCCGACCTCGGGCGCGGTGCCCTTCTTCACCGAGAGCCTGACGCGCTCGAGTTTTGGCACCTCGCGCTGGCTTTCCATCGACACGACGCGCAGCACGAAGCGGTCCGTCTTCTCCCTGACGTCGCGCGTCTCGACAAAGCCGGTCAGCGCCACGGAATATATCGGCCGCGCCAACACGCCATGGGCGATCCGCGCGGTCTTCCATGTCGCCGTCGCAAATCCCGCCGCGACCGCAGCCAGCATCACGACGGCGGGAAACACCCGGCGCCGCCGCAGCAGCAGTGCCAGCAAGCAGAGCGCGATGGCGACGGTCGCCGCGACCGAGAGCCGCGGCTCGTGCTCGGCCGCAAAATAGAATGCAATGCCGGTGCCGAACGCCACCGGCACCCACGGCAACAGCCGCCCGGCCCCCGTCTCCGCACGCGCCCATTGCCGCAATGTCTCGACGAGAGGACGCCAGATGCTGGCGCGCACCGGAATATAGCCGCCGGCCGGCGCAGCCGTGCGCGGCGGCCACGTCCCCGCGTAGCCGCGTCTGCCGCCCGGCGTCGTGCCCTGCTCCGCCATTCCGCTCGCGATCCCTGCCGGGCGGCAGGCTAGCGGATGCCGCAGTCACTCGACTAGCGGAACGGAACCGAAACACGCAACCGAAGGCTGTGACCTGCGAGGATATCTGGGCGCTCACCCGGGGCTGCGCGCGCCTAGATCAGCGGCGTCTGCGACGAGACGTGGTGGCAGGCGATCTTCCAGTCGCCGTCCTCGCGCGCGATCACCCAGGTGATCTTGACGGCGAGCGAGGGCGCATCGCCGTCAAGGAAAAAGGACGCGATAGCAGCCATGTTGACGAGATCGGCATTCACCCGTTCGGTCCTGATATCGCTGAACCGTACGCGCGGCGCGTGCCAGCGTGGCAGGCCATCAAAGTAGGCTTTGACCCCCTCGCGGCCGCGATAGAGCGTCGGGTTCGAGCCAAAGAAGAACGCGTGCTGCGAGTAGAGCGCAGCAAGCGTATCCGCATCAAGCATGCCGAAACCCGCGGACCATCTGGCGATGATGGCGGAGACGATGTCTTCGGCTTCGTCAGGCATCGATCGCCTCCGTCTGTTGTCCGCGCCGGGTTGCACTAACCCTTGCCGCCGACTTCCTTGGCGAAGGTGTCGCGCAGGCCGATGGTGCGGTTGAACACCAGCCTGTCCGGCGTCGAATCCGCATCGCGCACGAAATAGCCCTGCCGCTCGAACTGCATCACGTCGGGCGAATTGCTCTCGGCGATGGCAGGCTCGACCCGCGCATCGCTCAGCACTTCGAGCGACTGCGGGTTGAGGTCGGCGGCGAAATCGGCGGCGTTCGGGCTCGGGTTGGCGAACAGCTGATTGTAGATGCGGATTTCCGCCGGCTTCGACTGCGCCGCCGGCAACCAGTGCATCGTCGCCTTCACCTTGCGGCCGTCGGGTGCGTTACCGCCCTTGGTCGCGGGATCATACGTCGCGCGCAGCTCGACGATCTCGCCAGCGGCGTTCTTCACGACGCTGGTGCACTTGATGAAGTAGGCATAGCGCAGCCGCACCTCATTGCCCGGCGAGAGGCGGAAGAACTTCTTCGGCGGATTCTCCATGAAGTCGTCGCGCTCGATATAGAGCTCGCGGCCGAAGGCGACCTTGCGGGTGCCGGCGTCCGGATTGTCGGGATGGTTGATCGCCTCGATCTCCTCGACCTGGCCTTCCGGATAGTTCTCGATCACCACCTTGAGCGGCCGCAGCACCGCCATGCGGCGCAGCGACGTGCGGTTCAGCTCCTCGCGGATGCAGAATTCGAGCATGCCGACATCGACCACGCTGTTGGCCTTGGCGACGCCGATACGCTTGATGAACTCGCGCACCGCAGCCGGCGGCACACCGCGCCGCTTCAGGCCGGCGATGGTCGGCATCCGCGGGTCGTCCCAGCCCGAGACATGGCCGTCGCGGACGAGCTGGGTCAGCACGCGCTTGGACAGCAGCGTGTAGGTCAAATTGAGCCGCGCCATTTCGTACTGGCGCGGCTTCGATGGCACCGGCAGCTTGTCCAGCAGCCACTCATAGAGCGGACGGTGATCCTCGAACTCCAGCGTGCAGATCGAATGGGTGATGCCCTCGATCGCGTCCGACTGGCCGTGCGCGTAGTCGTAGCTCGGATAGATCGACCATTTGTCGCCGGTGCGCGGATGGTGAGCGTGCAGGATGCGGTACAGCACGGGATCGCGCAGGTTGATGTTGCCGGCGGCCATGTCGATTTTGGCGCGCAGCACCCGGGCGCCGTTGGTGAACTCGCCGGCCTTCATGCGGCGGAACAAGTCGAGGTTCTCCTCGACCGACCGGTCGCGGAACGGCGAGTTCTTGCCGGGCTCGGTCAGCGTGCCGCGGGACCGCCGGATCTCCTCCTGCGACTGATCATCGACATAGGCATGGCCCGCCTTGATCAGGCCCTCGGCCCAATCGTACAGGCGCTCGAAATAGTCCGACGCAAAGAAGAGGTTTTTGCCCCAATCGTAGCCGAGCCAATGCACGTCGGCCTGGATCGAGTCGATGTACTCCTGCTCCTCCTTGGTCGGATTGGTGTCATCGAAGCGCAAATTGCACTGGCCACCGAACTCCTGCGCGATGCCGAAATTCAGGGCGATCGACTTGGCGTGGCCGATATGCAGGTAGCCGTTCGGCTCCGGCGGAAAGCGGGTCACGATCCGGTTGTGCTTGTGGGAGGAGAGATCGGCCTGGACGATGTCGCGGATGAAGTCGCGCCCTGCCTCTGCCGTCGTGTCAATCGTCATCAAAGGGTTCCCTGGAGGAGTCAGCTCAACCTTCTGCCAAATTCGCGCCGTCCGGCCAAGCCTGGTTTGGCCGGCAAAAGGTCAGCCGGGGCTTTAGTTATGTTCGGTTCCTGATATACACCACCGCCCATTCCAGCATACGTCGCACTCGATCATGACCAATTCCGTCGTTACCCGCTTCGCCCCCTCGCCGACCGGCTTCCTCCACATCGGGGGTGCCCGCACCGCGCTGTTCAACTGGCTCTATGCCAAGAAGCTCGGCGGCAAGATGCTGCTCCGGATCGAGGACACCGACCGCGAACGCTCGACCAGGGAGGCGATCGACGCCATCCTGGACGGCCTGAAATGGCTCGAGCTCGATTGGGACGGCGACGTCATCTACCAGTTCAGCCGCGCCGCCCGCCATCGCGAGGTCGCCGAGGGCCTGCTCGCCGCCGGGCGCGCCTATTACTGCTACGCCACCCCGGAGGAGCTCACCGCGATGCGCGAGAAGGCGCGCGCCGAGGGCCGCACCCGCCTCTATGACGGCATGTGGCGTGACCGCGATCCGGCGACCGCGCCTTCCGACGTCAAGCCGACCATCCGCCTCAAGGCGCCGCAGACCGGCGAGACCGTTATCGAGGATCAGGTCCAGGGCCGCGTGGTCTGGCAGAACGAGAACCTCGACGACCTAGTCCTGCTCCGCGGCGACGGCACCCCGACCTACATGCTCGCGGTCGTAGTCGACGACCACGATATGGGCGTCACCCACATCATCCGCGGCGACGACCACCTGATCAACGCGGCGCGCCAGAAGCAGATCTACGACGCGCTGGAGTGGGAGCTGCCGAGCATGTCCCACATTCCGCTGATCCATGGGCCTGACGGCTCGAAACTGTCGAAGCGCCATGGCGCGCTCGGCGTCGATGCCTACCGCGCGCTCGGCTATCTGCCGGCCGCCTTGCGCAACTATCTCGTCCGGCTCGGCTGGAGCCATGGCGACCAGGAGATCTTCTCGACCCAGGAGATGATCGACGCGTTCGATCTCTCCGGCATCGGCCGCTCGGCGGCGCGGTTCGATTTCGCAAAGCTGGAGAACCTCAACGGCCACTATATCCGGCAGAGCGACGATCAATCCCTCGTGACCCAATTCGAGAGCGTGCTGGATTATGTTCCTGAAGGCGCCGCGCTGAAGGCCAAGCTCAATGACACCACCCGCGCGCAATTGCTGCGGGCGATGCCGAGCCTGAAGGAGCGCGCCAAGACGCTGATCGAGCTGATCGCGAGCGCCTACTTCATTTTCGCCGATCGCCCGTTGGAGCTCGATCCGAAAGCATCCGCGCTCCTCACGCCGGAAACGCGCGCGTTGATCGGCCGACTGCGCACCGCGCTGGAAGCCGTCAACGACTGGACGGCCGAAACCACCGAGACCGCCATGCGGAATTTCGCCGAGCAGAACAATCTGAAACTCGGCGCCGTTGCCCAGCCGCTGCGGGTGGCGCTGACGGGACGTACGACATCGCCGGGCATCTTCGACGTGCTGGCCGTTCTGGGACGCCAGGAGTGCCTTGCCCGTCTCGCCGATCAGGCGGCGTGATCCTGCATGGACCCCCTCCAGGGTCCATCTTGCAGCGCACATTGCAATGAGCTACCCATCGCCGGACGCTTTCTCCACAAGCCGTTCCGCCCCGCCATGGGCCGCAAATTAGCGACTGGGCAAGGTCGGTTTTCGCAACGATTTCATCGGGGATCTCACGATGGACGCAAAATCCAGCAAGACAGCCACACTCACCATTGGCAACAAGAACTACGATTTCCCGATCCTGAGCGGCACGGTTGGGCCTGATGTCATCGACATCGGCAAGCTCTACGGCCAGGCCGGGGTGTTCACCTACGACCCCGGCTTCACCTCGACCGGCAGCTGCCAGTCTAAGATCACCTATATCGACGGCGACGCCGGTATCCTCGAATACCGCGGCTACCCGATCGAGCAGCTCGCCGAGAACGGCGACTTCCTCGAAACCTGCTACCTGCTGCTCTACGGGGAGCTTCCGACCCCGGCGCAGAAGAAGGACTTCGACCATCGCGTGATCCACCACACGATGGTGCACGAGCAGATGGCGCGTTTCTTCCAGGGCTTCCGCCGCGACGCGCATCCGATGGCGATCATGGTTGCTGCGGTCGGCGCGCTCGCCGCGTTCTACCATGACTCCACCGACATCAACGATCCGAAGCAGCGCATGATCGCCTCGATGCGGATGATCGCGAAGGTGCCGACGCTGGCGGCGATGGCCTACAAATACACCATCGGCCAGCCCTTCGTGTATCCGAAGAACTCGCTGTCCTTCGCCGAGAACTTCCTGCAGATGTGCTTTGCGGTGCCGTGCGAGGACTACAAGATCAACCCGGTGCTCGCCGACGCGCTCGACAAGATCTTCATCCTGCATGCCGACCACGAGCAGAACGCGTCGACCTCGACGGTGCGTATCGCCGGCTCCTCCGGCGCCAACCCGTTCGCCTGCATCGCGGCCGGCATCGCCTGCCTGTGGGGTCCAGCCCATGGCGGCGCCAACGAAGCCGCGCTCGCCATGCTGTCGTCGATCGGAACGGTCGACAAGATTCCCGAATTCATCGCCAAGGTGAAGGACAAGAACAGCGAAGTCCGCCTGATGGGCTTCGGTCACCGGGTCTACAAGAACTATGATCCGCGCGCCAAGATCATGCAGAAGATGTGTCACGCGGTGCTGGCCGAGACCGGCCATGGCGATGACCCGATGCTGAAGGTTGCGCTCGAGCTCGAGAAGATCGCACTCAGCGATCCCTACTTCATCGACCGCAAGCTCTACCCGAACGTCGACTTCTATTCGGGCATCACGCTGAAGGCGATGGGCTTCCCGACCTCGATGTTCACCGTGCTGTTCGCGGTCGCCCGCACCGTCGGCTGGATCAGCCAGTGGAGCGAGATGATCGAGGATCCGCAGCAGAAGATCGGCCGTCCGCGCCAGCTCTACACCGGCGTGGCGCGCCGCGACTATGTGACGATCGACAAGCGCAAGTAAGCTTCATCTCTGACAAGTTCGAGACGGCGCCATCATTCCTGATGGCGCCGTTTTCGTTTGCCGCGGGCGACTTCGGTCGCGAGCGCATCGAGACGCGGCAGCCAGAACGCCCTGAACCGGTCGAGCCAGGCGTCGACCTCGCGCAGCCGCCCCGGCTCCACGGCATAGATGCGGCGCGCACCGTCGGCGCGCACCGACGCGAAACCGGCGTCCCGCAGGATCCGCAGCTGCTGCGAGACCGCCGATTGGGTGATGCCGAACTCGCGCTGCACGACGGCGACGACATCGCCAGAACTGTGCTCGCCGGTCGCCAGCAATTCCAGGATGCGCCGGCGGACGGGATCGCCAAGGATGTCGAAGGCGTGCACGGTCGCTAGCCTCCACCGCCCGGCTCAGGCTCGCCGCAATAGAACGCCGTCGTGGTGGCCGCGGCCCGGCGTGCCGCCGTCTCGTCGGTTCCTGCCTTGATCGAGGCCCTGCACCAGTCCGCGCTGCTGCGGCGGATGAAATCCTTGCCGTCCTCGGAGCCGGGCCACGCCTCCGCGGCCGCCCGGTCGAACTGCCCTCCAGGGCCTGCGGCGACATAGAGCGCAAGCCCGATCAAGGCGAGGTCCCAGCCGACACCGACCGCGCCGGGTCCATAGCGATCCCAGAAGTCGCCCTCGATCAGCGAGAGGTGCTCAAGCTCGAGCCGCGTGCCGCCGGCGGCATCGTCGGCCAGGGTCACGGTGAGCCAGCTGACGGCGCCCATCGCCTCCCAGGTCACCGCGAGCCGGCGCGGAGGCTCACACGTCGTGATTTCCCCGCCCGCCTGGCCCTGGAACTGATATCGGCCGCCCAACCTCAGATCGCCCGAGATCGGCAGGAACCAGCGCGGAATGCGCTCGGGATTGGTCAGCGCGTCCCAGAGATCGGCGATGTCGGTGTCGTAGCTGCGGGTCGCGATGACAGCCCGCGCCGGCTTGCCGTCGTGGTCCCGGACGGCGACTTCGCGAACAACAGCTCCGACATAGGCAACAGGATCGATCTTCATGCGAGGCTCCGTACTAATATTAGCCATAGCTAATATTAGTACGGCCTAAATCTCTGAAGCAAGCGGAACCGTTGCGGCAGTATGCCGCCCGCTGGCGGGTACTGGCCGAAATAGGCCACTCGCCAGATCAAAATCGACCACTCTCGGTGACGCCTCGTCCGAGGGACACTCCAGCCGCGATCCAAACTGGATTCGATCTCGACAAAAAATGAAAGAGGCCGCCAACTGAGCGGCCCCCAATGACGCTTCCGGCGCGGGGCTATTTCAGCAAGCCCTCGACGGCGAAAATGTGGAATGTGGCGTACTTGTCTCCAATCTTGCGAGCTTCCTTGTACGCTGGCAAATCGTAAGCCGCCTTAGCTGCTTCCATACTATCGTAGAGCCGCACAGTAACGCGCGACTTCGCTGGTTCTCCGCTGATGGTAACCGGCTTTCCCGTGGCAAGCGCCTTGCCGAGATTCGCCTGAACGAGCGGTAGAAACTCCTTCGCGTAGGCGTCGGCGTTCGAAATGTCGATTTCCGCGATAACGTAGACAGGCGGCTTGGCTTGCGCGTGAAGGCCTTGAATTGCGAGCCCACCAACCGCAACGCCTGCGAGCATCGATAATGCCACTGTGTAGCGGGTTTTCATGACTTCCCCTCCATTGCCGCCGATGATCCGGCGGGAGGCAAGCAATGGTAAACTCAGATGTCGCGCGTGCCTGAGCAAAATTGCACACTCTGGAAACACGCCACCGCCGATTTCAAAACAGACCACCACGGGTCAAACCAGCCCCCACTGACGACGCGTTGAGCGAATGACTAGGTCGAACTCCGGTCCATCTCCGCCAGCACGATGTCGGCGGCGCGGACGCTCGGGGGCTGGTCGCCGGTCGACATCTTCCCGTCCATCGTCGCGAACGCCACGAGTTGCCGCAGACGGTCGGGCGAGTCCGCGATTACATCGCCCAGCGCATGCGCGAGCTTGTCCGGCGTGCAGTTCTCCTGCAGGAACTCGGGAATGATGTCGCTGCCGATCACGAGATTGGCAAGGATCACCGACGACACCCGGATCGCACGGCGCAGGATGAACGCCTCGGCGGCGCCGACGCGATAGGCCGTCACCATCGGAATGCCTGACAGCGCGAGCTCCAGCGTCACCGTACCCGACTTTGCGAGCGCCGCGCGGGCCACGCGGAATGCGGCGCGCTTCTCGGTCTCGCCGACGGCAAGCCGCGGCACCACGGGCCACGACGCGACGCCTTCGCGCACCATGGCCTCGAGATGCGGCATGGTCGGAAGCACGAGCTCGAACGGGGTTTGCTTGTTGAGCTGGCCGAGCGCCGCGCCGAACAGCGCCAGATGATGTCTGATCTCGCTGCGCCGGCTGCCGGGCAGCACCAGCAGCACCGGCGGCTGCGCATCGCGCCGCTTCTGTTCCTCCTCGTTGGGCCGCAGCGAGGTGAGCTGCTCGGTCAGGGGATGGCCGACATAGCTGCATGGCGGCCCCTGCAGCTTGCGATATTCCTCCGGTTCGAACGGCAGCAGTGCCAGCACGTGATCGACATAGCCTCGCATCGCGCGCGCCCGGCCCGGCCGCCACGCCCAGACCGATGGCGACACGTAGTTGACGATCGGAATGTTCGGGTTGCGCGCGCGAACGCGGCGCGCGACGCGGTGGGTGAAGTCAGGGCTGTCGATGATGACGAGCATGTCGGGCGCAGCATCGAGCACGGCATCGGCCGTACGCCTGATCAATTGCAGGATCTTCGGCAATTGCTTCACGACGGCGGCAAATCCAATGATCGAGAGCTCCTCGATCGGAAACAACGGATCGATGCCCTCGCCGGTCATCTGCCGGCCACCGACGCCGGAAAATTGTACGGCATCGCCGAGGCGCTGGCGCAGCACCTTCATCAGTGCCGCGCCGAGGCGGTCACCGGACTCCTCGGTCGCGATGAGGAAGATCTTGCCGCGGCGGCTGGGACTATGCGCCTGCATCAGCCCGCCAGTCCGATGACAAACAGCCCCTTGGCGTCGGCGGCCTCGATCAGGCCCTGCGGATCGGCGGCGAGCGTGTTGCCGGCGATCACGGCGATGCCGGCGATGCCCGCCGCGGCCGCGCCCTCGACCGTGCGTGGACCGATGGTGGGCAGATCGAAGCGGAGATCCTGCTTGCTCTTCGGCGCCTTCACCAGCACGCCGCGGCCGGTCTTGGCGCGGATACGGCCGTCGGCACGGAGCCGCGCCACCCGCGCCAACAGCCCATCGGTGCCTTCGATGTCCTCGACCGCAACCACGTGACCGTCGATCACCACGGCCGCCTGACCGATGTCGAACGGTCCAAGCGCATCGAGCACGCCGCGTCCGCGCGCGATGTCGGCGAGCGCGCTCGAGTCCGGCGTCGTGCGCGTCACGGCGCCCTCCGGCATCAGCAGGTCCGGCGCGACATCCTTGATTCCGACCATGCGAAATCCCTGCTGCTCGAGGATGCGGCCGACGCTCGACAGCAGGTGATCGTCACCGCCGCGGAATGCGCGCACGACATGGCCGAGCAGCCGCAGCGTGCCCCAGTCGAGCCGGATCTCCGACAGCGCGGGACGCACCAGGGTGCCGATGAAGATCAGGTCGCGGCAGCCTTCGTCGCGGAACAACCGGGTCGCGCGTCCGAGCTGGCCGACCGAGATCCAGCGGTGACGAAACCGCTGCGCGCGCGCCGGATCGCAGGCGCCACGCAGCGCGAACAGCACCGGCGTGATGCCGCGCGCGGTGAGCTGATCGGCGACCGCGAACGGCATGGCGCCGCCGCCGGCGATCACGCCGACCGGCGAGGAAAGCGAGGGAGCCGCTGACGTCATGCTGGCGGCCATCCCCTGCTCAATTGACGTCGGCGGGAAGACAGAGCGGCCGGAGCTTGCCGCCCTCGATGAAGGCAAGGATTTCCGCGATCGCAGGATCCTCACCCGCCAGCGGCTGCACCGAGGCCAGCCGCTCGGCGAAGATGCCGGGACCGTGGAACAGTTTTTGATAGAACGCGCGCACCGTCGCCAGTCGCGCCTTGGTGAACTGGCGCCGCCGCATGCCGATGATGTTGAGCCCTTCGAGCACTGCGTATTGACCGTTGGCTAACCCGAACGGGATGATGTCGCCGCGCACGCCGCAGACACCGCCGATCATCACCTGCGGGCCGACGCGGGTGAACTGGTGCACCGCCGACAGGCCGCCGATATAGACGAAGTCGCCGATCTCGCAGTGGCCGCCGAGCGTTGCTGACGTCGCGAAGATCACGCCGTTGCCGACCATGCAGTCATGGCCGACATGGCTGTTGTTCATGAAGAAGCCGCGATCGCCGACGCGGGTGAGCCCGCCGCCCTTGACCGTGCCGACATTCATCGTCACGCCTTCGCGGATCGTGCAGGCTTCGCCGACTTCGAGACGGGTCGGCTCGCCGCGATAGCTGAGATCCTGCGGCGGCCCGCCGAGCGCGGCAAACGGCGAGATGATGCAGCCGGCGCCGATCTTCGTATGCCCGCTGATCGTGACATGCGCGATCAGCTTGCAGTTCTCGCCCAGCACGACGTTGGGGCCGATGATGCAGTACGGACCGATCTCGGTGCCGGCCCCGATCACAGCGCCATCGGCAATCCGCGCAGTGGGGTCGATCATGCTCATGTCGTTACGGTCCGGAATTCGTGAGTGGCGCCAAGGCGCTATCAAGGCGTTATGCAGTCGATTTGGGCGGTCGTTAGCGCGACTTTGCCCGCCCTGTCCAGTGACGTATGATGACGACCTGTTGCAAACGAGAAGGTCGCAACCGATCCATGGTCCGGGCCGCCGCGCTGATCCTCAGCCTGTTCTCCGCGCCGATCGGGCCGGAGACCGTCGATCTCGGCAACAGCACGAGCGTCGATCTCTCGTCCTTCGACTGCCGCGACATCAACCGCAGCACGATCGTCCAGCGCGTCTGCTACAGCGCGAGCGAACGCACGCTGCTGGTCGCGGTCAGGGGCAGCTACCAGCACTATTGCGGCGTGCCCACGGAGACCTACGACGCGCTGATGATCGCACCATCGATGGGCGTCTTCCTCAATCGCGTCCTGCGCATCGCCGGCGCGGACGGCCGTTACGCGTGCAGGACGTCGTGAACCTCGGCCGCCGAGGGCTTCTTTTCTTGACGCGTTTTCTTCACGTGAACCGGGGGCCACTTCGCTCGAAAACGCACTAATCCGTCAGCATCGCGCCGACATCGGCCTCGGCGACAACCTGACCGTTGACCTTGGCGTCGCCGTGAAACCACCACATCGTCTTGCGGCGGCCGAGCGAGCGCATGTGGTACTCGATGGTGTCGCCGGGCATCACCGGCTTCCTGAACTTGCACTTGTCGATGGTGAGGAAATACACCGCGCGCGGCTTCTCGGTGCCCTCGACCGACTTGATGCCGATCACGCCGGCGGTCTGCGCCATCGCCTCGATCATCATCACGCCGGGGTAAACCGGGCGATCCGGGAAATGCCCCTGGAACGGCGGCTCGTTGAAAGTGACGTTCTTGATGCCGATACCGCTGTAGTCGGTGCGGATCTTGATCACGCGGTCGATCAGCAACATCGGAAAGCGATGCGGGAGCGTCTTCAGGATATCGTTGATATCCACGAGCTCGAATTTGACCGGTGCCTCCTCCATCACTCCTGTTCCTTGCCTTTGGCTTCGTTGTCGCGCACCAGGCGCTCCACCGCGATAATTTCCCTGAACCACTGCTTGGTCGGCTTGGCGAAATGCCCGCCCCAGCGACCATTGGCCGGAATGTCGTCCTTGACCGCGCTCATCGCCGTCACCTGGGCGCCGTCGCCGATCTTGAGGTGGTTGTTGATGCCCACCTTGGCGCCGAGCGCGACATTGTCGCCGATCGTCAGGCTGCCGGCGAGCCCGATCTGGGCCGCGAGCAGGCAGTGCCGGCCGATGGTCACATTGTGGCCGATCTGGACCTGGTTGTCGATTTTAGTGCCCTCGCCGATCACGGTGTCGCGCAGGGAACCGCGGTCGATGGTCGAGGCAGCGCCGACCTCGACATTGTTCTGGATCACCACGCGGCCGGTCTGCGGCACCTTCACGTGCCCTGCCGGCCCGAAGAAGATGAAGCCGTAGCCGTCCTGGCCGATATTGCAGGCTGGGTGGATCAGCACGTTGTTGCCGATCAGCGCGAACTGAATGGTGGTCTTGGCGCCGACATTGCAGTCGCGGCCGATCTTGACGTCGGCGCCGATCACCGCGCCGGCGCCGATGATGGTGCCGGAGCCGATCTCGACCCGCGGGCCGATCACGACCAGCGGATCGACGATGACGCCGTCCTCGAGGCGCGCGGTGGGATCGATGATCGCCGACGGGGCGACGCCCTCGGTGCCGAACCAGGATTGCGGCCGCAGCGCATCGGCGTGCCATTCGCGGGCGAGCTCGACGAACACCTGGAACGGCTTCGCGGCGCGCAGCACGGCGGTGCCCTTCGGCACCTGCGCCTCGAAACGCGGGCTGACCAGGCAGGCGCCGGCCTTGGTCGCGGCGAGTTGGTCGACGTATTTGAGATTGTCGAAAAACGCGAGATGCATCGGACCGGCCTCGTCGAGCGAGGCCAGCCCCCTGATCTGAAGCGCGCCCCTTTCGGGGTCGACCAGTTGCGCCTTCGTCAGCGCGGCGATTTCAGCCAGCGATGACGAAGGAGGACTTTTGAAGAAGATCGGCTGCGCCATTCCATCCGTCGCAGTCCGGTCGAGCCGCGGTGTTAGAAAGTCGTACCGCCGCCAAACCGGAATTCTTGCACGCGGTCATACGCACCCTTGGTCAGCGGTACAGCGTAGTCGAAGCGCAGCGGACCAAACGGCGACTGCCAGATCAGGCCGACACCGACGGAGGTACGGACAACCTTGCTGTCGTCAAAACTCAGGCCAAGGCAGGTACCCGGAGACGGCGGGTTGTTCGTCGGCCTCACGCAGTTAGCCGTGTTGACTTCGCCCGTCGCCGCCCACGAGGTCGGTCCCTTATAGTCGTACAGGCCGCCGGCGTCGGCATAGACCGCGCCCTTGAGCCCGACTTCCTTCGGCAGGAACCAGAACGGCATCTGCAGCTCCGCCGACACGCCCCAGTACTTGGTGCCGCCGACCGCGTCCATGGTGCCGTAGGGATTGATATCACGCGGACCAATGCCGTTCGGCGCAAAGCCGCGGACCAGGTTCGGGCCCATCTGGAAGTGATCCAGCATGCGCAGTTCGTCGCTGCCCAGCTTGTTCAGGATGCCGCCCTGGGCGTGGATCACGCCGACGATATCCGACACCAGCGGGGTGTAGTACTTCGCGTCGATCGCGCTCTTGATGTAGCTGACGTCGCCGCCGACGCCGGCGAAGTCCTGCTTGAAGTCGATGATCAGACCGTCGGTCGGGTTCTTGTTGTTGTCGAGCGTGTTGTAGTTGAGCGTATAGCCCAGCGCCGAGGTCAGCGTCTTGCCGCCCGCCAGCTCCTTGCGGACCGGCAGCGAGGCTTCGCCGTCGCTGTAGCAGCCGAGACCGTTGGTCGACACCAAGCTGATCCCGTTCAGGTTCGCATAGGCCGGGCTCGGATTGAACGCAGGATTGGGCGTTACACCGTCAGACAGGAAGGGATTGTTGTTACAGTTGTTGAGCGTCGACGGCAGGGTGATTTCTTGCTGATAGATCGAGTAGCGCAGCTGCAACGACAGGTCTTCCCGCAGGCTGAAGCCAAGCCGCGGGCTGAAGCCGAGCGTCTTGGTGCCGTAGGCGATGTAGCTGTTGGACAGCTGCTGGCGCTGGTAGAAATCGAGGCCGAGCGCGACGCGGTAATCAAGCAGGTAGGGTTCGACGAACGACAGCGAGTAGCCACGGGCATACTGGCCGTAGGTCACCGACGCCTTCGCGAACAGGCCGCGGCCGAGCAGGTTGCGCTCGGAGACGCTGACTTCAGCCAGCGCGCCGTCGGTGGTCGAATAGCCGCCCGACACCGAGAAGTCGCCGGTCGACTTCTCCTCGAGATCGACGATCAGGATGACGCGATCGCTGGAGGATCCGGGTTCGGTGGTGATCTTCACGGTCTTGAAGAAGTCGAGGTTCTTCAGCCGGCGCTCGGCACGGTCGACCAGCGCACGGTTGTAGGCGTCGCCTTCCGAGATATCGAATTCGCGGCGGATCACGTAGTCGCGCGTGCGGCTGTTGCCGCGGATGTTGATGCGCTCGATATAGGTGCGCGGACCTTCATCGATCGCGAAGGTGATCGACACCGTGTGATTGTCGAAATTGCGATCGCCGCGCGGACGGACCACCGCGAACGCGTAGCCGCGGCGCGACGCCTCGATCTGCATCTCCTCGACCGACTTCTCCAGCGCCTCGGCGTTGTAGAGCGAGCCGATATTGACGCGCGAGAACGAGCGCAGCGCGTTCGGATCGAGCGTTGCGATCGACGACGTATAGTTGACGGCCGCGACGCGGTACTGCTGGCCCTCTTCGATCTTAAAGGTAACCAGGAAGCCCTTCTTGTCGGGATCGTATTCGGTCAGCGCGGCCACGACCTGAACGTCGGCGTAGCCGTTCTTGAGATAGAAGCGGCGCAACAGGTCACGGTCGGCCTCGACCCGGTCGGGGTCGTAGACGTCGTTGCCGCCGAGGAAGCTCAACAGGTTTGATTCGCGGGTCTTGATGACGTCGCGCAGGCGGGACGCCGAGTAGGCATTGTTGCCCAGGAACTCGATCGACCGCACACCGGTCTTCACGCCTTCATTGACCTCAAAGATCAGGTCGACGCGGTTGTTCGGCTGCTCGATGATCTGCGGATTGACCCGCACGTCGTAGCGGCCCGAACGGCGGTAGATTTCGGCGATGCGCAGGGCATCCGACTGCACCATCGGGCGCGAGAAGGTGCCGCGCGGCTTGGACTGGACTTCGGCGGTGAGCTGCTCGTCCTTGACCTTCTTGTTGCCTTCGAAGGCAACGCGGCCAATCACCGGGTTCTCGACCACGACCACAACGAGGCGCCCGCCCCGCTGATCGATATGGACGTCCTGGAACAGGCCGGTCTCGATCAGCGCCTTCAGGCCGTCGTCGATCTGGGCCTGGCCCAGCCGACCGCCCGGTCCGGGATGGAAATAGGAACGGATGGTTTCGAGCTCGACGCGGCGGTTCCCCTCCACCGTGATCGAATCGACCGTCTGCGCAAGCGCAGGCGCAGAGACAGCAACGGCCGCCAAGGTGGCCGCCACCGGCGCGGCGAACATGACCAAGGCGGCGAACAGCCCCCCCCTCACTCGCATTCCAAACATCATGCGCAACGCGCCCTTATCTTTCGCAATGCCGGACCGTTCCCCAACGACCCGACAGATTCCCAACCTGCCGCTCAGCTTGTAGCCAACTTTGCCGAGGGGGCAAACTTACTACAGCCGAACATTTCCATTTTCATACCAAGACGTTGCCCATTGGCAACGCCACAGAAAAGCCCCGTTTCAGGACCCAGCGATTCTGAGGATGTCGTTATATGTCGCAAACACCATCAGCATCAGAACCAAACCCAGACCGATTCGGAAACCCACCTCCTGCGTCCGCTCCGAAAGCGGGCGTCCACGAAGTGCCTCCGCGCTGTAGAACAGGAGGTGTCCACCGTCCAAAAGCGGAATCGGGAACAGATTCAACAGCCCGATCGAGACCGAGAGGATCGCGCAAAGATTGACAACGAACTGGAACCCGGCGCTCGCGGCCTGACCCGACAGCTTCGCGATTCCAATGACCCCGCTCACCTCGGCCGGATTGCCAGTCCCGACGAACAGCGAGCCGAGGAACTTGAACGTGCTCGAAATAATGTACCAAACCTGCTCGACACCGATCTTCATGGCTTCAAAGACGCCGACCGGAGCGCTGGATGCTTCGCCGACCTGAGCCTTGTGCTCGATTCCGAGCACGCCGATTCGGTGGGCATTGCCGAAGGGGTCCTTGACCTCCTTCAGCGCCGGCGCCGCCTTCAGGGAAACGATCGCGCCGTCCCGCTTCACTTTGAAACCAAGCTCTGAACCGGCATTCGAAGCTACGATCCGCTGCATGTCGGCGAAGCTCTGGATCGCGCTGCCGTCGATATCGACGACGATATCACCGACCTTGAAGCCCGCGTTCGCAGCGACGCTCTCGGCGACCAGGCCATCGACCCGGGCGATCGTGCTGGGCTTGCCGTAATAGAGCGCCATGCCCGCGAAAATCAGGGCGCCGAGGATGAAGTTCGCCACCGGACCGGCCGCGACGATCGCGGTGCGCTTGCCGACCGACTTGTGATGGAAGCTGCCTTCGCGCTCCTCTGCCGTCATGGCGGCGAGCGTCTCCGTCGACGGCGTCGACGCTTCGCTATCGTCGCCGAAGAACTTGACGTAACCGCCGAGCGGAATCGCCGAGATCTTCCAGCGTGTGCCATGCCGGTCGTTGAAGCCGGCAAGCTCCGGCCCGAACCCCAGCGAGAACGTCAGCACCTTCACCCCGGCCCAGCGCGCAACCAGGAAATGGCCGAGCTCGTGAAAGAAAACAACGATGGTCAAGACGAAGAGAAAGGGAACGATATAACCGAGGAGCCCATGGCTCAACGCATTGATACTATGAAGAAAATACTCGGGCATTCGAATTCCCCTCGACAAGAGCCATAGGCTCCGTCCCCAACCCTCTAGGTTGCCTTTAAGGCAATTTGAGGCAATAGGGCGGCAGCTTTATTTCGCGCGATATGGTCAACGGAAATCGCATCATCCGCCGAGTTCAGCGGTGGCTGATTCCCCGACCTGATCCAATCGTTCATCGTGGCCTCGACCAGCCGGGCGATCGCACCGAATTTGATCTTGCCGGCGATAAACGCCGCGACCGCGATCTCGTTCGAAGCGTTGTAGACCGTTGTCGCGCCATTGCCGAGCCGCAGCGCCTCGTAAGCGAGCCGCAGCCCCGGGAAACGCTGGAAGTCGGGCGCCTCGAAGGTGAGCTGTCCGATCTTGGCGAGATCGAGCTTGGCGGACGGGCCGACGATCCGGTCCGGCCAGCCGAGGCAATGCGCGATCGGGATCCGCATATCGGGCGTGCCGAGCTGGGCCATCACGGAGCGATCGGAGAACTCGACCATGCCGTGGATGATCGACTGCGGGTGCACCAGCACGTCGATCTCGTCGGGCGCCAGGGCGAACAGGTAGGACGCCTCGATCACCTCGAGGCCCTTGTTCATCATCGAGGCGGAATCGATCGTGATCTTCTGCCCCATGCTCCAGTTGGGATGCTTGAGCGCCTGTTCCAGCGTCGCCTGCTCGATGTCGGCGGGAGCCCAGGTGCGGAACGGCCCGCCGGACGCCGTGATGATCACCCGCGTCAGTTCCTCGCGATTGCCGGAAGCCAGCGCCTGGAACAGCGCATTATGCTCGGAATCCGCCGGCAGGATGCAGGCGCCGGCCTTCTTGGCCCGCTCCATGAAGATGTCACCGGCACAGACCAGGCACTCCTTGTTGGCGAGCGCGACGGTTGCGCCGCGATCGACCGCGGCAAGTGCCGGCTTCAATCCGGCAGCTCCGCTGACCGCGGCCATCACCCAATCCGCCGGCCGCGCAGCCGCCTCGATGATGGCGCTCTCCCCGGCCCCGCATTCGATCCGGGTTCCAGCCAGTGCGTTCTTCAATTCGGAAAGCCGCGCCGGATCGGCAATGGCGGCGAACCGCGCGCCGAACTCCTTGGCGAGCTTGGCCAGTCCCTCGACATTGCTGTTCGCGGTCAGCGCCTCGACCCGGTAACGGTCGCGCGCGCCACGCAGCAGATCCATCGTGCTGTCGCCGATCGAGCCGGTGGCACCGAGGACGGTCACGGACCGCGCTGCGGATGCCGCCGCGGCCTTGTTGTTACGCAACGGAACTGCGCTCATCTCATCACCAAACCATAAGACCGCGTCCGACGCCATCGGCGCCACCACGGAGAAAGCCGAAAATCGCCGCCACAATGACGGCCGCGACAAATCCGTCCAGGCGATCCAAAAGGCCGCCATGGCCGGGAATGATGTGGCTCGAATCCTTCACCCCGAACCGCCGCTTCACAGCGGATTCGAAGAGATCGCCAAGTTGCGAGACCACCGACAAAACGGCTCCGAGCATCAGCAGCGGCCCGGCCGTGCCGATCTCGAAGGCGGCAAAGCATGCCGCAACCAACAGGCTCGCGACGAAGCCACCGGCCGCGCCCGCCCATGTCTTCTTGGGGCTGACCCGCACCCAAAGCTTCGGCCCGCCGATGCTGCGGCCCGCGAAATAGCCGCCGATGTCGGTGACCCACACGATCAGCAACACGAACATCAGCGCGGCAAAGCCCTTCGCCGTATCGAGACGCAGCAGCACCGATGCGATCTCGGCGGCCGCAGCATAGACCAATCCCGCAATCGCCCAGTTGCGCCGCGCGCCCGAGGTCAGCGCCACGACAACCGCACCGGCGGCGAGGACCGCCAGCGCCGCATCGATGCGGCCGGCCATCAGGCAAAGTCCGGCGAGCAGCAGCGCGATAATGCCGGGCACCATGACGCGGAGTTCGCGTCCGAGCCCGGTAACCATGAGCCATTCCGCGAACAATCCGACTGCAACCAGCGTCACCAGCAGCGACCAGGCGATGCCACCCAGATAGGCCAGCGCGATCGCAACCGGCGCCAGCACCAGCGCCGCAACCACGCGCATCGCGAAGTTGCGCGACCCCTGCTCGCTTGGTGCCGCCGGCGACTGCTCGCTTGCTGCCGCGGGTGCGGCTTCGCGCTCGCTCACGATCCGGTTTTCGCGGCGAGGCCGCCGAACCGGCGCTCACGCTTGCCGTATTCCACAATCGCGCCTTCGAGCGCCGCCTTGTCGAAATCCGGCCAGTGAATCGGCACGAACACCAGCTCGCTATAGGCGGCCTGCCACATCAGGAAGTTCGACAGCCGCTGTTCGCCGCTGGTCCGGATGATCAGATCCGGGTCCGGAATGTCGGGCGCATCGAGATATTGGCCGAGCGTATCGGCATCGATGGAGTCGGCGTCGCGCTTGCCCTCGGCGACCTCGCGCGCAAGGCGCCGCGCGGCGGCAGCGATCTCCGCCCGCGAGCCGTAATTGAAGGCGACCACAAGGTTGAGCTTGACGTTATTCCGCGTCAGCTCCTCGGCCTCGTTGAGCAGCGCGCAGATGTCGGGATCGAGCCCGGCGCGCTCGCCGATCACGCGCACCCGCACGCCGTCGCGATGCAGCGTCGCCAGATCGTTGCGGATGAAGCGGCGCAGCAAGCCGAACAGATCGCCGATCTCGCTGGCCGGCCGCGACCAGTTTTCCGAGCTGAACGAAAAGATCGTGAGATAGACGATGCCGAGTTCATGGGCCGCACGCACCACGCGGCGCAACGCCTCGACGCCGCGGCGATGGCCCTCGACGCGCGGCAGGCCGCGCGAAGCGGCCCAGCGCCCGTTGCCGTCCATGATGATCGCCACATGCAACGGACTGCCGGAGCGATCCGGTCCGTCGGTTGCTGGGGCGGCGGCGTTCGACATCTGCTCTTTCCCGTAGCGCCTTCAGACCGTCAGGATTTCCTTTTCCTTGGCGGCAAGCAGCTGATCGACTTCGGCGATCACGCCGTCGGTCGCCTTCTGCACCTCGTTCGACAGGCGCTCCTGATCGTCCTCGGAGATCTCGTGATTCTTCTCGAGCTTCTTGATCACGTCGAGGCCGTCGCGGCGCACGTGGCGTACCGCGACCTTGGCCGCTTCCGCGTATTTGTGCGCGACCTTGACCAGTTCCTTGCGGCGCTCCTCGTTGAGTTCGGGAATCCGCAAGCGCAGCACCTGTCCTTCGGTTGCCGGCGAAAGGCCGAGGTTGGAGTCGACGATCGCCTTCTCCACCGCCTTCACCATCGTCTTGTCCCAGACCTGCACCGAGAGCAGGCGCGGCTCGGGCACGCTGATGGTCGCAACCTGGTTGAGCGGCATATGCGAGCCGTAAGCCTCGACCTGGACCGGCTCCAGCATAGAGGCCGCGGCGCGGCCGGTACGCAGACCGCCGAGCTCGTGCTTGAGCGATTGTGTGGCGCCCTGCATGCGGCGCTTCACGTCGTTGATGTCAAAACCAGCTGCGGCCATGACGCTTCTCCCTTTACTAGAAACCGGCTGTCGACGCCCTCGGGTCCAAAGTCTGGACTCAGAGGCGCGGCAATCAGCCGGCGACGACCGTGCCGTGTCCGGTACCGCGCAGAATCGCACCGATCGAACCGGGCTCCGCGATCGAGAACACGATGATAGGCAGCGACGTCTCGCGGGCAAGTGCGAAAGCGGTCGCGTCCATGACCTTGTAGCCACCCTCGATCGCCTGCGAATGGGTCAGGCGGTCGAAGCGCTTGGCTTTGGGATCCTTCTTCGGATCGGCGCTGTAGACGCCGTCGACATTGGTGGCTTTCAGCACCGCCTCTGCCCCGATCTCGGCCCCGCGCAGCACGGCGGTGGTATCGGTGGTGAAGAACGGGTTGCCGGTTCCGCCGCCGAGCAGGACGATGCGTCCCTCGGCGAGATATTTGTGCGTCGCACTACGGGTAAACAGCTCGGAAATCTCCGGCATCACGAATGCCGACAAGGTCCGCGCCGGTGTCCCCTTGCGCTCGATCGCCGCCTCGAGCGCGAGGCAGTTCATCATGGTGGCAAGCATGCCCATGGTGTCGCCGGTCGGCCGGGACACGCCGCGCGAGGACACCTCGACGCCGCGGACGATGTTGCCGCCGCCGATCACGACCGCGACCTCGACACCGAGCTTGCGGGCCGCGATCAGGTCGTCGGCGACGCGGTCGACTGTCGGTTGATCGATACCGAAACCGTGGGAGCCGGCCAGATATTCGCCGGACAGCTTGATCACCACGCGACGATAGATCGGCTCAGCCATGATGCGATCGCTTTCTCATCCCGCGCAGGCAGGCCTCCGGCGCGGACGCCGGACGCCAGGTGTCAGCGGTTACTTCTTGCCGCTGGCGGCCGCGACTTCGGCGGCGAAGTCGCTTTCCTGCTTCTCGATTCCCTCACCGAGAGCATAGTTCACAAAGCCAGCGATTTTGATCGGCCCGCCGACCTTACCCTCAGCTTCCTTCACCGCCTGGGCAACGGACTTGCCGCTGTCGTGGATAAAGGCCTGATCGAGCAGGCAGACTTCCTTGTAGTAGGTCTTCAGACCGGAATCGACGATCTTCTCGATGACGTTCTCAGGCTTGCCCTGCTGGCGGTACTTGTCGGCCAGTACGTCCTTCTCGCGCTTGACGGTCTCCGGGTCGAGCCCGGCCGGATCGAGCGCCAGCGGCTTCGCCGCCGCGACGTGCATCGCGAGCTGGCGGCCGAGCACTGCGAGCTCGTCGGTCTTGCCGGTGGACTCCAGTGCCACGATCACGCCGATCTTGCCGGCGCCTTCGACGACGGCGTTGTGGACGTAGCTTGACACCACGCCCTTGCTCACCTCGAGCGAAGCGGCGCGGCGCAGCGTCATGTTCTCGCCGATGGTCGCGATGGCGTCGGAGATCGCGGTCTCGACGGTGACGTCGCCGACCTTGGCCGCCTTGATCGTCTCGACATTGGCACCGTTATGCAGCGCGACCTGGGCGATCATCTTGACCAGACCCTGGAACTGCTCGTTGCGCGCAACGAAGTCGGTCTCCGAATTGACCTCGACCAGCACGCCCTTGGTGCCGGAGGTCAGCGCGCCGATCAGGCCCTCGGCGGCCACACGGCCGGCCTTCTTGGCGGCCTTGGACAGACCCTTCTTGCGCAGCCAATCCTGCGCGGCCTGCATGTCGCCGTTGTTCTCGGTCAGCGCCGCCTTGCAATCCATCATGCCCGCGCCGGTCGATTCGCGGAGATCCTTGACCATCGCTGCTGTGATCGTTGCCATCGTTCAATGTCCTTCTTGCCTGTACAGAAACCGCGGCGCCCGATGGCGCCGCTGTCAGCGACAGGGAAATCGTTGTTCGTGGAATAGAAGCGGCGGCCGGGCGAGACCCGGCCACGCCGCGTAACCTTTATTCCGCTTCGGCGAGCGTCTTGGCCTGGGCAACCCAGGCGTCGGCACGGCTCGGCAGACCGACTTCTTCGCCGATCTTGTGCGCGGTGTCATGGTCGAGCTCGGCGAGCTGCCAGTAGTGGAAGATGCCGAGGTCGTTGAGCTTCTTCTCGATCGTACCGGACACGCCGGTGAGCTTCTTGAGGTTGTCGGCGGTGCCGCGCGGACCAGCGAGGCCCTGGAAGCCGGACGGCGCAGCCGCCGGGAGCTCTTCCTGCACGGGCGCAGCCGACGCACCGATATCGATTCCGGAATCGCCCTGCGCACGCGAGATGCCGTCGATGGCGGCGCGCGCCACGAGATCGCAATACAGCGAGATCGCGCGGCCGGCGTCGTCATTGCCCGGCACCACATAGGTGATGCCCTTGGGGTCCGAATTGGTGTCGACGATCGCAGCGACCGGGATGTTGAGCCGCTGGGCTTCCTGGATCGCGATGTCTTCCTTGTTGGTGTCGATCACGAAGATCATGTCGGGAAGACCGCCCATGTCCTTGATGCCGCCAAGCGAACGGTCGAGCTTGTCGCGCTCGCGCTGCAGCGTCAGCCGCTCCTTCTTGGTGTAGGAGCTGGCTTCGCCCGACGAGAGCACGTCGTCGAGATGGCGCAGCCGCTTGATCGAGGCCGAAATCGTCTTCCAGTTGGTCAGCGTGCCGCCGAGCCAGCGCGAGTTGACGAAATACTGGGCCGAACGCTTGGCCGCATCGGCAACGCCGTCCTGGGCCGAGCGCTTGGTGCCGACGAACAGGATGCGGCCGCCCTTGGCGACGGTATCGCTGACCGCCTGCAAGGCACGGTGCAGCATCGGCACGGTCTGCGCGAGGTCGATGATGTGGATGTTGTTGCGGGCGCCGAAGATGTAATCCTGCATCTTCGGGTTCCAGCGGTGGGACTGGTGGCCAAAGTGAACGCCAGCTTCCAAGAGCTGACGCATGTTGAATTCGGGCAGCGACATAGATCTAATTCTCCGGTTGGTTCCTCCGGAAACGTGTGAGCAAACGAGCCTGAATGGCCCGGTTGCCACCGGACGGCCTTTGAGAGCCATGTTTCCGTGTGAGATGGCGCGGTATATAGCGCGATTTGCGCCAGAAGCAAGGAAATACGGCCGGTTACAGCGGCCGGACGGGCCCTTTGAGCCCCGAAACTGATCCGTTTTGGCCCAAAATGGCCCGGTATGGCCGGCCAAGGCCCCCGCCAAGATCCCGCCGGGCGATCCCTATTGCGCCAATTGTAGCTCCGCCAGCGTCGTGCGCGCTGTCGCCTCGTCCAGCGCTACGAAATCGGCCGGCCCCGGATTGGCGGCGTTCGCGGTCGCAGCCGACGCGACGAAGCCACCAACCAAACCGCCCACCATCGACACGCCGGTGACGGAGTCGTGGCGCTCGCTCGATCTCAACAGAAAGAAATAGGTGCGGCCCGGCTCGGTTGCGAAGTTGAAGGTGGTGTCGCCGGGAAACATCACTTCGCTCGCGACCAGTTGATGACGGCCGGCGGGGCGATCGGCGAACGCGTACGTCCCGAATGCGACCTTGCCGATCGGCTCGCCATCAAGCTTCAGGTCGCAGGCGCAAAACGCCATGCTCAGACCCTTGCGTTTTTCCTGGAGCACGACGACGCGGGAATGTCCCGGCTTCGGTGGCCCGAACTTCTGCGAGATCGCCGCATAGTAGGTGCCGACACCATCGCTCACGCAGCCCGACACCGTCAACACACCGGCCAGCAAGGCCGCGTAACGTCCAAACATCCCGCCCCCGAAATTCCAAGCGGGCGGGACCATAGAAAGAAGCACGGTGTGGTTGCAATAGTGCTTAAGCCGAAGCCATTAGATTTCCGCAGCGTCGGCGGGATCGTCGTCTACAGCGTCTGCACGTCGACCACGCCCGCGACCGCCTTGATCGCGCCGGCGATCTGCGGCGAGACCTTGTAGCGGCCGGGCAGCTTCATCTCGACCTCGGTTTCGAGGTCCAGCATCATCACCAGCGAGACGTCGCCATCGGCGCCAGCCGCGGGTGGCGGCGCGGAGGCCGGCTTCACCGCTGGTGCCTTTGCGGACGCGCCCGGGGCGGCCGCGGCGTCCGGCATGTTGAGCCGGCGTGCGATCGAATCCAGCGGCTTGGTGTCGCGCACGAAGATCCGCAGACCCTTTTGCGTCTTGGCAGCGGCGTGATCCAGCGGCTCGGCGTGCAGCACCCTCGCCCGTACATCCTCACCCTGCAGCTCGGCGCCGAGCTGCAGCAGCACGGCCGCGCCGGGCTCCAGCACATCGCGGTACTGCGCGAGGCCCTCGGAGAACAACACCGCCTCGAAATGGCCGGTCGGATCCGACAGGCCCATGATGCCCATCTTGTTGCCGGTCTTGGTGCGCCGCTCCATGCGCGACACCACGGTTGCCGCGACCTTGCCCGCTGTCGCGCCGGTCTTCACCGCACGCGAGAACTCCGCCCAGGATTGCACGCGCAGCCGCTTCAGCGCGGTCGCGTAGTCGTCGAGCGGATGACCCGACAGGAAGAAGCCGATCGCATCATATTCGCGCCGCAGCCGGTCCGCGGGCAGCCATGGCTCGACCTGCGGCAGCATGATGCTGGGCGCATCCGGAGCGCTGCCGAACATGTCGTTCTGGCCCGAGGTTGCCGCCTCGTGGCTGCGCTGGCAGGCGGCCAGGATCGCATCGGCTCCGGCGAACACGCGGGCCCGGTTCGGGTCCAGCGTGTCGAACGCGCCGGCCGCCGCAAGGCTTTCGATGATCCGCTTGTTGACGGCGCGCGGGCTCACCCTTGCTGCGAAATCGGCGAGCGAGGTGAAGGCGCCCTTCCTGTTGCGCTCCTCGATGATCTGCTCCACCGCCTGGATGCCGACACCCTTCAGCGCGGCGAGCGCGTAGTAGATCGTGTTGCCGCTGACCTCGAAGGTCGGGCCGGAGCGATTGATGTTGGGCGCTTCGACCTTGATGCCGAGCCGCTGCGCCTCGGAGCGGAATTCGGAGAGCTTGTCGGTGTTGTTGAGTTCGAGCGTCATCGACGCCGCGAGGAACTCGACCGGGTAATGCGCCTTCATATAGGCGGTGTGGTACGACACCAGCGCATAGGCCGCCGCGTGGCTCTTGTTGAAGCCGTAGTCGGCGAACTTGGCGAGCAGCTCGAAGATCGTCTCCGCCTGCCCCTTCCCAACGCCGTTCTTCATCGCGCCGGCGACGAAGATGTCGCGCTGCTTGTCCATTTCGGCGCGGATCTTCTTGCCCATCGCGCGGCGCAGCAGGTCGGCCTGGCCGAGCGAATAGCCAGCCATCTGCTGCGCGATCTGCATCACCTGTTCCTGATAGATGATGACGCCGAAGGTCTCCTTCAGGATCGGCTCCAGGATCGGATGCAGATATTCCGACTCCTCATCGCCGTGCTTGCGCGCGCAATAGGTCGGGATGTTCGCCATCGGGCCCGGGCGATACAGCGCCACCAGCGCGATGATGTCCTCGAAGCGGTCCGGCCGCATGTCGATCAGCGCGCGCCGCATGCCCTGGCTTTCCACCTGGAACACGCCGACGACGTCGCCCCGGGCCAGCATCTGGTAACTCGGCGCATCGTCGATCGGCAGCGTCGCGAGATCGACGTGCACATCGCGCTGCTTGAGCAGCTTGACCGCGACATCGAGCACCGTCAGCGTCTTGAGGCCGAGGAAGTCGAACTTCACGAGGCCGGCCGGCTCGACCCATTTCATGTTGAACTGGGTGACCGGCATGTCGGATTTCGGATCGCGGTACATCGGCACCAGCTCGCTCAGTGGCCGGTCGCCGATCACGATACCGGCAGCGTGGGTCGAGGCGTGGCGCGTCAGGCCCTCGAGGCGCTGCGCGATGTCGAACGCACGCGCCACCACCGGATCCTCGTCGCGGAACGCCTGTAGCTTGGGCTCGCCTTCGATCGCCTGCGCCAGCGTCACGGGAGCCGCGGGGTTCTGCGGCACCAGCTTGGTCAGCTTGTCGACCTGCCCGTACGGCATCTGCAGCACGCGCCCGACGTCGCGCAGCACGCCGCGCGCCTGCAGCGTACCGAAGGTGATGATCTGCGCCACCTGGTCGCGGCCGTAGCGTTCCTGCACGTACTGGATCACCTCGCCGCGGCGGTCCTGGCAGAAGTCGATGTCGAAATCCGGCATCGAGACGCGCTCGGGATTGAGGAAGCGCTCGAACAGCAGGGCGAAGCGCATCGGATCGAGGTCGGTGATGGTGAGCACCCAGGCGACCAGTGAGCCCGCACCGGAGCCGCGGCCCGGTCCGACCGGAATGCCCTGCGCCTTCGCCCATTTGATGAAGTCCGAGACGATCAGGAAGTAGCCCGCATATTTCATGCGGGTGATGACGTCGAGCTCGAAAGCCAGTCGCTTGCTGTAGTCCTCTTCGGTCATTCCCGGCGAGAGACCGTGCACCCGCAGACGGTTGGCGAGCCCCTCCTCGGCCTGGCGCTTCAGCTCGGCGGCTTCGTCCGCGGCGGCATCGGAGCTGGCGGCGGCACCGACCGTGAAGAACGGCAGGATCGGCTTGCGGGTTTTCGGCCGGAACGAGCAGCGCTCGGCGATCTCCACCGTCGAGGCCAGCGCCTCCGGAATATCGGCAAACAGCACCGCCATTTCCGCACGGGTCTTGAAGCGGTGATCGGGGGTCAATTGCTCGCGGTTGGTCTCGGCGATCAAGTGGCCGCCGGCGATGCACAGCAGCGCATCATGCGATTCGTAGTCGTCACTGCTGGCGAAATACGGCTCGTTGGTCGCAACCAGCGGCAGGCCCTTGCTGTAGGCGAGATCGATCAGACCGCCCTCGGTGCGGCGCTCCTTGTCGATGCCGTGGCGTTGCAATTCGATGTAGAGACGGTCGCCGAACAGACTCGCCAGGCGTTCGCAGCGGGTCGCGGCCAGCGCGGCCTGCTCGGCGCGCAGTGCCAGCGCGATCGGCCCGTCGGGACCACCGGTCAGCGCGATCAGATCCTCGGCGTCGTCGGTGAGCCAGTCGAGCTTGATGTGCGGGGTCTGGTTGACCGGTGTCTCCAGGAACGCCCGCGAGTTCAGCCGCATCAGGCTGCGGTAGCCGCGCTCGCGGGCCGCCAGCAGCACGATTCGCGTCGGCCCCGTCGTCGCCAGGATGCTCCGCGTATTGGGGTCGACATCGCCGAAATCCACCGCCAGCTCGCAGCCGACGATCGGCTGGATGCCGTAGCCGGCCATCTTGTCGGAGAATTCCAGCGCCCCGAACATGTTGTCGGTGTCGGTGAGCGCCAGCGCCGGCTGACGGTCGGCCTTGGCGAGTTCGCCGAGCTTGGCGATCTTGATCGAGCCCTTCAGCAGCGAATAGGCGGAATGGACGTGAAGATGAACGAATCCGGCATTCGGCATGGCTGCTCGAGGGTCTCTTGAAGGCAGGGATGGCGCGAGTGCCCAATCCGGAGCTCGAAAGCATCAGACCCGACTCGCATCCCCATCGTGGGGCCTCGGCCCTGCCAAGTCCACGCCGAACACGGCGTGGCGGCAGGGCGTCCCGCTTTTCCCCAGAAGCAACCTATGCCCCTGTCCCTGCGGGCACATTTCAGAACTGGGTGATCAGCTGGGCCCAAACCGCGATCATCCCGACGAACAGCGTGATCGATGCCAGCGCTGCAGCTTCCTGCACGAAAATCTTCAACATGGCCGCTCTCCCTGAACTGGAACGTATGAAGAACATTGTTCCTTTTTTGTTCTCAGAGTCAAGCGGCGATTATATACTTGACACCACAAGGCCCAAGGTATAGTAAATAGGGCATTGGAACCGGATTTATTGCCATGTCTCAGTTCAACGCCCCTCATTTCCAGAGCCCGGAAGCGGCCCGCGACTACCTTGAAGCCCTTCGCTGGGGCTCCGATCGCGTTTGCCCGCACTGTGGCACCGTCAACGAGTCCTTCCTGACCAAGAAGCCGGGCGTCTACCGTTGCCGCACCAAGGAGTGCCGCAAGGACTTCTCCGTCACCACCAAGAGCGTAATGGAAAGCAGCCATATCAAGCTCAACGTCTGGCTTCAGGCGTTCTACCTGATGGCATCGAGCAAGAAGGGCATCAGCTCGCACCAGCTCCACCGGGCGCTTGGCATCACCTATAAGTCGGCGTGGTTCTTGACCCACCGCATTCGCGAAGCGATGCGCTCAGGCGGCTTGCTGCCCCCTCTGGGCGGCGGTGCAAAGACGGTTGAGGTAGACGAAACCTATATTGGTCGCCCGGTCGGCGCGCCCAAGAAGGGCCGCCATGGCGTGTCCAATAAGAACACGGTTTTAACCCTTGTAGAGCGCGGCGGCTCTGTTCGGAGCTTCCACGTTGATGGCGTGCGCATTGCGGATATCGCGCCCATCATCACCGCCAACATCAGCCGCGAGTCAAAACTGATGACCGACGAGGCTGGCTGGTACAAAGAGCTTGGCCGCAAGTTCCTGCGCCATGACACCGTCCACCATCGCAGCGAGGAATATGTTCGCTATACCAACGCGAAGGAATTTCCGGGCGGCGCTGACTACGTGATCCACACCAACACGGTGGAAGGCTACTATTCGATCTTCAAGCGCGGCATGAAGGGCGTCTATCAGCATTGCGCTGAGAAGCACCTGCACCGCTATCTTTCAGAATTTGACTTCCGTTACAGCAACCGCGTTGCGCTTGGTATTGGCGACGGGGAACGCGCGGACCTTGCCATCAAAGGCGCGGCTGGCAAGCGTCTGACGTATCGCCAACCTCACTAAACGTGATCTGTCCCGGCTAGCGCGGCGATTTCTTCGCTGGCGGGCGAAGCATTATCGGCGGACTTAAGAGGCCTACAGCTTTGGCATTGCCATGTTACTTACCCTTCGGGTTCTCGGCCCATTCCTTGTCTAGCTTGATGGTGCCGCTGAAGTACTGCTCAGTGTTAAGCACATCATCGTGGACGGGTTCAATGGGTTTTGCCCTTTCTAAAAGCCCGCTTTTGATGAACTCTTGAACGTACCCCCTTAGGATAGGTTCCATATAGTCCCTGACCACTTCCTTGTCATACAGGCCGCGTTCGACACCAATCGCCATAGATTCCAGATAGTTCAGTATGCTGCACATATCGAGGCGATAGGAACGCGGGTTCTTCTCCAAGTCGCCATTGTCGCGGGCCGCCGCAATTTTGCGACAAAAGGCATCCAATTGCGGGTCGAGATCGTATCTGTCACACACGGCAAGTGTGCGGTTAATTCTAGCCTCGCTGCGTGCAGAGGTGATTTGCACATACGCAAAGATGACAAGAAAAAGAGTTAGGCCGGAATAAATGACGTTCGCCATTGCTCCAATGGCCGTCCAAGCAGTGCTCGTCAGCATCCAAAACGTTTCAGGCATTGATAGCTCCCCACACGGGGAGGTTGCCCTACTTTTTCGCTTGAGTCTTGCCCTTTTTGGCCGCCTTCTTGGGCGTCTTATTTTGCCTTAGCGGTCTATGAGGCGTCTTGAGTGCGCCACGCAGCGCCGCCTCGAAACGTGCTTGCGCTTCTTTCTCGTCAAATTGTTCGATGGGCTTTTTCAAATGACCCTTCATCCAGGTTTGTTGCGCCGAGAAGTTTACGACATAGGCCTAATCGCGATCCACTGGTCCTATCTGGAACACACAGTTGAAAGCTTGATCTGGGCCATTCTCGAAGTCAAAGCGCCCACAGGGCGAGCACTGACGGCGGACATCCAGATGAGAGCCCGGATGAAGATGTTGCGCAAGCTGATCGATGCGCGCCATCCTCCAATGTCGGAGGTATTCAAGAATCTCCAAACAACCGTTCAGAACCTAGAGCAGGACAGAAACCTCATTGTGCACGGAATTTGGGGCCGCGATTACGGCTCCGAACCATCTGCCACATCCCTGAGACGGAACTCGGCAAGTCCAGATTTAGTCTACGGAGAGCATTTTCCACGCGCGCGAATGAAGGAAATAGACACCAACATCATCAGCACCTCCGCCTATGTCTACACGCTGAAAGGCGTTATCGAGGACGCAATTGCAGCATCTCGGAAAAAATCCGAGACACCAGCCGATCCTCATCCGTCCACCCCGGATCATAGTCCGACAGAACCCGACGCCCCGCCGAAATCATGACGGGGGTCACCTCGGGCGCGCCAGCATCCGGCCCCGAACCGGAACCGTCCGCAGCGCATTTACTATGACTTGCGGCTTGTGGTTCCAAGTACATAATCGCCAGTCAAGCGAGGCAGTGGGTCAGTTTGAAAGCTGACCGCGAAAGAAAATCCCTTGGTTAATCGTGGCGGGAGCTGGCAGCGCCTCTAGTTCTATTCTGCAGTAGCCAGCCCTGCGACTTCGCGCGCGCCCATTCCAGCGCTTCATCCCTGCTCTGAAAGCCGAAGATGCTATCGACCTTTAGCGCCTGCCCTGGCGATCTACGCGACGTTCTTTGTAAGGTTTGCCACCGTCACCCTGCCGCCCTTGACGCCGCCCAGCTTGCCACGATGGACGGCAGCCAGGTCTTTGCGCTCTTCCTCCGGCGTAGGATCGCGGTCAGGCGCCTCGCCCGTAGCAATATCAATGATCCGCTTGGCGAGCTGGTTGGGCCTCTGGGGCGTTTAGGGTCATTTGTGCGATTTTTTATGCGCCACGATGGTTTGGACGACGTCATCGTCATCAGCATCGAAGGCCAAGTAACCAATGACCATCCATCCGGCGCACACTCCGAAAATGACCAAGGCCGCTTTTAGCCACCGTCCCATGGGAGCAAATATGCCCCCAGAGCCGGTTGTTTTCCATCCCCGCCCACTCGCCACAATGGCTAATCCGCCAGGCCAACAAAAAACCCCGGGCCGAAGCCCGGGGTTTTCGATGCCGCTTGGATTAAGCGAGCGATCAGTAACGCGCGATGATCGGGCCACCGAACTTGTAGTTCAGACGGCCGAGGACCATGTCGGTGTCGCCACCGGTGTGGAAGCCGGTCACGCCGACGCCAGCCGGGGTCACGAAGGTCGCACCGTGCGTGTCTTCGAAGATGTGGTTGTATTCGACGCCGAGCGACCAGCCCTGAGTGAAGGCGAATTCGAGGCCAACGCCGACCGTCGGGCTCCAACGGGTGTCGTAGCCGGTCGAGGACGCCAGCGCGCCGCCCGGTGCCAGGAACTGGTAGTTGCGATCGGTGACCGCAGCACCGCCCTTGGCGTACAGCAGGACGTTGTTCCAGGCGTAGCCGATCTGACCGGTGAACAGGCCGAACGCATCGGTCTTCGAGCGAACGGTGCCGCCCGGGACCAGCAGGTTGCCGGTGCTGCCGGAGAAGTCAGCCCAGTTGCCCTGAGCTTCCAGACCCCAGACCCAGCCGCCGGTCTGCCAGCGGTAGCCGACCTGGCCACCGACGGTGCCGCCGTTGGCATCGTAGCTGCCGGCCTGGCCGAAGCCGTCGACCGAACGGTTGTCGTGGCTCTGGCCCCAACCACCGTTGATACCGATGTAGAAGCCGGTCCAATCATACACAGCGGCAACCATGGGCGGCGGAGCCTTCGTGTAAGGGCGAGCCGCGAGGTCAGCCGCAGAGGCAGCGGTCGCGCTGAGCGCGAGCAGGCTGGCGGTGACAAGCAAAATCTTTTTCATTTTCCCGTTCCAACTTTTTCTACAGGCCCCCAAGGCCGCGAGACACCGTCATAGCAGCCCCCGTCGGAATTGCTGTAACTTCGCTGCAACAGGCAGGCCCAAACGACTTCGCTCAAATTTGAAGTTAATACTGCGTTACAGGCACTTCTTGGAACTTTCGCCACATAGCTGCCGCACAATCTTCACAATTCAAAGCTGCTTGCGCGGCTGCGCGCAAGATCGTGTTGACCGGAACCGGCTTGTCCGATTTGGATCGTCGCCCAGATCGAATCTTCGCAGCGATAAGGAATGCCCATGCGGACGATGATTCTTGCTGCTGCGGCGTCTGTGGTCGCGCTCGCTACGCTTGGTACGGCGCCCTCCCATGCCGTCGGCGTGCGCTACCCGTTCTGCATCCAGGGCGACCGCTATCCAGGTCTCAGCAACTGCTCCTATCCGTCCTATGAGGCGTGCCTCGCCACCGCCTCCGGCATCGGACAGAACTGCATCGCCAACCCCTATTATGCCGGCGACAACGACCCGCGCTCCTATCTGCACGTCGCCCCGCGGGACCGCCGTGAGGGCAATTTTTTCGACCTGTTCATTCACTGACACCCGGCCGGGCGTCGCCGCCGCGGGAATGTGAATTGATCGCTCCCGCACGCCGGTGCCTATTCGCACGGATGTTCGGCGCGAGCGTTGCCGGTGCCAGATCGACTGGAGCTTCTGATGCGAAACCTGATTCTTGTACTGTTTCCGGCGCTCCTAGCGCTGGGTACCATCGCAAGTACGCCAGCCAATGCCCAGAAATACGATTCGACCTCGCCGGTCTGCAAGACGAACTACCGATGGGGCGGTGAGGATACCGACTGCGGCTACACCTCGCTGGAGCAGTGCCGCGCCTCAGCGTCCGGCCTCGCCGCGATGTGCATCAACAATCCCTATTATGCCGGGCCGCCGATCGATCGTCGGCCGAGCCAGTCTGGCAGACGGCCTCGCCCCGCTTATTGAGGGCTCAAGCCCTTTCCATTCCGATATAATCAGAGCGGAAAAGGCCCTAGATTCCTGCGCTTAGCGAGCGTTCTTCACACGAACCGCGACCCACTTCGCGCGAAGCGCTATTCGAGCTCGACGACCTGGCCGTTCGACAGCGACACCCGGCGATCCATCCGTGCGGCGAGATCCATGTTGTGGGTCGCGATCAGCATCGCGACCCGGGTCGCCTTCACGAGTTGCATCAGCGCGTTGAAGACGTGATCGGCCGTTCCCGGATCCAGATTCCCGGTCGGCTCGTCCGCAAACAGCACCCGCGGTGCGTTCGCAACCGCGCGCGCGATCGCCACACGCTGCTGTTCGCCGCCCGAGAGCTCGGCGGGACGATGGGTGATGCGGTCGCCAAGTCCGAGATAGGACAGGATCTCGGTCGCGCGTTTCACGGTTTCGGAGCGCTTGAGGCCACGAATCATCTGCGGCAGCATGACGTTCTCGAGCGCCGAGAACTCCGGCAACAGCCGGTGCGACTGATAGACGAAGCCGATATCGGAGCGGCGAATCTGCGTGCGGTCGACGTCGGACATCTGCGAGGTCGGCGTGCCCGCGACATAGACCTCACCCTCATCGGGACTCTCGAGCAGGCCCGCGATGTGCAGCAGCGTCGACTTGCCGGATCCCGACGGCGCCACCAGCGCCACCGATTGACCGGCCCACAGCGCCAGCTTGGCGCCGTTCAGGACCGTCAGCGTCGCTTCGCCCTGCCTGTATTCCCGCTTGATATCATGAAGATAGACGACCGGTACGTCTTCCGCCCCCTCTGCCATGTGCGCTCCTATTCGTACCGGAGCGCTTCGACCGGATCGAGGCGCGCGGCGCGCCACGACGGGTAGAGCGTCGCAAGGAAGGACAGCGTCAGCGCCATGATCACGACGGCGAGCGTCTCGCCGAAATCGACCTCAGCCGGTAGCTTGGAGAGGAAATACAGTTCCGGCGAGAACAGCTCGGTGTTGGTGAGCCATGACAGGAACTGCCTGATCGATTCGATGTTCAGGCAGATCAGCATGCCGACCGCAAAGCCGGTCAGCGTTCCGACCACGCCGATCGAGGCGCCGGTGATCAGGAAGATTCGCATGATCGAGCCCTGCGAGGCGCCCATGGTGCGCAGGATCGCGATGTCCTGGCCCTTGTCCTTCACCAGCATGATCAGCCCGGAGACGATGTTGAGCGCTGCGACCAGCACGATCATGGTCAGGATCAGGAACATCACGTTGCGTTCGACCTGCAGCGCGTTGAAGAACGTCGAGTTGCGCTGCCGCCAGTCGACAAGGAAGACCGGCCGCCCGGCCGCCTCCGTCACCAGCTTGCGGTAGGTGTCGATCTTGTCCGGATTGGTGGTGAACACCTCGATCGAAGACACGTCGTTGTTGCGGTTGAAATAGGCCTGCGCCTCCGCCAGCGGCATGAACACGAATGTCGAATCGTATTCCGACATGCCGATCTCGAACACCGCCGTGATCTTGTAGGGCTTGATGCGCGGCGTGGTGCCCATCGGCGTCACCGCGCCCTTCGGCGAAACCAGCGTGATCATGTCGCCGGCATGCAGCGAGAGCTGGTCGGCAAGCCGGCGGCCGATCGCAACCCCCTGCCCCTCGTCGAAGCCCTCGAGCGTGCCCTGCTTGATGTTCTTGGCGATCGAGGTGAGGTTGTTGAGATCGTCGGCGCGAATGCCGCGGATGAAGACGCCGGCCGCGTTGAACGGCGACGAGCCGAGCCCCTGTCCGTCCACGACGGGCGCGGCCAGACGGATGCCCTGCACCTGGCTGATGCGGTCGGCGACATCCTTCCAGTCGGTCAGCGGCGATTCTAGTGGCTGCACCAGAAGGTGGCCGTTGAGGCCGAGGATCTTGTCGAGCAGCTCCTTGCGGAAGCCGTTCATGACGGCCATCACCACGATCAGCGTGGCAACGCCGAGCATGATGCCGAGGAACGAAAAGCCGGCGATGACCGAGATGAACCCTTCCTTGCGGCGCGCGCGCAGATAGCGTCCGGACAGCAGCCATTCGAATGGCGCAAAAGGCGGGGTACGGACTGGCTCGCTCATGGTCTCATCCATCTCTCGATAATCCCATGATTCGGGTCAAATGTGGCCGGATTACCCCGCCGATTGATACGGCGTGAATAAACTTTAACCCGCGAGCTTCGCGACCACGTCCGCGGGGCTCATGTTCTCGCGTGAACCGTCGCTGCGGCGCTTCACTTCGACCTTGCCTTCCGCGAGCCCCTTGGGCCCAACGAGAATCTGCCAGGGGATACCGATCAGATCGGCCGCGGCGAACTTGGCGCCGGCGCGCTGATCGGTGTCGTCGTAGAGCACATCGACGCCCTTCGCCGAGAGCTCGCGATAGAGCTGCTCGCAGGCGCCGTCGACCGCGGCATCGCCCTGCTTGAGGTTGAGGATCGCGGCGCGGAACGGCGCGACCGCCTCGGGCCACTTGATGCCGGCGTCATCGTGACAGGCCTCGATGATCGCGCCGACCAGACGCGATACGCCGACACCGTAGGAACCGCCATGGATCGGCACGTCGACGCCATCGGGGCCCGCCACCATCGCCTTCATGGTGTCGGAATATTTGGTGCCGAAATAGAATATCTGGCCGACCTCGATACCGCGGGTGTTGAGCCGCTTGGCTTCAGGCACTTCCTGCTCGAAGCGCGCAGCCTCGTGGACGTCCTCCGTCGCCGCATAGACCGAGGTCCACTGCTTGATGATCGGCGTGAGATCGCCCTCATAGTCGACGTCCTCGCCCGGCACCGGCAGGTCCAGCACATCGCGGTTGATGTAGACGCCGGACTCGCCGGTCTCCGCCAGCACGATGAATTCGTGGCTGAGGTCGCCGCCGATCGGGCCGGTCTCGGCCCGCATCGGGATCGCCTTCAGGCCCATTCGCGCGAAGGTGCGCAGATAAGCCACGAACATCTTGTTGTAGGAGCGCCGTGCGCCGGCCTCGTCGAGGTCGAACGAATAGGCGTCCTTCATCAGGAATTCGCGGCCGCGCATCACGCCGAAACGCGGACGCTGCTCGTCGCGGAACTTCCACTGGATGTGGTAGAGGTTGAGCGGCAGGTTCTTGTAGGACTTGACGTAGGAGCGGAAGATCTCGGTGATCATTTCCTCATTGGTCGGTCCGTACAACAGCTCGCGCTTGTGACGATCGAGGATGCGCAGCATCTCCGGGCCATAGGCGTCGTAGCGGCCGCTTTCGCGCCAGAGATCGGCAAGCTGCAGCGTCGGCATCAAGAGCTCGAGCGCACCGGCGCGGTTCTGCTCCTCGCGAACGATCTGCTCGATCTTCTTCAGCACCCGGAAGCCGAGCGGCAGCCAGGCATAGATGCCGGCCGCCTCCTGCCGCATCATGCCCGCGCGCAGCATCAGCCGATGCGAGACGATCTCCGCCTCTTTCGGGTTTTCTTTCAGGATGGGCAGAAAAAACCGCGACAATCGCATGGCGTTACTCGGGAATCAGGAAAGCGTGGGAAGCGCAGCAGTGAAACCGGATCGGCTGTGAAAACACAAGGCCGCCAAATGACAAAAGCCCTTCAAATCAGGCTATTTTCCGCCATTTGAGCGATTTGCGTCCCGCCGACGTGCCCGGCGCGCTGATCGTGCGTTTACCTGACCTCGAAATCGTCTTCCAGCGTCACTTTCCTGAAATCGGTCACCAGGGCGTCGATCTGCATGTGCCAGCGGCCCGGGACCGGCAACGGCACCTTCTTCACGTGCCAATAGCCGTCGGGACCCAGCGCGGCGCTGCGTTCCAACGGCTCGATGCCGCGATCCGGCAGGCTCAGCGTCAACGTCGCCTCCTTGGCGGCGAACGGGCTCGCGTCGCCGTTCATCAGTTGCAGCACAAATTCGTTCTGTCCGACCTTGCCCGGCGCGATCAGCACCTGGAACATCGCGGCATCGGTGTGGATGTGGACCGCGAGCGGAACGTCGTCTGACATTGCCAGCACGCGCGGCGGCGGCGTGAAGCGCCATAGCGCGACGAGACCGAGGATCGCGATCATCAGCACGAACTCGAGCGCGATCGAGCGCTGCAGCGGCCGCGTGCGGTGAAATTCGCGCGCGATCGCCGGCGTGAACACCAGCCGGTTCAGTACAGCGAGCGTGAGCAACAGCGACACCAGCACAAGTTTCACGAGGAGAATGTTGCCGTATCCGGTGTCGACCAGTGCGCCAAAGCTTTCGAGCTGAACGACAGCGAGTGCCAGGCCGGACAAGGCGATCAACGCGACGACCGGCACCGCAAGCGTTGAAAAGCGCCCGAGCACCCGCAGCAGCGAATCCTTGCGCTGCCAGGCCAGCACCGCCAGCGGCCCGAGCGCACCCATCCAAAACGCCAGGCCAACGCCATGGATGAACAGCGCGGTCCGCGTCAGCCATTGCGGAGAGGCAGTGGCGGCATGACCGCTGACCGCAAGCGACAGCCCGACACAGATCATTGCGACCGCGGTGCGGATCCAGGCCGCGCTGAACGACGGGCTGCGCCAGGCGATCGCCGCGATCAACATCGCAGCAATCGCGAGCAGCAGTGCAGGAAACAGGCTGGTGCCGGCGGCGCTGGCCCACGCCGCCCAGGTCAGGATGCCCGTGATCGGCAGGTTCAGCAGGTCGACGCCCTGCAAGCCAAGCGAGGCGACCGCGCCGATGAGGCCGATCGCCAGCGACCACATGATCAGCCGTTCGCCGGCCGGGCCCTGCCCGATCCATGCAGCAAAGAACACACCGCCGACGCCGGCAAACAGCCCGAGATAGTGCCCGAGCCGTGCCAGCCAGATCAGCGCATGCAGCACGCCGTCGCCAGTTGGCGCCGCCGAGCCGGTGACGACGCCGATCGAGAACAAGAGCGAGCCCGCGACCGGATGGCCGTCCTGCGACACCACGCGATAGCTGACCACCTGCGTACCCTGAGGCAAGTCCGCCGGCAGGGTCACCATGACAGATTGATCGACGGCGCGGATCGCGACGTCGCGCGGCTTGCCCGCAGCGTCGAGCAGGCTGACCGCGGTCGGCGCCACCGCCTCGTTGAAGCGGAGCACCACTGTCTTCGGTGCCTCCGTCACCACGCTGCCATCCGCAGGTTCAGCGGCGATCAGAACGGCATGCGCACGGGCCGAGGTCGCAAGACACAGCGCCAACAGCAGCGCAGCCAGGCCCGTTACAACCAGACTTGCGACCGCCCGCACGGCTTACGACTTCGGCAACAGCTTGACGCCGGGCGCCGGCGTCTTGCTGCCATGGTCGTGCCAGCCGCCCTGCCCTTCGGCCGGGATATCGATCCAGCGGCTGACGCCCTGTTCGCATTCCTGCACGACGGGAAAATACAACGTGGTGTTCGGCTTCAGCGTGTCGGTGAGAAACGTCTGCATCACGAACTCGTCGTAGTTCTGGTCGGAGAGCTTGCCACCGCTCCAGGCGACTTCCTTCACGCCCTCAGTGAGCTTGGCGCCGTGAAAGTCGTACTGGGTAGCATATTTGCCAGTGACCGTGTCGAGGGTCCAGCCGGGCTTCGGCATCGGCTTCACCCCGATGACGCCTTCCGGAATCTGCACGCGGATCTTGATCGTCGCCGATCCCGCGCAGCCATGCGGCACGGCGAAGACAGCCTTATAATACGTACCGACCGCCGCCTGCTTTCCTTCAAGCGTGATATGAGCGACCGCCGGCGACGCTGCGAGCAGCGCAGCCGTGGCAATGAAGAGCGTGTGTGATCGCATGGCTTCCTCACATCTTCTTCATGTCCATGTGACCGGAATGGTCGCCATGGCCGGAGTGGTCGCCGCCACCCGGCGCCTGCGCACCGACAGCCTGGACGTCCAGCGAGACCGAAACCTTCCCGGCCTTCTCGAATTCGAGCGTGACTGGCACCTTGTCGCCCTGCTTCAGCGGGTTCTTCAGGTCGAACATCATCAGGTGATAGCCGCCCGGTGCGAGCTTCACGATCTTGCCCGGCTCGATGGTCAGTCCCTTGTCGAGCGCACGCATCTTCATGACGCCATTGTCCATCGACATTTCGTGGACTTCGATCTTGCCGGCGACGTCGCCGGAGCCCGACACCAGCCGGTCGGGCGTCGTCCCCTTGTTCTCGATCGTCAGATAGCCGCCGCCGATCTTGGCGCCGTTCGGCGTCGCGCGCGTCCACGCCCGCGTGATCACGAGGTCGCCGGCCTTGACGTCCTCCGCGCGTACGGACGTGGACACGAGCGCGGCAGTCAGCGTCGTGAGGGCGAGGATGCGAGAGAACGATTTCATGGTGACGGCTTCCTTTCAGATTGAAGTAGTTGTGCTATCGGATTGTTGCGGCCTGGGCTTCAGACCATTTGTTCAGATCGGCGGTTTCGGCCGATCCTTCGATCGTTGTGATCGTTCCGTCACGCGCAATCAGCATGGTGCGCGGGATATCACCTTGCCACGCCGGATCGATCTCAAACCTCAATCGCTCGGCAAAGCCGTCGCCAAAAATCCAGTTTTCGGCGGAAGCGAGCCCGGCGTGATCGAGCATCGATCGCGTCGCCTCGGGAAGGTTCGGAACCAAGTCCGCACTGATCGTGACGACGTCGACATCGGGATGATCCTTCATGAATTGGCCAAGCTGCGGTAGTTCGACCTTGCATGGTCCGCAGGTCACGCCCCAAAAGTGCACCAGGGTCGGATGACCGGCATGCGCATGCAGCAGCTTCTGCCAGCTGCCGCGTTCGAACGGCTTCGGCGCGCCCTCGCCCGCCGCCAGTGCGGACGGCAGCGTTGCGAGCAGGACAAGAGCAGCGAGCAAATGACGTTTCATGGTTCGCCCTCGATCGCTTGAAAATGGTAGCCGTCGGCCTTCGTCATCCACGACAGGTAGGTCTGCCGACTGTCCGAGACCAGCAGCGGATGGTCGGAGCTGTCGGCGGTGTCGGCGATATCAGTGGGCTTCGACCATGTCGCTCCATCGTCGTGCGATGTCATCAGATTGATCGATGTCTTCTGCCCGTCGAACTCCTTCCAGGCCATCACAAGCCCCCGCGGCCCTGCGATGATCTGCGGCCGTGACGGGCTGCGGTTCGGCTGACCGATCTGAAGCGGATCGGAGAAGGTTTTGCCGCCGTCGCGTGACCGCGCATAGAACAATCCCTTGCGCGCCTTTCCGTTGGTGTACCACGTCACGTGGTAGGTTCCTGCGGACGAGATGGTCAGGCTCGGACCGTGGTGCGGGCATGCCGCGATCTGCCAGTCGTCGCGGCTCACCCGATGCACCTCGCCGGGCGTAGCCAGATCGTTGAATGTCACGATCGCATGGTCGCGCACGCCGCCTTCGAAAATATTCCGGAACACGACCACCGGATGGCCGGCACCATCGAACGCCAGGGCGAGACGGCAGCATTCGCAGGTGTTGTCGGCCACGAGCCGCGCATCGGAATAGGTCGCGCCACCGTCCTTCGAAGTCGCAAAGAACAATCCGGCACCGTCATACTTCTCGCCGCGCTGCTGCGCCGGCACCCGGTTGCGCTTGTCGAGCCAGACCGCGAACACGGCGCCGGCTGGATCGAAGCCGATCGCCTCGAACCGCTGGCTCTCGTTGTTGGTGGTGACCGGCTTCGGCGGATCGAAGCTGCGCCCGCCATCGGTCGACCGCGTGGTCAGCACCTGCCCGTTGAAGGCTTGATCGCGGAAGGTCGAGAAAGCCAACGCGAGCTCCCCCTTGGCGTCGATCGCAACCTTCGGCCGCGCGTCCGGCCCCCAATCCAGATTGAGCCGCTCCCGCGTCACCTGCACCGGCGTGGAAAAGCTCCTGCCCCGATCTTTCGAGCTCGCGACGGATATCTGGCCTCCGGCCATCCAGGCCAGCCACAACGTCCCGTCCGGCGCGAAGGCAGGCGTGACCTTGGTCGCGCAGCGCAGCACGGTCTCGTCGCAGGCCGCTTCGGAGGCGTGCTGATGGCTCATCTGTGCGATGGCAAGGTTCGGCAAGACCGCAAGCATGACCGTTGCCAGCACCGTCAGAGTCGCAGGTTTGCGGTATGTCATCGATGCGCTCCTCACTTGAACGCAATCTTCATGCCCGCCACGAAAGCGCGCGGCGATCCGGCATAGATCGAGTTGGGCGAGTTCGCCAGTACGCTCGCGGGATTTTGAATGCCCGCCGCGGTCACCGAATTCGTGATGTTGTTCGCCGAAGCCACGTAGGTCCGATCGAAAACATTCCTCACCTCGACGTAAAGATTCAGCGTCTTGAAATAATCGGAGACGAGACCGGTCGTGTAGTGCAGGTTGAGATTGACGAGTTCATAGCCGGGCGCCCTCAAGAGGTTGGCGTTGTCCATGTAGAAGCCATCCTTCCACTGGACCTCGACGAGCCCGCCCAGTCCCTGCAACGGACCCGACAATTGGTCGTAGCCCAACCGCGTCGTGAGTTCGTTCGGCGAGATGCCGGGAATCTTGTTGCCGGCACGATTGAAGCTGAAGACAGTGCCGTTCGTGATGTTCTCGACGTATTCCGTGTAGACCTCGTCGAGATGGGTGTAGGCGGCCGAGAACCGCCAGCCCGGCAGGAATTTCCAGTCGGCGGCGAGTTCGACGCCGCGATGTTCCGATCGCGGCGCATTGAACGTGTAGGAGATGCCCGATTGTGGAGTTGCCTGCGAGACGAGCTCGTCCTTGAAGAATTCATAGAACCCGGTGACGCTTACCTTGAGCGCATTGTTTGGCGTCCAGTCGGCGCCGATGTCGTAGCCCAGATTCTTCTGCGTCTGCAGCTGCGTGTTATTGCCCGAAGCGCCGCTCGGCAGGACGAAGAGATTGCTGACTTGCGGTGTGCCATAGCCGGTTGCCACGCGGCCGCGGAATTGCCAGTCGCTGTTCAGCCGGTAGAGCAGCGCAAGCTCAGGCGCGGTATTCTGGAATTGCCGATCCGCGGCCGTGATCGCCGTGGTCGTCGCCCCGGCCGCGCCGGTGTAGGTATAGGCAGTGTTTCGCCCCGTGAGGTTGGTGGTCTCCCAGCCGATACCGGCAACGGCTGTCAACGCAGAGGTGAGCTTTAGTTCCTCGCGCGCCCGAAGGCCGTAATTCGTCGTCGTGCTGAACAGATTGCTGGACAGGCTTCCAGGCGTCGCATTTCCGCCCGGCACCACATTGCGCGTGTCGCTCGAAGCGGTGAGCGTATTGTAGAAGCCGCCGAAATAGGCCGTCGAATCCATCCCGAAGATGTCGCCGCGTCTGACGACGTCGCTCATGTAGTTGTAGGACGGGAAGTTACCGATTGCGCTCGTCGATCCCGTCGGTTGGCTGATATTGCGGTCGTCGAAGACGAACTGGTTGCGCCAGGTGGTCTGGTTGTCGAAGTCGTGCTCCCAGCGGCCGCCGACGATGGTACGGCGATCATCGCGCCCAAGACCCGCCTGGACAGCGGTCTCCTTGTCGGTCCCTGCCGCCGAATTGAACCCGTTGTTGAACAAGGTCACGGTTCCACACCCCGGCGCGGCCGTCGTTCCGGTCGCGCAGCCCTGCTGGAACGGGTTCTGGTTGAACTGATTGAGCGACGAGCGGATCGGCAGGCGCGCCGTCAGGTCATTATTGATCAGCTTGAACGTGAAACGATCGTCCGGCGTGACCTGCAACGTGCCGAGGAAATTGACAGTCTGGGTATTGAACCAGCTGTTGCCGATATAGCCGTCGCCACGCGCGTCGCTCGCGAACAGCGAGCCCTCGAAATTGCCGACCTTCTTGCCCGCGGCCAGATAGTTGTTGAGATAGCCGAAGCTGCCGCCGTCGACGCCGTATTCCACGCCGTCGATCGTGCCGCCCGGCCGGGTCCGGAAATTCAACGCGCCGCCGGTCGCATAGTTGCCGTAGAGCGCCGATGATGGCCCGCGGACCACGTCGATCGCGCCATAGGCGTGTGGATCGATCAGGTCGCTGCGAGACAGGCCGTCTGGCTGAGTGACCGGAAAGCCGTCGTCGAAGATCACGAGGTTGCGGATGCCGAAGCCATTGCGAGCATTCGACCCGCGGATCGAGATGCCGAAATCACGCGGGCCGTTGCCCTGCTTGATCGAGATGCCGGGACTGTCGCGCAACACGTCCGCCACCGAGAAGGACCGCCGATTGTCGAACTGGCTGCGATCGACGGTGGTTTGCGTCTGACCGGCGGGCCCCTGGTTCAGGCTGTCCCGCGCCGCGCTGGGCGTGATGCGCTGCGCGCGGCCGGCCGCCACGGCCAAGGGCGCCAGCGGCCGTGCGGGCCGCCGGGCGGCAACCGCGCGCGTCTTCGGCTTGGACCTTGCCGGTTTCGCTCGCGCGGCCTGCGGCGCATCGACCGTGACGGACGGCAGCGTCGTCTGGGCCTCTGCCCAACTTGTAAGCATGGAAAGCCCGAGGCCCAGCGTGAGCGCACTGGCTCCGGCCCGCGGATGAAGTCGAAACATGGATGAATCCTGACACCGGCTCTGCGGCCGGCTTGCTCTAAGGCACTCGCCGACGCGCGACGCGCACCGGCAGCGAGAACGTCGTCAGGAAAAAACCGGCGGCGCGCGGGCTTGCGCGGACAGGCGCGCCTGCGAGCGATCGAACTCGCCGGCGAAATCAAGCCAGGCGATCCGCGTCGAAGGCCGCTCGACGGCGTGAGCCGTCGTCTCCGGGCTATCAACGGGCGCACCGGTCTGCAGCACGCTGCATGCGGAGCAACAGCCGTCATGGGCATCATGACCGGACTGGTCACCCTGCCCGGCTCCGGAGCCGGCATTGCCATGGCAGATGGTGGCGGCCGCGAGCGGGTCGGACGCGGCAAAGCTCGCCGCCCAGCAGGCCCCGATCGGTGCGAAAATCTGCACCAGCAGGGCAACCAGGACTATGGGCAGAAAAATCTTCAGCCGCCGGCGCATCGCAAAACCCATCCGGGACGGAACTAACCACCACAGCCGTCGGAAGTCGAGATCATCGACATCGCTCGTTTCTTCCGGCTGACGGAAATTGCCGGGCGTGACACTTGCGTTACGGCCACTCCACAGGCCTTTGTATCCCCTTACCCTGTCACGTGTTTTCAGCTCGCTTTCGCAACTGCCGGTGGCACCATCCCAATCATTTCGCAAATTGCTCGAAATTTGAACAATCGTTGCCGAAAATGATGACAAGGCTGGAAAGATAGTCTACCAATTCGGGCTCAGGCCAGCCGCGAGGTGTGTCCTGGTGGTCCAAGTCTCGGGAGGAGCCCGACGCGCACAAGCAGCGTCACCCCATCAATCAAGATCAAACCGAATTTTTGGGGCAAATAGGGTCGACACAATTTTTGGAGCAGGGCTTGGAGCCCTGCTCTTTTTTTATGTGATGATCGCAAAGCGCTATGACTCCATCGTCGAATCCAATCGAACGCAGCTTTGAACTCGCAGCAGCGGCTTGCGATGATCTGACGCCGTTGGTGTACCAGCGCTTGTTTCGCGAACATCCCGAGGCGCAGGCGATGTTTCGCACCGAAGGCAGCGAGCCGGTGAAAGGCTCGATGCTGCAGCTCGCGATCGAAGCCATCCTCGATTTCGTGGGCGAGCGCCGCGGACATTTTCGCCTGATCGAATCCGAGGTGTTCTCGCATGATGCCTATGGGACGCCGCGCGAATTGTTCGTCGCATTCTTTGCCGTGATCGCGGACTGCTTGCGCGACATTCTCGGTGAGCAATGGTCTGCGGACGTCGATGCTGCGTGGCACAAGCTGCTTCGCGACATCGAGGCCATCGTGCTGCAGCAGAAACATCTCGTGGACGCGAAGGCGTAGCGTCACCGTTCCGATTGTGACACACTCCCTTTATCCGCGGCGCGTGCAACTGACGCCGACGGTCAGAAAAACCAAGAGGGAGCAAACAATGCCAGGGACCGACAAGGGGATGGACAAGGCGTCGACGACTCGGCGCGATCTTCTGCAATTGGCGGCGGCAGGCGGAGCTGCGGCCAGCCTGTTCGGCGGAATGGGCGTGACGTCCGCGCTCGCAGCCGAAATGGGACGTTCGGAAAAACCGCTGAAGGCCGCGTTCTCCAACGCCGGACTGCAGGCGACATGGTGCGCGCAGGGCAAGCAGGCCGCCGAATTCTGGGGCAAGCTGTTCAATGTCGAGGTGACATGGTTCGACGGCCAGCTCGATGCCGTCAAGCAGCGCGCAGCGATCGACAACATGGCCTCGCAGAAATGGGACTTCGTCGCGATCCAGGCGTTCGGCATCGGCACGCTGACCCAGCCGGTGCAGAAGATGATCGACGCCGGCACCCCCGTGATCGACATGGACACGCTGATCGCGCCGCTCGACCAGATCAATGTCCATTCGTTCCTCGCCCCCGACAACGAGTTCATGGGCGCCTCGGTGACGCAGGCGCTGTGCAACGCGATCGGCGGCAAGGGCAAGGTCATCATGACCCAGGGTGCGCTCGGCCACACCGGCGCGCAGGGCCGCGCCAAGGGCTTCAACTCCGTCGTGAAGCAGTTCCCGAACATCGAGGTGCTGGATACCCAGCCCGCCGATTGGGACGTCTCCAAGACCGCCCGGCTCTGGGAAACCTATCTGACGAAGTATCCGCAGATCGACGCCGCCTTCTTCCACAATGACGACATGGCGCTTGCCGCCGCCAACATCATGAAGGCGCACAACCGCACCAACATCCTGATCGGCGGCGTCGACGCCATGCCGCCGGCGATCCAGGCGGTCAGCGAAGGCCGCATGTACGCAACCGTGCGCAATCCGTCCTGCCGCATCCATGGCGGCGCGATCGTGGCGGGCGTCGCAGCCGTGGTCGGCGGCGAGAAGAGCGGCCAGGGGATTCCGAAGAACGTCGTGACCGATGGTCCCGTCGTGACCAAGGCCAACGCCGCCGGCATGCAATGGATGGAGGATCACTTCCTGATCTGAGCGGTCCGCATGTCGCAGGGACGCTCCCCGATCCTCGAGTTGGACCAGATCACGAAGGCCTTCGGCGGTGTCGAAGCCCTTCGTGGGGTTGACTTCGCGCTGCACGCCGGCGAGATCCATGGTCTCGTCGGCGAGAACGGCGCCGGAAAAAGCACGCTGATGAAGATCATCGCCGGCGTGCATCCGGAGTTCTCCGGCCGTTTCGTGCTCGACGGCAAGGAAACCCGCTTCCGCTCCACCCGCGACGCGCACGCCGCCGGCATCGGCATGGTGCATCAGGAGCTCAGCGTCGCGCCTGATCTCACCGTCGCCGAGAACGTCTTTCTCGGCAACCAGCCGACCAACCGCCTCGGCTTCGTGCAATGGCGGCGGATGGCGCGCGAGGCCGGCGAGCAGCTGTCCCGGTTCGGCATCGACGTCGATCCGATGACGCGGCTCGGCGACCTGCCGATCGGCCTGCAGCAGCTGATCGAGATCGCCCGCGTGCTGTTCTCCGGCGCGCGCATCATCATCCTGGACGAGCCGACCTCCGCGCTCTCCCCGCCCGAGGTCGAACGCCTGTTCACGACGCTGCACAGGCTTCGTGACGAAGGCACCAGCATCGTCTTCATCTCGCATTTCATCGAGGACATCCTGCGGGTCTCCGACGTGGTGACCGTGTTCCGCAACGGGCGGAAGATCGCCGAGACCGCGTCCAAGGACACCACCAAGGGCGCGCTGATCGAAGCCATGATCGGCCGCGGCGGCGAGGCGCTGGAGCACAGCTACACCGATGACCTGATGCTCCCGCAACCCGGTGGCGGTTCGACGGTGCTGAAGGTCGCTCAGCTCTCGCTGCGCCGCAGCCTGCAGGACGTCTCGTTCGAGGCCCGCGCCGGCGAAGTGCTCGGCATCTATGGCTTCATGGGCTGCGGGCAACTGGAGCTGTCGCGGATTCTGTTCGGCAAGCTCCGGCCGGACGGCGGAACGCTTGTTGTCGATGGCTCCGCCAAAACATTCCGCAGCACCGCGGCGGCGCGGCGGGCCGGCGTCGCGCTGGTGCCGGAGAGCCGCCGCGCCATGCTGTTCCACCAGGAGCCGGTCTACAAGAACATCTCGATCAGCATCCTCGAGCGGATCTCGGCGCTGCTGCTCAAGCCTGTGCGCGAGCGCGCCATCGCCCAGCGCCAGGTCGAGCAGTTGCAGATCAGGCCGCCGGTGGTCGGCCTTGATCTCGGCATGCTCTCCGGCGGCAACCAGCAGAAGGTGGCGCTGGCGAAATGGCTGACCTACCCGCCGCGCCTGCTGGTGCTGTGCGAGCCGACCCGCGGCATGGATGTCGGCGCCAAGAACGACGTGATCAACATCGTGCGCGACCTCCGCGCCAAGGGCCTTGCAATCATCGTGCTGTCGACCGAGCCGGAAACGGTGCTGTCGCTGGCCGATCGGATCCTGGTGCTCAAGCGCGGCGCGGTGGTGCGCGAATTCGCAGGCGAAGCGGTCAGCAAGGATCGGCTGCTCGAGGCGGCCTAATGGAGTGGGATGATGGCGAGCAGTGACAGCGCGACGAGCCCAGCCGATCACAAGCGGCCACGCGGGCTGGCGCCGTTCCTGCGCTCGCAGATGCGCAACATCGCGCCGTTCCTGACGCTGATCTTTCTCAGCGGCTTCTTCGCGATCGCCAGCCCCTCCTTTGCGACTATCGACAATCTCGGCAATATCCTGACGCAGGTGTCGGTCACCGGCATCATCGCCGTCGGCCTCACCTTCGTGATCCTGTGCGCCGAGATCGACCTGTCGATTGCCAGCATCGCCAACGTCACCGGCATTGCGGTGGCGTACTTCACGCTGCAGGAGTCCTACGTCAACATCGCCAATGTCCCGATGTCGGGCTTTGCCGCGATCCTGCTGGCGCTGGCGCTGTGCGCACTGCTCGGCCTCGTCAACGCGCTGGGCCTGACCATCATCGGCATCCCCTCCTTCATCATGACGCTGGCCATGATGCAGATCGCGGCCGGCGTCTCGGCGCTCCTGGTGCGCGGCCAGATCGCCTACAAGGTGCCGCCGCTGATCACGACGCTCGGCTCGAGCTCGATCGGCGGCATCCCCTGGATCGTGATCGTCGCCGCGGTGATGCTGCTCGGCGGCCATCTCGTGCTGACCTACACGCGGTTCGGCCGCTACGTCTACATGGTCGGCGGCAACCGCGAGGCCGCGGAATTTGCCGGCCTCAACGTCAAGCTCATCCTCGGCAGCGTGATGGTGATCTCGGCGGTCTGCTCCGGGATCGGCGGCATGCTCGGCGTCGCGCATTTCGGCAGCGCGCAGCAGAACGAGTTCGACACCTATCTCCTGGATTCGATCGCGGCCGTTGTGGTGGGTGGCACCAGCCTGTTCGGTGGCCGCGGCGGCATCGGCAACACCATCGTCGGCCTGTTCGTGCTCGGCGTGCTCAACAACGGCCTCGACCACGTCAATATCGACAGCTTCCTGAAAATCCTGATCCGCGGCCTGATCCTGCTCGCCGCGCTGATCATCAACGTCTACGCGCAGCGGTTACGGGAGCAGGCGGCGGAGTGAGCTGGCTAAGGCCGGCTCAGCATCATGGTGATGGAAGCGCTCGTCCTCTCCAGTTGTCGATATCGCGACACATCCACCGCTGTCGTCCTGGCGAAAGCCAGGACCCATACGCCGCCGCGTGAATTGTGAACGGGACTCGTCATCCCAGCGTCGCGCAACAATGATCATTCGGGGTAATGGGTCCTGGCTTTCGCCAGGACGACGATGAGTATGGGGACGCAGCTTCGCGTTCTCGCGACATGATTTGCCCGAGCTTTGCTCTTCGTTCCGCCCTCTCTCTTGAAGAGGGCGCAGGGAAAGCCGGGTGCCGATCGCACCCATGGGCCCCGTGCATAGGATAGAAAGCACGGGGGTAGGACCACAGGTGTAACCGGAAACAACCCGGCCTTCCCTGCGCGATGGCTTACGGCTTATACGTGCTCTCCCCGGCGAGACCGGGCTTTGTTGTCACCGTTCTCGCAAGGCGCATCGCGCTTCGCGAAAAGACACCTACCACTAGGGCGTCAGGCCTGCACGACTTCGCCGTCCGCATCATGCGCATTCGTCGACTGCGCATTCGGCGTCCACCGCATCTCGACCCACGTTCGTGACGACCGCGAAGCGCACCCTCGATCGGGTGAGACGGGCGGATTCATATATTGAGTTGCCCTTCTGATAAAGCGAAATACTTTTGCTACGAGGGCTTGCGCCGTCGGGCAACTCAGTGGCATGGGCGCCCTCAGCGAACCCCAAGCCGCCGACCGCGCGCAAGCACGGTCGATTTGTCCTGGAATGCAGGGCGTTCGGCGAGCGCTGTCAATGGCGTCAAGTCATGCTATGCTGATCATGTTCGGCAACGTCGCGGAGCAATAGCGGTGATCCATCCGGGGGTCAGTACTGGGGAATCTCCGCCGAAGAGGCGCGTGCTCGCTATTCTGGCTGCTGATGTCGTCGGGTATGCTCGCCTCACCGAAGTGGCGGAGGAAGCCACTCACGTCCGCCTCCGCGCGCTTCGCTTTGGCGTGATCAACCCGTGCATCGTCTCCTATCGCGGCAAGATCGTGAAGAATACGGGTGACGGCTATCTCGCCTCGTTCGATTCCTCGCTTGATGCCGCGCGGTGCGCGGTCGCCTTGCAGCATGAAGTGGCCGCGGTGCAGAGCCGAGAAGGACATGATCGGAAGATACAATTCCGGATGGGTCTGAACGTTGCACAGACCATCGTCGAATCGGAGGACATTTTCGGAAAGGGCGTCAACATAGCGGCGAGGCTCGAGCAGTCAGCGCCGGCTGGCGGCGTCATAATTTCAGATGAGATGTTCCAGGAGATCAAGGACCGGCTCGAGGTAGCTGTCGAAGATCTCGGCTTGCTCCGGCTCAAGCACCTTTCGCGACCCGTCCACGCTTACTCTCTCCTGCTGCCGGAGGCCGAGCGATTGCCGCCAAGCCGGGCGAGCCGTCAGGCCAAGGTGCCCTTCATCGCGGTGCTGCCGTTTCGTACGCAAGGAAGCCCGGAGGACGATTACTTCGGCGATGGGACGGCCGACGAGATCGTTGTGGCGCTTCAGAGCATCCGTGGCCTGTTCGTCATCTCAAGCATGTCCACGCTTCCCTATCGTACCGGACCGGTCGACAGCCAGAAGGTCGGCCAAGAACTCGGCGTCCGTTACGTCTTGAGCGGCAGCATCCGCCGGGCCGACAAGCAGCTTCGCATTGGAGTGGAGTTGAAGGACGTCGAAGCCGGCATCGTGCTGTGGGCAGATCACTATGACGGCGATGTCTCCGAGCTATTTGAATTTCAGAGCCGCATTGCCACGCGCATCGTGTGGAGTATTGCTCCCCAGGTCCGCGAGGCGGAGCTGAAGCGGGCGCTCCGCAAGCGTTCGGACAATCTCAATGCCTATGAGTTGCTCATGAAGGCGATCGACTTCATGTATCGCATGAATTTCTTCGACTTCGGCCGAGCGGGCGAATTGTTGCAGGCCGCGATCGCTTCGGATCCGAATTATGCGACCGCCTATGCCTATGCCGCGCTTTGGCACATTCACAATGTCGCACAAGGCTGGGGCGCCGAGGGCGGCCCCGACGCGGCGGAAAGTGCACGCCTTGCCGCTGCCGCGGTCGATCGTGCGCCGGCTGACGGCTTCGCGTTGGCCGTTCTTGGGCACACCAAAGCACTTTTATTCAAAGACTATGATGCGGCGCTCGACCTCTTTGATAGAGCATTGAGCGCGTCGCCCGGAAATGCTATGGCTTGGACGCTTAGCAGCGGCGTATACGGCTACCTTGAGGAGGGGCGATCGGCGATCACGCGCGCTGAACAGGGATTGCGTCTATCGCCGGCCGACACACAGGCATATTTTTACCTGATGTTCCTCGGCCAAGCGCATTACATCAGTGGCAATTTCGATGAGGCGGTCGTCTGGGCACGCAAGACCGCTGCTTTAAACGGACGGCTATCCGCCAACTTGCGTGTCCTGGCAGCGGCCTATGTTGCGAGTGGCCGAGGCGCAGAAGCGCGGGCCGTCGCCAAGACTCTTCTTGAGATACAACCTCGATTCCAACTTTCGGCCTACAGTGAGCGGTGCCCATTCAGAGAAGGTCTGCGGGAGCGCTTCATCGATCATTTGCGGCAGGCGGGTTTGCCAGACTGAAGTCGTGGTGCATTTTCATAGCGAACGACAGGAGGTCCGTGATGGGGGGCAATTGGTTCGGAAGCGGGTTCGGAGGCAACTGGACAGGCGGCTCGGGTGGCGGCAATGCAACGCCCGTTTATGCCATGCGGGCTGACCGGCCCCTTGCCGAGATCGCGATACCACGGGCGTACAACGCGAAGTTCACGGAAGCGGAATGGGATCCGGATTTGCGCGCCACGGCGATCCTGCCCGAATTCCTGGCGCAGCAGATCGGAGGCCAGCACTGGCAGGCGGCGGTCGCGCTACCACCCCCCACCTACCCGGTCACGACGCAGATGATCGACGAACTCCTTGTGCTGGCGGTCGCGGAGCGACCCGAAGCGCTGGGCGAAATCGTGGAGGAAGATCAGAATTTTCAGCTGCGCTGGCTGCAGCTTCTCAACATCAATGCCGCATCCTACCCGCACACGTTCCTGCTGATGAAGATCATGGCCCGGATCGGCGAGTTCACGATGGTCCAGCTCAAGCTCCAGTATTCGAACATGGCTGGTGCCGCCCCCCCACCCTATTGGTACCAGCCGCGACCAAACCAGGTCTGCCCGACACTGTATCCGCCGGTCGCGGTCCCGGGGCATCCAGCCTATCCGGCCGGGCATGCGCTCATCGGCACGCTCACGTCCGCATGCCTTGCCGACCTGCTGCCTCAATACAGCCAGGCATTGAGCGCGTTGGCTGCGCGAGTCGCGATGAACCGGATGATCGCGGGATTGCATTATCGCGAGGACATTGATGCAGGCGCCAGGTCAGCGCTCGCCTTGAAACCCTTCCTCACGGCTTGCCCGTTCTATGCCGCCACGTTCGCGCTCGCGCAGACCGAATGGTAGCGAGATCGCGCCCAACCTGAACCACTGGACCGGGAGGGAGCCATGAAGCCCTGGGAAATGCCCACCGGCTATGTACGGGTGCTGGCGCAGCGCAATCAGCACGACACGCTGGTCCAGGCTGCGAATGACATGTTGGAGGGCCGGAGCCCGGCCGAGCAAATGCGGGTTTACGCCGACGCGAACGCGAAGCACGACTTTGTCGTCGACACTGAATTCGGCGCCGTGCCGATCTGGGACGGCGCCGATCGCCGACCAGCGATCTCTGTCAACGACAGGGGCAAAAAGGCGCGCTCGCTCCTCGCGCTCGATAAATCGAGGAAATTCCTGATCCGCGCCTACGTTGCTCCCGCGAGCCTCGCGAAATCGAATTTCAACGATGGCGAGCCGGTCTGGTCCGACCCGGATCTAAGCGGCAACTATGCCTTACCGCCCGCAAACCAGGCCACAGGCGACACCCACCAGGTTCGGCAGGACCTCGACACGACGACGCTGCAGGACAACGGACTTTATGGTGGAGGCGTTGCCGTCGCCATCGTCGATACCGGCATCTGCAGACCGCACCTTGCCAAGCGGCTTGGCTTCAACCCGGCCCTTGATGTCGGCAATTCCTGGACGCCACCGACCCTGGCGACGACGCCGGGCCTCAATCGCATCGGACATGGCACGATGTGTGCCTATGGCGTGCTCGCGATTGCCCCGAACGTGACGCTGCTCGACTATCCGTTGCTGCTTGGGCGGCCGGCCGGGGAGCACACCGTCAGCGCAACGATCGGGGAAATGATGCGCGGCTACTTGGTCCTGATCTGGCGCTGGGCGATCATCGGCTCCATTTCGCAGAGCGCGCTCGTGGTCAACAACAGTTGGGGCATCTTTCATCCGAGCCTCGACGAATTTCCGGCCAACGATCCGAGGCGTTACATCGACAATCCCAATCACCCCTTCGCGCTGTACATCTGGTTGCTTACGGCATTCGGAGCCGACGTGGTTTTCGCCGCCGGCAATTGCGGGAACGGATGCCCGAGTGCTGTATGTCTGCAGCGCACGGCGGGAATGATCATGGGCGCCAACGCATACACCGAAGTGCTGACGCTCGCCGGTTGCGACATTCACGACGCGCGCGTCTGTTATTCCTCACAAGGACCTTCTATCGCGGGCATGCCTCCGCAAAAGCCGGACATCACTGCCTACACGCAGTTTCTCGGCTCGAAGGTGCTACGGGGCCCGCGCGGCTTCGAGCCGGACACCGGAACGTCTACATCATGCGCCATCGCCTCCGGGTGCATCGCTGCGCTGCGAACCCGGCAGCCACCGACGGCGACGGATCCGGCAGCCATGATTGCAGTATTGCAGGCGACGGCGTTGCCTGCGGGTGGCGCCGTGCCCAATTACGATTACGGCTATGGCGTCGTTCGGCCGGTGGCGGCGGGGCGGAGCCTCGGCATTATCCCATGACCCGCAAATGGCCCGCAGAGCCCGCATCAGGCGTCAATGCTGTTCGCTCATGAAACTTGTCGAGGCCGACGGGCCGAACGTCCGCTCATGGTCACTTCCGCACCCATGCGCTGCAGCAACTGCAATGACATTTCCGAACAAGCCCAGCCCGGTCGGCGCTAACCTCCGCCGGGCGGCGGAGGGTTACTCTTTTGTCAGCGGCGACGGCGCATCGCGATATGACCGGGAGGGTTAGCAGGAAAATCGCCATTGCGGCCGGGCTTGCTCTAAGTCAGGCCGCGGTAGCAGCACCGCCCCATAGCCCAAATCCCGCGCTTGCCCCATGGTTTGAGAGCCTGAAGCAACCAGGCACCGGTGCATCGTGCTGCTCGATTGCAGATTGCCGGACTGTTGAGTTCCGACAGGACCGAGACGGCTACGAAGTACTAATCGATGGTCGCTGGAAGTTGTCGGCGCCATTTTGGCTGCGGGTCCCGCCAAACAGGATCATCGACAGAACCGACAACCCGACGAACCGCGCCGTGGTCTGTTTCACGCCTGAGGCCGGCGTTCTCTGTTTCGTGCGTCCGGCCGAAAGCTAGTCCATGCCGCTGCGGCTTGATCTTAGTTCCTCAGCGGCAGGCTTCGAGGGGTGACAAAGGTCGTACCAACAAACCCCGCGACCGCCAGGGATAACCCCTCATGGTCAGCGGAACGGCTCGCCGAACATTCCTTGCCGATCCTCGTGGACGCGAATTCAAATTGCCGCACACGACGATCGATACTTCCGGTTATCTGGCAAAATCCGGCTGCCAGTGGCGCAATTCTCGCGCCGCGTAGGTGACTGTGCCGATCGTCGTGTAGGATGCTGCTTCCAGCATCATGTTGCGCGCGAGCTTGAGGGCCCGTGCCTCGCAGATCGCGCGCTGCTTCGCGTCCGCGATCCACTCGAAATCGATGTTGTGCGCAAGGCCCAGGATGCGCCGGATAGTCTTGGCCGCGGCAAAGCCGACGGTGTCCTGAAACAGCCGCGCCATGTAGCTCTGTCGTTCGGCCTCCAGCCGCGCGGCCCCCGCCTCACCTGCGAACAGCGACACCGGATAGCCGTCGCCCTTGGCCTCGTTGCGCCACAGCGCGAGGAACTCGCGCGAAAATTCTGTCCAGACACCCTCGATGGTCTCGAGCAGCCACGCCTCGAACGAGGCGCGCTCGCCCGCCGTGCACTCATGGCCGGCGGAGGCCAGATAGGCCATCAAGAGATTGCCGATGACGGCGCCGATGTCGAAACCCATCGGGCCATAGAAGGCGAATTCGGGGTCGATCACCTTGGTCTCGGTTTCGGTGACCATGATCGAGCCGGTGTGCAGGTCGCCGTGCAGCAGCGCCTCCGGGCTCGCCATGAATTTCAGCTTGAGCCTGGAGATCGCGACATGCAGGTCGAGATCCTCGCGGAACGCCTCAGCCGTCGCGTCGAGATACGGCGCGGTCCAGCGGTTCTGCTCGGCGATGCGATAGGGGTCGGTGAAGATCAAATCCTCGGTGATCTTGCAGAGCGCGTGATTGCCCGCGAAATCGGCGATCCCCAGCTTCTTTTCCGCGGCCGACAGCGCCAGATCGGACGTGAAGAACAGCGTCTGCGCCAGGAAGGTCGAGATATCCTCGACAAAGCGCGGATAACGCATGGCGCCGATCAAACCCTTGCGCATGATGATGTGGGGCTCGAGCAGCTCCATCGCGGTGAGCGCGAGCGGCGCGTCATGATGCAGCACTGCCGGCACGAGTTTTGGCGCCAGCCGCGCCTGATGCACCAGCGCCAGATGTTCATAATGCGCCCGCGACAGCGGCAGCGGCCAGCTTTCGCCGACCAGCCGCACATAGGGCAGCGCCTGCTTGACGGCGATGCCGCCGCTGGTGCCCTTGACGATGAAGACGAGGTTGAGATTACCGTCACCGACCTCGCTGATCGACCAGTCGGCCGGCGCTCCGCCAAGCTGCGTGACGATGGCGGGAAGGCTCGCTAGATAATCCCGCAGATCGGCTTCCCGCAAGATTCGATAGGCGCTCTGCCCGGAGCCTGGTTGGGCCTGCAGGTTCATCTTGGTCGCCTCCTCCGCATCGCCGGGGTGAGGTTGATCCTCACTCCATCGGCACCAGATCCTGGTCGGTTTTAGAACGGCATCCCCATCAGCTTCGACAGCCGCTCGATCGAGAGATAGCCGGCATAATAGGCCCACATGCCGATCGCAAAGATCACGGCCGAGATCAGCGTGGTCCACAGCAGCTTGCGGCCCATTCGCGCCATGATCGGCGCGCCGGGATCTGTGCCGGGTGCGCCAACGCCGTCCTCATGCTGGCTGCGTATGCCGAACGGCAGCGTCAGGAACAGCACGAGCCACCAAAGGACGAAGTAGATCGCAAGCCCGGTGGTGATCTGGTACGCCATGTGGGCTCAGGCCTGCTCGATCTCGACCAAAGCGCCGGAAAAGTCCTTGGGGTGGAAGAACAGCACCGGCTTGCCGTGCGCGCCGATCTTCGGCTGGCCGTCGCCCAGCACCCGCGCGCCCTCGGCGATCATGCGGTCGCGGGCCGCGATGATGTCGGGCACGTCGTAGCAGACATGGTGGATGCCGCCATCGGCGTTACGCTCGACGAACTTCGCGATCGGCGAGGCCTCGCCGAGCGGCTCGATGAACTCAATCTTGGTGTTGGGCAGCGTCACGAACACGGTGATGACGCCATGCTCCGGCAGCGGTACCGCGTCGGAAATCTCGGCATTGAACGCCGTGCCGTAAATCTTGGCGGCCTGCCTGGCGTCCTTGACCGCGATGGCGACGTGATTGAGGCGGCCCAGCATATCTCTCTCCCTTTGTCGTTGCGCACGCCTTGAAGGCGTGTGTCAGACCGTCAGAACGTGCACGACGCAGATCGGCTTCTTGCCCCACTGCTCGTTCAGCGCGGCCCGCACCGCACGGCGCACCGATTCCCCGAGTGCGTCCGGATCGCGGCGCCGCGGCCGGGGCAGGCCCTCGATCGTCGATACCACGACATCGAACACGATGTCGTCGAACAATTCGCCCGCGGCATTTTTCTCCGGCATGCCGACGAGATCAACCTCGGGATCGTCGACCATCTCGCCCTGCGCGGTCATGGCGACGGCGACGAAGGCGCAGCCGGCGAAACCCATCCGCCGCCGCTCGACCACGGCGCGCGACTTGGAGTCCTCAAGGATGGTTCCGTCCTTGTAGAGCCGCCCCGATGGCACTTCGCCGACGATGCCGGGATCGCCGGGCCCGAGCTTGACGAGGTCGCCGTTGCGGCAGGTCAGGACTTTCGGGACACCCGCGGCGCGCGCCAGCTTGGCGTGCTCGGCGAGATGCAGCGCCTCGCCATGCACAGGGATCAGGAGCTGCGGCCGCACCCAGGAGATCATGTCGCGCAGCTCGTCGCGACGCGGATGGCCGGAGACATGCACCAGATGCTCGCGGTCGGTGATGATTTCGACGCCCTGGGTCACCAGCCCGTTGATGATGCCGCCGACCGCCTTCTCGTTGCCGGGGATGGTGCGGGAGGAGAAGATCACGGTGTCGCCCCTGTTCAGGGTCACCTGCGGATGATCGTTGTTGGCGATCCGCGCCAGCGCGGCGCGGGGCTCGCCCTGGCTGCCGGTGCACAGCGCCAGCACCTTGTCGGCTGGGAAATGGCCGTAATAGTCGGTGCTGCGGAATTTGTGCGAGCTGTCGAGATAGCCGCATTCGCGCGCGACCTGCACCACGCGCTCCATGGCGCGGCCGACCACGACGACCTCGCGATCGGCGGCGTTCGCAGCGTCTGCCACCGCCCTCACGCGGGCGACATTGGAGGCGAAGGTCGTGACCGCGACCCGGCCCTTGGCCGCCTTGACCAGCTTCTTGATGGTGGCGGCAACCTCGGTCTCCGAGGGCGAGCGCCCGTCGCGCACCGCGTTGGTGGAATCGCCGACCAGCGCCAGCACGCCCTCGTCACCGAGCTCGCGCAGCCGCCGCTCGTCGGTCGGCAGGCCGATGATCGGCGTCGGATCGATCTTCCAGTCGCCGGTGTGCAGCACGGTGCCGACATCGGTCTTGATCGCCAGCGCGTGCGATTCCGGAATCGAATGCGCGACCGGGATGAACTCGACATTGAACGGGCCGATATCGACCCGCCCGCCCGACGGGATCACCGTGATCGGGATCTTGGGCGGATTGCGCTCGGCGGCGCATTTGGCCTCGAACAGCGCCGCGCTGAACTGCGTCGCGTAGATCTTGCAGCCGAGCTTCGGCCAGAGATCGATGATCGCGCCGAAATGGTCCTCATGGGCGTGCGTCAGCACGAGGCCCATCAGATTGTTGCGCTCCTTCTCGAGGAAGCGCACATCCGGCATGATCAGGTCGATGCCCGGCAGATGCTCCTCGTCGCCGAAGGAGACGCCGAGATCGACCGCGAGAAACGAGCGCTGGTGGCGGTTGCCGAGCCCATAGATCGACAAATTCATGCCTATCTCGCCGACGCCGCCGAGCGGTGCAAAGGTAAGCTCGTCAGGTCGCGCCATCAGTTGGCCCTCACTGTGGCTGCGGTGCCGAAATAGACCTCGCCGGCCGTTACGGGCAAGCGCTGCCCGGCCACGGTGCGGACGATCAGGCAGCCGGTGTCGTCGATGGTGTCAAAGGTACCTTCAACGGTCGCCGTGCCGGTCTGGACCGCGACCCTGTCGCCGAGGCCGGCTGCGCGCTCCAGCCAAAGCCTGCGGATCTCCGGGAAGCCGCGGCCATCGTCCCAGATGCCGCGAAACTCGACCCAAGCATCCGACAATGCCACAAACAGCTCTTCCGCACCGATCTGGATGCCGAGCGCAGCGAGCGATACCGCAGGCGTCGGCGTGCCCTCGGGCGCCGCAACGACGTTGGTGCCGATGCCGACGACGACTGCAAGCCGGTCGCCGACCGCCTCGGCCTCCAGCAGGATGCCCGAGAGCTTCTTGCCGTTGGCCAGCACGTCGTTCGGCCATTTCAGGGTGAATTTCGGGCTGTCCGGCCCGAGCCGCAGCGCCGCCTCGATGCTAACCTTCCGCAACGCAGCTTCGAGCGACAGCCCAGCGGCAAAGCCGAGCGTCGCGGCAACCGCCGGCTGAACGTCGGTCACCTCCAGAATGCTGCTGGCGAGATTGCCGCGCGGTGCGACCCAGACCCGCTGACGGCGTCCGCGGCCAGCGGTCTGCTCCGGCGTCACGAACCACATCGGCCCGCGCTCGCCATCGCGCGCGCGCAGCATCGCCTCGGCATTGGTCGAGCCGATCTGATCGAAGGCGGCGAGCTTATAGCCCGCCGCAATGGCCCGGGGTCCGAGCGTGAAGGTCATAGTGAGGTTATGCGCATGATCCGATCCGAAAGCCAGCGTCCTGTTTTCGGGATCATGTGCTTTAGAACAGCGACTTCGCCGCCGCCGTGGCCACGCTCACCAGCGGTCCGGGATAGGCGAAGAAGAAGATATTGAAGATGCCTGCGACCGCTAGCACGGTGCGCAGCTCGACGCGGACCGGGTCGAGCTTGCCGAGCGGCTGGTCGAAATACATCACCTTGACGATCGACAGATAATAGAACGCGCCCACCACGCTGGTCAGCACGCCGATCACCGCGAGCGTGAACAGGTTGGCCTTGATCGCGGCGACGAACACGTACCATTTGCCGAAGAAGCCGGCGAGCGGCGGCACGCCGGCCAGCGAGAACAGCAGCATCGCGAAGACGAAGGCAATCAGCGGGTTGGTGCGGGACAGGCCGGCGAAATCGCTGATCTGCTCCAGCGCCTGGCCGTTGCGCTTCATGGCAAGGATGATCGAGAAGGTGCCGAGCGTCATCGCGACATAAATCGCGATGTAGATCAAGACGCCCTGCGCGCCCTCGACCGTGCCGGAGGCGAGGCCGACCAGCGCAAAGCCCATATGGCCGATCGAGGAATAGGCCATCAGCCGCTTGATGTTGGACTGGCCGATCGCGGCGAACGAGCCCAGCGCCATCGAGGCGATCGCCACGAACACCAGGATCTGCTGCCACTGGGTAACGATGCCCGGGAACGCGGTCAACGTCGCACGGGTGAACACGGCGAGCGCCGCGACCTTCGGGGCCGAGGCGAAGAACGCCGTCACCGGCGTCGGTGCGCCCTCATAGACGTCGGGCGTCCACATATGGAACGGCACCGCCGAGACCTTGAAGCAGAGGCCGGCGAGCAGGAACACCAGGCCGAACACGATGCCGATGCTGCCGGTGGTTGCGGCGGCCGCGATGCCGGCGAAGCTGACGGTGCCGGTGAAGCCGTAGATCAGCGAGGCGCCGTAGAGCAGCATGCCCGACGACAGCGCGCCGAGCACGAAATACTTCAGGCCGGCCTCGCTCGACTTGGCATTGTCGCGCTGGCTGGCGGCGACGACGTAGAGCGCAAGGCTCATCAGCTCGAGGCCGAGATAGAGCGAAATCAGGTCGCCGGCCGAGATCAGCACCATCATGCCGAGCGTCGATAGCAGCACCAGGATCGAGAACTCGAAATTGCGGGTCGATGGCTGGGACAGGTACTCGGTCGATAGGATCAGCGTTGCCGCCGAGGCGATCAAAGCGAGGATCTTCAGGAAGCGGGCGAAGTCGTCGACGATGAAGCTGCCGCCGAAGGTGACGAGCTTGCCGGCCGGCAGCCAGAGCTCCAGCACGCCGGTCAGCACCAGGAGACACACCGCGAGCGCGGTGATCAGCCGGGTCGTCCCCTGCCCGCGATAAGCTCCGATCATCAACAGCACCATAGCGCCGACCGCGAGCACCAGCTCCGGCAGCACCGGCTGCAACTGATAACCTGCACTGGAAAAGCTCATGGCGGCGGCCTTACTGCGTAACCAGCGCGGCTGCCTTCACGGCAGTCACGGCGGTGTTGTAATTGTTGACGAGCTGCTGGACCGAGGCGGCCGACATGTCGAGCACCGGCTTCGGATAGACGCCGAACAGGATGGTCAGCGCGATCAGCGGGAACAGCGTCACGCATTCGCGGAAGGTCAGATCCTTGATCGACATCAGCGACGGCTTGACCAGCGCGCCGAACACCACCTTGCGGTAGAGCCAGAGCGCGTAGCAGGCCGACAGGATCACGCCCGTGGTGGCGAAGAACGCCGTCGGCAGCGAGATCTTGAAGGTGCCGAGCAAGGTCATGAACTCGCCGACGAATCCGCTCGTGCCCGGCAGACCGACATTGGCCATGGTGAAGACCATGAAGGTCATCGCATAGAGCGGCATCCGATTGACGAGGCCGCCATAGGCCGCGATCTCGCGGGTGTGCATGCGGTCGTAGACGATGCCGACGCAGAGGAACAGCGCGCCGGAGACGATGCCGTGCGAGATCATCTGGAACATGCCGCCGGCGACGCCCTGCGTGGTCACCGCGAAGATGCCCATGGTGACGAAGCCCATATGCGCGACGGACGAGTACGCGATCAGCTTCTTCATGTCCTCCTGCATCATCGCCACCAGCGAGGTGTAGATGATGGCGATCACCGACAGCGTGAACACGAACGGCGCGAAGTCGTGCGAGGCCAGCGGGAACATCGGCAGCGAGAAGCGCAGGAAGCCGTAGCCGCCCATCTTCAGCAGGATCGCGGCCAGGATCACCGAGCCCGCCGTCGGCGCCTCGACATGCGCGTCAGGCAGCCAGGTGTGCACCGGCCACATCGGCATCTTCACCGCGAACGAGGCGAAGAAGGCGAGCCACGCCCAGGTCTGCATCGAGCGCGGCACCGCGGTGTGCATCAGGGTCGGGATGTCGGTGGTGCCGGCGTTCCAGTACAGCGCCATGATGGCGAGCAGCATCAAGACCGAGCCGAGGAAGGTGTAGAGGAAGAACTTGAACGAAGCGTAGACCCGGCGCGGACCGCCCCAGACGCCGATGATCAGGAACATCGGAATCAGGCCGCCCTCGAAGAACAAATAGAACAGCACGAGGTCGAGCGCCGAGAAGGTGCCGACCATCAGCGTTTCCAGGATCAGGAACGCCATCATGTATTCGCTGACGCGCTGCGTCACCGACTTCCAGCTCGCGATGATGCAGAGCGGCATGATCGCGGTGGTCAGGATGATCAGCGGCAGCGAGATGCCGTCGATGCCCATGTGATAGGTGATGCCGGTGGCAAGCCAGGACGTCTTCTCGACGAACTGGAAGTCGGACTGCGCGGGATCGAAACGCGCGACCAGGATCAGCGACACCGCGAAGGTGATCAGCGTGGTCCACAGCGCGATCCAGCGCGCCGTGCGGCTCGCGGTCTCGTCGCCGCCCCGCGCCAGCAGGTAGACCAGGATCGCGCCGACCGCCGGCAGGAAGGTCGTGACGGAAAGGATGGGCCAGGTTGTCATTTACTGGCCTCCCAAGCCGAACATGAACCAGGTGATCAATCCGGCGGCCCCGATCAGCATCGCGAACGCGTAGTGATAGAGGTAGCCGGTCTGCAATTTCACGACGTTGCGGGTGACGTCGAGCACGCGGGCCGAGACGCCGTCCGGACCGAAGCCGTCGATGACGAAGCCATCGCCCTTCTTCCACAGCGTGTAGCCGAGCCACTTCGCCGGGCGCACGAAGATCCAGTCGTACAGTTCGTCGAAGTACCATTTGTTGAGCAGGAACTGGTACAGCATCGGCTGCTGGTTCGCGAGCTCGACCGGCAGATACGGCCTTGCATAGTAGAAGATGTAAGAGACGAGGAAGCCAAGCACCATCATGACGAACGGCAGCTGCCCCAGCAGGAACGGCATATGTTCCATATCTTCGAGGATGTGAGGATTCATCTTCACTGACTCACGGAAGAATTCCTCGACGCCGTGAGGGCTCGCGAACACCTCCTTGAACGGATAGCCGGCGAGAATCGACCCGGCCGCGAGAATGCCTATCGGAACCAGCATCCACAACGGGCTCTCGTGAGCCGCCTCATAGTGCTTCTGGTCGTGCGGCTGGCCGAAGAACGTCTTGAAGATCAGGCGCCAAGAGTAGAACGAGGTCAGGCCGGCGGCGACGATCGTCAGCAGATAGGCGTAGATCGCAATTGGATTATGCGAAGCATAAGCGGCTTCGATGATGGCATCCTTCGAGAAGAAGCCGGCGAAGCCCGGCACACCAGTGAGCGCCATCGTGCCAATTGCCATCACCGCGAAGGTGTACGGAATCTTGCGCCACAGGCCGCCCATGTTGCGGATGTCCTGCTCGTGGTGCATCGCGTAGATCACCGAGCCTGAGCCCAGGAACAGCAGCGCCTTGAAGAAGGCGTGCGTGAATAGATGGAACATGCCGACCGAATAGGCCCCCGCTCCCATCGCCACGAACATGTAGCCGAGCTGCGAACAGGTCGAGTACGCGACGATGCGCTTGATGTCGTTCTGCACGAGGCCGATCGTGGCGGCGAAGAACGCCGTGGTCGCGCCGAAGAACATCACCACCGCCTGCGCGGTCGGTGACAGCTCGAACAGCGGCGACAGCCGCGCCACCATGAAGACGCCGGCGGTGACCATGGTCGCGGCGTGGATCAGCGCCGACACCGGGGTCGGGCCTTCCATCGCGTCCGGCAACCAGGTGTGCAGCAGGAACTGGGCGGACTTGCCCATCGCGCCCATGAACAGGAACAGACAGGTCAGCGTCAGCGCATCGGGATGCCAGCCGAAGAAGTCGATGGTCTTGCCGGTCAGCCCGGGCGCGGCGTGGAAGATGGTCTCGAAATCGGTCGAGCCGACCAGCGCGAAGATCGCGAAGATGCCGAGCGCGAAGCCGAAGTCGCCGACGCGGTTGACCACGAAAGCCTTGATGGCCGCCGCATTGGCCGACGGCTTCTGGTACCAGAAGCCGATCAGGAGGTAGCTCGCGAGACCCACGCCTTCCCAGCCGAAGAACAGCTGCACGAGGTTGTCCGAGGTCACCAGCATCAGCATCGCGAAGGTGAACAGCGAGAGATAGCCGAAGAAGCGCGGCCGGTTCGGATCCTCGTCCATGTAGCCGATGGAATAGAGGTGAACGAGCGCGGACACGGTGTTGACCACGACCAGCATCACGGCGGTCAGGGTGTCGACCCGCAGCGTCCAGGCCACCTGCAGGTCGCCCGAGGTGATCCAGGGCAGCAGCACGACGCGCGCGTCATGGTGCATGAAGCCGACATCGACCAGCGTGAACCAGGACAGCGCCGCCGACACGAACAAGAGACCCGTGGTGATCAGTTCGGCCAGCCGGGAGCCCGCCGCCGCCGGCTCGGCGACGTGGTGGTCGTCGTGGTCATGGTCATCATGGCCGTGATCGTCGTGGGCCGCCGAGGCATGGGCGTCAGAAGCATGGGCGTCGCCATGCGCGTCGTCGTGATGGTCGACGGTATCGCCGCTCGGGCAGCGCGCATGCGCGCCGACCAGCGAGATGATGCCTGCGAGGATGGCGCCCAGCAGCGGCAGGAATACGATTGCCTGTATCATTTGCCGGACTAGCCCTTCATCAGATTGACGTCTTCAACCGCGATCGAACCGCGGTTGCGGAAATACACCACCAGCACGGCGAGGCCGATCGCGGCCTCGGCTGCCGCCACCGTCAGCACCAGCAGTGCGAACACCTGGCCGACGATGTCGCCGAGGAAGGTCGAGAACGCCACCAAATTGATGTTGACCGAGAGCAGGATCAGCTCGATCGACATCAGGATGACGATGATGTTCTTGCGGTTGAGGAAGATGCCGAGGATCCCGAGCGTGAACAGGATCGCGCCGACCGCCAGATAGTGCCCTAGCCCGATCGTCATTTCACCCACTCCGCCGCATCGGCATCCTGCAGGCCCTGCCCCGACGCCACCTTGCGCATCGCCATCGCAATCTCGGGCGTGCGCGCGTTCTGCACGTTGATGTTCTGCCGCTTGACGTTGGCCTTGTGGCGCAGCGTCAGCACGATGGCACCGATCATCGCGACCAGGAGCACCATGCCGGCGAGCTGGAAGTAATAGATGTACTTCGTGTAGAGCACGAGGCCGAGCGCCTCGGTGTTGCTGATATTGGTCGGGATCGCCGCCGTGATCGTCTTGGTCACGGACGGGTTGATCACCCAGGCGCCGACCACCAGCAGCAGCTCGAACAGGAAGATGCCGCCGATCACGATGCCGATCGGCAGGTACTGCATGAAGCCCTCGCGCAGTTCGACGAAGTCGACGTCGAGCATCATGATCACGAACAGGAACAGCACCGCGACGGCGCCGACATAAACCACGATCAGCATCATCCCGAGGAACTCGGCGCCCATCAGGATGAACAGGCCCGAGGCGTTGACGAACGCCAGGATCAGGTACAGCACGGAGTGCACGGGATTGCGCGAGACAATCACCATGACCGCCGAGGCCACGCAGGCCGCGGCAAACAGATAGAAGAACAGCGCCGGAAGGATCATGCCCTCACCTCACCGGTACGGCGCGTCGAGCGCGATCGACTTCGCGAGCTCGCGCTCCCAGCGGTCGCCATTGGCGAGCAGCTTCGCCTTGTCATAGTAGAGTTCCTCGCGGGTCTCGGTCGCGAATTCGAAATTCGGTCCCTCGACGATGGCGTCCACCGGGCATGCCTCCTGGCACAGGCCGCAATAGATGCACTTCACCATGTCGATGTCGTAGCGCACCGTGCGGCGGGTGCCGTCGTTGCGGCGCGGGCCGGCCTCTATCGTGATCGCCTGCGCCGGGCAGATCGCCTCACACAGCTTGCAGGCGATGCAGCGTTCCTCGCCGTTCGGATAGCGGCGCAGCGCGTGCTCGCCGCGGAAGCGCGGCGAGATCGGCCCCTTCTCGAAGGGATAGTTCAGCGTCGGCTTCGGCTTGAAGAAATAGCGCATGGCGAGAACGAACGCCGAGACGAATTCCGAGAGCAGAAGCGAGCGGGCTGTTGCGTTGACGTTGACACTCATGACGACCTCACTTCGGCGCGATGCCGGCGAACTGCAGCACACCGGCCACGATCACCACCATCGCCAGCGACAGCGGCAGAAACACCTTCCAGCCGAGCCGCATCAGTTGATCGTAGCGGTAGCGCGGCACGATCGCCTTCGCCATCGCGAACATGAAGAACATGAAGAACACCTTCAGGGCGAACCAGACGATGCCCGGAATCCAGGTGAACGGCGGCAGGTTGACCGGCGGCAGCCAGCCGCCCAGGAACAGGATCGAGGCCAGCGCGCACATCGTGGTGATCGCGACATACTCGCCGAGCATGAACAGGAGATACGGCGTCGAGCCGTATTCGGTCATGAAGCCGGCGACGAGCTCGGACTCCGCTTCGACCAGGTCGAACGGCGGACGGTTGGTCTCCGCCAGCGCCGAGACGTAGAACACCACGAACATCGGGAACAGCGGCCACACATACCAGTTCAGGATGGTGAGCTGCGGCAGGCCGATCAGGTGCGCGAGCCCGCGGCTGTTCTGGGCCTCGACCACCGCCGACAGGTTCAGCGAGCCGACGCAAAGCAGCACGGTAATGATGACGAAGCCGATCGAGACCTCGTAGGACACCATTTGCGCCGCCGAGCGCAGCGCGGCCAGGAACGGGTACTTCGAGTTCGACGACCAGCCGGCCATGATGACGCCGTAGATCGACAGCGACGAGATCGCGAAGATGTAGAGAATGCCGACATTGATGTCGGAGATCACCCAGCCAAGATTGAACGGGATCACGGCCCAGGCGGCCAGCGCCAGCACGCAGGAGACCAGCGGCGCCAGCAGGAACACGCCCTTGTTGGAGCCGGACGGAATCACCGGCTCCTTCAGCACGAACTTCAGGAGGTCGGCGAAGGATTGCAGCAATCCGAACGGGCCGACCACGTTGGGGCCGCGGCGGATCTGCACCGCCGCCCAGATCTTGCGGTCGGCGAGCAGGATGTAGGCGATCGCGATCAGCAGCACGACGAGCAGCAACAGGCTTTCCGCGACCATGATGATCAGCGGCCAGAGGAAGCCGGTCCAGAACGAGCTTGCGAAGAATTCAGCCATCAGGTCACGCTCACTCCGCTGCCGTCAGCATTCGCCCCGACGCCAGCCGCGAGCATTCCGCCATCACGGCAGAGGCCCGCGCGATCGGGTTGGTCAGATAGAAATCCTCGACGGTCGGCTTGAATGCCGCCTTGTCGACGCTGCCGCCCTTGCCAGCCAGCGCCTTGACGTCATCAGCCTTGCCGGCCTCGATCTGGTCGAGCCGCATCAGATGCGGATAGGTCTTGAACATCGCCTGGCGCAGCGCCTGCAGCGAGTCGAACGGCAGCTTCTTGCCGAGCACGTCGGACAGCGCGCGGATGATCGCCCAGTCCTCGCGGGCTTCGCCCGGCGGGAACGCGGCGCGGTTGGCGATCTGCGCCCGGCCCTCGGTGTTGACGTAGATGCCGGACTTCTCGGTATAGGCGGCGCCCGGCAGGATCACGTCGGCGCGGTGCGCGCCCTGGTCGCCATGGGTGCCGATATAGACCACGAAGGTGCCATCCGGCGCCTTGATCTCGTCGGCGCCGAGCAGGAACAGCACGTCGAGGGTGCCGAAGGTCGTCATCTGCGCCGTGGTCAGGCCGCCGGCCGAAGGCGAAAAGCCGATATCGAGCGCGCCGGCGCGCGAGGCGGTATCCTGCAGCACGGCAAAGCCGTTCCAGCCGTCCTTCAGCGCACCGACGTCGACGGCGAGCTTGGCCGCCTGCGCCAGCACCGCCGCGCCGTCATGCCTGGTGTAGGCGCCGGCGCCGACCAGGATGATCGGGTTCTTGGCCTTCTTCAGCACGTCGGCAAAGGAGTGCTTGCCGGCCACGAGATCGGCCAGCGTGTCGGTGCCCGCACCGAGATAGTCGTGGTCGTAGGTGAAATCGGCCTTGGGGCCGATCATGCCGACCTTGAGCCCGCCGGTGCGCCAGCGCTTGCGGATCCGCGCGTTCAGCACCGCGGCTTCCTTGCGCGGATGCGAGCCGATGATCAGGATCGCGTCGGCCTGGTCGATGCCGGCAATGGTCGGGTTGAAGATGTAGGAGCCGCGGCCGGCCTTGGCGTCGAACGCGTCGCCGCCCTGCACTGCCAGGTTGACCGAGCCGAACTTCGCGAGCAGCTCCTTCAGCGCATACATTTCATCGACCCCGGCGAGATCACCCGCGATCGCGCCGATCCGCTTGCCGTCGATGCGGCCGGCCTTGGCGGCGATGGCGGCAAAGGCTTCCTGCCAGGTCGTCGGCTTGAGCTGGCCGTTCTCGCGCACATAGGGACGGTCGAGGCGCTGCGTGCGCAGGCCGTCGACGACGTGGCGGGTCTTGTCGGAGATCCACTCCTCGTTCACCGCCTCGTTGATGCGCGGCAGGATGCGCATCACCTCGCGGCCGCGGGTGTCGACCCGGATCGCGGAGCCGACGCCGTCCATGACGTCGACCGACTGCGTCTTGCCGAGCTCCCAAGGGCGCGCCGCGAAGGCATAGGGCTTCGAGGTCAGCGCACCGACCGGGCAGATATCGACGAGATTACCCTGCAGCTCCGAGCTCAGCGCCTGCTCGAGATAGGTGGTGATCTCCATGTCCTCGCCGCGCCCGGTCGCGCCCATTTCCGGCGCGCCGCAGACTTCGGCGGAGAAGCGGACGCAGCGCGTGCACTGGATGCAGCGGTTCATCGAGGTCTTGACCAGCGCGCCGAGATACTTGTCCTCGACCGCGCGCTTGTTCTCGGCGAAACGGCTGGTGTCGACGCCGTAGCCCATCGCCTGGTCCTGCAGATCGCACTCGCCGCCCTGGTCGCAGATCGGGCAGTCCAGCGGATGGTTGATCAGCAGGAATTCCATCACGCCTTCGCGCGCCTTCTTGACCATCGGCGAACGGGTCGATATCTCCGGCGGCTCACCCTTCGGTCCCGGACGGCAGTCGCGCACGGCCCAGGCGCAGCTGGCGACCGGCTTCGGGCCGCCCTTCACCTCGACCAGGCACATCCGGCAATTGCCGGCGATCGACAACCGCTCGTGATAGCAGAAGCGCGGAATCTCGGCGCCGGCCGCCTCGCACGCCTGCAACAGCGTGTACTCCGGCGGCACATCGATCTCTTTGCCATCGACGATGATCTTGCTCATGTCTCTTCTCTACTCCGCCGCGACCATGTGGACGGGATCACGAACGCCCTGATCGTCGAGATCGGCCTTGTGCGAATACTGATCGATGCGCTCTTCGATCTCGTGACGGAAATGCGCAATCAGACCCTGGATCGGCCACGCCGCGGCGTCGCCGAGCGCGCAGATGGTGTGGCCCTCGACCTGCTTGGTGACCTCCAGCAGCATGTCGATCTCGCGCTTGTGGGCGCGGCCGTCGGCCATGCGGGTCAAGACGCGCCACATCCAGCCGGTGCCCTCGCGGCACGGCGTGCACTGGCCGCAGCTCTCATGCTTGTAGAAATAGGAGATGCGCGCGATCGCCCGGATCAGGTCGGTCGACTTGTCCATCACGATCACGGCCGCGGTGCCGAGGCCCGAGCGCAGCTTGCTCAGGCTGTCGAAATCCATCGGCGTGTCGATGATCTGCTCGGCCGGCACCATGCGCACCGACGAGCCGCCGGGGATGACCGCCTTCAGATTGTCCCAGCCGCCGCGAATGCCGCCGCAATGCTTCTCGATCAGCTCGCGGAACGGAATCCCCATCGCCTCTTCGACGTTGCAGGGGCGCTCGACATGGCCGGAGATGCAGAACAGCTTGGTGCCGACATTGTTCGGCCGGCCGATGGCGGCGAACCAGGCGGCGCCGCGGCGCAGGATGTCCGGCGCGACCGCAATCGACTCGACGTTGTTGACGGTGGTCGGGCAGCCATAGAGACCGACATTGGCCGGGAACGGCGGCTTCAGCCGCGGCTGGCCCTTCTTGCCCTCGAGGCTCTCGAGCAGCGCGGTTTCTTCGCCGCAGATATAGGCGCCGGCGCCGTGCGCGACATAGATGTCGAACGGCCAGCCGTTGATGTTGTCCTTGCCGACCAGCTTGGCCTCGTAGGCCTGGTCGATCGCCGCCTGCAGCCGCTCGCGCTCGCGGATGAACTCGCCGCGGATGTAGATGTAGCAGGCATGTGCGCCCATCGCGAAGCTCGCGAGCAGGCAGCCTTCGACCAGCAGATGCGGATCGTGCCGCATGATCTCGCGGTCCTTGCAGGTACCGGGCTCCGACTCGTCCGCGTTGACGACGAGATAGCTCGGACGGCCGTCCTTGGACTCCTTCGGCATGAAGGACCACTTCATGCCGGTCGGAAAGCCCGCACCGCCGCGGCCGCGCAGGCCCGAGGCCTTCATCTCGTTGATGATCCAGTCGCGACCCTTGTCGATGATCCCCTTGGTGCCATCCCAGGCGCCCCTGCGGCGCGCGCCCTCGAGGCCCCAATCATGCTGGCCGTAGAGGTTCTTGAAGATGCGGTCCTTGTCGTCGAGCATGCTCAAAACTTTCCGAACATCACCGATTGGCTTGCGAATAAGCGAGCCCGGCAGCACAGCCGCCGAACACGATGGCCCACAACAGGCTGGATTCCAGCGTCGCGCTCAGGCCGTAACGTTGCAGCAGGAACATGAAGCCGGCCGCGACAGTGGTATGCAGGGCGATCGTGCGCCAGGCCTTCATCGCAGCGCCCCTCCCCACCTTGTATTCCTGCCCGTTTGCCTGCACCTGAAAGCCCCCCATCAGGTGGTTTCCTTCAGCGTCGTCGGCCCGCCTGCGGGCGCCGAGAACTGACGGTCGACCTGCGGGCCCGGCTTCGGCGGATTGCCGGCAGCAAAGCCGTCGAGCACCTTGCCGAAGCTTTCCTTGGTCAGATCCTCATAGGTGTCCTTCCAGATCAGCACCATCGGCGCGTTCACGCAGGCCCCTAAGCACTCGACCTCTTCCCAGGAAAAGTTGCCGTCCTTCGACAGCTGGAAAGGATCGTGATGGATGCGATGCTGGCACACCTCGATCAGGTCGGCGGCGCCACGCAGCCGGCACGGCGTGGTGCCGCAGACCTGGACATGCGCCTTCTTGCCGACCGGCGAGAGCTGGAACATGGTGTAGAAGGTCGCGATCTCCAGCATGCGGATATGCGGCATCTCGAGCAGGTCGGCGACGGCGCGGATCGCCGCTTCCGAGACCCAGCCGTCATGCTGCTCCTGCACGCGCCAGAGAATCGCGATCGCAGCCGAGGCCTGACGTCCCGGCGGATATTTCTCGATCTGCTTCTTGGCCCAGGCGAGATTCTCGTCCGTGAACGTGAAGCTCGCGGGCTGCAATTCCTTCGGGGCAAGGCGGCGGACGGACATCGATCAAACTCTCATTGCGGGCGGCGCGGATGCGGACATCATCACCGGTCGACCTCGCCGAACACGATGTCCAGCGAGCCAAGGATGGCGGAAACGTCGGCCAACAGATGGCCCTTGCAGATGTGATCCATCGCCTGCAGATGGGCGAAGCCAGGCGCGCGGATCTTGCACTTATAGGGTTTGTTGGTGCCGTCGGCGACGAGATAGACGCCGAACTCGCCCTTCGGCGCCTCGACCGCGGCGTAGACCTCGCCGGCCGGCACGTGCACGCCTTCGGTGTAGAGCTTGAAGTGATGGATCAGCGCTTCCATCGAGCGCTTCATGTCGCCGCGGCGCGGCGGCGCGATCTTGTTGTCCTCGACCACGACCGGGCCCTGCCCGTCCGCCGCCTTCAGCTTCTGGATGCACTGCTTCATGATGCGCACCGACTGACGCATCTCTTCCATGCGGATCAGGTAGCGGTCGTAGCAGTCGCCGTTCTTGCCGATCGGAATGTCGAAATCCATCTCGGCGTAGCACTCATAGGGCTGCGACTTGCGCAGGTCCCAGGCCGCGCCCGAGCCGCGCACCATCACGCCGGAGAAGCCCCACTCCCAGGCCTCCTTCAGCGGCACCACGCCGATGTCGACGTTGCGCTGCTTGAAGATGCGGTTGCCGGTCAACAGCGTGTCGAGGTCGTCGACGACCTTGAGGAACGGATCGCACCACGCCTCGATATCGTCGATCAGCTTCGGTGGCAGATCTTGGTGCACGCCGCCGACCCGGAAGAACGCCGCGTGCATGCGCGAGCCCGAGGCGCGCTCGTAGAACACCATCAGCTTCTCGCGCTCTTCAAAACCCCACAGCGGCGGGGTGAGCGCGCCGACGTCCATCGCCTGCGTGGTGACGTTGAGCAGATGGGAGAGAATGCGGCCGATCTCGCAATACAGCACGCGGATCAGCTGGCCGCGGCGCGGCACCGTGATGCCGAGCAGCTTTTCCGCCGCGAGGCAGAACGCGTGCTCCTGGTTCATCGGCGCGACGTAGTCGAGCCGGTCGAAATACGGAATCGCCTGCAGGTAGGTCTTGTGCTCGATCAGCTTCTCGGTGCCGCGGTGAAGCAGACCGATATGCGGATCGACGCGCTCGACGACTTCGCCGTCCAATTCGAGCACCAAGCGAAGCACGCCGTGGGCGGCCGGATGCTGCGGCCCAAAGTTGATGGTGAAATTGCGAAGATTCTGTTCGTTCATGATCAGGCCTTCGGTTCCGCCTTCGCCTTTTCGTCACCCGGCAAGGGGTAATCGGCCCCTTCCCACGGAGACAGGAAATCGAACTTGCGGAATTCCTGGTTGAGCCGGACCGGCTCGTACAGCACCCGCTTCTCCTGGTCGTCGTAGCGCACCTCGACGAAGCCGGTCAGCGGGAAATCCTTGCGCAGCGGATGGCCGTCGAAGCCGTAATCCGTCAGCAGGCGGCGCATGTCGGGATGGCCGATGAAGATCACGCCGTAGAGATCGTAGGTCTCGCGCTCGAACCAGTCGGCGCCGGGGAACACGCCGATGATCGACGGCACCTGCGTGGTCTCGTCGGCCTGGCCGCGTACTCGGATGCGTGTGTTCAGCGTCGGCGACAGCAGATGATAGACGACATCGAAGCGCTTTTCGCGGCTCGGATAGTCGACCGCGGTCGCGTCGGTGAAGCTGACGAAGCGGCAGTTCGGATCGTCACGCAGAAAAGTGACGACGTCCACGATTCTGCCAATCTCGACGTCGATAGTGAGTTGATTGAACGCGACCGAGTGCGCCGTGGCGGCGCCCGGAAGCGCGCTCACGATCGTCTGCCCAAGGGCGTCGAGCTTGCCGTCGTCCATGCCTGAAACCTTAGCGTTCGATAGTGCCGATACGGCGGATCTTCTTCTGCAGCAGCAGCACACCGTAGAGCAGCGCTTCCGCCGTGGGCGGACAGCCCGGCACGTAGATGTCGATCGGCACGATGCGGTCGCAGCCACGCACCACCGAGTACGAATAGTGGTAGTAGCCGCCGCCGTTGGCGCAGGAGCCCATCGAGATGACGTAGCGCGGCTCCGGCATCTGGTCGTAGACCTTGCGCAGCGCGGGCGCCATCTTGTTGGTCAGCGTGCCCGCAACGATCATCACGTCGGACTGCCGCGGCGAAGCACGCGGCGCGAAGCCGAAGCGCTCGACGTCGTAGCGCGGCATCGAGACCTGCATCATCTCGACCGCGCAGCAGGCGAGACCGAAGGTCATCCACATCAGCGAGCCGGTGCGCGCCCAGGTGATCAGGTCATCGGCCGCAGCGACGAAGAAGCCTTTGTCGGACAGCTCGTGATTGACCTCGAGGAAAAACGGATCATTGGCGCCGACCGGCTTGCCGGTCGACGGGTCGAGAATGCCTCTCGGAGCTTGCGCAATCGCCGGCTGCGAGGTTGCGGCGGTGGGGCTCAATCCCATTCGAGCGCGCCTTTCTTCCATTCATACGCGAATCCGACCGTCAGCACGGCCAGGAACACCATCATCGACCAGAAACCGGTCGCGCCCAGTTTTCCGAACGCCACGGCCCACGGGAACAGGAATGCCACTTCGAGATCGAAGATGATGAAGAGGATCGCCACCAGATAGAAGCGGACGTCGAACTTCATGCGGGCGTCGTCAAAAGCGTTGAATCCGCATTCATAGGCGGACAGCTTTTCCGGATCCGGCGACTGGAACGCGACCAGGAACGGCGCGATCAGGAGCGCCAGCCCGATCAGGCTCGCGACCCCGATAAAGACCACAAGTGGGAGATAATTCTGCAGGATGCCGGTCATCGGCGAGGCCTTCTTGCTGCGGTTTCGGACGTGCCGCAGATTCGTTGATTGGAATTGTTCTTGAGGCTTTAGCGCAGCGCAACAGGGGGCGCAAGACAAGCTATTTTGACGCTTTTACCGCCCCTTCCCGCGGGCTGATGGCCTCATCGGGCGGCTGCGCTGCCTCAATGGGCAACGGCCACCCGGTGCCCTGCGCTCTCCCCATATCAGCCCAGCTCCCGCTCGGCAGCGAGCATCTCAGCCGCGGTCAGCGTCAGCCGGTCAATATGTCCGAGCAGCAACTCAAGATCCTGCGGGCCGAGCTGTTCCAGCAGGCGCCGGTTTCGCTCCTGCGCGCCGGCCACAATGGCGTCATGGGCGGCGAGCCCGGCCTTGGTGAGGGAGACAAGTGTTTCCCGATTGTCACGCGGGTTGGCAGCCTTGGCGACCAGCTTGCGCGCGACGAGCTCGGCGAGCGCCCGGCTGATCTGGCCCTTGTCCATGCCGACGGCTTCGGCAAGCCGCACCACGCTCATCGGCGGCCGCCGGCCGAGCGAGGCAACCAGGCCGAACTCGACCGAGGACAGGCCGGTCAGCCGCTTGTAGCGCAGCAGTGCACCGCGCCTGAGCAGATTCGCCAGCACCATCAGCCGCGACGACATCATCGCGGTGATCGGCGCCAGCTCGGCATCGACCACCGCCTCCGGCGGCAAGGCCCTCGCAGTCCTGAGCTTCTCGGTCATCGCCAACCTCTGCCAACAAAGCCTGTCGCTGCCAAGCTAAACGAGATCGTTGACATTGTCATCGATATATCGTTGACTTCGTCAACAACGTTGACTGGGGTCAACAGGTTGACCGCCATCAACGACACAGCGACCGCAGGCAGAAGTCCGGCGGCGGGAGGAAACCAGCATGACGACGACCCAGCTCGATCGCGATCTCGGCACGGCCTATGCGATGAAGCCGTCCACCACCCGGACCGAGCTGACCTCAGTCGTCCGCGGCACACCGATGGGCGAGCTGCTGCGTCGCTACTGGCACCCGATCGGCCTCGTCGGCGACGCCACCGATATCCCCAGAAAAGTCCGTGCGCTCGGCGAAGATTTGATCCTGTTCCGCGACGGGCATGGCCGGGTCGGCCTGCTGCATGCGCGCTGCTGCCATCGCGGCACCACACTCTATTACGGCAAGGTCGAGGAAGACGGCATCCGCTGCTGCTATCACGGCTGGAAGTTCGACACCGAAGGCCGCTGCCTCGAACAGCCCTGCGAGCCCGAAGGCGGCCTGTTCAAGGGCAAGGTGCGCCAGCCCTGGTATCCGGCGCAGGAACGCTACGGCCTGATCTTCGCCTATATGGGCCCGGCCGATAAGAAGCCGGTGCTGCCGCGCTACGAGTGCCTGGAGAATATGGACGACGGCGAATTCGTCGAGACCGACGATTCCTCGATCGGCGGCGGCGGGCCTGCCGTGATCCCGTGCAACTGGCTGCAGCATTTCGAGAACGTAGCCGACCCCTATCATGTGCCGGTGCTGCACGGCTCGTTCTCAGGGCCGCAATTCACCACCATGATGGCCTCGATGCCCGAGGTGAAGTTCGAGATGTCGCCGCGCGGCGTCGCGGTGCGCTCGATCCGCCGGCAGGACGACGGCAAAGTGTTCTATCGCGTCACCGAGGCCGCCCTCCCCACGCTCCGCGTCGTGCCCAATCCGCGGGTCGCGCAATTCGCCCGCGTCGAATCGATCGGCTGGACCCTGCCGATCGACGACACCTCGTTCCGCATCTATGTCGCCGGCCGGGTCAAGAAGTCAGGCGATATCGGCCGCATGCGCTCGAAGTTCAACGGCAGATTCTGGTGGGACATGACGGAGCAGGAGCACCAGCAATTCCCCGGCGACTACGAGGCGCAGGTCGGCCAGGGGCCGGTGACCATCCATTCGGAAGAGCATTTCGGCCAGAGCGATCGCGGCGTCCTGATGATCCGCCGGATGCTGTCTGACCAACTCGAGGCCATGGCCGCCGGCCGCGACCCGATCGGCTTGTCGTTCGATGCCGATGCCAAGCCGGTCGAATTCGAGGCAGGGAATTATATCCGCGAGGCGTAAGGCCCGCGCGCAAGCAAACAAGAAAAGACAAGAGATCGTCGGGGGAGGAAGTCATGGTCGATGTCGTACCGCAGGCGGCTGCGCAAGCGCAAGTCAGCGCCAGGCCTGCTGCCCGCCGCTATTACGTCCTCGCCCTGCTCACGATCATCTACGCCCTCAACTTCCTCGACCGCACGATCTTCAATGTGCTGATCGAGCCGATCAAGAAGGAGTTCGCGCTCAGCGACACCACGATGGGCCTGCTCGCCGGGTTCGGCTTCGTGCTGTTCTATTCGCTGCTCGGCATTCCGATTGCGCGGATGGCCGATCGCCTCAATCGCCGCAACATCGTCGCGGCAGCCTTCGCGTTCTGGAGCGCGATGACCTATCTCTGCGGCATGGCCTCCAGCGTCACGACGCTGGCAATGGCGCGGGTCGGCGTCGGCATCGGGGAATCCGCAGGCACGCCGGCGTCGCAATCGATGATCGCCGATCTGTTCGACAAGAACGAGCGTCCGCGCGCGCTCGGCATCTACGCGATCGGCACCTATCTCGGCGTCTTCCTCGGCTACTTCATCGGCGGTTACGTCAATCAGCACTATGGCTGGCGGATGGCCTTCTTCACTGCGGGCCTGCCCGGCATCGCGCTCGCCGCGGTGCTGTGGCTGACGATCTCCGAGCCGAAGCGCGGCGCGATGGCCGAGACCTTCAAGGCCGAGCCGATCGGTCCGACGCTGGGCTTCCTGATGTCGCAGCCGAGCTTCGTCATCGTGCTGGTCGGCTTCTGTCTTACGACCTACACCAACTACGCCACCGCGGTGTGGATCCCGCCGTTCCTGGCCCGCATCCATCATCTGGCCAGCGCCGAGATCGGCACCTATGCCGGCACCTTCAAGGGCCTCGCCGGCATGGCGGGCACGCTGATCGGCGGCCTCGTGGTGGCGCAGATCGGCCGCCGCGACGACCGCTGGAAGCTGTGGGCGCCCGCGATCATGTCGGGCCTCGCCGGTCCTGTCTTCGCGCTGTGCATGCTGACGCAAAGCTTCACGCTGATGGTCGCGACGCTGGCGCTGACCTCGTTCATGGTCGGCTTCCATCTCGGCCCGATCTTTGCGATCGCCCAGACGGTCGCAAAGCCCAGCATGCGGGCGCTGGCCTCGGCGATCGTGCTGCTCACCGCGACCTGCTTCGGCCAGGGCGTCGGTCCCCTCGCCGTCGGCATGATCAACGACGCCCTGAAGGGCACATACGGCACGGATGCGGTTCGCTACTCGCTGCTGTCGGCCGCGGTGACGACGACGCTGGGCGCGCTGCTGTTCGTCTGGGCGGCGCGCTGGATCCGTGCCGATATCGCGCGGGCGAGCTAAGCGTCCATGAAGGCCAGCAGGTCGGCCATCAGGCGCGCACTGTGCGTCAGCGGCAGAGCGTGCGGCGCGCCTTCATAGACGGCGAACTTGCTTCCCTTGATCAGAGCCGCCGTCTTCGCGCCGGTCAGCTCGAGCGGCGCGCTGGCATCCTTGTCGCCGTGCACGATCAGCGTCGGGCGGTCGATCCTTTTGGCCGCGGCACGCAGATCGGCAAACGAGATCGTCCTGCGGCAGGCCAGCGCCACCGGCAGCGGCACGCTCAGCATCATCTCCCTGATCCAGGCCCGCGTGGCGTCGGGCGTGTCGGGCATGAAGAACGGCGCCTCGTTCTCGCTCATCCATTTCGGGAAGTCCTGCGCGATCGCGGCATTCTGCGCCTCGACCATCGCTCTCGGCACCGCGACCGGATTGTCCTCGGTCTGGACGATGAACGGCGTGGTCGGCGCCACCAGGACCAGCCGCGCGACGCGACCGGCGCCGTGACGCGCCAGATAGTTCACCGCCTCGATCGATCCCATCGAATGGGCGACGATCGTGACGTCGCGGAGATCACGCTGATCGATCACAGCGGCGACGTCATTGGTCAGCGTGTCGAGATCATATCCCGTCATCGGCATGTCGGAACGGCCGTGGCCGCGGCGATCCGGCGCAACGCAACGATAGCCCTTGGCGTTCAGCGCCACGATCTGGCTGCCCCAGACGCTGGAGTTGAACGTCCATGCGGCAAGCAGCAGCACCGGTTTACCCGAGCCCCAATCCTGCACGAACAGTTTTGTGCCGTCGCTCGCGGTCGCATGAAGCGGTTGGCTGGCCATGATATATTTCCCTTTGCAGATCGATCGGCTACATCGCCGCCGATGCACCGACCATCGCAAAGGGAGATCGCGCGCGCGATTACGCGTCAGGTAATCACGCGCGTGATGTAAGGCTTACGGAAACGAAAACGTTTCCGTCTCACCACTGATACCGCACCACGCCCTTGCCGGCGTAGCTCGAGGTGACGTTGGAGAACTCGCCTTCGAACGTTGCGGCCGCCGACCAGCCGTTTCGCCAGTTCATCGCGAGCGACGCCGTGGTCAGCGCGGAGTCGCTGGCCTGTGCGGCGCCGTTGACGACAAAGCTCGCGCCGGGCAGCGCCTGGAAGGTCGCGGCGGCCGAGCGGCTGGGATCATAGTCATGCGCCCAGGCGAAACGCGTGCGCAGCGTCAGGATGCCGTCCAGCACCGGGAAGGATTTGTCGGTGCGGAGGCCGAGCTCGCTGCGTGTGTCGGTCAGGCTCTTGCCGCCATAGGTCAGTGCAAACGTCGAGAGGCCCGAGATCACCCGCTCGGCGTAACCAGGCAACTCGAAAGTCGTGAACTGGCCGGCGGCGTAAGGCCTGATGCCGACGCCGCCGATCCACGGCGCGACGAAACGATAGCCACCCTCGAGCCGCCCCGAATATGCGTTGGCATTGAACTCGGCGCGGAGCTGGTCGACGCCTGCCGCGGTCACGGTGCGGTTGGTAGTGATGTCCTGCCAGCCATAGGCGAGCGCGGCCGAGACATAGGCCGCGCCTTCGGTGTGGCGGACATAGGCGCCGGCCTGGAACAGATCGGACCGGCCGCTGCCGCTGCCCGCGACGGAGAAGCTGGTGCCGCCACCGGCGATCGCAAAGCCCGCAATGGTGTTCGGCGAGAACTGGTAGTCGGCACCGACCGCCGTGCCATAGACGCTGCTGGTGGTGTCGTTCGATCCGACGACGGCGTTGCCGCTGGTGGATTGCGAACCGCCGAAGCCGGCGGCCCAGACGCTCCAGCGCGGCACGAACGGCATCGGCGGCGCCTTGGTGAACATGGCGAATGCGTCGGTCTTCCTGGCTGCGGCATAGGCGCTCGCATCGCCCTCGTCCGCATAACCCGGTGCGCCCGGCATCGCCCCCGCTCCGCCCGTGCGGTTCATGAAGGGATCGGTGAGCAGCCCCATGAACAGGTTCATGGCATCGAACGTCGTCTGCTGCGAGCTGGTCGCCAACTCGCCGGACGCCTGCGTCAGCCCCACCGGCGTGAGCGTGCCATAGGCCATCGGAATGCCGCCGGTCGTGTTGAAGAAATTGACCAGCGTGTTGCCGACGGCCCGCTGATTGCCGGAGAGGCCGCCGCCGAAATTGGGTGTTGGTGTCGGCGTGAAATCCAGCGCGAGATTCAGAAAAACATTGTCGGCGTCGTAGCTCAGGCTCGACTTAAATCCGCTCGGCAGATTGGTGTTGACCGGTCCGTTGAACGTGCCCTTCACGCCGCCGGTGGCATTTACAACGGTGTACTGCTTGGCGACATACGTGCCCGCCACAAAATTCGCATTCACGGTCGCGCCGCCGAGGGTCGCGGTCCCCGTCACATTGGTGCGGTCGGCATTGGTAGGCGAGACTTCCACCAGGTAGCTCGCCGCTGACGCGAAAACGAGATTGCCCTGAACGGTCAGGAGTCCAATCGAATTGCCCGGCGAGAGCGTACCGTCAGCGTTGATGGTGGTGTCGCCGACCGTGCCATTGCCGCCGAGCGTGCCGCCGGCATTCACCGTGGTCGAAGATATGATCGAGCCATTTACGGCGAGCGTGCCGCCGTTCACGGTGGTCGGACCGGTATACGTGTTGGCGCCGGAGAGCGTGAAGGTGCCGGTGCCAATCTTTGTAAGACCCAGCGTCAGATTCAGAGATGCACCGTTCGAAATCGTTCCCGAGAACGTGGTCGATGAGTTGTCGGCACCGGACGTCAGGATCACCTGGCCGGCCGCGATTGGACTAAGCACCTTGCCCGCGCCCGCGAGCGAGCCAATCGTCTCGTCATTTGCGATGCCCAGAGTCGCACCGCTGGCGACCGTCACGGCTGACGTATCGGGAATCGCATTGCCGTTACCGACCTCCAACGTTCCGGCGTTGATGATGGTCGCTCCACCATAAGTGTTTGTTCCGTTCAACACCAAGGTGCCTATGCCGATCTTGGTCAAGCCCCCGGAGCCGCCGACAGCGGAGGAGATTGACAGAATATCGAAAGGACCACCGTTAGCGACGTCGAAGGTGCCGCCGCCGCTATTCAAGGTAATGGCGCGGGTCGGCGAAAGCACAAGTGAACCGGCACCCGTGTATTGCAAAGTACCACCGTTGAAGGTGAGCGCGCTGCTTGCCGCCCCGAGATTGGCTTCGGTCGAGATCGCCAGCATCCCCTGGTTGATCGTCCATGGCGTCACAGCCATCGTCGTATTGGTCAGCGTCCAGGTGCCGGTGCCGGTCTTCACGAAGGTCGCAAAACCCTGATACTGCCCAGCTGACCCGATCGTGGACACGTCGAAGCTCGCACTACCCACGCCACCCAAGCGCAACGTGTCGCTGCCGGTGCCGGCCACGTTGCCAATGATGGTCGAGCCTGCTTGCAGTTCGAGTATATTGCTGCCACCGGTAAAGGTGATGGCGTTGGCGCGAATGCCGCCCGCACCAGATATCCCGCCGGCAATGGTGCCGCTGTTGATGACGGTGAGATCGGCACCCACAATGCCGGCACCACCTGTCCCTGCCGTACCTGCAATCGCAATAGCACCGCTACCTGCGGCGCCTCCGACACTGCCATTGCCGCCCTGGATAAACCCATTATTGATCAGCTCGGCTGGCACACCGGCGCCGAGAACTCCCACGCCCCCCGATCCGCCATCGCCGCCATTGCCGCCTGTGGGTCCGTTGCCACCCACCCCGCCGACCCCGCCAAGACCTCCTTGAATCGTACCCGTGTTGGTGAAGACCGCCCCGGGCCCTTCAAGCTTCAGGCCAGCCCCGCCACCGCCACCACCGCCGCCGCCGCCGCCCGACGCCGAGGCGTTGCCGCCGCTGCCACCCGTTCCACCGGTGCCGCCCGTCAGCGTAGAGCCGTTCGAGCTTGCGACAGCCCCCGTCACGACCAGGGCATGCCCGCCCGAGCCGCCGCCACCGCCACCACCACCGTCAGGGCCGGGACCGCCGCTGGTGTTGCCGCCGCTGCCTCCGGTCAGGCCTGTCCCGCCGACGATCGGTGCAACATTCTGGATGAAGGGGACTGACAATCCGTTGGCGCCGCCGGCGCCGCCCGCGCCACCATTGCCGCCCGATGCGCTGCCGGAGGTATCTCCAAGCCCGCCCTGGCCACCCGGCGCGCTACCGGCGCCACCGCCTCCGCCACCTCCACCACCGCTGGCGGTGCCGGCAGCCGCACTGGTGCCCGGTGCTCCCGCCAGGCCGTCCGCTCCGCCTGCACCACCGATACCGACCAGATTGGGAGGAATGCCATGATGGGCATTGCCTCCCGTGCCGCCATCAGCGAACGCCGGCGCGAGCGGCGACCAACAGAGCAAAGAGATCAGTGCAAGCGCTGCAGCACCGGCCGACATCGACGTCAGGTCTCGTCCGGAGGATCGCCGTATTCGGACCTCCGCATGTTTCATTTCGCCGACGGTATCGCCCAGCTCTGTGGCACGCTCAGGCGCAGATACAAAGGAACCACTGGGAAGCCGCTGATCACAACAGCACGCACGGGTTCGAAAGCGTTCAACAACGGACACGCGCATGGCATTCCAACTCGGGCCGCATAGGCGGCCACTGAAAATCTCAGCGGGAGGTTGTATCCCCTGAGATAACCTGCCGCATGACAAAAAACAAAAATGGAACCGAAAGCGCGACGATGTGCCTTCTTTGCCACAAAGCGTGGCCCGCACAATCTCCCACGCCCGCGCAACACGATCGCGTGCGACCTTGGCGGGATCCTTGCGGAAGCATACCAATCGAGCATTGCGAGGCCGGCGCGACCGGCTGCTGCATTTGCTGTTCGCGATCTGCGCGGCGTTACGTCAGCTTGCCGGTGTATTTCTCCAGCGTCGCCCAGGCGTCCGCGCCATAGGTCTTCTGCCACTGCGTGTAGAAACCGGCTTTCACCAAGGCTGCCCTGAACTGCACGGGATCGGGCGTGTTGAAGGTCATGCCCTTCTCGGTCAGCTCGGCTTGCAACGAGCGGTCCATCTCGACCAGATCGGCGCGCTCCTTCACCGCCGCCGCGTCGAACGCCGCATTGATCAGCTCGAGCAGATCGGGCGGCAGGGCCGCCATCGCGAGGCGGTTGCCGAGGATCCAGTAGCCGCTCCAGCAATGGTTCGACAGCGCGCAGTATTTCTGCACCTCGTAGAGCTTTCCGGTCGAGACCTGTGCCAGCGGATTCTCCTGCCCTTCGACGATGTGGGTCTGCAGCGCCGAATAGAGTTCACTGTAGGAGATGCTCGACGGCAGCGCGCCAAGTCCTGAGAACAGCGACGTGAGCAATGCCGTCACCGGCACGCGAATCTTGAAACCCTTGAGATCGTCGACGCTGTTGAGCTGCCGGCTCGACGACGAGGTGATCTGGCGGAAGCCGTTGTCCCAGACCTTCTTCAGCGGCACGACGCCGGTCCTGGCGATCGCATCGCGGACGATGCCGCCGACGCCGCCGTCCATCGCCGCCCAGACCTGATCGTAGGACTGGAACGCAAAACCGATGCTGGGCAGCCCCGACAACGGCACCAGCGTCGACAAGGTCATGCTGGGTGCCGCCAATAGTTCGATACCGCCGGCGCGGACCTGCGACAGCATCTCCGGATCACCGCCGAGCTGGCTGTTGGCGAACACCGTGATGTTGACCCGGCCGGATGACTGCGTACCGACCGCCTTGGCCGCCTCGGCCAGACGGATTGTTAGCGGATGGGTTTCCGGAGTGTTGACGCCGAGCTTGAAGTCGAACTCTGCCGCGGCAAGAGACGGCTTACCAAACATCGCGGCGGCAACTGCCACGGAGCCGGTTCCCAGCATCCGGCGGCGCGTCATATTCCTTGTTTTCATTATTGTTTTTCTCCCAGGCGCAGTCCGCGCCCATGGCCAGTTTCAGCCCTCTCCCGCTGTGACGCAAGGCACGGTGAAACCAATCGGCCCGTGGCACGAAACCATTTCCGGGAACTCACGAAACGATCCGGAAACAGATGGGGCTTACCAGTAGCTGCCATAGACGGCGCATAGACGCCCGGAGGCGACCATGAACCACTCGATCCATTCAGCCGATCGCGCGACCCACCTCAAGATTGTGGTTGTTGCCCTCGTTGCGGCCATCGGGGTTGCGGCTTTCGGCATCTCGGCGCGGAACAACGCGGAGTTCACCCAGACCGCCCAGACCAACCAGGTCATCAAGGCCGGCAAGCCTGTCGCGATCACCTCCTCGGGCACCTCGACGGTCCGCTAAAACGTATTCAGGCTTCGGCAGACAAAGCGGCCGCCTTCGGGCGGCTTTTTTGTTGGGTCTGATCGTCTTGCGCTCCGATCAGGGCGGTGTGACCTTCGCCAGGTTCGGCTACGGCGATTGCAGGACCACCGAGACCGGGGCGCGCGAGATCGCTACCGCTGGTGCTCGACCTCGACGACACCCTGATCAAGGACGACCGTTCGATCTGAGCTTGTTCTCGATCCTGCGCCGCAATCCGCTGCTCGTTGTTGCATACGCGGTCTGGCTGACGCGCCACCGCGCAGCCGCGGCGAAATCTTAACCGCCTCCTAACGCGGTCGTTCGATTGCAATCCGCTCCGCGACCCCAGTTTTAAAAATTGTTCCATTAAGCTCGGCATCAACAGAGGCGCAGGCCCATAATGAATTTGCAGCAGCAAGTAATTTCGACCGGCTTCAAGATCATCTGCACGGATTGCGGCAGCCTGGCGATCAAGGTCGCCGATCCCGCGCATGCGTCCGGCGACACCATCATCGAATGCCGCCGCTGCAACGCCGTGCGCGGCACCGTGGCGGATCTGCACACCCTGGCGCGGCGCGGCCGCGACCTGTTCGAATTCTAACCCCCGGCGCCGCCGATGCTGTCAGACCCGAACGCGACCATGCAGAGCGACATTCCCCTGGACACGGTCTGGTCGATCCTCGAGGCCGCCAACGAACTGGGCGATACCCACACGGTTGACGCTTGCCGCCGCATCATCGACGCGAATTTGCGCGGCGAGGCCCCGGGACAATCCGACCTCAACGCGGTCGCCGCATTCTTTGCCTGATCAGGGCGGCGCGTTCCGCGTTTGTGAATTCAATGCGGCGCCGCGGTGACAGATCGCCCGGCGGAAACATAACAATACAGGCCGAGACGTCGCTTAACCTTGCCTGACTTGATTAGCCCGAGGTCGATCGGCTAGCTGTCGCACAGCTTTCGATTCGGACGGGCCGATGCAATTGACGCGCGACGACCTGACTGTCGGGGTCACAATCCCTGGGTTTCTCGTCCTCAGCACCGCCTCGATGATCGCGTGCGGACACGCGTTCCCGGCGATGCATGTCTGGCGCTCCGGCATCACGGCCGAGGCCATCCTCGGCACCGCGATCATGGCCGTCTTCATCCCGGCGTTCATCGCGGGCCGCTTCAGCTTCGGTTATCTGGTGAGCTTCTCACTGCTCTCAGCGGTGTTCGGCTTCGTCTGGCTCAGCTTCTTCAGCGCGTTCGATTATCCGCATGCCATCGCCCGCTGGGCCATGATCGCCGCGCTTGCCGCCGCGATGATCCCCCTGATGTTCCAGAATATGCCGGTTTGGCGGCCCGGCCTGTCCGAAACGGCGATCAAACGCATTGCGCTGCTGCTGCTGGCGTCGTCCTTGGCCGTGCTGGTCGCCGACATCTCGTACGGCGCCAGTCTCGGCAATCCCTATGGTGCAGCCCGCAACGCCGTCACGCGGCCGGCGCTGTTGAATTATCTCACCGGGATCATGATCGGCGCGGTCCTTCCCTATCTGTTCGCGCATTTCGCATCGCGCAGGCAATGGATGCAGGCCGCTTGCGTGTTGCTGTTTGCGCTTTGCTTCTATCCGGTCGTCAACAACAAGACCGTGCTGCTGTTGCCAATCTGGCTGCCGTTTCTGTTCTGGCTGTTCGGCCGGTTCACCCCGCGGCTGGCCACGGTGCTCACATTCCTCATTCCCATGATCATTGGGCTCACGGCGTTCGCCGTGCTCGGCGCCGACAGGGACTACGTCGTGTTCAGCGCCATCAATCTGCGCTTCCTCGCAATCCCGTCGCTCGCCCTTGATCAATATGCCGACTTCTTTGCACACCGCGACCTGACCCGGTTCTGCCAGATCACGATCGTGCGACAGGTGACTGCCTGCCCGTACGGCGAGCTCGGCCCGGCGCTCGGAGCGATCTATCGGGACGGCAATTTCAACGCCTCCTTCCTCGCCACCGAGGGCATCGCGTCGGTCGGTCTCGCGCTCGCGCCGGTTTCGGCACTCGTATGCGGCCTGATCCTGTCGGTGGGGTCGATGGTCTCGCGGCACCTGTCGCCGCGCTTCATCGCGGTGTCCTCAGGCATCGCCGTTCAGGCCATCATGAACGTGCCGCTCACGACAAGCCTGATGTCGAACGGGATCGCGCTGCTGTTCCTGCTGTGGTGGCTGACGCCCGAATGGCGAGCGGAAGCTTCGCAGCATAAGCAACAGTCAACGCGGCCCGTCGATGCGGTCGGTGTCGCGGCCTGAGCGATCGACAGCCGCGACCAAGCAACGCCGATACGACCCTGTGGCCTTACTTCTTTCGGAGAACGATGATGCTCTGATACGGTGAGATCCCGTTCATGCCGACGTCAACGAGATCAAATCGGTCGGTCCAGTGCATCTCGATGTACCGCTTGCTGATGATCGTCTCGCCGTAGGTCATTTCGCCATCGACCGGATAGCTTTGCGGATAGAAGTAGAATCCCTCCCGCGCCACAGTCTCGGCGATCTTTTGCTGATCCCAGCCGGGCAATTTGGCAATCGGCTCATAGAATGCGTATGCCGGCGGCCGAATGGTCAGAAGAAACAGACCACGATTCTCCAGAGAATCGTGAACCGCGGCCAGGCATGTGTCGCTTGCGGCAGGCGAGAGGTGCGTCCAGATCGATAGCGCGTAAGCGACATCGAATTTCTGGTTGAACGGCAGACGTCTCGGCAGGCTGTCCGACAACACGATGTCGGCGTGCGGGTTGGAGCGCTGCGCGACCTGGATGATGCCCTTGTGCGGATCACACCCATGCAGATTACGGAGCGGCGCATCCTTCATGAAGTACCGGAGCACACTGCCCCAGCCGCAGCCATAGTCCAGCACCTCGCATTCATCGAATGGCTTATCCAGATGACGCCTGAGCTTATCGTGCAACAAGCGATAGGTTTCGATGACGGCGGCACCTAACTCCATCCCGGAACGACCGCTCCAGTTTTTCTGGGTCCCGGCATCAGGCGGATCGGGAATGGCGGCCTTGATGGCCTTGAAGCCATCATATTCCTTCCAGAGCAGCACGTTCCACAGATACGGATCGTCGATCCATTTGAGCGCGTCGTAGACGGACTCTCCCCTGCGACAGGCGGCGTCCGCTCCTTCCAGTTCGTCGTTGTAATATTCGTTCAGCCACGAACTCCAATTCATCGGCACGCCTCCGTGTTAGGTTCGCTTCATCGGCCCTCGCCCACGCTCGCGTCGTTTGAATGTCCTGACTGTCTTCGCTTACTCCGGCAACTTTAAGACCCGTCGAAAGCGTGTGAGTTCCGCAAGGTGGTGGAACCGCTGATGTCGTTTCTGCGCCATGGACGAGCGATCGCCGTTCACCAGGGGTGATAGCGACAGACCTCAACCGCAGAACATGGATCTGTTCCGTCAGCTGCCATCGCGCCGCCGGCGACAAGACGCTGAAGACGAAGACGACGCATGCCATCGCAGAACCCGCGTCGGCAACGTCGACCGCAATGTGGTTACATCGGATGACACACGCGCAGGCGCGGAAACCAGTTGATGACCGTTGTCGAGGGTGACGCTGGCGGCGCGGCGGGGAGGATCGACACGATGGCAAAAATGGTCAGTCACAACTATAAGTTGCGCGAGACTTGCAGCCCGGCAAACGTCGGGAGCACCCGCCGTTTCGACCACGGCCAGCGCATCAGGACGGACCTGCCCGAGGCACAAAAACGCATTCCGGCGACCTCCCAAGAGATGCTCTTGGGAACCGACATTTCTGCTAAGTCATTGAAATAAATGGCGCGAGAGACGGGACTCGAACCCGCGGCCTCCGCCGTGACAGGGCGGCGCTCTAACCAACTGAGCTACTCCCGCGGATGCCGATCATCGGATTGATCCGCGCAGGAACGAGGGCATAAAGGCCCGCATCCCGATAGTCAAGCACGTTGCGGAGCCCTGCATAGCGCGGGCATTTTCGTGCTGTGGGCGCGAGTTGTCGCCTGTTTTCAGGGGAAACGGCGTAGTCAGCAAAGCCCCGAATCAAATAAGGCCTGATACGTCTGGGTTTCCTGTGGCCGGGCTCGGCGCTGCCCGTTCCCAGAACCGGCGGTTTCAGGACTTTTCCGGACGCATTTTCCCGACGCGAACGGCGCGCCATTCGCGTGAAAGCAGCAATCCAGCCATTCAGCAACGAAGAGGGCCACACATGGCGAAGAAAGCAGCGACCCCGGCGACGATCACGCTGAAGCATCTGGCGGCGGCCATCGCCGAGGAGCAGGAGCTGTCCAAGAAGCAGGCCGAGGCGATCCTGACCGACATGGTCACCCGGATCACCAAGCACCTCAAGAAGGGCGAGCGGATTCGTATCGTTGGCCTCGGCATCCTCCAGGTTCGCAAGCGCGCCGCCCGCATGGGCCGCAACCCGGCGACCGGCGAGCAGATCCACATCAAGGCAAGCAAGAAGGTCGCCTTCCGTGCCGCCAAGGAGCTGAAGGAAGCCGTCTAGGGTTCTTAACTTGCTTGATACCAAGCGCCATTCCGGCTCGCGACGCGGCCCCGGAGTGGCGCTTTTCTGTTGTAGAGTTGTCTCTCGATGCGCTTTGCTTGCGCGAACCAACTTCGCCTGAGCGCCTTATTCCTGTTCTCCCACCCTTGCGCGGTCTTCATGCTGGCACCGGCTCTCGACTTCAAGCACACCGTCACCGAGCGCTTCCTGCGCTATGTCGTGATCGACACCCAGTCCGACCCGGATTCACTGACCACGCCTTCGACCGAGAAGCAGAAGAACCTCGGCCGCCTGCTGGTCGCCGAGCTGCAGGCGATCGGCATATCGGATGCGCATCTCGATCCACACGGATACGTCTATGCGACGATCCCGGCCAACACTGACAAGACGGTGCCGGTGATCTGCTTCTGCTCGCACATGGACACCTCACCCGACTGCACCGGCAAGAACGTCAAGCCGCAGGTCGTGAAGAATTATCGCGGCGGCGACATCGTGCTCCCGGCCGATTCCTCGCAGGTGATCCGCGCCGCCGAGCACGAAGCGCTGGCCGACCAGATCGGCAATGACATCATCACGACCGACGGCACCACCCTGCTCGGCGCCGACAACAAGGCCGGCCTCGCCGAGATCATGGACGCCGCGCATTTCCTGGTCACCAATCCGCAGGTGAAGCACGGCACCATCAAGATCCTGTTCACGCCGGACGAGGAGATCGGCCGCGGCGTCGACAAGGTCGACATCAAGAAGCTCGGGGCCGATTTCGGCTACACCATGGACGGCGAGACCGCGGGCCACATCGAGGACGAGACCTTCTCCGCCGACGGCGCCAGCATCATCATCGAAGGCGTCGCGACCCATCCGGGCTTTGCCAAGGGCAAGATGGAGCACGCGATCAAGATCGCGGCCGCCATCGTCGATCGCCTGCCGAAGGACACCTGTTCGCCCGAGACCACGGAAGGCAAGGAAGGCTTTCTGCATCCGGTCGCGATCTCGGGAGCGCTGGAGAATGCGCGGATCGACTTCATCGTCCGCGATTTCACTGAGCAAGGCCTGAAGCAGAAGGAAGCGCTACTCGAGAAGATCGTGCGGGACGTCATGAAGGGATACCCGCGCTCGACCTACCGCATGGAGGTCAAGCAGCAATACCGCAACATGAAAGAGGTGATCGATCGCCACCCGCAGATCGTCGCCTATGCGATCGAGGCGATCGAGCGCGCGGGGCTATCGCCGGTGAAGACCTCGATCCGTGGCGGCACGGATGGCTCGCGGCTTTCGTTCATGGGACTGCCCTGCCCGAATATCTTCGCCGGCGAGCACGCATTTCATTCGCGGCTCGAATGGGTGAGCCGCCAGGACATGGAGAAGGCCGTGCAGACCATCGTGCACCTGGCGATGATCTGGGAGCAGAAAGCCTGATCAGGCCCGCGCCGTCACGATCCAGATCGCGCCGGGCAGCAGCACGGCATCGCCCTTCGCGAACGGCGTCAACGCCTCGCGGATCGAGGTGACGGCGGCCGCCCTTAGGTCATCCGGCTGTTCTTCCAGTGCGCGGCTGGCGGGCCCGATCTCGAGCGCGCTCTGGACGGCGGCATCGATTCCGCGCCCGATCGCGACGTCGAACTCAAGCCGGCAGGGCTCCATCGCGATGCCGGAAAACCCCGCTTCGCCGAGGATCCGGTTCACGCGCGCTTCGGACGCGAATGAGAACGGACCGGGGTCTTCAGGACCAAGCTGCGGCAGCTTCGGCACGTGCTTGTAGACGGCCTGCAACGGCGCCATGAAGAACGGATTCTCGCGCGGCTCCTGCCAGCAGGCGAAGGCGAGCCGGCCCGATGGCTTCAGCGCCTTGTGCAGATTGGCGAACGACACCGCCGGATCGGCAAAGAACATCACGCCGAAGCGCGACGCCAGCAGATCGAAGCTTGCGGGATCGAACGGATAGACCGTGGCGTCGGCAAGCGCATAGGTGACCGGCGCATCCTTCGGCGTGCTTTGCCGTGCCCGCTCCAGCATCGGTCCGGAGACGTCGACGCCGAACACATGGCCTGATGGCCCCACCTTGGTCGCAAACCCTTTCGTCGAGGCGCCGCTGCCGCAGCCGACATCGACGATGCGCTCGCCGGCCTTCGGCGCGGCGCGATCGATCAGGAGGTCGAGCACCGGCTGCAGCACGATATCCTGCGCGGCCTGCCTTGAGGCCCAGCGCTGACCGCCCGGCCCGTTCCAATATGCAATCTGATCGGCGTTTTGCGGATGGCCTGCGTTCATGCGATCCAAACCTGTTGAGAAGTTGCGCCGATCCTAGCAAGTCTCGCGCGTGGCCGCGCGCAACATCGGCATGACCTGATAGGTGAATCCGGCATTGGCCTTGCTGACGGGATCGTTGGCGACGATCTCCTGCGGATCGGCATCGTCAGAAAGTTGCAGCACGCCCAGTCCCCAGACGCCGGCGGGATCGGCCACCGGCCCGAAGATCAGCGCCTTGCCGGCTTGCAGCAATTCGCCGCAATAGGCGACATGCGCCTGCATGATGGCGGCTTCCCGCGGCGTCATGTCCTGCGGAAAGGTCGGGCGCGGTCCGGTCAATTTGCAGACGTAATACTTCATCGACCTGGTGCGCTCTCTCGGATTATTTGGCGGCAGCGCTGGTAGGCTTGGCCTGCTTCGGCGCAGGGGTTGTTTTGGTGGCATTCGCTTTGGGAGCGGCCTGCCCGTCATTGCTGCGCGCAATGCCCCACGGGTCGGTCGGCTTCTGGTCCGGCACACCGCTGAGCGCGCGCTGGTAGGCGCGCTGCTGCCGCGCCTCGTTGGCCAAATCCGAAGGCGACTTCTCGATCTCTTCGCGATAACGCTGAACATGGTCCTGCTGCGCCAATGCCGGTCCGGCAATCATGGTGAGTAGAAAAATCGCGGCGAGTTTGCGCATGCATCAAGTTCCCGGTTAGGCGCGGAGAATAGCATTGCAGCGGTGTCGGCATCAAACCTGAGCGGCAAGAATGATGATGAGGGCAGTCATACTTTTGTCCGCCTCGGCACGTAGCTCGCGGGGAACAGCAGCGATGGGATTTTGAACCAGTCCGCCTTCGCTCTTCGAGCTTCGGCGCGACAGCCTTCGCCCTGCGACACCGAACAAGTGGATGAATTCATCCACAAAGGCTGGCTTGCCCAGCCGTAGCCCGCAGGGCGAAGGCTGGTAGGCGGCGAGAGATTCGAACTCCCGACCCTCTCGGTGTAAACGAGATGCTCTAACCAGCTGAGCTAGCCGCCCTTACCTGCGCGCCTCTTTAGCCTCGCCCGCCCCTCGGGCGCAAGGTCACCAGGGCAGCGAGGGCTCAATCGTTGCGCCTCAATCCATCGGCCGCGCCGGCAATCCCTTGAGATCATTGATCCAGGGCGCGGCGGAGCGGCACCAGACCTGGCGTCGCGGGGTCAGTTCGCCGCGCTCGCGAATGCTACCCCAGCGGATACCCCAATCGTCGGGACCGCCGTCCTCTCCGCTCGTGAACAAGGGGGAACCACAGTCGCCACAAAAATGCTGGAAGCGGATCCGGCCGTTATCGCCCCGCTTGCCGTAAATCTTCGGTGCACCTGCGGTCAGCCGGACCTGCTCGGCGGCGCAGATCACCGTGACGCGATAGGGCGAGCCGGTCAGCGCCTGGCAGTCCGTGCAATGGCAGATCGACACCCGTTCGGGATCGATCTCCGCCTGATAGGTCACGGCCCCGCAGTGGCATTGCCCGTCGATCTGCATCTGCGTTCTCCCATTCAGCATTGTCCAATAAGGCCGTCCCCGAACTGGCGTTCCCTGCGCGATGCTGGCCGGTTCGGGTCCGCACGCTGCCAACCGGTGCCCGATCGAGCAACGCCGGTATCCCAAAACGGGATTGTTTGGGATACCAATTCGGGATACGTCGACAGAGCCCCAAAACTCTACTCCCAGGCCGGCAGACAGCGATGTCGCAGATGCTTCAGATCCACGACGAGCTCCGGGAGATGATCCTCTCTCTCGACCTCGGCCCCGGCGAGCGGCTGACGGAGCGCTGGCTCGAGAGCCGGTTCGAGGGATCGCGCACGCCGATCCGCGCCGCGCTGGTGCGGCTCGAAGGCGAAGAGCTGGTCCGCCGCGACGGCCGCAACTGGATCGTCGCACCGATCGACCTCGGTGAGCTGGCCGCGCTGGCGGAGTTCAGGATCCCGCTGGAGACGACGGCCGTCCGCCTCGCCTGCGCGCGGGCGATCGCGGCCGACATCGCCGGCGTCGAAGCGATGCTGGATGCCTGCCAGTCCGGCGCGCCGCGCGAGGAATGGCACCGTGTCGGCACCGATTTCCATGTCGAGATCGCACGCCTGTCCGGCAATCCCTTCATCGTCAAGGCGATCGCCGGCGCCATGACCCGGCTGTCGCGCGCGCGCTGGCTCGAAGTGTGGACCGAACCCTCGCGCGAGCAGGCCTGGCGCGAGCACCGGCGTATTCTCGGCTTCATCAAGGCCAACGATCCGGAAGCCGCCGCGCGCGAGGCCGCCGACCACATCACCGACACCCGCGATCGGCTGCTGCGTTCGCTGAACGAGGATCGTCGCGGCCTGCGGGCGCGCGGCTTCGCCGTCATCGGGCTGCGCTGACATGAACATGGAAATCGATCGCGAAGCGGCGCTCGACGCCGGACCCTGGAAGCGCAACCTCATCGTCTGCGTGTTCGGCTCCTTCACCACTATCGTGGGGATGACGCTGCTGCTGCCGTTCCTGCCGCTTTATGTCGAGCAGCTCGGTGTCACGGACCATGCCGCCGTCGTGCAGTGGTCGGGCATCGCCTATGGCGCGACCTTCTTCACCGCCGCGCTGACCGCGCCGCTGTGGGGACGGCTCGCCGACCGCTATGGCCGCAAGCTGATGCTGATCCGCGCCAGCCTCGGCATGGCGGTTGCCATGTCGCTGATCGGCATGGCGCACAACGTCTATGAGCTGGTCGGTTTGCGGCTGTTGACCGGCCTGCTCGGCGGCTACGCCTCGGGCTCGACCGTGCTGGTCGCGGCGCAGACGCCGAAGGCGCGGTCCGGCTGGGCAATCGGCGTGCTGTCGGCCGGCATCATGGCCGGCAGCCTGGTCGGTCCCTTGATCGGCGGCGTCCTGCCCGGCCTGATCGGCATCCGCGCGACCTTCTTCCTGATCGGCGGGGTCATCTTCTTCACTTTCCTCGGCACGACTTTCCTGATCCGCGAGGAGGCGCGTCCGAAGGCGGCGAATGGCGGCAAGTCGCGTGGCGGCTGGTCACTGGTTCCAGACAAGCGACCTGTCATCGCGATGTGGGGCACCGGCCTGCTCCTGATGATCGCCAACATGTCGATCGAGCCGATCATCACGGTCTATGTCGCGCAACTGGTCGAGACACCGCAGGTGACGTTCGTGGCCGGCCTCGTGATGTCGGCGGCCGCCTTCGGCAGCCTGCTGTCGTCGTCGCATCTCGGCAAGCTGGCCGATCGCGTCGGCCATTGGCGGATCATCAACGTTTGCCTGGCCGCCTCGGCGCTGCTGCTGATCCCGCAGGCCTTCGTGGTCAGCGGCTGGCAGCTGATCCTGCTCCGCTTCCTGATGGGGCTCGCGCTCGGCGGCCTGTTGCCCTGCATCGCAAGCGTGATCCGGCACAACGTGCCTGACACGGTCACCGGCAGCATGCTGGGCTATTCGATTTCGGCCCAATATGCCGGTCAGGTGATCGGCCCGCTCGCCGGCGGATTCATCGGCGGCCATATCGGCATGCGCGCAGTGTTCCTCGGCACCAGCGTGCTGATGGCACTCGGGGCGATCGCCAATTTCATCGTCGAGAAGAAAGGGTAGTTGCCTGCTCGGCTCCGCGTGATGACCAAAACAAAAACGGCGCCCGAAGGCGCCGTTTCAGTATCTCGATTGGAGCTCGCTTCAGTGCGCCGTCAGGCCGCCTGACGCCTCATCCGAAGCGTCGGGCTTGACGTCGACCTTGCTGGTCTCCTCTTCCCAGACGATCGGCACAGGCACGCGGGTCAGCGCCTTGGCAACGACCTCATCCAGCCGCGAGACCGGAATGATCTCCATGCCGCCCTTGATCGCATCGGAAATCTCCGTGAGATCCTTGGCGTTGTCCTCGGGGATCAGCACCGTCTTGATGCCGCCGCGCGCGGCAGCCAAGAGCTTCTCCTTCAGACCGCCGATCGGCAGCACGCGGCCGCGCAGCGTGATCTCGCCGGTCATCGCGACATCATGGCGGACCGGAATGCCGGTCATGACCGAGATGATCGCGGTGGCCATCGCCACGCCGGCCGACGGACCGTCCTTCGGCGTTGCGCCCTCCGGCACGTGAACGTGGATGTCGCGGCGGTCGAACATCGGCGGTTCGATGCCGTAGACGATCGCGCGCGAGCGGACGTAGGACGCCGCCGCCGAGATCGACTCCTTCATCACGTCGCGCAGATTGCCCGTGACGGTCATCTTGCCCTTGCCGGGCATCATGACGCCTTCGATGGTCAACAGCTCGCCGCCGACATCGGTCCACGCCAGACCGGTGACGATACCGACCTGATCCTCGTCGTCGATCTCGCCGAAGCGATACTTCGGAACGCCGAGGAACTCTTCGATATTCGCCTCGGTGACCTTCACCGACTTCTTCTTGGAGATCATCAGCTCCTTCACCGCCTTGCGGGCGAGTGTGGAGAGCTCACGCTCCAGGTTACGCACGCCCGCTTCACGGGTGTAGCGGCGGATCATCAAGAGCAAAGCCGCGTCGTCGATCGACCATTCCTTGGAGTCCAGACCGTGCTTGGAGAGCGCGCTCGGGATCAGATGCTTGCGCGCGATCTCGACCTTCTCGTTCTCCGTGTAGCCGGCGATCCGGATGATCTCCATGCGGTCCATCAGCGGCCCCGGAATATTCAGCGTATTCGCGGTCGTGATGAACATCACGTTGGACAGGTCGTAATCGACCTCCAGGTAATGGTCGTTGAAGGTCGAGTTCTGCTCGGGGTCCAGGACCTCAAGCAGCGCCGACGACGGATCGCCGCGGAAATCGGCGCCCATCTTGTCGATCTCGTCCAGCAGGAACAGCGGGTTCGAGGTCTTCGCCTTGCGCATCGACTGGATGATCTTGCCGGGCATCGAGCCGATATAGGTGCGGCGGTGACCGCGGATCTCGGCCTCATCACGCACGCCGCCGAGCGACACGCGCACGAACTCGCGGCCGGTCGCCTTCGCGATCGACTTGCCGAGCGAGGTCTTGCCGACGCCGGGAGGCCCGACCAGGCACAGGATCGGTCCGGTCAGCTTGTTGGCGCGTGACTGCACCGCGAGATACTCGACGATACGGTCCTTGACCTTCTCGAGCCCGTAGTGATCGGAGTCCAGCACCGCCTGCGCGGCCTCGAGGTCCTTCTTGACCTTGGACTTCTTGCCCCACGGGATCGACAGCAGCCAATCCAGGTAGTTGCGCACGACGGTCGCTTCCGCGGACATCGGCGACATCTGGCGGAGCTTCTTCAGCTCGTGCTGGGCCTTCTCGCGAGCTTCCTTGGACAGCTTGGTCTTGGAGATCTTCTCCTCCAGATCGGCCAGCTCGTCGCGACCTTCGTCGTCGCCGAGTTCCTTCTGGATCGCCTTCATCTGCTCGTTCAGGTAATACTCGCGCTGGGTCTTCTCCATCTGGCGCTTAACGCGCGAGCGGATGCGCTTCTCGACCTGCAACACCGAGATCTCGCTCTCCATCAGGCCGAGCACCTTCTCCAGGCGCTGGGTGACGGACAACGTCTCCAGGATCGCTTGCCGATCGGCAATCTTGACCGCGAGATGCGAGGCAACGGTGTCGCCGAGCTTGGCGAAATCGGTGATCGCCTGAACCACGCCGACGACTTCGGCGGAGATCTTCTTGTTCAGCTTCACATAGCTTTCGAAGTCGGACACGACCGAACGCGCCAAGGCCTCGGCTTCGACCGAGTTGGCGTCAGTGTCGGCGAGCGCGACCGCGGTCGCCTCGTAGTACTCGCTGCGGTCGGAATACTTTTCGACACGCGCGCGCTCGAGGCCCTCGACCAGCACCTTGACGGTGCCGTCGGGCAGTTTCAGGAGCTGCAGCACGCTGGCGAGCGTACCGGTCTCGTAAATTGAATCGGGTGCCGGATCGTCATCGGACGCGTTCTTCTGCGTCGCGAGCATGATCAGCGCGTCGTTCTTCATCACCTCTTCGAGCGCGCGGATCGATTTCTCGCGGCCGACGAAGAGCGGCACGATCATGTGCGGGAAGACGACGATGTCGCGGAGCGGCAGCACCGGATAGGAATGGCTTTCGCCGTGGACGATCGTTGGCCGGGGTTTTGAAGTCGTCATGGCCTTATCCTTTTGTTTTGCCCCCTTGCACGCAGTCCGCCTGCTTGCGCAACCGCCACAAGGTGCCTTGGTGATCCGGAATTAGATTGCCGTCAGCAGCCGCATATTCCGCATCGTAAAGCGACGAATCTCAACGCATGAGATCCCTCACCGATAGCATTAGGTGGCTATCAGGCGGGGGGGTGTCAAGTCTGAGAAGTGCCGGGAAATATAGGCTAAACAGGCATTTACTGCGACGCGAAAATGGCCTGCTGCTGCGCCGCAACGGCCGCCGGATCGCCCGGCAGCCGCATGAATTGCGACGACAGAAAGTTGCGCCTTAGGCGCTCGCGCTGCTCTCGACGGCGCGATCGGAACGATCCGCGTAGATGTAGAGCGGACGCGCCGTGCCCTCGACGACCTCGCGCGAGATCACGACTTCCTCGACGCCTTCGAGGCCCGGGAGGTCGAACATGGTCTCGAGCAGGATGCTCTCCAGGATCGACCGCAGGCCGCGCGCGCCGGTCTTGCGCTCGATCGCCCTGCGGGCGACCGCGCCAAGCGCCTCGTCGGCGAAGGTCAGCTCGATGTTCTCCATCTCGAACAGCCGCTGGTACTGCTTCACCAGCGCGTTCTTCGGATCGGTCAGGATCTTCTTCAGCGAGGCCTCGTCGAGGTCCTCCAGCGTCGCCACGACGGGCAGACGGCCGACGAATTCCGGGATCAGGCCGTACTTCAGCAGATCTTCCGGCTCGACGTGACGGAATATCTCGCCGGTACGGCGATCCTCCGGCGCCAGCACCTGCGCCGCGAAGCCGATCGAGGTCGAACGGCCGCGCGCGGAGATGATCTTCTCGAGGCCCGAGAAGGCACCGCCGCAGATGAACAGGATGTTGGTGGTATCCACCTGCAGGAACTCCTGCTGCGGATGCTTGCGGCCGCCCTGCGGCGGGACCGAGGCCACCGTGCCTTCCATGATCTTCAGCAGCGCCTGCTGGACCCCCTCGCCCGACACGTCGCGGGTGATCGAGGGATTGTCGGACTTGCGGCTGATCTTGTCGATTTCGTCGATATAGACGATGCCGCGCTGCGCGCGCTCGACGTTGTAGTCGGCGGCCTGCAGCAGCTTCAGGATGATGTTCTCGACGTCCTCACCGACATAGCCGGCCTCGGTCAGCGTCGTCGCGTCAGCCATGGTAAACGGCACGTCGAGGATGCGGGCCAGCGTCTGTGCAAGCAGCGTCTTGCCCGAACCGGTCGGACCGATCAGCAGGATGTTCGACTTCGCCAGCTCGACGTCGTTGTGCTTGGTCTGATGGTTCAGCCGCTTGTAGTGGTTGTGGACGGCGACCGACAGCACCTTCTTGGCATGGCTCTGGCCGATCACGTAGTCGTCCAGGACCTTGCAGATTTCCTTCGGCGTCGGGATGCCGTCGCGCGACTTCACCAGCGAGGACTTGTTCTCCTCGCGAATGATGTCCATGCAGAGTTCGACACACTCGTCGCAAATGAAGACAGTCGGTCCGGCAATCAGCTTGCGAACTTCATGCTGGCTCTTGCCGCAGAACGAGCAATATAGCGTGTTCTTGGCGTCGCTCGTGCCGACCTTACTCATTCATTATCTCCGTCCGCCGTTCGACCTCGTTTGCCAGATCGACCCAATCCGGCACAAAACCGGAGTATTGGGTAGATAGAGCAAATTCCGTACCAAAAAAGACCCTACGCAATACTGACCGTGTGGATCACGGTTTATTCGAATCTCCGCGATCATAGCCGTTGCATTACAGCCAACCATGCTGGCACCCGACTATCAAGAATTCGCTAATCGGGAGGCCGGCTCAAGACCGTGACAATACCGTGATTTTCCACGATCGCACGTGGAATACGCTTCGAAATCCACGGAACGTTGCGGGATTACCACGCCGGACCATGAGCACGAAAGCGGAACTTTCTGCCCCCGCATATGCGCTTGCGAGGTACCCCGCCGTCCTGCTTTGCCGACTATGTGAGGCGTCAATGTGGAGATCACACCGACGCCTCGGGTCGCCTTTCCAGATCAAGCAGCCTTATTAGGCCGCCTTGGCCGCCGACGGGTCTTCCGGCCGCTTGTCGATGACCTTGTCGACGAGACCGAACGCCTTGGCGTCCTCGGCGGTGAGGAACTTGTCGCGCTCGAGCGCGTCCTCGATCGCCTTGTAGGTCTGGCCGGTGTGCTTCACGTAGATCTCGTTGAGGCGCTTCTTGAGATTCAGGATCTCCTGCGCGTGCAGCATGATGTCGGTGGCCTGGCCCTGGAAGCCGCCGGACGGCTGGTGCACCATGATGCGGGAGTTCGGCAGCGTGAAGCGCATGTCCTTCTCGCCGGCTGCGAGCAGCAGCGAGCCCATCGAGGCCGCCTGCCCCGTGCACAGCGTCGACACCGGCGGACGGATGAACTGCATCGTGTCGTAGATCGCAAGGCCCGACGTCACCACGCCACCCGGCGAGTTGATGTACATCGAGATTTCCTTCTTCGGATTCTCGGCCTCGAGGAACAACAGCTGCGCGACGGTCAGCGTCGCCATGCCGTCTTCCACCGGACCGGTGACGAAGATGATGCGCTCTTTCAGCAGGCGCGAGAAAATGTCGTAGGCGCGTTCGCCGCGATTGGTCTGCTCGACGACCATCGGCACGAGGTTCATGTAGGTTTCAACGGGATCGCGCATGAAAGAACCCAAGGGTTAGGGGTGATGCAGAACGTTAAGGCTTAACCCAGATATGGGCCAATTTCCGGCCGACAAGACCGGCACTGGCCGTACTAGCCACCTGGGCAGGACGCAGAAGTTCAAGCCGATTCGCGTCGGCGCGCCTAGCGAGGGGAACCCTCGCCAGGCTTGCTTTCGCGGTTCATCATTAACGCGAGGTGCCGCAATTAGGCGGCAGTTTGCTCGGCGTCTTCATCCTTGAACAGCTCATCCTTGGAGACCTTCTTCTCGGTCACGTTGGCGAGCTCAAGGACGAAGTCGACGACCTTGTCCTCGTAGATCGGGGCGCGGAGCTGGGCCAGCGCCTGGGCGTTGCTGCGGTAGTAATCCCAGACTTCCTTCTCGCGGCCCGGCATCTGGCGCGCGCGCTCGATCACGGCGCGCGAGACCTCGTCGTCGGTCACGGTGATCTTGTTCTTCTCGCCGATCTCCGACAGCACGAGGCCGAGGCGGACGCGGCGGTCGGCGATCTTCTGGTACTCTTCCTTGGCCGCATCCTCGGTGGTGTTCTCGTCGGCGAAGGACTTGCCGGTCGAGTCCATCTCGGCCTTGATCGAGTTCCACATCAGGTTGAACTCTTCGGCGACAAGCGACGGCGGCGCCTCGAATTTGTGGCTCTCGTCGAGCCGGTCGAGCAGCGCGCGCTTGACCTTCTGACGGGTCGCGCCGGCGAACTCGGCGGTCAGGCGCTCGCGCGCGGCTTCCTTCAGCTTGTCGAGCGACTCGAGGCCGAGCGTCTTGGCGAACTCGTCGTCGATCGTGGCCTCCCCGGGCGCCTCGATCAGCGTCGCGGTGGTCTCGAACTCGGCCGGCTGGCCGGCGAGCTTGTCGTTCAGGTAGTTCTTCGGGAAACCAACCTTCAGCGTGCGGGTCTCGCCCGTGCCGATGCCGATCAGCTGCTCCTCGAAGCCCGGAATGAACTGGCCGGCGCCGATCACGACCTGGATGCCCTCGCCGGTGCCGCCCTCGAAGGCTTCACCGTTGATTGTGCCCTTGAAGCTGATGGTGACGCGGTCGCCCTTCTCCGCCGCACCCTCGGTCTTGGCGCTGTACGGGCGGCTGCCTTCGGCGATGCGCTTGATGGCATCGTCGACGTCGGCGTCGGAGACATCGACCACCGGCTTCTCGACCGAGAACGACTTGAAATCGGCGAGCTGGATCTGCGGCACGACCTCGATCGCGACGGTGTAGGTCAGGTCGGTCTTGCCCGACAGCAGTTCCTCGACCTGGTCCTTCTCGGTCGGCATCGTGATCTTCGGCTCGCCGGCGAGGCGGAAGCCGCGATCTTCGAAAATCTGCCGGTTGGTGTCGCTGATGGTCTGGTCGATGGTCTCGGCCATGACGGAGCGGCCGTAGATCTTCTTCAGGTGCGCCACCGGCACCTTGCCGGGACGGAAGCCGTTGAGACGGACCTTGTCCTTGAGGTCGACCAGCTTGGCGCCCGCCTTGGCATCGAGATCGGATGCCGGAACGCTGATCTTGAATTCGTGCTTCAGTCCCTCGTTGAGGGTCTCGGTGACCTGCATGGTATCAATCTTCTTCCGCTTTTGCCGCGGCCCGAGTGGCCGTGGCAGTGTCAATCTGTTCGACGGTGAGCCTTGCGGCCTAACGTCTGTGGGTTCGGCGAACCCTCGTCCCCTTCGGGGCCCAAGGTTCTCCAAGGAATCGTCATGCAAACGCTGTAAGCGCTTGGTGCGGGCGGAGGGACTCGAACCCCCACAACTTTCGTCACTGGAACCTAAATCCAGCGCGTCTACCAGTTCCGCCACGCCCGCGCGAAAAGCATCCAGTCCGGCCGCGATGCCGCGGGCGGCCGGGCTTATAACATGCGCCCACCGGTTCGCAGCAAAAAAATGGCCGCTGGAGAGCCCGCCCTGCGACCGATCGCGGCTGGACAGGTACACTTGAAAATGGTCCGCATCGGCCGGATGGCAAGCCCCGTAGCAAGTCCCGAATTTTCCCTGACCCGGCGCGACCTGATCGCCGGCCTCGGCGCCGCGGCGCTTTGCCCCGCTTGGCCAGCCACCGGCTCGGCGCAGGGCCGGACGGCGGTTACGCTGCAGGCCAAGATCGACCGCATCCTGCTTCGTCCCGGCGGACCCGAGACCCCGGTTTGGTCGCTCGGTAGCGGCGATCTCCACTTCAGGCGCGGTGAGATCCTCGACGTGACGTTCGGCAACGAGCTGCCGGTTGCGGCCGCGCTCGATTGCCGCGGGCTCGATGGCGTCCCGGCCGCGGAGCCGCTGGCCTCTCGGGCGCCCCTTGCCACGGGGGCAAAGGATACCTTCCAGCTGCCGCTTCGGCATGCCGGCACCTTCCTGTGCGAGCCGCTATTCGGGGACGGCGCGGCGCCGGCACGGCCGCGCACGCTGATCGTGACCGGCACCTCGCCCGTGGCGGTCGATCGCGACGAGGTCTTGCTGATCGAGGAATGGCGCCTGCAGCCCGATGGAACTGTGATCCCGCCTGGAAGCGATCCAAAAAATTCGACGCAAATTCATACAATTAACGGCAAGACCTCATACGATATCTCGGCTCCGGCCAATGCCCGCCTCAGACTCCGCTTTATCAATGGCAGCCAACGCAGCGTGCTGGCGGTCAAGCTGGACAACCTCGACGTCCGGGTGATGGCGATCGACGGCCAGCCGGCCGAACCGTTCCCGGCCCGCAACGGCGCGCTGGTCCTGGCTCCTGGAAGCCGCACGGATGTCTTTGTCGATGCGGCTGGTCCGGCCGGAACGAGCTTCCCGATCCTGCTGCACGACGGCAAGCAAGCCCGTCCGGTCGGCAAGCTCACCGTCTCGAACGAGCCGCCAATCCGAACGGCGCCGTTCCCGCCAGCCCCACCGCTGCCGGGCAATGACATGCCCGCTCAGCTCGACCTCAAGAGCGCTACGCGATTCGATCTGGCGCTCGGCGCGCCCACCGAGTGGTTCCGCCCGGCGGATTTCAAGCCGTCAGCGGCCCCGGCCTTTCAGGCCAAGGCAGGCCGAACCGTCGTGCTGGCCCTGACCAATCAGGCCACAATCGCCAGCGTGTTTCACCTGCACGGCCATCACTTCCGTCTGCTCGACCGGCTCGACGACGGCTGGAAGCCGTTCTGGCTCGACACGCTCGCGGTCGAACCGGGCCAGACCCAGCGCATCGCCTTCCTCGCCGAATATCCGGGCCGCTATCTGATCGAGCAGGTCGCGACCGATTGGGCCGCGCCGCGGCTCTTGCGATGGTACAGTGTCCAATAACAAGAAGTGGAAACCGCCTTAAGGAAACGCCGATGAGCCAGACAGTTGCAGCGATTCGCGGAGTGAAGGCACGAAGCGTCGTGGTGCCGCTCAAGCGTCCTGTGAAGACCGCGTTTGGCGTCATCGATTCCGGTCCGCTGGTGCTAATCGATGTCGAAACCGATCAAGGCGTTACCGGCCGCACCTACATCTTCGCCTACAGCAAGCTCACACTTCACCCTCTCGTCTATCTGATCGAAGAGATCGGTCGCGAGCTGATCGGCAGGCCAGTCGCCCCGTTCGATCTGATGAAGGCGATGGACGCCAAGTTTCGGCTGCTCAGCGCGCAGGGTCTGGTGGGGATGGCCGTGTCCGGTCTCGACATGGCCTATTGGGATGCGCTCGGCCAACTTGCCGGCCGGCCGCTGGTCGAGCTGCTCGGCGGCTCGGCAAAGCCGATCAAGGCCTATGACAGCTATGGCGCGGTCGATCCCGTTGCGGACGAGCGCGCGCTGCGCCGCTCGCTCGACCAAGGCTTCAAGGGCATCAAGATCAAGGGCGGCGATGGCGATGCCGCCAATGACGAGCGCGTCGTGAAGGGCGTGCGCGCCCTGCTCGGTCCCGACATCGCGCTGATGATCGATTTCAACCAGTCTCTCGATCCGGCGGAAGCCACACGTCGCATCGCCCGGCTTGCGCCCTACGACCTGCACTGGATTGAGGAGCCCGTCCCGCAGGAAAGCCTGTCCGGCCACGCCAAGGTCCGCGAGACCTCGCCGACTCCGATCCAGGCCGGCGAGAACTGGTGGTTTCCGCGCGGCTTCGCCGAGGCGATCGCGGCCGGCGCATCCGACTTCATCATGCCCGACGTGATGAAGGTCGGCGGCGTGACCGGCTGGATGCAGGTCGCGGGACAGGCCGATGCCGCGTCGATCCCGATGTCGAGCCATCTGTTCGCTGAAGTCAGCGCGCATCTGCTCGCGGTGACGCCGACCGCGCACTGGCTCGAGTTCCTCGACTTCGCGGGCGCGATCCTCGCAAGGCCCGCCGAGATCATAGACGGCGCGGTGACCGCCCGCGGTCCCGGGCTCGGCATCGAATGGAACGAGCCGGCGGTGGCGAAGTATCTCGTGAGCTAGCGCCCGGCGCGGCGTTTCTCCGTTTGCTTCAGATTGTGTCTGCCCCTGCTTCTGATGAGGGCGGCAACGGATTGCCGTTTGTCTGACGCATGGCTGAGGTCGCCATCAATCGATCGTGAGCGAGAATTCACGACACCATCATGTAGGTCGATCGGGCGCACTGGAGCGCCCAATGACGAACAACAACAAGCTGACGCTCAAATTTCGCTGTCCGGAACAACTCAAAGGACTGATCCCGCGACCGCTCCCGGCGGCACAAGGCGTCCCCGACTGGCTCAAGGCCATGCCGGCGACGGCCTTCTCTTCGATCAACCTGCACGACGAGAACACCATCAAGCGCTGCCCGCCCTTCGTGGACGCGATGACCTGCGGGTTCCTGCTGCCGCTGGTCTGCGATCTCAAGGTCGAGGACGGCGAAATCACCTGGGATCACGACCTGCCGCCGGGAGGCACACCCGAATTTCCGCGCTCGCCGATCGGATTTCACGACCCGGGTCAGGTCCGCGGCACACCATTATTCGAAGCGGGCCGCTTCTTTCTCAAATTCCACAATCTGTGGACCGTCGAAGCGCCTGAAGGCTACGCGATCTACTTCACGCATCCCGTCAACCGCTTCGACCTGCCGTTCACCACGCTCAGCGGTCTGGTCAATTCCGACCTCTATGCCGACAATTGGGTGCACTTCCCGGCGTACTGGCACGACCGGAATTTCCGAGGTGTCCTCCCGAAGGGGACCCCTATCGCGCAATGCATTCCGGTCAAGCGCGACGACTGGACTGCGCAGGCCTCCTCGTTCACCGCGGAAGAAGCCAAGCGCGTCGGCGAGTTCAGGAGTGAGCTCAAGCGCCAGCCCAACCTCTACCGGAGAAACTTCAGGGCCTGAGGCGCGACAAGATTTCGTCCGATCCGCTCAACCTGCTTCCCCGCCGAGGAATCTCGCAGCGTCGCGCTGCGCGAAGAAGAAGCGGCCACGCGATCCCGCGGCCATGACGAATGCCGCGCGTCCCAACAGCTGGGGCTGACCACGAATGACGGAGCGCAGCGCCGCCTCGGCAGCGTCGCGCTCACCCTGCTCGAACAGCGATGTGGCGAGGTAGGCGCGGGTCGAGCGATCGTCGGGGTACTGGGCGAGCACGCGGCGGAACGCATCCGCGGCCGCGGCGTAGTCGCCATGCAGGATCAGGACCCGCCCGAGCTGGTTGAGAACATCGAGGCGTCCCGGCGCAGCATCACGTGCGGCTGTCAGGACACGCGCAGCCCGCGCGAATTCATTGGTATCGTGCAGCAGCCGCCCGAGATCGAGCTTCAGATCGACGCTGTCGGGGGCCAGCGCGAGGCCAGCCTCGACCGTGCTGATCGCCTCGTCGTATTGACCGGCCTTGGCAAGCTGGCCGGCGAGTTCCTGAAACGAAGGGAAATATGGCGGGCGGCGTGCCGCCGTGCGCCGCAGCTGCGCGATGCCGTCCGTGGCACGCCCTGCACCGCACAGCAATGCGCCGAGCAAAGTCTCAACCTCTCCGTCATCGCCGCGGCGTGCAACCCTTTCCAGCGGTGCGATCGCCTCGTCTCCGCGGTTCTGCCCCCTCAAGGCATGCGCGAGGAGAAGCGCTGCGTTCCTGTCCGTGCGGTTGGATTTCAGGATGTTGGCCGCAATCTGCTCGGCTTGAGCGAACTGCTGCGTTCGTAACGCCATTGCGCCTTGTTGCAGCGCTTGAGCGAGGAAATTGTTTTGCCTGCCACTCACGGGAAGCTTCTGGAGGGATGCGAGAGAGAATGTCGTTGGGCCTTAGCCCGCGTCTCTCCGCGCGTCCAACAACAGTCTCGTGAAAAACGGCAAGGCGGAACAAGCGCGGAAAGGCCGGCACGGTGTCCACGTCGACGTGAGCCGGACATCGCGTGTTTCATTTCGTTTCCACCCGATCATTGCCGGCTCTTCTCATGCGGGAGAAATCCGGTTCTCGGGCACTGAAGTGCTCCAGTATCGCACAACCCGATGAAGACGCGTCGCCTCCTCAAGGCAAGCGTCGAGGTGGTGCCGCATCTGTAGAGGGCCGATGTGGCGACGGCTCAAGCGCGCTTGCGACGATCGCCCGATCGTTTGGCCGGGGGCGAGCGGACCTCCCCGCCCCTGGCGGCCAACTTCGTCTCCTCTCGCACCATGTCGACGAAAGCACGAAGCCCGGCCGTCATGTGCCGGTGCCGCGGATAGTAGAGGCGCAAGCCGGGAAATGGCGGCGTCCAGTCGTCCAGCACGGCGCGCAGGGTACCGGCGGCGAGATGCCCCGTCACCCAAAAATCGCTGACGAACGCCAGTCCCAGGCCGTCGAGAGCGGCCTCGACCATCAGGGTGTCATTGTCGAGGGTCAGCCTGCCCCGGACATCCACCACCATCTGCTCGCCGCCGCGCTTCTCGAACTCCCAGTGGTACAGCTTGCCGCTGGGCATCCGCCTGCGAATGCACTCATGGGCGAGCAGATCAAGCGGAGACCGCGGCACCGAACAGCGTGCGAAATAATCGGGCGCGCCGACGACAATGAAGCGCGTGTCCGGACCGCAGGGGATCGCGACCATGTCCTGCGGCACGGCTTCGGCCAACCGGATGCCGGCATCGAAACCTTCCGCGACGATATCGATGGGACGTCCCTCCAGGGTCAGTTCGACGTTCATGTCGGGATAGCGCCGCAGGAACTTTGCCACGACCGGGCGGAGGATCTGGTGCGCGGCGCGCTCCTTCAGGTTGATGCGCAGCGTTCCCGCGGGCGTGTCGCGAAACTCGTTCACATCCTCCATCGCGCCGGCAATCTCGCGCAGCGCGGGACTGACCCTGGCGAGGAAACGCTCTCCCGCTTCCGACAGCGCGACGCTGCGCGTCGTCCGATTGATGAGGCGCACGCCCAACCGCTTCTCCAGGGCGGCGATCGAATGGCTCAACGCCGAGGGCGAAATGCCGAGTTCAGTCGCGGCCGCGCGAAAGCTGCGATGCGTTGAAATCGCGACGACGGCGTTCAGCTCGAAAAGGCCAGGATGCTGCATTGTTCGATTATCTGCATCAGGTCATGCCACTCTATGCCGATTATTGCACTAATCAAGTCGCCTATATCGAGCCGGCAATCTCGATCTGAAGGACATCTCCATGGCAAAGACTTTCCTCATCACGGGCGTTTCGTCCGGCTTCGGCCGCGCGTTGGCCGAGGCAGCATTGAGCGACGGCCATACCGTCGCCGGCACCGTGCGCAACGAGAATGACAAGCGGACATTCGAAGCGCTCGGCGCCGACGTGCACGCGGTGGTTCTTGACGTCACCAACACCGAGGCGATCGCGCCCGCCGTCGCCGACGTCGAGCGCAGCATCGGCGCGATCGACATTCTGGTGAACAATGCCGGCTATGGCCACGAGGGCATTCTGGAGGAATCATCGATCGACGATCTGCGACGCCAGTTCGAGGTCAACGTCTTCGGCGCGGTGGCGATGATCCAGGCGGTGCTGCCCTTCATGCGCAAGCGGCGCGCCGGGCATATTCTCAACATCACGTCGATGGGCGGGATCATCACGATGCCCGGCCTCAGCTACTACCATGGCAGCAAGTTCGCGCTGGAAGGGATATCCGAATCCCTCGGCAAGGAGGTCAAGGATTTCGGCATCAAGGTCACCGCGGTCGAGCCGGGCGGCTTTCGCACCGACTGGGCCGGACGATCGATGGTACGGGCGGAGCGGTCGATCGGAGATTATGACGCTGTCATCAATCCAATCCGCAAACGCCGCATGGAACTGAGTGGCTGGCAGGTCGGCGATCCCCAAAAGGCCGCGCAGGCGATGTTGAAACTCTCCTTGGCGGCCGATCCGCCGACACATCTGCTGCTCGGCAGCGATGCCGTGCGGCTGGTCGAGGAAAAAATGGAACTGCTGCAAGCCGAATTCGATGCGTGGAAGAGCGTTTCGCTTTCCACCGACGTTGCCTGAGTTGCGTCAGCTGCCCAAGAGTCCAGCGAACTTTGCCGTCCATCAAACGGCGTCGAGCTGAGCTCGCGGCACAAGCTCCGCGACCCTTACCGGAGGCATGGCATCCAGTTCGGCAATCCGGCGGTCAATCTCACCGATCACGTGCTTCGAGAACGGCCCGAAATGCAGGTACAGCGCCATCAGCATCACGATGTAGCGCAGTGCGCCTGGATTGGACTTGGCGACCTCGACGAAGGTCTTCCAGAACGGCTCGCGAACCTCCGGCAGGGTCCGCATGATCCTGTGTACGCCCTCGATGCCGCCAAGCTTCGTGCGCACGTCGCCATCGGGCAGATCGCGGCGCCGGTCGGACCGGTCGAGCATGACGGAAAGCCGCGACAGCCGCCCTGCATAGGCCGCCGGGCTGAACACGTGCCCGAGCACAGCCTTGTAGTCCACAAGGATGTCACGAAGCGGACGCTTGGTGTCGAAATTGCAGCCGAGCGTGCATTGGTCGCCCGCCTGCTCGACCTTCATGAGATCATGGCCTTCGTGCAGGCGGCCTTCCTGGGCCAGCCGCCGCGTCAGCTGTGTGCCAGGCAGCGCATAGAGCAGTCCGACCATGCAGACTGGAATGCTCGCCTCCTCGATGAAGTCGATCATCGCCTGCGCCATCGAGACTTTCTCGGTATCGAACCCGACGATGAAACCCGCGGTGACGAACATGCCATAGTCGTAAATCTTGTGAACGCTCTCGGCGATGTTGCGCCTGGTGTTCTGCTTTTTCTTCATCTGCACGAGGGTCTCTGGATCCGGGCTCTCAATGCCGACGAAAATTCCGAAGAAGTTCGCGTCCTTCATTGCCTGCAACAGCTCGCTGTCATCAGCGATATTGATCGAGGCTTCGGTCGAGAACTCGAACGGATAGTCTCGCTCTTCCAGCCAGGCTTTGAGCCGCGGCAGTAAGATGCGGAGGTTTTTCTTGTTGCCGATGAAATTGTCGTCGACGAAATCGACATGCCCACGATAACCATGATCGTAGAGCGCTTGCAGCTCAGCGAGAATCTGATCGGGGGTCTTGGTGCGCGGCACGCGCCCGTACAGCTCGATAATATCGCAGAACTCGCAGGTGAACGGGCAGCCACGCGAATATTGCACGCCAATAAAGAGATAATGATCGAACTTGATCAGATCGTAGCGGGGCATCGGGCTTAGCGTGACGTCGATCTTGAATTTCTCGGCGATGAATACGCCCTCGCGCTCGCCGCGTTCCCAGGCGGCGATGAATTCCTCGATGATGTGTTCGGCCTCGCCGATCACCTGGAAGTCCGCATCCGCGTAAAGGTGCGGGCTCGAGGAGACGTCAGGCCCACCGACACATACCGGCTTGCCGTGCCGGTGGGCGAGATCGATCAGGTGGAGAAAATCAGGCTGCTGGTTGAGCATACCGCCGATCATGACGAGATCGGCCCAGTCAAGGTCCGCGTCGGTCGAAGGCTCGGTGTTACGGTTGACGAGCCGAATCTCCCAATGCTTCGGCAGCATGGCGGCGACGGTGATCAGTCCGAGCGGTGCCGCCGGATACTTCGCGCCGACGAGTTCGCAAGCTTCCGTATAGTTCCAGAACGAGTCTGGAACGAACTTCGGATAGATCATTAGAACGCGGCAGGGACTCGTCATGGTGCTCCGGTCCGTACCACGCGGCTTTGAGGCTCAAGGGTACTTTCGCTCGTCGATACAGGCATTAAGTGCTCAAATGGTGGCCGATTGCCAGACGATCTTTCGTCCCGCCGTGAGCCCCGTCCTGTTCCCCGGATCCGCCCGGGGTCAGTCAATCCGATCAATATGTCATCCGCCGGCCCTGCGCGCCCAGAGATAGCGCACGTCCGGCTCCCTCTCCTCGTTGCGGCTGCCGTCGGTTTCCTCGACCGCGGCAAAACCGCGCGCCTCGTAGAAGCGGCGCGCCCGCGCATTGCGCTGGAAGGTCCAGAGTTGCAACTGGCCCGCGCCCTGCTGCGCGATCTCGAGCAGCGCGCCGCCGATGCCGCGGCCCTGCGCGGCCGGCAGCACATAGAGCTGCTCGATCCAGTCGTCGTGGAATGCGATGACGGCGCTCATCGCCTCGCCGTCGAACGCGCCCCACAGCGTGCAGGTCGCAAACATTCGCTCGCGATAGAACCAGCGATCTTCATCCGGCGTGTGCAGGCCCGCGAGCCACGGCAACGCTTCGTCGAACGCCGCGCGGTGCACGCGTGCGGCGGCGTCCATGTCGGCAAGCTGGAGCCGCCTAATACTCAATCCCGAACTCGTCATAGAGCCGGCGGAACACGGAAGGCAGCACTTCGGTGAGATCCTCCGCGATCAGGCCGGGCCCCGCCTCGCTGGCGCCTTCGCCGTGCAGCCACACACCGATGCTGGCCGCCTCGAATGCCGCGACGCCCTGCGCTAGGAAGCCGGCGATGATGCCGGCCAGCACGTCACCGGCGCCGGCGGTGGCAAGCCAAGGCGGCGCGTTGGCGGCGATGGTGGCGCGGCCGTCGGGAGATGCGATCACCGTGTCTGCGCCCTTCAGCAGCACCACCGCGCCGGAACGCTCGGCCGCCGCGCGGACGCGCTCGAGCTTCGAGCGGCCGGGATGCTTGTTGGAGATGTCGCTGAACAGCCGCGGGAACTCACCCTCATGCGGGGTGAGCACCACCCCAAGGCCGTCGGAGGCCTTGATCGCCTCGAACAGCCGGTCCGGAGTGCCGGCAAAGCTGGTCAGCGCGTCGGCGTCGAGCACCAGATGCCGCTGCGCCGACAGCGCGGTGTGAACGAAGTCGCGGGTGCGCGCGCTGACGCCCGCACCAGGGCCGATCACGCAGGCATTGAGGCGCTTGTCGTCGAGCAGTTCGGCGAACTGGATCGGATTGTCGACCGCGCGCACCATCACCGCGGTCAGCGCCGCCGCGTTGACAGCGAGCGCATCGCGCGGCGAGGCCAGGGTGACGAGGCCGGCGCCGGCGCGCAGCGCCGCGCGCGCGGCGAGCCGCGCCGCCCCGGTCGAGGCGATATCACCCGAGACCACGACGGCATGGCCCCTTGCGTATTTGTGGCCATCGATCCGCGGCACCGGGAACGACCAGCGCCAGACCTGCGGCAGATTCTCCGCAGTCAGCGGCTTGATCTCGTCGAGCACCTGCGCCGCGATGCCGATATCGGCGACGCGCACCCGGCCGCAATACATCCGGCCCGGCAGCAACAGGTGCGCAGGCTTCTTGCGGAAGAAGGTGACGGTCTCGGTCGCCTGCACGGCCGCGCCCATGACGGCGCCCGACGTGCCGTTGATACCGCTCGGCAGGTCGACCGCCAGCACCGGCGTACCGTTGGCGTTGATGGCCGCGATCATCTCCAGCGGGTCGCCCTTGACCGGGCGATTGAGCCCGGCGCCGAACAGCGCGTCGATGATCAGCGCCGGCTTGCCGAGCGCCTGCGGGTTGAACGGCAGCACCGGATACTTCCAGCCCTTCGCCGCCAGCGCCGCGTCGCCGTGCAGGCTGTCGCGCTCGCAGAGCAGGATCACCGACACGTCGCGGCCGCGCGCGGCGAGCTCGGCGGCGGCGACAAAGCCGTCGCCTCCATTGTTGCCGCGGCCGGCGACCACGACGATCGGCCCTTCCTCGACCAGCTCCATCGCGGCTTCAGCGACGGCTTGGCCGGCGCTCATCATCAGCGCGAAGCCCGGCGTGCCGGCTGCGATGGTCAGCCGGTCGGCGCGCTCCATCTCGGTGGTGGTCAGAACGTCCATGCCGAATCCTCAATCGCTTCGCCTTTTCGAGAGGCAATTCCTGTGACGTTCGCGGGGTTTCTACTGGCCGACTGCATACGGATTGATCTATTTGCCTATTTGTTGGGCTTGGATATCATAGCCCATGTGGTTCGATATCAGCCGACTGCCTGTTAAAAGGCTGATAACATTCCAAAATCGGGGACCTTAACAACTTGGCATAGACCCTGCTTTTGAGGAAGCCGCGCACAATGCCGCTCGATGCGACCATTGCGCGTGTTTCCGGCCACCCGCCGGAAGGCTTAAGACCAACCAGACTGCGCCCCACGCGCATCGAACTCGACCCTGCAATCTGCAATGCCCGGGAGGCGCTCAGTGAAGAAGATTGAAGCCATCATCAAGCCCTTCAAGCTCGACGAGGTGAAGGAAGCGCTCCAGGAAGTCGGACTGCAAGGTATCACCGTGACCGAGGCCAAGGGATTTGGCCGCCAGAAGGGCCATGCCGAGCTGTATCGCGGTGCGGAATACATCGTCGACTTCCTGCCCAAGGTGAAGATCGAGATCGTGATCGGCGACGACCTGGTCGAGAAGGCGATTGACGCGATCCGCCGCGCGGCCCAGACCGGGCGGATCGGCGACGGCAAGATCTTCGTCTCCAACATCGAGGAAGCCATCCGCATCCGGACCGGCGAATCCGGGCTGGACGCTATTTAAGCCCGGTGCTATCCGGATTTTCTGACGGCAAAAGAGAAAAAAGGCTGCTTCGGCAGCCTCATTTCGTTTCAGCAGTCACACGAACTCGCCAAAAGCGGGAATAACGTCCCTCTCCGCTGGAAACTGACCCGCACATCCATAAGGGGTATTCATGAAGACCGCCAAAGACGTCCTGAAATCGATCAAGGACAACGACGTCAAATACGTCGACCTGCGCTTCACCGATCCGCGCGGCAAGTGGCAGCACGTCACCTTCGACGTCAGCATGATCGACGATGACATCTTCGCCGAGGGAACGATGTTCGACGGATCGTCGATCGCGGGCTGGAAGGCGATCAATGAATCCGACATGTGCCTGATGCCGGACCCGGTCACCGCGACGATCGACCCGTTCTTCGCCGAGACCACCATGGTCATCACCTGCGACGTGCTCGAGCCGACCACCGGCGAGCCCTACAACCGCGACCCCCGCGGCATCGCCAAGAAGGCCGAGGCCATGGTGAAGTCGATGGGCGTGGGCGACACCGTGTTCGTCGGCCCCGAGGCCGAGTTCTTCGTGTTCGACGACGTCCGCTATTCGGCCGACCCCTACAACACCGGCTTCCGCCTCGATTCCTCCGAGCTGCCGATCAACTCGGCGACCGAGTATGAAGGCGGCAACCTCGGCCACCGCATCCGCACCAAGGCCGGCTACTTCCCGGTGCCGCCGCAGGACTCGGTGCAGGACATGCGCTCCGAGATGCTTGGCGCGATGGCCAAGATGGGCGTCAAGGTCGAGAAGCACCACCATGAAGTGGCGTCCGCCCAGCACGAGCTCGGCATGAAGTTCGACACGCTGACCCTGATGGCCGACCATATGCAGATCTACAAGTACTGCATCCACCAGGTCGCACACATCTATGGCAAGACCGCCACCTTCATGCCGAAGCCGGTCTATGGCGACAACGGCTCGGGCATGCACGTGCACCAGTCAATCTGGAAGGACGGCAAGCCGACCTTCGCCGGCAACAAGTATGCCGATTTGTCGGAAACCTGCCTGCACTACATCGGCGGCATCATCAAGCACGCCAAGGCGATCAACGCCTTCACCAACCCGTCGACCAACTCCTACAAGCGTCTGGTCCCGGGCTATGAGGCGCCGGTGCTGCTCGCCTACTCCGCGCGCAACCGTTCGGCGTCCTGCCGCATCCCCTATACGGCGAACCCGAAGGCCAAGCGCGTCGAGGTGCGTTTCCCCGATCCGATGGCCAATCCCTATCTCGGCTTCGCCGCGATGCTGATGGCCGGCCTCGACGGCATCAAGAACAAGATCGATCCGGGTCCGGCGATGGACAAGGACCTGTACGATCTGCCGAAGGAAGAGCTGAAGCAGATCCCGACCGTGTGCGGCTCGCTGCGCGAGGCGCTCGAGTGCCTCGACAAGGATCGTGCATTCCTCAAGAACGGCAGCGTGTTCGACGACGACTTCATCGACGCCTATATCGAGCTGAAGATGACCGAGGTCGCCCGTTTCGAAATGACCCCGCACCCGGTCGAGTTCGAGATGTACTACTCGCTGTAAGCTCTACGGCCACTCACGAATGCGAAAGGCGCTTCCATCGGAAGCGCCTTTTTGTTTTTGGGTGATGTAGCCACGAGGCGCGATCCGTAGGATGGGTGGAGCGAAGCGATACCCATCGTCGCGGACCTCGGCGAAAAGCGATGGGTTTCGCTGCGCTCTACCCATCCTACCGACTGCGGCTAGGCTTTCGCCTTCGCGACCCGCCGCCCGCCGGCATCGAGCGCCCCGAAATTGCCCGCGATCATGTCGGGCGTCGGGATCATGCCGCCGAGCGACCAGCTCGCCGGCTCGCCCTCCTCGATCTTGACCCAGACGTTGCGGCGGAAGTCGGGGTTACCCTGCCCCTCGACCTCGACCATGAGATCGGTAACGCGCTGCAGCAGCGTCTGCTTCTGCGCGACATCGAAGATGCCGCGGACGGTGGAAATGGTGACGTAAGGCATGGTCTCTCTCCATTGCTGAGTTGTGACAACGCAACGAAGATGGACCGGCGCGGTGCAATCAGGCAGTGGCCGATCGGACAGAGATCGGGCAATATCTGCCATGGCCTGCCTGCGCCGATCGGGTAGGATGGCGACAAATTCCGGAGGTCCCATGAAGCTTGCGATCCTCGCGCTGGAAGGCTGCATGCAATCGGCGGTCGCCGGCATCGCCGACATCCTCACGCTCGGCAACCATGTGATGCAGCTGCGCGGCGGCAAGGCGCGCTTCACCTGGCAGACGCTCTCGCTCGACGGCAAGGCGGTGCGCGCCGGCGGCGGCAAGTTGCTCGCCGTCGACGGCGCGGTCAGCAAGCGGACGGCATTTGACGCGATCATCGTGCCGGGCAGCCTGGTCGACCATCTGACCGCCGAGCGCCTGCAACCGCAATATGACCGGGCCGGCGCCTGGCTGCGCCAGCAACATGCCAGCGGCCGCCTGATCGGCGCGTTCTGCAGCGGCGTGCTGCTGCTCGCCAATGCCGGCCTGCTCGACGGCCGCCGCGCCACCATCACCTGGTGGCTGCAGAGCGAGCTCCGCCGCCGCCATCCCAGGATCGATCTCGCGAGCGACGCCGTGCTCACCCAGGCCGACCGCCTGGTCTGCGCCGCCGGCCCGATGTCGTGGGTCGATCTATTGCTGCGGCTGATCGAGCTCGTCGAAGGCTCGGAGGTCGCAAAGGTCTGCGCCGACTATGCGGTGATCGACACCGCGCAACGCACGCAGGCGATCTTCATGCCGCTTGGCTACATGCTCGCCCAGGATCCGCTGCTGATGAAGGCGGACATGCTGGTGCGCCGCACCGGCAAGGCGCCGATCACGGTGCGCAGCCTCGCGCAGGCGCTGGGCCTCAGCGAACGCACGCTGAACCGCCGCTTCCGCGAACTGACTCATGAGCCGCCGCAGGCCTTCATCATGCGCCGCCGGGTCGAGCACGCCCGCACACTGCTGGAGACCACGGCGCAGCCGATCAAGGCGATTGCCCGCGCCACCGGCTATGAGGACGAGAGCAGCTTTCGAAAAGCCTTCCGCAAGCTGACGCTGACATCGCCGCAGGCCTACCGCGCGCAGCGAGCGATGCGAGCTGCGTAGTTGCAAGCCGCCCGAAAGACTACGGTCAGCAATACTGACGAACCCACTGACGTGACGCGAGCCGACACGCAAAGCGGGATGTTCGGAATCGACAATTTGTGGAGTCGGGTGTTCACTTCCGCCAAGGACTCAACAGCAGTCCCCGGTAATACAAGCACATTCATTTTTTTCATGGGGAGAAACGAGATGTCTTTCGTCGCGCGACGAATGGCGGCGCTTTCGACCGCCATCATGATCCTCGCTGTCGGTGCAGGCAGCGCATTTGCCCAGAAGAAATACGACACCGGCGCAAGCGATACTGAAATCAAGATCGGCAACATCATGCCCTACAGCGGGCCGGCATCCGCCTATGGCACCAGCGGACGGGCCCAGGCGGCCTATTTCCGCAAGATCAACGCCGAGGGTGGCATCAATGGCCGAAAGATCACCTTCATCTCCTATGACGACGGCTACAGTCCGCCGAAGACGGTCGAGCAGGCGCGCAAGCTGGTCGAAGGCGACGAGGTCTTGCTGATCTTCGCCGCTCTCGGCACGGCCTCCAATGGCGCGATCCAGAAATACATGAACACGAAGAAGGTACCGCAGCTGTTCATCCAGACCGGTGCGACCAAGTGGAATGATCCGCAGAACTTTCCGTGGACCATGGGCTGGCAGCCCAGCTACCAGAGCGAGGGACGGATCTATGCCAAGCACATCCTGAAGGAAAAGCCTCGCGGCAGGATCGCCGTCCTCTACCAGAACGACGATTACGGAAAAGACTACCTGAAGGGCCTGAAGGACGGCCTCGGCGACAAGGCGGCGTCGATGATCGTGATCGAGGATGCGTATGAGGTGGCCGAGCCGACGATCGACACGCACATCGTCAAGATGAAGTCGATGAACGCCGATGTATTCGTCAACATTGCCACACCGAAATTCGCAGCGCAGGCCATCAAGAAGGCGGCCGAGATCGGCTGGAAGCCGTTGCATATCCTCAACTCGGTCGGCTCCTCGCTCGGCGCCGTGATCCAGCCCGCGGGCATCGAGAACGCACAAGGTATCATTTCGGTTGCCTACCTGATGGATCCGCTCGATCCGCAATGGAAGGACGACCCCGGCATGAAGGCATTCGACGAATATCTCTCCAGATATTTCCCCGATGGCAATCGAGCCGATGGCCTGGTGATGACTGGCTACAACGTCGCCCAGACGCTGGTTCAGGTGCTAAAGCAGTGCGGCGACGATCTCACGCGCGCCAACGTGATGAAGCAGGCTGCCAACCTGAAGGACTTCAGGACCACCAACCTGTTGCCGGGCATCAGCATGAACACCAGTGCGATCGACTTTGCTCCGATCAAGCAGATGCAGCTCAGACGATTCAAGGGCGACAGATGGGAGCTGTTCGGGCCCATGCTCAGCGCAGAAGTGGGAGGTTAACGCGATCCGTAGGATGGGTGGAGCGACTTGTCCGCCGTAGCTCGAAAAGCGAAGGCGGAAGTGATACCCATCATCTCACGCCTTTGCCTCAGCGAACGCACGCTGAATCGTCGCTTCCGCGAACTGACCCACGAGCCGCCGCAGGCCTTCATCACGCGCCGCCGCGTCGAGCACGCGCGCACGCTGCTGGAGACGACGGCGCAACCGATCAAGGCCATCGCCCGCGCCACCGGCTACAAGGATGAGAGCAGCTTTCGCAAGGCCTTCCGCAAGCTGACGCTGCTGTCACCGCAGGCCCACCGCGCACAGCGCGCGATGCGCGCGGCCTGAGCCCGTAGAATGAGAGCTGTAGGATGGGTAGAGCGCAGCGAAACCCATCATCGCACACCTTGCACTGGCGCGATGGGTTTCGCTGCGCTCTACCCATCCTACGGGCTGCGGTTGCCCGGCTTACCCACCTCCGCGTTCAGGACAGGAGCGGCAGCGCGCCCCTCAGGACATCCTCACCCCATTCCTGCACGAAGTGTCCGGCTGCGGTGAGCGTGACCGGCTCGGGGCAATTGCGGACGGTTTGCCGCATCTCCGCCATGACGGCCGGCCCGAGCACCGGGTCGGTCATGCCGATGACCATCGCGGTCTTGCCGGAGTATTCGCTTCGCCACCATTCGCGCGCCTTGCGTGAGAGGGCCGCGCCGCCGGCATTGGGCCGGTCCGGCACAAGATTTGGGAATCTGCGCACACCGGACTTGTAGCTGGCATCAGGGAAAGGTGCGTCATAGGCCGCAGCCTCCGCGGGTGAGAGCTGCGGGCAGGCCCGCGCCATCAGTTTACCGACCGCCATGTCGGGATTTGCGTTGCTCCACGCGCGCCAATCCATGAAGCCCTTCGTCAGCGGGCGGTCCCCGGTCGCGAGCATGGTATTCATGATCAGCAGCGCTTCGAAGCGATTGGTCATCTCCATCGGGATGGTCAGACCGAGCAACCCGCCCCAGTCCTGGCAAACCAGCGTCATGCGACCGAGATCTAGCGCACGGATCAGGGCGATCAGGCTCTCACGATGGAAGTCAAAGGTGTAGACGGACTCCTCGACAGGCTTGTCGGAGCGACCGAACCCGAACATATCAGGCGCGATCACCCGATAGCCGGAGGCGACGAGGCCGGGAATCATCTTGCGGTAAAGGTAGCTCCAGGTCGGCTGGCCATGAAGGCACAGCGCAACACGGGCATTGCCCCTTCCCTCGTCGAGATAGTGCATGCGCAAACCGGAATAGCCGGGAAGATCGTCACGATAGTTGGGCGCGAACGCATAGCCGGGAAGGCCATCAAAGCATACATCCGCGGTCCGCAAAGCCCCGATCGCCATTGTCCGATGCTCCTCGTTGTTGACGTCGCTCGCAGGATGGGGGGCGAGGACTGGCCGTCACACTCGAAACAGCTTCGCGTAACGCGCCTTGATCTCCTCGCTCTGCGCCTGCACCTGGACCGGGTCGGCCTTGAGCATCTTCAGCTTGTCGAGCGGCACGTGCCCGGCCTTTTCCTTCACCTTGGCGTGGAACGAACGGTGCGCGAACTCGTCGGCCAGCATCTGCTGGGTTTCGGCGCTGAAGAAGTAGCTCTGGAACAGCCGCGCCGCGTTCGGGTTCGGCGCGCTTTTGAACACGCCGCTCGGCACGATGATCAGCGGCGCGCCCTCAGTCGGATAGACCACCTCGACCGGCTTGCCCTGATCCTTGGCCAGCACAAGATTGTAGTCGTTGCCGTCGGCCATGACCGCGCGCTCGCCGAGCAGGATCTTCTTCGGCGGATCGGCAGCCGACTGCACCTGCATCACGCGCTGCTGCGCGAGCTTTTCCAGATACGGCCAGCCGAGATCGCGCGCCAGCACGAAGGTCGCGGTCAGGATCGCGCCGGAGTAGCCCGGGTGGCCCTTGACGATCTTGCCGCGCCATTTCGGATCGAGCAAATCGGCATAGCTCTTCGGCGCCTCCTCGCGCTTCACCTGCTCGGTGTTGTAGCCGATCACCTCGAACCAGCCGCAGGACGTCGCCGACGTGCCATCAGGATCGATCTGATCGTCGGGAAAATGCCTGGCGACCTCTTCGGGCAGATAGGCCGCGAGCCAATCATTCTTCTTCCAGTCAAGGTAATGCGCGGGATCGGTCGAGTTGGCGACGTCGACGGCATGGATGCCGCTGCCCTGCTCCTGGGCGATACGCTGGAAGATGCGTTCGGCGCCGGAGCGCTCGACGCGGACGCTGATCCCCGGATATTTCTGCTCGAAGTCGCGCGCGAGACGCTCCGCCGTGTTCAATTCGAGCGCGCTGTAGAACGAGATCTTGCCTTCCTTCTTCGCTGCCGCGATCAGCTCCGGCGTCACGGTCTCAGCCGGCGGCGGCGCCGCCCGCAGCGGTTCGGCGAACACCATGCCAGCGGCCGTCGCTGCCGTCACCTTGAGCCAGTCGCGTCTCGACCATTTGCGGTCCTGCATTCCATGCTCCCTGAATCGGGCCGTTAACCGGCCGCGCCATTGTTGTGCAGCCACAATAGATCACGATCGATGGGCCGTGTGCAGCGGTTTCATCGCCAGCTTTGGCGGAACACGCGCATCCAGTTGTCGAAGGCGATCTTGCGCAACGTGGCGTCATCGTAGCCGTGTGTCCGCAGCGCCTGGATCAGATTCGGGAGATGGCTTGCATCCCGGAGCGGAATGGGCATGAGCGCGCCATCGAAATCGGACCCCAGCGCGACGTGGTCGTCGCCGATCCGCTCGACCAGGTAGCTGAGGTGGTCGACCACCGTCTCGATCGGGATTCCCGGATCACGATGCCCGTCCGGGCGCACCTCGGACACACTGAAATTGAAGCCGACGACGCCGCCCGATGCCCCGACGGCATCGAGCTGCCGGTCGGTCAGGTTGCGGGTCGCAGGGCAGACCGCATGCGCGCAGGCGTGGGTTGCCACGATGGGCGCGGTGCTGATCGCCGCCAGATCCCAGAACCCGCGCTCGTTGAGGTGAGCCGCGTCGAGCATGATTCCGAGCTCATTGCAGGCCCTCACCAGCGCCTTCCCCGCGTCAGTCAGACCGGGGCCGGTATCCGGGGAGCGCGGATAGGCGAACGGCACGCCGTGACCGAAGATGTTGGGTCGGCTCCAGACCAGGCCGAGCGAACGCAGGCCGCGGGCGTAGAGCTGCGCCAACCCGTCCAGATCGGCGTCGATCGCTTCGGCGCCCTCGAGGTGCAGCACGATTGAAAATGCCGCGTCCCGCCGTGCCGCCTCGATCTCATCCACGGTCGTCGCGCGGCGGATTTTTCCGTCGGCGCGGGCCACCATGGCCTCGAGCGCGCTCAGCTGGGCATCGATGGTACGACGCGCGTAGGCCGCATCGAGCGGCTCGGCGAGGCGCACCTCGTACCCGTCGGCGGTTCGGGTGAAATCGCCTTGGCGCGGATGTTCTGCCTTGGCGTACATCGCGAACAGGCCGCCAACCATGCCGCCTTCCCGGGCACGCGGCAGATCGAGATGACCATCCTCGGAGCGCGCGAGAAAATCCCGCCCGCCTTCCCGGTATTCAACGAGGTGCTGAGCCGCGTCGTTATGGCCGTCGAAGATCGCAACCTTGCCGCTTTCCTGCACCGCACCGCTCTCCTTCGCCTTGCCAGCGTCGAGCAGCGTAGCGCGCAGGATGGGATGAGCCAACGGGTCCGCGCAGCGCGCGGCCCGACGATAAACTCCGCGATATCCATCGTGTCGGGGCTTGCGAAAGCGATGGGTCCGCGCGGTGGACTAATTCTTCTCGGGCGGGTTCTCGCGCAGGAAGCGTTCCAGATCGGGCTGCACGGAGTAAGGCTGCGGAACCGGATCGCCCTGAAAGTCGACCTGAAGATCTAGGCAGCGCCGCAGCATCCGCGCCAGCTCGCTGCGCCGATAGGGCTTGGTCAGCAGCGGAATGCCGTGGCCGCCACGGCCCTGTTGCGCCGGCAGCGCGCCATCGCTGTAGCCCGAGGTGAACAGCACCCGCAGCGCCGGTCGCCCGGCCATCAGCGTCTCCGCCAATTGCCGGCCATTCATGCTGCCGGGCATCACGATGTCGGTGAACAGGAGATCGAACCCGGTGCCGCGGCTGACGATCTCGAGCGCGGCATCTGCGTTCGCCGCGACCAGCACCTTGTAGCCGAGGCTTTCGAGCTGGCCCATCACGTAGTCACGGATCGTCGGGTCGTCCTCGACGCACAGGATGGTCTCGTTGCCGCCCCTGACCGGCAGATCGTCCTCCTCGGCCGCGCGCTGCGCGATGCCGTCCGCCTTGGGCAGATAGATCCTGAAGATGGTGCCGCGCCCCTGCTCGCTCTTGACCTCGATGCCGCCGCCGCTCTGCTTGACGAAACCGAACACCATGCTGAGTCCGAGCCCGGTGCCCTGCCCGACCTCCTTGGTGGAGAAGAACGGATCGAAGATCTTCTCCAGATGCGACGGCGAAATTCCGGTGCCGGTATCGGTCACCTCGATCACGAGATGGTCGCCGGCGCGCTCGACGCCGTGCGCCACGGCATCGGGAATCCCGAGCTGCATGTTGCGGGTCGCAAAGGTCAGCGTGCCGCCCTCAGGCATCGCATCGCGCGCATTGATGGCGAGATTGACCAGCGCAGCGCCGAGCTGGCTGCGGTCGACGAAAGCGAGCCAGGCGTTGCGGCCGAGCTCCGTCCTGATCTCGATCTGCGACCCCAGCGTCTGCGACAGCAGCCGCACCACTTCGCCGATCAAGTCGTTGACGTCGGTCTCGGCAGGCTGCAACGGCTGCTTGCGCGCGAATGCCAGCAGGCTCGAGGTGAGTTGCGCGCCGCGATCGGCGGCATCGCTGATCAGCTTGGCGATCGCGGCAAGCTGCGGGTTATCCCTGACGCCGTCGGCGAGGATCTCGATCGTGCCGGTGATCACGGTCAGCATGTTGTTGAAGTCGTGCGCGATGCCGCCGGTCAACCGCCCGAGCGATTCCGTCTTCTGCGCCTGGATCAACTGCTCTTCGGCGCGCCGGCGCTGGGTGACGTCCCTGACAAAGGAATTGATGATCCAGCCATCGCCACGGCGCAGCGCATTGAGCGACACCTCGACATAGAACCGGTGGCCGTCGCGGTGCACGGATGCGGTTTCATAGCGCATGCCCATGCCACCGGTCGCGGTCTCCTGCAGGAAGCGGGTGATGCGCTGCCGGTGTGCAACCCGCAGCTCTTCCGGGAACACCAGTTCGACCACGCGCCGGCCAACCGCCTCGGAGCGCGTCCAGCCGGTCAGCACCTCGGACTGCGGGCTCCAGTCGAGCACGATGCCGTCCTGGTCGGTCTGAACGAAGGCGTCGAGCGCGGTCCTGACGATGGCCTGCGCCATCTGCTCGCTCTCCACCAGTGCCTGATGCGCCTGACGCTCCGCGGTGACATCGCGCAGCACGATGACCGCGCCGCGCAAATTGCCGGCATCGTCGCGCAGCGGCCTGGCGTTGGCGACAAGACAGACAGCCGGTTCCGGCCGCAGGGGTTTGACGATCAGCTCGCAATCGTCGACGTCATCGCCGCGCAGCGCACGCGCCATCGGCGTCTCCGCGATCGGCATCACGGTCGTGCCGTCAGCAAAATAGTTCTGGAAGGTGCGAACGCCGGTCAGGGTGTCAAAACCGGGTTCGACACGGTACAGCCGCCGCGCCGCGGCGTTGACGATCACGATCATCGCGTGCTCGTCGGCGACCACCACCGGATCGCGGATGCTCTCGACGGTCTTCTCCAGCAGGTGCTGCCTGCTGCCCAATTGCGCGGACAGTTCGGCAAGCGTCGCAGCGAGCTGAGCGGCCTCATCGTCGCCACTCGGGCGTATCGAGACCGGCTCGCCGCGCGACAGCGCCTCCGCCGCCCGCACCAACTGGGCGGGGGTTCTGGACTGCGACCTCGCAATCATCTCAGCCGTCATCAACACCACCGAAACCACACCACCGGCGAGCAGAATGCCCTGCCAGGTGACGCCATGGATGAAGCCCAGCGCAAGCAGGATTGTGACGACGGGAAGCATCATCCCGGCCGCCAGTCGGCCCGACAAATTCATCCCGACCAACTCATCGTGAGCAGTTGCACCGGAAAATGGAAAAGCAAAACAATATCGAAAAGGATCGTCGGCGCCGGGACAATATCGGGTGGCTTGCGCCTTCTTGCTTAGCCGAGTCCGGCTCTGCAATCCGCCACTTTCGTATCCGTATAAGTACGGAGAACGCCCGCCGATGCCGGTTGAACCGCCTCCGGCGCCGGGGAGTCCAAGCCGGCGGCCCCGATTTAGGGCATCTTCGCGCGGTCGCCGGTGCGCACGAGCCGCCTGCGCTCCGCAAAGTCGCTCGCCGTCTCCCGGGAGGCATCGGTGCAGATCAACGTCATCTACGACCCGAGCGTCGCGTCCGCGCCGTCAGGCTTCAAGACCGCGGTCGCCTATGTCGTCAACCTGTTCGACACCGCCTTCACCAATGACGTCACCCTCAGCATCCATGTCGGCTGGGGCGAGGTCGGCGGCTCCGCGATCGCGTCCGGTTTCCTTGGTGAAAGCGAGGAGGCAAAGGCGCCGGCCTATGACTACACAACGATCAAGGATGCCTTGATCGCAGACGGCACCTCCAGCGCCCAGCTCGCGGCCTTCGCGACCTTGCCCGCATCGGATCCGACCGGCGGTGCAACGTTCGATATCGGGCGCGCGGAAGCCAAGGCGCTCGGTCTGATCGGCGCCAAGGACCCGGCCAATGACGGCTGGGTCGGCTTTGATGCCACTGCGAACTGGTCCTACGACCCGACGGCCACGCCGGGGAGCAATCAATACTATCTCGTCGGCTCGATCGAGCACGAGATCACTGAGGTGTTGGGCCGCGACTCGCTGCTCGGCGTCAATGGCGAGCACTATGCCAATGGCTGGGGCGTCCCCGACCTGTTCCGCTTCTCGGCGCCCGGCGTCCGCGAGCTTGCGCCCGGCCCTGTCCATTCCACCGGCTATTTCTCGATCGACAATGGCGCGACCAGCCTTGCAAGCTGGAACAACCACATCGCCAAGGGCGATCTCGGCGACTGGGATTCCGGCTTCGGCTCCGGCGGGGGTCCGGGCCCGTTCGGCGACGACGCCTTCAACAATGAAAGCAATTCCGGCGTCATCAACGGGTTTACCCAGACCGATTTCATCCAGATGCAGACGCTTGGATGGAATCCGTCGGCGCCGGACAACTTCGTATTCAACGGCGAGATCTATTTCGTCGCAGCCGGCCATACCGCCAACAACCTCGTCGTGCAGGCGGGCGGCACGCTCGGCGTCGCGGGTAACGCAACCGCCGTTGCGCTTGATGGCGGCAATGCCGAGATCGACAGCGGCGGCGCGATCCACGGCATCATCGTCGATGCCGGCAGCACGCTGACCGTCGATTCCGGAGGCGCGGCCGATGGCGTGACCATCGCAGGCGGGCTGGTCGACATCGCGAGCGGCGCCGTGACCGGCGGCACACCGATCGTGTTCCAGGGCGCAGGCGGCACGCTCGAGATCGACGGGCACACGCCGCCGGCCAACATCATCAGCGGCTTTGCCATCGGCGACGCGATCGATTTCTACGGCGTCAACATCGGCGGCAATGCCGCGGTCACGCTGCTGCCCGGCAACGTGCTCGAGCTCGCCGAGCACAACAGGACGTTCGACTTCCAGCTCGATCCGAACGACAATTTCGCCGGCCAGACCTTTGGTGTCGGCGGCGACGGCTTTGGCAGCACCGCGATCTTCCTGCTGCCGTCGGTGCTGTCGGTTGCGACCAGCGGCGCCGGCATCTCCGGCGGCAATGGCGACCTCAACGCCGGGCATGCCGTGACCTTCACCCTCAACATGAGCGACGCCGTCACGGTGGACACCGCCCATGGCACGCCGACCTTGCTGCTCAACGATGGTGGTGTCGCGACCTTTACGGGCGGCAGCGGCAGCGATGCCCTGACCTTCAGCTATTCGGTCGCTGCCGGCGACAACACGGCCGATCTCGCGGTATCAGGCTTCCTGCTGCACGGCGCGTCGCTGACAGACAGCTACGGCCATCATGCGAGCCTCGCCGGCGCGGTGACCAATCCGGGCGGCATCCTGCAGATCGACACCACTGCGCCGGAGTCCTCCGGGGTCAGCGCGGCACCGGCGACCGGCATCGAGACCGCTGGCGCGTCCGTCGCCTTGACACTGGCCTTCAACGAAGCCGTCACGGTGTCCGGCGGCACACCGACGCTCACGCTCAACAACGGCGCGAACGCGATCTTTGATGCGGTAGCGACCGCGGCGCTGCACGATCCAACCAAGCTCGCCTTCGACTATCTCGTCTCAGGGACCGACAATCCCACCGCGACGCTTGCAGTGATAGGCCTCAACGCGAACGGCGCTGCGATCGCCGACCTTGCCGGCAACGCCGCCGATCTCTCGCATGTGAATGCGAGCTTCAACGGCCTGTCCGTCAACGATGCGCCGGCCTTCTGGGCAGACGGCTTGACCCGTCCCGAGCTGCATTTCGGCACAGCGGGCAACATCGTCCTCGACGCCGCAGCGTCGAGCTTCGCGGCGGCTTACGGCCTCGAATATCTCTATCTCGGCCTGCCCGCCGGCACGCCCTACCCGGCGGTGCCCGACACCAGCAGCGGGTTTCATCTGGTCTAGGCTCGCTTGAAACACGTTCGCGGCTGACATACCGCTGCCCAAACTGTGCGGTGAGCGGGCTAGCTACGCTGCCCGCCGCCGCTCGCGCAGTGCGTCGCCGAATGCCTCGAACAGCGCGCGGTTGATCGGGTTGCGTTGCGGATCGTATTCGGCGTGCCATTGCACACCGAGCGCAAAGCCCGGAGCATCGGCGATGCGGATCGCCTCGATGGTGCCGTCCTCGGCGACGCCCTCGATCACGACGCGCCTGCCGGGCTCGAGGATGCCCTGGCCGTGCAGCGAATTGACCCGAATGGACTCGCAGCCGAGGATCCTTGCGAAGGCGCCACCCGGCGTCAGCGCGACGTCATGACGGTCGGCGAACACGACGGTGGGATCGGGATGGATCTCGCCGTTCTCCAGCCGCGGCATCCGGTGGTTCATGCGGCCCGGGATCTCGCGGATCTCCGGATGCAGCGAGCCGCCGAAGGCGACGTTCATCTCCTGCAGGCCGCGGCAGATGCCAAAGATCGGCACGCCGCGCGCGACGCAGGCCTCCGACAGCGCCAGCGCGACGTCGTCGCGGTGGATGTCGTAGGGCTCGTGGGCGGCGCAAGGCTCGGTGTTGAAGCGGGTCGGATGAACGTTGGCACGCGCCCCCGTCAGCACCACGCCGTCGACCACGTCGAGCAAGGCACCGACATCGGTGATTTCGGGGCTGCCCGCGAACATCAAGGGCACGGCACCCGACACCTCGGCAACCGCGCGAAGGTTGCGCTCTCCGACCATCTGGACTGTGAAACGATTTTCAATGCGATGGGCGTTTCCGATCACGCCGACCACGGGCCGTCTCATTATTGAAGTCTCGCGCAATGATTATTCTAAGTTTGCGACTTTGCGGAGACGATCATGCCTTCGAGTTCCCCCCGGATCAACTGCCTATATCTGCACAGGGGACCTTGCAGTCCTGCACAGATTCGCAGCCCTCGGGGCCCCAAATCCGGCCTGGCGCCCCACGGTCGCGCCCGGACCACGGCGCGTCAGCGGCAAACCGGCACGGTCCGTCCAGCTTGATCCCGGCGGGATTTTCGCCAAAGACTGCCGGACACCGTCGCGAAGGGGGAATCACCCGTGACAGACCCGGCTGACAATCGCCTGCAGGCCCGCAACGACATGGCGTGGGCGATCGCCGTCGGCGGCATCGGCATCGTGCTGTTCGCCGCCCTGTTGACCTTCGCCTGGCAGTTCGCGGCGACCCTGTTCCTGCTTTTCGCGGGCATGCTGCTCGGGGTCGCCCTCAATGCCATGACCACCCTGCTCGGCCGGCTGACCGCGCTGCCTCACGCGTTGCGGCTTGGGATCGTCTGCCTGGCGATGGCCGGGCTATTGTCCGGCATCGTGTTCCTCGGCGGCACCACGATCGCGCAGCAGGCCACGGTGCTGAGCAACACGATCAAATCGCAGCTCGGCAACGTCAAGGAGTTCCTCGAGCAGCGCGGCATCGATACCAGCTATCTTGACTTCACCAATGCGGCCGGCGAGGCGAAGGGCGAAGGCTCCGCCGTGACGACGACGACACCGCCAGCGTCGCAGTCGCATGGCATCCCCGGCGCCGGCGCGCTGGCCTCGAGCGGCGGCGCCATCATCAGTCAGACGCTGAAGGTGCTGCTCGGCACCGTCAGCGTCGTCGGCAACTTCTTCATCGTGCTGTTCCTCGGGCTCGCCTTCGCGGCCCAGCCGAGCATCTACCGCGCCGGATTGTTGTTCATCGCGCCGGCCAAATACCGCGCGCAGGCGACCGTCATCGTCGACCGCATCGGCGAGACGCTGGAGCGCTGGCTGATCGCGCAGATCATCACCATGACCGCGGTGTTCCTCGTCACCTGGATCGGGCTCGCCATCATCGGGATTCCGAGCTCGTTCATCCTCGGCATCCAGGCCGGCCTGCTCGCCTTCATCCCGACAGTCGGCGCGATCCTGGGCGGGCTGATCGTGGTGCTGGCGAGTCTGGCGACCGGGTGGATCGCGGCGCTGTCGGCCTTCATCCTATTCCTCGGCGTCCACGCGCTGGAAAGCTACGTGCTGACGCCGATCATCCAGCGCCAGGCGCTCGACATCCCGCCGGCAACGCTGTTCGCGTTCCAGATCCTGCTCGGCGTCGTGTTCGGTATCTGGGGGCTCGCGCTGGCGCTACCGCTGATGGCGATCGCCAAGGTGATGATCGACCACTTCAAGGCGGAAGATCAGGCGCCGGCGCAGACGCCCGCTCCGTCGAACGTGCCGCAGCTCAGTTGAACAGCAGGACGGTACCGACGACCATCAGCATTACGCCGACCAGCATCATGATCGGCCAGCGGCGCCTCGCCGGTTGGTATCGTCCCTGCGCGCGGCGTTCGGCGATCAGCGCGGTCTCGTATTCATCGGAGTCCGAGAACAGGCAGGCGAAGCCGCTGCGCGCCGATGCCGCGTCGGCTTCGAGCGACATCAGGGCTGAATGCGGGTTGCGGGTGCTGATCGACTCCATGCCCGAAAGCATGGGATCGAATGGTTAACCAGCCGTTACCGCGCTCACGCGCGGGCAGGCGCCGGCTTTTGCCGCGCCGATGCCGGCAGGCCGGCGGTCTTGCGCCGCCAGTTCTCCAGCGACAGCGGCAATTCCTCCGCTGCCTCGACGCGGTTGCGACCGCTGCGCTTGGCCTGGTAGAGCGCGGTGTCGGCCGACGCCAGCAGCACCTCGAGCTCGGTCCCGGCAGGTCCACCGGCCACGCCGATGCTGACCGTGGTGTCGACCGCGCCGTCCTCGCAGCTGATGTTGCTGTTCTCGAACGCTTCGCGGACGCGCTCGGCGACCAAGACGCCCTCCTCCAGCGAGCACGGCAGCAGCGCCGCGAATTCCTCGCCGCCGATCCGGCCCGACAGATCGCTGATCCTGAGACTGTTGACGACCACGGCGGAGAACAATTTCAGGATCTCGTCACCCGCGGGATGGCCGAACCGGTCGTTGATCGACTTGAAGTGGTCGATGTCGAAGATCATCACGGTGACCGGCCGGCCGGCCGTGGCCTCCCGCTCGATCACCCGCGTGCAGGCCTCGGTGAAGCCGCGGCGGTTGAGCATGCCGCTCAACGGATCGATCGACGCGGCCGTCTTGTGAACGGCGACCGCGCGGTCCGACACCATCATGAAGATCACGAACACCGTGCCGATCGCGTACAGAACGAGTTCGATCGAGAACAGCGTGACCCAGAAGCTGCTGACGAAGTTCTGGCCGTTCAGCCGCAGCACGTCGCCGACCAGGATCGGCAGCATCAGGACGCAGCCATGAGCGACCGGGATCGCGATCGCAATCCAGCGCCTCTGCATCGAACGGCGGCGCTCGCTCCAGAGTTCGGAGGCGGTCAGCGCGGCGTAGATCGCGACGATCCCGGCGCCGATCGTCAGGCGCATCGCCGGATCCGCGATTGACGTCGCGGCACCAATCCACACGATCGGGCCGAGTACGAGACCCGGCAGGTTGGCCTTGCGGCCGTGGAAGATACGCGCTGCATTCCAGACCATGCCGCAGGCAGCGAAGCCGATCGCATTGAGACCCAGCAAGACGAGCGGATCGAGCGTCGAGCTGCCGACCGTCCAGAGCGCGACGGAGGCCGCGCCGAGCAGATAGGCGGTGCCCCACCATTTCAGCGCAGCAATGTTCTCCTGCCTCCCGAACAACCAGAGCATGGCGCCGAGCATGCCCGCGACCATGGTGGCGAACAGATAAAGCGTCGATGGATCGAACGACATAGAGTCACCCCAGCCCGGTGATGCAACGTTCGCAGGCGCAAATAATACGGTGATGCAGCGCCAGTGCGAGCCCGCAAGCTAGAAGGCCCGAGTTCCAATTTCGTTTGCACGCACACGCAAGTTTTCATGAAAAACTGCGCTAATTCGCGTCGAAGCACGCCCGGTCGAGCGCAGCAAAAAGGGCGCCTCGCGGCGCCCTCTGCAACTCGATGCACGCGGCAATTGCCGCGAATTTGAGGACTCGAATTAGCGCTTCGAGAACTGGAAGGACTTGCGGGCCTTGGCCTTGCCGTACTTCTTGCGCTCGACCGTACGGGAGTCACGGGTCAGGAAGCCGCCCTTCTTGAGGACGCCACGCAGCTCGGGCTCGAAGTTGGTCAGCGCCTTCGAGATACCGTGGCGAACCGCACCGGCCTGGCCGGAGAGACCGCCGCCGGCGACGGTGCAGATCACGTCGTACTGGCCGTTACGGGCGGCAGCGACCAGCGGCTGCTGGATCATCATGCGCAGCACCGGGCGGGCGAAGTAGATTTCGATGTCGCGGGTGTTGACCGAGATCTTGCCGGCGCCCGGCTTGATCCAGACGCGGGCGACCGCGTCCTTACGCTTGCCGGTGGCGTAGGCGCGGTTGAACTTGTCGACCTTCTTGACGTACTTCGGCGCATCGGGAGCCGCCGGCTTGACCTGCGAGAGCTGGTCGAGGGACTGCAAAGTATCGGACATTATGCGGCCCTCGTGTTCTTGCGATTCAGGGAGGCGATATCGACCTTCTCGGGGCTCTGGGCCTCATGCGGATGCTCGGCACCCGGATAGACGCGCAGATTGCCCATCTGCATGCGGCCGAGCGGACCGCGCGGGATCATGCGCTCGATCGCCTTCTCGACGACGCGCTCGGGGAAGCGACCCTCGAGGATCTGCTTCGCAGTGCGCTCCTTGATGCCACCGATGAAGCCGGTGTGCTTGTAGTAGACCTTCTGGTCGCGCTTGCGACCGGTCAGCACCACATGCGCGGCGTTGACGATGATGACGTTGTCGCCGCAATCGACATGCGGGGTGTAGGTGGGCAGGTGTTTGCCGCGCAGGCGCATCGCGACGAGCGTGGCGAGGCGACCGACGACCAGACCCTTGGCGTCGATCACGACCCACTTCTTCGTCACTTCGGCGGGCTTGGCCGAGAACGTGCTCATGTGTGAAATCCGTGAAGAGGAAATCGGCGCCGTATGCGCCGAACTGCGGGGGTTTCTAGAGAAGCCGCGGGCGCGCGTCAACGTCGGCGCGCGCGATTTAAATCAACGAAAACAATAGCTTGTAAATATGGTGTAATAATACCGCGAAAAAGCCTATTGATTTGGAATGGAATAGGTCGCCGTGACATGGGCGATCGGATCCGGAGAGGTGCCGGACAGCAGGTTCACCTCGCCGACCGCAAGCCGCTTGCCGAGCTTGAGCAGCCTGGCGACCGCAAGCACGTCCTGCCCTGGCTGGCCCTTGCGCAGGAAGTTGATGTTGAGGTTGGTGGTGACGGCAAGGCCGATCGGCCCGATCGCCGACAATAGCACCACGTACATCGCGAAATCCGCCAGCCCCATCAGGGTCGGTCCGGACACCGTGCCGCCCGGCCGCAGCATGCGCTCGCTGTAGCGCTGGCGCAGCAAAGCCGTCTCGCCGTCGGCGCTTTCGATCCTGATGTCGTCGTGGGTGAATGCCTGCGGAAATTCCTTGCGCAGGAACTCCTCCAGATCAGCCACGCTCATTTTCGCAATCGCCATGCCGCCCCTGCCCTCGCTTCAGCCTGCCTGTTACATTAAGTTGTCATACAGACCAAAGTGGAATTTCACCATGTCCGCCCAAGCCGCCCGCGCGGAAGCGCCGCAACACCAGCCGATCCTGCTGCGCGAGACCGTGGGCAGTATCGCGTTACTGACGCTCAATCGCCCCGCGGCGCGCAACAGCCTTTCCGAGGGCCTGATCGGCGAGCTGCACGCGGCGCTGAACGATATCGGCGCTGACAAGAGCATCCGTGCCGTCGTGCTCGCCGCCAACGGCCCGGCCTTCTGCGCCGGTCATGACCTCAAGGAGCTCACCGCGCGCCGCACCGACGCCGACCGCGGCCGCGCCTATTTCGCAGAGATCATGAACGCCTGCAGCGCGGTGATGCAGGCGATCGTGCACCTGCCGAAGCCAGTGGTCGCCTCCGTCCAGGGCATCGCCACCGCCGCCGGCTGCCAGCTCGTCGCGAGCTGCGATCTCGCGGTCGCCTCCGAAGCGGCGGCGTTTGCGACGCCGGGCGTCGACATCGGGCTGTTCTGCTCGACGCCGATGGTGGCCCTGTCGCGCAACGTGCCGCGCAAGCAGGTGATGGAGATGCTGCTGACCGGTGAACCGGTCTCGGCGGCAACGGCGCAGAGCATCGGCCTCGTCAACCGCGTGGTGCCGGCCGGCACCGAACGCGACGCCGCGATCGCGCTGGCGCAAAAGGTCGCGCTGAAATCGGCCTACACCGTCAAGCTCGGCAAGGAGGCGTTCTATCGCCAGGCCGAGATGAGCCTCACTGAGGCCTATCGCTTCGCCGCTGAGGTGATGACCGAAAATATGATGGCGCGCGACGCCGAGGAAGGCATCGGCGCCTTCATCGAGAAACGCGACCCGAAATGGCATGACAAATAACCCTCGTCATTGCGAGCGGAGCGAAGCAATCCACCTCTCCATGTGACGATCGAATGGATTGCTTCGTCGCTACGCTCCTCGTAATGACGTCACCGGACAATTGATCAGAAATGAACCACGACGCCTACGACGACAACTACATCCGCAGCATTTTGAACAATGTGAAATCGATCGCGATGGTCGGCGCCTCGCCGGTCAATGTGCGGCCGAGCTATTTCGCGTTCAAATATCTGGCGCAGCGCGGCTACGACATGATCCCGGTCAACCCCGGCCATGTCGGCAAGGCGCTGATGGGCAAACCGTTCGTCGCGTCGCTCGCGGACATCGATCGCCCGATCGACATGATCGACATCTTCCGCAATTCGAGCCACATCATGCCGGTCGTCGACGAGGCGCTGAAATTGTCGCCGCTGCCGAAGGTGATCTGGATGCAGCTCGGCGCACGCGACGATGCCGCCGCCGAGAAGGCGGAAGCCGCGGGCCTCAAGGTGGTCATGAATCGCTGTCCGAAGATCGAGTATGGCCGGCTGTCGTCGGAGATCTCCTGGATGGGCGTCAACTCGCGCACGTTAAGCTCCAAGCGCGCGCCGATTCCGACGCAGGGCATGCGGCTGTCACTCAACCGCACGAGCTTTGGCGGCGGCCAGACTGCGGCATCGGACCGCGCCGCGAAAAACAAGACCGAGACGACCTGACATCGCGGCGGAATAATCGTTCCGCTTGTCCGGTATGGCGTAGGATGCCCATTCCAAAGAATGGCGGCGTCCCCAACTCGCTTGACGGCGAGCGCCGCCGCCATCAGCATGCCGCGCGTTTCGACCAGGCCACAACAGGATACAAAGAATGACCGATCGCCTTCCGGGATTTTCCACCCTCGCCGTGCACGCCGGCGCACAGCCTGATCCCACCACCGGCGCGCGGGCGACGCCGATCTACCAGACCACGTCATTCGTCTTCAACGACGCCGACCATGCGGCTTCGCTGTTCGGCCTGCAGGCCTTCGGCAACATCTATACCCGCATCGGCAACCCGACCAACGCCGTGCTCGAGGAGCGCGTCGCAGCGCTCGAGGGCGGCACGGCAGCGCTCGCGGTTGCCTCCGGCCACGCCGCGCAGCTCGTGGTGTTGCAACAACTGCTCCGGCCCGGCGACGAAATCATCGCTGCGCGAAAACTCTATGGCGGCTCGATCAACCAGTTCACCCACGCCTTCAAGGCGTTCGGCTGGAACGTCGCCTGGGCCGATCCCGACGACGTCGCAAGCTTCGAACAGGCGGTGACGCCGCATACCAAGGCGATCTTCATCGAGTCGATCGCCAACCCTGCCGGCAGCATCACCGATATCGAGGCGATCGCGGCCGTCGCGCGCAAGGCCGGCGTGCCGCTGATCGTCGACAACACGCTGGCCTCGCCGTATCTGATCAAGCCGATCGACCATGGCGCCGACATCGTCGTGCACTCCCTGACCAAGTTCCTCGGCGGTCACGGCAACTCGCTCGGCGGCATCATCGTCGACGCCGGCACCTTCGACTGGTCGAAGGACAACAAATATCCGATGCTGAGCGAGCCGCGCCCGGAATATCACGGCATCCGGATCCAGGAGACCTTTGGCAATTTCGCCTTCGCGATCGCCTGCCGCGTGCTCGGCCTGCGCGACCTCGGCCCCGCGCTGTCGCCGTTCAACGCCTTCATGATCCTGACCGGCATCGAGACGCTGCCGCTGCGCATGCAGAAGCACTGCGACAATGCCAAGGCGGTGGCGGAATTCCTCTCCACCCACCCCGCCGTGTCAGCCGTGAATTACGCCGGCCTGCCCGGCGACAGGTACAACGCCCTGCAACGCAAGTATGCGCCGAAGGGCGCCGGCGCGGTGTTCACCTTCAGCCTCAAGGGCGGCTATGACGCGGGCGTCAATCTGGTGTCGAACCTGAAGCTGTTCTCGCACCTCGCCAATGTCGGCGACACCCGCTCGCTGGTGATCCACCCGGCCTCCACCACCCACAGCCAGCTCGACGACGCCGCCAAGGTGAAATCGGGCGCCGCGCCCGAGGTGGTGCGGCTGTCGATCGGCATCGAGGACAAGGAAGACCTGATCGCGGACCTCGACCAGGCCCTGCGCGCCTGATCCCGCCTTGGTTCCGGAGCGGTCCGCCCGCATCGCTCCGGCAACCTTGCCCGAAACAACCGTCTCGTTAACGCTTAATACCGACGGGTCTCTCGTTAACGCTCAATCCGGCATAAAGTGGCAGTGATAGGCTCCGGATGATTCGGGAGACCATTGATGCTGCGCTGGATATTGCCGCTCGCGATCGCGCTGTTTGCGATTTCGCCCGCTGACGCCGCCGACGGCCCTGTCGTCACCAAACGCGCCACCGTCAAGGCCGCGCGCCAGCTGCCGGCGGGCCTGCCGCGCCGGCACTACGCCTACCGCACCACCATCACGTCACCGACCTATGTGCGGCGCGGACGCCAGCTCGTGGTCGTCGAGCCCACGGTGATCCCGCTCAACTCAGAGCCGTACGTCCCGTACATGCAGGGTGAGCCGCTGCTGCCTGGATCGTCGTCATTACCCGGCTATTACGGCAACTGGCACTCCTACAATTATTACGGCCCCTATTACGGCGGCGCCTATGTGACCTACTGGGACCGCCTGCCCTACGCCTGCGGCGTCTACGGCTACTGCTAGCCCGGGACGCGCGCGTGGCCAGATCGCCGCAGAAGAAAACCAGCGCACCGGCTTCGGGCAATGCTGTCACCGCCGACCTCGTCGCGGTGCTGGTCGCCGTCACCGACGGCACGCCGAAGATCATGACCATCGCCGGCGGCTCCGCGCTGCCGAGCGGCCCGTTCGAGTTCACCCACCGCTCGCTGCAGACCGCGCTGCGGGCCTGGGTCGAGGCGCAGACCGGCCATCCGCTCGGCTATGTCGAGCAGCTCTACACCTTTGCCGACCGCGGCCGGTCCGGCGACGCCAGGACGCCGCACAGCGTCTCGATCAGCTATCTCGGCCTGACCCGCGAGGACCAGGTCGGCGAAGGTTTTGAGGCGCATTGGTCCGGCTGGTACGACTATTTCCCCTGGGAGGATCATCGCGCCGGCACGCCGGTCTGCCTTGCGAAGATGATCGCACCGAAGCTGAAGACGTGGGCGAAGGCGGCCCCGTCACCCACGCTGCAGCGCGAGCGCTGGCAGCGCTGCGCGATCACCTTCGGTCTCGATGACCGCGACTGGAACGAAGAACTGGTGTTGCAGCGTTACGAACTGCTGTACGAGGCGTTGCTGATCCCGGAAGCCGGGCGCGCGCATGACCGCGAGGCGCCGATCGTGCCGGGCAAGCCGATGACGGCGGATCATCGCCGCATCCTCGCGACCGGAATCGCGCGGCTGCGCGCCAAGATCAAATACCGTCCGGTGGTATTCGAATTGATGCCGGCCGAATTCACCCTGCTGCAACTGCAACGCAGTGTTGAAGCCCTCGCAGGCCGGCTGGTCCACAAGCAGAACTTCCGCCGGCTCATGGAGCAGCAGGAACTCGTTGAAGAGACTGGCGCAATGGCCGCCGATACCGTCGGACGGCCGGCCAAGCTGTTCCGCTTCCGCCATGCCGTCTTGGCCGAACGGGCCGTCGTCGGCACCAAGCTCCCGCTTTCGCGCACTTGACATGCCTTATGCTCAGGATAAGTATAAGCCATCTTATGCTCAAGGAGAGTATAAATGGTTGCACTCGATACCGATCTGCTCACCCGCACCGCGCCGATATATGAGCGCGTCAAGCGCGTCATCCCACCGTTCGAATGGGCCACTTTCGCCGAGGACGTTGATGCGATCCTCGAACTGAAACGCCGCCGCAACGCGGTGGTGCTGGCACATAACTACCAGACGCCGGAGATCTTCCACGGCGTCGCCGATATTGTCGGCGACAGCCTCCTGCTCGCGCGTGAAGCGACCAAGGTCGACGCCGACATCATCGTGCTCGCGGGCGTGCACTTCATGGCCGAGACGGCGAAGCTGTTGAACCCGGCCAAGACCGTGTTGATCCCCGACCTCAGGGCCGGCTGCTCGCTCGCGGATTCCATCACGGCACAGGACGTGCGGCTGATGCGCGCGCGCTACCCGGACGCGCCTGTTATCGCCTATGTCAACACCTCGACCGCAGTGAAGGCGGAATCAGATATCTGCTGCACGTCAGGCAATGCGCTCAAGGTGGTGGAATCGCTCGACGTCGAACGCGTCATCATGCTGCCGGATGAATATCTCGCGCAGAACATCGCCAAGCAGACCAGCAAGAAGATCATCGCCTGGAAGGGCCATTGCGAGGTGCACGAGCTGTTCACCGCCGATGACGTGCGTCAGCTGCGTGAGAATTATCCTGATGTCACCGTTCTGGCACATCCGGAATGCCCGCCCGAGGTCGTCGCCGAAGCGGACTTTTCCGGCTCGACGGCCGCGATGCAGTCGTTCGTTGAGACCAAACGTCCGCCGCGGGTCGTGCTTCTGACGGAATGTTCGATGAGCGACAACATCGCGGCCCGAAATCCCGACGTCGACTTCGTCCGTCCCTGCAATCTCTGTCCGCACATGAAGCGGATCACGCTGAAGAACATCCGCCACGCGCTGGAGACCAATCAGCACGAGGTCACGATCGATCCTGCGATCGCCGATCGCGCGCGCAAGAGCGTCGAAAGGATGCTGGCGATATGAGTATTGATATCTCCGATCTCAACGGCCGCCCCGTCATCATCGGCGGCGGCGCCGCGGGGCTGATGACCGCGCTGCAGCTCGCGCCCGAGCCGGTCGTGCTGCTGTCGAAATCGCCGCTCGGCGCGGAAGCCTCCAGCATGTGGGCTCAAGGCGGCCTCGCCGCGCCGGTCGGCGCGGATGACACCCCTGCCCTCCATCTCGCCGATACTCTTGCTGCGGGTGCCGGCCTCTGTGATGCGGCCGCAGCATCCCGGATCGTCCATGCCGCGCCTGCCGCCGTGGAGCATCTCGCCGAGCTCGGCGTCGCCTTCGATCAGCGCGCCGACGGCAGCTGGCGTCTCGGGCTCGAGGCCGCGCACGGCCGCAACCGCATCGTGCACGCCACCGGCGACGGCACCGGCCGCGAGATCATGCGCGCGCTGATCGCGGCGGTCCGCCAGACGCCGTCGATCACCTTACTGGAAGGCGTCGAGGCGCGCCGGCTGCTCGTCGTGGACAATGCCGTCAGGGGCGTGCTCGCAGCCAGCGACCGCGGTGCGCTGACGATCGTCACCAACCGCGTCGTGATCGCGACCGGCGGCATCGGCGGGCTGTTTTCAGACAGCACCAACCCCGGCGGATGTTTCGGCCAGGGGCTCGCGCTCGCGGCCCACGCTGGCGCAAAACTGTCGGATCTCGAATTCGTGCAGTTTCATCCGACCGCCTTCGACGGGCCGTCACGGCCGATGCCGCTGTTGACCGAGGCGATCCGTGGCGATGGCGCGCCCCTGATCGACGAGACCGGCCGGCGCTTCATGGCCGACCAGCCCGGCGCCGAACTTGCGCCACGCGACATCGTCGCGCGCGCGGTCTGGCGTCACCGCGCTGCGGGACATCGCACCTTCCTCGATGCGCGCAAGCATCCGGGCGCGGATTTTGCGCAGCGCTATCCCGTGATCAGCGCGTTCTGCAAGATGGCCGGCATCGATCCCGTCACGGATCCGATCCCGATCCGGCCGGCGGTCCACTACCACATGGGCGGCATCGCGGTTGACGGCTATGGCCGTAGCACGGTGCAAGGCCTGTGGGCCTGCGGCGAGGCTGCGCGCACCGGGCTGCACGGCGCCAACCGGCTCGCCAGCAACTCGCTGATGGAAGCGATCGTCTGCGCGCGCTGGGTCGCCGAAAGCATCGAAGGCGTCAGCGCGGGTCCGCGCGCCATGCTGAACGACGACACGTTGCCGGCCGCCGCCGATCCCTCCGCCGTGCGTCCGATCCTCACCCAGGGGCTCGGCGTGCTGCGCGACCGCGACGGGATCGCACGCGCGATCCGGAGCCTCTATCCGCTCGCGCGCAGTCCGAGTGCGGCATCCGACGCAGCATTGGTCGGATTGATGATCGCGATTGCCGCCATCAGGCGTGAGGAAAGCCGCGGCGGTCATTTCCGCACCGATTTCCCGCACACCGCTTTGTCGGCGGCGCCGTCTTCCCTCACCCGTGCCGAGGCGCTCGCCGCCGCGCACGACATCGTTGAATCCAAGCTACCAACCAGGAGTGCCCGCTCATGACCCTCAATCCCCTGTTGCCGCTGCTGTATGAGCCGATCGTGCAAACCGCCTTGCGCGAGGATCTCGGCCGCGCCGGCGATATCACGGCAGACGCCATCGTGCCGGCCAGCCAGCAGGCCCGGCTGGTGATGCGGGCGCGGCAGCCCGGCGTGATCGCCGGGCTCGACATCGCACGCACCGCGTTCCAGACGGTGTCGCCGGCGATCGAGCTGCGCGCCGAGCGGCCTGACGGCAGCGCGGTCGAACCCGACCAGGTCATCGCGATCATCGACGGTCCGGCCCGCAGCCTGCTCACCGCGGAGCGCACCGCGCTCAACTTCCTCTGCCATCTGAGCGGCGTCGCGACCGCGACCGCCACGCTCGTCAAGGCTGTCGCTGGCACGCGCGCGCAGATCGTCTGCACCCGCAAGACCACGCCGGGACTGCGCGCGCTGGAGAAGTACGCGGTGCGCGCCGGCGGCGGCGGCAATCACCGCTTCGGTCTCGACGATGCCGTGCTGATCAAGGACAACCACATCGCGCTCGCCGGCGGCATCCGCCCTGCGATCGAACGCGCCAAGGCCAATACCGGTCATCTCGTGAAAATCGAGGTCGAGGTCGACACACTGGCGCAGCTTGAAGAGGCGCTGGCACTCGGCGTCGACGCGGTCCTGCTCGACAACATGACGACCGAGCAGCTCAGCCAGGCGGTGGCAATGGCGCGCGGCAAGGCGCTCACCGAAGCCTCCGGCCGCATCACCGCTGCGACCGCCGCGGCGATTGCCGCCACCGGCGTCGATTTGATCTCGGTCGGCTGGGTGACCCACAGCTCGGCCGCGCTCGATATCGGGCTCGACTATCTGTCCTGATCGATCAAAGCGACTGGCCGATCGGAACGAGGGTCGGCTGGTCCCGTTCGGTCCGGCGCGCCGCGAAGCGCTCGGCTTGCAGAACCGCGAGCGTCAGCACGACGATCGCGACCGCCTGGTGCGTCAGCGCCAGATCGATCGGCACCTGATGCAGCAGCGTCAGGATGCCGAGCGTCGCCTGCAGCGTGATCGCCGCAACGAGCCACCATGCGCCCGCGATCACCGCACTTCCGGCGCGTGCACGCACCGCATCGATCGCATGCGCGATCGCCAGCGCAAACAGCAGGTAAGCGGTCATGCGATGCTCGAACTGCACCGTCAGCGTGTTGTCGAACAGATTGCGCCACCACGGCGTCTCGAACCACAGCCGGTCAGCCGACGGAATCAAGCCGCCGTCGATCTCAGGCCAGGTGTTGTAGACCCTGCCCGCGCGCAGGCCCGCGACCAGCGCGCCGAAATAGAGCTGCACGAAGGTCAGCACGAGCAGCACCGCGCTCGTGATCTTCAGCCTGAGCGGCGCGATCACGGATGGACGGTCCGTCAAGCGCCGCAGCGTCCAGACGATGGCCGCGAAGATCAGGAGCGCCAGCACCAGATGCGTCGCCAGCCGATATTGCGACACCTCGACGCGCTCCGAGAGGCCGGACGCCACCATCCACCAGCCGACGCCGCCCTGCAGCGCGCCGAGGCCGAAGATCACCCACAGCCGCCGGCCGAGCTCGCCGCTCACCGCGCCGCGCCACAGGAAATACAGGAACGGCAGCAGATAGGCGGCGCCGATCACCCGGCCGAGCAGCCGGTGGCTCCACTCCCACCAGAAGATCGTCTTGAATTGCTCGAGCGTCATCCCGGCGTTGAGCTCGCGATATTGCGGGATGGTCTTGTAGCCCTCGAAGGCCTTCGTCCACTGCGCCTCGGTCAGCGGCGGCAGCGCGCCGGTCACCGGCTTCCATTCGACGATCGACAGGCCGGACTCGGTGAGCCGCGTGGCGCCGCCGACCAAGACCATCAGCGCGATCAGGGCGGCGACCGCGATCAGCCAGACCCTGACGGCGCGGAGCTGCGATGGTTGTGCGGAAATACCGGCCATTTCGCCCTGACTTGATTGGATTTTCGGGCCCCTTATAGTCCGGCCCGCAAGTGGCGCAAGCGCCGCCTGAGGCCTCGTTCCGGTCGGTCGGAACGAGGCCTCAGCAATCTTTGTTTTGACGCGTTTACTTTGCGCGAACCGATGTCCGCTTCGCTCGAAAACGCTCTGGATCACGAGTCATACATATCCGCCATGGCCATACGCACCCGCAAATTGCTCGGAACCATCGCCCTGCTGATCCTGGTCGTGGTGTGGTCGCTGCTCGGCATGACGGTCGCCCAGACCCCGTGGCTCGCCAATTCGGGGCTGCTGCAGGCGATCTTCTACGTCGTCGCGGGCCTCGGCTGGGTGCTGCCGGCGATGCCGATCGTCTCCTGGATGTCGCGCCCCGATCGCGCCTAAATCGCGCCCTCGTCGCGCCCGTGCCGGGTCGGCCGCACCGGTGCGAACATCACGCCCGAGAGCAGCACACGCATCATCCGCAGCGACCGCACGCGGCCATCCCATGCGATGCGCGGCAATGCGTAGAGGTTGGTGCGTCCTTTCGCCTCGACGACCCCTGATATGGTCGACACCGCGCTGGCAAAGCCGGCCTCCTCGGCCATCACGACATGCGGACGGCGGAACGCGTCACGGTCCCCGAAGGGGAATGCGAAATGCTTGATCGGCCGCCGCAGCGCGCTTTCGGCGACCGCCTTTCCCATCGCCATCTCGCGCTGCGCGTCGGCATCCCTCAGGCTCGACAGGGCGGAATAGTTCACCGTGGCGCTGCCGAAGGTCACGTTCGGATCAGCCGCGAGCTTCGCCAGATCCTGCCAGTCGAGCAACGCGCTGCGTGACAATTGCGCCGCATCGGCCGAATAGCGCCGGCTGAGATCGTTCACCGCATAGGACAGATCACGCGGCGACAGCTTGCGCAGCCAGCCGGACAGGAAATCGAACAGCTCGTATTTGTCCGACAGGCTCGTGACCACGAAGTGCCGTTCCCTGCCGTCGATCATCAGGCTGATGCGGTTCTCGCGCGCGATGATGTCCTCGAGCACCAGCCACCACGCCGTGCCCACGCCGTCCGGGAAAGCCGTCGGCAGATAGACGGTGAAGGGAACGCGGTGCCCGGCGAGCACGGGATAGCCATGCGTGACGAAGTCCTTGGTCGCACCGTCGAAGCTCAGGCAGGCAAAGCGGCGGCGCTCCGGCAGGGTCACCGCGCGGCGGCAGGCCTCGTCGATCCCGACGATGTCGTACTTCCAGCGCTTCAGCGCGCGGAGGGTGCGATCGAGGAAGGCAGGCGTGATCTCCTGGGATTTCAGCGGCTGAAACCGGCCCCGGCGCGCAGGACGGACGCGCGCGAAGCGCAGGATCACCCCGGCGCCCCCGGCCTCGTGTTCCCGCAGCCTGAAGGCGCCGCTGAAATAGGCGAGCTCCATCCGGGCCCGCCGCAAAATCCCGTTGTCCGGCGTCAAGATCCCCGCCTCTGCCCGGCGGTTCCCACACCCCGCCGCGGCATTGTTATTACTCTTTGTTGACATTTCCCTGCGAAGGTCGGCCGCAGCCGAGACCTGTAAATTAATACCTTAAAAAATTTGGGCTCCGAGATGATCATGGCGGCGGCAGTTGAAGGCCAGACGGCGGGGACGCGACCATGGCCGAACGCAGTCCGCGTTGCTGGCGTCGACATCTTTCATGACCTCACTGCGGCCGAGGCGACCTGGCGCAGTCTCGAGACACCGCAACACAGCTACACGCCCTATCAGCGCTTCGATTTCCTCGCCAACTGGCAACGCCAGGTCGGCGAGCGCGAGGGCCTGCGGCCCTTCATCGTCGTCGCCCATGACAGCGAACGCCGTCCGCTGCTGCTGTTGCCGCTCGCCATCGAGTCCCGCCTGGGCGCGAGCTGCGCGAGCTTCATGGGCGGCAAGCATGCGACCTTCAACATGGCGCTGTACGACAAGGACTTCGCCGCCAACGCAACCGAGGCCGACATCACGGCGCTGACCGGATCGATCGCCGAGCGGTCTCGCGTCGATGCGCTCGTGCTGTGTCAGCAGCCGCTGCGCTGGCAGGACCAGCCCAATCCGCTGGCGTTGCTGCCGCACCAGGCTTCGGTGAACGACTGCCCGCTCCTGGTGATTGAGCCCGGCGCGGCACCCGCGGCACTGATCAGCAACTCGTTCCGCCGCCGCCTCAAGGGCAAGGAGCGCAAGCTGCAGGCGCTGCCCGGCTACCGCTATCATGTCGCGGCCGACAGCGCCGACGTCTGCCGCCTGCTCGACTGGTTCTTCCGCATCAAGCCGCAGCGCATGGCCGAGCAGAAGCTGCCCGACGTATTCGCCGAGCCCGGCGTCGAGCAGTTCATCCGCAGCGCCTGCCTTGCGCCGCGTGCCGACGGCAAGGGCTATGCGATCGACATCCACGCGCTGGAGTGCGACGAGGAAGTGATCGCGATCTTCGCCGGCGTCTCCGACGGTCATCGGTTCTCGATGATGTTCAACACCTATACGATGTCGGCCAATTCCAAGTTCAGCCCCGGCCTGATCCTGATGCGCGACATCATCGATCGTCATGCCGGCCTGAACTACCGCGCCTTCGATCTTGGCATCGGCTCGGACGAGTACAAGCGGCTGTTCTGCAAGGACGACGAAGCGATCGTCGACAGCTTCATTCCGCTCAGCCTGCGCGGCAAGCCGGCTGCGAGCGCGCTGTCGGCCATCAGCCGCGCCAAGCGCGCCGTGAAGCAAAATCCGGCGCTGTTCGAGATCGCGCAGAACCTGCGCAGCATGTTCCGCTGAGCCTCAGCTCGCCGCTTCACCCTGCTCTGCGCCGCCACTCGGTACGCCGAGCCGCCTCATCGCGTCGAATAGAAGCGCCGCGGCAGGTGACAGCGCACGCTTGCGCAGCTTGATCAGGCCATAATTCTCCAGCAGGAGCCGGTCGCGAAGACGCAGCATCTTGAACCGCTGCGGATCGACCAGATCGAACACCAGCATGGGAACCGGCACGACCGCGTCGATGCCGGCGGCAATCCCGACCGAGGCGAAAAACGACTCGGTGTTGATGACCCGGCGCGGCGGCGTCACGCCGCGGCTCATGAACAGCCTCTCCAGCGCCTGGCGCATGAAAGATTCCCGCGGCTGGCAAATCCACTGCTGGTCGGCCATGTCCTCCAGCTCGACGGTCTCGCGGCCGGCCAATGGATGCTCGGCACGAACCAGCAGCACCGCCTCTTCTGCGCCGATCTCATAATAGTCGAATTGCCGGGGGTCGATGCCGGCCGGAATCCTGGCGACGACGAAGTCGAACTCGAGCGCGAGCAGACGCGTGATCAATGGCGGGCTGGTGCTGACATCGAGCGAGATGTTCACCCGGTTCAGCTTCTCGCCGAGATACTGGATCACGTCGACGACCAGGTCGATGCTGGGCTTGGCGACTGTTCCGACGGAGACGGTGCCGAGCTCGCCGGACTTGTAGCCCGCGAACTCGTCGGTGACCTGGTCGAGATCGGCGAGCACGCTCTTGCCGCCGCGAATCAGGATCGAGCCATAGGCGGTGGGCTCGACGCCGCGAGCCGTCCGCTCAAACAGGGGAACCCGCGCCAGCGCCTCGATTTCGGCGAGCATCTTCGATGCCGCAGACTGGGTGATGTTCAACCGCTCGGCCGCCAGCTGCAGCTTGCGCTCATTGTCGAGAGCGACCAGCAGGCGCAGCTGGCGCAATTTCAGGTTATTGATCACGGCCTGCTACCATCCTGCCCGGCAAGGGCCTCTTCGTTCCGATTAGATCGGAACGGGGCTCCAAATTCTGTCCTGACGCGTCTTCTTTACGCGAACCGGTGTCCACTTCGCTGGAAAACGCTCTGGGGTTCCCGCGCTTATACCGCGGTGCATCATGACAGTTTCGCCGTGGCTCCATTCCCAAATGCCATTAGGCACGCGGCTGTCGATTACACAACAATGAATGCAATACTTGCAAGGGCAAGGCGACGGACCGCTGCGGCCGCACGAAGGTGCCGCCCGGACAGCGCGATTACCGTGCGCCGAATCGAAAAACCGGAAGGGATGGGAACGATGAGCGACGATATCGAGAAGCGCGCAATCGGAAAGATGATGCGGCGGCTGATTCCGTTCCTCATCCTGTGTTACTTCGTGGCCTATCTCGATCGCGTCAATGTCGGCTTCGCCAAGCTGCACATGAATACGGCGCTCGGCCTCAGCGAAGCCGCCTACGGGCTCGGCGCGGGCCTGTTCTTCGTCGGCTACTTCTTCTTCGAAGTGCCCTCCAACATCCTTCTGGAACGGTTTGGCGCGCGGCGCTGGATCGCCCGCATCATGATCAGCTGGGGTATCGTCTCGGCGGCATTCGCGTTCATCCCACAGATGTCCGCGGCGAGCGGTCTCTCGAGCGAGTGGATCTTCTACTTCCTTCGCCTGCTGCTCGGCGCCTGCGAGGCCGGCTTCTTCCCCGGCATCATCTTCTACCTGACGCTCTGGTTCCCGACGATCTATCGGGCCCGCGTCATCAGCCTGTTCATGCTCGCGATCCCGATCTCGAGCATCATCGGGGCGCCGATCTCGGGCCTGCTGCTCAACCTGTCCGGAGGCGGCCTGACGGGGTGGCAGTGGCTGTTCATCTGCGAAGCGCTGCCGTCGGTCCTGGTCGGCTTCGCTGTGCTGGCCTTCCTGCCCGACTTCCCGCGTCAGGCGAGCTGGCTGCAGCCCGACGAGATCAAATGGGTCCAGAACACCCTTGAGATCGAGCGGCAGAAGAAGGAAGCGGTGGAGCACATCTCGGTGCTGCAATCGCTCACCGATTCGCGTGTGCTGGCCTGCGCCTTCGTCTACTTCTGCCTCAATGCAGCGAGCTACGGCGTCGCGTTCTTCCTGCCCACCATCATCAAGGCGTTTGGCGTCACGGACACCCAGACCGGCCTGATCGCAGCGCTACCCTTCGTATTCGGCGCGGTCGGCATGGTGCTGCTCGGCCGCCATTCCGACAAGACCGGTGAGCGGCGCTACCATGTCGCCGGCGCACTGGTGCTGGCGGCTGTCGGCATCGGCCTGGCCGGACTGGTCTCAAGCCCGGTGCTGATCATCGGCCTGCTCTGCCTCGCGCAGATCGGCGTTTCGGCGGTGCCGCCGATGTTCTGGCCGATGCCGGCCAGCATCCTGAACGGCGCCTCGGCCGCGGCAGGCATTGCCGCGATCAACTCGCTCGGCAATCTGTCGGGCTTCGCGGGCCCGTTCGCGATGGGCTATCTGAAGGACCTGACCGGTGGATTCACCGCAGGCCTGTTGCTGCTCGCGGTCGTCGGATTGATCGGCGCGCTGGTCACGATCAGGCTGCGGATCGATCCGGTCCTCGAGCGATCGATGCGCGAGCCGATGATGGCGCACTGAGGCGCCATCAGGAAGCATGTGAAGCGGCCTCCAAAGCGAAGCGCGATGACGTCTCAAACTGAGCTCATCGCGCCCTGGAGGTCCGGTCAGGCCGCCACTACGCGCGGACCCGCCACGACCGTTTCCGACGGCGCGCAGGGCTTGCTCAGCATCGTCACTTCGGAGAAGCCGACGGCCCTGAGCTGATCGACCATCGAGCGGCGGGCATCCTGCGCCATGCCGGCGTCGGGCACGACGACAGCTTGCGCCTTTGCGGTCAGCAGCTCGGCCGGCAGGTCGACGGCCGTGCCGGCGTCGAGCAGCACGTGGTCGTAGACCCGGAGCAGCGCGTCGATCGCAAGCGCCAGCCGCGGCGATTGCAGATGCGAGCGATCGAAGCCCGGACGCCCGGCGCTGACGATCTGAACCCGCGACTGCCGATCCTTGGTGATGATCTGTGCGAACGTCGCCTCACCCTGCATCAATTCGGCAAGGCCGGGCGCGCCGGGATCGACCGTGGCCGCCGTCAGCGCCGGCGAGGACGCGACGAGATCGACCACCACGACCTTGGCCTGACGCGCCATCTGACGGGCCAGCGTCAGCGCGGTCAGCGTGACGCTCTCGGCGGCAGCCGGGCCGAGCACCGTGACCTTGTGGGCAGCGGGACCGGCCGCGACGAGACGCCCGGCCAGCTCATCGATCTCGTTGGCCATCCGGGCGGGCGCAGGCTGCGGCTCGCTGACGACCGGCTCATATGCTACTGCGGGGTCGGGCCGCAGATCAGGCTCAGGCGACAGGCTGGGCGCGAGCGGCGACGCGAGCTCAGGTTCAGGCGGCAGCGTCAGTGCGGGCTCGTCGACGGTTGCGGTCTCCATGACCGGCTCGCGGCGCCGGATCACTGCGGCGGCCGGCGCGAAGGCACGGCCTACCGCGCCGGGCGCGGAGATGCGCAGCAGCTCGCCGGTGATGATGATGCCGGCCGACAGCAGCAGCGTCGCCAGCGTCGCGATCAGCACGATCGGCAGCTTCTTCGGATAGGCCGGCGTGTTCGAGACCGTGGCGCGCGAGATGATGCGGCCGTCGGTCGGCGCGGCCTCGATGTTCTCGCGAGCGGTCGCCTCGCGATATTTGGCGAGATAGGCTTCCAGCAAATCGCGCTGCGCCTTGGCTTCACGCTCCAGCCCACGCAGCTGCACGTCCTGGCTGTTGCTCGACGACGCCTGCCTCTTCGACTGGTCCAGGCCCGCCTGCTGCGCCTGGACGCGGGCATCGGCGACGCGGGCATCGTTGTCCAGCGAGCGCGAAATCTTGCCGGCCTCTTCGCGCAATTGGCGGTCGAGGTCGGCGATCTGCGCCTTCAATTCCTTGATGCGCGGATGGTTGTCGAGCAGCGTCGACGACTGCTCGGCGAGCTGTGCGCGCAACGTGCCGCGCTGTTCGGCGAGCCGGCGGATCAGCTCGGAATTGAGCACTTCCGACGCCTCGATCGGCTTGCCGCCCTGAAGCATCTCGCGGATCAGGCGCGCCTTGGTCTCGGCATCCGCCTTCAGCGCGCGGGCATTGTTGAGCTGCGTGTTCAGCTCGCCCATCTGCTGGTTCGACAGCGGGATGTTGTTGGTGCCGACGAACAGGCTCGACTTGGAGCGGAATTCCTCGACCCGCGAATCCGCTTCCGCGACCTTGCTGCGCAGCTTGTCGATCTCGCCCAGCAGCCAGGTGCTGGCGGACTTGGCCTGGTCCTGCCGCGCCGCCTGCTGCAACACGAGGTAGCCGTCGGCAATCGAGTTGGCGACGCGCGCCGCGAGCTCGGGATCCTCCGACTGGAATTCGATCACCATGACGCGCGACTTGTCGACCGCATAGGCTTGGAAGCGCTCGTAAAAGGAATCAAGCACCCGCTCTTCCGGCGTCAGGCTGAACGGGTCACGGCCGATGCCGAACAGCGCCAGCAGCGACTTCAGCGGGGAAAAGCCCCGCAGCACCGGATCGAACTCGGGGCGCTCGGCGAGCTTGTTCTTCTTGATGATGTCGCGGGCAAGATCGCGCGACAGCAACAGTTGCACCTGGCTGGTCACGGCCTCGGCGTCGAGCGAGGCGCGCTCGAGGTCGCGCTCGCCGTTCGGACGCAGGAAGGCGTTCTCGCGGTTGTCGATCAGGATTCGCGCTTCCGACTTGTAGCGCGGCGTCACGACGTTGACGGCGGCAAGCGACACCGCAAACACGAGCACAGTTGGCACGATGATCCAGCTTCGCTTGCGCGCCAGCGCGCGCCCGAGCATATGCAGATCGAGATCCGTCGCCTCCGCCGGACGCGTTGGCTTGTCAGGAGCTGATATCGGCGAAGCCGGCCTCGCAACGGCTTCGGCGGCAACGGGCGCAGACTTCGGCAACGCCCGTTGCACCGCAGCCTTTTCCTTGCCTCTACGCCAGAATGCAAAACGCATAACCAACTCCCGCGGACGCCGCGATTCCATCTCAATGGCGGCGATTACAGTCCATTAAGGTTGCTGCTGGGTTAATCGGCGCGGTTGACGGATGCGGCGGCCACCACCGCTCCGTCATCGTTTGTTAACCATGAGTGCCGTTAATCGACGCCGATATTGTTGCGGGATTCCTCACATGCGCGATCTGCGCGCTCCCCTCGTTTGTCTGATTGCTGCGCTCGCGCTGTCGGGCTGCATGGGCCGGACGTCGCCGATTGCCGGTGACCCGGCCCTCGATTCGATGGCGTATGGGCAGCCGGCCTTTGCTGCGCCCGCGCCGATGGCCGTGGCCTATGCCGATCCCGCGCCGACGCGTGAGGCCTATAATCTTGGCCCCGGTGACAGGCTTCGCGTCGTGGTCTATGGTCAGGAAGGCCTGACCAATTCCTATGCGATCGATGCAGCCGGCGCGATCACGATGGCGCTGATCGGCTCGGTGCCGGCACGCGGCCGCACCCCTGCCGGGCTCGCCGCCGAGATCACGAGACGGCTGCGCAACGGCTACATCCGCGAGCCTTCGGTGGCGGTCGAGATCGAGGCCTACCGCCCGTTCTTCATCCTCGGTGAGGTCGCAGCCCCCGGCCAATATCCCTATGTACCCAACATGACGGTCGAGAGCGCGGTAGCGATCGCCGGCGGCTTCTCGCCGCGCGCCCGGCGCGACGAGGTCACCCTCACCCATACCGATGCATCGGGCGCCGGCCGCTTTGTCGTTCCCTTGGGCACGCCGATCGGGCCCGGCGACACCGTCTTCGTCGGCGAACGCTGGTTCTGATCGATGGCACAGGATCAAAATGAGGAACGGCTGCTTCGCATCCTGCACGTCGTCCGCGCCCCCGTCGGCGGCATCATCCGTCACATCCTCGATGTCGCCAACGGCCAGATCGAACGCGGTCACCATGTCGGCATCGTCGCCGACAGCCTGACCGGCGGCACGCGGGCCGATGCGGTCCTCGCCGAGATCGAACCGCGCCTCAAGCTCGGGGTCCACCGGGTGGCGATACGCCGCGAGCCGCGATTTGCCGACTTCATGGTCTGGGCGCATATCGCCAGCCTGATCCGGAAACTGAAGCCCGATGTTGTGCATGGTCATGGTGCCAAGGCCGGCGCCTATGTCCGGCTGCGGCGGCGCTCGAACAAGGTGATCCGGGTCTACACGCCGCATGGCGGCTCGCTGCACTATCCGCTCGACACCTGGAAGGGCCGCTTCTACAGCCAGCTCGAGCGCACGCTGATGAACAGCACCGACCTGTTCCTGTTCGAGAGCGCGTTTGCCCGCGACACCTATCAGCGCACCGTGGGCAAGCCCTCAGGCCTCGTCCGCTGCGTCTTCAACGGCGTCACGTCGGAGGAATTCGAACCGGTCGCCAAGGCCGACGACGCCTCCGACGTGGCTTATGTCGGCGAATTCCGGCGCATCAAGGGTGCCGATCTCCTGATCGACGCGGTCGCCAAGCTGCGCGCCGACGGCAAGCCGGTGACGCTGACGCTTGGCGGCGACGGCGAGGAGTTCGAACGGCTCAAGGAGCAGGTGAAGCGGCTGTCGCTCGGCGACGCCGTCCGCTTCATCGGCCACGTCAAGGCGCGCTACGGCTTCTCGAAGGGCAGCGTTCTCGTGGTTCCGTCACGGGGCGATTCGATGCCTTATGTGGTGATCGAGGCCGGCGCTGCGGGAATTCCGATGATCGCCGCCAATGTCGGCGGCATCCCGGAGATCTTCGACACCCACACCGACGCGCTGTTCGCGCCCAGCAACGCCGGCGCGATGGCCGACGCCATCAAGGCCGCGCTCGACAATCCCGCCGCGACCGTGGCGCGCGCCGAGCAACTGCGCGAACGGATTTCCGAACATTTCTCGCAGGGTGCGATGGTCGAGGGCGTGCTGGCCGGCTATCGCGACGCATTTGCCAAATATTAACCATTTCTTACACACGTAACCGTTTCTTCCGATTTGTCCCCTTAACTCGCGTCCAGGGGAATTTCGCTGCTGCGCGCGGATGCTCATCTGCAAGCACAGGAATGGACGTGGACTCGTGGAACCGTTTAACGCACGCTCGATGCTGGACGCCGCTGCGTCTGCGACGGCCGCTCAGCCGCAGGTCGAACGCCGCCGCCGCCTGTCGCCGGCCGCGCTCGCCGTTACCAGTCAAAAAGTCCGCAGCGCCTACTCGCCGGTCGTGATCACTGGCGTGGTTCGCCTCGCCGATTTCGTCTTGCTCAGCCTGGTCGGTGTCGGGCTCTATTTTGCCTATGTCAGGCCGCTCGCCATCCATTGGGGTTATATCGCATCGATCCTCGGCATGTCGGCTGCGGCGGTGATCTGCTTCCAGGCCGCGGACATCTACCAGGTGCAGATCTTCCGCGGCCAGCTCCGCCAGATGACGCGGATGATCTCGTCATGGGCCGTCGTGTTCCTGCTGTTCATCGGCGTCTCCTTCCTGGCCAAGCTCGGCGGCGAGGTGTCGCGGGTCTGGCTGTCGTCGTTCTTCTGTGTCGGCCTTGCGGTGCTGATCGCCGAGCGGCTGGCGCTGCGCTCGATGGTGCGCGCCTGGGCGCATGACGGCCGGCTCGACCGCCGCACCATCATCGTCGGCGCCGACCAGAACGGCGAGAAGCTGATCGAGGCGCTGAACGCCGACGACGACACGGATATCCACGTGCTCGGCGTGTTCGACGACCGCAATGACGCCCGCGCGATGGACACCTGTGCCGGCTCACCGAAGCTCGGCAAGGTCGACGACATCGTCGAGTTCGCCCGCCGCACCCGCGTCGACCTCGTGCTGTTCGCGCTGCCGATCTCGGCGGAGACCCGGATCCTGGAGATGCTGAAGAAGCTCTGGGTGCTGCCGGTCGACATCCGCCTGTCGGCCCATACCAACAAGCTGCGCTTCCGCCCCCGCTCCTATTCCTATGTCGGCAAGGTGCCGACGCTCGACGTGTTCGAGGCGCCGATCACCGACTGGGATCTGGTGCTGAAATGGCTGTTCGACCGCGTGGTCGGCGGCCTAGCCTTGCTTGCGGCACTGCCGGTGCTCGGTCTGGTGGCGCTTGCGGTGAAGCTCGACAGCCCCGGCCCGGTGCTGTTCCGCCAGAAGCGCTTCGGCTTCAACAATGAGCGGATCGACGTCTACAAGTTCCGCTCGCTCTACCATCACCAGGCCGATCCGACCGCCTCCAAGGTGGTGACCAAGAACGATCCGCGCGTCACCCGCGTCGGCCGCTTCATCCGCAAGTCCTCGCTCGACGAGCTGCCGCAGCTGTTCAATGTGGTGCTGAAGGGCAATCTCTCGCTGGTCGGCCCGCGTCCGCACGCCGTGCAGAGCAAGCTGGAGAACCGCCTGTTCGACGAGGCCGTCGACGGCTACTTCGCCCGCCACCGCGTCAAGCCCGGCATCACCGGCTGGGCGCAGATCAACGGCTGGCGCGGCGAGGTCGACACCGACGAGAAGATCCAGAAACGCGTCGAATACGACCTCTATTACATCGAGAACTGGTCGGTGCTGTTCGACCTCTACATCCTGCTCAAGACCCCGTTCTCGCTGCTGACCAAGAGCGAGAACGCGTACTGAGAATTGAACTAGCCACCGTCATTGCGAGCGAAGCGAAGCCATCCATATCGCAGCTCGGAGATAGGTGGATTGCTTCGTCGCTTCGCTCCTCGCAATGACGAAGCATCTGTTGCGTGTATTGTATCGAGTTGCGTGAGTATCCGATGGCCTATGCGGCGACAGCCGGGACGTCCCATTCGCCGGCATCAGCGCCGCCAGGCGTGCTGGCGCTGCAGCGGGCGCTGGTGTGGCTCGCCGGCGCGTCGATCGCCATCGTATTCATTGAGCCGAGCCCGTATGAACTCGTCACGCTGACCGCCTGCGTGCTGTTCTTTGGCACCGGCCTGCGCATGCAGCTCGTGTTCATGCCGCTGCTGTTCGCGCTGATCGTGCTCAATGTCGGCTACAGCATCGGCGCGGTGCCGTTCCTCGACAAGCCGGAGGTGGTGAACTGGGTCCTCACCTCCTGGTACATGGCCGTCACCGTCATCTTCTTCGCGATGGTGATGTCGGAGGATACCGAAGCGCGGCTCGACATGCTGCGCCGCGGCCTGATCGTCGGCGCGATGATTGCCTCGCTTGCGGGCATCGCCGGCTACTCTCATCTGGTGCCCGGCGGCTATGATCTGCTGACGCTGTATGACCGCGCCCGCGGCACCTTCAAGGATCCAAACGTGCTCGGCGCGTTCCTGATCCTGCCGGCGCTGTTCACGCTGCAAAGCGTGGTCACCGACCGCTTCGGCAAGGCGTTCCGCAACGCGATCGCCTTCGGCATCATCTCGCTTGCGATCCTGCTCTCGTTCTCCCGCGCCGCCTGGGGCGGCCTGATCGTCACCGCGGCCTTCATGCTGGCGCTGATGGTGTTCACCAGCCGCTCGCAGGCGCAACGCTCGCGCATCATCGTGATGACCCTGATCGCCGCGATCCTCGCCGTTGCGCTGATCGCGGTGCTGCTGTCGATCGGCTCGGTCGCCGACATGTTCAAGCAGCGCGCAAGCTTCGACCAGAGTTACGACGAAGGCCGCTTCGGCCGGTTCGGCCGCCACATCCTCGGCGCCCAGATGGCACTCGAGCTGCCGTTCGGCATCGGGCCGCTGCAATTCCACACCTACTTCCCCGAGGACACCCACAATTCGTTCCTCAACGCCTTCATGTCGGGCGGCTGGATCTCGGGCATCTGTTATCCGGCGCTGGTGTTCGTCAGCGCGATCATCGGCTTCCGCTACGTCTACAAGCGGGTGCCGTGGCAGCGCGACTATCTGGCGATCTTTTCGGCCTTCCTCGGCATCGCCGGCGAGAGCTTCATCATCGATACCGACCATTGGCGGCACTTCTGGATGATGCTCGGCACGATGTGGGGCATGTACGCGGCAACCGAGCGCACCCGCGCGACACCGGCCGAGGTCAGCGACGAGACTTCGGCGGCAGCTTGAGCTCGGCGCGCCGCTCCGGCGGCATGTCGATCACCGCCTTCAATGCGCCGGTCGCTTCCAGCACGCCCTTGTAGCCGTCATTGGCGAAGCGCAGCAGCAGGCGCAGTTCGTCATCGGTGTAGCGGCTCCAGAGCTTGAGCATCGCCTCCTGCATCGGCACGTAGAACTTGCCGATCTCCGCCGCCTTCTCCTCCACCACCGAGATGAAGACCTTGCGGCGGTCGCTCTCGTCCCGCTCACGGCGCACGTAACCCGCCTTCTCCAGCCGATCGACCACGCCGGTGATCGCGCCGGTAGTCAGCCCGGTGACTTCCGCGAGACGCCCCGCGGTCACGCGCCCTTCAAGGTGGAGGATGTCCATGCATTCCATGTCGGAATTGGAAATTCCGGCCATGTTTGCAACGGCTTGGCCGTACATCACGCCCTGCGCGGATGACCGGCGCATCGCCTCCTCGAGTTCCTGCATAAGCGCTGCGCGCGACTTCGCACTTGACAAAGCTGCTCCTGTATCTTACTCGCCTAATATCTTATATACTAAGATAATTAGCAACTGACCTTTCGTACCCCACACGGATGCATGGAGCAAGGCATGACCTCACGTCCCCGTAAAGCTCTGATCATCGGCGCCGGCATCGCAGGCCCGGTGACCGCGATGTTCCTGACCCGCGCCGGCATTGAGGCCGAACTCTATGAAGCATGGCCCTACTCCACCGGGATCGGCGGCGGCTTGCAGATCGCGCCGAACGGCATGCATGTGCTGGCGGAGCTCGGCCTCGCCGACGAACTGATCCGCAGCGGCTCGGTCGCGGAGTCCTTCGATTTCTATTCGCAGGCCGGCAAGAAGCTCGGCTCGCTCAACCAGAACATGCAGCAGCGTTTCGGCCAGCCCGCGGTGAACATGTGCCGCGCGACCCTGAACGAGACGCTGATCGACAAGGCCTGGGCCTCCAACGTCTCGGTGTTCTTCGAGAAGAAGCTGGTGAAGATCGAGGATCGCGGCGACCAGCCGGTCATCGCCTATTTCAACGACGGCACCACCGCCGAGGGCGATTTCGTGATCGGCGCCGACGGCGTGCATTCGGCGGTGCGGCGGCACGTGATCCCCGATGGCCCGACGCCGTTCGACACCGGGCTGATCGGTTTCGGCGGCTTCGTGCCGCGGGCCATGTTCGAGCGCCTGTCGATCGGTCAGAAGGTTGAGACGACGTTCGGGCAGAGCGGCTTCTTCGGCTACGGCCTGTGCAGCCCCGATCCGGACACGGGTGCGATGTGGTGGAGCACGCAGCCCTCGCACGGCATGACCGCGGCGGCCTACCGGCTGCAGAGCCAGGACGCGATCAGGCAGCATCTGCGCGATTTCCACGCCGGCTGGCATGCGCCGATCCCCGAGATCATCGAGGCCGCCGAGAATATCGTGGTGACCGACACGCTCGACGTCGCGACGCTGCCGACCTGGTCGCGCAAGCGCACGCTCCTGATCGGCGACGCCGCGCACGCCACCAGCCCTCATGCCGGCCAAGGCGCGTCGCTCGCGCTGGAGGATGCGCTGCGGCTGGGCATGCTGATGCGCGACGGCCAGGAGCTCGGGCTGACGTTCCAGGCCTTCGAGCACGAACGGCGGCCGCGCGCCGAGAAGATCGTGGCGATCGCCCGCCGCAACGGCAACAGCAAGCGCGAGTTCGGCCCGATCGGCGCCTGGCTGCGCGATCACCTGCTGAAGCTGCTGCTGCCGGTGTCGTCCAAGGGCATGGACTTCATGTACGCGTATAATCCGCGCGCGGCGGCTTAGGCTCTGGCTGTCATCACCTGCGCATACGGGTGATCCAGTATTCCAGAGACGTCCGTGCTTGAGCCGTGAGGCCGCGGCGTACTGGATCGCCCGGTCGAGCCGGGCGATGACACCGATGGCGGCTGCGCAACTTACTTCTCGACCTCAAACGTCAGCCCGGCGTGATCGACCAGGCGCTTGATCAGCTTGTGCTGCATCGCCGCTCCCGGCGTCCAGAAGCCGGCGGCGACGTCGGGCGTATCGCGCAACAGGCAGATCGCGCATTCCGAGATCATCTTCGAGGTCGAACCGTAGCCGGGGTCGCGATCACCTTTGATGCCGGCGCGGACCATGCGGCCGTCGGGCGCGACCGCGAGATAGAGCAGATCGTAGCGGCCGTTCTCGCGCTCCTCCTTCGACGGTCCCTCGCCCGGCTTCGGCGCGCTGGGACCGGTCTTCTCCGAATTCAGCGCCATCACCCGCTTGGCGTTGGCCTCGCCCTTCTCGCCGGGACCGGTCAGGACCATCTCGTCGTAGATGAATTCCTTGCCGTAGGGAAAGCCCATCAGCATGTTGGAGCGATGGACGTTGCGCGTGTTGATCAGCGCCATCATGAACGGCGCGGCCCATGAGTGCAGGTCGTCCTCATAGGCCGGCTTGCTGCCGCGCGGCTGCTTCGGGCCCTCGAAACCCGGCGTCAATGCAAACGGGTTGTTGAGGATCGCAACCAGGCTCAGATCCTTGGCGACGGCATCGAAGGTTGCCTTGGCGCTCGCGGCCGTGCCGCCGGACAGCGTGCCGCGCATGTCGCGCACGCGGCCCTTGACGCGCTGCGCCGGCGCACCGAACACCCGCTTGGCTTCCTCCTGGACGAAGAAGGCGCCGAGCTCGAACGGCACCGAGTCGAAGCCGCAGGAGAACACGATACGCGCACCGCTGGCCTTTGCGGCCGCTTCGTGCTTGTCGATCATCTGCCGCATCCAGACCGGCTCGCCGCAGAGATCGAAATAGTCCGTGCCGCTGTCCACGCAGGCCGCGATCAGCTCATTGCCATAGAGCTGATACGGACCGACCGTCGAGATCACAGACTTGGTCTGCGCCAGCATCGCCTTCAGCGATGCGGCGTCGCTGGCATCGGCAACGATCAGCGGCGTGTCGGCGGGCGCGCCGATCGCGTCACGAACCGACGCGAGCTTGTCCTTGCTGCGCCCGGCCATCGCCCATTTCAGGCTGCCGTCGCGATAATGCGCCGCGAGATATTCGGCGACGAGCTGGCCGGTGAAGCCGGTTGCGCCATAGACGACGATGTCGAGTTTCGACGAGGACATGGATCGGGCTCCCAGAGGCAAATTTGCCCCGTTTTGTCATTGCGAGCGAAGCGAAGCAATCCATAATCACCGCGCGGTACGATGGATTGCTTCGTCGCTTCACTCCTCGCAATGACGCAGGATGCAGCTACTTCTTGTAGGACACGCCCATGCCGGCGCGGACGTCGGCCTGGATACCATAGGGTGCGATCGGGTAGCGCAGGCCGTTCTTGGCGAGCTGCTTCATCCCCGCGATCGCCTTCACCAGATAGGCCGGCGGCAGCGCCATTAGCATCTCCTCGTCGGGCACGCCGCCATAGCGGCGCTCGGCAAAGCACGGCAGTGACAGGCTCGGCTCACCGGTCTTCAGCGCCCGGCCCCAGGAGTCCGCGCACGCGGTTTCGCCGACCACGCCCCACTCGAACTTCTTGTAGCCGGTATACTGCAGCCCGTTGATCAGGATGATCATCTGTCCCGGCGTCGCATAGACGAGGCAGATGTCGGGCGGATTGAGACGTCCGCTGGTCAGCGGGCTCACCGCCATTGCCTGGTACTGACCGTAAGGCACCACGTCGAGCGCCTCCTGGCGCTTGCGCGCGTCTTCGGCCGTGCCGTGCCAGACGCCGACATAGTTCTCGCCGGCCAGCCACTTCTCGTCCTGCGGCGCGAGCCCGATCACCGCGCGGCATTGCGCGCCGACCAGATCATCGCCGGTGATGCCGACGGTCCAGCCAAGCCGCGAGGCCATGCTGACGATCTGGTCCGTGGTGTGGACCGCCGACGGGCGGCGGATCTTCGGGATCGCCTCCATCTCCTCGACGCGCGCGAACATCTTGATGCCGATGACCATGGTCTTCAGCCGCAGCAGGTTGTTCAGGTCGGCCACGATTGCCGAGAGGTCGAACTGTTCCGGCGGTGTCTGCTGTTGCATGGCGAAAACTCCCGTGATCGGCGGCTTGGCGCCGCCTGTTGATTTGATGTTAGCCGGATTGGCCGAAGGAAGCGACAAGCTCGTGGTGCGGCTCAACGTGCGGCCGGTCCCGGCAGCAGATCGTCGGTCTTGCCCGCGAGATGATAGGCAACCAGCCCGATCCACTCCCGTGTGCCGAGATCGGTGCGCGACAGGCCGTCGATCGCAAGCGTTGCAAAGCTCATGACGTTGCCGACGCGCCAGTCGACCGGATAGGCCTCGACATTGAAGCCCGCCTTGCGGAACAGCCCGACCGACCGCGGCATGTGATAGGCCGACGTCACGAGCAGCCAGCGCTCACCCGGCTTGGGATCAACCAGCGCCTTGGAGAACTCAGCGTTCTCCACCGTGTTGCGCGAGCGGCGCTCGATGGTCAATCGCGACTTGGCAATGCCGAGGCTCTCGAACATCTCGGCGGCGTAGTCGGCTTCGCGCGCGTCGTTCGAGATCAGGTTCGCGCTGCCGCCGGTGAACACGAGGCGCGCGTTCGGATATCTGCGCGCGAGCGCCGCCGCCGCGATGACGCGATCCGCCGCAGTGCGCACCACCGGCGTGCCATGCGCGACCGACAGATCGGCATCGATCGAGCCGCCGAGCACGATGATGCCGTCGGGCGCGCCGCGCGAAGCGTCCCATGGCGGGAAGCGCTGCTCCAGGACGGAGATCAGGACATTGCCGAGCGGCGAGAAGCCGCAGATCGCGAGCAGCAGCGCTGACGCCACCATCAACCTGCGGCCGAGCCGGGCAAACCGCGTCAGCAGCAGAACGGCACCGATCACGCCGATACCGATCAGGAAATTGATCGGCAGCAGTATGATGCCGAGCGTCTTGGAGAGCACAAAAAACAAGCGAAGCCTCTGCGAAGTTCTGCTACAGCGTCATACGCTGCCCGGAGTGCAATCAAAAGCCGTCACATGACCCATCATCATCTGAAATCCAGCGCCGAAACCTGCCATTGGGGCTTCTTCGAAGCAAAGCTGAAACCGGTCCTGACCATTGCGAGCGGCGACGAGGTCACGATCGAGACCGTCAGCGGCGGCCCCGACGTGGTGCCCGACCGCGGCAAGTTCGTCGTGCCGCCGGAGCTCGACGACATCCATGCGAAGTGCGAGCGGATGGTGCCCGGGCACATCCTGACCGGCCCGATCGCCGTCAGTGGCGCCGAGCCCGGCGACGTGCTTGAGGTCGATATTCTCGACGTCCAGCTCCGCCAGGACTGGGGCTACAATCTGATCAAGCCGCTGTCCGGCACCCTGCCCGACGACTTCCACGAGACCCGCATCCTCAACATCCCGCTCGATCGCGCGCGCATGGTCGGCCGCATGCCGTGGGGGCTCGACCTGCCGCTGAAGCCGTTCTTCGGCGTGATGGGCGTGTCGCCGCCGCCGGCCTGGGGCCGCATCTCCTCGCTGATCCCGCGCGCGATGGGCGGCAATCTCGACAACAAGGAGCTCGGGGCCGGCGCCAAGCTGTATCTGCCGGTGTTCGTGCCGGGCGCGCTGTTCTCCTGCGGCGACGGCCATGGGGTGCAGGGCGACGGCGAGGTCTGCGTCACCGCGATCGAGACCGCGCTCACCGGCCGCTTCCGCCTGACCCTGCGCAAGGACCTCAGGCTCGCTCATCCGCGTGCCGAGACCGCTGACCATTACATGACCATGGCGATGGATCCCGATCTCGACCAGTGCGTGGTACGGGCGCTGCGCGACATGATCGTGCTGCTCGGCGAGAAGCGCAATCTGTCGCGCGAGGACGCCTATACGCTGTGCAGCCTGGCCGCCGACCTGCGCGTCACGCAGACGGTCAACGGCTCCAAGGGCATTCACTGCATGATCGCCAAATCGGTCGTTCACGGCTGACGGCCGGTCGATAGGCCGCACTTGTGTTCCGCAAGCGCGGCTCGATACAATCCCCGTCCCAACGAACAAAAATGGACGGGGACGGATATGCTGAAGGACAGGCTTTCGCCGGCCGACGAGGCTGCGCGCGACAAGGAGATGCAGGAGACGCTCGCCGCCTGCCCACGCATCCTCGATCTCATTGCCCGTGGTCCGCAGGGCGCGCCGGACGCCGAAGCCGCGATCTATCTGCGCTCGCCGCTCGATCCCAACCCGGTCGTGATCTCCAACGATCATCTGATGGGCTGCATCAAGGCGGCCGAAAACTATTTCCGTAAGCACGGCATCGGCAAGGACGACGCGGTCGCCGTCCTGCTCCCGGCCTGCCCCGCGACCGTGGTCGCGATCTTCGGCGCGGCCGCCTGCGGTGTCGCCGAGCCGCTCAATTTGCTGTTCACACGCGAGGCGATTGTCGCGCAGCTCAACGCCATCAAGGCAAAACTGTTGCTGGCGCCGCCGCCAGGCATGCCGGGCGGGCTCTATGAAAGAGTCGAAGGCTTGCAGCGCGAGGTGCCGTCGCTGCAGCGCATCGTGATCGTGCCGCTCGACGGCAGCATCGCGTTCGACGGCGAGGTGCTGCGGCCCGATCCTGCGTGGCGCGACGACTACGGCAAGTCCAAGGATAAGAGCGAGGCCGACCGTGTCGCGGTGATGCTGCCGACCGGCGGCACGACAGGTCATCCCAAGGTGGCGCGGCTCACCAACCGCGCGATGGTCGCCTCCACCGTGTCCTCACGCATGGCACTCGACTTCCATCGCGGCGAGCGCGCGATGATCACGATGCCGCTGTTCCATGTCGGCGGCCTGTTCTGCACGACGGCCAATTGCCTTTCCGCCGGCACGACGATTTTCATCCCCGGCCCGGCCGGCGCACGCGATCCATCCCTGATCACGCATTTCTGGAAGATCGTCGAGAAATACCGCGTCAACATCTCCGGCAACGTGCCGACCACACTCGGAGCGCTGGCCGACATCCCGGTCGCGGACAGCGACATCTCGACCCTCCGTGTCACCGCCACCGGCGCCTCGATCTGCCCGCCGGAGATCGAGCGGCGTTATCTCGCGACCTGGGGCGGTGCCTGCATCCAGCAGCTCTACGGCATGACCGAGCTCGCCGGCGCCATCACGCACGACGTGCACGGCGTGAAGCCGCGCGCCGAGAGCGTCGGCACCCGCAATCCGCTCGTCGAGCTCGCGATCCTCGACGGCGGCAATTTGCACACCGGGCCGTGGCCCTCGCCGGTCGGTGAGCTCCTGACCAGGGGTCCGCAGGTGTTCGCCGGTTACGTCGACAAGAAGCAGACCGAAGAGGCGTTCCGCGACGGCTGGCTGCGCACCGGCGACATCTGCCGGATCGACGCCGACGGCTTCGTCTACATCCTGGGCCGCGCCAAGGACGTCATCATCCGTGGCGGCCACAACATCGACCCGCGGGCGATCGAGGATGCCGCGCTGGCGTTTCCGGGCGTGGCGCTGGCCGCGGCCGTCGGGCGTCCCGACACCTATGCCGGTGAAGTGCCGATGCTGTTCGTCTCGGCGCAGCCCGGCGCCCATATCGACCCGAACGCGCTCGCCGCCTTCGTGCAGGACAACATCCTGGAGCCGCCGGCGCGCCCGCGCGTGGTGTCGGTGATCCCGGAAATGCCGGTCACGCCGGTCGGCAAGATCTTCAAGCCGAAGCTGCGCGAGATCGCCGCCGGCGAGGCCGCGCGCGAGCTGCTGGCTCGAGAAGGCTTGTCCGGTGAGGTCAGTGTCGAGGCCATCACCGCCCCGTCCCGCGGACTGTACCTGAGCGTGAGCGCGCCTGCGGACAAGGCCGAAACGGCTGAGCGGCTTCTCAAGAAGTTCCCGGTCAAGGTCGAGTTACGATCCTAACACCCTCATTCGTCTAGCTAATTTGACCGCAGCGCCGCGCCGAAACCAGCTTCCGGCGCGCGCGAGCGTGCGCGTCCAGTTTCGCAGCTCGTGGCTTGACGGACCGTCATATTTCTAAATAGACTCTAAATAGATACTTTTAAGTACCTGCGTTCAGGGTTAAGCGTTTTCTCATGGCTACAGAAAAGGCCGAAACCGACCGCGTCCCGGTCACATTGGCGCTCTCGACCATAGGCTACCTCGAGAAGCTGGTGAGACAGGGCACCCACGGCACGAGCGTCCCGGGCGTCGCACGGACATTGATCGAGGAAGGCATTCGGCTCGCCATCAAGGACGGGTTGCTTGCAATCCGCGACAACGGACGCACGCCCTGACGGCGTGTGCGTCGGCGCGGCGGTTCAACAGAACGTGGAACCGTCAAAATGATTACCATCGAGCCGACCTGGACGCCGGAGCGCGTCGACCAACTCAAGATCTACTTTGAAGCCGGTCTCTCCTGCCGCGACATCGCCGTGAATATCGGCGTCAGCCGCAATGCCGTGATCGGCAAGCTGTCGCGCCTGAACCTCACGCGCACGACGCCGGACGAACGCCGCGCCCGGCGGAAGAAATCCAGCGCCCACGCCGCGCAACGGGCGACCGCGAAGCAGCAGCTCCGGTTGCTTCAGGCGGTCTACGAACAAGTGCCCGACGATGCGCCGATCGTCAGCGCCAACAACTGCTCGCTGTTCGAGCTGAGCGAGCAGCGTTGCCGCTGGCCGATCAGCACGCCGGGCGCAGATGATTTCTGCTTTTGCGGCAACACGCCGCTCGGCGGCATGCCCTATTGTTCGGGGCATTACCGCCTTGCGTATCAGGCAGGATCACGCCAGCGCGCGATGCGCGGGTAGTCTGACCGCAAGACGGAAGCGCTTATCCCGTCATCCCCGCGCAAAGGCTTTGCCTTTGCGCGGGGGTGACGGGTCTTCTGCAATCACCCGACCTTCCAGCCGGTCGCTTCCACGATGCCTTGGTAGAACTCCGGCGTGTAGGCCTGCTCCGGGGTCTTGCGCACGCGCTCGTCGAGCAGATGCGCATCGTCACCGACCAGGATGCGCCAGCGATCGGCCTTCACGCCGTCGAGGATGATCTTGGCGGCGGCGGCGGCCGTGGTCGGTGCCTCGTCGTGGAAGATGCGCGCACGGTCGAGCGCGAGCTCCTGGATGTCGGCATCCGACATCTTGGCGACGTCGATGCCCTGCCCTTGCAGACGCTGGCGGGCCTGCCTGAGCTCGTCGGGATTGAGCTGGTCGGCGCCATTCTGCACTTTGCGCGAGTTCGACACGATCGAGGTGCCGATGTGGCCAGGCATCACGACCGAGCATTTGACGTGCGGCGCGTTGAGCCGGAGATCGTTGATCATCGCCTCGGTGAATCCCTTCACCGCGAACTTCGCCGCGCTGTAGGCGGTGTGCGACACGCCCATGCCGACCGACGCCCAGAAGCCATTGACGCTCGAGGTGTTGACGATGTGCGCCTCGTCGGCCTTCACCAGCAGCGGCAGGAAGGTGCGAACGCCGAGATAGACGCCGCCCCAGCAGATGTTGAAGGTGCGCTCCCACTGCTCGCGCGTGTTGGTGAACAGGCTGCCGCCACCGCCGATGCCGGCGTTGTTGAACAGCAAATGGATCTTGTCGGTCGCCTGCTGCTCGATCAGCTCATCGCGAAAACGCTTGTAGTGATCCTCGATCGAGACGTCGGCAATGTGGGTGGTGATGCGCAGGCCCTGCGGCAGCTTCTCGACCTCGCAGAGCCGCTTGGTCTCGGCCATCGCCTCGGCCGAGACGTCGCACATCGCGACGTTGCATCCCTCGGCAACGAGCTGCCGCGCCAGCTCCCGCCCCATGCCCGTGCCGCCACCGGTGATGACGGCAATCTTTCCGGCAAAGTCCTTCATGTGAGATCCGTTCCTTCCTTGGTTCTTCTTGCCCTGCTTGTTCTTGGTTTCGGCAGGACGGCGGATCGCAGTCCCGGCCGCTTGGCTGCGGCACTCTACATCACCGAATTGTCGCGCAGCAACGGCGCCTGCCCTTCACGCGCAAGTGTGCCGTCAGCAGCAGATCAAGGCAGCCGGCGCTGTAACGAAATCATTCCGCGTAGCGAACAATCCAATATCGACAAGCGGAGACAACGATCATGCAGACCCTGAACAGATTGGTCGCAACGACGCTTATGGCGATCGCGGCCGGCATTGCCGCTGCGGCCGCTGTCGCCGAGGTCACACCGCCGAAGCCGCGCGACGGCGCCTGTGCCGACAACTCACACTGATCAGGTCAGACAAGCGCAGAAGCGTGGCACAACACATCGTCATCGCATGCGCGCTCTCGGATGCCGGGATGATCTCGCTCGATCTCGAACGCTTGTCCGCGAACCGCGTGAACGCCGGGTCGGAGCGCGGGATCGCTCCGCGCTATTCGGCTGTCTCGATCTGCACGGGCGCGCGCCGCCGCAGAACGCCGGCGGCAGCGCTCAAGACAAGCTTGAGCAAGCCGCGCCACGAGAAGTCGATGACCACCTCATGGTGCCGCAACCCCTTGCCGCCCTTCACCAGCCCGAGATCCCGGATCAAGCAGTAATGGCCGCTGCTCATCCGAGCGAGGCGGCTGTTCTTGAAGCGTCCCATGAATGACGAGAATGCACTGCGGATCGATTCCGTCAAATCTTGACGACGTCGAATCGGCGAGACGTTGTCAGCCCGGCCTGCGAGCAGTTGTTGCGATGGCCGCGCGCGTCACGATCGTCCGCGCTTGAATCAAAAACCTCCGGCAGGGCATTGCCGGAGGTTTGGGAGGCTTAGCATGGGCTAAGAGCCATCATTCTATGTGTTGGCCGCCACGTATATAGTTTAGTAGATCAGGTAAGTAAATAAATTTGCCGCGAATGAATCGCATGGCACGTCTTCGTTGTTCGCCTGGACCGAAATGACGCAGCCCACCTTCGTCTGCTGATCTCTCGCCAAAAGAAAAACCCCGGCAGTTGCCTGCCGGGGTTCTGTAGGATCGTGATCAGATCAACCGGTATTACCAGTTGCGCTGAGCGCGGAGGAGCATCTGGACGGTGTCCTGATCCTTCAGCTCGTAGATCGCCGCAGGCTTGCCGACCGAGGCAGCGGACGTCGTGATAACGCCCGAATACTTCTGATCGAGATGCGAGTAGGTCACGTCGGCCGAGAAGGTCAGGTTCTTGACCGGGGTCCACCGCGTGATCACACCGATCTGCGCGATGTTGTAGTCGGGGTTGCAGTTGGTTACGCCAGCGCCACCGGCGAACGCAGCACGGAAGGTACCACCCACGCCGCCAACGCCGCAGATGAGAGCCTTGGACGTGTCGTTGTACGAGATCGCAGCGTAAGCACCGTAGATGCTGGTGTTCCAATAGGGATCCCAGTTGTGGGTGTACGCACCGCGCATACCCCAGGTCTTGATGCTTTGCTGCTGGCCGCCGGGGCCGAACACCGTGTCAGGCGCAGTGCCGAAGCCGACGCTGCCATACGCACCCGGGAGGTTCGAACCGCTGTAGATCGCGATCGAGCCGGCCTGGCTGGCCAGATCCTGGATGTTGTAGCGGGTAGCACCGTCCGTGTAGACGCCCTGGATGTTGATGGTGTCGCCGGGTCCGGTCGGGATGTTCTTGATCGACAGGGCCAGTGCACCAGCCCAGCCCCACTTGTCGTCGGGATGACCAGTCAACTCGGTGCCGCCGTAGTAGGCTGCGTGGTTGTCATGCGCCGCGATCGACGCCTGGAAAACACCCCAAGCCTGGTCGACCTTCAGCGCGGCGATGAAGTCCGGCGCGATCGTGCCGGCGGTGTCGTTCGAGCCATAGGCACCACCAGCGCCGAGGTTGTTCACGCCAGCCTGCGAGTACTGCACCTGATCCTGCGCCGACAAAGCCAGCGAGACGCCGTTGCCGAACTGCGCAGTGTAGGTGAACTGGTTCACGCCGTTGGTGGTGTTCACGCCACCGACGAGGCCGTCGTAGTTGTTGCCCGGATAACCGTTCCAGGGAGCAGCGAACTGCGAGACCGCCTTACCCATGGTGAAGCCGGCGAACTGGATGAAGGCGTAGTAGACGCCGACCGTACCGGCGGCAACGTTGCCGGAACCAGCGTTGTTCGGCGCAGAGGCCGTGCCGATCGGCGAATAGATCGTCGAACCGGCGGCGGCGCCCGCACCGTAGCTGTCCGAGGTCCAGGTGAACACCGCATCGAAGTAGGTGCGGACCACGCCGTACTCGGTCGCGGTGCGCGTATCGATGTTCAGGTCTTCACGCGAACGCCAAGTGTAGCCGTTCGTGAAGCGGTTGTTGGCGCCGCTGGCACCGTTGTAGTTCGGGCCGTAGACGCTGTTGCCGTTGATGACCAAGTCAGCGCGCACGTAGCCGCCGAGCTTGATGCAGGTGTCGGTGCCGGGGATGTAGTAGAAGCCCGGACCATAAAGCGAGCAAACCTTCACGTATTCGACCGCTTTGGCCTTAACGGGAAGATCGGCCGCCTGTGCCCCGCCGACCGCGACCAGCGCAGCGGCCGAGCCCAGAATAAGGCTCTTCGCCAATTTCATATCAAACCTCCAAGTTGCTCATATGCGTAGAGTCCGGGTCGCGAGCGCCCCGTGATCCTCCCGCATTGTCCAAGACCGCTTTCCCCAAACCTCGCACCCTCAGATCTATCTGTGGTGTGCGACGGACTTGAACGATCACCGCAACGGGACGATCGAGATTCCCCTACCGCCGGGTTCAATATGCATGGGCGAGTTGCCCATTCAAAATAGTTTATAAAGTCAGGAATGCGAATGCGGCCACACTGTGTCTCGCCGGCAACGCTCGACTTAAGCCCCTTACCTGCATGGGCAAATTTGTCGCACCCCAAATAGCCGAACCGTCACATACGCATCATAATTGCTTTACGTTCACTTGCCTTCCTGAGCGACTTACTAGAAAAAAAGTCCGCCGACGCGGGAATCAAGAAATAAATCAGCACAAAGCTGAGTCGGCACCTAGGGAAGGGGAAGCTGTGTCAGTGACCAGGAAGGATCAGGCGCGCCTGCGCGCCATCGAGAATCTCGACATCATCAAACGCTTTACGCTCGAGATCTCGTCCATCAACTCGCATCTCGAACGGGTCCGCCAGCTCTGGGGCAAGGCGCTTGGCGTCAGCGGTCCGCAATGGATGATCCTGATCGCGATCTCGGACCTCGACAAGGATGACGGCGTGCCCATCAACGTGGTGTCGAAGCTGCTGCATGTCGATCCGTCGTTCGTGACCACGCAGTCCAAGCTGCTCGAGCAGAAGGAGCTGCTGCGCCGCGCGTCCTCGCCGGCCGATGCGCGCGTGGTCCGTCTGTCGCTGACCGACAAGACCCGAAAGCATCTGGCGGGCCTCGCCGACCAGCACAGGGCGTTCAAGAAGACCGTGTTCGAGGAATTCAGCGAGCCCGAACTGGCCGAGTTCACGGCCAAGCTTGCGATGCTCAACAACCGCATGGAAAAGGCATGCCTGATCGCCGCGATGGATTTCGAGACCTGACGATGGCCGCATCTGGGCGTAAACAACGCCCGAATGCTCTCAAACATCGCATGCTTTGAAAAATGGTCGGAGCGAGAGGATTTGAACCTCCGACCCCTAGTCTCCCAGACTAGTGCGCTAACCGGGCTGCGCCACGCTCCGATGCCGTTCCATTAGCTGCGATCCTGCGTTCGCGCAAGGCGGAGCAGGCCCTTTAAGGGCTGCAATCCGGCCCCGGTTCCCATGGCAGCTTCCTTGGCTCAGCCGTCCTTCATCGCCGCGTCGATCAGTTGCCGGCAGGCGACCAGCTCCTGCAGCGCGCGTTCGAGCCGCTCCCGATCGACTGGCGGAACGGTCGGGCGCACCGGCGGCGTAGCCGACGCCTTGCCCGGGTGGGCGTGCGCCTTGTAGGTCGACAGGATCGGATCCACGTCGGGATCGACGAATCGGTAGTCGATTCCCCCCTCGTCGCCGTCGCCCTCCTCGCCGTCGAAATCGAGGCCGTCATTGCTCTCGAGATCGTCGGGCTCGGCCATGCTGTTGCCGACCGCCTCCTCGACCGCGCCGAACGAGACGGCGGCGGTCTGGTCGGCGATGCCCTGCACCGACTTGATGCCGTGCTCTTTCAGGATCCGCTGCACGCCGCGGATGGTGTAGCCCTCGCCGTAGAGCAGCCGGCGGATGCCCTTGAGCAGGTCGACGTCGTCGGGGCGATAATAGCGGCGTCCGCCGCTGCGCTTCATCGGCTTGATCTGCGCGAAGCGCGTTTCCCAGAATCTCAGCACATGCTGGGGAATATCGAGCTCATCTGCGACTTCGCTGATGGTACGGAACGCATCCGGCGCCTTGTCCAAATGCCCGCTCCTCTGGCTTCAATGCCTGGAGCCCTTTCCGTTCCGATCGAAACGGGGCTCCGGATTCTGGTTTTGGCGCGTCTTCTTCACGCGAACCGGGTACCCACTTCGCTTGAAAACGCCCTAGTCGGCCTTGCTGCCGTCGCCATTGGTGATGGCATGGCCATTGATCCGCTGCTTCAGGATCGCCGACGGCTTGAACACCATCACCCGCCGCGGTGAGATCGGCACCTCGGTGCCGGTCTTTGGATTGCGCCCGATACGCTGGCCCTTCTTGCGCACCATGAAGGAGCCGAATGAGGACAGCTTCACCGTCTCGCCCTTTTCCAGGCAATCGGTGATCTCCTTCAGCACCAACTCGACAAACGCCGACGATTCCGTGCGCGACAGACCTACCTTTTGGTAGACCGCCTCACACAAATCGACGCGCGTCACTGTTTTTCCGGTTCCCGTGGTCATCGCCTGCCCCGCACTCTCGGCGAACAATTTCTTGACTGAAATTAAAAGCTTAGCGCGCAATGGTCAACAGCGACCAGCATCCGGGCGCTGGAAAGATGCCGGCAACCTGCCGATACTCTTTGCCGATGCGCTACCAGCGCACGAGCGCCGAACCCCAGGTGAAGCCGCCGCCCATCGCCTCGAACAGCACCAGATCGCCCTTCTTGACGCGTCCGTCCCTCACGGCAACCGATAGCGCGAGCGGGATCGAGGCCGCCGAGGTGTTGCCGTGCTTGTCGACTGTCAAGACCACCTTCTGCGGCGCAATATGCAGCTTGTGGGCCGAGGCATCGATGATTCGCTTGTTGGCCTGGTGCGGAATGAACCAGTTGATGTCGTCGGCGGTAAAGCCGGTGGCATTGAACGCATCGACGATCACATCGGTGATCATGCCGACGGCGTGCTTGAATACCTCGCGGCCCTCCATCCGAAGATGGCCTACTGTCCTGGTCGAGCCGGGACCGCCATCGACGAACAACTTCGACTTGTGACGTCCGTCCGAGCGCAGATGCGTCGTCAGCACGCCGGGATCGTCCGTCGTGCCGGAATGCTGCTGCGCTTCCAGCACCACCGCGCCGGCGCCATCGCCGAACAGCACGCAGGTACCGCGGTCGTTCCAGTCGAGGATACGCGAGAAGGTTTCGGCGCCGATCACTAGGGCCCGCTTGTGGGCCCCGGCGCGCAGGAAATTGTCCGCGGTGGTCAGCGCAAAGACGAAGCCGGAGCACACCGCCTGCAGATCAAACGCGACGCCGTGGTTGATGCCGAGCGCGTGCTGGACCGCGACCGCGGTCGCCGGAAACGTGTTGTCGGGCGTCGAGGTCGCCAGCACGATCAGGTCGATCGACTGGGCGTCGATCTTGGCATCGGCGAGCGCGGCGCGCGCCGCGTTGATCGCGAGATGCGAGGTGAACTCGTCATCGGCGGCGATGTGCCGCTCGCTGATGCCGGTGCGCTGCACGATCCAGTCATCGGACGTGTCGATTCGGCTCGCCAGTTCGGCATTGGTCAAAACCCGCTCCGGCAAATATGAGCCGCAGCCGAGCACTACCGAACGTATCGCAGTCACGAGACAGCCTCCTGCGCGGTCTGCGCCTTTACCAGGGCGCCGCCATCGCGGTTGAGCATCTGATTGATCTTGGTGAGGAGATCGTAGTGGGCCATCTCATAGCCAACATCCACCGCATAGGCAAAGCCTTCCGCGTTGATACCGCCATGGCTCTTGACCACCACGCCGTTCAGGCCGAGCAGCAGGCCGCCATTCGACTTGTTGGGATCGAGCTTGTCGCGCAGCTTCTGGAACGCGCCGCGGGCAAACAGATAGCCGATCCGCGCCAGCCAGCTCGACGACATCGCCTCGCGCAATAGCGTGAACATCTGGCGCGCGGTTCCCTCGGCGGCCTTGAGCGCGATATTGCCGCTGAAGCCTTCCGACACGATCACGTCGGCGAGCCCCTTGCCGATCGCATCGCCCTCGACAAAGCCGATATAGTTGAACTGGGGCGCGTGCATCGCGCGCAGCATCTCGGCGGCCTCGCGGATTTCCCCGTGACCCTTGATCTCCTCGGACCCGATATTGAGCAGGCCGACGGTCGGCCGTTCGAGGTTGAACAGCACGCTCGCCATCGCGCTGCCCATCACCGCGAGCGTCGCCAGATGGCGGGCGTCGCCGCCGATCGAGGCTCCGAGATCGAGCACCACCGAATCGCCGCGCAGCGTCGGCCACGCCGCAGCGAGCGCCGGGCGGTCGACGCCCGGCAACGTCCGCAGATTGATGCTGCCCATCGCCATCAGCGCGCCTGAGTTGCCGGCGGAGACCGCGACATCGGCCTCGCCGTGCTTCACCGCATCGATCGCCAGCCACATCGACGACGCCCTGCGGGTCCGCCGCAGCGCCTGGCTCGGCTTCTCGTCATTCTTCACCGCGACGTCGGTATGGATCACCTTCGATACCGCCTTCAGCGCAGGATGTTTCGCAAGCTCCGGCTCGATCAGGGCCCGGTCTCCGACCAGCAGAAATTCGCTGTCGGGATGACGGCTCAACGAGATCGCGGCGCCGGGAATGACCACCGATGCGCCGACATCGCCCCCCATGGCGTCAAGCGCGATTCGAACCTTATGAGGCATGAACGTCCCGGAAGCCTGCTCTCCCACAGCCCTTCAGATGAAGACCGCGAGCTTGAAGTCACCGCCGTCACCGGCGCGCGGCGAAACGCCGGGCCGCGACAATAGCGTGTCCGCGGTCCGACACAACCTCTTGACCACAAACAAGCAAGGCGCCGAACCGTCACGCAACACATCAAGAATTACCAGAAATACATGACATTTCAAACCATTATGACGCATACTTGAAGTAACTGGAAATCCCCCTCGCGCAGGCCTGCAGGCAAGCCATCCCCTCAAATGTTGGAGCTGGCTGCCCTCAAGTTCCGTCTGCTTCCCTCAACTCCCCCCAACTTCGCTCAACTTCCCTTGGGCTTCTTGCCCTCAGCCTTTTCCTTCAGCGCCTTGAGCGCGGCGAAGGGATGATTTTCCGGATCAGGCGCTTCAACCTCTTGTTCAAAGACCGCATCCGCCTTGCGCGGATAGGGGTCTACGCCGAGAAACAGCGCATCGGTGGCGAGCCGCCCGATGTCGATGAAGCCGCCGACGATCGGCTCCGGCGGATCCGGCGTCTCCTCATCGCCCTGCTCGGCGTCGTCGACGAGGTCGGCCATCTCGGGGATCTGCTCGGGCGGCGCGAACAACACGTCGATCGGCTCGTCGATCTCGTTCTCGATCGGATCGAGCGTCACCACGCAGGTCTGCCCGACCCTGGCCCAAACCCGGCCGGTGACGTGGCAGCTGCCGTCGCGCTTGGGCTGCAGATCGAACGCCGCCCGCGCGGAGACGACCTCGCGCAACTCGCCGACCTCGGCGATCGCCTTGCGCGTCGCCTCGTCGGCCACGATCTCGCGATGCAGCCCGGTATCCGGGATCTGCGCGACGCTGACGAGAACGCGCCAAGGGTCCCGCGCGGCATTGGGCCGCCCTGTGCTGCCGCCGCTCATGCCGTGGTCCTCGCAGCCTGCGGCGCCGGGAAGCGCCATGCCCCCTTGGTCAGGGCCGCGAGGTCCGCGCGCGCCAGCACTGCCATCGCTTCTCTGGCATAGACGACCAGTTCGCGGGCCTTGTCGATGTTCTGACCATTGAAGATGTTCTTGCATAGCGACTGGGCCAAGGCCTCGTCGCTGTCGGTCAGCGCCAGATCATAGGCCGCGGTGCGGCCGTAGAAGGCCTCGCCGAACGCCTGCATCCGCTTCGGCACCGTGAGGTCGCCGACGCCCATTTCCCTGAGATTGTCGTCCATGTCGATGCAGAAATGATCGAACAGGGCCTGCGACAGCCCGACGCCGCCTTCCGCGGATTTCAATCGCCGCAGTACCAGCCACATATGCATCAGAAGCAGGTCAAAACGGCCATTAACCGTGTCCGGAACGCCCAAGTCACGGTAAAACAACGGTTCTCGCGCCTGCGTCACGATCATGCCATAGATGATCTCAATGGTGCTGCGCGCGGGCACCCGGGGTCTTCTGAAGTGATTGAACGGCCAAAGCATAGCGGGTTCCGGCTGCCGGCCCCCCAAAGGACGCCTGTTGAGGGTTCGCCCATTGGAGCTCGGCATGATTGCAATCCATTGAGCTGCCCGGTACGTCAATGCTCCGGCCGATGCAAGGGGACGGATCAGTTCCGCCGATGAACCACACTCTTCCAAGACAGTCTCGCACGGCTTCCGCGCGCGGGTTCTTCACGCGCTTCCGCGCCTTCGCGGTCGTTGGTCTGTTCTGCGCTGCCGCGCTCGGCGGCTGCGCCGGCGAGCAATTCCAGAAGGGCTACATCCTGCCCGACGGAGCGCTCGAGCAGATTCCGATCGGCGCGAGCCAGGATCAGGTGCTGATCGTGCTCGGCACGCCCTCGACGGTCGCAACCCTCGACGGCGAGGTGTTTTACTACATCTCGCAGCGGACCTCGCGCCCGGTCGCCTTCATGAACCAGCGCGTGGTCGACCAGCGCGTCATCGCCGTCTATTTCGACAAGAACCGCCAGGTGCGCCGGCTCGCCAATTACGGCCTGAAGGACGGCAAGATCTTCGACTTCGTCAGCCGGACCACGCCGACGTCGGGCCAGGAAATGTCCTACCTGACACCGCTCTTCAAGCTGCTGAGCTTCAACTAGAGCGCAAGCTAGACTGCGCCAAGTTGCCGCGCTTGCCCGACGGGCAAGCGGTCCCCTAGGCTTGCTCAAAATCAAGAGAGTTTGAGCAGGGGGTAAGCGCGCGTGAGAGCCAAGAGATTTTCCCGTCGTACGGTATTGTCGGGTGCGGCCGCATTGTCGGCGGCGGCGATCCTGCCGCGTGCCAGTCTCGGTGCCGGCGACTGGCGGCCGTCCGAGACGGTCCGGATCATCGTGCCTGCGGCGGCCGGCGGCTCGACCGACGTGATGGGGCGGCTGCTGGCGGCGCATTTGCAGCCGCTCTGGGGCCAGTCGGTCGTCGTCGAGAATCGCTCAGGCGCCGGCGGCACCATCGGCACCGCGGAGGTCGCGCGCAGCAAGGGCGACGGCCACACCATCCTGATCGGCAATCCCGGCCCCAATGCGATCGCCTTCAGCATCTTCCGGAACCTGACCTACAAGGCCGACCAGCTACAGGCGGTCTCCAACATGATCCGGATCCCGAACATCGTCTCGGCGCATCCATCGACCGGCATCAAATCGATCCCCGAATTGATCGCGTACCTCAAGAAGAACCCCGACAAGCTAACCTACGGCTCGTCCGGCACCGGGCAGAGCCCTCACCTCACCGGCGCCTGGTTCCTGCAACTCACCGGGCTGAAGATGACGCATGTGCCGTTCCGCGGCGCCGGCCCAGCGCTGCAGGCCGGGCTCGCCGGCGACATCCAGATCCTGTTCGACAATCTCTATCCGTCGCTGCCGCAGGTGCAGGACGGCAAGCTCAACGGGCTCTGCGTCACCACGGCCGAGCGCAGCGAGTCCGCGCCCAATCTGCCTGTGATGCGCGAGGGTGCGCCGGAGCTTGCCAAGTTCGACGTCGCCTCCTGGTTCGGCGTGTTCCTGCCGAAGACGGCGCCGGCGCCCGTGGTCGACGAGCTGAACCGTCAGATCAAGGCGATGCTGGAGCGCGACGACGTCAAGAAGAACATTGCCGGCATGGGCGCGCGCGCCGACTACGGCACGCCGCAGCAATTCTCCGATTTCGTCAGCGCGGAGACCACGAAGTTCGCCGGCATCATCGAGAAGGAAGGCTTGCAGATGGAGGTCAAGTAACCGCCGCTGTCACAGCGCCGTAGGGCGGATTAGCCGACCACGTCCGCCGTGGCTCAACGAGCGAAGGCGGAAGGCGTAATCCGCCGCAGCGGTTAGACCTTATTGGTGGATTACGCTTCGCTAATCCACCCTACAATTCTGTCACTCCGGAGCACGGTGCGGCTAGTGTTACGATGACTTGTTGATCTTCTTGATCTTGGCGTCGGTTGCTTCCATCGACATCGCCAGTTCCAGGATCGCCTGCGACAACAGCTCGATGGCCTCCTTCTGATCCTGCGACTTGGAGGCGCGGAGCGCATAGTTCCGTGCGGATGAGAGCGACATCGATTGATCTCCGTTTTGTTCGCGTCTGGTTCTCGGCGGATCTCGTTGGCGGAAAGCCGATCAATTCGGCAGTACACCGAACCAAGTCCATGCAAAACAAAAACCCCGCGGCTTGCACCGCGGGGTTTTGCATTCGTTCGTTTCGCGCCGCTCAGTGCGCCAGGAACTTAGTGCGCCAAAATCGCCAGCAGCAGCAGCGCCACGATGTTGGTGATCTTGATCATCGGGTTGACCGCCGGGCCCGCCGTATCCTTGTAGGGATCGCCGACGGTGTCGCCGGTCACCGCGGACTTGTGGGCGTCGGAGCCCTTGCCGCCGTAGTGGCCGTCCTCGATGTACTTCTTGGCGTTGTCCCATGCGCCGCCGCCCGAGGTCATCGAGATCGCGACGAACAGGCCGGTGACGATGACGCCGAGCAGCATGGCGCCGACCGCGGAGAACGCCGCCGACTTGCCGGCCGCGCCGCCGCCCGCGATCGCATAGATCACGAAGTAGACGAAGATCGGCGACAGAACCGGCAGCAGCGACGGGATGATCATCTCCTTGATCGCCGCCTTGGTCAGCAGGTCGACCGCCTTGCCGTAGTCCGGCTTGTCGGTGCCCTGCATGATGCCGGGCTTCTCGCGGAACTGACGGCGCACCTCTTCAACGATTGCGCTGGCGGCACGTCCCACCGCCGTCATGCCCATCGCGCCGAACAGATACGGCAGCAGGCCGCCGAACAGCAGGCCGACCACGACGTAGGGGTTGTTGAGCGAGAAGTCGGGATGGACCCCCTTGAAGTAGAGGTGGTTGGCGGAGTCTGCGATGAAGAATTTGAGGTCCTCATTATAGGCCGCAAACAGCACCAGCGCACCGAGACCGGCGGAGCCGATCGCGTAGCCCTTGGTCACCGCCTTGGTGGTGTTGCCGACCGCGTCGAGCGCGTCGGTCGACTTGCGCACCTCCTTGGGCAGACCCGCCATCTCGGCGATGCCGCCGGCGTTGTCGGTGACCGGGCCGAAGGCGTCGAGCGCGACGATCATGCCGGCCAGCGCCAGCATGGTGGCGGTCGCGATCGCGATGCCGAACAGGCCGGCCAGGCTGTAGGTGACCAGGATACCGGCGATGATGACGAGCGCAGGCAGCGCGGTCGCCTCCATCGAGATCGCGAGGCCCTGGATCACGTTGGTGCCGTGACCGGTGACGGACGCGGCCGCAATCGACTTCACCGGACGATAGTCGGTGCCGGTGTAGTACTCGGTGATCCAGATGATCAGGCCGGTGACGACGAGACCGACCACGCCGCATTCGAACAGCGCCATGCCGGTGTAGTCGACGCCATCGAGCTTGCCGAAGCCGATCAGCCAGTTGATCACGGCCGCAACACCGACCAGCGACAGGATGCCGGTGGCGATCAGGCCCTTGTACAGGGCACCCATGATCGACTGGCTGGCGCCGAGCTTGACGAAGAAGGTGCCGATGATCGAGGTGATGATGCAGATGCCGCCGATCGCGAGCGGCAGCGTCATCATGTTCACCAGGATCGGCGTCTTGGCGAAGAAGATCGCCGCGAGCACCATGGTGGCGACCGCGGTCACCGCATAGGTCTCGAACAGGTCCGCCGCCATGCCGGCGCAGTCGCCGACATTGTCGCCGACATTGTCGGCGATGGTGGCCGGGTTGCGCGGATCGTCCTCAGGGATGCCGGCCTCGACCTTGCCGACGAGGTCGCCGCCGACGTCTGCACCCTTGGTGAAGATGCCGCCGCCGAGACGGGCAAAGATCGAGATCAGCGAGGCGCCGAAGCCGAGCGCCACCATGGCGTCGACCACGGTGCGGCTACCGGCTTCCAGCCCCATGAACTTGACCAGCACCATGAAGTAGATGGTGACGCCGAGCAGCGCGAGACCGGCCACCAGCATGCCGGTGATCGCACCCGCCTTGAAGGCGAGTTCGAGGCCGCCGGCAAGCGAAGTGGTCGCCGCCTGCGCGGTGCGGACGTTGGCGCGCACCGAGACGTTCATGCCGATGAAGCCGGCCGCCCCCGACAGGATGGCGCCGATCGCAAAGCCGATCGCCACCAGAAGGCCAAGGAAGTAGGCCAGCACCACGAAGATCACGATACCGACCATGCCGATCGTGGTGTATTGCCGCCGCAGATAGGCTTGTGCGCCCTCGCGCACCGCGCCCGCGATTTCCTGCATGCGGGCATTGCCCGCATCCGCGTTCAAGACCGACTGCGTCGCCCAGATCGCGTAGACGATGGAAAGCGCCCCGCAGAGCACAATCAACCATAAAGCTGTCATTGAATTTTGCCTCAGATCCTTGATGTAACCCCCGCGCCTTCTTTGTGCCGCTAGGGGGCGGCAGGCGCTTATTTTGCGAGGACAATCCTCCCCAAAAACGGATTGCCTCAAATCGGGCGCGACCTTGCCAAAATCGTTACCGCTGTGCAACGCCACCTACGGCCGAAAACGCCGATATCGGCAGCAATTTAGAAGGAAAGTCGGCGCGTTTCGGCCGGACGTTCTAGAAATGGCTGTAGGACAGCCGCTTCAGCGCCAGTTCCCTGCCCTGTCTGTCGAGAAAGCTTGGCGGTGACTGGCCTGCAATGAGGCCACCGATGGCGGTGACAGCGACCTTGGCCAGCCGTGCCTCGCGCACAAAGGCGTCCGCGCGATCGCCCGGCACCGCGCACAAGAGCTCATAGTCATCGCCGCCGGCGACCAGGGTCTCGATACCGATCGCCTTGCGCGCGAGCAGCCCCGCTGCCGCAGGCGACAATGGGATGCTCGGCACGTTGATCACGGCCGTCACGCCGCTGGCTGCGCAAAGCTTGGCCAGATCGCCGGCGAGACCGTCGGACACGTCCATCGCCGCGCTGGCGTAGCTGCGGACGGCCTTGGCAAGGGCGTTGCGCGGCTGCGGAACACGGTAGCGGGCGGCAAGAAAATCCCGGCCGGCGGCATCGTCGGCCAGTGCCGCCGCGACGGGACCGCCCCGGAGCACATCGAGGCCGAGCGCGGCATCCCCGATCGCGCCGGTCACAAACACGCGGTCGCCGGCCTTTGCCCCCGCGCGGTGCACCATCTTGCCCTGAGGCAGCCGGCCGAACGCGGTGATCGAGATCATCAGCGGCCCTGGTGTCGAGACCGTGTCGCCGCCGAGCAGCGGGCAGCCGAAATGGGCGGCGTCCTCGCCGAGCGCCCGGGCAAACGGCTTGAGCCAGGCCTCCTCGGCGTGGCGCAGCGCCAGCGTCAGCACGAAGCCGGCCGGCACCGCGCCCTTGGCCGCGATGTCGGACAGGTTCACCCGCAGCGCCTTGCGCGCCAGCGTGTCGGGCGGATCATCGGCAAGGAAATGCACGCCCTCGACGATGGCATCCGTGGTGACCACGATGTCCTCGCCGGCCGCCCGCAGCGCGGCCGCGTCGTCGTCGAGCCCGAACGCACCGGGGTCGGTCGCAAGCGGCCTGAAATAGCGCGCGATCAGGGAGTCTTCGCCGGAAATCGGTTTGCTTGCTTCGGTCATCAACCCGTCATCCTGAGGTGCGAGCGGAGCGAGCCTCGAAGGATGCACGGCCCGGCTCCGCCACCGAGCTACGCCGCCACCCTTCGAGGCCTCCGCTTCGCTACGGCACCTCAGGATGACGGCTACGGCAAGAGCCGTCGTCTAGAGCTTAACCCCGCACAAACTCGTCGCCGCGGAACTGGCGTGCGATCTGGTCGAGCACGGCGTTGACCATGCCGGTCTCGTCCTTCTCGACAAAGGCGTGCGCGACGTCGACATATTCGGAAACCACCACGCGGCCCGGCACATCCCGGCGATGCTCGAGCTCGTAGGACCCTGCCCGTAGCACCGCGCGCAAAATTGCATCGATCCGCTTCAGCGGCCAGCCCTTCGACAGCGCCTCGTCGATCAGCGGATCGAGCTTGGCCTGGTCGCGCACCACGCCGGAGACGACATCGCGGAAGAACGCCGCTTCCGCCGGCAGGTATTTCTCGCCCTCGACCTCGTTGCCGAGCCAGTGGCTCTCGAACTCGGCAAAGATGTCGTTGATACCCGCGCCGCCAATGTCCATCTGGTACAGCGCCTGCACGGCCGCGAGCCGTGCCGCGCCGCGCCGGTTGGCTTTCCTGTCGGGGGCTTTCGCGGGCTTCTTGTTGTCAGCCATGGTCAGGCCTTTGCCAGACGGCGTTTGATCCGCAGCATCGCGATCGCCGCGCGCGCGGCGTCGCCGCCCTTATTCAACTCGCTGGCGCGCGCCCGCGCCCAGGCCTGCGCCTCGGTGTTGACGGTGAGGATGCCGTTGCCGAGCGGGAATTTCCGGCTCACGGCCAGATCCATCAATCCGCGCGAGGATTCCTGCGAGACGATCTCGAAATGGATGGTGTCGCCGCGCACCACGCAGCCGAGCGCGATCGCCGCGTCATAGGGTTTGCCGTTTGCCGCCGCAGCATCGATCGCGATCGCGATCGCGGCCGGAATCTCCAGCGCGCCCGGCACCGTGATCACGTCATGGCTGGCGCCCGCCGTCTTCAGCTCGGCGAGCGCGCCTTCCAGCAGCGCATCCTGGATGTCGTCATAAAACCGGGCCTCGACGATCAGCACGCGTGCGCCTGCTATGTCGGTCTGGTCCTTCAGGGGTGCGCGCCGCTCGTCAGCCATTTAGATATCCATTCATTTTGTTGACATTTTCCGAAAACGTTGGATGTCAACGTGTCGCGAGTTTGTAGTCGCCGCAACGACTGAAGCCAAGCAGGAATGCTTCAAACACGGTCATTCCGGGATGGTCCGTAGGACCAGACCCGGAATCTCGAGATTCCGGGTTCGATGCTGGCGCATCGGCCCGAAATGACGGCTACGCCGTCATTTCATCTCCGATAGCCGCGCCGCATAGCGGGCCATCAGATCGACCTCGATATTGACCTCGCTGCCGGCCTTCCAGCCGCTCAGGGTCGTGACGGACAGCGTGTGCGGGATGATCAGCACCGAAAAGGTGACGTCGTCGACCGTATTCACCGTCAGCGAGACGCCGTCCAGCGTGATCGATCCCTTGGCGGCGATGAAACGCGCCAGTTCGCGGCTGGTTCGCAGTTCGAAGCGCGCCATGTCGGGCAGATCGTCACGCTTGACGATGGTCGCGATCCCGTCGGCATGCCCGGCCACGATGTGACCGCCGAGTTCGTCGCCGATCTTGAGCGCGCGCTCGAGGTTGAGCCGGCCGCCCTGCGCCCAGTGCCTGGCGGTGGTCATACCGAGCGTCTCGGCCGCGGCGTCGACATCGAACCAGGTCTTGCCGTCAGCCGTGCCGGAGGCGACCACGGTGAGGCAGACGCCGTTGCAGGCGATCGAGGCGCCGTCGGCGATCGTGGTCTGGTCGTAGTCGCAGGCAATCCGCATCCGATGCAGTTGCCCCTGCGCCACTGGCTTCAGGCTGGTGATCTCACCGATATCGGTGACAATTCCGGTAAACATTACGCACGCTCGTAGATCGTGAGACTGTCGTTATCGAGGGTTTCGCTAGCACGAAGGCGGAAGGCGGGCGACTGCGTGATTGCGGCCAGCGGCAATGCGTCCAGCGCGGGAACGCCATCGGCACCGATCGGTTCAGGCCCGCGCAACAGCCAGATTTCATCGACCAGGCCGGCTGCCACGAAAGAATTTGCCACGCGTGCGCCGCCTTCGACCATCAGCCGCGTGATGCCCTTCTCCGCCAGCGCATGCAACACCGCCGGCAGGTCGAGCCCCGGTTGCGCGCTGGACGCAACGCGGATCACCTCCGCCCCGGCAGCACCGAGCATCATCGCGGCCGGCGCCTCGGCAAGATCCGACGTCATCACCCAGAGCGGCGTCTCGCGCGCCGAATGCACCAGGCGGCTGTCGCCCGAGATCCGCAGCGCGCGATCCAGCACCACCCGCACCGGCGAACGCGCCGCCATGCCGGGCAACCGGCAGGTCAGGAGCGGATCGTCGGCCTTCACTGTGCCGATGCCGACCAGGATCGCATCGCTCTGCGCGCGCAACAGATGCACGCGCCTCTGCGCAGCCTCGCCGGTAATCGCTACCGGCGTGTGGCCACCCGCTGCGATCTTGTCGTCGGCGGACACTGCGAGCTTGAGGATCACGTGCGGGCGCTGGTCCGTGATCCGGCGGAAATGCCCGGCATGGTCGCGCGCAGCCTCGGCCGCGCACAGCCCGACATCGACTGCGATCCCCGCAGCGCGCAGCTTGGCGTGCCCCTTGCCACCGACATCCGGATTGGGGTCCTCGATCGCCGAGACCACGCGGGCAAGCCCGGCCGCGACGACGGCATCCGCACAGGGCGGCGAGCGGCCGAAATGCGAGCAGGGTTCGAGCGTGACATAGAGCGTGGCGCCGCGCGCCGCCTCACCCGCGCGCCTCAGCGCCTCGACCTCGGCATGCGGGCGGCCGCCGGGCTGGGTCCAGCCGCGGCCGACAATCACGCCATCCTTGACGATGACGGCGCCGACCGCCGGATTGGGCCAGGTGCGCCCCAGCCCGCGACGGCCGAGCGCGAGCGCGAGCTGCATGAAGCGCAGATCGGCGGCCTTTGCCGCTTCCTTCGCTTCTTTGGCTTTCTGCCCGAGCTGCTCTTCCAGAATACGGAAGATCATTTTCGCAACGTCGCGATCCGCGGGTCGTCTTCGCCGGTCAGCTCGTCGAGCACGGCCTCGAAGTCCTTGGCCTCGCGGAAATTACGATAGACCGAGGCGAAGCGCACATAGGCGACGTCGTCGAGCTGGCGCAGATGCTCCATCACGATCTCGCCGATCGCCTCCGAGGAGACCTCCGCCTCGCCGCCGCTTTCGAGCTCGCGGACGATGGTCGACACCATCTTCTCCACCCGCTCCGACTCCACCGGGCGCTTGCGCAATGAGATCTGCAGCGAGCGGACCAGCTTGTCGCGGTCGAATGGCACGCGGCGGCCGTTGCGCTTGATCACGGTCAGCTCGCGCAGCTGCACCCGCTCGAAGGTCGTGAAGCGGAAGTTGCAGGCCATGCAGACGCGCCGCCTGCGGATGACCGCGGAGTCCTCGGTCGGACGCGAGTCCTTGACCTGCGTATCGAGAGAGTTGCAGCTCGGGCAGCGCATCCGACGGGACCTTTACGAACGAACGGCTACTGGTAGATCGGGAAGCGATCGGTCAGCGCCTTGACGCGTTCCTTGATCGCGGCCTCGACCAGCGGCGCCTTGCCGTCCGGCGACTGCGCCAGCGCGTTCAGCACTTCCGCGATCATGCCGCCGACCTGCTTGAACTCGGCGACGCCGAAGCCGCGGGTCGTCGCAGCCGGCGTACCGAGACGCAGGCCCGAGGTGACGAACGGCTTCTCGGGATCGAACGGGATGCCATTCTTGTTGCAGGTGATCGCAGCGCGCACCAGCGCCTTCTCGGAGATGTTGCCCTTCAGGCCCTTCGGCCTGAGGTCGACCAGCATCAGATGGTTGTCGGTGCCGCCGGACACGATATCGAGGCCGTGGCTGCGCAGCGTCTCCGCCAACGCCTTGGCATTCTCGACCACGTTCTTGGCGTAGACCTTGAAGTCCGGCCGCAGCGCTTCGGCGAACGCCACCGCCTTGGCGGCGATGACGTGCATCAGCGGGCCGCCCTGCAGGCCGGGGAAGATCGCCGAGTTCAGCTTCTTGGCAAGCGTCTCGTCATTGGTGAGGATCAGGCCGCCGCGCGGACCGCGCAGCGATTTGTGCGTCGTGGTGGTGGTGACGTGGGCGTGCGGCACCGGCGAGGCATGCACGCCGCCGGCGACGAGGCCCGCGAAATGCGCCATGTCGACCAGCAGATACGCACCGACCGAGTCTGCGATCTCGCGGAAGCGCTTGAAGTCCCACGCGCGCGAATAGGCCGAGCCGCCGGCGATGATCAGCTTCGGCTTGACCTGTTCGGCCTGCTTCTGGACTTCGTCCATGTCGATGATCTGATCCTCGCGGCGCACGGTGTAGTGCGCGGCCTTGAACCACTTGCCGGACATGTTGACCGGCGAGCCGTGGGTGAGATGGCCGCCGGCGGCGAGGTCGAGACCCATGAAGGTGTCGCCCGGCTGCAGCAGCGCCAGGAACACCGCCTGGTTCATCTGGCTGCCGGAGTTCGGCTGGACGTTGGCGAACCCGGCGCCGAACAGCTTCTTGGCGCGCTCGATCGCCAGGTTCTCGGCGACGTCGACCCACTCGCAACCGCCGTAGTAGCGCGCGCCCGGATAACCTTCCGCGTATTTGTTGGTCATCACCGAGCCCTGCGCCTCCAGCACCGCGCGGCTGACGATGTTCTCGGAGGCGATCAGCTCGATCTCATGGCGCTGCCGGCCGAGCTCGCCCTTGATCGCGGCGGCGATCTCGGGATCGGCCTCGGCAAGGGTTGCCGTGAAGAAGGAATCGGGCGCGGAAGCGGTCTTGGAGGATGAGGTCATCGGCGAAATATCTCCACCGCCGCAAACCTTTAGGTGGGATGCGGACGGTCACGAGTGGCGGTCGAAGCTGGTTTCAGAGGGTTATCACATCACCCCAAAATGGCCAAGCCGTTGCGGTCCCCGGCGGTCAATTATGCCAGATATGGTGGGGATGCCGGGGATTGCCAGCCGGCGGGGCCGCCCCGCCCGCTGCCCGGTTCCGGTCCCCGCAGGCCGTGGCTAACGGGGCCCGCGGGGGCGGACGGGACGCCCCCTTCCCGATCGCGCGACCAGCCGAGGCTGACGCCTCAAGGCGGGCCGCGCCCTCGAGCTTCACCAGAGCGCCCCACCCAATCACGCGACGTCCGTTTCTCTCGATCATCACGTGCGCGATCATGATGCGTCGAGTCACGAGATGATTTTGAAGCGTTCGATTTTTGAATCGTTCGATCTTTGAATCATTCAACACTGGATCGATTCAAGCCTCTCACGCGATGCGTGCAATTGTACGTCGCACTCCGTTGTCTCCCAGTCACACACACGAGCTTTGCGTACAGCTTCGATAGCTTCTAACCGCGCGCGGGCTGTTCGCGAAAATCACCGTGATAACGACGCCGAAGACAATTCTCTTTGGGGGCGTTGAATGACGGACGGATGGATTCGGCCGCAGCGGTTTGCTGCTTCGGCTCTGGTGGTGCTTTCGGTTGCTGGTGCGGACGAGGTGTTCGCGCAGACGCAATTGCCGTCCGTGACGGTCGATGCGCCGCAGCACCGGCAAGCGGCGCGATCGCAGCAGCCATCGCAACGGACCACGCGCGCGCGCAGCGCCTCGCGCCGCGCAACAGTCGCGCCAGTGGGCGCGCAGCCACAGGCGGCGCAGCAGGCCGCGGGCGGAGGCGGCGGACACGAGCGCGCCAACGGCCCGGTCACCGGCTACCTGGCGCGGCAGAGCGCCAGCGGCACCAAGACCAGCACGCCGATCATCCAGACGCCGCAATCGGTGACGGTGATCAGCGCCGAGCAGATCCGCGACCAGAAGATCGTCAGCAAGTTCGACGAAGTGCTGCGCTACACACCGGGGGTCATCGGCGGCACCTACGGCGCCGATTTTCGCAACGACTGGTTCATGATCCGCGGCTTCCCCGCGCAAAACGAGTCGCTGTTCCTCGACGGCCTGCAACTGTTCTACACCTCCTATGCGAGCTGGAAGCTGCAGCCGTTCAATCTCGAGCGCGTCGAGGTGCTGCGCGGTCCGTCCGGCATCCTTTATGGCGGCTCGGCGCCGGGCGGCCTCGTCAATGCGGTGAGCAAGCTGCCGCAGGCCGAGCCCATTCGCTACATCGAGACCGGCGTCAACAATTTCGGCGACGCCTATACCCAGTTCGACATCGGCGGCGCGGCGGCGCAGCCCGGCGGCGGCCAGGTGCAGTATCGCCTCGTCGGCCAGGCCCAGGGTGGCGGCACCCAGACTGACTACGTCTACGAGAACAATTTCTTCTTCGCCCCATCGGTGACCTGGCGGCCCGATGCCGACACCAGCCTCACCGTGTTCGGCATGGCCTCGCACAGCAACACCCGTGCGCTGAACTTCCTCCCCTATGTCGGCACTGTCACCAACGCGCCGTTCGGCCGCATTCCGACCAGCCTGTTCGCCGGCGATCCCAGCGTCGATCAGTTCCGCCGCGACCAGGAGATGGTCGGCTATCAGTTCCAGAAGAGCGTGACTGACCGCGTCGACTTCCGCCAGAACGCGCGCATGGCGCATGTCGACGTCTATTACGCCGGGCTCTACGGGCTCGGCTACGCCACGACGCCGGCGGCGGCCGACATCACCCGCGGCAATTTCTACACCCGCGGCATCGCCACGCAGCTCAACCTCGACAATCAGCTCGAATATCGCTTCTCAACCGGCGCGCTGCAACACGCCGCGCTGGTCGGCGTCGACCTGAAATATTACGGCATCGACGATCGGCAGGGTTTCGGCATGGGCACGACTCTCAACGTGTTCAATCCGGTCTACGGCAACAACCTGCCGTATAGCGGCTCGCTGTATCAGAACGCCTATCTCACCCAGGGCATGGCCGGGCTCTACCTGCAGGACCAGGTCAAGCTGGATCGCCTGACGGTCGTGCTGTCGGGACGGCAGGACTGGGTCGACCTCACCAACAACAACCGGATCGGCGCCGATCAGAGCCGCGACGACAGCAAGTTCTCCGGCCGGGTCGGTGCGATCTACAATTTCGACAGCGGCGTTGCGCCCTACGTCTCCTACATGACCGGCTACAATCCGGTCATCGGCACCAACGCCGCCGGCCAGTTGCTGCTGCCGGAGACCTCAGAGCAGACCGAGGTCGGCGTGAAATACGAGCCGGTCGGCCTCAACGCGCGGTTCGGCGCCGCGCTGTTCGATCTCAAGCGGAAGAACGCGCTGACCACAGATCCGAACAACACGCTGTTCCAGACCCAGAATGGCGAGGTCACCTCGCGCGGCGTCGAGCTCGAGGCTGTCGCGAACATCACGCGGGATTTCAAGCTGGTGGCGAGCTACACCAATTACGAGCTGTTCGTCAGCAAGGACCTCAATCCCGCGCTGATCGGTACCGTGCCGACCAACACCCCGCGGCAGCTCGCCTCGGTCTGGACCGACTACACCTTCCGCGACGGCCCGCTGAACGGCTTCGGCTTCGGCGGCGGCGTCCGCTATGTCGGCTCGTCCTTTGCCGACACCGCGAACACCGCGCGCGTCCCCGGGGTCCTGCTCGGCGACCTCGCCTTGCACTACGAATGGGACAACAACTGGCGCGCGGCGCTCAATGTCGTGAACGTCACCGACAAGATCTACGTCGCGAGCTGCGCAACGATCAGCTCCTGTTATTACGGCGATCGCCGGCGCATCACAGCAAGCCTCGCCTACAAATGGTGAGCGCGCCGCGAAACATTCCGTTCACAAATCCATCATCGAGACTGAGAGGCGGCATTCAGCCGCCTCTCCATTTTTTTGACGCCGTCAGGGTGGTGTCAGCATGTCGCGCTAGGTTCGAACAGCGGCTACACTTGCCGCGCCCAGACTGGCCCGCTCCGAATTGCGAGCCCCGGAGCGGGCCTTTTACATGGCGAACGTTTCCCACGACAACCCAAGGGCATCCGAGCCCGTCGCACGGGCCGCGCGCGGGCCAACGTCAGAATGCACTCCTGAACTGCGCGACATAGTCGGAGCTGCCATAGACCCACATGGGCTCGTCGCATTGTCGTGGGCCCGTGTCGTTCGTGCAGGCGGAACTCCACGGCGGAGCCGCGATCTGACGACCGACGATCCCGTATCCCTGCAGTCCGTTGCCGATTGTCGGTCCCGTGCCGACATGCGCTCGATCGCTGCCTTTGCCGGTTCGTGCATGAGCGAAGGCCTCGGTCGCAAGAGATGGCGCCAGCATGAGCGCCGCCAGAAGGTAGATCATCTTCATCGTTCAGCCGCCTTGATTGCGCCTCGCGCGGGCGAGGCATGTGCGTTGCTGAAAAGAAGACCGAGATCGGAGCCCGGATATTTCCCAATCACACAAATGTTGGCGGTGTTGCTACTTGGCTCGACGAGGCGGGCATCGCGCCGCAGAACCAGGGCGCTATCGCCGCAGGTCGGATTCTCGCACGCTGGCTCCCGCCGCCACAGGCGATACGCTGGCGACCAGGACGCCCGACAACACGACATTGAGGACACGTGCATAAGCCGCAATGAATGCGGCCAGCCCGCCTGAAAACAATTCGGCTTATCAGACTGATGCCGCCTCAGGCCGTACCGCAGCGCGTATGCACGCCGTTGCCGACGCACAACATACTCCATTAAATCGTCACCCCCCCTCCCTCCATTGTCACTCGGCTCGACGGCGGCCCTCCCTTGCGATAGATTGTCGCAGGTGGACCGATGCGCCGACAGCTGAAGAGATTTCTACCTCTAGTTCTGGTTGCCCTGCTGGTGCAGATCTTTGCACCGATCGGCGCTTGCTGGGCGGCGAGTCTTGCGGCCTCGGATCCGCTTACAGGCGCGGTCATGTGCCACGGCGGCGCGGTTCAAGCGACCGGCCAGGACGATCAGACCGGTCACCGCGCGCACGAAGGCTGCTGCGCCGCCTGCAGCGTGCTGCAGACCGGCGCACCGATCACTTCGCCGCAGACATCAGCCGCGATCGCGATCGATCGCGTGACGAGCCAGGTCACCTGGCTGGATTTCGCGCCGCGCCTCTCCGGTCCAAGAGCCGCTTCCGAGGCCCAGGCGCGCGCTCCGCCGTTTCTGTCGTAAAGCCGCGCGGCCACCGGCCGCTGAGACCTTTACACATCAACGCCCGCGGAGATTCCCATGTTCATCCGTCATGCGCGCGCAGCCCTATCTGGCCTTGCCGTCGCGCTTGTTCCACTTTCTTCCAGCAACGCGCACGAAATCGTCGGCAACCGCTTCTTTCCGGCCACGCTCGGCATCGACGATCCCGGCGTGAACGACGAACTCTCACTGCCCACCGTATCCAGCTTCCACACCGGCGATGATCTGTCGTTCCGGCAGCGCGACTTCTCCGGCGAGTTTTCCAAGCGGATCACCGAGGCTTTCGCGATCTCCATTGGGTCGACGTACAGCTTCCTCCATCCACCTGGAGGACCGACCGGAACCGGCGCCCATGGCTTCCAGAACGTCGACACCACCTTCAAGTATCGTGTCTTCAAGGACGCCGAGCATGAATTCGTTATGTCGGTAGGGCTGAGCGTCGAATGGGGCGGCACCGGCGCCGGCAGCGTCGGAGCTGATCCGTTCAACACCTACACGCCGACCCTCTATTTCGGCAAAGGCTTCGGCGACCTGCCCGACACGTTGTCATGGCTGCGCCCCGTCGCGGTCACCGGACAGGTTGGCTACGCCATTCCCGGTAGGTCATCCACCACGACCTTCGGGGTCGATCCCGATACTGGTGATTTGACCTCCGATACTGAGTTTCATCCAAGGGTGCTGAACTGGGGCGCCACGATCCAGTACAGCCTGCCCTATCTGAAATCCGCGGTCGTCGATCTCGGTCTGCCGGATTTTATCAATCGCATGATCCCGCTTGTTGAGGCGACGTTGCAGACCCCGGTCGGAAACACGTTGACGTCGGGCACGATGACGACTGGGACCATCAACCCCGGCGTTCTCTGGGTCGGGAACACCTATCAACTCGGGGTCGAGGCGCTGATCCCAATCAATCGTCAAAGCGGAACCCGGGTCGGCATGATTGCGCAGCTCCATCTTTATCTCGACGATATCGATCCCCGGGGCATCGGCAGGCCGATCTTTGGCGGTCCGGTGCAGCCCGCCAGCCCGTTTGCGAGGAATTGATCATGCGACGCTCATCCCTGATCATCGCGCTCTTGCTGTCGCTTGCGGCCGGCAAGGCAGACGCCCACGCCTTTCTCGATCATGCCGAGCCGCGCGTCGGCAACAAGGTGGCGAGCCCGCCGCGCGAGGTGACGCTCACCTTCACCCAGAAGCTGGAGGCAGCATTCAGTTCGGTAACAGTCACCGGTCCATCCGGGCAGCGGGTCGATGCCGGAAAGGCGCGCGTGAACGGCAACCAGATGTCGGTCTCGCTGAAGGGCGGCGGTGTTGGGACCTATCACGTCAATTGGCACGTGCTTTCCGTAGACACTCACACGACCGAGGGGAACTTCACCTTCCAGGTTGGCCAGTAGAGCTTAGTCGCAATGGATTGGTCCGCAGCAGGAGCGCCGTTGATCGCGACGCGCGCCGTGCACTTCGCGGCAACGGCGATAGCGGTCGGAAGCGTTGTTTTCGGCCGCCTGATCGCCATGCCGGTCTTGCACAACCGCACCGCGGCGATGCCTGCGTTTCGGAGCCGGACGCGGCGGCATATCTGGGCCTGTCTTGCCCTCGCGGTGATCTCGGGCGCGATTTGGCTTCTGCTGCAGGCGGCGTCGATGAGCGGAATGCCGCTCATCGACGCTTTGACCGCCGACATCCTATCAACCGTCATCAACGAAACCCAGTTCGGTGAGATGACAATCATCCGCGCAGGTCTTGCGATCTGCCTGGCGGCCTGCCTCATCTCAGACCGCGCGGTGGTCGCACAATGGCTGGGGCTGGCTGCAGCGATCGGGCTTGCCGGCAGTCTTGCCTGGACCGGCCACGCCGCCTCAACCATTGGTCCGACCGGCTATCTGCATCTTGCAGCGGATGCGTTGCATACCGTTGCTGCTGCAGCCTGGATCGGTGGTCTGGTGTCACTGATCACCTTCTTGGCCACTCCCAAGGTCCGTGAGAGCATGTCGCTGGTCCGCGATGCCACCGAACGGTTTTCGATACTCGGCATCGTCAGCGTGGCCACCATCCTGCTCAGCGGCGTTGTCAACGCCGCCATTCTGGTCGGCTCGCTACATGGGCTCGTCGCCACCGAATATGGGCGGCTGCTGATGCTCAAGATAGCGATCTTCGCCGCGATGCTCGTGTTCGCGGCGATCAACCGCTTTCGCTTGACGCCGCAGTTCGCCGCCATCGAAAGCGAACAATCGTCTGTCGCCCTTCGTCAACTGATCCGTAACAGTGCGATCGAGACAACACTCGGACTGGGAATCATCGTCATTGTTGGGCTGCTCGGAACCCTGCATCCCGCCATTCACCTGCAAGACGTTTCCGACCTCTTGCTGACCAGGCAGCATTGACGCAACTTGCCTAGTCCTCATTCGCCCTGAACCGCCCGAGTCCCAAGCCGTGCTGCATATCGCCGCACCTCGACATTGGTTTTCGCTTGCCTTGACTCGAGTCAGGAGTCAGCGGGCTCAGCTCTAGGAACCATTGCTAGTTCTTCCCGTTCCACCTGCGCCGATAGATACGGCATTGGAGGAGAGAACATGAACGTTAAATCGATTGTCGCGGCAGCGTTGCTTGCCGCTTTTGTCACGCCGGCATTTGCATCGGACGAATTCTACGTCGTGCAGGACGTGAAGACGAAGAAGTGCACGATCGTCGATCAGAAGCCGGTCGACACGACGACCACCGTCGTCAGCCCGTCGGGCACCATCTACAAGACACGCTCCGAAGCCGAGACCGGCATGAAGAGCGTCAAGATCTGCACGTCCGACTGACAGGCGCTGAGCACGCCAGTCACCATACTTTGGGCCGAGCCGGCAGTCGTCATCCTGGGCGGTGGCGTCTGCCTGGTCGGTCATCTCCACTGAAGGCGAGGAGTTTCTCTTATGAAAAAGTTTGTTATCGGCTGCATCTCGGCTGCGGCGTTCGCTACCGCCGCGCATGCGGCGACCACGATGCCCGCCGCCCCGACGGACAGCTGGACCATCACCAACTACTACAAGCAGAACGTCTATGATCCGAAGGAATCCAAGATCGGGACGATCGACGACGTGCTCGTCGACAAGGCGGGCAAGGTGACCGGCCTCGTCATCGGCGTCGGCGGCTTTCTCGGCGCCGGCGAGAAGGACGTGATCGTGCCGTACACGGCCGTCAAATCGCAAAAGAAGGACGACAAGTGGTGGCTCACGCTCGACGAGACCAAGGACAGCCTGAAGGCTGCACCGGGCTTCAAGTACGATCGGGCCAGCACAACCTGGATGCCTGAGAACAAGTAACACCGAAAGTCCCGTCTGCTCGGCGGTGCATTGCCGATCAGGCAGCTTGACGAGCAAAGCGGAAACACTAGCCCCGGCGCATTCGCGCGCCGGGGCTTTTGCTTGCGCCTCGAACTTCGCCGCAGCCGGGTGAACAAGACGCAGTGAAGCCGGATTCCCGCGTTGATGACGATACCGCTGGCGACCAACCCTTGGGCGTGTTTCGGTTTCAAGACTGCTTGCTTGATCCGCAAACCAACGATCCCCGGGCGCCGGAGGTTTCACAGCGCCGGGGATCGCTACTCCCGGAGGGCTTGGGGGCAAAGGCCGGGAGCTGCGAGTCTACTCTGTCGATTTTCGTTGGTTCCTCGACAGAACAAGGGCCACGGACCGTCAGAGATCAGCGGCTCTGCTGGGTGTTGATCCGTTTGGATATGTGTCCCTCGCCGCTGCTCGGGCCGCATGTGAGCGATCTCACCAAAGATCCGCTGGTCAACTACGCCGCCAGGGAGTCAACGGCGAAGCCTGATCCGGAGAACTCGCGGCCCCAATACCTGCTCGGTGAAAGAATCGTCACGACTTCGACGAGCAGGGACAAGCGAACCCTGCAGTGCAGCGGCGGGATTTCGGTATCCGTCGGCGACGTCAAGGCGTCGAAAGAGGTGGAATTCACCGCGCAAAAATCAGCCGACGGAAAATTGTCCGTTTCGGTCGCTCCATTTCAGTTTTGACTTCGTAGCGGCGGCGTGAAGTCCGCCAATATGACGGCGGATCGCATCGATCGTCGCTTTGCCTGGAACCGGAACGGCAAGCTCAGAGTTGTGGTCATAGTCCGGGAGCGCGGAGAAACTTCCGTCCCGGCAATTTTCAATTCGGAAAGCCAGGTCGCTTCATTCATTCGCGCTCGCATCGCGAAGGGACGGTCGTGCATGCCGACGAAGCGGCATCATGGGATAACTGACATGAGCGTTTCGAGATCAAGGGAATCAACCATCAGGCGACATACAGCCTCGATGGCGCGTGTACTGACATGGCTGAAGAATACCTGCCCCGCCTGCGACGTGCCGGGACCAGAGCTCGCCACATCGCCGGTGCGCGTCTCCACCGATACGCGCCGGAGTACCCCTGGCTTCAGGGCTGCCGCCCGATCTCGAACCGGGATCAGGTGAGCCGGATTGCCGGTGAGCGCTGACGCGCGGCAACGCTCTTGCCGCGCGCATTGGAGCAAGGGAATTGGTTGCTGAAGAAGCTTTGAGCTTGGAACCTTACGGTGTCCCGACAATTGGGCTCTTGTTCCGGGCAGGAACCGATAAAGGGAAATGCATGGGACAAATCCGCCGCCGCGTGAAGCAAGCCGATACGCTCGAAATCCGGCTCACGCAGGGAGCGAAAGAACTTCGCGACCGTGCCGGGCAACTTCCCGCTGGTCGAGACCGTGACGCGCTGCTCCAGCGAGCGCAGCATAATGAAGCCGCCGCGCACATGTCGGAATGGCTGATGTCCCCAAGTCAACGGACGCCCATCTAGGAGGGCGACGATGCAGGCGAACCATCACCGCAACCATCATCATTTCGACGGCGTGGAGCTTGCCTTTGTCGGCGCTGCGGTGGTGTCGCTGATGGCCCTGCTCGCCAGCGTGGCGTGGCTCCTGCTGCGGTGAGCAATCGAATCGAAAAGGACCGTCACACGGGCGGTCCTTTTCTGCCGGTTGGAATGGATCTGTAAAAACTCAAAAGTTAAAAAGTGCTCTGTAAACAAAAGTAGTGCCGGCAGAGTTGTATTACGGCCATCCTGGCTTGCGATGAAATCCGGATCAGTACGGTGTTCCGGCGACGGAACCAGGCCGGCGGCGTTTCCGGACACACAGAGAGCCGCAGAAACCAGGCCGCGTGCTTGACTTGCGCGGCCCCCCTCCCCGCGACGTGCGGCAAAACAACCCGACGGGCAACTCAGCAAAAACCTGTCAACCGCCTTGCGCAAAAATATTTCGCTTTATCCGAAATACAACTCAGTGTATGGTCTGCCCGTCTCACCCGATCGAGGGGCGCTGCGCATCGTCACGGGTGTTGCGGTGAGATGCGGTGGACGCCGAGCGTGCGACTGACGAAGGCACGCGAAGCGGACGGTGAAGTCGTGTGGTCCTGACGCCCTAGCGGTAGGTGTCTTTTCGCATTGCGCGATGCGCGTTGTGAAGACGGTGACAAACAAGCCCAGTCTCGCCGGGGAGAGCACGAAGTAAGCCGTAAGCCATCGCGCAGGGAAAGCCGGATTGCTCCGGTTACACCTGTGGTCCTACCCCCGAGCTTCCTACCCATTGCTCGGGGCCCATGGGTGCGATCGGCACCCGGCTTTCCCTGCGCCCTCTGCGAGAGAGAGGGCGGAACGAGTTGCAAAACTTCGGACAGATGATGTCGCGAGAATGCGAAGCTGCGTCCTCATTCTCACCTCATTCTCAGCTGTCATCGCCCGGCTTGACCGGGCGATCCAGTACGCCGCGGCCTCTCGGCTCAAACACTAGCGTCTCTGGAATACTGGATCACCCGCATGCGCGGGTGATGACACCGAATAAGCTGTTTGACAGGTGAATCAGGCTACGATGCCAGACCGCTACAGCCCGGTAAACCCGGCCTTCACATGGTCGGTGCTGCCGTCGAGCTGGCGCAGATAGGTCAGCCCGCACACGGTCAACCGATGCGTATCGCGCTCGCCCGCCTCGAACAGCGTCTGCACGTACTCTCTCACCTTCGCCCGTGCTTCGTCGCTTGCAGCGGACGTGCGGTTGAGCAGCAGATCATACGTCTGCATGATCCGATCGATCGCGGCTTCCATTGATGTCTCCGGGTTGACGCTCAGGCGACCACCAGCGTCTCGGCCTCGAACTTCGCGATCGCCTTGTTGGCGAGGCGGAGTCGGTTCAGCTCACCGCGCTGGAACAGCTTCACGACGATGCCGAGCAGGCGCTCATTGGTGGCGAATGTGTCGGGAATGACGCCGGATTTGCGCAGGTAATTCGACGCGATCGCGTAGGCGTCACCGACGACCTCGACGTTCAGCACCTCAATCCCGCGTTCGACCAGCATATCCCTGCCTCTCCATCAGCGTTTTCAAGCGAAGTGGACACCGGTTCGCGTGAAGAAAACGCGCCCAATTAAAGGATTGCAGCGTCATGAGGTCCAATTGGTCCTCATGATGCCCGGGCTAACGGATAAGCCGCAGGGAACGCCTTGGTTCCTCGCCGGGACCTATTTATTTTCGCAGGTGCAGCACGAAAAACGCATCGGCCGGGCATGACCGATGCGTTGACTGGAGGGAGGCTGCCGGTCTTGTGGGGGGCCGGCTTGGCCATCAGGCGAAACGAGGAAGGCTCAGAGGCGATACAGGATCTGGTCGGTCCAGAAGCGCTCGAGGCGGTGCAGCGACTTGTTGAGGCTCGCGAATTCCTCGTTCGAGATGCCGCCGACCTGCTCGACCGTCTTGACGTGCTTCTGATAGAGCGCATCGACGATCTTGCGGACTTCCTGGCCCTGCGGGGTCAGACGGATGCGGACCGAGCGGCGATCGACGCGCGAGCGCTGGTGATCGAGGAAGCCGAGCTCGACGAGCTTCTTCAGATTGTAGGAGACGTTGGAGCCGAGATAGTAGCCGCGGGTGCGCAGCTCGCCGGCGGTCAGTTCCTTGTCGCCGATATTGTAGAGGAGCAGCGCCTGCACCGAGTTGATGTCGGCGCGGCCACGACGATCGAATTCATCCTTGATGACGTCGAGGAGCCGGCGATGCAGCCGCTCCACCAAAGTCAGGGCTTCGAGATAGAGCGGCTGCACCGGAGCTTGACCGGTAGCGCGATCAGCGGCATCCGCCGCCGTTGTCGCAACGGCTTTCATCATGACACTTCCCCTGTTTGTCGTTTTTATCGACTTTATTTCGACGAAACTTGTGTCCCGCCTGATAGGTCCAACGTAAGGGGGCCGTTTGAATATCCGCTTAAATAAGAGAATAAAGAGATCATGAATTTAAGACAGTGAATCGTGGATTAAGCCCATGGATCAAGGACTTTTCGCAACTGTTCATTGACGGTGGCGGGCCCTTGTTCACGCTTCGTGTGCCTCACCTGTCACATTCGGAAACAGCAGCGTCTGAATTCGAAACGGTGGCGTAACGGGTATGAGGGAACCCTTTACGGTGACCGATCGGTTACCGGAAAATTCTTCGAAAATTTTATGGGAGTGCCTCGGGGCGGGACGCGTGGGATGCGCGCAAGCGGCCCCGTTCGTCGCCGCGGCCAGATCGGTTCCGCCGTCGGCCCGCGCAAAGCCGGCCGGCACACGCGCCGAGATCCGGTGAAATGGGTCCCGACGGCAGGTCCCGCAAAGGCGCTGCCGCGATGGGACGCCTTAAATGGGGATGCGATCTGTGGCATCCACCTAGCAGAACCAGCGACGCTGTCTTCTCGTTGCGCGCACGACTGGCAAATATTGGCTGTCACCGTCAGCTCTTCGCCGCGCTGTCGCAGCCAGGCAACAGTGCTCAAGCCATCGCGGTGCGCAAGGCCTATGGCGGGCGTTCGCGCGCCGACATCCAGGCCAGCGCCAGATAAGCCGCGAGCATCACGGCCTCGAGCCCGACCACGGTGAGGCTGCCGCCATAGATGCCCGGAAACATCAGCTCGATGACGGCCATCGACACCACGGTGGTCAACCAGACCACGGCGCCCCACGGCGTCGCAAGCCAGAGCCCGACGGCGGCGACGAGCTCGATGACGGCGAAATAGATCGTGGCGGTCTGCCAGGCCATCGACTGGTTCTCGAAGGCCTCCTCCTCGCCGCCGACGAAGCCCGTCACCTGGGCCCAGTGATAAAGGCCCTTGGCGACCGAGACGACGGCCATGATGCGCAGGAAGATGACAAGGCGCCGCGTCCACGCATTGTCGTCCGGCTCGATCCGGTCGGACGAGATCGCGCTCACCGAGATGGCGTTGTCCCGCGCCTGATCGCGTGCAGAGGTGTCAGACATCCGAATCGCCGCATGGCGGCCGCAAAATGGGGTTCATGGCGCAGTCTTGGCCCGCCGGGGGCCCAAAATCAATCGCCGTTGCGGCAGATCAAGGGCGTCAAGGGTGCAACAGGGCTGCAATAGCGGCGCAATGACGGCGCCCCTGACAGGTGCTAGAACCGAACTTATATCAGGTCCAGACCAGCCGTCCGTCGAGGAGAAGACAATATGGCGATCAAATTCGGGCGCCCGATCGAACTGCGCGATACGCCGCGGCGCCAGACTGATGCCCTCGCCTCCCCCTCACTCGACCTCACGATCCGGATGCGCCGCAATCGCAAGTCCGAATGGGCCCGCCGCCTGGTGCGCGAGAATGTGCTGACCACCGACGACCTGATCTGGCCAATGTTCGTGGTCGATGGCCACAACGCCCGCACGCCGGTGGCCTCGATGCCCGGCGTCGAGCGGCTCACCGTCGACCAGATCGTCCGCGACGCCGAGCGCGCCGCAAAACTCAACATCCCCTGCATCGCGCTGTTCCCCTTCACCGAGCCGGCCCTGCGCGACGAGCAAGGTTCGGAAGCCCTCAACCCCGACAATCTGGTCTGCCAGGCCGTGCGCGCGATCAAGAAAGAGTTTCCCGATATCGGCGTGCTCTGCGACGTGGCGCTCGATCCCTTCACCAGCCATGGCCATGACGGGCTGATCGAGGGCGGCAAGATCCTCAACGACGAGACCGTCGCGGTGCTGGTCAAGCAGGCGCTGACCCAGGCCGAGGCCGGCTGCGACGTGATCGCACCGTCGGACATGATGGATGGCCGGATCGGCGCGATCCGCGAGGCGCTCGACGACAACGGCTTCGGCGACGTCCAGATCATGTCCTACGCGGCGAAATATGCTTCCGCTTTCTACGGCCCGTTCCGCGACGCGATCGGCTCGGCCAAGACGCTGACCGGCGACAAGCGCACCTATCAGATGGACAGCGCCAATTCCGACGAGGCGCTGCGCGAGGTAGAGCTCGACATCGCCGAGGGCGCCGACATGGTGATGGTGAAGCCGGGCATGCCCTATCTCGACATCGTCCGCCGCGTGAAGGACCATTTCGCGATGCCGACCTTCGTGTACCAGGTGTCCGGCGAATACGCGATGATCGCGGGCGCCGCCGCCAATGGCTGGATCGACGGCGAGCGCGCGATGATGGAGAGCCTGGTCGGCTTCAAGCGCGCCGGCGCCGACGGCATCCTCACCTATTTCGCGCCGAAGGCCGCCGAGAAGATCAAGGCGGAATCGTAACGGCGCTATGCGGGTCCGGCCGGCGCGGCTGGACGTGGACCGCAGAGCGGGCGCAGCGCCTCGCGCTCGTCCTGCGACAGCACCCTCAGCGGGTAGATCGGTTCATTTGTCTCGCGCTTGAAGAACGGATGCGGCCAGGCCTTGCCGCTCAGGCGCCAGCCCAACACCTTGCCGATCGCGCGCAGGATCAGCGGCAGGTTGAAGCCAGTCGATCCCTTCGGAGCTTCGCCGATCGCATATTTGCCGAGGATTGCGCCGGTTGGCCTGCCGAACACCTCGTCCACGCGCATCGCGCCGCCGTCGAAGGCCTGCGCCACGATTCCGACGAACGGGACGGCAGGTGTCAGCGAGTTGCCCACCGGCGAATTGCAGCAGGTGGTGTGCCATCGGTACAGCCCTTTGGGCGTCAGCCGCAGCCCGGCGATCCTGTCATGCCCCTGCACGAAACTGAGCGACGCCGGGGCGACCTGGACGATGTCGGTACCGCCGTGGACATCGAGCAGATCGGCCCGGCCGATCCGGTGCATGAACGCCTGGCAGTCGTCGCAGTAGCAGACGACGCGATTGGCGGCCGTCGGCGCGGCGTTCGTGACCACACCCCGAACCTCGCCACAGCGGCAGCGCAACCCGATCTGTGTGCCCATCTGTCCCCCGCCGTCACGCAACCGCCAGCCTACACCGAGGCGGGCGGTTTCGGCCGCCGAATCGCCGGAATATTTCGGCTAGTTAATGTTCGCGCGGACTTGGCAGGCGAGCCTCGTGCTCCCATGTCCTGCGCGGGAGTTTCATCGGAGGTTGGTCATGTCTTACGGCAATGACAGCGGCACCTGGCGCAACGACGGCGGCGTTCCGCCGCATGCGTTCGATCCGTTGATGCAGCCGGAACTGTTCCGCGGCGTGCTGACGCGGCGTATCTTTGCGTTCCTGATCGACCTCTTCGTGCTGTCGGTGCCGGTGATCCTGGCGGTGATCTTCATCGCGATCTTCGGCGTCGTCACGCTCGGCCTCGGCTGGGCGCTGTTCTGGCTGGTGTCGCCCGCTTCGATCGTCTGGGCCATCGTCTATTACGGCGCCTCGATCGGCGGGCAGCACTCGGCCACGGTTGGCATGCGCATGATGGATCTGGAACTGCGCACCTGGTACGGCGCGCGCGGCTATTTCGTGCTCGGCGCCACCCACGCGGTGCTGTTCTGGGTGACGATCTCGTTCCTGTCGCCGCTGGTGCTGCTGGTCGGACTCCTCAACGGCCGCCGCCGGCTGCTGCACGACATCATCCTCGGAACCGTCATGATCAACAGCTCGGTCCGGACCCAGGTCACCCCGGCCGCGCGGGCCTCTTATTAGGCCCGCCTAAACCAATTGACCGTTAGCCTCCGGGGGGCGATGCTAACTCGGCTGCCTGTATTGTATGTGGAGCCCGACGATCAGACGTGACCCAGCACTCGCGTGATACCCCCCAGTTCTATCTGACGGCGCCCTCACCCTGCCCCTATCTGCCGGGCCGGCATGAGCGGAAGGTTTTCACGCACCTGGTTGGCGACAAAGCGGGCGATCTCAACGACTTGCTGACCCATGGCGGCTTCCGCCGGAGCCAGTCGATCGCCTACCGCCCGGCCTGCGACGCCTGCCGGGCCTGCGTCTCGGTCCGGGTCGTCGCCAACGAATTCCGTCCCTCCCGCAACTTCCGCAAGGTGCTGGCCCGCAACGCCGACATCATCGGCGAGCAGCGCACGGCGGTCCCGACCTCGGAGCAATATTCGGTCTTCCGTGCCTATCTCGACCGCCGCCACCGCAACGGCGGCATGGCCGACATGACCGTGCTGGACTACGCGATGATGGTCGAGGACAGCCATGTCGAGACCCGGATCATCGAGTACCGCAAGCGCAATGCCGACAGCGCCATCACCGGCCGCGGCGACGAGCTGATGGCGGTGGCGCTGACCGACGTGCTCAGCGACGGGCTGTCGATGGTCTATTCGTTCTTCGAGCCGGGGCTTGAGGCCCGCTCGCTCGGCACCTTCATGATCCTCGACCACATCGCCCGCGCCCGCCGGCAGGGCCTGCCCTACGTCTATCTCGGCTACTGGATCGAGGGCTCCAAGAAGATGGACTACAAGGGCCGCTTCCTGCCCCAGCAGCGGCTCGCGCCGTCGGGCTGGCTGCGCGTCGACGCGTCAGGCGAGGCGCTGGCCGAGCCGCAGGACTAGCGCCTCTTCAGTCAGGCGCTCTAGGTGCCGAAGATCGTATCGATCAGCAGCTTCACGTTCAGGATCACGATCAGGCCGGCGACGATCCATGCTGCCACCGCAACGGGGCGCGAAATCGCGAACGCGCCCATCTTGCGCTTGTCGGACACGAAGCGCACCAGCGGGATCACCGCGAACGGCAGCTGCATCGACAGCACGACCTGGCTGAACACCAAAAGCTGCGCGGTGCCGCTCTCGCCATAGAGCGCCGCCACCACGATGACCGGCACGATCGCGATGCCGCGGGTCACCAGCCGCTGCAGCCAGTCGGGCAGCTTGAGGTCGAGAAAGCCCTGCATCACGATCTGGCCGGCGAGCGTTGCAGTCACCGTCGAGTTCAGGCCAGAGGCGAGCAGCGCCACGGCAAACAGCGTCGAGGCGATGCCGAGGCCGAGCAGCGGCGACAGCAGCTCGAAAGCCTGGTCGATCTCGGCGACATCAGAGTGGCCGCTCTTGTGGAAGGTCGCGGCCGCCAGCACCAGGATCGCGGCGTTGACGAACAGTGCCAGCATCAGCGCGATGGTGGAGTCGGTGGTCGCCCATTTGATCGCGTCGCGCCGGCCCTCCTCGGTGCGCGGATAGGCCCGGGTCTGCACGATCGAGGAGTGCAGATAGAGGTTATGCGGCATCACGGTGGCGCCGATGATGCCGATCGCGATGTAGAGCATCTCCGGATTGGTGACGATCTCGCGCGACGGCATGAAGCCGCCGATCACGCCGGCAATCGGCGGCGCGGCAGCGGCGATCTGGACCACGAAGCAGACCGCGATGACGATCAGGAGCGCGATCACGAAGGCCTCGAGGAAACGGAAGCCGCGGTTCATCAGGAGCAGCAGCAGGAACGCATCGAGCGCCGCAAGCAGCGCGCCGCCGATCAGGGGAATGCCGAACAGCAGCTTGAGTGCGATCGCAGTGCCGATCACCTCGGCGAGGTCGCAGGCGATGATCGCGGCTTCGCAGGCGAGCCACAGCAGCAAATTCACCGGCCGCGAATAGGTCGCGCGGCAGGCCTGTGCCAGGTCGCGGTCGGTCGCGATGCCAAGCCGGGCCGAAAGCGCCTGCAGCAGGATCGCCATCAGGTTGGAGAGCAGGATGACCGACAGCAGCGTGTAGCCAAACTTCGATCCGCCCGCGAGATCGGTTGCCCAGTTGCCGGGGTCCATATAGCCGACCGAGACCAGGTAGCCCGGCCCGGCGAAAGCCAACAGCCGCCGCCACCACACGCCCGTGCTCGGCACCGCAACGGTCGCGTTCACCTCGGGCAGGCTGCGCGCATGGCCGGCATCGCCCCGCCAGCCATCCGGCACGGCGTCAGGAGCAGAAACGGAAGACATTTCAGGAGTCCGAGCGTCCATCCGGGAAGCATGACCGATCCATCCCGTTATTGCAACTCATTTGCAACTGCATCTGGGCTCACGAAAATGATACCGACTGCCTGTCTTGTAAAGTACTCAGGAAGTGCTTTACGTTAGACGCATGATCAAGCTACCCGTCGAGACGCCAACCGCAACGCTGCGTTACGCTCTCGCCCCCGACCCGTCGGGCATCGAGGCGATCGAGGCGACCTTTGCGGCCTACGACCGGATGATGGCGATCCTCGCCGAGGTCGCCCCCGTCGGCGCCAACCTCGTCTCGCTGCACGCCCAGGCCTACGAGAAGATCCGCAAGGAAACCGGCCTGCCCGCACGGCTGGTGACGCTCGGCCTGCGCGACCGCGCCAACTACATCGCAGGCGCCGCCGTCCGCCGGATACCGCTCGACGACAAGTTGTTTGCGATCAAGGGGCCAACTTCACTGACCATTAGCACTGTCAGCGGACGCGTCTTGGTGCCGTTCGACGTGCCGGGATATGTCTCGGGCTGGGAAAGCCCCTTCCCGGCGCATTTGATCTCGGATGGACGCGGCTACGAAATCCACATCGCCGTCAAATCGAAATCAGCACAACCGGAGGAGAAGACCATGCTTCACGAAGGCATCCTTGCGCGCATGGGCCGGCTTCTTGCCGCCATCGCCAGCCAGACCATCGACAACGTCGAGAGCAACAACAAGGTCACGCTGGTCAAGCAGGCGATCCGCGAGATCGACGCGGGCGCCGACGAAGCGCGCTATGCGCTCGGCAAGTCGCGCGCCGAGGAATTCCGTTTGAAGAGGCGCCGCGAAGAACTGGATACCGAGACGACTGCTCTGAACGAGAAGATCCGTCTCGCACTTGCGGAAAGTCGCGAGGATCTCGCGCGCGCCGGCGTCGCACGGCAAATTGACCTGGAGTCGCAGGTGATCGCGCTGGAACGCGCGATGGATTTCATCGAACTCGAGATCGACGAGCAGACCAAGGCGCTGCAAGCCATGCTCGGCGCGCGCCGCGAGGCAGAGGCGCGATTGGCCGATCTCGAACAAAGTCTGATCCGCGAGGCCAAGGACGAAACCAGCCGGAGCCCATCGACGACCAATACATTGAGTGCCGAACGCGCCATGGCGGCGATCGCCCGGGTTACCGGTGTCCCCGCTGCAAGCGTGCTCGGCGACAAGGAGCTCGACGAACTCGATCGCCTGCACCGCGAAAAGGAAATCGCGGCGCGGCTTGAAAGGATCAAGTCAGAAAAATGAGTGCAGTTGGCGACATTCTGCTCGCCCCGGACGTGCGGCCCTTCGCGGTCGCGGCTGCGATCATGGTGGCACTTGGCGGTATCGAGCTGCTGACCACCATGGTCGGACTTTCGATCAGCGAACTCGTCGGTAAGGATTTCGCGGTCGAGGCCGAGAGCCACAATGCTCTCAGTGGCCTGTTTCTCTGGATCAACGCCGGGCGGCTTCCCCTCCTGATCCTGATCATCCTGATACTTGGCATATTCTCGATCGGAGGCTTCCTGCTTCAGGGACTGGCGCATGCCGCAGGCACCGCCATTCCGGTCTCGATTGCCGCGGTAATTGCTGCCGCAGGCAGCATCCCCGTGATCAGAAATACGAGCCGCGGCCTCGCCCGCATCATTCCGCGCGACGAGAGCTATGCGGTCAACGACAGCGACTTTGTCGGCAAGGTCGCAACCGTGTCGGTCGGCCCGCTCGATCAGGGCCTGCCCGGCAGGGTCCGTCTCAAGGATGTCTTCGGCAACTGGCACACCGTGTCGGCGCGGGCCAGCGCGGAGTCCGAGGCATTGCCGGTCGGCGCCAGCGTGTTGCTGGTCGACCGCGATACCAAAGGATTCATTGCGATCGCCGCTCCTTCCGACCTCATTGAACAACAACGATCTTCCAACAGGGCATAACATATGTGGGAACTTGCTGTACCCGTCGCCATTGGCGTCCTCGCGATCCTCGTCATTGGCCTGCTTTTCGCAAAACTCTACAAGCGCTCGACACGCGATGAGGCCTATGTGCGCACCGGCCTCGGCGGCCAGAAGGTCGTGCTCGACGGCGGCTCGCTCGTGCTGCCGATCTTCCACTCCACCGCCGCGGTGAACCTGAAGACCCTGCGGCTCGAGGTCGCGCGCGGCGGCCCGGATTCATTGATCACCAAGGACCGCATGCGCGTCGATATCGGCGCCGAGTTCTATCTGCGCGTCAAACCCGACTCTTCGTCGATCGCGCTGGCCGCGCAGACGCTCGGCAACCGCACCAATGACGCGGCCGAGCTCCGCGAACTGGTCGAAGCCAAGTTCGTCGACGGCCTGCGCTCGGTCGCCGCGACCATGAACCTTGAGGAATTGCAGGAGCAGCGCGCGACCTTCGTCAAGGCGGTGCAGGACGCGGTCGGCGCCGACATCCAGAACAACGGCCTCGAGCTTGAATCGGTGTCGCTGACCCGGCTCGACCAGAGCGACATCAAGCACTTCAATCCGAGCAATTTCTTCGACGCACACGGCCTCACCACCCTGACCAAGATCACCAAGGAGCGCGAACAGGAGCGCAACCAGATCGTCCGCACCACCGAGGTCAATATCGCCCAGCAGGACCTGGTGGCGCGGCAGACCACGCTGACGATCGAAAGCACCAAGCGCGAGGCCGAGCTCGCCCAGCAGCGCGACATCGCCAACAAGACCGCGGCGATGCGCGCGCAGACCGCGCAGGTCGAACAGACCGCGTTGCAGAACGAAGCCGAATACCGCATCCAGCAGGAGCTCGCGGTCGCCAACAAGCAGACCGAGGCCAACCAGGCCCGCGACACCCGCAAGATCGAGGCCGATCTCGCCGTGAAGCGCCGCACCACCGAAACCGACCGCGAGCTCCAGATCGTGGCGCAGGAGGCTGCGATCGCGGTCGCCACCAAGAGCAAGGAGCAATCGGAAGCCCAGACCATCGCCGAGACCGCACGCGCACTCGCGATCGCAGCCGAGGAAAAGGTCACCACCGCCCGCGCCACCGAGGTCGCCGAGCGCGACAAGATCATCAACGTGATCGCGGCGCGCAAGGTTGCCGAGACCAATGCAATGCCGATCACAGTGATGGCGGAGGCCGAGAAGCAGGCTGCGGCCAACAAGGCCGAGGCCACCAACGTGTTGGCGAAAGCCGACGCCAATGCCGCCACCACCCGCGCTGCCGGCGTCAAGGCGCTCGGCCAGGCCGAAGCGGAAGTCGCGACGTTGAAGGCCGAGGCGCGCAACAAATTGAGCGCCGAGATGATCGACTACGATCTCAACCTCGCGCGGATCAACGTGATCCCGAGCGCGCTCGCCGAGGCGGTGAAGCCGATCGAGAAGATCTCCGACATCCGGATCTTCGACACCGGCAGCATGCTGGGCCGCGGCGGCACCAACGGCCATGCCAACGGCAATGGCGGTCTCGGGCTCGGCGACGGCCTCGCCGCGCAGTTGCTGTCGGTCTCGGCGTTCAAGCCGATGATCGACAAGATCCTCTCGGAGGCAGGCTTCCCGGCCGGCCCCGATGCGCTCACCAGCCTGACCAGCGCGCTGGCGCAGCGCAAGACGGAGGTTACTCCGGCGCCTGCGGTCAGCGACGACAGCCGGCCCGCGACGTTGGTCGGCACCATCACCGGTCAGCTCGCTCCGGGGCCCACACCGTGATGGTGTGACCGCGCTCTGCTATCAGTGACAAGGCCCGCCTCTCACGGCGGGCCTTGTTTTTGGCGTTGTCGGGAAACGGGTGGGATCGGGCGTCTTCCAATCACACACTATGGCCAGATCGAATTTCCCTGAGGATTCTGCCATGTCCGCCGATACGCCGCGCCTGCCCGCCACCTTCAATCGCCTGGCCTGGTCCAACCTCGCCGCGCAATCGGCCGAGCAGATTGCGCTTGCCGCCGCCCCCATCGTCGCCGTGCTGGTGCTCGGCGTCGGCGAAGGCCAGACCGGCCTGTTGCAGACCGCACTGACGCTGCCGTTCATCCTGTTTGCAATTCCCGCCGGCCTGCTGGCCGACCGCGTGTCGCGGCGCTGGGTGATGGCGGGCTCCGAGGCACTACGCGCCGCCGCACTTGCCGCGATCCTGCTGTTGCTGTGGTTCGGCGCGATGACCTTGCCGATGCTCGCCTTGCTCGGCTTCATCGCGGTCTGCGGCACGGTTGCCTACAGCGTCGCAGCTCCTGCGCTGGTCCCGTCGCTCGTGACCTCGCAGCAGTTGCCGGCCGCGAATGCCCGTATCGAACTTGCGCGCACCGTCGCATTTGCCAGCGGACCCGCGCTCGGCGGCGTGCTGGTCGGCTGGGTCGGCGCTGCGCCCGCATTCGGCTTTGCCGCGGCGCTGTCGGCGATCGCGGTCGTGCTGCTCGCCGGCATCTACGAGCCGGCACGCCAGCCTGCCCCGCGGCGTCATCCGATGCAGGACATCAAGGAAGGCGCGGCCTTCGTGATGCATCACGCCTTGCTGCGGCCGGTGTTCATCACCCAGTTCATCTTCAACACGGCATCGTTCCTGCTGCTCGCCGTGTTCGTGCCGTATGCGGTGCGCCATCTCGGGCTCAGCGCCACCGGTGTCGGTACGACGCTCGCGATGTACGGGGTCGGCATGGTGGTCGGCGCGCTGTTCGCAACCCGCGTGATGAAGCGGCTGGCGTTCGGCACCGTGATCGGGCTCGGCCCGGTCACCGGCCTCGTCGCCTCACTCGTAATGGCGCTGACCACCTGGATTGCGACGCCGCTGCTCGCGGGCCTCGGCTTCTTCCTGCTCGGCGTCGGCCCGATCCTGTGGGTGATCTCGACCACCACGCTGCGGCAGTCGGTGACGCCGCCGTCGCTGCTCGGCCGCGTCTCGGCGATCAACATCATGAGCTACGGCGCCCGGCCGCTCGGCTCCGCACTCGGCGCCGTCGTCGGTGGCCTCTACGGCGCCGAAGCCTGCCTTTACCTCGCCGCTGCGATCTTCGCCGTCCAGGCGCTGGTGATCCTGATGTCGCCCGCGGTGTCGCTGAGGCGTCAGCCTGACATGGTCGGCGAACCGGTGCGGTGCTAGTCTCGCCCCTCAACGTCATTGCGAGCGAAGCGAAGCAATCCATTCCCCCGCTTGTGGGGACATGGATTGCTTCGCTTCGCTGTGCTCCTCGCAATGACGGGGAGAGAGATCAGCTCGCCAGATAGCGCTCGTACTTGCCGCCGACGACCTCGTCGGCGGTAACGGCCGGATCCAGCGTATAGAGATCCTGCGCATGGCTGATGCCGCGCAAGGCGAAGCGGCCGGTGGAGACCAGATAGTTGCGGCCGGCGGCGTCGAGGCCGGTGCGGAAATCGGTCGAGGTCAGCAATTCGCGGTCGACCGAGGCGCACATCGAGGCAATCCGGCTGACCTCGTTGACGGCGGGCCCGACCACCGTGAAGTCCAGCCGGTCCTCGCTGCCGATATTGCCATAGAAGACCTCGCCGACATGGAGGCCGACATAGGCCGTGGTGGTCGGCCGGCCCTCGTTCTCGCGGCGATCGTTCAGCACGCGGATGTTATGGCGGAATCTGTGCTCGGCGCGCAGCGCCGCGCGCTTGGCGCTTGCCATATTCTCGCTGGTGAACATCGCCAGCACGCCGTCGCCGATCAGTTTCAGCACCTCGCCGCCGGCATCATGGATCGCGTCGATCGAGGCCTGCGCGTAATCGTTGAGGAACGGAATGATCTCGTCCGGGCCGATGCGCTCGCTGATCGCGGTCGAGCCGCGCACGTCGGAATACCACAGCACGGCCTTGATCTTCTCGGTGATGCCGCGCTGCATGCGCCCGCGCAGCACCTGCTCCGCCGTCTCGCGGCCGAGATAGACCCGTCCGAGCGTGCGCGCGATCTCGACCTGGGCGGCCGACTTGATCGCGAGCCCGAGCACCGGCACGAGGTCGCGCAGCGCCGACATGTGGTTCTCGTCGAATCCATCCGAACGGCGGGTGGTGTAGTAGGAGTAGAAGCAGTCCATCTCGCCGATCGTGCCGGCCTCGCCGAAGCGGTGCACGAACGCGGCGAAATGCTTGTGGCCCTTCTCGGCGAGGTCGCCGATCATCGAAAAATCGTGCGAACCGGTGAGATCGATCACCATCTCGTCATGGCCGTTTTCCAGCATGTGATGGAACGCCGACCTCCGCCAGTTCTGGCTGGCCTCGCCGCTGCTGGTCGAGCCGTATTCGAAGATGTCGGCCTCGTTGCTCTCGCCGTCGTTCCAGCGGAAGCCGCGCCCCTCGAAGATCGGATGCAGGGTGTCGATGAAGACGATCGCCCGCGACAACGGCATGCCGGCCGCCCGGCAGCGCTCGCAGAAGCCGCGCAGCAGGTCGTTTTCCGGCAGGCCGGTCAGACCCTGGCGGACCAGCCAATTCATCAGGCGCAAACGGGGCGTCAGTTCCATACGTAGGATTATGCCGGGCAATTGGTGCGGGAGGAAGGGCTGGTCGTCGCGTGACAGATGCGGACGCTAATCCAGTATTGCAAGGCCGCCCGCCTCGCCATTTTCGGGCGGAACGATGCCGCCGAACGGCGGCGATTCCGCTTCCCTTTGCCCCGGCCTTCGCGCAAAAGGGCGCATGGATAACGACGCCGGCCAGCCGAATCCGATCCGACGCCTCATGCGATGGGCGATCACCCCGCCGCAATCCTATGGGGTCTACCTGGCCGGCATCATCCTGGTCTACGCCCTGTCGTTCTACGCCGGCACGATGAAGCCGAAGCACGCGCCCGCCCCGCCGGTGACCGCGCCGTCCACCCCGCACAGCTGATCAGGCTGGTTTGGTCGCGATCCAGATTCCAGCGAAGACGGCGATCAGACCGACCACCAGATTGGTCGTGATCGGCTCGCCGACCAGCTGCTTGGCCAGCAGCCCGGCGGCGATCGGATTGACCGTCATGGTGTTGGCGACACGGGTCGGTGAGGCCCGCTCGAGCGCCAGCACCCACAGGATGAAGGCCAGCGCGCCGCCAGCTATCCCGAGATAGAGCCCCGCGATCCACTGCGATGGACCGAAATCGCGCAGCGTCGCCAGGCTGCCGGTGAACGCCCCTACCGCCACGAGCGCCGCCGCGCCCGCGCCCATGCCCACCGTGAGGAAGCCGAGCGCGCTTGAGCGGCGGATGAACGGTCGCGACAGCACGTTGTAGAACGCCATACAGAGCACCGCGGCGGCCATGATCAGTTCGCCGCGCCATGCACCCGCCGGCGCCGCCGACAGCCCGGATGCCAGCGCGGCGGCCACGCCGAGCACCGCAATTGAAACTCCGATCGATTTGCGCATCGTCAGCGGCTCGATGCCAAGCAAGGCACCGACCACCATGGTCGAGAGCGGCAACGTCGCGAGCGCAAGGCTGGCGCGCGCCGCCGTCGTGTAGGACATCGCGATGTTATAGAGCACGAAGAACACGCCGAAGAAGGCTATGCCGAGCGCAGCGACCGCCGGCAGATCCTCGCGCGGCGGCCACTTCGCCCCGAGCAGGAGCGCGGCGGGAAGCACGCAGAGAAAGCCGATCGCCCAGCGCAGGATCGCAAGGGTGATCGGATCAGCATTGCCTGCCAGGTAACGCGTGATCGCCGCCGCCGTGCCGCCGAGGCAGCTCGAGACCAGTGCAATCGCGACGCCGATCCACTCGCCCATCCCGATCCCCATGCGTTTCATGCTCGCTTGTGGCATCTTGCTCGGCGAGACCATTCCGGCAACTACCTGGTAGGTATTCATGTCGCAGCAGCGCGATTTTGCAGCCAGCCTGCGCTGGTGGCGGCAGCGCAAGGGCCACTCGCAGCTCGAGCTCGCCGGACGCGCGGATATTTCGCAGCGCCATCTGAGCTTCCTCGAGCTCGGCCGCGCCGCACCGAGCCGCGACATGGTGATCCGGCTCGCCGCGGCGCTCGACGTGCCGCTGCGGCAGCAGAACGCGCTGCTGGTCGCGGCCGGCTTCGCGCCGGTGTGGCGGCAAACCGATCTTGCCGCGCCCGAGCTCGCCCAGATCCGTTACGCACTCGATTTCATGTTGGCGCAGCAGGAGCCCTTCCCTGCGGTCGTGGTTGACCGGCACTGGAATCTGCTGCTCGCCAATGCGGGCGCCGGGCGGCTGGTGGAATTCCTGGTCGGGCCGCTGGCGCCCGGCACGCCCGTCAATCTCGCCGATGCACTGGTCGCGCCAAGCGTGCTGCGGCCCTGGCTCACCAACTGGACCGAGGTGGCGGCCTACTTCGTCCGCAGCGTCGAGGCCGATGCCGCCGCCGACGGCACCAGCGCGACGGCTGACTTGCTCAAGCGCCTCTTGGCCTATGGCGGCGTCGAGGCTGCGTTGGCCGCGCCGCCCGCGGCGCCCGTGTCCGGACCGGTGCTGCCGATGCTGTTCCGCAAGGGCGACGTCCGCCTCCAGCTGTTCACCACCATAGCGACGCTGGGAACACCCCAGGACGTCACGTTGCAGGAGCTGCGCATCGAAAGCTTCTTTCCGATGGACGAAGAGACCGCGCAGATTTTTCGAAGCTGGTCGAAAGCGCGCGGCCCCGAAGCCGTTCAGTCATAGAAGTCCGGCGACAGTTTCAGCCCGTCGCGCTGGGCCTTGTCGTGGTTGATCCAGAGCTGCGCCTTCTCCTTCGTCAGCGTGTCGGCGATCTTCTGCATCGAGGCCAGCGTCTGCTCCTTGCTGGCATTCAGGCTCGGCACGCGCCGATTGTCCCAATTGTCCCTGAAGTGAACCGCATCGCCGGTCAGCACGACCGCGCCGGTGTTCGGCAGCTTCACCAGCAGCGACTGGTGGCCGGGCGTGTGGCCCGGCGTCGACAGGATGGTGACGCTGCCGTCGCCGAACACGTCGCGGTCGCCGTCGAGTTTCGTCACGGGATGCTCGGGCTTGAAGCGTGGCGCGTTGTTGGCGCCGGGCCATTCATACTCCGCCTTCTGCACATACAGCATCGCGGCCGGGAACAGCTCGACATTGCCGATGTGATCGGGATGGGTATGCGAGACGGCGATCGCCTTGACGTCCGACGGCTTCACCCCGATCTGCTCGAGCTGCGCGGCCAGCGTCTTCGGCCGCCGCCAGGTCACGGCCTTGGGATCGGCAGGCGCAAGACCATTCGGCATCGCCGCCACCGCATCGGGAATGCCGGTGTCCCACAGGAACCAGCCCTGCGCGTGCTTGATCAGATAGCAATTGTCAACGAAATCCATCGACTTGCCTTCATTAACGCCGGGCGACCAGCGTGAGATGTCGCCGGCAACGCCTTCGCCGCAGTTGAGGATGTAGAGCCGCTCGACGCCTGTTTTCGCCGGCTCAGCGTCTGCCTGCGGCGTCGCGCCCACGAGCCAGAGCAACATCGCAAGACCGATTGCCTTCTTCACGTTGCCCTCCATTGATCGAGCCCGCTTTTTCAACGCGCGCGGCCGCAATGTGCCGCCTCATCGGCAGGCGTGGAAGACACGGACATGGGTCGATCGATCAATTGAACGCGAGTGAGAGCTCGCCGCCGGCTAGACCATTTCCGCCGGCGCCAGCCGGCAGGTCTCGCTGCTGATCTCGACCTGCAGGGTCGCGTGGTGGATGCTGAACCGCTCCGAAAGCTCGGCGCAGACGCGATGCAGGAAGACATCGTCGTGTCCGCCGGGCCGCACCAGGTGCGCGGTCAACGCGGTCTCGCTCGTGCTCATCGCCCAGATGTGCAAATCGTGCACCTCGGTGACGCCCTCGAGCGCGCCGAGATAATCCCTCACCCGCCTGAGATCGATGCCCCTCGGCACCGCGTCGAGCGCGAGGTTGACGCTGTCGCGGGCAAGCTCCCAGCCGCTCAGCAGCACCACCGCGGCAATCACCAGGCTGATTGCCGGATCGAGCCACTGCCAGCCGGTCGCCATGATCAGCAGCGCGGCGATCACGACGCCGAACGAGACGCCGGCGTCCGCCGCCATGTGCAGATAGGCGCCGCGCACGTTGAGGTCGCTGTCGCGGCCGCGCATGAACAGCAGCGCCGTGCCGCCATTGATCAGGATGCCGAGCGCCGCGACCCAGACCACGGTCCAGCTTGCGACCTCGGCCGGCTCGCGGAAGCGGTTGATCGCCTCGACCGCGATGCCGCCGACCGCAATCAACAGTAGCCCGGCATTGAACAGCGCCGCCAGGATCGAGGCACGACGATAGCCATAGGTGTGGGTGTCGGTCGGACGCCGGCCGGCCAGCCACGCCCCGCCCCAGGCCAGCAGCAGCGCGATGACGTCGGAGAGATTGTGAACGGCGTCGGAGACGAGTGCCAGCGAGTTGGCGGAATAGCCGAAGATCAGCTCGGCGATGACGAAGGCAGTGTTCAGCGATGCGCCGACCGCAAAGGCGGTGCCGAAGCTCGCGGGCGCGTGGCTGTGCCCGGCATGGGAATGCCCGGCATGCGAGTGACCGGCGTGTGCGTGCCCGGCATGGGAATGTCCGTGAGAATGACCGCTGTGGTCATGGTCGTGGTCGTGATTGTGCGCCATGGCAACCGTCGCCCGATATCGTCGGCGACGGTTATAGCGCGGTGAAATGTGGATACTATCACAACGCGTGCGTCGAAGACCGTAGGGCGGATTAGCCGAAGGCGTAATCCGCCGCGCCGCGACAAGAAAGGCGGGTTACGGCTTGCGCCTAACCCGCCCTACGCGACTACTCCACGCCGCGATTGAACTTGTTCGACTTCGGCAGGCCATGGGCGAGCCGGCCGGCGTCGGCGCGGTTGCCGCGCCAGTCGGCCAGTTCCTTCAAGGTCATGCTGTGCTCACGGCCGGCAGAGTCCTTCCAGGTCAGGCCGGTCTTGGCATCGAACACCGCGACATCGGACAGCTCAGAACTGGTGTATTTCTGCAGCCGAACGCCGCGGCCGCGCGCCATCTCCGGCACCTGGTCGAGACCGAACAGCACCATCTTGTGGTTGGTGCCGATCACCGCGACGGTGTCGCCGGTCACGGTCGTGATCGCACGGGCCTCGTTCGGCATCTCGACATTGAGCACCTGCTTGCCCTTGCGGGTATTGCCGACGCAGTCCTCTTCCTTGACGACGAAGCCCTGTCCCTCGCTGCTCGCAATCAGGAACTTGCGCTCGCCCTTGTTGACGAACAGCGAGATGATCGCGGCGTCCTGCTCGAGGTCGATGAACATGCGGATCGGCTCGCCATGGCCGCGGCCGCCCGGCAGCTTGGCGACGTCGAGCGAGTAGAACTTGCCGTTGGTGGCGAACAGCAGCAGCTTCGAGGTGGTCTCGGCAAAGAACGAGTGCTCGAGCTTGTCGTCGGTCTTGAAGGCGAGTCCCGAGAGATCCTCGACGTGGCCCTTCAGCGTCCGCACCCAGCCCTTCTCGGAGATCACGACCGTGCACGGCTCGCGTTCGACCAAGGCTTCCTCGATCGCGGCGAGGTCATGCTCGGGCGCATCGGCGAAGGTGGTGCGACGCTTGCCGAGCGGGGTCTTGGGCCCGAAGATATCGCGGACCTTGCGGACCTGATCGCTGACCTTGGCCCATTGCTCGGTCTCGGAGCCGAGCAGGCCCTCGATGCCCTTCAGCTCCTTGCGCAGCTCCTTGTCCTCGGTGCGGATCTCCATCTCCTCCAGGCGGCGCAAATTGCGCAGGCGCATGTTGAGGATGGCATCGGCCTGGACCTCGGTGAGGTTGAAGGTCTTCATCAGGACCGGCTTCGGCTCGTCCTCGGTGCGGATGATCTTGATCACCTTGTCGAGGTTCAGATAGGCGACGAGGTGGCCGCCCAGCACTTCCAGCCGGTGCTCGATCTGCGTCTTGCGGAAGTTGGAACGGCGGACCAGCACGTCGCGCAGATGATCGAGCCATTCGCGCAGGCACTCGGCAAGGCCGACCACCTTCGGGATGCGGCCCTTGATCAGCACGTTCAGGTTCAGCGAGATCTTGCTTTCCAGCTCGGTCAGCCGGAACAGCGATTCCATCATCAGCGCCGGATCGACGGTGCGCGATTTCGGCTCGATCACGAGGCGGATGTCTTCGGCGGACTCGTCGCGGACATCGCCGACCAGCGGCAGCTTTTTCTCGTTGATGAGTTCGGCGATCTTCTCGACGATCCGCGACTTCTGCACCAGCCACGGGATCTCGGTGACGACGATCACCCAGGTGCCGCGCGCACCCTCCTCCTGGGTCCAGCGCGAACGGGTGCGGAACGAGCCGCGGCCCGTGGTGTAGGCCTCGATGATCGATTCCTTGGAATCGACGACGATGCCGCCGGTCGGGAAGTCCGGGCCCTTGACCCATTTCAGCAGCGCCTTCGACTTGGCGTCGGGCTTCTCGATCAGATGCAGCGCGGCGTCGCAGAGTTCGGCGGCATTGTGCGGCGGGATCGAGGTCGCCATGCCGACCGCGATGCCCTGCGCGCCGTTGGCGAGCAGGTTCGGGAAGCCGCCGGGCAGCACCACCGGCTCTTTCGTCTGGCCATCGTAATTGAGGCGGAATTCAACACCGTCCTCGTCGATGCCGTCGAGCAGGAGCCGCGCGACTTCGGTCATGCGCGCTTCGGTGTAGCGGTAGGCGGCCGCGTTATCGCCGTCGATATTGCCGAAATTGCCCTGGCCGTCGACCAGCGGGTAGCGCGAGGAGAAATCCTGCGCCAGCCGCACCATGGCGTCATAGATCGCCTGGTCGCCATGCGGATGGAACGAGCCCATCACGTCGCCGACGATCTTGGCCGACTTCTTGAATGCCGCGCGCGGGTCGAGCCCGAGCAGGTCCATACCGTAGAGGATGCGCCGGTGCACCGGCTTCAGCCCGTCGCGGGCGTCCGGCAGCGCACGATGCATGATGGTCGAGAGCGCATAGGCGAGATAGCGCTCCTCGAGCGCGTCACGCAGCGGCACCTCGTGAATTTCGGCCGGCTTTTCCGGCGGTACCTGTCGTTTTCCCATGGGGAGGCGTTAAACCTTGGCGGTGAATCGGGCAAGCCGCGAATCACCGGGAATTTAGGGCCCGAATCGGCCTTACGGAACCGCCGTTCGGCTTCGCGGCCTGGTCACGGCGTTGATAAACCCGTCGCGGGCGTCGGAATGGCCCTGGCCACGGGGCTCCAGCACGTGGCGGAGCAGGAACAGGCCGGTGATCTGGAAGCCGTCGCGCAGGTCCTGCTCCGACCAGCTGTTGGCGCCGCTCTCGCCCTCGCGCAGGAACGCCGGCAGCGGCAACAGCCGGTCGCGCCACGGCTCGCCGGCGGCGCGGGACACGGCGCCGCCGGATTTCGGCGACACATAGATCAGGTCGGTGGTCTCTCCGGTCGCCGCGCAGTTCTCCAGATCGAGCCCGAAGCCGAGCTCGGTCAGCATCGCGAGCTCAAACCGGATCAGGTGCACGGCGGCGACGCCGGCATCGTCGAAATCGTCGAGCGTCCCCTGCAACATCTCGTAGATGTCTTCATGCGGATCGCGCTCCGGCAGCAGCCGCGCCAGCGCCGCCAGATGCGTCACGCCATAGACCGCGTGCGACGAGGCGAGCAGCGTCGCCGCCCGCAGCCGCGTGCCTTCCAGCGCGTACATGCCGAGATGCTCGTCGAGCCGCGCCCGCCACACCGCGGTGACGCTGTTACCGGGCTGCAGCAGCGGCCGCATCCGCGAACTGGCGCCGCCGCGCACCAGGCCGAGATGGCGGCCGTGCTCGCGCGTCAAGAGCTCGACGATGGCGGAGGATTCGCCATGCCGCCGCACGCCCAGCACGATGCCTTCGTCGGTCCATTCCATGGTTGCAAAAGTATCATGTAGGGCGGATTAGCGCAGCGTAATCCGCCGATATCGCCAGGAAGTTACACGGCGGGTTGCGGCGGAGCCTGTCATCGGGCCGCGCTGGCGCGGACCCGTTGGGCTAACCCGCCCTACGCAGCCCTACGCGTTGAACCAGCCCTGTGCGTCGCCGGTGAAGGAGTAATACAGCCCGGCCGTGGTCAGGATGCAGGACACCATCTCGATGGCGCTGTCGAGCTCCAGGCCCTTCTCGCCGATCACCTGCACCAGCGAGATCACCGACAGCACCAGCATCGCGCCCAGCGCCCAGCGCGGCCAGTTCTTGCGGTGCTGCGCGGCGAGCCGGACGAAATACACCAGCAGCAGGATCATGCAGCCGGCGGTCAGCGTCTCGCCGCTGATCATCTGATCAGTCCTCACGTCGGTCGGCGTGCGGTCCTGGAACGCCACCGACAACGCATCGAGCGTCAGCGACAGATAGAGCAGCACCTCAAACCACAGCACATTTCTGGGCACGTTCATCGCTTTGGGCACGCTCACTGCTCTGGGCACATTCAGGCGCCGGCTCATTCCTTGGGGAAGTCCAGTCCCATTTCCTTGTAGCGGTCGGGATCGTCGCCCCAGTTCTCGCGCACCTTGACGAACAGGAACAGGTGCACGGGCACGCCCATGATCTCGGCGATCTCGGCACGCGCCTGCGCGCCGATCGACTTGATGGTGGCACCGCCCTTGCCGAGCACGATCTTGCGCTGGCTCTCGCGCTCGACAAAGATCGTCTGCTCGATGCGGATCGACTTGTCCTTGCGGTCGGTCCAGCTGTCGGTCTCGACCGTCGACTGGTACGGCAATTCCTGATGCAGATGGCTGTAGATCTTCTCGCGGGTGATCTCGGCCGCCAAATGCCGCATCGGCGCATCCGACATCTGGTCCTCGGGATAGAGGAACGGTCCCGCGGGCACCAGCTTGGCCAGCGCCTGGCGCAGATCGTCAACGCCATCGCCCGACAGCGCCGAGATCATGAAGGTGTGCTCGAAGCGCATCCGCTCGTTGGCGGCCTGCGCCAGAGCCAGCAGCTTCTCGCGCTGTACGAGGTCGACCTTGTTCAGCACCAGGATCTTCGGATGCGCGACGGTTTCGAGCCTGGCCAGGATCGCGTTGGCCTCTTCGTCGATGCCCGACTTCGCATCGAGCAGCACACAGACGAGATCGGCGTCGTGGGCGCCGCTCCAGGCGGTCGACACCATGGCGCGGTCGAGCCGGCGCCGCGGCGCGAAGATGCCGGGCGTGTCGACCAGGATGATCTGCGCGTTGCCCTCGATCACGATGCCGCGGATCAGCGCGCGTGTGGTCTGCACCTTGCGCGAAACGATGGTGACCTTGGAGCCCACCAGCGCGTTGACCAGCGTCGACTTGCCGACATTGGGCGCACCGATCAGCGCGACGAAGCCACAGCGCGTCGCGTCCCCCTGCCCTTTGGGTTCGTCAGTCATTGGTGCCGACGCCTTCACGCTCGATCATCGCGGATGCTGCTGCTTTCTCGGCCGCGCGCTTGTTGCCCCCGAGGCCCTCGGCGGAGGCGAGGCCCGGCAGGTCAACCGCAACGCGGAATTGCGGATCGTGGTGCGGGCCGGTGCGTTCGACCTCGCGATAGACCGGCGTCGGCAATCCCTTGCCTTGCGCCCATTCCTGCAACACGGTCTTGGGATCGCGCAGCGGCCGGCGCAGCTTGTGCATCCGCTCGGTCCAGTTGCGCTCGACGAACTGGCGCGCGGCCTCGTAGCCGCCGTCGAGAAAGATCGCCCCGATCACCGCTTCGCAGATATCGCCGAGCACGGATTTGCGCAGCCGGGCGCCCTCGACCGCCTTCACCATGCCGAGCTTGATGTCCTCGAGCAGCCCGAGCGACTTGGCGACGTCGGCGCAGCTCTCCTTGCGCACGAGATCGGCGAGCCGCTTCGACAATTCGCCCTCGTCAGCCTTCGGGAACGCCCGGAACAGCATGTCGGACACGATCAGCCCGAGCACGTGGTCGCCGAGGAATTCCAGCCGCTGGTAGCTGTCGGCGCGGTTGCGGGTGGCGGGCTTCAGCGCGGAGACGTGGGTGAACGCAGTGGTCAGCAGCGCGGCATCCGAGAACGTATACCCGATACGCGCCTCGGTGCCGGCGATCGCGGCCTTCTCTTCAGCCGCCTTGGCGGCCTTGCTGCGCCGCTTCCTCGGCGCGGCCGTGCTTTCGGCGGCGGGCGTCTGGCTCGGCTCGCCGGTGGGCGCTTGGTCGTTGATGGCTGCGGTATCGTCGTTCATCGCACGATGGAGAATAGGCGGTTCCACCGCACTGCGAACGGCCAGCGCCAGATCATCCAGGCCTGCTCGCCTTCGGCGATCGAGAAGAAGATCATCTGGGCACGCCCGATGATGTTCTCGAACGGCACGTAGCCGACCTGCGACAGGAAGCGGCTGTCGGTGGAGTTGTCGCGGTTGTCGCCCATCATAAAGAAATGCCCGGGCGGAACGGTGTAGACGATGGTGTTGTCCATGTAGCTGTTGTCGGTGCAGTCGAGCGACTCATAGCTGACGCCGTTCGGCAGCGTTTCCTTCCAGCGCTTGACCCGCGCGGTGGCGTCCGCCGAGCCGCAGGGATCCTCGCCGACGAAATCGCTCAGCCGCTCGCGCTTGATCGGCTCATCGTTGATGTAGAGCAGCCCGTTCCGGACCTCGATGCGGTCGCCCGGCAGCCCGATGACGCGCTTGATGTAGTCGGTGGAGTCATCCCGCGGCAGGCGGAACACCACGATGTCGCCGCGGCTCGGTTCCGAGCCGAAGATGCGCCCCGAGAAGATGTTCGGCGAGAACGGGATCGAATAGTGGCTATAGCCATAGGAATATTTCGAGACGAACAGGTAGTCGCCGACCAAGAGCGTCGCCTTCATCGACCCCGAGGGGATGTTGAACGGCTGGAACAGGAAGGTGCGGATGACGAGCGCGATCAGAAGGGCATGGATGACGACGCGGATGGTCTCGCCCAAGCCGCTTTCAGATTTGGTGCCGGTGGTCGCGCTCATTGCTTTCCCAATTCCCGCGGGCCCTGATGCCCACGCGGTGGCAGAACGTTCTCTCCACGCGAGGCGTTCGACCCCCGCGTGAGGAAAATGGCCTTGATTCTGATCTTGAGGGCAAATTCCGGCTTAAAACTGGAATCCGCGTCTCGCTCGATACCCTGCGGCGTTTTAGACGGTTGTTCGCAGGGGCGCAATCAATCGCCGCCTCAAAACTTCGCAATTCATTGAAATGTCAATGATTTTTTAGTTTGCTGAAGTTTTCTGGCAAATTCCGGCGCCGCGCGCTCATCTGGCGGGAGCAACCGCCGAAATTATGACGAAGGCCTGTGCCAGCGGCCAATCGTCCGTGATCGAAAGGTCGATCTGCGCCTGCATGCCCTCGGGCGTCAGCTCCTGGAGCCGGGCCAGCGCCCCGCCAGTCAGCTGCATCGACGGCCGCCCTCCCGGCAGGTTCACCACCCCCATATCCTTCCACCACACCCCGCGCCGGATACCGGTGCCGAGCGCCTTGGAGCAGGCCTCCTTCGCGGCGAACCGCTTGGCGTAGGTTGCGACCACCATCTTCTCGCTGTTGGCACGGCGCACCGCCTTGGCGCGCTCGGCGTCGGTGAAGATGCGATCGAGAAAGCGCTCGCCGTGCCGCTCGATCACCTTCGCAATCCGGGTGATGTCGATCAGATCGGAGCCAATGCCGATGATCATGCGCTGACGGCACCTTGCGCCCTGGCACGGCCGCGGTCCATTGCCGCACGCATCTCGCGCACCGTGGCGGCGATGCCGACGAACAGCGCCTCGCCCATCATGAAATAGCCGATGTTGAGCTCGCGGACTTCGGGCAGCGCGGAGATCGTCTCCGCGGTCTCATAGTCGAGCCCGTGGCCGGCATGGACCTCGAGCCCGGCCGCCTGCGCGAGCTTGGCGCCGGCGACGATGCGCTTCCACTCGGCCTCCGCCTTGTCCTTGTGACCGTCGACCACGGCGTCGCACCAGCCGCCGGTATGGATCTCGATCACGGGCGCCTTCAGTTGCGCGGCCATCTCGATCTGCCTTGGATCGGCGGCGATGAACAGCGAGACCCGGATGCCGGCATCATTGAGCCGCGCGATGAACGGCGCCAGCGCATTGTGCTGGCCGACCACGTCGAGGCCGCCTTCGGTGGTGAGCTCCTGGCGCCGTTCCGGCACGAGGCATACCGCATGCGGCTTGGTGGCGAGCGAAATCCGCAGCATGTCGTCGGTCGCCGCCATCTCGAAATTCAGCGGCTTGGAGATCTCGGCCTTGAGCCGCGCCATGTCCTCGTCGCGGATATGTCGGCGATCCTCGCGCAGATGCGCGGTGATGCCGTCGGCGCCGGCCGCGATCGCGGCAAGCGCCAGCCGCACCGGATCGGGCCGCGCCCCGCCCCGCGCATTGCGCAGGGTCGCGACGTGATCGACATTGATACCGAGACGGAGCGGAGCAGCCTTTGACATGTCCCTAACCTGCAATTCTAGCCTGTCATGCGCGGGCAAAGCCGTCCGAAGGAAGGCGTCGCTTCCGCCCGCCTATGCCCTGCGCATGCATCTTTACCCATTGACGCGTTCGACCCGTGCAACGACGGCCTTGGCGCGCAACTGCGCGATGATAGCGCTGAGATGCTTGAGGTCATAGACCTCAAGATCGATGGTCAGCTCCGTGAAGTCGGGCGATTGGCGCGACATGTGGATGTTGTCGATATTGCCGTCGTGCTCGGCGATCACGGTCGCGATCTGGGCGAGGCTGCCCGGCTCGTTGACATTGTGGACCAGGATGCGCGCGGGGAAGCGTTGCGGCATCGTCTCATCGATGTCCCAGCGCACGTCGAGCCAGCGCTCCGGCTCCTCCTCGAAATCCTTCAGCGCCGGCGACTGGATCGGGTAGATCGTGATCCCCTCGCCCGCCGTGACGATGCCGACGATCCGATCGCCCGGCACGGCGCCGCCGTTCGGCGCGAACTTCACCGGCAGTTCGGAATTGATGCCGCGCACCGGGATCACCGAGGTAGCGCGCGCCGGATGCGGCGGGGTCTGCGTCTTCAGCTTGGCGGCGAGCCCCTTCTTGGCGCCATAGCGCACCATCCGCTCTTCCTTGTAGTCGGGATACATCGCGCGCGCGACGTCGGAGGCCTTGATCTCGCCGCGTCCGACGGAGGCCATCACGTCCTCGATCGAGGTGCGGGCGAGCCGCGGCAAGGCGCCCTTCAGCTTGTCGTCGGCATATTCGATCTTGGCGCGGGCAAACAGGCGGTCGACGATGCGGCGGCCGAGGCCGGCATACTGGTCGCGCACCGCATCGCGGGTGGCACGCCGGATCGCGGCGCGCGCCTTGCCGGTGCGGGCGAGCGCTTCCCAGGCCGACGGCGGCGCCGACTGCGCCTTCGAGGTCAGCACCTCGACCTCGTCGCCATTCTGCAGCTCCGAGGACAGCGGCGCGAACTTGCCGTTGATCTTGCAGCCGACCGCGCTGTTGCCGACACCGGTGTGCACGGCATAGGCGAAATCGATCACGTTGGCGTTGCGCGGCAGCGCGATCAGCTTGCCCTTCGGCGTGAAGCAGAACACCTGGTCGTGGAACAGTTCGAGCTTGGTGTGCTCGAGGAATTCCTCGGGATTGGAGCTTTCCGAGAGGATGCCGATGGTGTGGCGCAGCCAGGCGAAGGCGTTCGACTCGTGCTTCAGCCGCTCATGCGGCGAGCCCGCCCCTTCCTTGTAGAAGGCATGCGCGGCGATGCCGAACTCGGCGATCTGGTTCATCTCCTCGGTACGGATCTGCAGCTCGACGCGCTGCTTGCCCGGCCCGATCACGGTGGTGTGGATCGAACGGTAGTCGTTCTGCTTCGGCGTCGAGATGTAGTCCTTGAAGCGGCCCGGCACGACCGGCCAGGTGGTATGGACGATGCCGAGCGCGCGGTAGCAGGCGCCGACATCGTCGAGGATGACGCGGAAGCCGTAGATGTCGGACAGCTGCTCGAAGCCGACCGACTTGCGCTCCATCTTGGTCCAGATCGAAAACGGCTGCTTGCGGCGGCCGAAAACCCGCGCGGTGATGCCATTCTTCTGCAGGTTCTTGGAGAGCTGGGTTTCGATCTCGCCGATCAGGTTGCGGTTGCGCTCGGCCAGTGAATCGAGCCGCTGCTTGACCACTGCATAGGCCTCGGGATCGAGCACGAAGAACGACAGGTCCTCCAGCTCCTCGCGCATCTCCTGCATACCCATACGGCCGGCCAGCGGCGCATAGATATCCAGCGTCTCCTCGGCGATGCGGCGACGCGAGGCCGGCGGCACGAATTCCAGCGTGCGCATGTTGTGCAGGCGGTCGGCGAGCTTGATCAGCAGCACGCGGACGTCGTCGGCGATCGCCAGCAGCAGCTTGCGCAAATTCTCGGCCTGCTTGGCCTCGCGCGACACCAGCTCCAACCGCTTCAGCTTGGTCAGGCCTTCGACCAGCGCACCGATCTCATGGCCGAACACATGGTCGATCTCGGCCCGCGTCGCCTCGGTGTCCTCGATCGTGTCGTGCAGCAGCGCCGCCACGATCGTGGCATCGTCGAGCTTGAGGTTGGTGAGGATCGCGGCGACCTCGAGCGGATGCGAGAAATAGGGATCGCCGGAGGCGCGCGTCTGCGTGCCGTGCGCCTTCATGGCGTAGACGTAGGCGCGGTTGAGCAGGTCTTCGTTGGTGTCGGGGTTATAGGACCGGACGCGCTCGACAAGGTCATATTGTCGCATCATTCGGGTCCGCGGCTTCGCCGGCCTTTCCGCCGTGGACGAGGCCGGCGCGACCGCGACCGTTTCGGTTGCAGCCTGCATCTGGATGGAACTGCGGCGTCGATACGCCATGAACTCGCTGCCTCTCGCGGGACCGGAACGTCCCTTCTTCCTCAATCTAGTGCGCTTTCGAACGAAGCAGCACCCCGCGCGGGCCCTGGAACCATTCAATTTCGCGCGCCCGCATAGGACGCACCGTAACAGCAAAATTGTCAACAAAAGCAAAGGCCCGGAGCAATGTCCGGGCCTTTGGCAAATTGATCCGAGATGCGGAGCCGAAACGACGAGCTTACTCGTCTTCCTCGGGCTGCTCTTCCGGGGGCGCCAGGCCCTCGAGGCCCTTCAGCAGCTCTTCCTCGGTCATGCGCTCGACCGCGACCTCGGTGTCGTCGGCGTCGACACTGGCACCGGCGGAACCGATCAGCGGCACAGTGTCCGGCTCGGGCTCGTCGACCTCGACGAACTTCTGCAGGGAGTGCACGAGCTCCTCTTTCAGGTCCTCCGGCGAGATCGTCGAATCGGCGATCTCGCGCAGCGAAACGACCGGGTTCTTGTCGTTGTCGCGATCAACCGTGAGTTGCGATCCCGACGAGATCATCCGGGCACGATGCGCAGCCAACAGGACGAGGTCGAAACGATTGTCGACCTTATCAATGCAATCTTCGACGGTGACGCGAGCCATCTCGAGGCGCTCCGTGGTAAAAGGGATCGAACATGTAGGTTATGAGGGTTAGTTATAGGGCTAGCCCCCGTTTCGCAAGGCAAAATTTGTGATTTGCCTTCCCAACAGGCTCTGATAACCCCCTCTGCCGGGGCCAGAAGGGCCGGAGCGTCTGACGACATGGCTAGGTTGCTGTCCCAGGCAAGTAAATCTCTTCATTGCAATGTCAAAGGTCTAGGCTTTTTGCCCTCGCCTCACCATAATTGCGGTGGTGACTGTCGTGGGGAAAGATTCACAGAACTTTAGGCAGCAACGCCGGAAATTACGCGCGGTTGATCACCGCCGCGCTAAGAACACTAACAACCACGCGAGAACACTTTGATGTCGTCACCTGTTTCCAACAAGATCGCGCTCTTCATCGATGGAGCCAATCTTTACGCAACCGCAAAGACGCTCGGCTTCGACATCGACTACAAGCGCCTCCTCAAGGAATTCCAGAGTCGCGGCACCCTGCTCCGTGCGTTCTACTACACGGCGATCATCGAGGATCAGGAGTATTCGTCGATCCGTCCGCTGATCGATTGGCTCGACTACAACGGCTACACCGTGGTCACCAAGGCGACCAAGGAATTCATCGATGCCAGCGGCCGCCGCAAGGTGAAGGGCAATATGGACATCGAGCTCGCCGTCGATGCCATGGAGCTGGCCGAGCACATCGACCAGATGATCCTGTTTTCCGGCGACGGCGACTTCCGCTCGCTGGTCGAGGCCGTGCAGCGCCGCGGCGTCCGCGTCACCGTCATCTCCACCATTGCGAGCCAGCCGCCGATGATCGCCGACGAGCTGCGCCGCCAGGCCGACGTCTTCACCGACCTCGTCGAGCTGCAATCCAAGCTTGGCCGCGATCCGTCCGAACGTCCGGCCCCGCGCGAACCGCGTCACCACTCCCCGCAGTTCCTGCAGCGCGCGACAACGATGGCCCCCCGGGGAGCCGATGACGATTTCGACGAGTAATCTCGTCGCCGCACCGACGCGCCCCGACAGCAACTGTCAGCTCTGCGTCAGGCTGGCCGATTTTCGTGCACAGGCCCGCACACTCCACCCGGACTGGTTCAACTCGCCGGTGGAATCGTTCGGCGATCCGAATGCGCGGCTGCTGATCGTCGGGCTCGCGCCGGGCATGCAGGGCGCCAACCGCACCGGCCGTCCCTTCACCGGCGATTACGCCGGCGATCTGCTCTACGCGACCTTGCTCGAATATGGCTTCGCCAGCGGCGTCTATCAGGCGCGGCCGGACGACGGCTTGAAGCTGGTGGACTGCCGGATCAGTAACGCGGTGCGCTGCGTACCGCCGCAAAACAAGCCACAGCCGGCCGAGATCAACACCTGCCGGCAATTCCTCCGCGCAACCATCGCCACGATGCCGAAGCTGCGCGCGATCGTGCTGCTCGGGCGAATCGCACACGAATCTACGTTGAAGGCGCTGGATGTTCGTCTGGCGGCGGCGCCCTTTGTGCACGGCGCCGTGCATAGCGCGGGCACTTTCAAGCTCTACGACAGCTACCACTGCTCGCGCTACAACACGAACACAGGCGTGCTGACGACCGACATGTTCCGCAAGGTCTTCGCGACCGTGCGTAAGGAGCTCGGCTAGAGCCCTTCTCCCGATATCCACTTCGCGAACCGGTATCCACTTTACTTGGAAGCGCTCTCATCTTTCCGCGGATTGGCCTGCAGCCATTCCAGCACGTCGCCGGCATTCCGGTCAGGCGGGAACACCGGATAGAACACGTGCGTGATGCGCGCATCGTCGATGATGAGCGCAAGCCGCTTGATCAGCGTCAGGCCCGCCACCGACATCGTCGGCAATCTCAGCGCGTGCGTCAGTTCCAGCGCCTCGTCCGACAGCACCGGAAACGGCAGATGCAGGCGCGACGCCATCTCGGTCTGGTAGGCATTACTCTGCGTCGACAGCCCGAACACCTGGGCGGCACCGGCCGCCTTCAGGTCAGCGAACAGGTCGCGGAAGGCGCAGGTCTGCGGCGTACAGCCGCGGGCCCCGGGGATCATGTCCCAATCGTCGACCAGCCCGATCTTGCCGGGCTCGCCGGTTCGCGGATAAGCGAACACCACGGTGCGGCCCTCGAGCGCCGACAGCGCCACCGAGGTGTCGTCGGTGGCGCGCAGCCTGATCGGCGGGATCGTCATTCCGGTCAGATGCGCCGCGCCGCCATCGTCCGTGGGTGCCGGGATCCTGCTCCAGTCGACGTCGGTGAGGCTGCTCTGGTTCATCGGACCAATCTCCATCCGTCGTCGTCGCAGTGACGGCACTCGGAACGCCCTAGCCCCGCGCCCGCATCAGGCGGCCCTTTTCGCGGCCCCAGTCGCGCTTCTTCTCGGTCTCGCGCTTGTCGTGCAGCTTCTTGCCCTTGGCGACCGCGAGCAGCAGTTTGGCACGGCCGCGCTCGTTGAAGTACAGCTTCAGCGGAATGAGCGTCATGCCCTCGCGGTCGACCGCACCGAGCAGCTTGTTGATCTGCTTGCGATGCAGCAAGAGTTTTCGCGGCCGCTTCGGCTCGTGGTTGAAGCGGTTGGCCTGCAGATATTCGGGGATATTGGCGTTGATCAGCCAGATCTCGCCGTTCTTGGAATCCGCATAGGATTCCGCGATCGTGCTCTTGCCGCTGCGGATCGACTTCACCTCAGTACCGGTCAGCGAAATGCCGGCCTCGACCGTATCCTCGATGGCGTAGTTGAAGCGGGCCTTTCGGTTTTCAGCGACAACCTTGATCTGACGTTCGTTCTTGTCGGCCACGTTAGCCCTTCTTGAGGAGGTCGCGGATTTCCGTCAGCAGCACGACCTCGTCGGACGGCTTCGGCGGCTCGGCGGACTTGGCCTCGTCCTTGCGCTTGAACTGGTTCATGGCGCGAATGACCATGAACAGCACGAAGGCGATGATCAGGAAGTTCAGCGTCAGCGTCAGGAAGTTGCCCCAGGCCAGCACCGCGCCCTGCTTCTTGGCATCGGCCAGGTTGGTTGCGGTGACGGCCTTGGAAAGCCCGGTGAAATAGTTGGAGAAATCGAGTCCGCCCGTGATCGCGCCGATGATCGGCATGATGATGTCGCCGACCAGCGAGGTGACGATCGCGCCGAAGGCTGCACCGATGATGACGCCGACGGCGAGGTCGACGACATTGCCCTTCATGGCGAATTCGCGGAATTCCTTCAGCATGCCCATCCCCTTCCCTTCGACATTGCGCACGGCATTGTTCACGGCGGCACCGGCCTGGCTCAGTTGATCAGGCCTGCATGCACCATGGCGCTGCGGACGGCCTGGCGGGTCGATTCAGAGACCGGCACCATCGGCAGGCGCAGCTTCTCGTCCAGCTTGCCGAGCAGCGACATCGCATACTTCACCGGCGCCGGATTGCTCTCGATGAACAGGTTGGTGTGCAGCGGCATCAGCTTGTCGTGGATCTTCAGCGCGGTCGTGACATCGCCCTTCTGCCAGGCGGTCTGGAACTCCGAGCACAGCCGCGGCGCGACGTTCGAGGTCACCGAGATGCAGCCATGGCCGCCATGCGCCATGTAGCCGATGATGGTCGCGTCCTCGCCCGACAGTTGATTGAAGTCCTCGCCCATCGCGGCGCGCTGCTGCGACACCCGCACCATGCTCGCGGTCGCGTCCTTGACGCCGGCGATGTTCTTCAGCTCGAACAGCCGTGCCATGGTGTCCACGGACATGTCGATCACCGAGCGCGGCGGGATGTTGTAGATGATGATCGGAATGCCGATCGCATCGTTGATCGCCTTAAAGTGCTGGTACATGCCTTCCTGGGTCGGCTTGTTGTAGTACGGCGTCACCACCAGCACCGCATTGGCACCGGCCTTCTCCGCGTGCTCGGCGAGCTCGATCGCCTCCTTGGTCGAATTCGAGCCGGCGCCGGCGATCACGGGCACCCGGCCCTTGGCCTCCTCGATGCACCACTCGACCACGCGCTTGTGCTCGTCATGGCTCAGCGTCGGGCTCTCGCCTGTGGTGCCGACCGGCACCAGGCCGTGCGTGCCCTCGGCGATCTGCCAGTTCACGAGGCTGCGGAATGCCGCCTCATCCACCGAGCCGTTTTTGAAGGGCGTCACCAAGGCAGTGAATGATCCCCGGAATTTTGTCTTGGCTGCCATGGACTTCCTCCAAACGCTTCAGGCTAAAGGCTAGGTCGACGGACCCTTGTTATTGTCGTGCTTCACGTCCGTGCAACCGGCACCCGGTTGATGCGAAACGCCATGAAAGGCAATTCATATCGGGTCTGACCGGCAGGCGAAAGGGCCGTACCGAACCTATTCCCAGGCAGTTCCAGCCGCGATTTCGCCGTTGTGCTGGCGCAAACAGCCGCACCGGCAGGCTTCTTAGTATTTTGTCTACGTTTTCAATCAAATAAGAACCCATGGCCCAACCGACCAGATGATTCGGGGCCGCAGAGGACTTCTGTGATCCGTTCCGCCCGCGCAGGCACATTGCGATCGACGGCGCTGGCGACGAGCCTGGCGCTCATCGTTGGCCTTGCCGCCGTCACGGCCGATGCATGGGCCGCCGAGGATGTTCCAGCCGCGAGGCCGGCTGCCCAGGATGCAGCTTCCAAGACAGCTGCCTCGAAGAATGCGGCTTCCAAGGGAGCTTCCAAGACCGACGCTTCCAAGACCGACGCTTCCAAGGCCGGCACCTCGAAGGCGCACGCTTCAAAGCCAGGCGCCGCCAAGAGCAGCGAAGCCAAGACCAGCGCTGCCAAGACGGAGGCTGCCAAGACGACCTCTTCGAAGTCCGGCGCGGCGAAGACCGACGGCGCCAAGGCCGCGCCTTCCAAGACCGACGCTTCGAAGGCCGCCGCGTCAAAGAGCAGCACGTCCAAGACCACTACGACGAAGACCACTGCGTCGAAGCCCGCTGCTCCGGCTGCGACAGGAAGTCTGCCGAACAAGCCGGTGCCCGTCCGCGCCGCCGCCCCCGCGCTCGTTCCGGCGACCCGCCAGCATGCCGCGCCGATCGTGCGCAAGCCGGTGCTGCCTGCAGCCGTGGCCGCGACGTCGTCGACGTCGCAGTCCGACAAGGAGGCGCTTGCGAGCGTCGTCGAGCTGCTGCGCAAGCGCAAGCCGGCGGACGCCACCGAGGCCGAGGCCTCGATCTCCGATCCGGTGGCGCGCAAGCTTGCCGAATGGCTGATCCTGCGCAGCGAGGACAATGGCGCCTCGGTCGAGCGCTACCGCGCCTTCCTTGACGCCAATCCGAGCTGGCCCTCGCAGACCTTCCTGCGCCGCCGCATCGAGGCATCGCTATGGGACGACCATCGCGACGACTCCGCGGTGTGGGCCTGGTTCCAGAATGAATCGCCGGTTTCGGCCAAGGGCCGGCTCGCGCTCGCCAAGGTGATGATCGGACGCGGCGACCGCGGCAATGCCGAGCGCCTGGTGCGCGAAGCCTGGCGCAACGACCCGATGAGCGAGGACACCGAAACCACCGCGCTCGATCTGTTCGGCTCGTTCCTGACCGCAGGCGACCACAAGGCGCGCATGGACACCATGCTCTACGGCACCGACAACGAGGCCGCCGGCATCCGCGCGGCCAGACGTCTCGGCTCCGGTTATCTGGCGCTCGCCAAGGCGCGCATCGCGGCCAACCGCAAGGGCTCGAACCTGCGCGCGCTGCTCGAAGAGGTACCGCGCGAACTCTCCGGCGATACCGGCTATTTGTTCGCCAAGATCCAGCTGCTCCGCCGCGAGGAGAAGTTCACCGAAGCCGCGCAGCTGATGCTGAGCGCGCCGAAGGACGCCGCGCGGCTCTTCAACGTCGACGAATGGTGGGTCGAGCGCCGCCTGCTGGCGCGCAAGATGATCGACGTCAACGAGTTTCGCACCGCCTATCTGATCGCGCGCGACGCGGCGCTGCCCGCCCGCGACATCTACAAGACCGAGCAGGAATTCACCTCGGGCTGGATCGCGCTGCGCTTTCTCAACGACCCCGCCCTCGCCGCCCAGCATTTCGCGCGGATCGGCGTCGGCAGCGCCAACCCGACCGCGCTGGCGCGTGCCGGTTATTGGCAAGGCCGCGCCGCGGAGGCCGCCGGCCGCAGCCAGGAAGCGCGCGCCGCCTACGCACGCGCAGCCGAGCAGTCGACCAGCTACTACGGCCAGCTCGCGCGCGCCAAGCTCGGCCTGCCGCAGATCGAATTGAACAGCGCGCCGCGCGGCCGTGGCGCCGATCGGCTGGAAATCGTGCGCGCGGTCGGACTGCTCTACGAGATCGACGCGCGCGAGCTCGCGATCCCGATCTTCGGCGACATGGGCGACAATGGCGATCCGGAAGCGCTGGCCGGCCTCGGCGAGCTCACCGCGCGCCATGGCGATGCCCGCGGCATGCTGCTGATGGGCAAGGCGGCGCTCAATCGCGGACTGCCGTTCGACCACTACGCCTACCCGGTGAACGGCATTCCATCGTTCCGCCAGGTCGGACCGGAGGTCGAGCAGAGCGTCGTCTACGCGATTGCGCGCCAGGAGAGCGCGTTCAATCCGGCGGTGGTGTCGCCGGCCCAGGCCTACGGCCTGATGCAGGTGACGCCGGACGCCGGACGCTACGTCTGCAAGCGCGCCGGCATCGGCTTCGACCTCAACCGGATGAAGACCGACCCGGTCTACAACGCGATGCTCGGCGCGGCCGAGCTCGGCGGCCTGCTCGAGGACTATCGCGGCTCCTACATCCTGACCTTCGCCGCCTACAATGCCGGCCGCGGCAGCGTGAAGAAGTGGATCGAGCGTTATGGAGACCCGCGCGATCCCAAGGTCGATGCGGTCGATTGGGTCGAGCTGATTCCGTTCTCGGAGACGCGGAACTACGTCCAGCGGATCATGGAGAACCTGCAGGTCTACCGCGCCCGCTTCGGCGGCGGCACCAGATTGCAGATCGACGCCGACCTGCGCCGCGGCGCCAGCGTGGAATGAGCCGGCGCAGCCGGTTTTCAACAGCCTTGCAACGGGCGGCTGTCGGCCCCGCCCAAACCTCGATCTAATCTATTGTTATAGCTTACATTTCTTGCATTCACCCGAGCCGCCGCGTCCAAATCGGGGCGCAATATAAAGGCTCAGTGCCCGCTCCCGGGCCGCCGGCGGCGCAGCTGCCACCAAATCACCTTGCCGCAAACTGAATCTGCCGCTTGCGGCTTAGCGCCCTCTCGGGCATATCGGCGCCATTGGAGACGTGGCCGAGTGGCTGAAGGCGGCGGTTTGCTAAACCGTTATAGGCTTGTAAAGGCCTATCGAGGGTTCGAATCCCTCCGTCTCCGCCAGCCAACCTTTCGGATCTTGACCAGGACGGCCCGTGTAGCGGCTGCCGATCGGGTGCCGCTGATATCCGACCCAACTTCGTTCCATGGTTCGCTAGCCGCCAGAGCCTCCCTGGCTCGAACCGGCAGTCACCTCCGCGTGAATGAAACACCATTTCCGGTGCGTTGAAGCGAGCGCGAAACAAACCGCGCGCAGCATCCCCTCAGTTTTTCATCACCTGAATATTTCCGGAGCAAAGCCATGCAGCAGGACAGTGGCATTCAATTCCAGGATATCGACCAGGTTTTGCGTAACGCCCAGCTTCGCCGATCCGCCGATTTGGCTCCCTGGTTACGGCAGCGTTTCTCATCCAAAGCCGGCAGGCTCGTCATCGCAACTTCGCTGGCCTGCATGGTTGTTGTGCTGGCGATCGCTGCAGCCCCACGGCCCGTCTCGAGCGCTGCACTTGGCAGCGATTGGCAATGTAGCAAGGCAGCGTTTGTCTTGACGACCTGTCGTCAAACCGACCCTGCGCGCTCATAGCAAGCGGCCTCGAATGGTCGCGACGTCAATTGGCTGGCGAAACCATCTATCCGGTGACACCGTAGCTCGACAGCCGGCCCACTCTTCCATTTTGGTACCGCGGGCCGGCTGAGACCGTTCGGTCGATCCCAGTCACGAACGGCCTCACCTTTGGGTCCATCAATGAAATGCGTCAGCGGCTACGCGATCGATAAACGAGCCTTGAGGCTTGAGGTGATTGTGGCGGCTGGCGTAGCCACGGAGCCGGATGAGGGTTAGAGCCGCGGTGGAAGTCGCAGCTTCCCCTCGGCTTGATTATTTGGCATCAAATAATCATGAAGCCCGCACGAAGTATCCGCTGGTCGAGATCGGGCTGAAGGCGAAGACATAAGATGGATGGCCCGAGTCGCGGTCTCAGGTTAGCGCTCTGCTTAGCACTGGCGATTGTCCTGCCTGCTGCTCAGACGCCGCCAACAGTGCATTCGCGGGACGCGCGTCGTGTGGTTGACAAGGAATGTCGCGATGTCTTGCCCGCGCAGGCAAAGATACAGGCATGCCTCAACCTGCTGAGCGATCGACGACTGTCGACTGCCTATATTGCGCCGATCAACAGCGAAATATCGAGCACCTTCCAAAGCCTGCGGGACTACGACAACGCCATCAAATACAAGAAGATCGAAATTGAACGCGCGCAGAGCGCGGCGCAGCAGCCTGCTGCTTCGGCCGAAGCACTTCCTGCAAGTTTCGGCGCGATGTCTCAACGGTATACGGAGCTCGGAACACTCCAGGCGCTCAATCGCCTGGCCAACATCGACAGTCAATCGGATGAAGCGCGCCGAGGCGCCACTGAGGAGCAAAGCAACTACACCATGGCGCTTCAGTACAACCCGATGAACTACAGGGCATATCGATACCGGGCTGAAATTCACAGCCTATTCTGCGATAGCGCGTCTGCCTCTCAGGACATGGAGGCAGCGGTCAGGTTTGCGGAAGAATCCGGAGATCAGAACGCCGCTCGAGACTACAGGCGCGTCACGCTAACCGCTTGCATTCCGGCTTGGCGCCGAGAATAGCGAGACCCATCAGACTTACGCCCCGACCGTATTCTTACGGACCGCTCCTGGCAGGCGACTTGCGATGCGTCCGTGAATAGTTCGGCGCCAGCTGTTCCCGGTGTACCGAACTCGGACATTCGGAGCACGCACATGAACATGCATCATCGTTTTGAGACAGCTCGCGAAAGCACCGGACGAGAGTCGACGGTTGCGAAGATGCTGTCCGATCTTGTCCTGGCCTGCCAGCAGATCGAAGCCGACATCGCGACCGAAGAAGCGCGCGCGGGAATCTATGACCCATCGGACGCAAGGTATCCGACCCTGGCAAGGTCGCTCAATGAGCGGTACGACAATCTCAAGGGAACCATCGCCATGCTTGAAAAGCGTGTCACTGAGCGATCTCAGCACAAGTTGGTCACCGACGCTGCATAGCTCGCTCCTTCGACCAACCTCTTGTTCGATGGAAGAGGCATCCTCCGTTCTCACCAAGCAACGGGGCCCGCGAGAAGCAGGCCCCTGCCACCTCACTGCACCCCGAAGCACTGCCGCTTGCCGTCGTTGGGGCAGTAGAAGCAGGCTTTCGAGGAGCAGCCCGTCAGGTCTCCAGCCTTGTTCAGGGTATAGTTGCAGCCTGCGGTTCTGTCGCATGCCTTCACGACTGCTCCGATGGGAGCGGCAGAAGCCGCCTGACCGAACGTGAACAGAGCAATCGCAGTTGCGACAACAAAGCTCAGTGAAATTGAACGCATGACACCCTCCTCCACAATTGGGCCGACGCACCATTGCATCGCCCTGGCCGAAACACTCCCAGATGGGCTCCGGGAGTGATGTGAGGCGGGTCACTCGGGTACGCCGGAGCAGCCCTGGAACGATCATCCTCGCCACCGATACGCCGGCGCGGGCAACGTGATCGACGTGATGGAGCTGCGGCGCTGACCGACGTCAGCCGCTACCTCGCGTGGATGGATCGAGATTTCGGTTCTCGCCCGGCGGGATCGGCCCGAAGCCGGGATATCTGTACCCGCCAGGTACGACCACCTCTTCGCTCGGACGGAAGATGAGGTGCTGTCGCACGCGCCGGTGATGCGCAGTGGCCGCGTCGGCAACCGCACTCCACAGGATCACAAGAGGCAACGTCAAGACCAAGGCAACACGCATGGCGATCACTCCGTTTCACCGAACAAGTGACCGCCGATCGCGGCGTTCTATTCTGCCGCGGCCTTTCACATGTGATCAAAATCGCGAGATCGCCGATGTAGAGCCTGCGCGTTATCACGCAACGTGAGCCCGCCGATGTCTAGGGGCGCACCTCTGCCGAGCGACGCGTTGATGCCCATTCTGCCCAGTACTTCAGGAGCGGGATCGCGCTGCCGATCCAGCCTCCCGCCATCCTGGCCTCTTCCTCTCGATCCAACATGTCCGCGGCAGCAGAAAGTTCGCCGATTGAATAACGCCGCGATGGACACAGGATTTCACTCGCTTGCGCCCAGCAATCCCATTCGCCGATCGTTACGCCACCCAGCGCCCCCGTCTTGCGGTTATAGAGAACTGCCTTGGGCGATGAATTGGAGACGATGACAAGCCAGTTTGGGTCACTCGCTATGCCGGTCGCGTAAAAGGTCGACTCGTCGCCAAACAAGTCTCCGCGGGCTGGCATCATCAACAGCGTGCCGTCACTCGCTGCCAGCGCGCCATAGGCAGCCCGCACAGTCTTGTCGAACATCTGATAGCTCGGCGCATCGAACTGGACGGATCCGCGCGACGTAACCGAGGGGTATCGAAATCGCGATTGATCCGCGATGTAGTTCCATCGTGGGTATCCGAACTCGAAAGACGTTGTCACAGCTCCGCTGATGGCGATGAGCCTGTCCTGGTAGGTGGACAGAATATAGACCGCGTCCTTGTCCCGATAGGCACAGAACGGCGCGGACAGATTTGCATGGGTCGGACCGTTCGCGCCGTAGATGTCCTTCACTTGAAGGCTCTTGGTCATCGTGAAAACGACGCCGGACATTGGATCCGAACCAATCAGATCGCCGGTGCTCTCGTCTTCGTTGATGCAAGTGGCAAATTGAATCGACTGAGAGCCGATGTTTGCAATCCTGGCGAGCTCTTGCCCGGTTTCAATCGACAGCTTGACAATGCTCCCCTGGCCCGAGGCGAAGACCTCATCTCCGATCATCGCGATGCCGTGAGAGGCCAGCAAATCCCGCTTCCAGCGCAGGATCCATTTGTCATCTACGCGTTCGAACATGGAGACCACGTTGCCGTCGTAGTCCGCCACGCCCATGAATCGACCTCCTCGCGAGATCGCCACTCCCTCCGCCCCCTTGATACCGATATCCACTATGCGCTCGGTTACATGAAGCTTCGCGCCGGCCCTCGTTCGCTCAAGCTGGGCGACGACAATGTCCCCTCCAACGTAGTTCGCGATGAAGACCCTGTCGTAGAAGGCCGAGTAGAACACGGCAGTAGGATACCAGACGGGCAGTTCGACGTCGATTTCAAGCGGCACCGCGGTGCGCTGATCCTGGTCGAACAGATAAACATCCCGATAGTTGGCGATCAGAAATTCTCGCGCCGAGATTTTTGTCATGGAGACCGGCGTCATCGGTCCATCTTGGCTTTTAGGCAGCGAAACCTGAATCGAGTTGCCCTGCAGATCGGGCGCAGGCTGACCGCGCTTCTGCGTGTCGATGACCGCACCAATATCCGCCCGCAGTTTATTGACGGTCTGCTCCAGCTGACTTGCAGTCTGCTCCAGCTTGTTTGCTGCCTCGTCCTGCTTGATCGCAATCTGCTCCTGCTTAATCGCAGCCTGCTCCTGCTTGCTCGCAGCCAGCTCCTGCCTGCTCGCAGCCTGCTCCTGCTTGTTCGCAGTCTGCTCCTGCCTGCTCGCGGCCTGCTCCTGTTTGCTCGCGGCCTGCTCTTGCCTGTTCGCCGTCTGCTCTTGCTTGTTCGCGATCTGCTCCTGCGCGTCCAGGCGGCTGATAATGTTAGCCATGCGTTGACCGCTAAAGAGCAGCGTCTCCGTCAGGAGATTCGCGGCGGTCCTGATCTTGTGCGCGAACAGGGCCAGGACGATTGCGCCAACCAGAATCGCAGCAAATGCGATCTTCTTTTTCATAATTCGCCCGAGACAACTACCAATGAAACCAGGAAACCGTCACGACTCGAAGTGAGAAGCTAGATATCCTTTAGTTTGATCGCGCTCGATGTGAAGCTCATGACCCAGGCGAGCTACAAGCGCACCGGTTCGGCAGTGATCGAACATCACTCAGAAAAGATTAGAAACATTTCCTCGCGTGTGGAGCTCCGGAGTTGTGCCCGCGCGATGTCACGCCGCCCGCACAGCGAAAAATGAATCGGTCATCACTGTGACGATAAGTCACAGCGATGGGATGATCGATTCGTCATGCTCGAGCACGCTGCGCCCGCAACAGCGGCCGCGGAAAAGCCTGCGCGCAGGCGACGCCAAGCAGCGCGAGGCCGCCGCCGATGACGTGGAAGGGTCTGACCGGCTCGCCCAGCATCACGATCGCGGCCGCGGCCGTCAGCACCGGCAGCAGGTTCATGAATATCGCGCAGCGGTTCGGGCCAAGCTGCGCTACCCCGCGGATCCAGAGGAACGGCAGCACCACCGAGGCCAGCGCGCCGGCATAGACGATCAACGGCCAGGTCTCGGCGTTGACCTGCCGCAACGGCGCCGGCGTCGCGAGGAACGCGGGAAACATCACGGCCAGCGCGCACAGCGCCTGCATGTAGGTGGATTGCCACCCGGTGATCGGCAAACTCCATCGCTTCAGGAGCACGCCGTACAGCGCGTAGACGATCGCGGCCAGCAGCATCAGTGCATCGCCCGGGTGCACGCCGTTCTGCAACAGCGACGGCAATTCGCCGCCGCTGACGAGATAGACGAGGCCGGCGAACGACAGCGGAGCGCCGCAGACCATGCCAAGCGTCGGCTGCTCGCCGAGCAGCGCGGCGCTGAGCGCGACCGTGAGTAGCGGCGTCAGCGCGGTGAACACGGCCATATTGGTCGCAGTGGTGGTCTCGGCCGCGAGATATGACAGGCTCTGGAACAGGCACATCGCAAGGAAGCCGAGGATCGCGAGCGGCCCGAGATGCGGCCAGATCGCGCGGCGATTGCGCCAGGCGGCGCGCGCCACGAATGGCGACATCAGCAGCACCGCGACCAGCAGGCGATAGAAGGTGATCGCCTGCGGACCGATCGTGTGCGCCGACAGACGCGAGACAATGACGTTGCCGGCCCACAGCACGATGGCAACGAAGGGATAGAGAAGTGCAGCATTCTTCTTGAGCATGACCCGGCAGCGCATTGGTGAAGGACACACCAGCAACTACCTGTCGCGTCGAAGTCCGTCTCACGCTAGGATGACCCGACCTAGCGAGATTGGGACATGCGAGATGACGACGTGTTGGACGAGCTGATCACACGGCACCTCGATTATCACGCCACGGCGCGGCCGATGGCGGCGATGGAGATCGACTATCCGAGCGGCACATCGACCGGCCTGCATGCGCATCCGCGCGGCCAGCTACTCTACGCGATCGAAGGCGTGATGATCGTGCGCTGCGCCGAGGGCACCTGGGTGGTGCCGCCCAATCGCGCGGTGTGGCTGGTGGCCGGTCTCGCGCACGAGGTCCGGATGTGCGGCGCGGTCAAGATCCGCACCGTGTTCGTCGACGCCGATGCGGCCCCCAATCTGCCGCGGACCAGCTGCGTGTTCACGGTCTCGCCGCTGCTGCGCGAATTGTTCGTCGCCGCGATGGGGGTGCCGCTGGATTATGCGCCAGGCACAAGCGACGAGCGCCTGATGCGCGTGCTGCTCGACCAGCTGCGCGAAATCGATGTGCTGCCGCTGCATCTGCCGATGCCGCGCGACCAAAGGCTCGCGCGGATCTGCGCGGCGCTGGTGGCCCGCCCGGACGACGCCGCCACGGCGGAGCAGTGGGCGCGCCGGCTGAAGCTGACCTCGAAGACGATCCATCGTCTGTTCGCCAGGGAAACCGGCATGACGTTCGGCGAGTGGCGTCAGCAGGCTCGCCTGTTGTTCGCGCTGGAACGCCTCGCGCGCGGCGCGCGGGTGGTCGATGTGGCGCTCGATGCCGGCTATGCCAGCCAGAGCGCCTTCACCGCGATGTTCCGCAAGCATTTTGGCGTGCCGCCGAACGCGTTCTATCGATAGAGCGTTTTCGAGCGAAGTGGATACCGGTTCGCGTAAGGAAAACGCGTCAAAGCAAGAATCTAGAGCCCCGTTCCGATTCCATCGGAACGGGGCTCTAGACCCGCCGCGGTGGCGACACAACTAGTTCGCCGCATATGCCGACTGGGCCACCGGCCCCAATATCCATTCCCTGAACGCCGCGATCTTCGGAAGCCCCTGCCGATTGTCGGGGCAGACGAGATAGTAGGCGAACTCCTCCAGATGCGCGGTCTCCAGCAGCTGGATCAGTTCGCCGCTCTCGATCTCGTTTGCCACCATCGCTGCCGGCAGCAGGCCCGCGCCCTGCCCGGTCAGCACGGCTTTGAGGAGGAGACCGCTGTCGTCGAACGAAGGGCCGCGCGGCGGACGCACCTCCGCGATGCCGTTGGCTTGAAACCACAGGCTCCACCCCTTGCGATCGGCATCATGCACCTGCGGCCAGCCCGCAAGCTCGCCAGGGGATGTCGGCCGCCCGAGACGCGCAACCAGCGACGGCGAGGCGACCGCCACCATCTCGACCGTGACGACGCGGTCGCTGCGCAGCCCCGGATAGCGGCCGAGACCGTGGCGCACCGCGACGTCGATTCCGCTGCGCGAGAAATCGACCAGCGTGTTGCTGGTGACGATCTGAAGATCGATCTCGGGATGCACGCCCTGAAACGACGCCATGCGCGGCACCAGCCAGGCCGACGCAAAGAACGGCGTGACGCTCACCGTCAGCGTGCCGACGTCGGTCGATGCAGCGACGCGGCGCGACGCCTCCCCGATCTGGCGAAACGCATTGCGGATCGACGGCAGATAGTCGCGCCCGGCGTCGGTGAGATAGATGCCGCGCGGCACCCGCTCGAACAGCTTGACGCCGAGATGGGCTTCCAGCGTCTTGAGCATCTGGCTGACCGCGCCCGGCGTCACGCACAGCTCCTCGGCCGCGAGCTTCACCGAGAGATGGCGGGCGGCGGACTCGAACGCCTTGAGCGCGTTCAGGGGTGGAAGCTTGCTCTCCATGATTTAGATTTTCTAATCTCAGTCGCGCAGCAAATCTGGTTTGCCAACGGGACTTTCCCAGCGCTCAATTAGCCTATCGTAACGCTGAGAGCCGCGTCAACTCAGAGGAATCCGGGCCGATAAAGATAGATTTTCTAATCTTTTGTCACGGCTCGCGACGGCGGCTCCCGCTTCCCTGATGGAGCCAGGACAGGACATGACTGAGGTCCCAAATAGACTCGCCCTGCACGAGATCGGTGCAGGCGGCGATACCATCCAACGCGTCGACCGCATCAACGCGTCGCAACCCGGCAGCCTGCCCGGCCTGCTGGACTTTCAATGGCTCGAAGCCGAACGCGGCCTCATCCGCGGCCGCTTCGAGATTGCCGCGAAGCACTTCTCGCCGCACGGTCTCTTGCACGGCGCAAGCATCGTCGCGCTGGCGGATACCGCGTGCGGCTTCGGCTGCCTCGCTTCCTTGCCGGATGGCGCGACCGGCTTCGCCACCGGCGAGTTGAAGACGAACTTCATCGGCGCCGCGCGCGAAGGCGGCGTCAGCTGCGAGGCGCGCCTCGTTCATGCCGGCCGCACGACCCAGGTCTGGGATGCCGAGATCCGCAGCGAAGTGACGGGCAAGGCCATCGCGCTGTTTCGCTGCACGCAGATGCTGCTCTATCCGCCGGCCAAGGCAGGCGGCGGCGCATCACAGGGAGAACGATCATGAGGAACGCCGTCATGCACGCCGGTTATCAGAGAGCAAAGCCGTTCTATGGCTGGTATGTCGTCGCAGCCGCCTTCGTCGTGACCTTGATCGGCTTCGGCAGCGCCTACACGTTCTCGTCCTTTGTCGAGCCGTTGCAGCAGGAGTTCGGTGCCTCGCGCGGCTCGGTCTCGCTGGTGTTCTCGTTCGCGGGCTTCCTGTATTTCGGCCTCGGCATCGTCTCCGGCCCACTTGCCGATCGGTGGGGCGCACGCAGGCTCGCAGTCCTTGGAATGGCACTGGTCGGTCTCGGCATGGTGCTGGCGGGACAGGCGCAGACCATCCTTCAGGTCTATGCCGCCTACAGCATCGGCATCGGCGCCGGCGTCGGTTGCGCCTATGTTCCGACCTTGGGCGCCGTGCAGCGCTGGTTTGTCCGGCGGCGCGGTTTTGCGTCGGGCCTCGCCGTCAGCGGGATCGGCGTCGGGACACTGGTGATGCCGCCGCTCGCGACCTGGCTGATCACGAGCCTCGGCTGGCGCGATGCCTACGTCGTGTTGGGCGTCGTCGCTGCCGTCGCCGGGATCGGAGCATCGCTCCTGATCGCCGACGATCCGCGCCGCCATGGCACCGGACCGGATGGTGATCCGCTTGAAGCGGCTTCAGGCGCGCCGCTCCGTCAGGGCGTCTCGATCCGCGGCGCGGTACGAACTGGCCGGTTCGCTGGGCTCTATGCGGCCTGCCTGATCAGCGCGTTCGGGGTGTTCGTGCCGTTCGTGCACCTGGTGCCCTTTGCTGTCGACCATCAGGTGGCGCCGACGCTTGCCGTGCTGCTGCTCGGGATGATCGGCGTCGGCAGCACCGCCGGCCGCTTCTTCCTCGGCGGCATCGCCGACCGGGTCGGCCGCGATGCGTTCCTGATCGCGATGTACCTCGGCATGGCCGTCTCGCTGGCGATCTGGGCGATCGCCGGCAGCTTCTGGTCGCTCACGGTCTTCGCGCTGCTATTCGGCGTGTTCTATGGCGGCTGGGTCGCTATCCTGCCCGCTGTCGTCACCGACCATTTCGGTGGCCGCAATGTCGGCGGCATCATCGGCATCCTCTACACCAGCGTCGCTTTTGGCACGCTGCTGGGTCCGAGCGCCGCCGGCTTCGCGTTCGACGTCAGCCACAGCTACTTCATCCCGGTGGCGATCAGCGCAGCCGCCAACCTCGCCGCCGCCCTCATCGCCGTCGCGACGATGCGAACGGCCTCGCCGATGGCTTCAGTCGCGCGGCCGTGACGGTCCGAGATCCCCGTGCTACGCTCAGGGATCACCAACCCCTCGGTCCGAGCCTCTGTGATCACCCGGTTCGCCATGACCAATGCCTGGACCTATCGGCGCGCCGCCAACGACGACATCGTCGAGCTGGCATCGTGGTGCGGTGCCGGCTCGCTCGCCCTCAGACCGCACTTCCATGACGAGAGCCAGATCGTGCTGGTGCTGTCGGGATCGCGCGCCTTTCGCATCGACGGCGCGACCGTCACCGTATCTGCCGGCCATGCCGCGCTCATCCCGGCGGGAATGCTGCACGCACCGATGGCGACACCAGGCGCGGAGACGGTTTGCCTGAATGCCTATGTTCCGGCGGACCGCGCCTGCTCGTCGCTCCGGATCATCAGTGTCGGGGACCGCTGGCGGAGCATCGACGAGATATCGCCCGAGCACATCAGCGAGATCGCCAACGACATCCTGTCGCGCGAGGAGCCCGGTTCGACCGAGCAGACCGGCAGAGCCAAACTCGGCACGGCCTTGACGGAGAGCCCCGAGCCGATCGGCGAGATTGCCGCCAGCTTCGGGCGAAGCCGCGAAGGGTTCAGCCGCATGGTGAGGCGCGAGCTCGGCGTCGCGCCGCATGCGTTCCGGCTACTCGCCCGGCTCAATCTTGCCCGGCAGTTGCTGCGCGCCGGCGAGCCGATCGCAGCCGTTGCGGCGGATGCCGGCTTTTCCGATCAGAGCCACCTCACCCGTCTGTTCCGCCGCACCTTCGGCACGACGCCGGGCGTCTACTGGCGCGATTGAAGCGGCGTCACAGACGTTCCAGACCAGCCGCTGCTCCGCCCGCTAGCCTGCTCACCCTGCAAAGGGGTGAAGGATGGATACCCAGACAAGTCTTCTGCTGCTCGCGGCCGGCTGCGCCGGGGGCGTCATCAACGCATTGGCCGGCGGCGCGACGCTCATCACCTTTCCGGCGATGCTTGCCGCAGGCCTGCCGGCGGTCATCGCCAATGCGTCGAATGCGGTGGCGATCTCGCCGGGGCATTTGATCGCAGCACTCGCCGATCGCGGCAAGCTGCCGCCGCCGACGTGGCGCACGAGCAGCTTCGTCGCCGTCTCCACGGTTGCAGGCGGAGTCGGTGCCGGCGTCCTCTTATTGCTTCCCGAGCGGCTGTTCGTCCTGCCGGTGCCGGCCCTGATCGCATTCGCAACGCTGCTGTTTGCCTTCGCGCCACAGATCCAAGCATCGCAGATCCAGGCGTGGACCACCGGACATCAGAAAGCCGCAGCTCCGCCCTCGACCGGTGCGAGCAGTGCTGTCCTGGGATTGGCGTGCGTCTATGGGGGGTTCTTCGGTGCCGGGCTCGGCGTCATCCTGACCGCGGTCCTCTCGATCACGGAACCCAACGACATCAGGGCGATCAAGGCATTGAAGAACCTGCTGGCGACCTGCGTGTCGCTCGCCGCAACGCTGATCTTCATCGTGCAGGGAGCGGTACGATGGCCGGAGACATCTGTGATGCTGCTCGGCGCCGTGGTCGGCGGCTATGCAGGAGGCCACCTGATCCGGATCCTGCCGGCTCAGATCGTCCGGCAGTTCGTCATCGCCGCCGGAGCACTGATGACCGTGATCTACGCGGCACGCTACTGGTTCTAGATGGAGCGAGGGAGCCGAGGCTCCCAGCTCGAGCTGTGCGTTTTCGAGCGAAGTCGACTACCGGTTCGCGTGAAGAAACGCGTCAAAACGAAAACTTAGTGCGTCGTCATCCAGGCGCGGGCTTCGCGCTGGGCGGCAGCGATCTCGACATCGGACATCTGCTCGGCGACTTCGCGGCGGTGCGCGATCGCGTCGGTACGTCCCTTGAGCGCCGCCAGATTGAACCATTTGTGCGCCGCGACGAGGTTGACCACGCCGGATCGGCCGCTCGCCCAATACATGCCACGCTCGAACAGCACGTCCTGGATCGCGGTCGCAGCAACCGGGACAGCACCTTCCTGATCGATGACCCCCTGAAACATTGTCGTCATTCCCCTTTTTGTTGTTGGCCGCCCTCCCCCGAGCGCGGCCCCCGTCCACTGTTAAGCTACCCTGTCATTCCCGGGCTGATCCTTTGGATCATGCCCCGCGCCGATCACTTGGATCACCGCGCGCCGTTTGCCGGCTTGTTGGGATGATCATGGCCCATCAAATTTGAAGAGCGGTTTAAGTATCGCGATGAACGGGATGTAAATCGGGCCCGCCCGGCACGTTCCCCGGAATCGCAGAAGTGCCTGTGCCGCAGGCATTTCTGGGTATTCGTGAACGCCGGTTTACCGTGGTGCTTCGGACTACGATAACCATCGCGGACAATGGCCGCGGGCGCCGGCCGGTGCCGGCCGCCGACGCATGTAATCAGTCGATGAGGTGATAGCGGGCTGGCACGCCTGGCGGGACGGTCCGCGGAGCCGCGGTGCGGTCGAGCGCGCAACAACAACGCGAGGCTGTCAGGCCCAACGTCGATCCAGAAAATGGGATGTGGAAAGTGGCTGCCGGGCGCGGACTGCGCGGGCCGCCGGAACGAGGGGGTCGGCGAACACGTCAGGACCAGATTTCAGCTCGGCATTCTCGCCGGTGAAATTGCGGAACCGAGCCGGCCCCGCACCGAACGAAGAAATCTCTGTTTCTTCTGCCGGACCGCTTTTGGGAAGGTTGCCCTCTCCGAAATTCGATCCAGCCGTTTGACCTGATGTCTCGCCGACACCCTCTTTCGTCAGCCAGAGCCTTGGGGTGGGATGTGCCTCTCAGCAGTCCGTCCGCTGGCTCTCGCGACGTGCCGGCATCAAGCCGCCGGCAATCCTCTCAAGGCGAGAGGCTTACTTCTTCTTGGCGACCTTGCGGGTCTTCTTCGCAGTCTTCTTCACTGCGCTCTTCGCCTTCTTCGCCTTCTTCGCCTTCTTTGCCTTCTTAGCCATGTTGCCCTCCAGTATGTGAGATGGCTCTCGCTGCGTGCACTCGGGAATCGATATGCACTACTTCCCGAATACACCAACAGACCGAAAAAAACAGTGTCCCGCTTAAGGAAGTGTTGACGCAGCGGTGGCAGTGCGCACAGCGCGCGGCACCGATCAAATCGGCATTGCGTTCGCGCGACGATGCAAGAAGTGCAAGAGCGGCCGACATCGGCATTTGTCAACGTTGCAGGAAACGCCTGTATTGCAGGCATTTCTTGAATTCGCATTCGAGCGATCGACGCGCGATCGTCATTGCGCTGAGTCGCAAGCCGTGACGAAAAGCGGCGCGTCGCGAACGCCGAGTCGTAATTTTTGGCAACGAAAAAATTTTCGTGGGTAAGACCGCTTTTGCCTCGTTTGAGGTCACCGGGACCGGATTCGCGAACGAATCGCAGCTTCGCCGATTCGGCGTCGAAGGCGTCAGCGCGACCGTCGAGGGAGGGTGTGAGGCAGGATCACGCCGCGTTCACGCGCGCGCGACGACGCCGATGGCGACGGCGCGAGAGCGTGATCCGACTGGATCATGCGCCAAGGACAACATCATTGTCCTGTTCGTTCAGATGCCGAGCTTGGACTTCAAGAGCTCGTTGACCGCCTTCGGGTTCGCCTTGCCGCCCGACGACTTCATCACCTGACCGACGAACCATTGAAGGGCTGCGGGCTTCGCCTTTGCCTGCTCGACCTTGTCAGGATTGGCCGCGATGATGTCGTCGACGACCTTCTCGATCGCGCCGAGGTCGGTAACCTGCTTCATGCCGCGCGCCTCGACGAGCCCGCGCGGATCGCCGCCCTCCCGCCAGACGATCTCAAACAAGTCCTTGGCGATCTTGCCGGAAATCGCTCCCTCGCCGATCAGATCGACGATCGCGGCGAGTTGCTCCGCCGACACCGGCGAGGCTGCGATCGCGACGCCTTCCTTGTTGAGACGGCCGAACAGCTCGTTGATCACCCAGTTGGCGGCAAGCTTGCCGTCGCGCGCCTTGTCGGCGAGACGAGCGAGCACCGTCTCGTAGAACTCCGCGCTCTCGCGCTCGGCAACCAGCACGCTCGCATCATAGGACGACAGGCCGAAGCCCGTAATAAAACGGGACTTCTTCTCGTCCGGCAGTTCCGGCAGCTGCGCCTTGAGTTCATCGACGAAGGCCTGGCTGAATTCGAGCGGCAGCAGGTCGGGATCGGGGAAGTAACGGTAGTCGTGCGCCTCTTCCTTGGAGCGCATCGAGCGCGTCTCGCCCTTGTTCGGGTCGAACAGCCGGGTTTCCTGGTCGATCGAGCCGCCGTCCTCGATGATCTCGATCTGGCGCCGCGCCTCGTACTCGATCGCCTGGCCGATGAAGTTGATCGAGTTCATGTTCTTGATTTCGCAGCGGGTACCGTACGCGGTCTCGCCGTAACGGCGCACCGAGACGTTGACGTCGGCGCGCAGGCTGCCCTTCTCCATGTCGCCGTCGCAGGTGCCGAGGTAGCGCAGGATCGAGCGCAGCTTGGTGACGTAGGCCTTGGCCTGCTCGGCATCGCGGATGTCGGGCTTGGAGACGATCTCCATCAGCGCGACGCCGCAGCGGTTGAGGTCGACATAGGACATCGTCGGCGACTGATCGTGCAGCAACTTGCCGGCGTCCTGCTCCAGATGCAGCCGCTCGATCCCGATGGTGACGCTGCGGCCGCCATCGAGCTCGAGCACCACCTCGCCCTCGCCGACGATCGGCGACTTGTACTGGCTGATCTGGTAGCCCTGCGGGGAGTCTGGATAGAAGTAGTTCTTGCGGTCGAACACCGAGCGCAGGTTGACCTTCGCACTCAGCCCGAGACCGGTGCGCACCGCCTGGCGGACGCACTCCTCATTGATCACAGGCAGCATGCCCGGCATCGCGGCATCGACCAGCGAGACATGGGAGTTGGGTTCGCCGCCGAACGCGGTCGACGCGCCCGAGAACAGCTTCGCGTTCGAGGTGACCTGGGCATGGACCTCCATGCCGATCACGACCTCCCAATCGCCGGTGGCGCTCTTGATTAGCTTGTGAGGGGCAGCGGATGCGGTCATGGATCTCGGTTTCCGGATAAAGTGATATCTGGGATGGATTGGGCTTCGCGCAACCGATCGCGCCAGTCAAGCCGCCTTGCAGTCCCCTTGCGGCCCGCACTGGCGCATCTGGTACAGATCAGAGCCCGCGCCGGAACTGCTGATAGGCCTTGCTTGAGCGTAGTGCGTCCGCGCCGCCCGTGATCAGCTGGTCGACCTGCTCCGGCGGCAGCGAAAGCCGCGTCGGAATGGCGTTCAGGATGCCGGCGCGCTCCGGTCCGAGCCGGTCGAAGCCGAGCCGCTCGACATAGATCGCGACGTCACCGCATTTCCAGCCGGCGCCGACGCCGAGCCTGGTGCGATCCGCCGCCGACAGGCCGCAGCGCCAGTGCTTCAGCTTGCCGGACCAGTCGCTGGCGAGCGCCGTGAAGGCGGCGTAGCTGGAGCGCACGCTGGCATCGATCGCGGTGTCGGCGGCCGCGGACACCAGCTCGACGCCGCTCGGCCCTTCGAGCGTCTGCACGAAATCGCCGGAGATGCCGCGGCCGGCATCGACCACCAGGAACAGGATGCGCCTGAGCTTGGCCGCCTGCCGTTCGCTCAGCGGCTCGTAGGGGCGTTGCGCGGCGAGCAGGCCGATGCTCAGCCCCGACAGGCCGTAATTGTCGACGAGGCCGCCATCGAGCAGCTTGACGTAGCGCATCGAGCCGTCGCGGTAGCGTGCCTGGGCCTCGGCATAGGAGCGCAACAGCGGCTGCGCGTTCGGATCGTTGCGCACCCGATCGAGCCAGGACGGCAGCGGCGCGGCGCAGCCGCCGGGATAGGTTTGCAGCACGATCGGGGCGAATGCCAACGGTACCGCGGCGGATGCCGCCACCGCTTCGGCGACACGATAGGAGCGAATGTCGCTGCACAGCGCATCGAACGACGTCTTGCCGAACACGAACGGCGTGCGATTGTAGATGTCTGACGCGTTGATCCACACCCGCGGCCGGCGGTCATCTGGCAATGCCTCGAACCGCGCGCCGTCGAACAGGTTTTGATCGAGCCAGTCGGTGAACTGGCTGTCGTTGACGCCGCCGCCCAGCGCGCGCCCGATATTGCCGAGTGAGATCCTGGTCTTCAGTCCCTCCTCGGCATTGCGCAGCAGGAAGCGTTCGCGGAAATCGTCGAGCGCCGCACGGCGCTTCAATCCGAAATAGGCGGCGGTGACCGATCCGCCGGAGACGCCGGAGACGAAGTCGACACGGTCGAGCAGTGTCTTGGTGCCGGCGGCGCTGGAGCGCACCCGGTCGAGCTCTTCCAGCACGCCGAACGAAAACGCCGCGGCGCGCGTGCCGCCGCCGGAGAACGACAGCGCAAGCAGCAGATCGTCTTCATAGCTTGGAATATCGCTGACACCGTTGGTGTCGGCAGCCGCGGCGCCGAGCGGCACGTTGCCCGGGAGATTGTAGACGGTTGCGCAGCCGCCAAGGCCCACCGCCACCGCAGCCACCAGCAATGCTGACAGCCATCCCCCTATGCCCGACCCACGCACGAATACTCTCTTTGCCGCTGGCCCCCGCCCGGTTCCACCAGCCTATCACGGCCAATCTGGGCGGCGGCATGGCAGCCGAAACAGGGTTAATGCTCGCGGTGCCAAGACACCGCACTTGGCACCGGTTGTTCAGACCAAAAGTGCGGAGACGATCCGCTCCCACTCGGCCTCTACGGTATCGTTCGCGACAGGCTGGCCGGCCCGGCGATACCAGTAGCCGGCATTGCCGAGATCGCCCTCGACGCGATGCAGATAGGCATGCACCCAGGCCGAATTGGCGTCGTTCTCGTCTTGCACGATGCGGTGCGCCTGATCCCAATCGCCCTTCCTGGCCCACCACAACGCGGCAAGCGGCGGCGACAGCGCGCTATCCGGCGCAGCGTCAGCGAGACTGGCGCGGAAATCCGCCATCGCTCACCACCATCTTGGCGCCGCGAACCGGCCGGCCGCCTGCTCGATCACCTCGCCGAGCGAGAACAGCGTCTCCTCGTCGAACGGACGGCCGATCAGTTGCAGGCCGAGCGGCAGGCCTTGCGTGTCCTTGCCCGCGGGCACGGCGATGCCCGGCAGGCCCGCCATGTTCACGGTCACCGTGAAGATGTCGTTGAGATACATCTCGACCGGATCGGCACCGCCCTTCTCGCCGATGCCGAATGCCGCCGACGGCGTCGCCGGCGTCAGGATCGCGTGCACGCCCTTGGCGAAGCAGTCCTCAAAGTCCTTCTTGATCAGCGTCCGCACCTTCTGCGCACGCAGATAATAGGCATCGTAGTAGCCGGCCGAGAGCACATAGGTGCCGATCAGCACGCGGCGACGCACCTCGTCGCCAAAGCCGTCGGCGCGGGAGTTCTCGTACATCTCGATGATGTTCTTGGCCGGCTCGCGCAGCCCATAGCGCACGCCGTCATAGCGCGCGAGGTTCGACGAGGCCTCCGCCGGCGCTACGATGTAATAGGCCGGCAGCGCGTATTTGGTGTGCGGCAGCGACACCTCGACGAGCTCCGCACCCGCGGCCTTCAGCCACTGCGCGCCCTCGCTCCAGAGTTTTTCGATCTCGGCAGGCATGCCGTCGAGCCGGTACTCCTTCGGGATTCCGATCTTCATGCCCTTCACGGACTTGCCGATCGCGGCCTCGTAATCCGGCACCGCGATGTCGACCGACGTGGTGTCCTTGGGATCGTGACCGGCCATCGAGCGCATCAGGATCGCGGCATCGCGCGTCGTGCGCGCGATCGGGCCGGCCTGGTCGAGCGAAGACGCGAACGCCACGATGCCCCAGCGCGAGCAGCGGCCGTAGGTCGGCTTGATGCCGACGGTCGCGGTGAACGCGGCGGGCTGGCGGATCGAGCCGCCGGTGTCGGTCGCGGTCGCGCCCATGCAGAGCAGTGCAGCGACGGCCGAGGCCGAGCCGCCGGACGAGCCGCCCGGCACCAGCGTGGTGTTGGAGCCTTCGCGCCGCCACGGGTTGGTCACCGGGCCGAAGCACGAGGTCTCGTTCGACGAGCCCATCGCGAACTCGTCATTGTTGAGCTTGCCGAGCAGCACCGCGCCGTCGCGCCACAGCTGCGAGGTCACCGTCGACTCGTAGGGCGGAATGAAATTGCCGAGGATCTTCGAGCACGCCGTGGTTCGGATATCGCGGGTCGCGAACAGGTCCTTGATGCCGAGCGGAATGCCGGCCAGCGGTCCGCCCTCGCCCTTTGCAATCTTCTCGTCGGCGGCCTTCGCCATGTCGCGGGCGCGGTCCGGCGTCTCGAGCACATAGGCATTGAGCACGCGCGCGGCCTCGATGGCGGCGAGATGCGCATCGGTCAGTTCGCGGGCGGTGAAGGATTTGCTCGCCAGGCCCTCGCGGGCCTCGGCGATCGTCAGCGATGTCAAATCGGTCATTTATTGATCGGGCTGCAGAAGAACGGAGACAGGGTCTTGTCGTTGGCGGGGTCGTCCTGCCGGGGGCTCATATTTCTCTGGGCATTTTCCTTGGCGCGGGCGGCATCGAGCGCCTCGAGATGGTCGAGCACGGCGTCCATCGCCGCATTGGGATCGGCGACCTTCCCCTTGCGCTCCATCGCATCGAGGAAGTCCATATAGGCCTTGTAGGCCTTCTCATCGTCGCAGAGCAGACACATTGGGACCGTCCCAGAACAGAGAACTACTCGACCACCTTCGGCACCAGGAAGAAGTGGTTGGTCGTATCGGGCGCATTGCGGACGATGTCGTCGGCGATTTCGCCGTCATTGACCACGTCGGCGCGCTTCTTCATCTCCATCGGCGTCACCGAGGTCATCGGCTCGACGCCGTCGACATTCACTTCCGACAGCTGCTCGACAAAGGCCAGCATCGCGTTCAGCTCGCCCTGGAGATGGGGAACTTCGGCGTCGCTGACCGCAATCCGCGCCAGGTGCGCGATGCGGCGGACGGTCGTGGCGTCGACGGACATTATATAGGGCCTCGGGTCTCAAAAGGTCAGCCCGCCGTATAGCAGAGGCCGGTTTTGCGCCGCAACCGCGCGAATCCCGCAGCCCCGGGGCTTCGGCACCCTGCCGGGCACCCGGGCGAGCCATTCCGGCGCGCATTCGGGCCGCAAAAGCCTGCGACGAAACCACTTTGCGGCTGCCACGAAGTGGTGCCGAAACATTCGGGGCGCCTACTCCCTCCAAATCAAAAAGTTCGGAGTGCGTCATGCAAACACTGGAAAACCGCCCCCGGCCGGAGGGCTGGGATCCCGCCCTGTGGTCGATCGGCACGGTGCTGGGGATTGCGATCCTCTACGTGGCCTGCCTGGTCTGAGCGAGGCGAGCGATGGCCAAATCCCAGGCAAAAGCTCTGCAGGAAAAGGCCGAGATGTTCGAGCGCCGCGCCGAACGCGCCGCGGATCCGATCTCCCGGCAGCATTACAGGGAAATGGCCGCGCATTATCGCAGGCTCGCGACCGAGCATCTGGAGATCAACCAGAGCGAGCCCGCACGCCAGGCCTGAGAGTGCGATCCGGCCCGCCGCGGTCGGCTAGGCCTGCTTCGGCAGCAACGGCCGAAAGAACGACCGCTCATAGCGGACAAAGCAGCGCGTCTCCCTCGCGAAGGCGATCGCCTTCTGAACGTCCGGATCGAGCGCTGAATCCTTGCGGTACTGTTCGTAGGCCGCAAGGCTCGGAAAGCTGAAAATCGCCAACGCGACGTCGCTGGCGCCCTCGGACGGCAAGAAATAGCCGTGATGAATACCGCCAAACCGCGGCACCAGTTCCAGCCACATCGCACCATAGGCCTCGAATTCGGCGAGCTTGTCCGCACGAACTTCGTATCGCAGATAACAGGTGATCATGCCGTGGTGCTCCTGCGCCAATAGAACTGCCGCCTCTCGATACCCGGATATCGGAGGTGGCAGTCCGGGGGCATACACCGAAATTGCGCGGACGGAGGTGAAATCAGCCCGCCATCTTGCCCATCCGTGCCAGCGCGGCACCTGCCAGCGCGCGGGTCAGCTCGGCGGCCGGCATTTCCTTGCCCATCCGCACCGCCTGCCCGGCCCAGAGGTTGGTGAAATCGACCTTGCCCTGTTTTTCGGCAGCCGCCTTCAGCGGCCCGAGGGCGGTCGCCGCGTGCGGGAACGCCGGCGCGTCTGGTGAGATCGGGCCGACCTCGCGCATCACGCGGTTGGCGACACCCCGCGCCGGGCGGCCGGTCATCACATTGGTGATGACGGTCGATTCATCGCTCGCCTGCGCCAGCGCCACACGGCCCGCCGCGCTGACCTTGGATTCTGGACAGCGCAGGAACGCGGTGCCGATCTGCACAGCGGATGCGCCGAGCGCGAAGGCCGCCGCGATCCCCCGTCCGTCCGCGATGCCGCCGGCCGCCACGACCGGCACCTTCACCGCGTCGACCACCTGCGGCAGCAGCGAGAACGTGCCGGGCTGCTCGGCGATATCATCGGTCAGGAACATGGCGCGATGGCCGCCGGCGTCGGCGCCTTGCGCGATGACGACGTCGGCACCGTTCTCCTCGAGCCAGATCGCCTCCTTCACTGTCGTCGCCGACGACATCACGATGGCGCCCGCTGCCTTCACCCGCTGCAACAGTTTTGGCTCCGGCAGGCCGAAATGGAAGCTGACGACCTCGGGCTTCAGCTCCTCGACCACTGCGCAGAATGCCGCATCGAACGGCGCGCGGTTCGCCGCGTTGATCGGCGCATCCGGATCGAGGCCGTGTTCGCGATAGTAAGGCCCCAGTCGCTGCCGCCATTGCGCCTCGCGCGCCGGATCGGCGTCGACCGCCTTGTGGCAGAAGAAGTTGAGGTTGAGCGGCGCAGACACGCGCTGGCGGATGATGTTGACCTGCTCACGCGCCTTTTCCGCCGAGAGCATCGCACAGGGCAGCGAGCCGAGCCCGCCGCCCTGCGCAACCGCAATCACGAGCTCCGCATCCATCACGCCGGCCATCGGCGCCAGCACGATCGGGAATTCGGTCTTGAAACGATCGATCAATCGACGGTCCGGCCACATGGTCTGTCTCGCGCTTGTTCAGGACAAAGAGGAAAGAGAGTTGCGCCGGCCCTGCAACGTCTGCTCGGCCTCGGCGACGATGCGGCCGACGATCTCGGCCGCGGGAACGATATCATGGATCAGCCCGACGGACTCGCCGGCAAACACCGCGGCAACATCGAAATTGGCCGCTTCCCTCGCAGCGGCGTATTCCTCCGCGATCTCGTCCGCGCGCTGCATCAGCTCGATCTCGCGGCCGCTCCAGCGCCGCAGATGGTCGTTGGAGAGCGAGCGCGCGGTGAACGGCGCCGGCCACATCAGCTTGCGCGACCAGTCCATCACCACGCCGCGCACCGTCTCGCCGCTCTTTGCCGCGCAGATCAGCTGCTTCGCCCGCTCGGGCGCATCGGCCTCGACGCTGGCATGGAAGCGCGTTCCCATCAGCACGCCGGATGCGCCGAGCATCATCATCGCCGCGAGGCCGCGGCCATCCGCGATGCCGCCGGCTGCGACGACAGGGACGCGCCCTGCCGCGAAATCGATGATCGCAGGCACGATGTCGAGCGTGGTGCGCGAAGCGCCGTGACCGCCCGCCTCCGTGCCCTGCGCGATCAGGATGTCGGCGCCGCAATCGAGCGCTTGTTGCGCCATCTCCTCGCTCTGCACCTGGCAGATCAGCAGCGCGCCCGCGGCCTTGATCTTGGGCGCGAACGGCGCGGGATCGCCGAATGACAGCATCACCGCGCGCGGTCGCGCCTCCAGCGCGATATTGATCAGCTCCGGCTGCTTCGCGAGGCTCCAGGTGATGAAGCCGATCCCGAATGGACGGCGATATCGCCTGAGCACCGCCGTCTCCGCCTCGAGCCAGGCTTTATCTCCATAGCCGCCGCCGAGAATGCCGAAGCCGCCCGCATCGCTCACCGCCATGACGAGCCGGCTTCCCGTGATCATCGCCATCGGCGCCGCCAGGATCGGATGCGCGATGCCCAGACGTGCCGTCAATTCGGTGCCGGTCGGCATGCGTTGCTCCCTGTTCTGGATTTGCTGTTCTGGACTCGCAGCCTAAGCGGGCCTAACATTCTCGGAAAATGAATACTAGAGAACGCTACCATCTCTAAAATGAAACGGTGGTCCCAGATGGAATTGACCGACCTGCTCACCTTTTCCACGGTCGCCCGGCTCGGCGGCATCACCCGGGCCGCCGACGAGCTGAACACCGTGCAGTCCAACGTCACCCAGCGCATCAAGGCGCTGGAGGCCGAGATCGGCACGCCACTATTCGAGCGTCACAGCCGCGGCATGTCGCTGACCGGCGCCGGCCGCCGCCTGCTGCCGTATGCGCAGCGCATGGCGGCGCTGTCGCGCGAAGCTGTGCTCGCCGCGCGCGACGATGGCGAGCCGAAGGGGCCGCTGTCGATCGGCTCGATGGAGACGACAGCCGCGGTGCGGCTGCCGACGCTGCTTGCCGAGTTTCATCGCCGCTATCCGGCGGTGCGCCTGACCTTGCGCACCGCGCCGACCGCCGACCTCGTCGCCGCCGTGCTCGACGGCTCGCTCGATGGCGCCTTTGTCGCCGGTCCGATCGAGCACGCCGAACTGTCGGCGACATCAGCCTTCACCGAGGAACTGGTGCTCGTCACCGCGCAGCGCTGGAAGTCGCTCGCCGCGTTGCGCGCCGGCACGCCGGAGTCGGGCCCCACTGCGCTCGTGTTCCGCACCGGCTGCACCTATAGGCAGCGCCTCGAACAGGTGTTCACCGAGTTCGGCTGGCCGTCGGCCGCCCGCTTCGAACTCGGCACGCTCGACGGCATGGTCGGCTGTGTCGCCGCCGACATGGGCGTCACCTTGCTGCCGCGCGCGGTCGTCGAGCGCGACCACGTCCAGCGCGACATCAAGATCCACAAGCTCAGTTCGCAGCATGCGCATGTCGAGACGCTGTTCATCCAGCGCCGCGCCACGCACCAATCCAGCGCGTTGCAGGGACTTGCCGCATGCCTTGGCGGCGACGATCGGGTCATCGCCGCCTGACCGGCGTTTTCGCATGGACGGCCGCCCGCCGCCGGGGCTTTGCCTCGGCGCGCGGGTGCGTGCTAAGCGCAGGCCATGCCCGCCCCCATCCTCCCCCTGATCGAAGCTGCGCCGCACTGGCCCGAGCGCGGCGCGCTTGTTGGCCTCGACCTCGGTACCAAGACCATCGGCGTCGCCGTCTCCGATCCGGACCGGCGGCTCGCGACCGGCGTCGAGACCATCCAGCGCAAGCAGTTCAAGGCCGACGCCGCGCGGCTGTTCGCGATCGCGGCCGAGCGCAATGCCGTTGGCTTCGTGCTGGGCCTGCCGATCAACATGGACGGCAGCGAGGGCCCGCGCGCGCAATCGACCCGGGCCTTCGCCCGTAATCTCTCAAACCTCACCGCGCTTGCGATCGGGCTGTGGGACGAGCGGCTCTCGACCGCCGCGGTCGAGCGCGAGCTGATCGGGATGGACGTCAGCCGCGCCCGCCGTGCCGAGGTGATCGACGAGCACGCGGCGATCTTCATCCTGCAGGGCGCACTGGACCGGCTGGCGAAGCTGCGCGGAGACCGCTGACGATGGCCGTGGTGATCGCGGCGCTGCTGCCGGTATTTTTGCTGATCGTGCTCGGCTTCATCCTGAGACGCACGCTGATGCGGCTCGACACCCAATGGCATGGGCTGGAACAGCTCACTTACTACGTGCTGTTCCCGGTCCTGCTGGTGCAGACGCTGGTCAAGGCCGATCTGACCAAGGTGCCAGTCGCGGGCGTCGGCGGCGCGCTGCTGCTCGCCGCGCTCGTGATGTGCCTGCTGTGTCTTGCGCTGCGGGCCCCGCTCGCCCGCGCCGGGGTCGACGGCCCCGCCTTCTCCTCCATCTTCCAGGGCGCCACTCGCTGGCAGACCTATGTCGCGCTGTCGGTGTCGGGCAATCTCTATGGCAAGGTCGGACTTGCGCTGGCCTCGGTCGCGATGGTCGCGATCATTCCGCTGGTCAACGTCTTCAGCGTCGCCGTGCTGGCGAAATATGCCTCATCCGGCAAGCGGTCCGCGGGCGCCATCGGGATGACCGTCGTGAAGAACCCGCTGATCTGGGCCTGCGTCGTCGGGCTCGCCATCAACGTCACGCATGTCCCGCTGCCGAAAATCTGGCACGACGTCGCCGACGCGCTCGGCGGCTCGTCGCTGGCGATCGGGCTGCTCGTGACCGGCGCCGGGCTGCATCTGGAAGGCATCTTCCGCCCCAGCCTCGCCGCCAGTATCGCGCTGGTCCTGAAACTGGTCGCAATGCCCGTCCTGACCGTCGCGCTCGCGGTGTGGTTCGGCGTCACCGGCGCCAATCTCGCCATCGTCGCGGCCTGCGCCGCCGTGCCGACCTCGCCGTCGGCCTATGTGCTGGCGCGCCAGATGGGCGGCGACGCGCCGCTGCTCGCCCAGATCATCACGCTGCAGACGATTTTGGCCGCGGTCACGATGCCGATCGTGATCGCCGCGGTTGGGCCGTAGCATGCGGCATGCGCTTGCGCAGGCCGGCTCGTTGCGCTGATCGTCGCTATTTTCCGGACGAACCGGTGAACGCCGTATCGAGCACGTCACCGATCGGCTGCCAGCTGCGGCCGTCAAACTGGAGCAACCGCAATTGCTCGACCGGACGGAACTGACCGGTATTGATCTTGATGCCGGGGAGCAAGGCGGATGCCTGATAATCCCTGAGTGCTGCAGCCTGCTTCATGACGTTTTCGCGCGACAGGTCGTTGCCGCATTGCCTGAGCACCTGGACCAGCGTTTCGGCGGCCGCATAGCCGTAGACTGCAGCAGCGTCATCCTTGCCGCCGGCTTTCGTATACTTGTCGAGGAAGCTGCGCCAGGCGCCCTGCTCTTCCCTCCAGGCCGGATCACTTGCATCCTTCAGGAAGGCGGCAGTGACGACCCCGGTCGCATTCTCCGTGCCGGCCGGCTTGAGCACCGTCTCGATCGATGACGCCATCTGGTTCACGATGAACACCGGTCGCCAGCCGTGCTCGGCCGCGGCCCGGATCACCTTCGAGGCATTTTCCGGCACCCCGGCAAACACAAAGACCTCGGCCCCCGATTGCTTCAGGATCGATATGTGGCCGTCCAGATGCTGATCGTCGACGTCATAGGCGATGTCGACCCTGATGTTGTGGGCGACGTCTCCCAGACCTTGCACCAATCCCTTGAACAATTCCCGGCCGAACTGGTCGTTCTCCCAGAGCGCCACGATCTTCTTTCCGGGATAGAAGGCCTGGATGTAATTGGCGTAGATGCGCCCCTCCTCGCGGTATGAGGGCTGCCAGCCCATGGTCCACGGATAGACCGACGGCTCGCTGAGGTCCTGATCGCCGGAGGCAACAAAAAGCTGGGGGACCTGCCGTTCGTTGAGATACTTCCGCGCGGCGAGATTCCCCGGCGCGCCAAACGAACCGAACATCAAAAGCACATTGTCGGTCTCGACCAGAATGCGCGTGAGGTCCATGGCGTTGGAAGCATCCGACAGATCGTCGTAGGACATGAAGCGGATCTTGCGGCCGCCGATTCCGCCGCGTTCGTTGATCATCTCGAAATAGGCGGCTTCCGCCTTGCCGATCTGGCCGAAGATCTCCAGCGCGCCGCTGTACGGCATCAGATTGCCGATGCGGATTTCGGTATCGGTCACGCCCTGGTCTCGGACCTGCTGCGTGATGGCGCCGAGAGACGCCAGCGCGACGACGCTGGCCAAGAGCGTTCGGATCAACCTAGCCATGACAAGAGCTCGCACGACGGCAGCCGCCGCTGCCTAGTTTCGGTCCGGCCCGCGCTCATTCATTGATCTAGATCATAGCACTCGAGAGGGACGCTGGCATCCCCTCCGTCAGCTTCCCGAGCGGACGCCTACGCGCCGCTACGGGTTCCGGACCATCATGCTGCAAACGATCACGGCGGCCATTGCGATGCCGATCGCGATTGACGCGGTTGGGCTTTGAGGCACTGCTTCACCAGATCATCGCGCGTCACCGCCACGCCACTCGACAATTGTGCTGCGCTCGTGAGGTGATGTTGCAAAGCGGGCCTTCAGATACCTCGCCTGCGTGCGCTCAACCCGCAAGCGATCCCCAATTGCGGCCCTGAGAACCTCATGCCTCTCGCGATCTTCCGGCAATGCAGGGTGAGATTCGACAGAGACCTCGCCCCGCGCAAATGCTGAGTTCCAGCGCAGCCAAATGTCCCAGTCTTCGAGGACGAGGGCGAAAAGGCCTTCGTCGACCGGCGAAACAAAAAAGTGTCGCCGTATTCTTCTGAACTGTGGTCGAACTCAGCCTCGTGGATGTGCGGCACGCCATCGACGTCTGCGAGCCCCAGGCGGGGCCCGTCATAATATTCGTTGATCGTGTGGACGCGGTCCCAAGCCATTGAACGCCTCGCCTGTATCAGCCCGCCAGCCACCAGGTCTGCAGCGTCGCCGCAAAATTGTTCAGCCCGTGCAGCAGGATGGTCAGCCAGGTCGAGCCGGTGCGGAAGCGCAGGTAACCGAACAGGAACCCGATCGAAAGCACCTCACAGAGGAAGAACCAGTCGTACTGCAGGTGCATGAAGGTCCAGACGATCGACGACAGCAGGATCGCGCCATAGGGGCCGAGCCGGGATTCCGACCAGCCGCGATAGAGCCAGCCACGCGCGAACAGCTCCTCCCAGAGCGGCGCGGCCACGGCGAAGGCGATCACCAGAAGCCACAGCGCGCTGTGCTCCTGCGCCGATTTCAGCACATCGCCCATGAAGCCCGGCGTCACCTCGCGGCCGGCGGCGCGGGACACCATGTCCCAGGCGCCGACCAGCACGACGAGCGCGACGACGCCGATGATCACGTTCTTCCACGACGTTCCGCGCAGCCCGAGGTAATCGGCGAACGGGATCCCGGTCCGGCGGATCGCGAACCACAGCACCAGCAGCACCATCGGCAGGCCGGCGAGCACCGAGAGCGAAATCGTCAGACCGTCGGCGACCACATGGGTGATGCCGGCCGCCGACAGTTCTCCGCCCTGCTCGATGATGCGGTAGATGACGACGGCAACCTGGCCGACGAACATTGCGACGAAGATCAAAAGGCCCCACAGCGCGGTGCCCCAGAACTTCCAGACCCGCGGTGGTGGCGGCGGTTCGATAGTGGCAGTCGCGTCGTGCGGCGTGAGAGAATCCATCAGCGAACCTCGGCTCTATCAATTCGTCATGGCCGGGCTTGTCCCGGCCATCCACGTCTTTTCTTGCTCCGCCGAAGCAAAGACGTGGATGCCCGGCACAAGGCCGGGCATGACGGTGGTGAATATGGTCATGGCAGCGCCCGCGCCAGCAGCGCGCGCTGATCGGTATCGGAGAGGTCCACCGCGCCGTACATGCCGGCGTGGCGTTCGGCAAGCCGTGTCGCCGCGAACAGTTCGGCATTTTTCGGCGAGACCTGGTTGAGCGCCGCAGTGGCAGCCAAGAGCGCCAGCTTCTCGACTGCAAGCCGTGCGATACGCTCGCTGTCCGGGCGGCGGAACGATTGTCCGATCGACGCAAGTGCCTCAACGGCGCCCGGCAGACCCCTGGTCTCGTCGGCGAGCGTACGCAGCACAGCGAGCGCGGCATCGGCCTCGCGGCCGAGCGCGCGGAGCACGTCGAGGCACATCACGTTGCCGGAGCCCTCCCAGATCGCATTGACCGGCGACTCCCGGTAATGCCGCGCCAGAATGCCCTCCTCGACATAGCCATTGCCCCCGAGGCACTCCATCGCCTCATAGAGGAAGCCAGGTGCGCTCTTGCAGGTCCAGTATTTGATCGCCGGCGTCAGCAGCCGCATATAGGCAGCCTCGCCCGGGTCAGTGGGCGCTCGATCGAAGGCGCGGCACAGCCGCATCACCAGCGCGATCGACGCCTCGACATGCAGCGCCATGTCCGACAGCACCGCCTGCATCAGCGGCTGGTCGGCGAGACGCTTCTGGAACACGCTGCGATGCCGCGCGTGATTGAGCGCATGCGCCAGCCCCGAGCGCATCAGGCCTGCAGATGCGATCGCGCAATCCTGCCGCGTCAGCTGCACCATCTGGATGATGGTGCGGATGCCCTTGCCCTCCTCACCGATCAGTTCGGCATGGGCGCCGTGGAATTCGACCTCCGAGGAGGCATTGGAGCGGTTGCCGAGCTTGTCCTTCAGCCGCTGGAAGTGGATCGCATTGACTGTGCCGTCGGGCGCAAAGCGCGGCATGAAGAAGCAGCTCAGGCCCTGCTCGGCCTGTGCCAGCACCAGGAAGGCGTCGCACATCGGCGCCGACATGAACCATTTGTGCCCGGTGATGCGCCAGGCATCGCCGTCGCGCTCGGCGCGCGTCATGTTGGCGCGCACATCGGTGCCGCCCTGCTTCTCCGTCATGCCCATGCCGAGCGTCATGCCGCGCTTGGTCCACCATGGCGCAAAGCTCGGGTCGTAGGCGCGCGTGGCGATGACCGGCATCGTCTTCGCCAGAATATCCGACTGCGAGGCCAGCGCCGCGACCGAGGCGCGCGTCATCGTGATCGGGCAGAGATGACCGGTCTCGACCTGGGAAGCGATATAGAACCTTGCCGCGCGCACCACCTCGGCCGCCCCGCCGGCCGGCTTGCCGTCGGCGGTCCAGGTCGAGTTGTGCACGCCGGCATGGGCCGAGTGCGCCATCAGCTCGTGATAGGCCGGATGAAACTCGACCTCGTCGCGGCGATTGCCCCTGGCATCGAAGGTTCGCAGTTTCGGTGTGTTCTCGTTGGCGACGCGGCCGCGCTCCGCCATGACGGCCGATCCCCAATGCTTGCCGAAATCCACCAGCTCAGCGCTGGCCGCCGCCCCGCCATTGGCGGCGACCGCCGCGGCTAGCGGCGCGTCCGCCGTGAAGAGATCGACATCCCAAAATGGCGGCGACTGGTTGAAGACATCGTGGGTGGCGAACGGAGCCTGCGTCATGGTCTCCTCGGCGATTGGTCGCACTGCGCGCGATGCCCGGACAACGGTCTTCGTTGGTGGCAGCAGCGCCGTAATTGGAATCGGGGGATCATAAGCCTGCGAGCCGGCGCGGGGCAGCGAAAAGTACGCGTCCGCTAGATGCTTCCGTGCCTCGGAGCGTGGCGGCCGAGCCAGCGGTCGACCCAGTCGTTGGCGCGGGTCCGGTTCGCCTCCCTCCTGGACGCCTGGACCGGAAAGATGTCGCCGCGGTTCAGTTGCCGGTTATCGGGGTACTCGGCCAATTGCAGGTTCGATTCATGCGCGGCGCCGTCGACCGGAGAGATGTAGGCAAACCGGATCTCGATCTTGTGCTTGATGTCGGAGCCCTGCCATTTTGGATGATGACGCGCCAGAAGCTCGACAAGCTCGCAAGGCAACAGATCCGAGGTCGAGCTCCGATTGTCCTCGGTCTTCTCCATATAGCATTGCTCCTTGACGCTGCTGACGCGCGCGTCGATCGGCCGGAAGTTCACCCGCTTGTCGAACTCGATGTAGGCATAGAGGCCCGCGACGCCGATAGCGATCATCCCGTAGAGCCCCAGACGCATGGTCGAACTCCCATCCTGTCGGACCGCTGTGACGGTCAGATCGAACGTGTCGTCTCCGCCTTGGTCTTGGAGGCCAACACCGGCAACACGTCACCGGCGCGCAGCGGCTTGCCGTTAGGGAAATAGGACATCTGCAGGCTGGACTGGTGCGTGGCTCCATCGACCGGCGAGACATAGACGACGCGCACCTCGATCTTGTGCATCACGTGATAGCCCTGCCACTTTGGATGCTCCTTCCGCAGCAGCTCGGCGGTTTCGCAGCGAGTCAGGTCGGACGTGAACGTCGTCTTGGTGATGACGCCGCGCTCGACCTTTTCCAGATAGCACTGGTCATTGACGCTGCTGATGCGCGCATCGACGCGCTGGTAGTTCGCGCCCTTGTCGTACTGGTCGTAGATCGCGATGCCGGCAGCGCCGACGACAATGATGGCAATGGCTCCGAAACGCATGCTTCGTGCTCCTGTAATGCCCGCACTTCAAACGGCCACAATTAAGGAGTGTTGAACGCGCGCCCAGCTACTTTTGCGATGGCAAGCCTTCTCTTGCCGAAATGCCTCGGATTTGAGGAAATTCCGTCGCGTCAGCGCGGCCGCGCGATTGGGAAATCATAGGCCGGCCCGCCGGCCTCCGGCAGCGAAAAGTGCCACCATTCCTTTGAATAGGTCACGAACCCCTGCCGGGCCATCGCCGCGACCAGAAGGTTGCGCCAGCGGCGCTGCGCCGGCGTGATCGCGCTGGCGGCGGTATGCCCCTTCACGTCGGAGCAATCGTAGCCGGTGCCCATGTCGACGCTGCCCTCCGGGGCACGCTCGGCGACCTGCGCGGTGCAGTCGGCATAGTCCTTGGCCGGATCGAACTTGCGCGAATTGTCCGCGGTCAGATCGACCAGCGTGAGATCGAGCGCCGCCCCGGTCGAATGACCGGAATGGGTGGCGATGTAACCGAGGCGGAACAGATCCGCCTTCGAGAACGCCGGGTTGTAGCGCCGCTCGGCGGCGGTCTCCTTGCCGTTCCGCGACCACGCCACCATGTCGGCGACAGCGCGGGCCGGCCGGTAGCAATCGAACATCTTCAGCGACAGGCGTTGCCGCGCCAGTTCCTGCTGCACAGCCTTGAGCCGCAGCCCCACCTCCCGCTTCACCACGCATTCCGCCGCGCCATAGCCCGCGATCGGCCGCCCCATGAAATTATTGGAGGTCGCGTAGCGGATGTCCTGGATGATGGTCGGATCGATGTCGCGCAGGAACGCGAAGTCGCCGGGCAGCTTCTGGGCGAAGGCAGACGAGATCGCCCCGAAGACCAGCAATGCGATCACGGCAATTTTCACGAGTCCCCGCTCCGCTGTCTTGCCTGCATGGCCGTCCAAGGGACCACCTCGCCTATGCTCCGCCTGAGCCCGGTCCTCCACGTCTTGTTCCGGAAAAACCAGCAAAAGCAAGGCGCGGACAGCTCGCAACAGGCCCAGGCACGATGGCGTAGAAACCCAGCCCCATCTTACTCGGGGAAAACTCCGCCTAGCCCTCTTCGCGCTTGCCCCACCGGCCATCCGCGCCTATAGCTCTCGCTTTAATGACCCCATCATTAAAATCGACTTTTGTCCTCGGTCACCGGCATCTGCTGGGCATCGAGGGCCTTTCCGCTGACGACATCACGGGCCTGCTCGACCTCTCCGAGGAGTATGTCGAGCTCAACCGCCAGGTCGACAAGAAACGCGCGAGTCTGCGCGGCCGCACCCAGATCAATCTGTTCTTCGAGGCCTCGACCCGGACCCAGTCCTCGTTCGAGATCGCCGGAAAACGCCTGGGCGCCGACGTCATGAACATGTCGGTGTCATCGATGTCGACCCGCAAGGGCGAGACCTTGATGGACACCGCGGTGACGCTGAACGCGATGCACCCCGATATCCTGGTGGTGCGCCACCACGCCTCCGGCGCGGTCGAGCTTTTGGCGCGCAAGGTTGACGGTTCCGTGATCAACGCCGGCGACGGCGCCCACGAGCACCCGACCCAGGCGCTGCTCGACGCGCTGACCATCCGCCGCAACAAGGGCCGGCTCGAGGGGCTGACGATCGCGATCTGCGGCGACGTGCTGCATTCGCGCGTGGCGCGTTCCAACATCTTCCTGCTCAACACCATGGGCGCCCGCGTCCGCGTGGTGGGCCCCTCCACATTGCTGCCGCGCGGCATCGAGCGGATGGGCGTCGAGGTTGCGCGCGACATGCGCGAGGGGCTGAACGGCGCCGACATCGTGATGATGCTGCGGCTGCAGCGCGAGCGCATGAACGGTTCCTTCGTGCCTTCGAGCCAGGAGTATTTCCACTATTTCGGCCTCGACCAGAAGAAGCTCGCTTACGCCAAGCCCGATGCGCTGGTCATGCATCCCGGCCCGATGAACCGCGGTGTCGAGATCGACACCTTCGTCGCCGACGGCGCGCAATCGCTGATCCGTGAACAAGTCGAAATGGGTGTGGCGGTGCGCATGGCAGTGCTCGAAGCGCTCGCCCGCAACCTGCCGAACGCGTGACGCCATGCTGACTGACCGCCGCCCCATCCTGCTCGCCAACGCCCGCGTCATCGATCCGTCCCGCGACTTCGACGGTCCGGGCGACGTCCTGATCGCCGACGGCGTGATCCGTGACGCCAAGCGCGGCATCGGCGCCGCCGGCGTCCCCGAAGGCACCGACATCGTCAATTGCGCCGGCAAGATCGTGGCCCCCGGCCTGATCGACATGCGCGCCTTCGTCGGCGAGCCCGGAGCCAGCCACCGCGAGACCTTCGCGTCCGCCAGCCAGGCCGCCGCCGCCGGCGGCATCACCACCATCATCTGCCAGCCCGATACCTCGCCGGTGATCGACAATTCGGCGACCGTCGACTTCGTGCTGCGCCGCGCCCGCGACACCGCGATCGTCAACATCCACCCGATGGCGGCGCTGACCAAGGGCATGCAGGGCCAGGAGATGACCGAGATCGGCCTGTTGAAGGCCGCCGGCGCGGTTGCCTTCACCGATGGCGACCGCAGCGTCACCAATGCCCAGGTGATGCGGCGCGCGCTGACCTACGCTCGCGATTTCGACGCGCTGATCGTGCATCACACCGAGGACCCGAATCTGGTGGGCGAAGGCGTGATGAACGAGGGCGAGTTCGCTACGCGGCTCGGGCTCGCCGGGATTCCGACCGCCGCCGAGTCGATCATGCTCGAGCGCGACATGCGGCTCGCGGCGCTGACCGGCGGGCGCTATCACGCGGCGTCGCTGACCTCGATCGAGTCGCTGGAGATCCTCAAGCATGCCCGCGACAACGGGCTCAACGTCTCGGCTTCGGTCTCGATCAACCACGTGACTCTGAACGAGAACGACATCGGCCCCTACCGCACCTTCCTCAAGCTGGCGCCGCCGCTGCGCACCGAGGAGGACCGCAGGGCGCTGGTCGCAGCGCTCGCCTCCGGCCTGATCGACGTCGTGATGAGCGACCACAATCCGCAGGACGTCGAGGTCAAGCGGCTGCCGTTCGCGGAAGCGGCGAGCGGCGCGGTCGGCCTGCAGACCATGCTGCCGGCGGCGCTGCGGCTGATCCACAATGGCGAGATGGAGTTCAAAACGCTGATCCGGGCGATGTCGACGCGGCCGGCGGAACTGCTCGGCCTGCCCGGCGGCACGCTGCGCGCCGGGGCCCCCGCCGACGTGATCGTGATCGACGCCGACACCCCCTGGGTGCTCGACCGCGACGACCTCAAATCGCTGTGCAAGAATACGCCGTTCGACGACGCCCGCTTCTCGGGCCGCGTGACGCGGACGATCGTCGGCGGACGGACGGTGTACGAACACGTCTAAATTGGCGTGGAACTCAGCGCGCCGCGAGTTGCGACATCGCTTCCATCGTCGTTCCAACGACGATGGCCGCGACGTAAACCACAAAGAAAACCTGCTCAAGCCGCCTGCGAACAGAAGCCATGATAAGCTCCCTCATTTCCAAGGCCATGGTGCGGATTGATGGTTAATATTTCATTGACGGAATTGGCAAAAATGGACCGGATCGACCGTCCAGGGAACCACCGCGATGTCTGCTGACGCGCTGCTGCTCGCCGCCTTCCTGATCGGCTGTCTCCTGGGCTCGATCCCGTTCGGCATGATCCTCACCAGGCTCGCCGGCACGCAGGATCTGCGCACCATCGGCTCGGGCAATATCGGCGCCACCAACGTGCTGCGCACCGGCCACAAGGGCCTCGCCGCGGCGACGCTGATCGGCGACATGCTCAAGGGCACGGTCGCCGTCATCATCGCCGGCTCGATCGACGGCCCGAACGCGGCGATGCTGGCGGCGCTGGGCGCGTTCCTCGGCCACCTCTTCCCGGTCTGGCTCAGGTTTCGCGGCGGCAAGGGCGTCGCGACCTATATCGGCGTGCTGCTCGGCCTGTTCTGGCCGGCGGCGCTGATCTTCGCCGTGATCTGGATCGGCACCGCCACCACCACGCGCTACTCGTCGCTGTCGGCGCTCATCGCCGCGTTCGTGACGCCGCTGTTCCTGTGGTGGTTCGGCCACAACGCGCTCGCCTCGCTGTTCGCCGTGCTGACGCTGCTGCTGTTCTACACACACCGCGAGAACATCAAGCGACTGCAGGCCGGCACCGAAGGCAAGATCGGCGAGAAGAAGTGACGTCAATCATTCCGGGGCATCGCGCAGCGATGAACCCGGAATCTCGAGATTCCGGGTCTGGTGCTTACGCACTATCCCGGAATGACGTTGCTACCGCCTCAGCGCGTCCTCGACAAAGCTCGCTGCCGCCATCGCCTTCGCGTCATCACCAAAACCCGAGATCACGGTCACGCCGACCGGCAATCCGCCCTCGGCGCTCAGCGTCGGCACGTTGACGCAGGGCACGCCCATCAAGGTCCAGAGCCGGTTGTAGCGGGGATCGCCGGTCGAGGCCAAGCCGTGGGGCGCGGCACCCGGCGCCGATAGCGTCAGCAGCACGTCGACCTCGCCAAAAATCGCTGACAGCGCCTGCCGCGCCCGCAGCGTGACGTCCATCGCCGCGTCGTACTCGGCGGGTGTGCCGCCCTTGCTCTCGTCGAGCCGGCCGCGCAGCAGCGGCGGCATCGCATCGTAGTTCTGGCCGTATTCCCAGGCGAACGACTGGTGCGCCTCGAACTCCTGCACCACCGGATGGATCCGCCACGCCTCCGCGATGATCTCCGGCATCGCGAGCTCGTGCACGATTGCCCCCGCGCGTTCCGCCGCCCGCGCGGCCTTCTGCAACGCCTCCGCGCCGGATGGTTCGGGCGCGCCGGCGAAGGCTTGCGTCACGACGCCGATGCGCGGCACTGCGAGCTCAGACGGCACGACAAGCTCGGGGCGCCTGGTCATCGCGGCCAGCCCCAGCGCTACGTCGCGCACACCGGCGCCGAACAGCCCCACCGTATCGAGCGTCCACGAAAAACACTTCACACCGACGGTCGGCAGCAGCCGGTAGCTCGGCTTGATCGCGGCGACGCCGCAGAACGAGGCCGGCCGGATCACCGAGCCGCCGGTCTGCGTGCCCAATGCCAACGGGATCATCCCGGCGGCGACCGCAGCCGCCGAGCCCGACGACGATCCGCCCGGCGTGTGCGCATGATTGTGCGGATTGAGCGTTGCGGTCGGATCGTTCGCTGCGAACGCGGTGGTCGTGGTCTTGCCGATGATGGTCGCGCCGGCCTGCTTCAGCGCCATCACCACAGGCGCATCGGCGCGCGGCTGATGGCCGCGGTAGATCACAGCCCCCATCTCGGTCGGGAACTCGGCGGTATCGATGATGTCCTTGATGCCGACCGCGATGCCGCGCAGCGGCCCGGCATCCTGCGCACGTGCCTTCGCGTCGTGGCGGACAAAGGCGCCGATCGTCTTGTCCTGCGCACCGATCGCCTGCAGCGATTGGTTGATTGCGGCCTCGGGCGACAGCGCGCCCCGTTCGATACGCGCTTGGAGGTCGGCAAGTGAGATCATGGGCGGCTTCCTCGAATTGGCGACCGCTTGTAGCGCGTCACGCCTACTGCGCCAATGTCGCGGTTGATCACAATCCCTGGTTGGGCGAAGCTAGAGCCCGCATGCATGACCGGTCACCCAGCACCACTGAACTCACCGACACCGAACGGCTTAGCCGGCTGCGGCTGATCCGCTCCGACAATGTCGGGCCGCGCACCTTTGCATCGCTGCTCCGCCATTTTGGCGATGCGGCGCATGCGCTGGAGCGCCTGCCGGATCTCGCGCGCCGCGGCGGCGCATCGGGACCCGGGCGCATCGCGAGCGAGGCCGATGCCGCCGCGGAGCTCGCGGCCTGCGCCAAGTTCGGCATCGATCTCGTCGCGCCGGAGGAAGCCCACTATCCGGCGCGGCTTGCCACCATCGACGACGCGCCGCCGCTGCTTGCCGTGCGCGGTGCGCGCGACACGCTGATGCGCCCGATGATCGCGATCGTCGGCTCCCGCAACGCATCCGGCGCCGGGCTGAAATTTGCGGGCCAGTTGGCGCGCGATCTCGGCGATGCCGGCTTCGTCGTGATCTCCGGCCTCGCCCGCGGCATCGACCAGGCGGCGCATCGTGCGACCGTTGCAAGCGGCACGGTCGCGGTGCTCGCCGGCGGCCATGACCGCATCTACCCGCCGGAGCATGAGGATCTGCTGGCCGCCCTGCTCGCGCACGGCGCGGCGATTTCGGAGATGCCGCTCGGCCACGTGCCGCGGGCACGCGACTTCCCCCGCCGCAACCGGCTGATCTCGGGCGCATCGCTCGGCGTCGTGGTGGTCGAGGCCGCGCACCGCTCCGGCTCGCTGATCACGGCGCGGATGGCCGCCGAACAGGGCCGCGAGGTGTTCGCGGTGCCGGGCTCGCCGATCGATCCGCGCGCCGCCGGCGCCAACGATTTGATCAAGCAAGGCGCCACGCTGGTCACCGAAGCCGCCGATGTCATCAACGCGGTCACGCCGATCATGGAGCGGCCCGTCATGCTGTCCGCGCGCGAAGACGACGAGCCGATGGATTTTGCCACCGATGCGTCCGATCGCGCCCGCATCATCAATCTGCTCGGACCGAGCCCGATCAGCCTCGACGATCTGATCCGGATGGCCGATGTCTCGCCCGCTGTCGTCCGCGCGGTGCTGCTCGAGCTCGAGCTCGCCGGCAGACTCGAGCGTCACGGCGGCGGCCTGGTGTCGATGATTTAGCGCGGGCCTCGCGGGATATTTCCTTGCCCCGTCATCCTGAGGTGCGAGCGGAGCGAGCCTCGAAGGATGCACGGCCCCGATGTCGCCGAGTTGAGAGAGCCGGGCCGTCGACCCTTCGAGACGCGCTGCGCGCTCCTCCAGCGACAACGGCAAAGCCGTTGCGCGGGGGTGACGGATAACAGTCGTTACTCGTTGCGTCCGTCAAACCGTGTTCGCGCGCCTTCGATCTCGGGCAGATTCGCGAAGGCCCATTCGCCGAGCGCCTTCACCGGCTTCGCCAGGCCGCGGCCGAGATCCGTGAGCTCGTAATCGACCCGCGGCGGAATGGTCGGAAACACCGTGCGCGTGACAAGGCCATCGCGCTCGAGCCCGCGCAAGGTGAGTGTCAGCATCCGTTGCGAGATGCCGTTAATCATCCGCTTCAGCTCGTTGAAGCGCTTCGGCCCCTCCATCAGCATCATGATCACGAACACGCTCCACTTGTCGCCGACCCGCGCCAGCACGGAGGCGACCGCACGGCAATCGCTGTGGTCGGGACTCGGCCGCGGCGGAGCAGTCACATGGATGTTCTCAGGTCTCATTGCTGTGCTCGGGTTTCAAAAATGTGCGTTCTTGCGGACATTTAAGCCGGTCACTCATATAGCGCCAGTTACAAACCTATACCAAAGGTGACCCCAGCCATGAAACTTCTGCACATCGACTCCTCGGTCCTCGGCTCCCACTCCGTCAGCCGCCAGGTTTCCGCCGCCGCCGTCGAGCGGCTGCGCCAGGCCAATCCCGGCCTGGTCGTGAGCTACCGCGATCTGACCCAGACCCCGCTCGCCCACCTCTCCGGCCTGCACCTCGCCGCCAGCCAGGGCGCGGCGCCGGACCCGTCGGTGCGCGACGACATCGCGACCGGTCAGGCGGTTCTCGACGAGTTCCTTGCCGCCGACATCGTCGTGATCGGCGCGCCGATGTACAATTTCACCATTCCTTCCCAGCTGAAGGCCTGGATCGACCGCGTCGTGGTCGCGGGCAAGACCTTCAAATACGGCGCCGCCGGCGTCGAGGGACTGGCCGGCAACAAGCGCGTCATCATCGCGATCTCGCGCGGCGGCTATTACGGCGCCGACACGCCGATGGCCGCGCTCGAGCACCTCGAGACTTATCTGCGCGGGGTGTTCGGCTTCATCGGCGTCAAGAATCTCGAGCTGATCCCCGCCGACGGCATCCAGGTCGGTCCCGAGCATCGCGAGAAGGCGGTCGCGGGCGCGCTGCAGGCCGCCGGCAGCCTGAACGCCGCCTGACGTGATCACACTCCTGCCGTCACCTCGGTGGCGGCAGGCCGCTTCGGGTGGATGAAGTCAGAACCAGGCGCCTTGAATGCCGAAGATGACGGCGACGAGCGAGATCAACAAGCCGATACCGGAAAACAGCGCGACCGTCACAAACTGCGCTGAGTCTGAATTTTCATTTTCGGACGTAGACGAAACCGGGATCGGCGTCGAAATGCGGGCTGCTTTCGGCATGAAGGAACTCCAAAATGATTCCGTGGTGAAAAAAAATCCCCGCCTATTCAGGAGTCCGGCGAGTACGTCAAAGGTTCAATACGCGTGATACTAGTAGCGTACGAAATCGGCCGGTGTGAAGTGCTTCACACCGGCCGATCGTTACAATGAGAAACGAAGTTTAGCCGCGATAGATCGGCGCGCCGGCGGGAGATGCCGTTGCACCGCCATCGATGAACAGTTCCTGCCCCTGCACATGCGCTGCGTCGTCGGACGCCAGGAACAACACCGTCTTCGAGATGTGATCGGGTTCACCGATACGTCCGAGCGGCGTGGACTTTCCGATCCGCAGCTCGAACGCTTTCTCGGCCTCGGGCGTTGCGATCGCCGCGCCCCAGATCGGCGTACGCACGGCGCCCGGCGCCACCACGTTGACGCGGATGTTACGCGGCGACAGTTCTGACGCCATCACACGCGCCATCGCGCGCACACCGGCCTTGCTCGCCGCATAGGCCGAATAGCCGGGATTGCCGAGCACCGAAATCACCGAGCCGTTGAGGATGATCGACGCGCCGTCGTTGAGATATGGCGCGACCGCCTGCACGGTGAAGAACACGCCGGTGAGATTGGTGCGGATCACATTTTCGAATGCGGCGAGCGTGGTGCCGCCGACCGGCGTCTGGCCGGGAATGCCGGCATTGGCGAACAGCACGTCGTACTTGCCGAACTTCTCCGCGCCCTGCTTCACCGCGGCTTCCAGCGCCGCGACATCGGTGGCATCGGCCACCACCGCGAGCGCGTTCGGTCCAAGCTCCCGGGCCGCCGCCGCGAGCGTCTCCTTGTTGCGCCCGGTGATGACGACCTTGGCGCCTTCGGCGACGAACAGCCTTGCTGTCGCAAGCCCGATGCCGCTGTTGCCGCCGGTGATCAACGCCGTCTTGTTCGCCAATCTCACGTCCGCCTCCAGTTGGTTGCATTATTAAACTTAATTGCCTACCTAAGGCATCAGGTTTAATATTGCAACCACACAAGACCGTGATGGCCCAACTTTCGGAGCGTGCGTCGTGAAACGAACCAGCCTTGCAGGCGACAGCTGTCCGGTGGCCCGCGCGCTCGACGTGTTCGGCGACTGGTGGTCGCTCCTGATCATCCGCGACGCCAGCCTCGGCCGGCGCCGTTTCGGCGAATTCCAGGCCAGCCTCGGGCTTGCGAAGAACATCCTCGCCACCCGGCTGCGCACGCTGGTCGAGCGCGGCATCCTGAAGACGGTCCCCGCCTCCGACGGCAGCGCCTATCAGGAATACGTCCTGACGCCGAAGGGCCACGGCATCTTTCCGATCCTGGTCGCGCTCCGGCAATGGACCGAGGAATTCGACGAGCATCCGGACGAGATCGCGACCATCATGGTCGACCGCGACAAGGGCAAGCCGGTCAAGAAGCTCGCGCTGCTTTCGCAGGACGGACGCGTGCTGGGAGCGACCGATACGACGTTGAAGCCGCGGCCTGCGGCGAAGCGCGCGCGGCGCGTTATGACGACGTAGGCGCAGACCGCGTAGGGCGGATTAGCGAAGCGTAATCCGCCGCGACAGCACGTATCGCAGATTGGCGGATTACGCCTTCGGCTAATCCGCCCTACGGTCCCTGCTTTCGCAGGGACGACGATCGGGATGCAGGACGCACCACACATTCGGTGTCGTCCTGGCGAAAGCCAGGACGACGAGTGGAGAGCGCCCTGCGCACAAGGCCGGCCCTGTCATCCCGCAACATCCCTCACGACAACTTCCGCCGACTTCGCGCGCGCAATTGCTCGTCGGCCTCCAGGCGGGTCATCGCGAGCAGGTGGTCGAGGACTTCGAATTTGTGGCGCTGGGCGAGTTTGGCGAGCTCGGTCGCGGCCGCTGCGATCAGGACCAGGGCGTCATCCGGGCCGCCCTCCCCATTTGGCTCGTCGCCTTCCGGTCGCCGTCGGCCGGACGGCTTGGGCTTGCGCCCGCCCCCTGTGCTGTTCAAAAGGCCTAATCCGATTCCCACCCTATATATAAAGAGATACGCCGTTTCCGGCCGCAACTCTAGGACGCATTTTTCAACCCTTGGGATAGAAACTCCACAGCTTGGGCCCTGCCTTCAATATCTGGCGATTTGACAGGGACCGCCCCAACACCCATGTTCGCCCCGACACGGCGGGCCGCGAGTCTAGCGGAACCAGCCTTCAAGTTTTCCCGTAAGCTATTGGAATGACATGAATATCGTCATTGTGGAGTCGCCTGCCAAGGCCAAGACGATCAACAAATATCTGGGGTCCTCCTACGAGGTCCTGGCGTCGTTTGGCCATGTTCGCGACCTCCCGGCCAAGAACGGTTCGGTGGATCCCGACGCCAATTTCCAGATGATCTGGGAGGTCGATGCCAAGGCCGCCGGCCGGCTGAACGACATCGCCAAGGCGCTCAAGGGGGCCGACCGCCTGATTCTGGCGACCGACCCTGATCGCGAGGGCGAAGCGATCTCCTGGCACGTGCTGGAGGTGATGAAGGAGAAGCGCGCGCTGAAGGACCAGAAGGTCGAGCGCGTCGTGTTCAACGCCATCACCAAGCAGGCCGTCACCGACGCCATGAAGGCGCCGCGCCAGATCGACGGCGCGCTGGTCGACGCCTATATGGCGCGCCGCGCGCTGGACTATCTGGTCGGCTTCACGCTCTCGCCCGTGCTGTGGCGCAAGCTGCCCGGCGCCCGCTCCGCCGGCCGCGTGCAGTCGGTCGCGCTGCGGCTGGTCTGCGACCGCGAGCTCGAGATCGAGAAGTTCGTACCGCGGGAGTACTGGTCGCTGGTCGCGACGCTGCTGACGCCGCGCGGCGAAGCCTTCGAGGCCCGGCTGGTCGGCGCCGACGGCAAGAAGATCGCACGGCTCGACATCGGCTCCGGCGCAGAAGCCGAGGACTTCAAGAAGGCGATCGAGGCCGCGCTGTTCAAGATCGCGACCGTCGAGGCCAAGCCGGCCCGGCGCAATCCGCAGGCGCCCTTCACCACCTCGACCCTGCAGCAGGAAGCCAGCCGCAAGCTCGGCTTCGCGCCGGCGCACACCATGCGCATCGCGCAGCGGCTGTATGAGGGCATCGACATCGGCGGCGAGACCACCGGTCTCATCACCTATATGCGAACCGACGGCGTGCAGATCGATCCGTCCGCGATCACCCAGGCCCGCAAGGTGATCGGCGAGGACTACGGCAACGCCTATGTGCCGGATGCCCCGCGCCAGTATCAGGCCAAGGCCAAGAACGCGCAGGAAGCGCACGAAGCGATCCGCCCGACCGATCTGTCGCGTCGCCCGGCCACCATCGGCCGAAGGCTCGATACCGATCAGGCGCGGCTCTACGAACTGATCTGGAAGCGCACCATTGCGAGCCAGATGGAATCGGCCGAGCTCGAGCGCACCACCGTCGACATCGAGGCCAGGGCCGGCGCTCGCGTGCTGGAGCTGCGCGCCTCCGGTCAGGTCATCAAGTTCGATGGCTTCCTCGCGCTCTATCAGGAAAGCCGCGACGACGAAGAGGACGAGGATTCACGCCGCCTGCCCGCGATGAGCCAGGGCGAGGCGGTGAAGCGCCAGAGCCTTGCCGTCACCCAGCACTTCACCGAGCCGCCGCCGCGCTTCTCGGAAGCATCATTGGTGAAGCGGATGGAAGAGCTCGGCATCGGCCGCCCCTCGACCTACGCCTCGATCCTGCAGGTGTTGAAGGACCGCGGCTACGTCAAGCTTGAGAAGAAGCGGCTGCACGGCGAGGACAAGGGCCGCGTCGTGGTCGCGTTCCTCGAGAATTTCTTCTCGCGCTACGTGGAGTACGACTTCACGGCCGATCTCGAGGAGCAGCTCGATCGCATCTCCAACAACGAGATCGCCTGGCAGCAGGTGCTGCAGGACTTCTGGCGCGGCTTCATCGGTGCGGTCAACGACATCAAGGACCTCCGCGTCGCCGAGGTGCTCGATGCGCTCGACGAGATGCTCGGCCCGCACATCTATCCGCCGCGCGCGGACGGCGGCGACGTCAGGCAGTGCCCGACCTGCGGCACCGGCCGGCTTAACCTCAAAGCCGGCAAGTTCGGCGCCTTCGTCGGCTGCTCGAACTATCCGGAATGCCGTTACACCCGCCCGCTCGCGGCCGACAGCGCCGAGAGCGCCGATCGCGTGCTCGGCACCGATCCCGACACCGGGTTCGACGTCACGGTGAAGGCCGGCCGGTTCGGCCCCTACATCCAGCTCGGCGAGCAGAAGGATTACGCCGAAGGCGAGAAGCCGAAGCGCGCCGGCATTCCCAAGGGCACCTCGCCTGCCGATGTCGACCTCCAGCTGGCGCTGAAGCTGTTGTCGCTGCCGCGCGAGATCGGCAAGCATCCGGAGACCGGGCAGCCGATCACCGCCGGCCTCGGCCGGTTCGGGCCGTTCGTGAAGCACGAGAAGACCTATGCCAGCCTCGAGGCCGGCGACGAGGTCTTTGATATCGGCTTGAACCGCGCCGTCACGCTGATCGCGGAGAAGATCGCCAAGGGCCCGAGCGGCCGCCGCTTCGGCGCCGATCCGGGCAAACCGCTCGGCGACCATCCGACGCTCGGCGCGGTCGCGCTGAAGAACGGCCGCTACGGCGCCTATGTCGCGGCCGGCGGCGTCAACGCGACGATCCCGAGCGACCGCACCCCGGACGAGATCACGCTCGCGGAAGCGATCGCGCTGATCGACGAGCGCGCGGCCAAGGGCGGCGGCAAGAAGGCCAAGAAGGCGAAGGCGGAAAAGCCCGCCAAGGCCAAGAAAGCCAAGTCTGAAAAGGCAACGTCTGAAGAGACCGACGGCGACGCCGAGGCCAAGCCGGCCAAGAAGGCTGCGTCGAAGAAGGCCGCGGCGAAGCCGAAAACGGATGCGACCAGCAAGGCGCGCGCGCCGGTCGCCTCCGGTGCCAAGACCTCGCCTGCAAAGTCATCGGCACCAGCGAAAGCGCCCGCAAAGAAGAGCGCCGGCAAGGCAAGAGGATAAGTGACACGAAAACCCGACCATGGCTTTCCGGGCCGGGACGCCATCGTCGCCTTCATCCGCGCCAATCCAGGCAAGGTCGGCACCCGCGAGATCGCGCGCGAGTTCGGCCTGAAGAACGCCGACCGCATCGAGTTGAAGCGGATCCTCCGCGAACTCGCCGACGACGGCACGGTCGCCAAGCGCCGCCGCAAGATCCACGAGCCGGCGGCGCTGCCGCCGACCCTGCTCGCCGACATCACCGGCCGCGACAGCGATGGCGAGCTGATCGCGACGCCCGCCGAGTGGGACTCGGAAGACGGCGCCGCCCCGAAAATCCGCATCGAGATGCCGCGGCGGCCAAAGCCCGGCACCACCGCCGGCGTCGGCGACCGCGCGCTGCTCCACGTCGAGGTGACCGACGAGCACGACGGCACGCCCTATCGCGGCCGCGTCATCAAGGTGATCGATCACGGCCGCACTCGCATCCTCGGCATCTTCCGCAAGAACCCTGATGGCGGCGGGCGCCTGATCCCGGTCGACAAGAAGCAGGCCGGCCGCGAGCTCAACATCGCCAAGGCCGACAGCGGCGACGCCGAGGACGGCGACCTCATCAGCGTCGACCTGATCCGCACCCGCGGCTACGGGCTCGCCTCCGCCCGGGTCAAGGAGCGGCTCGGCTCGATCGCCAGCGAGAAGGCGATCAGCCTGATCGCGATCAACACCCACGACATCCCGCAGGTATTCTCCGCCGCCGCCGTGCGCGAATCCGAGGAAGCAAAACCCGCGACCTTGCAGGGCCGCGAGGACTGGCGCGACGTGCCGCTTGTCACCATCGACCCGCCGGATGCCAAGGATCACGACGACGCCGTTCATGCCGAGGTCGATTCCGATCCGAACAACAAGGGCGGCTTCATCGTCCATGTCGCGATCGCCGACGTCGCCTTCTACGTGCGGCCCGGCTCGGCGCTCGATCGCGACGCGCTCCAGCGCGGCAACTCGGTGTATTTCCCCGATCGCGTGGTGCCGATGCTGCCCGAGCGCATCTCCAACAATCTCTGCTCGCTGGTGCCGGGCGAGCCGCGCGGCGCGCTCGCGGTGCGCATGGTGATCGGCTCCGACGGTCGCAAGCGCTCGCACACCTTCCATCGCGTGCTGATGCGCTCGGCCGCGAAGCTCGCTTACGCGCAGGCGCAGGCCGCGATCGACGGCAGGCCCGACGACACGACGGGTCCCCTGCTTGATCCGATCCTGAAGCCGCTGTGGTCGGCCTATGAACTGGTCAAGCTCGCACGCAACGAGCGCGACCCGCTCGATCTCGATCTGCCCGAGCGCAAGATCCTCCTGAAGGGCGATGGCACCGTCGATCGGGTGATCGTGCCGCAGCGACTCGATGCGCACCGGCTGATCGAGGAGTTCATGATCCTCGCCAACGTCGCTGCGGCCGAGATGCTGGAGAAGAAGGCGCTGCCGCTGATCTATCGCGTGCACGACGAGCCGAGCCAGGAGAAGGTGCACAACCTCCAGGAATTCCTCAAGACGCTCGACCTGCCCTTCACCAAGCAGGGCGCGCTGCGTCCCACGCAATTCAATCGCGTGCTGGCACAGGTTGCCGGCGAGGATTACGAGCCGCTGGTCAATGAGGTCGTGCTGCGCTCGCAGGCGCAGGCCGAATACTCCGCCGAGAACTACGGCCATTTCGGCTTGAACCTGCGCCGCTACGCGCACTTCACCTCGCCGATCCGCCGCTACGCCGATCTGATCGTGCATCGCGCGCTGATCCGCGCGCTCGACCTTGGCGAAGGCGCCTTGCCGACCGACGAGAGCGTGGAGACGCTGGCCGAGATCGCCGCGCAGATTTCCGTCACCGAGCGCCGCGCGATGAAGGCGGAGCGCGAGACCACCGACCGGCTGATCGCGCATTTCCTCGCCGATCGCATCGGCGCCTCGTTCCAGGGCCGTATCTCCGGCGTGACGCGCGCCGGCCTGTTCGTGAAGCTCGACGACACCGGCGCCGACGGCCTGATCCCGATCCGCACCATCGGCAGCGAGTATTTCAACTATGACGAAACCCGCCACGCGCTGATCGGCACGCGCAGCGGCGCGATGTATCGGCTCGGCGACGTCGTCGACGTGCGGCTGGTCGAGGCCGCGCCGGTGGCGGGCGCGCTGCGTTTTGAGCTATTATCCGAAGGGCAGGCAATTCCGCGCGGCAGAAAACGCGACGGCGTCGGAACCGAGCGCCGCCCCGCGGGATTTGGCAAGGGGCCGAATAAGGGATCCAGCAAGAAGGCGCACAAGGAACGAAAGGCACGCAAGAAGAAGGACCGCAAGCCGGCGAAGCCGACATCCGGCAAATCGAAGCGAGGCAAGTCATGGAAGTGACACCGCCTACGGTGGTCTGGACCCGCGACGCAGCTGAGCCCGAGAAGCGCGACGTGTGGACCGCGATGAAGCGCGGGTTCCTCAGCCGTTGTCCGCGCTGCGGAAAAGGCAGGCTGTTCCGCAAGTTTCTCAAATGCGACGGCCATTGCCCGGTCTGCGATCTCGATTTCACACCGCATCGCGCCGACGATCTGCCCGCCTATCTCGTCATCGTCATTGTCGGCCATATCGTGGTACCGACCGCGCTGTGGATCGAGACCAACTATTCGCCGCCGGTGTGGCTGCAACTTGCGATCTATTTGTCGTTCACGCTGTTCGCATCGCTGGCGCTGTTGCAGCCGGTAAAGGGAGCCGTGATCGGATTGCAATGGGCCCTGCGCATGCATGGCTTTGACGAGAATCCCCCTAGCGACATCCCGCAGGTCTAGCTAAACCGGCCCACAAGAAGAAATGAAAGGGATGAAATGACTGAAGCTGCCGCCCCTGCCGCCGTCGTCCACCAGGGCGAAAAGGAAGCCGATCATCACGCATACTTCCGGCCGAAGGATGCGGCGACGCTGATCCTGATCGATCGCTCCGGCGCCAAGCCGAAGGTCTTGGTCGGCAAGCGCCACGACAAGGTCGTGTTCATGCCGGGCAAATTCGTCTTCCCAGGCGGCCGCGTCGATAAGGCCGACAACCGCGTGCCGGTCGCAGCCCCGATCACGCCGGAGCTCGAAGCCAATCTGTTGAAGGGCAGCCCGAAGATCACGCCCGGCCGCGCGCGTGCGCTTGCCAATGCGGCGATCCGCGAAGCCTGCGAAGAGACCGGGCTCTGCCTCGGCCGCAAGGTCGAGAAGTCGCAGAAGCTCGATGGCCCCTGGGCGCCGTTCGCCGACGCTGGCCTGCTGCCCGATCCGTCCGGCCTGTTCCTGATCGCGCGTGCGATCACCCCGCCTGGCCGCGTCCGCCGCTTCGACACCCGCTTCTTCACCGCTGATGCCTCGACGATCGCGCATCGTGTCGAAGGCGTGGTGCATGCCGATGCCGAGCTGGTCGAGCTCGTATGGGTCGAGATCGGCTCCGAGCCCCTCGCCGACGCGCATGCCATGACCAAGAACGTTCTCGCCGAGCTCGATCGCCGCCTCGCCACCGGCCCGCTGCGTCACGACGCGCCGGTGCCGTTCTTCCATTTCTACGGCGGCAAGATGCACAAGGACGTGCTGGGGGCGTGATCATCCTCCCGTCATTCCCCGGCGCGCAATTGCGCACCTGAGGGCGCGACGCAGTCGCGAGCCCGGAATCCATCGGGCCGCAGAATCAATGGAGGAATGGATTCCGGGCTCGTCGCTTCGCGCCGCCCCGGAATGACGGCGTTGAGGAAGTGCCCAAAAACAAAATAATCTTCCCGATGGCGTGCCGCGAAACGCCTCCCTATCTGTTCCGCTAACGACATCAGAGACGGAACGGGGCAATGGCGAAGCGTCAACTCAAGCTCGGCGCATTCATGCGGCCGATCAGCATTCACACCGGCGCCTGGCGCTATCCCGGGGCCTGGCCTGACGCCAATTTCAACTTCGACCACATCAAGACGCTGATCCTGAAGCTCGAGGCCGGCAAGTTCGACGCCTTCTTCATGGCCGACCATCTGGCCGTGCTGAACATGCCGATCAACGCGCTGAAGCGCAGCCACACCGTGACGTCGTTCGAGCCGTTCACCCTGCTCTCGGCACTCGCGGCCGTCACCGAGAATATCGGCCTGATCGCGACCGGCTCGACCACCTTCGACGAGCCCTATCACGTCGCCCGCCGCTTCGCTTCGCTCGACCACATCTCCGGCGGCCGCGCCGGCTGGAATATCGTCACCACGTCCAATCCAGACGCGGCGTTGAATTTCGGCCTCGACGATCACATGGAGCACGCCGAGCGCTACAAGCGCGCCCGCGAGTTCTACGATGTCGTCACCGGCCTGTGGGACTCCTTTGCCGACGATGCGTTCGTGCGCGATGTCGAGTCCGGGCTGTTCGTCGATCCCGACAAGATGCATGTGCTCAACCACAAGGGCAAATATCTCTCGGTGCGCGGCCCTCTCAACATCGCCCGCCCGGTGCAGGGCTGGCCGGTCATCGTGCAGGCCGGTGCCTCCGACGACGGCAGGCAGCTTGCGGCCGAGACGGCGGAAGCCGTGTTCACCGGCGGCGGCAGCCTTGCGGACGGACAGAAGCTCTATGCCGACATCAAGGGCCGCATGGAAAAGATCGGCCGCGATCCCGAGCATCTGAAGATCCTGCCCGGCGCCTTTGTCGTGGTCGGCGACAGCGTCGAGGAGGCCAAGGAGAAGCGCGCGCTGCTCGACAGCCGTGTGCATTACGACAGCGCGATCGCCTCGCTCTCGGTGATCCTCGGCACCGATGCGTCGGCCTTCGATCCCGACGGGCAATTGCCGCCGATCCCGGAAACCAATGCCAGCAAGAGCGGCCGCCAGCGCCTCGTCGATGTCGCCGCGCGCGACAAGCTGACCGTGCGCCAGCTCGCGCAGCGCGTCGGCGGCTATGGCGGGCTTGCCTTCGTCGGCACGCCACAGACCATCGCCGACCAGATGGAGGAATGGCTGACCGGCCGCGGCAGCGACGGTTTCAACATCATGTTCCCCTATCTGCCGCAGGGCCTGTTCGAGTTCGTCGACAAGGTGGTGCCGGAACTGCAAAAGCGCGGGATTTACCGCACCGCGTACGAAGGTCGGACCCTGCGCGAGAATTTGGGCCTGCCGCGGCCCAAAAATCAGTTCTTCGGGGGCTAATCGGCCCGGATTCGGGATTGTTTTGGCTCGGAAATCCTTGACTTTGGGCGGTTTCTGGCTAGTTTCCCGGCCAAACGCGGGCCGATTTGGCCGGCTCCCGATATCCCTGCAGTTTCGAGGTTTTGCACATGGCCAAAGCGGTCACCATCAAGGTCAAGCTCGTGTCGACGGCCGATACCGGCTTCTATTACGTCGCCAAGAAGAATTCGCGCACCATGACCGACAAGCTGGTCAAGAAGAAGTACGACCCGGTCGCGCGCAAGCACGTCGAGTTCAAGGAAGCCAAGATCAAGTAAGATCGCCTGCTTCTGATGTTTCAAACGGGGCCCTCGCGGCCCCGTTTTTGCTTTGTAGGCCTGCGTCATCCCGCATGATTCCCGAACAAAGTCCCGGGCACAGGGCTCAGATGATCGCAAGCTTGGACGAGGGAAACGCAGGCGGCTACTCGGTCGCCTACGGCCGCGAGGACATCTACTTTCCGGTCTATGTCACGGCCGCGCTGGCCGCGGTCTTCCTGACCGCGAGCTGGATCACCGGCGAGATCTATTGGCTGGCGCCGGCGGCTGCGGCGGGCGGCTTCACCTACTACAACATCCCCCTGCTGGAGGCCGGTCGTCCGACCATCGGAGCCAACCAGTACGGCATCTTCATCCAGGCCTTCGGGCTGATTCGCTGGCGCGCCATCACACGCATCGACCTCGTCGAGATCGCCGAGCGCGCGATGACCGTTCACGAATTGCAGATCGCGCTCAGCGGGCCGCTCGGCAGCGCGCTGGTGGCCGACTGGCGCAAGCGGCCGGCCTATCGGCTGCTGATGCGCTTGCCGTGGCGCATGGACCATCGTGGCGTGGTCCGCGTCAGTCTGGAGCCATTCGACCGGACGCCCGACGAGATCCACCGGACGTTCCTCAGGATGTGGCGCTACTACCGGAGCTAGCCCTTGAACGCCTCATCACGCAGATGCGCGTCCGCGATCTCTGCATCCGGATTGTGTGTGATGGTCATGAACCAAACGAGGCTGAAGAACAGCGACCACGCTGTGTTCCAATAGAACCAGTTCATCGGATCACCTCGAACAGCTTTGATCCGCGCCAGCCGGCGAAGATCGCCGGCTGAGCGGAACGCCGCCAAGTCTACTGCACGACCTCGCCGTGCAGTGCCAGATCCAACCCTTCGCGCTCGATGTCGCGCGTCACGCGAAGCCCGACGAAGAGATTGATCACGAACAGGATGATCAGGCTCACGACGGCATCATACACGAAAACCGTCGCGACGCCGATGCATTGATTGATGAACTGCCCGGGATTTCCCTCCAGAACGCCTGCCGTACCACCATACTGCTCGACCGCGAACACCCCGGTCAGCAGCGCCCCGACGATGCCGCCGAGGGCATGGACGCCGAAGCAGTCCAGCGCATCATCGTAGCTGAACAGGCGCTTCAAGCCGGTGCATCCCCAGTAGCAGCAGACGCCGGCGGCGATGCCGATGGCGAAAGCGCCGACCGGCCCGACGAAACCGGAGGCCGGCGTGATCGCGACGAGGCCGGCAACGGCACCCGAGCAGATGCCGACGACGGTCGGCTTGCCCTTCAGCGCCCATTCCACCAGCATCCAGGTGAAGGCCGCCACTGCCGTGGCGATCTGGGTCACCAGCATGGCCATGCCCGCCTGCATTCCCGCCGTGACGGCGGAGCCGGCGTTGAAGCCGAACCAACCGACCCACAGCAGCGACGCGCCGATGAAGGTCAGCACCATATTGTGCGCCGGCCCCGTCTCGACGCGCTTGCCGAGCATGATGGCGCACATCAGGCCGGCCACGCCGGCATTGATGTGCACAACGGTGCCGCCGGCGAAATCGAGAACCTTGACATAGGCGGCATCGTTACCCGCCGAGAAGATCCCGTCAGGACCCCAGACCCAATGCGCGATCGGCGCATAGACGAAGATCGCCCACAGCCCGATGAACCAGAGCATCGCCGAGAACTTCATCCGCTCGGCAAACGCGCCGGCAATCAGCGCCGGCGTGATGATGGCGAACGTCATCTGGAAGCAGATGTAGACCGACTCAGGGATAGTCGCGGCAAGCGGATTGGGATTGCCGATGCCACCCTTGCCGATGTCGCTCAGGATATCCTTGAGGAACATACGATCCAGGCCGCCGATGAACGGCGTGCCGGCACGAAACGCCAGGCTGTAGGTCAGGACGGCAAACAGGATCGTGACCAGGCAGGTGACGGCGAAACTGGTCATCACAGTGTCGCCGACGTTCTTCTTGCGCACCATTCCGCCATAGAACAGGCCGAGCCCCGGGATCGTCATCATCAGGACGAGCGCGACGGACGTGAGCATCCAGGCGGTATCGCCGGAATTCGGTGTGCACTTCTCGAGAATCTTGCCGCCGCAGGCCGGCGGCGCCGCCGCATCCTCAGCCAGCGCGAAGTCGCTGAACAGCAGGCAAAGAACGGCCACTCCCAGCAAGGCAACCCCGATTCTCACGAGTTTCTGGCGCGTATATGTCCCAGACTCCATCATCGTCCTCCCTTCACAAGAAATGCTGCTGTTCGGAATGGGCGCGGCGCGTTCTGCGCGAGCGAAGGGCGACCTGCGCGCTCGGTTAGGGGGATGTCTCGAAGTGCCGCGGTCCGGGTGGCGGGATGCGGCGAAGTCGCTGCGGCATCAGGCCGGACATAAGGCACAAAGGCCATCTGCTCGGCGGCGCGGCGAACGCCGTGGTGCGCGGATGGCTGGAGAATGACGGCGACTAGCCTCATCGCGGCCAGCCCTTCCCATGGGTCCCCAGGCCGGAACCGAAGCAACGGCTTCCGGCACGATTTCTAGCCAAATTCTATCAAGATTCGTGCCACCGACGCGTGCGGCGTAACACATTGAAGACGCTGTGACTTTAATCCGAGCACGAAACGGCTTCGCGCTCCGCTGCACGTTCTCGCAGCAGGCTATCGATGGAAAAATAGGCAGCAACTGGCGACTGCCTTCGCACGGGGCAGTCGCCGTCTGGCCGGGATCGGAAGCTAGGCGGCCTTGAGCAGCGGCGGTTGCGCCGGCCGGATCAGCGCGAAGGCGACCTGGATGATGCCACCGGCAAGACCGAGCGCGACGCCGATCCGCCAGGCCATGGTGTAGGAGCCGAGCGAGTCGTAGATCACCCCTCCTCCGTAGGCGCCGAGGAAGCTGCCGACCTGGTGGCTCATGAAGGCAAGGCCCTGGATCATCGCCTGCCAGCGCAGACCGAACATCTCGGCCACCGCGCCCGCGACCAGCGGACCGACGCCCATCCAGAGGAAGCCCATGATGGCGCCGAACAGCAATGTCGAGCCCGGCGTCGCCGGCAGCAAGAAGTACCAAGCGAGCGCCAGCGAGCGCAGGATGTAGATGCCGCCAAGCAGCGCGAGCTTGTTCCAGCGCTGACCGGCCCAGCCGAAGAACAGCGAGCCCAGCACGTTGAAGCCGCCGATCATGCCGAGCGTCTGCGCGCTCAGCATCGGATCGAGCCCGCAGATCGCCAGATACGACGGCAGATGCGTGGTGAGGAAGACGAGCTGCATACCGCAGACCATGTAGGCGCAGGTCATCACCACGAAGGACGCGTTGCCGAACGCGGTCTTCGCCGCGGTCGCCGCGGTGGCGTTGCCGATGTCATCGGCCGCGGGCTTCGGCAGCGGAATCTTGTCGACGCGACCGGCGTACAACGCGGCTGGAATCATCCCGATCGACAGGATGACGAATCCGGCAAGCCCGACACGCCAACCGAACCCTTCATTGAGCATCTGGCCGATCGGCGCCGACAGCAGTGCACCGAGCGAGCCCGCGGCGGAGACCATGCCGAGCACGGTCGAGCGGACCGTCTCCGACACCGCGCGCGCCGCGACCGACATGGCGATCGCATTCGCGGTGCAAGCGAGTGAAAGGCCGATCAGTACACCGGCGCCGATCATGATGGCGACGAGGCCATGCGCCGTCGTCATCAGCACAAGGCCCGCGATGTAGGCCAGCGCACCGACCACCATGATCGGGCGGAAGCCATAACGCACCGTCATCGCGCCCGCGAGCGGCTGCAGGAAGCCCCAGGCGAGATTCTGCACCGCCAGCGCCAGCGTGAAATGCGACACCGAGATGCCGATGTCGTGCGTCAGCGGCTGCATGAAGATGCCAAGGCTCTGCCGCAGCCCCATGCTCAGCGTGAGCATGATGGAGGCACCGATCAGGATGGGAAGCGTGGGACGCAGGACCTGCAACAGGGGCATTGTTCTTGTTCTCCCATGACGGCGCGGCACGAGTGCCACAGCCTGCGATTCACGCATGTTTTGGTTACACAGACCTGTGTACTTAGGCTATACAGGGGGCGACCTGTCAAGCGAAGAGGATCACGGCCGGCGCATGGCTTCCCCGCCTCCCAAACAGACCATGAAAGAGCGGATCCTCGAGACCGCCGACAAACTGTTCTACCTGCAGGGCATTCGCGCCATCGGCGTCGACACCATCGCGGCCGAGATCGGCATCAGCAAACGCACCCTCTACAATCACTTCCCGTCGAAGGACGCGCTGATCGAGGCCTATCTGCAGCGCCGCTTCGTGCAGCCCCGCTCCTCCGACAAGCCGCCGGCCGAGCAGATTCTCGCAACCTTCGATTCGCTGGAGCGGCGCTTCTCGGCGAAGGATTTTCGCGGTTGTCCTTTCGTGAACGCGGTCGCCGAGCTCGGGCCGGACGACGAGGACCGCACCGTGCGCAATATCGCCGTGGCCTTCAAGGAAAGCCGCCGGGTCTGGTTTCGCGATCTGCTGCGGCAGCTTGGCGTCGCGGATGCCGAGGCACTTGCGACCCAGCTCACGCTCTTGGTCGACGGCTCGATCGCGCAGGACCTGGTGCGCGACGATCCGGCCATGGCGCGCGCGGCCAAGGAAGCCGCCCGTGTGCTGCTGGCGAATGCGGGGGTCAAGGTCGGCGGCGCCGCGCCTGCGGACAACAAGCGCACTGGATAAATCCGGTTGCGTACACAAGTCCGGTTTGGTTGGTAGCGTGACGGCATGCGACGGCATTCCCGATTGGATATTCCGTCCGGCGAGATTGACGACCGCGCGACAGCCTGCGGCACAACTGGGGAACAACCATGGAAGATCTGAAGGTGACGGCCACCGGCTACGATTTCGCGCCGGCGCGCGCCGCCATGCAGCGCTATATCGACAACAATCTGCTGTCCGGAATCTCCTGGTCGGTTCTGGTCGGGCGCGACATCGCCGACACGGGCTGCGTCGGATGGGCCGACAAGGAAGCGCAGACCCCGCTGCGCACCGACCACATCTTCCGGGTCTTCTCCAACACCAAGCTGATCACTTCCTGCGCGGCGCTATTGCTGTTCGAGGATGGCCGCTTCCAGCTCGACGATCCGATCGAGAAATTCATCCCGCAGCTCCGCAACCGCAAGGTCCTGCTGAAAGGCGCGACGTCGATCGATCAAACCGAGCCCGCGAAGAGTTCGATCACCATCCGCCAATTGCTCAGCCACAGCGCCGGTTTGAGCTACGGTTTCTTCGATCCCGGCACCGTCATCTTCAAGGCGCTCAACGAGCGCGGCGTGCACAATCCCAATACGACCCTGGCTGAAATGGTCGACGTACTGGCCGATTTGCCGCTGATCTATCAGCCGGGCACGTCGTGGGAATATTCGCTCGCGATCGACGTGGTGGCACGCCTGGTGGAAGTCGTCAGCGGCCAGACCTTCGACAAGTTCATCAAGGCGCGCATCCTCGATCCGCTCGGCATGGTCGATACCGGCTTCGTCGTTCCGGAAAAAGATCACGGCCGCCTCGTGGCCTACTACGCCGGCGCAGATCTGATGGAGCCGATGAAGCCGGGCCTCACCCGCACCGACGATGCGCCCTTCCCCGGCGCCTATCGGCGCCCGGTCGCAAGGCTCAATGGCGGCGGCGGGCTGGTGTCGACGATGCCCGACATGGTCGCGTTGATCCGCAGCCTGCTGCCCGGCGGACCGACGCTGCTGAAGCCGGACACGATCGCAATGATGATGTCCAACCAGCTGCCCGAAGGACAGTGGATCCGCTTCGCGATGATGGGCGAGCAACCCGGCAAGGCCCACGGACTTGCCGGCGGCCTGATCCTCAACCCGTCGCCGATCGATCATCCCGACGCGGCCGGCGAGTTCTACTGGGGCGGCGTCGCGGGCACACAGTGGTGGATTTCGCCCAAAACCGGCATGGCCGGCGTGATGATGGCGCAGCGCCAGATGGCGTTCGTCCATCCGTTCTCATTCGAGTTCAAGCGGCTGGCCTATGACGCGGTGAAGCGCGGGCGTTAAGGGTGCTTCGTAGCCCGGATGGAGCCAACGGGTCGCGCGAACGCGCGCCCGATGAAAGGCTCCGCGAAATCCGGGTATCGCGCCACATGCGCAGACGTCCCGGATTGCGCTTCGCTCCATCCGGGCTACGAGAATTGACTACGCCGCCGCCGAGACCACGCGGTTGCGGCCGTCGTGCTTGGCGCGATAGAGCGCGGTGTCGGCGCGCTTGAGCACGTCGGTGACCTGCTCGCCCTTGCGCTCCAGCGTGGTGAGCCCGATCGAGATCGTGACCGTGATCCGCTTGCCGCCCTTCTCGACGGCAAACGGCTCGCCCGCGATCGAGCGGCGCAGCCGCTCGGCGACCATGCCGGCGACATGCAGATCGGTCTCCGGCATCACGATCACGAACTCCTCGCCGCCATAGCGGCAGGCGAGATCGATGCCGCGGATCGACTTGCGGATGCGAACGGCGAATTCGCGCAGCACGTCGTCGCCGGCGTCATGGCCGTAGGTGTCGTTGATCGCCTTGAAGTAGTCGATGTCGAGGATCATCAGCGCCAGCGGCTTGCCTCGGATCGAAGCCTGCTCCGCCAAGGTCGCGAGGTGGCTCTCCATGTAGCGCCGGTTATTGAGGCCGGTCAGCGCATCCGTGATCGCCATCTCGATCGAGTTCTGCACGTTGTCGCGCAGATGATCGGTGTAGCGGCGGCGGCGGATCTGGGTGCGCGCCCGCGCCAGCAGTTCGTTCTTGTCGACCGGACGCAGCAGGTAGTCGTTGACGCCGATCTCGAGCCCGCGCATCAGCCGCGCGTTGTTGTCGGCATCCGAGACCGCGAGGATCGGCACCTGGCGCGTACGCTCCAGCGAGCGGGCCTGGCTGCACAGCCGCAGGCCGTCGAAATTGTCGAGGCTGAGCGACACGATCAGGAGGTCGTAATTGCCCTCGGCGGCGTGGAACAAGGCTTCCGCTGGATTGGTCTCGACGTCGACGGTGTGCTCGGCGGAAAGGATCGGCGCCAGCTTCTCGTAGGACGACGGCCGGTCGTCGACCAGCAGGATGCGGCCGCCCGTGCCCCGGTCGGCGATCGCGCTGCGCTCGGGCGCCTGCATGCCGATCTCGAGCGAGGTGATGGCGCGCATGCGCAGCTCATCGGTCATCATCTTCAGCCGCGTCAGCGAGCGCACGCGCGCGATCAGCACGACGTCGGACACCGGTTTGGTCAGGAAATCATCGGCGCCGGCCTCGAGGCCGCGCACGCGATCGGCGGGACTGTCGAGCGCGGTGACGATGACGACGGGAATGAAGTGGGTCGCCGGATTCGACTTCAGGCGGCGGCAGACCTCGAAGCCATCCATATCGGGCATCATGACGTCGAGCAGGATGATGTCGCATTCGGCGCGCGCGCAGATGTCCAGCGCCTCGGTCCCGTTGGAAGCGGTCAGCACATCGAAATATTCGGCTGACAGCCGGGCTTCCAACAGCTTGACGTTCGCCGGAACATCATCGACGACGAGGATACGCGCGGACATGGCACCACAACTCCCCTATCCGATAAAGCGTCGGACAGTCTCAATAAATTTGCCGACCGAGATCGGCTTGGACAAATAGGCTTCGCAGCCGCCCTCGCGGATGCGTTCTTCGTCGCCCTTCATGGCGAAGGCGGTGACCGCGACCACCGGAATCGTGCGCAGCTCGGGATCGTCCTTGATCCAGCGCGTGACCTCCAGGCCGGAGACCTGGGGCAGTTGAATATCCATCAGGATGAGATCGGGACGCAGCTTGCGGACGAGATCGAGCGCTTCGAAGCCATTGCTGGTGCCCGAAGTCTGATAGCCATGCGCCTCCAACAGATCGCGAAAGAGCTTCATATTGAGCTCGTTGTCCTCCACGATCAGGACGGTTTTGGCCATCCCGTCCCTCCCAGACTTAGGAAACAGGCCCGACTGCGGCACCTCACGCACCGCGCGCGGAGCGCGTCGAAAATGTGAATTCAAACTAGCGCCAGAATCGCTCTAACCCGTTAACCCGTAGTCCAACTTCCGCAGCGTGGTTTCAGTTGCTTGAACACATGCGGAAGACTCGGGCATGATGGGCCTCTCATTAGAGACCATAAGTTAACGGAAAGGCAAACCGGCGCGTTGAAAAAGCCTGTTCACAACCCCCGGGAAGTCGCTGAAATCGTTGCGATTCAGGCGCTCGGCTTCATTGCCGGCGATCCCGAGCGGCTGGGCTTGTTCCTGGCCGAAACCGGAATCGGTCCGGAGACGCTGCGGAACGCTGCGTCCAATCCTCAATTTCTTGCGAGCGTGCTCGATTTCGTGATGCGCGACGATGCCACCGTGAAGGCGTTCGCCGCGGCCTCCGAACTGCACCCGACCAACATCGCTGCCGCCCACCAGGTGCTGGGCGACCCGAAATGGGAGCGCGACGTGCCGTGACGACGGCAGCGCCAGCTCCCGACGGCCCCCTCAGTTTCTGCCGAGACTGCCTCGGCGATCTCGACATCAAGGTGAAGCGATGCAGCCATTGTGGCTCGCCGCGGCTGGTCCGTCATCGCACCCTGCCCGCGTTGGCGCTGGCGCATATCGACTGCGACGCGTTCTATGCCACCGTCGAGAAGCGCGACAATCCTGACATCGCCGACCGCCCCGTCATCATCGGCGGCGGCAAGCGCGGCGTGGTGTCGGCTGCCTGCTACATCGCCCGCACCTACGGCGTCCGCTCGGCGATGCCGATGTTCAAGGCGCTGGAACTCTGCCCCGACGCCACGGTGATCCCGCCCGACATGGCGAAATATGTCCGGGTCGGGCGCGAGGTGCGCCAGGCGATGCAGGCGCTGACGCCGCTGGTCGAGCCGCTGTCGATCGACGAGGCCTTCCTCGATCTCTCCGGCACGCAGCGTGTCCACGGCATGATCCCGGCCAAGGTGCTCGCCAAGTTCGCCCGCGACGTCGAGCGCGAGGTCGGCATCACGGTGTCGGTCGGGCTGTCCTGCAACAAGTTCCTCGCCAAGATCGCCTCCGACCTCGACAAGCCAAGGGGATTTGCCACGCTCGACCAGGACGAGGCGCGCGAGATGCTGGCCAGCAAGCCGGTCGGCTTCATCTACGGCGTTGGCCCTGCGACGCAGGAGAAACTCGTGCAGCGCGGCTTCCGCGTCATCGCCGACCTGCAGCGCGCCGACGAGAATGAGCTGATGAAGCAGTTCGCCAGCGAAGGCCGCAGGCTGTGGCGGCTTGCGCGCGGCATCGACGACCGCACGGTGGTACCCGATCGCGGCGCCAAGACGATTTCGAGCGAGACCACCTTCGAGACCGACATCCGCGATTTTGCAATCCTGGAAAAACTGCTCTGGAAGCTGTCGGAGAAGACCTCGGCGCGGCTGAAGAGCAGCGACCTCTCAGGCTGCACCATCACGCTGAAGCTGAAGACCGCTGATTTCCGCCAGCGCACCCGTTCACAATCGATCCAGACGCCGACCCAATTGGCCGCAAAGATCTTTGCGGTGACGCGCGAGATGCTGGCCAAGGAGATCGACGGCACCGCCTTCCGCCTGATGGGCGCCGGCGTCAGCGCGCTGCGCCCGGGCTCCCAGGCCAACGATTCCGACATGCTCGACCGCCGCTCGGCACACGCCGAACGCGCGATCGACAATCTGCGCAAGAAGTTCGGCAACGCCGCCGTGATCCGGGGTATTGCCTATGAGGGGCCGGGGAAGAGCGCGGAGGACTAGAAGCTACTCAGTCTCACCGGCCGTCATTGCCAGGAGCGAAGCGACGAAGCAATCCATCGCTCCGCATATGCTGAAGCATGGATTGCTTCGCTTCGCTCGCAATGACGGGACACTGCCCTCAATCCGCGACGGCTACCGCCTCGATCTCGATCAGCCATTCCGGCGCCGCAAGCGCGGTGACGCCAACGAGCGTGGAGGCCGGCGGCTCCATGCCCTCGAAGAATGCCGAACGCGCCTTGCCGATGATCGGGCGAAGCTCCGGTCTGTAGCCGACGACGAAGGTCGTGATCTTGACGATGTTGGAATAGCTCGCTCCGGCGGCTTTCAGCGCCATGCCGAGGTTCTGCATCACCTGCGTCGTCTGCGCGGCGAGATCGCCGGCGCCGACCACCCGGCCCTCCTCGTCGACCGACACCTGTCCCGAAATGTAGATCGTGCGCGCGCCCGAGGCGACGACGACGTGGGAGTAAGCCGGATTGTGATGCAGGCCGCTGGGGCGCAGATGGTCTGATTTGCTCATGATGTGCCTCCCTGACACGCGTGTTTTGGGAAGCGTACTCGTGTCTGATGGTTCCGGCCAGTGCGGTCTCGCAGAGGGTGGTGCAGGCTTGCTCTGTGTCGTCCCTGCGAAAGCAGGGACCCATTACCACAGGGAGCAGTTGTCGAAGCGCGCTGTAGCTCCAGCGCGGCACAACAATTGGCGCTCGTGGTTATGGGTCCGGGTCGCGCTTCGCTTGCCCGGGACGACACGGAGTGGGTGGCGAAAGCCAACCCTCACTTGCAGGGTTTGGAATCCCTGACGTCGAACTTGTCCAACGCGCCCGAGATCACGAAATCGTTGTAGTCCAGTACCAGCGCACGGGAGACGCCGTTCTCGTAGAGCTCGAACGACATCGCGTAGACCGGCGTCTGCTCGCCATCCTTGGCCCGCGCGTCGCTGTCGTAGTAGCTCACCGTCACCGGCCAGCGCGTCATGGTCTTCATCGCATCGCTCGCGGTCGACGGATCAGGCGATGACGGCGCGCGGTCGCCGGCGATCGGCCGGCCGATCACGGTCAGCGTGTTGTAGACCTTCTCGCCATTGTCGGAGCCGTCATAGACAGTCTGTTCGAGCACCGATTTGCCGTCGCGGGCGGCGGCGATGATGTGCTGGATCTGCTCGGTCGGGAACACGATCTTGCCGTCGAGATTAAAGGTCTTCTTCACCGGCTGGGTCAGCTTCACGGTGATATGATCGCCCACGCGCTCGGCGATACCGTCGACCGGCGACGAGTCGCTGTCGTTCATCCGCGTATCGATCTTGAAGCGGTAGCTCTTGCCCGACGCGTCTTCCCAGGACGAGGAGCGCAGATCGGACAGCGTCACCTTGCCCTCGCCGCTGTCGAGTTCGGACACCTGGCGGAATTCGGAGGTGTAGCCTTCGCAGGAGCTGCCGGAGAAATTGTACAGGATGCGCCCGCGCGCATCGCTGACCGAATTGGAGCCGCGCGATTTCACGAGGCTCAGATCGTACAGCGCCTGATGCGCCAGAAACGGCCCGCCGGCCGCGGCCGCCGCCCCATGAACCAGGCCGGCTCCTGCGGCAACGGCAATCGTGAGCACCAGGGCACGCGACGGATTCCGAAACGGCAGGATCATGGTTTTTCCTCGAGGAGGCAGGGATTCGCCACAATAGTGACGGTGGTATTGCGCCGCAACTGGGGCAAGTCTGACAAAATAGCAATGCAAGGAGCGAGTTTGCTGTCATTTTTGACAGTTCTCCGTGCGATTCCGCACGTCACGGTCGCGCGGCCCTCACCTTACCGTCGCTTGCAACCGGCGGCACGATGCGCGAAACAATCGAAACAAACTTGGCCCTGACCGCGTTTCAGGCTTCGTGCAAATCCAATTGGGGAACAAAAATGGCGGGTACCGTCGAACAGAAACTGGCGTCACAGGGCATCACACTTCCCCAGCCGACCTCCCCGGTCGCGAACTATGTCCCCTTCGTTCGCAGCGGAAACCTGTTGTTCGTTTCGGGCCAGGTCTGTTTCAACGCCGAAGGCAAGCTGATCGCCAAGGGCAAGCTCGGCGCCGGCGTCACGCTTGAGCAAGGCGTCGCCGCGGCGCAGGGCTGTGCGATTAACCTGCTGGCGCAGGTCAAGGCCGCCCTCGGCGATCTCGACAAGGTCGTGCGCGTGGTGCGGCTCGGCGGCTTCATCAACTCGGCGCCGGACTTCTTCGACGGACCGAAGGTGCTGAACGGCGCTTCCGACCTGATGGTCGCAGCCTTCGGCGACAAGGGCCGCCATGCCCGCACTACCGTCGGCGTCGCCTCGCTGCCGGCGGACGCCGCGGTCGAGGTTGAAGGCGTGTTCGAAGTCTCCTGATCGATGCGCGCCCCTGATTGGCTGACGAAGCGGCCGGTCGCCCATCGCGGCCTGCATGATGCCGCACGCGGTATCATCGAGAACATGCCGGCCGCGGCCAACGCCGCGGTATCAGGCAATTTCGCGATCGAGTGCGATATCCAGCTCACCGCCGACGGCGAGGCGATGGTGCATCACGACGATGCGCTCGGCCGCCTCACCGAGGGTTCGGGCCTGCTGTCGACCAAGACCGCAGCCGAGCTGAAGGCGGTGAAATTCAAGAACACCGCCGAGCAGATGATGACGCTCGGCGATCTCTGCACGCTGGTCGCCGGCCGCGTCCCGCTGGTGGTCGAGGTGAAGAGCCATTTCGACGGCGACCGCAAGCTGGTTCGGCGGATGGCCGAGGTGCTGTCGTCCTATTCCGGCCCTGTCGTCGGCATGTCGTTCGATCCCGACCAGGTGCTGGCGTTGCGCGAGACCATGCCGAACCTGCCGCGCGGCATCACCGCCCAGCGCACCTATGACGACAGTTCCTGGACCAAGCTGACGCCGGCCCAGCGCGACGGCATGCTGTATCTGCGCCACGGCTTCAAAACCGAGCCGCATTTCGTTGCCTTCTGGGTCAACCAGCTGCCGGCGCCGGCGCCCTGGATCGCCCGCAACATATTCGGCTGCCCGCTGCTGGCGTGGACCGTGCGCACGGCGGAACAGCGCGAGCGCGCGGCCCGCTACGCCGACCAGATGATTTTCGAGGGGTTTGTGCCGGGAACCTGACATGTCGTCGGCAGTCTTGAACTCGTCGCTGCGACGCACGATCTTGGCAAGGGTTGGTCAAAGCGTTGGTCGTCATCGGCGATGGCGGAATGCGGAGCATGATCCGGAAGTGGAGCCAGCTGTTCCGGAAAGATCATGCTCAAAAGAGGCACCGGTCTTCACTCTCGATGGCGTCGTCTGAAATCACCCTAGAGGCTGTAGCTGACATCGGCGGCATTCCGTCCGCCGAATGGGACGCCTGCGCCAATCCGAAGGCGGAAGCGGACAGCATTCACAGCCTCGACACGCTGGCCTCGCCCGCAGCCGCAGGCGATTGCCAGACGACTGCAGGTTCGAGCTATAACCCCTTCGTTTCCCATGCCTTTTTCGCCGCAGCCGAGGCCTCCAATTCGGCCTGCCCGCGGACCGGCTGGGGACCACGGCATCTGATTGCAAAGCTCGACGGCCGGATCGTAGGCGTCGTGCCGTGTTACCTGAAATCGCACTCGCAGGGCGAATACGTGTTCGACCGCGGCTGGGCCGAGGCCTATCACCGCGCCGGTGGCAGCTATTATCCGAAGCTGCAGGTCTCCGTCCCCTTCACGCCCGCGACCGGGCCGCGGCTTCTGATCCGCGACGGCGTCGACCGCGAGGCGATCGGCTCGGCGCTGGCGCGGGGCCTGCGCGCGCTCTGCAACGCCACTGAAGCCTCCTCCGTGCACGTCACCTTTGCCCGCGAGGAGGAGGCAAAATTCCTCGGCGCACACGGCTTCCTGCAGCGAACCGACCAGCAGTTCCACTGGCACAATCAAGGCTACAAGAGCTTCGACGATTTTCTGGGATCGCTGAACTCCCGTCACCGCAAGGGCATCAAGCGCGAACGGCGTGAGGCGGTTACCGCCGGGATCACCATCCACTGGCTGACCGGCTCCGATATCACCGAGGACGCCTGGGACGCGTTCTTCGAATTCTACATGGAGACCGGCTCACGCAAATGGGGCCGGCCGTACCTCACCCGAGAATTCTTCTCGCTGATCGGCGAGAGCATGAGCCGGGACGTGCTGCTGGTCATGGCCAAGCGCAACGGGCGCTGGATCGCCGGCGCCATCAACTTCATCGGCTCGGACACGCTGTTCGGCCGCAACTGGGGCGCGATCGAGCACCACCCGTTCCTGCATTTCGAGGTCTGCTACTACCAGGCGATCGATTTCGCGGTTCAGCGCGGGCTCAAGGTGGTCGAGGCCGGCGCGCAGGGCGAGCACAAGCTGGCGCGCGGCTACCTGCCGCAGACCACCTATTCGGCGCATTTCATCGCCGATCCCGGATTGCGCCGGGCGATCGCCGATTACCTCAAGCGCGAGCGCGACTATGTCGCCGAGGTCGGCCGCGAGCTGACTGAGGCCGGTCCGTTCCGGAAGACCGTCGACGACGACGCTTGACGTTTGCCTCGCGACCGAGAAATTAGATTTTCAGATACAGACTTGCAAAATCCAGGGAGCCGCCGCCATGCCCGCCGCCTATGACAACAACAACCCCTTCGCAAAAATCCTGCGCGGCGAGTTTCCGTCCTACAAGGTCTATGAGAACGAGCACGTGCTCGCTTTCCTCGACATCATGCCGCGCTCGCCCGGCCACACCCTTGTCATCCCGAAGGCCCCTGCCCGCAACATCCTCGACATCAAGGCGGACGACTACGCCCATGTCGCACGCGCCGCCCACAAGATCGCGGGCGCTGCGATGAAGGCGTTCGAGGCCGACGGCATCACCGTGCAGCAATTCAACGAGCCGGCCGGCGGCCAGGTCGTGTTCCATCTCCACATGCACGTGATGCCGCGCAAGGACGGCGTCGCGCTGCTGCCGCCCGCGAGCCACAAGGAAGACGGCAAGGTGCTGGAGGCGAATGCGGCGAAGCTGATCGCGGCGTTAAGATAATCCCACCGCCGTCATTCCGGGGCGCGCGAAGCGCGAGCCCGGAATCCATTTCACTACGAAACGCGCGGCCCGATGGATTCCGGGCTCGCGCTGCGCGACGCCCCGGAATGACGGTTGAGAGATCTCACTCCGTCTCGAAATCCCCGGCCTGTGGCGGAGCCAGCGGGGTGAACTCGCAGCGGTCGGGCTTGACGTCGATCAGTGGCGTCTCGTCAAGGCAGTCGAGCCCGCGCACCAGGATGACGTTGCCTTCGACACCGACCAGCTTGACGATCGAGGTCCCGATCGGATTGGGGCGCACGGGTGAGCGCAGCGAGAAGGTGCCGCGGGTGTTGCCGTTGTTCTTCGGAGATTGCAGCACGATGTCGCGGCGCGACTGGTGCAGCCAGTACAGCACTTCAAGGTTAGAATAGAAATCGACGCCCTTGATCGCGGCGACCCAGGGCTCGAAGATCTCGAGCCGGCACACCGGGCCGTCATGCCGCCCCTGCCGCGGCGTCGCCAGCCGCGAGGTCCAGGGCGTGCGGATGCGGCCGATGAAGACGAGCCCGGCGTCGCGCGCCGTCGGCATGTCGACGGCGACCTCGCCCTGGCGCAATTCCATTTCACGTACCATGTGTCAGTCCAACGATATGTTCAGCGCCTTGACCACGCCCGCCCACCGCGCGCGATCGGTGTCCACAAATCTGTCGATCTCGGCCTGGCTCTTTACGCGCAGCGGCGGGAAACCGATCCTGACCAGCGAAGCGCGAAACGCCTCGTCGTTCAAGGCCCGGTCGAGGCTCGCCTTGATCTTGGCCGCGATGTCGTCAGGCACTTTCGACGGCGCCGCAATACCATACCAGACGCTGACCGCATAATCGGGGTAGCCGCTCTCGGCAATGGTCGGCAGATCGGGCAGATCGGGGATGCGCTCGGTCGAGCTGACGGCGAGCGCGCGCAGCATGCCTGACTTGACCGGCGGCAGTGCGGTGCCGAGCGTGTCGAACATCAGCTGGATGTTGCCTGACAGCAGATCCTGCAGCGCGGGTCCCGCGCCCTTGTACGGCACATGGGTCATCTCAACGCCGGCCATCTGCTTGAACATCTCGCCGGCGAGATGAACGGTGCCGCCGGTGCCGGCCGATCCGAAATTGAGTTTCCCGGGATTCTTCCTGGCGTAGGCGACGAACTCCGCAATCGTCGTTGCCGGGACGGACGGATTCACCTCCATGATCATCGGCGCATCCGTGATGACAGACAGCAGGCGGAAATCCCTGGCCGGATCGTAAGGCAGCTTCTTGTAGAGCAGCGGATTGAGCACGAAGATCGAGGCCGCCGTCACGAACAGCGTGTAGCCGTCGGGATCGGAGCGTGCCACAGCCTCGGCACCGATCGCGCCCTGCGCGCCGGCCTTGTTCTCGACCACGACCACCTGCTTGAGATCGCGTCCGAGATATTCGCCGACGAGACGGCCGAGCACGTCGGTCGGCCCGCCCGCGGCGTAGGGCACCACGAGCTTGATCGGACGGGTCGGATAATCCGCGGCGCGCGCAGGCAGCGCTGCTACCAGCAAGGCAGTCAGAGCCAGAATGAAGGCCGATGATGCGCGCCGCTGCATGGCGTTCCCCCGCTATTGTCTTCTTGGAGAACGAGAGTACCGGATAATGCGGTCGCCGCAATCAGCCGAGCCAGTATTTGCCTGACAGCATCACGATTTCGCCCACGATCACCCCGGCGAAGATCGATTTCCTCGCCAGCATGAACGCGACGAAGCCTGCGGCGACGGCGCCGTAACGCAGCCAATCCGGCACGCTGGCGAGCGCACCCGGCGGCTGCACCACGATCTGCGCAATGATACCAGCGAGGATCGCGGTGGCGACCGCCCTCACCCAGACCAAGAGCTCGGAGTTCTCGTCGATGCCGCCGCCGAACCACAAGCCGAGCATGCGCCAGATCTGGTTGGGAATGACGCCTGCGACGAACAGGATCGCGAGCGCGTGCCAGTCGCCGATGAAGGTGCTCATGCGCCCGCCCTCACGATGCCTGCCCTCGCCCGGTGCACGCCGTAGGCGATGGTTCCGGCGACGACGCCGCTGACCAGGATGTCGACACCGCTGTTCAACATCGCCGCCAGCGGGAACAGCAAGAGCCCAAGCACCAGCGCGATGACGTCGGCGAGCTCGCGGCAGTTGCGCGCGGTGGAGAACAGGAAGGCGAGCGGCGTCAGCATCAGCATGCCGGCGGCCAAGAGCGGCGTGAGGTTGGCCGCGAGCGTGTAGCCGATCGTGTTCGCGATCAGGCAGACCAACACCAGCCCGCACCCGAGCCCGTGGATGAAGGCGATCCGCCGGTTGCGCGGCACCTGGGGCAGGAAGCGGAAGCACTCGACCCACAGCGTCACCGCCGTCAGATGCGCCACCAGGATCAGATGCCGCCGCTTGGTGTCCTCGGTGCGCATCATCGGCAACACCGACACCACCATCGGAAACAGCCTGATCGCGCTGACGGTCACGGCGATCGCCGATTGCAGTACGGTGGCGCCGGAGCCGAGCGTCGTGATCACGATGATCTGCGCCGGGCCCGCCCAGACGAACGCCGTGCTCGCCAGGGTCCAGCCCAGCGAGAAGCCACTATCATGCGCCAGCGCGCCGATGCCGAGATAGGTCGCAAACAGCACCAAGGTCAGCACGGTCGCGCCGATCGACCGCGCGCCCCACAGGAAGGCGCGGAACGAGGTCTGCCATTGCGGAGAATCGAGCGGAGGAAGCGCCACGGGGAGCCGGATGGATTTGCAATGTCGGCGGCTTAGGGCGCTGACAACGCAGGGTCAAGCAAGCGGCTGCACAGCGCTGCTATGCGCCTTGGTAGCCCGGATGAAGCCAACGGGTCGCGCGAACGCGCGCCCGATGGCTTCATCCGGGCTACGGGAGCTACGCAATCACGCCCTGTTCTTTAGAACAAAACACGCCCCGCCCGCCTTGCGGATGCGACTGCACAGGCCGTCGGCCTCGGGGCGCGTGTCGGCGCCGATGCGCACTTGGTAGAACATCGCGCTGCCGCGGCTGCGCAGCCGCGAGCCGAGCAGGCTCGGATCCTGATCGCCGATCACGTTCGACAGCCGCTTGATGGCACGGGCATACATCGCCAGCGCCTTGTCGCGGCTGAAGCCGGCGGCGAGCTGCACGCCCCATACCTTGGCCGCCGACAGCGTGATGTGCTGCTCGAGCCCGGCCACGAACGGATTGGGCGCGCGCTTCAACAATGCCATCAGCTCGCGGCAGCTCGCGGTCGGCGCACGCTGCGGCATCTTGCCGTTGCGGCCGGCGGCGGCCCAGTCGTCGACGCTGGAGCCGGTGATCGCGGAGACGTAATTGCGCGTCTCCTGCGGCATGTAGCCGGAGCCGGCGAGCCAGTCCTGGATCCGGCGCGGGCCGGCGTTGTAGGCGGCGGCCGCGAGGCCGAGATTGCCGAACTGGTTGCGCAGCTCGCTGAGGAATTCGGCCGACTTCGGCAGCGCCTGGACGGGATCGAGCGGATCGAGCAGCCCGCGCTCATTGGCCGTGCCCGGCATGAACTGCGCGATGCCCTGCGCCCGCTGGCCGCTCCGCGTCACGGGACCAACCGCGTCCGCCTGGAAGCGGCTCTCCTGCCAGATCACGCGCGCGAAGAATTCGAGCGGCAGGTCGTTCGACCGCGCCGCCGACTCGATCATCAGGCACATCGCCTCGCGGGTGTCGCTCTCGCGCGCGTCGTCCGCGGGCTTGTCGGTCGCCGCCGCGGGCTTCTCGGCAGGTGCCACGGGCGTGTCTGGCTGAGGTCCGGCTGGTTTCTGCGCCGATGGCGCGGCCTGCCCTCCCGGCAGCGGCGCGGGCGGCTCAGCCGGCGCGGCCGCGGGTTTCTCGGCGGGCTTGTCCGCGGGCGGCGTTGCGGGTTGCTCGGCTGTTCGCGGCGGCGCCGGGGCTGCGGCAGGCGCGTCCTCCGCGCCGGCGCCGGCCGGCGATACCAGCAACACAAGCATGACCCATGCGGCGCAAAGACCTGTTCGCATCGCAAATCTGTTCCCGCGCGGCGTGGCTTGACACCGCAAGCTCGTGGTCTAGCTATGGACTGAAATGATGGCGCGCAAAAGGGAGCGCAAAATGGCCGCAGCCTCAGATGAACAACTCGGCTTTGCCCCCGACGACGACGCGCCGATCGGCTACATGAAGCGGACCCGCGATTATTACGCGGCGATCGGCTACACCACCGCCTACCGCTGGGCGCACTACACTTCCGCCCCGTTCCAGCCGCTGACGAAGCCGCTGAGCCAGTCCCGCGTCGCCATCATCACGACGGCGGCGCCGTTCGATCCCGCCAAAGGCGACCAGGGCCCGGGCGCGAAATACAATGGCGGGGCAAAGTTCTATTCGGTCTATGACGGCGACACGTCGCAGCCACACGATTTGCGGATCTCGCACATCGCCTACGACCGCACCCACACCACGGCGACCGACAGCGGCACCTGGTTCCCGCTGGCGCAACTCAAGCGCCTCGCCGCGGCGGGCAAGATCGGCGAAGTCGCGCCGCGTTTCTTCGGGGCTCCAACCAATCGCAGCCACCGCGTCACCATCGAGACCGATGCGCCCGAAATCCTCAAGCGCTGCCGCGACGACAAGGTCGACGTCGCGGTGCTGGTGCCGAACTGCCCGGTCTGCCACCAGACCGTCAGCCTGGTGGCGCGGCATCTCGAAGCCAACGGCATCCCGACCGTCGTGATGGGTTGCGCCAAGGATATCGTCGAGCACGCCGCGGTGCCGCGCTTCCTGTTCTCCGATTTCCCGCTCGGCAACTCCGCCGGCAAGCCGAATGACGTGGCGTCGCAGGCCTTCACGCTGGAACTGGCGCTGCGCGTGCTGGAAACTGCGCCCGGCCCGCAGACCACCGTGCAGTCGCCGCTGCGCTGGAGCGAGGACGCGTCGTGGAAGCGCGACTACAGCAACGCCGATGCGCTGAGCGCCGAGGAGCTGGCCCGCCTGCGCCGCGAGTTCGACGCGCAGAAGGAAATCGCGAAGGGCCTGCGCGTCGCGTAAGGCGAGCGTGAAGACCCTTCGCCCACCTCACTAACAGTGTCATCGCCCGGCTCGACCGGGCGATCCAGTATTCCAGAGACTTCAGTCAGTCACGGAGAAGCCGCGGCGTACTGGGTCCCCCGGTCAAGCCGGGGGACGACAGCGGAGGCACATGCCTCCACTCAGTGCGTTTCGACAAGCACCCGGACAGCATCATGTGAAGTGGCCTCCTCGCCACCCGCATAACGCCGTGCCAGCGCGGCGCAGGTCATGAGCTGGATCTGGTGAAACAGCATCAGCGGCAGCACGATCAGGCCGACCGATTGCCCGGCGAGCAGCACGCTCGCCATCGGAAGCCCGCTCGCGAGACTCTTCTTCGAGCCGCAGAACATGATGGCGATGCGGTCGGCGCGCGAAAAGCCGAGCAGCTTGCTGCCGAAATTGGTGACCAGCAGCACGACCGCCAGCAGCAGCGCATCGAGGCCGAGCACGATCGCCATCTGCGTCGCGTTGACCTGGTGCCAGATGCCATGGCTGACGCCGTCGCTGAACGCGGTGTAGACGATCAGGAGGATCGAGCCGCGGTCGACCAGGCCGAGCATCGCATGGTGCCGCTCGACCCAGCGTCCGATCAGCGGCCGCGACAATTGCCCAGCCACGAACGGCAGCAAGAGCTGCACGACGATGTCGAGCGCGGCATTGCCGGAGAACCCGCCATGGCTGGAGAGCAGCACGCCCGCCAGCAGCGGCGTCGCGACGATGCCGAGCAGGTTGGAGGCGGTCGCCGAGCACAGCGCCGCCGACACATTGCCGTGCGCGATCGAGGTGAATGCGACCGACGACTGCACGGTCGACGGCAGGATGCAGACCAGGATCACGCCCGCCCATAGCGCCGGCGTCAGCAGATGCGGCGCCAGCGCATGCGCCGCGAGCCCGAGCAGCGGGAACAGCGCGAACGTCGACAGGAAGATCACGAGATGCAGCTTCCAGTGCCGGGCACCGACCAGCGCCTCCCTGGTCGACAGCCGGGCGCCGTGCAAAAAGAACAGCAGCGCGATCGCCACCTCGGTGGCGTAGCCGCCGGTCACGGTGCCCTCCCCGTGCAGCGGCAGCAGCGTGGCTAGGCCGACCATGCCGACGATGGCGGCGATGTAGGGGTCGACGGGCACGAATGATCGCAGGCGACTGATGGTCATGGTGGCTTCCTTTCCTTGACCGGAAAATGGCCTTCTCCTTGCCAATTGTGAACCGCGCTTACCGATGTTATTGTTATTACGTTATGTAATGATGGAACGCTGCCATGCTCGATCCGGTCCAGCTCGAAACCTTCCTGACCGTGGTGCAGACCCAGAACTTCACCGAGGCCGGCCGCCGCCTCGGCCTGAAGCAGTCGACGGTCAGCCAGCACATCCGCAAGCTCGAGGCCGCCGCGGGACGCCGCCTGTTCGTGCGCGACACCCATTCGGTCGTGCTCACCGCGGACGGTGAGGCGATGACCGGCTTTGCGCGCCCGATCCTGGAGGCCAATGCGCGCGCCCGCGATTACTTCGCGGGGTCGCAGATTCGCGGAAAGATCCGGTTCGGCGCCGCGGAGGATTTTGCCAGTTCGCGCCTGCCCGATCTGCTGCGCGACTTCGTCCGCCGCCATCCGCAGGTCGATCTCGAGCTGACGATCGGCCTCAGCGCCGTGCTGTACCAGCAACTCGACGCCGGCGAGCTCGATCTCGTGCTGGGCAAGCGCCGGCCCGGCGACGCGCTGGGGCAATTGGTGTGGCAGGACCGCCTGGTATGGACCGCCGCGCCGGGCATGCGGCCCGATCCCGGCGAGCCGCTGCCCCTGATCCTCTACGCGCCGCCGAGCGTCAGCCGCAGCGTGGTGCTGGAGGCGATGGAACGGTTCGGACGGCCCTGGCACATCGTCTGCTCCAGCGGCAGCTTGAGCGGCCTGCGCGCCGCGGCGCTCGCCGGTCTCGGCATCACCCCGCAGGCGCAGGGCCTGATCCCGGACGGCCTGGAAGCGATGCCGGCGTCAGGCCTGCCGCCGCTCGGCGACGTCGAGTTCGTGGTCCGCACCGCCCGCCGGACCAAACGCGGCCCGGCGGTCGAACTGGCGCAGGCGATCACGGAACGCGGCGGTCGGCTGCGGCCGTAGAAGTTTGGCTAGAACGGTCTGACGCCGCGGCCCTTCGGCTCAAGCGCTGCGGTCTCTGGAATACTGGATCACCCGCATGCGCATGCGCGGGTGATGACACTGAACGAGCTATTTGACAGGTTGAACGAGGGCCATCCTCATCGTCGTCCTGGCGAAAGCCAGGACCCATTACCCCAAATGAGAATTGTTGCGCGATGCTGGGGGCGCATCCCGTCCATCATCAAATACGGTGGTTATGGGTCCTGGCTTTCGCCAGGACGACGATGGTGTGCGAGGCCCCCGCACCGTCATCGCCCGGCTGGAACCGGGCGATCCAGTACGCCGCAGCCTCTCGGCTCAAGCACAGACAATACTGGATCACCCGCCTACGCCTACGCGGGTGATGACACTGAGCAAGCTGAGGGCGTCGGCACGATTTCGGAATAATAGAAGTCTACCGCTGAGTTGCCCGACGAGTCAAGTTGCCGCGTCCGCCGGCCGCCGCCGGCTACTTTGCATGGGGTTGTTTTCGATATTTTTGGCAGTGCGCCCCTGCTCGGACCAGGCGCCCCGCGTCAGGAGGATAGCGCGGCCTCCACCTGCACCGCGCCCAGCATGCCAGTCCGTTCGTGACAGCCGAGGTACTCGAAGAACTGCTCGTCGGCCGCGGCAACCGTGACCTCGTGATACAGCCTGAGCTTCGCGGCCGGTCCCAAGGTCGACAGATACTTCATCGCCGCGCCGAAGATCCGGACATGGGTCGGATGCGATTCCGCCCAGCGCTCCAGCGCCGCGAGGCTCTTCCACCAGCTCTGGCCGTAGGACTTTTCCGTCAGTCGTCCATCCACGTCGACGACGCGCATGTAGCGGTTGGCGTAGCAGCCGATCGGCACGCCATCGTCGCGCAGGAAATCCATGCCCTCGCGCAGCACCGGCTCGACGTCGTCGAGATACATCTTGCGCTCGGACGCCTCGGTGTCGCTCCAGTCCTGACCGGAGCGGATCAGGCAGAGATTGTCATGCGCAACCACGCGGATGCGCGCGCCGTCGCGGATCACGCGCGGCTCGCCGCCCGGCGTCATAGCGTCGGTCTGCGACAGCGGGATGCGATCGCGCATGCCGCCCCAATAGGCGTGCTCCTGCACCTCCCCGCTCATGCCGTCGGCAAGAACCGCGACGCCCTCGGGGCGGCCGAGCGACGAGAACAGCGTCTCGTAGCGCTCGACGTGCGGCCGTAGCACTTCGATGAAGCGGCCGACGCCATTTGCTGCGCCACTGCCGGTCCAAGCCTCGCGCGCGCCGGCGAACCAGGCATCGAAACGCCCGGCGTCGTCCCAATAGGCGACCGAGACGACGTTGGTAAACCCGGCCTGGTCGACATATTGCGCGCGATCCCAATGCGTCGGGCCGTTGTCGCCAGCAAAGCGTTTTGCGATCGATGCCAGCGCCTCGGCCACTGCTGCGTTCGGCTCGTCGCGATATTGTACGCCGAAATAGGCCATGATGACGCTTGCGACCCCGGGCTTGTGGCGCGCGACGAACGACGGATAAGGCGGCGCGTAATCGTCGGGCACACGACGATGGCGGGAGCGCGCTGTTTGCAGATGAGAGGGAATGGCGGATTCCATGGCAGTCGCCTCCGGTTGGATGTTGCCCTGATGCTTCAGCTCGCGGCCGCGTCGACCTCCTCAAGACTGTCGAGCGGCAGCGCGAATTGCTCGACGCGCTTCGATGGCTTCTTGTTCAACAGCAGACGCGTGACGTCGGGCCGCGAGTAATGCCCGGCCGGATCGGCGGCGTTCTTGGCAATCCCGATCGCGCCGAGATCGATATCGGCGAGCAGCAGGCCCTCCTGGTCGGGCGGCAGCTTCTCGGCGATCGAACTGCCGTCCGGCCCGTAGATCGCGGCGTGCCCGCCGCCGACATGCAGCAGCGCGTGCTTGTCGTCGCGGTCGCACATCTCATCGATCATCGCTTGCGAGACGGTGGCACAGGGCGCCAGCACGAAGCACGAGCCCTCGACCGCATAGACCCGCGAGGCCGCGTTGTTGACCTCCCAGCCGAGCGCCGGCGCGAACGGATCGTACAGCGAGAAGCTCGGCCAGGCCGCGACATGCACCTGCTCGTTCTGGGCGTACATCGCGTATTTCGACAGCGGCTGCAGATGCTCCCAGCAGCACAGCGCGCCGAGGCGGCCGATGCCGGGGCGGTCATGCACCGCAAGGTCGCTGCCGTCGCCCTCGCCATAGACGGTGCGCTCGGCATGGGTCGGCCGCAGCTTGCGCCGCTTGGCAATGGTCTCGCCGTCGGGCCCGATCAGCCATTGCGCCAGATAGAGGCTGCCGCCGTCGCGCTCGGACAGGCCGAGCACCGCGGTCAAGCCGGCCTTCTTCACCGCCAGCCGCAGCTTCTCGGCCTGCGGACTGTCATAGCTCAGCGAGTTATCGAAATAGCGCTGCACAAAACCGCGCCCGATCGCCCAGGCCGGCGAGTCCAGCCAGATGTACCAAGGATAGCCGGGAATGAAGGCCTCGGGGAACGCGATCAGTTTTGCACCCTTCGCGGCGGCCTCCTCGATCAAGGCAATGCTCTTGGCGATGGAGGCGTCGAGGTCGAGCCAGGCAGGGGCCGCCTGCACCACCGCAACGCGATATTTCGGATGTTCGATGCCCATGATGTCCTCCTCGTGGCCGGCCGTTCCGGCCGGTTCGTACTTGATCGGCCGCAGCCGCTTCTGACATCATGCTGCCCTGGGACCGGGAGCGCCGTTCGACCAGGACGGAAGGAAAATTCGACTGCGGAGGAGATTTCCCCGGCCGTCCCCGGTACGAAGCTTGCTTTGTCTGCGTGGCCAGCGTTTGCACTCGTGAAGGGAGGAAATCATGCCGGCCCTGTTCACCACGGAAGTCGCGCCCACGCATCGGCGCCTGGCACTGTGGCGCGACATCGTCTGCGACGTGTTCGTGCAGCTCGACTGCAAGTCCGATCTCGGCACCGCCTTCCACGGCGCCATCACCAGCGCGCAACTCGGCGCGGTGAAATGCTCCGTCGTCTCGTCGGGCCGGCAGCGCGTGCTGCGCACGCCGTCGCGGATCGCACGCACCAGCGAGGATTTTGTTCTGTTCGCGCTCGGCCAAAGTGGCGCGGGCGCCGTGCTGCAGGACGGCCGCGAGACCGTGATCCAGCCGGGCGAGTTTGCGTTCTATGACACCACCCGCCCGTATGAGCTGCGCTTCAACGACGACTTCACGCAGACCATCTTCCAGGTGCCGCGCGCGATGCTGCACCGGCGCTTTGCAGGCACCCAGGGCCTGACGGCGACCACGTTCACATCGGATCGCCCGCTGCAGCGGCTCGCCTGGCAGTTCATCAGCGGGCTCTCCGAGATCGCCGACAAGCTCGATCCTGACAATGCGATCCGCCTCGCCGATCAGGCGGCCGACCTGCTCGCGATGGCGATCAGCGAGCGGCTCGGCGGCGTGGCGCTACAGGCCTCGACGCACCGCTCCGCGCTGCTCTATCGGCTGAAGGCGCATGTGCTCGCGCATCTGCCGAACCCCGAGCTCAGTCTCAGCGAAACCGCCGCGGCGCTCGGCATCTCGCCGCGCTACGTCAACAGCTTGCTGGCCGACGAAGACACCTCGTTCCAGCGCTTCGTGCTGGCGCAGCGGCTGGAGCGCTGCAAGCGTGACCTGGCCTCGCCGGCGCACGCGCATCGCCATATCGGCGAAATCGCGTTCGCCTGGGGCTTTAACGATCTCTCGCATTTCGGCCGCGTATTCCGCGACCATTACGGCCTGTCCCCGCGCGATTGGCGGCACAGCCGGGTGCCGAACTGACTTTCTCGGGTCGTTTGCGGCGCAAAATAGCCGGGAATCCTGACCTTCACAGATGCAAACAATTTACACTAACTACAACGGGTTCCATTCGTACCCTTCTTTTCGCGCGTCCGGACCGGTACAGTCCTGCCATTGATTTAGGAGGATTTCCGATGCAGGACCGGCGCCAGAGCCCACGTGACAAGGTGTTTTACGGTGCGGTTGCGGAGATCAATGAGCGTGGCTCGACGATGGATTGCGTCGTCCGCAACATCAGCGAAGGCGGTGCCTGCGTCGAGTTTGGCGACGCCGCACACTTGCCCGAAGAGATGAATCTCAGCATCGCGCGCAAGGGCCGCTCGTTCCTGGCGCGCATGATCTGGCGCCAGGCCAACAAGGTCGGCCTCGCGTTCCGGATCATGACCTCGGACACCCCGGTCAGCGATCTCGACGAGCGGGTCCGCCGCAGCGAGATCAAGAAACGGCAGTTGCAGCGGCGGATCAAGGAACTGCTCGGCCAGGGCTGAGCGTCCTCACGTAGCTCCCCGGCCGCGTTTGGATCGCGGCCGGTATCTGTCATTTCGGGGGTTGCAAAGGCCAGGTTAATCCAGCATCCGGTAGGCCCGCCAATGCTGGAACCGAGAGCCATTTCACGACATGTCGTCCGCGATCATCGAGCATCCCGACGGGCTGCCGCAACCGCAGCGCAATTGGGCCATTCTCACGATCGCGCTCGGCCTCGTGATGGCCGTCGTCGACGGCTCGATCGCCAACGTTGCACTGCCGACCATCGCGAGGGATCTTAACGCTAGCCCCGCATTCTCGATCTGGATCGTCAACGGCTATCAGCTGGCAATCACGATCTCGCTGCTGCCGCTGGCCTCGCTCGGCGAGATCATCGGCTATCGCCGCGTCTATCTGGCGGGGCTATTGCTGTTCACGCTGGCGTCGCTGTTCTGCGCGCTGGCGCACACGCTGCCGCTGCTGACGATCGCCCGCATCCTGCAGGGGTTCGGCGCCGCCGGAATCCTCAGCGTCAACACAGCGCTGGTCCGCTTCATCTATCCGCATTCGCAACTCGGCCGCGGCATCGGCGTCAACGCGCTGGTCGTCGCGATCTCGGCCGCGGTCGGCCCGACCATCGCCTCGGTCATCCTGGCGGTCGGGACCTGGCCGTATCTGTTCGCCATCAACGTCCCGCTCGGCATCGTCACGCTGGCGGTGGGCTGGCGCTTCCTGCCGCACACCAGGCCCGCGGTTCACGCCTTCGACTGGCAGAGCGCCGCGATGAGCGCGATCGCGTTCGGGTTCGGCATCAGCGCGATCGACAGCGCCGGCCATGGCGAGGCGCTGTATCTCTGCGCGTTGGAGTTCGCGATTGCCGCGGTCGCTTCCCATCTGCTGTACCGGCGGCAACAGAATCTGCCCTCGCCGCTGCTGCCCGTCGACCTCTTGCGGATTCCGATCTTCGCGCTGTCGATCGGCACCTCGATCGCCTCGTTCTGCGGCCAGATGCTGGCCTTCGTCGCGATGCCGTTCTATCTCGAGAACCACTTCGGATATTCGGCGGTGCAGATCGGCCTGCTGATCACGCCGTGGCCGATCGCGGTCGCGTTCGCCGCGCCGATCGCCGGCTGGCTGGTCGAGCGCTACCCGGCCGGCCTGCTCGGCGGCATTGGCCTGCTGCTGTTCGCACTGGGATTGGGCACGCTGGCGTTCATGCCGGCCAATGCGACACCGATCGACGTGATCTGGCGCATGGCGCTCGCCGGCGCCGGCTTCGGCCTGTTCCAGACCCCGAACAACCGCACCATGATCGCCGCCGCGCCGCGCGAGCGCTCGGGCGGCACCAGCGGCATGCTCGGGACCGCGCGCCTGCTAGGACAGACCATCGGTGCCGCCTTGGTGGCGATGCTGCTGGCGCGCTATCCGGCCGACGGCACCAGGATCTCGCTGATGGTCGGCGTCGGCTTTGCCGTCGTGGGCGCCGTGCTGAGCACGCTGCGGCTGTCCTCAGTCGGCAGCCGCGGCGCCGATCAGGTACGGGTCCATGAGGGCCAGCGGCTCAAGGGCGAATGACGTTTCGCGCACGCGATGCGCGACTCCATCGGCGCAAACAAAAAGACCGGCTTGTTCAGCCGGCCTTTTCATTCTGATTATTCGCTTCGCGCCTCAGGCCTTGACCATCGGACCCTTTGAGGCCGGCCCCTTGGTGCCGCCTCCGCCGCCACCCGGACCGCCCTTCGGCGGCTTGCGCTTGCGCGGCGGCAGGTTCTCGGGCTTCGGGGTGACCGGGCCCTCGACATATTCGAACCCGATCTTGTCCTTGGCGGTCGCCTCGTCCTTGACCAGGATGACGCGGACGTGTCCGCCGCCCTTGAGCTGGCCGAACAGCACCTCATCCGCGAGCGGCTTCTTGATGTGCTCCTGGATGATCCGCGCCATCGGACGCGCGCCCATCTGCTCGTCATAGCCGTGCTCGATCAGCCAGGCCTTGGCGGGCTCGGACAGCTCGATCGTGACGTCGCGGTCGGCGAGTTGCGCCTCGAGCTGCAGCACGAACTTCTCGACCACCATGCCGATGACGTCGGCATTGAGGTGCGCGAAGGAGACGATCGCATCCAGCCGGTTGCGGAACTCGGGCGCGAACTGGCGGTTGATCGCCTCGTGGTCGTCGCCTTCCCGCTTCGAGCGGGTGAAGCCGAAGGCCTGCCGCGCGAGGTCGGCCGCGCCCGCGTTCGTGGTCATGATCAGGATCACGTTGCGGAAGTTGACCTGCTTGCCGTTGTGGTCGGTGAGCCGGCCATGATCCATGATCTGCAGCAGCACATTGTACAGATCCGGGTGCGCCTTCTCGATTTCGTCGAGCAGCACCACGCAATGCGGATGCTGGTCCACGCCATCGGTGAGCAGGCCGCCCTGGTCGAAACCGACATAGCCAGGAGGCGCGCCGATCAGGCGCGACACGGTGTGCCGCTCCATGTATTCGGACATGTCAAAGCGGATCAGCTCGACGCCGAGCGAGGCCGCCAGCTGCTTTGCAACCTCGGTCTTGCCGACGCCGGTGGGTCCCGAGAACAGATACGAGCCGATCGGCTTCTCCGGCTCGCGCAAGCCGGCCCGCGACAGCTTGATCGACGCAGCCAGCGCCTCGATCGCCTTGTCCTGGCCGAACACCGTGCGCTTCAGGGTCTGCTCGAGATGCTTCAGCACCTCGGCATCGTCCTTCGACACGCTCTTGGGCGGGATCCGCGCCATGGTCGCGATCGTGGTCTCGATCTCCTTGATGCCGATCGTCTTCTTGCGCTTGCTCTCGGCGACCAGCATCTGCGCGGCACCGGACTCGTCGATCACGTCGATCGCCTTGTCGGGCAGCTTGCGGTCGTGGATGTAGCGCGACGACAGCTGCACCGCCGCCTCGATCGCCTCATTGGTGTATTTCAGCCGATGGTAATCCTCGAAATAGGGCTTGAGGCCCTTGAGGATCGCGATCGCGTCTTCCACCGTCGGCTCGTTGACGTCGATCTTCTGGAAGCGCCGCACCAGCGCGCGGTCCTTCTCGAAGTGCTGACGATATTCCTTGTAGGTGGTCGAGCCCATGCAGCGGATCGTGCCCGAAGCCAGCGCGGGCTTGAGCAGATTGGACGCATCCATCGCGCCGCCGGAAGTGGCGCCGGCGCCGATCACGGTGTGGATCTCGTCGATGAACAGGATGGCGTTCGGATGCGCCTCGAGCTCCTTCAGGACCTGCTTCAGCCGCTCCTCGAAATCGCCGCGGTAGCGGGTGCCTGCGAGCAGCGTGCCCATGTCGAGCGAGAACACGGTCGCGGCCGCCAGCACCTCCGGCACATCGCTGTCGACGATGCGCTTGGCGAGGCCTTCGGCGATCGCGGTCTTGCCGACGCCGGCTTCGCCGACGAACAGCGGGTTGTTCTTCTGGCGGCGGCACAAGACCTGGATCGCACGGTTGATCTCGGCATTGCGGCCGATCACCGGATCGATCTTGCCGTCGCGCGCCTTCTTGTTGAGGTTGACGCAATAGGTGTCGAGCGCCTCGCCCTTCTTCTTGGCGTCCTCGTTGCCCTTGGTCTCGGTTTCCTCGTCGACGCCGCGCACCGGCCGCGCCTCGGACACGCCCGGCCGCTTGGCGATGCCGTGGCTGATGTAATTGACGGCGTCGTAGCGCGTCATGTCCTGCTCCTGCAGGAAATACGCGGCATGGCTCTCGCGCTCGGCGAAGATCGCGATCAGGACGTTGGCGCCGGTCACTTCCTCGCGACCGGACGACTGGACGTGAATCACCGCGCGCTGGATCACGCGCTGGAACCCGGCGGTCGGCTTCGCGTCGTCGGCGCCGTCCGTCACCAGGTTTTCGAATTCGGTCTCGAGATAATTGACGAGGCTGGTCCTCAACTTGTCGAGATCGACGCTGCAGGCCCGCATCACCGCCGCCGCATCCGAGTCATCGATCAGCGACAGCAGAAGGTGTTCGAGCGTCGCGTATTGATGGTGACGCTCGTTCGCGATCGCCAATGCACGATGCAAGGATTGTTCTAGGCTTTGGGAAAAAGTAGGCATTCGCGTCCTCTATGGCCCCCGGCCATCATGATCGCCATTACCGGGTCAGGCAATAACAACCTTCGTGATCGCCATTGATATAGTTACGACGGATCGTGGCGAAAGACCGGTCCCGCGATGATGGTTTTCTTCTAAAATTCGGGCGCCGGGACGTGATCCGGCCGCGACCCGTGATCATACGGGAACGCCGTTCGCCGCCGTCAAAATGCGCGATGCAAGACCCGTTCCGCTTCCCGCGGCAGGTCAATCGTTCCCGCGAACTATTTCTTTTCCATCACACATTGCAGTGGATGCTGATGCTTGCGCGCAAAGTCCATGACTTGCGTCACCTTGGTCTCGGCGATCTCATAGGTAAACACGCCGCACTCACCGATCCCGTGATGGTGAACGTGCAGCATGATCTTGGTCGCCGCCTCGGCGTCCTTGTTGAAGAATCGTTCCAGCACGTGAACCACGAACTCCATCGGCGTGTAGTCGTCGTTCAGGATCAGGACGCGATACAGGTTCGGGCGCTTGGTCTTCGGCTTGACCTTGGTGATGACCGAGGTCGACGGGCCGCTGCCCGCTCCATTGCGGTTGTCGTCATTGCTCATTTTCGGCTCCGGTGCGGCGGACACCGCGGGCTTGGCCGAAACCGGCTCGGAGATCGGGACTGTCAACGTGTATCGCAGCATGGCTCAGGCGTTCGAATTCCCCAGGGGAAACCGGTTGGCGATTGGAAGGTGGTCGCGATTGCCGCAAGACTGATCGCGGAACCCCCAGCAATGCTTTCCAGATTGCCGCTCCCGGTCCGATCCGGCGGCCGGATCGACCTCCCGAATATGGGCCTCACGACGCCCTGCCGCAAGCGCAGACCCGCCCCAGCCCACCGGTCCGATTCCCGGCGCGGCAACCCTCGGAAGGTTAATCATTTCTGCCTGATTTGACAAAGGAGTCGGGCATCCAATTTAGCCGCCATTGAGCATAGCGCGAGCTTTTGCCCTGCTTTTGACCGTCTGGGGAGCCCGCCCGCCGGGTTTCAGTTTCCCGATTCACCATCTGTTTAGCCGCGCACGTCGAGATGGCCGCGCAATCCATTTTGACGAGAGCGCCATGCTTGGTTCAGCCATTTCCAATTGCGTCCGCGCGGCCGTCCGCCGGTTTTCCAGGGCAACCGACGGCAATGTCGCGGTGATCTTCACCTTCGCAATCCTGCCGATCCTCGCCTTCGTGGGCGCAGCGGTCGACTATACCCGCGCCAACAACGCCCGCACTGCGATGCAGTCGGCGCTCGATTCGACCGCGCTGATGCTGTCCAAGGATCTGACCATGGGCACCATCACGGCCGCCCAGATCCCGAGCAAGGCGCAGACCTATTTCAACAGTCTCTTCACCAACAAGGACGGCAAGGGCATTTCCGTCTCGGCCACCTATACGACTCCGACCTCGTCCGCAGCCGCGACCATTCTCCTGAGCGGGTCGGGCTACATCAACACCTATTTCATGAAGTTCGCCAATCTCCTGCCGTCCGGCGGCAATTTCCAGACGATGAATTTTGGCTCCTCGACGACCACCACCTGGGGCAACGTCAAGATGCGCGTCGCCCTCGCCCTCGATAACACGGGATCGATGGCGGACAACGGCAAGATTACCGCGCTGCGCAACGCGGTGGCAGGATCCGGCGGCCTGATCGATCAGCTCAGCGCGCTGAGCAAGAACAACGGCGACGTCTACATTTCCGTTATCCCGTTCGCCAAGGACGTCAATGTCGGCTCCAGCAACTACGGCCAGAGCTGGATCGACTGGACCGACTGGCTAAATCCGCCCACGACCCAGCCCGCCAACGGACAGAGTGTCGCGACGCTTCCCATCAACTGGCATGCCGTGGGACCTGGTTCGAAATGCCCGTTCACGAACACCACTGGCAATACCAATGGCGCCGCAAACGGTGGCTTCGTTTGTAAAACGGGTCCCACAGCAAGCAACAGTTCGACTACGTCAACGATTCCGTCGACGACGGTCACAGTGAACGGCGCATCCGTCCAAAATCCAATTTGCCCGACCGCCGATAACAACACCCAGGCAAAGTACAACGGCTGCTGGAGCAGCGAACCAACCGGCCTCCAGGAGAAATTCTGCAGCGGAAGCTCGAACTGCAGCTGCCCAAAGAACGCCTCTGGTTCCAGCGTCTCGGGTTGCACTTGCACCGGCACCGGCAGCGGCAAGTCCTGTACCGGATGGACCTATGTTCACAACTGGACACAGCCTGGGCCTAACGACCTGACGGACAATTCCAATCAACCCAGAGTTTCCGCCATCGTCGGTTTCAAGGATAACAGCAATACCCCGAACAAGGACCACGTCTGGACCCCCAACGCTGTGGGGGTCGCAAATGACTGGCGCCAGCCTTCCACCAACCCGATCAGCACCTGGACCGGCTGCGTCGCAGACCGCACCCAGCCGAACGATGCGACGGGCGTGCTGCCGGCATCATCCGACGTGACGACGCTGTTTCCGGCCAACGAGTATTTCGACACCTGGGGCAACAACGCCTTTTGCAGCAGCAGCGCATCTACACCGCTCGAGCCCGTCATTCCGCTAAGCTACAATTGGAGTGCGCTCAAGACCGCCGTCAATGCGATGCAGCCGACCGGCGGCACCGACCAGTCGATCGGATTGGCCGTGGCGTGGCAGTCCCTTTTGGTGGGCGGCCCGCTGAATACACCGGCGGAGGACTCCAACACCACCTACAACCGGGTCATCATCCTGCTGTCCGACGGTTTGAATACTCAGGACCGCTGGCCCGATTACGGCGACGGCAGTTCGCAGGCTTCAGGCAATCCGATCGACGCAAGGCAGACCCTGCAGTGCCAGAATCTGCAGAACGCAAGGGATGCCAACGGTGCGCCGATGTACACGATCTACACCATCCAGGTGAACACCAACTCGCCCGCCGATCCGACCTCGACCGTCCTGAAGAACTGTGCCAGCAGCCCCGACAAGTTCTACATGCTGACCAGCTCGACCCAGATCCTGACGACGTTCAACACGATCGGAACCGCTCTCAGCAAGCTGCGGCTGGCGAAATAACCGCCCGCTTCCGGCGCAACAAAAAAGCCCGGCCGAAACGGCCGGGCTTTTCGTTTGTCTTGATCAGTGGCGCTTACTGAGCGGGCGCGAACTTGGAGACCAGGCCCTCGTAGGGCTTGAAGGTCTGCTTGGCGCAATCGCTGTACAGGCCGGCGATCTTCTGCGATTCCGCGACGAAGGTCTCGTAGGACGAGCGCAGGTACTCGGTCTGCGCCTCGAGCGCCTTGTCCAGCGACTTCACGCCCGACAGCTTCTCGACGAACGACTTGGTGTCCTCAAACGACTTCTTGGCGTAGTCGCCATAGGCGGTGGCGATCGCCTGGACGCCGCTCTGCAGGTTGTTCGCAGACGCAGTGACGGACTCGATATGCTCTTTGCCGTAGTTCTGAATGTCTTCGATCTTGACCATGGATTGGAATTCCTTTTCCCAGACTTGAAGGCGCAAATTCCCATTGCCGGGAAGCTCCCGGCCCCCTGACAACGATCGGAATATCGCATCGCACAATAAAGTCAACAAATATTGTGCGACGCACAACGACATTTGCCCGAATCCTGAGCATTTGCGATAAACCCCGGGGGACTACGCAACGGTTGCTTAATCTTTTGGAAACTCGGTCCGCCTAACCTGATTCCTGGACTTTGTTCGCCTTCCGACGGACAGCCTTGAAAGCTGTTTGTGAACAACACCTTAGCTAGAAGAGCGACCTGAGCCGCCACGAGGGCCGATGGTTCTGCCCGAAGTGGTCTGTTGCGCAGGCAAGGATCGACGGCCGCCGGGCACAATTTCGCCTCACGAGCCAGTGATCTAGATAGAAATTGGGACGGGGAAGTAGATGCTTCGAACAACCTTGGCCTCCTCGCGGGCGCTCCGAGTTGGCGTTCTTGGGCTCGTTACCGTCACGACGGCGATCCTGATCACCAGTGATAGCGCGGAGGCGCGCCGTCACCGGCGCCACACCGCCCGTCACCACCACAGCGAGGCCGCGCGCGAAAGCTACAGCCCGCAATTCGCGACGATCGTCGTCGACGGCAACACCGGCTCGGTGCTGACATCGAACAGTCCCGACGGCCTGCGGCACCCTGCCTCGCTCACCAAGATCATGACGCTCTATCTGCTGTTCGAGCGCCTCGATTCCGGAAAGATGAAGCTCGACACCGAGATGCCGGTTTCCGAGCACGCCTCCGAGCAGGACCCGACCAAGCTCGGCCTGCGGCCCGGCCAGACCATCAGGGTCGAAGACGCCATCAAGGGTCTTGTCACCCGTTCCGCCAATGACGCTGCGGTCGTGATCGCTGAGGCGATCGGCGGCAGCGAAGACGACTTCGCACGGATGATGACCCGCAAGGCCCGCGCGCTCGGCATGAGCCGGACCACCTATCGCAACGCCTCAGGCCTGCCCAACGACGAGCAGATCACCACCGCGCGCGATCAATCGACGCTCGGCCGCGCCATCCAAGATCGTTTCCCGCGTTACTATCGCTACTTCTCGACCACGGCGTTCAATTTCCGCGGCCACACGATTACCGGTCACAACCGCCTGCTCGGCAGCGTCGAAGGCGTCGACGGCATCAAGACCGGTTACACCCGCGCCTCCGGCTTCAACCTCGTGACCTCGATCCACCGCGGCAATCGCTTCCTGGTCGGCGTGGTGCTCGGCGGCCGCAGCGGCGGCTCCCGCGACGCCATCATGCGCAACCTCCTGGCCGAGAACATCGGCAAGGGCGCGACCACCCGCACGGCCGCCGCGATCACCGAGCGCAACCCGGCCGACGCCAATGTCGAGGTTGCCGATGCCGACAACGCCCGCAGCGCGGACACCGCGCCGGTCGCAGCGTCGGAGCCCGCCGCGGCAGCCGTCGCGGTGCAGGCGCCGCGCCCGGCCAGCAAGCCCTCGCTGATGGCCGCCGTCGCCGCCGCGCTGCCGCCGCCCCCGGCGAAGCCTGAGCCGCAGGCCAAGCCCGAGCCGGCCCCGCTGACCTCGGGCGTGATCCAGACCCAGCCGATCGCCGCGATCCCCGGCTCGGCCGAACCGATGAAGCCGGTCAAGGTGAAGACCGTGCAGGTCAAGGCCGGCCAGATCAAGCTTGCCGCCGCCGGCCCGGCACAGTCCGCGCCCCCGATCACCAGCACCATCCCGTCGCGCGGCGAAGTTCCCGAGACCTCCAATGCGATGATGGCGCGGGCTGCCGAGACCTCGAGGCCCGAGATGCCGCCGCAGCCGGCGAACTTCGGCACCGGCAACGGCATCCTCGGCGTGCTGCCGGCCTCGTCCGTCCATGCACCGGCCGCCGCCGCGGCACCGCAGGCCGTGGCCTCGATCGAACCGACGACCCGCAGCCTGCAGGCCGCGCCGCAGACCAGCCTCGTCAAGCCAGGCGCCGCGCATTCCGGCTGGATCATCCAGGTTGGCGCGCTCGAGTCCGAAGGCGAGGCCAACAAGCGTATCGACCTCGCGCGCAGCTCGGCCCGCGGCCTCCTCAGCAAGGCGGACCCGTTCACCGAGGTCGTGGCCAAGGACAATCGCAAGCTCTACCGCGCCCGCTTTGCCGGCCTTGAGCGCGATCAGGCCGAAGCGGCGTGCAAGACGCTGAAGCGCGCCGAGATCTCCTGCATCACCGTTCGCAACTGATCGACGCGATCTCTCGATTTCAAGGGGCCGGCGCCGCAAGCGCCGGCCCTTTTGCTTTGCAGGCCGCCGCGCCAACGACCGGCCTTTCCGCGCGCGGCGCGACCATGAGAACTTCTCGTCAATATTTTACGGTTAAGTTTTCCCGAAAGAACGATCGGCCACGCCGGACGGCGGCGGGCCACACGGGGCATCAATCAGAAACGGAAGGCAGCTCTCGGCTGTGGCGTCAATAGCGTAGCCGGAGTTAGAGATGCGTGCGAAGCAGAGTATCCTTGGCCTCGTTCACACGGGCAGCGAGATACGTCGAGCCCCCCTGGTCGGGATGGAGTTTCTTCATCAGGGTGCGGTGAGCCCGGCCGATGTCGTCACGCGACGCTCCCGGCTGCAGGCCAAGGATCTGATAGGCCTCCTCGTTCGTCATTTTGCCGGTCGCCGCCGCGCGGCCCTGCCCCCCTGTCCGGTCGCCCTGTGTGTCCTGACGCCAGGCGGGAAAGCGGCGGTCCAGATAGCTTTCAAGTAGCGCGACACTTTCGGCATCGAAGCTCGGGACCATCGCCAGAAGCTGCGACAGGTCGAACTCGTCGAGCATGCGGCCGGCCTGCGGTCCCGCCACGATCTGGCCCTTGAGCACGCCGCTGTCGTGATCGAGGCTCATGTCGAGATATTGCGAGCGCACCCGCGAGCTTTGTCCCTGATTGCGCGAACCGCCGAACATGCCGCCGAAATTGGGAAAGCCGGTGCTCCCGAACGGCGACCAGCCGAGCAATCCGGCGCCGAAGATGCCGAGCGGGATTGCGACCGCCAGTTCGCCCCGCACGCCGGTGAAGGCCGCAACGGCAAGCGCGAGCACGCCGCCCACGATCTTGATCGCACGCGCAAGCACGGCCGGATTGGCCGCACGAAACATCTGCAGTGCGGAATAAAGGATGACAATTGCGACGACGCCGGCGATCAGGGTTGGCATGCGCGGAATATAGGCGGCCCGGCGGCAAAAAGCATGCGAAGCTTCGTCTCACTGGAGCGTGAAGAGCCCTCGCATGGCGCCGCCCCCGGCGATTGAGTAGCTTGCGGCAACCGCGCTGGAGGAAGCTGATGGCGATTGACGGACTGATCAGCCTTCGCAGCCATGTCGGGCCGAAGCAAACCGCCGACCGGCTCAAGGCCGAACTGCAGGCGCGCGGGCTGACGTTGTTTGCGCAGATCGATCATGCCGCGGGCGCCGCCGGCGCCGGTCTTGCGCTCCGTCCGACTGAACTGTTCGTGTTTGGCAACGCGAAGGGCGGCACGCCGTTGATGCAGGCTGCGCAGACGATCGGGATCGATCTGCCGCTCAAGGCGCTGGTCTGGCAGGACGAAGCCGGCGACTGCTGGTTCTCCTACAATGATCCGGCCTGGCTCGCCGAACGGCACGGCGTCGCGGAAGCGACCGGACAGGTCACGGCCAACATGTCGGCGCTGCTCGGCGCAATTGCCAAAGCCGTGACGTCGGGCGGAGCCTGACGCGCCAGGCGGCCTATTTCATCTGGCCGATCAGCCTGGCCGCGCCGCTCGTCGTCTTCGCCAGTTGCAGCAGCGCCTCGCGACCGCCGGCAGCATAGGCTGCAGCGGCGCGCAGCAGTTCGCGGAGCTGCGCCGCCGCGCCGGGATCGAACCTGCACCATGCGCCGCCGGTCAGCCGCGCGATCTCGCGGAACGTCTGCTCGGCAGTTGGGTCCGCGCCCTCCTGGAACATGAAGACCGGCACCTTGAGCAGGCCGAGCTCCCCGGCGCTTGCGCACAGCGTGTCGGCGTTCTCCTCCATCGCGTCGCCCACGAACACGAGCGCGCGCACGCCTGCCGCAACCGCCTCGCGGCGGGTCTCCGACAGCACCTTGCCGATCTGGGTATTGCCGCCCTGGCAGTCGATCTTGCTCATCAGCCGCGCGAGCTGCGCGCTGTCGGAGATCCAGCCCGACGCGCGGCACTCGTTGAAGCCGCGATAGTAGACGAGGCGGATATCCAGGCTGCCGAGCGAGCCGGCCTCGCGGAACATGTCCGCTTGCAGCGTGCAGGCCATGTCCCAGGTCGGCTGCCGGCTCATCGTGGCGTCGAGCGCGAACACCAGCCTGCCGCGTGCGCCGGCGCGATGCGGCGACATCGCGCGCGCCTTCGCCACGAACGCGGCGATGTCATTGGCGCTCGACGCCGGCACGCCAGGCGCATTGGCCGGGCGCACGTCGCTTCCGGATGTCGGTTTGATCGTCTTGCCAGCCATCAGCGCTTGCCTCGTACAGCAAACACTATGTGGGCCGCGGCATCGGATTGGTCAACGTGACGCACCCGCCTGCCCGGATCGGATCCCGGGGGCCTTGTCAGTTCGTGACCGACGGATCCTTCTTGGTCTCGCTCTTGGTGAACGAGAGCGACTTCTTGACCTTCTCGCCGAAGGTCTGCGGCGGCTTCTCGACCGGCACGTAGAGCGAGACGGGACCCGGCTCCAGAATCTTCAGCGGCGCATTCCTGGTATCGACCGCCGCGACATCGCTGTCGGTGTCGGCCAGGAATTTATCGAGCATCGCCTGGATCGAGTCCTTGGCCTTCTCGGGTCCGGTATCGCGCATGTCGTTGTGCTGGAAGTTGGTGTTCACAACGGTGATGCCGGCCTTCTCGCACTCCTCCTCGTCCGGCACCACGCCCGGATCGGGCTTGAAGTGCTGATCGTGCGACCGGAATGAAAGGATCTTGAACTTGCCGTCGGTCATGAACGGCACGCGCAGATTGTCCAGCGTGACGACCTTCTTGATCTCGTCCGGATACTGCTTGGCGAAATACATCGCGATGTCGCCGCCATTGGAATGGCCGACCATCGTCAGCTTGCTGTAGTCCGCGTTCGGCTGACGCTTCTTCATCTCCTCGATCGCGAATTTGATGTTGGTGATGCCGCGCTGATACTGCGGCAGGCGCCCGACATAGAGCTCGCCGACCTTGGTCACCATCGGTCCATCCGACGGCAGGTCGTTCTGAATGCTGACGGTCAGGTAGCCGCGCGCCGCGAACACATTCGCGAGGAAGGAATATTCGGTGAATTTGACGGTATTGCCATGATTGAGGATCGCAACCGGGAGCTTGATCATGCCGGCGTCGGCCTGCATCTCCTTGTCGAAGCGCACGGCAACGTCGACCGCGACCGGCCGCTCATCGCGGGTCGGATCCTTGAACATGAGCGTTTCGTGGCGGATCGCCCACTTGCTCGCGGTGAAATACGCACCCGTGATCACTACGGAGAGCGAAAGCAGAACGAGAATTCCACGCTTCATGACGTCCTCGAGGTGCCCGCCTTTACAGGGCGATTTTGGCCGGAGGCTCTTCGGCCTCCTTTTGAGAATATATGTCACAGCGCCGTGACAGGAAGTCCAAATATTGTGGCTTCGGTGGCATAACGTTGTGCGCTGCACCTATAGTTTGTGCAGATGCACACGCCTCACCGCGACCGGGTCGTGCTCTCCTCTCCTCTTCGACGTGAGTTCCCAAGGTTGCGTTCGAGCCTTGGATCGCTCTTGGATCGACGTTCAGGAGAAACTGGATTTCGGCCGCTTTGTTCCGGCTTTTTGGCCGTCGTGTGGCCGAAATCACCGGAAAAACACGGATTTCAACCAATTTCGGTGTAAATAGTCAGCTTCAGGCCGGAATCGTCGTTGGGCTGGAAGCTGGCGTACTCAAAACTGAGCCTGCCGCGTCTGGGGTGGCGGAGCACCTTCCGCCCGGCGACGCTGCTGCTGACGTCATGGGTTCACCACCAGGCGTCGAACTCGGGACAGCCCTGACGGAGCCTCGCCAGCAGGTCGACCGCGTCGTGCTGATGGGCGGCGTTGGAACACAGCGCGGACCCGGGGCTCGACCTGCCCTATCCCTCGATCACGCCAACGATGCCGTTGCGCACGCGGCCGCCAGAGGCAGGCCGTTCAAGATGACGGTGCTCAAGCCGAACTAGGCCGGAGGCGAAACCCCTTGCAGGACGTCCCTGAAGACGCCGTACTGCAATTGAAATGTTTGCGGGCTGTAGTCCTGGTAATATCCCGCGGTCACCACGACAACGAGATCGAGCTCGGGGACGATGCGGATCGACTGCCCGCCTCGTCCGAGCGCGCCAATCCAGTCGACCTTGCGCCCGTTGAGCCGAGACTGGCCGAGCCACCAGAGGTATCCATAGGATTGATGCTCCGTGGCCTTGAGTTTCGGCGCCGTCGAGGTCTCGATCCATGCCGTTGGGACGATCTGGCGACCGTTCCAGCGGCCGCCTGCGAGGACAAGCTGGCCGATCTTTGCCATGTCGCGCGGTCGCAGCCGCAACCCGCCACCGGCATCGCTATCCCCTTTGACCCGGCTCCATTCGAAGCTGGTAATGCCCAGGGGCTCGAACAACGCGGTGCGCGCAAATTCGTCGAGCGGATGTCCGGTCGCCTTGCGGACGATGGCCGACACCAGCGTCAGCGCGCCGGTGTTGTAGAAGAACGCCTGTCCCGGCGGGGCCGTTGCCGAACGACCGAGGACGTAACGGCACGGATCCGCCGCCCGATGCATGCGCACCTCGTCGTTGTCGTCTCCCGTCGCCGGGGTCGCCTCCACCCACGCCAACCCCATCGACATGGTGAGGGCGTGCACGAGCTGGATGCCGTCCTTTTCGGAGGACGGCAGGTCTGACAATTCGGGGAAGAAGCTGAAGATCGGTTCGTTGATGCTGCGTATCAGCCCGCGATCGATCGCGATCCCGACGGCGAGTGACGCGACGCTTTTTGAAGCCGACTTGATGTTGTGCAGCGTATCGGCATTAAACGCGACGTCTTCGACCCGGCTGCCGTAGAAGCGGCTGGGGACCTCGTCGGAACCGCTGAAGTACCGCTCGAACACCAGCTTGCCGCCGCGAACGACCAGCACCGCGCGCACATTGGCACCCGTCGTGAGCCGATCAGCCATCCTGCACAGCGCGGCGCGGTCAGCAAGCTTGTCCTCAGTGATGGAGGCGACGGACCAACCATCGTCCCGCGCGACCGGAACGCCACAGGTGTCGGACGGGTCGGCGTAGGCCGGCAAGGTGGCGAGCGGTGCCAACGCAGCTCCTCCGAGAAGGGACATGAACCGGCGCCGTTCCATTCGATCCTCCGTTCATCGCCTTGCGACCGCTCAAACCAATCGTTCGGAGAATCTGCCCGATGCTAGGCCGCCACCGGGATTACCGGCCTTGCCGGCCTAGCTGCCGATGATGTCGTCGACTTCCAGCGGCTTGTCGACCTGGCTGAACCATTCGGCCCGGTTGGCGGCGCGGCGGCGGCCACGCTCGTCGAGCGGCAGCTTGAGCTGGCGCAACAGACCCATCACCTCCTCGCGGGCGGTGACGTGCCCGAGGCTCGGGCGGGTGCCGAGCGTCGCCTCGTCGATGTCGTCGAGCGCCGTCAGCCCGCGCGGGAAGAATTCGCGGTAGACCACCCGCTCGGCAAAGCCGTCGACCGAGCGGAACCCGAGCCGCAGCGACAGCTGCTTCAAGCCATCGGCGACCAGCTGCTTGTTGCGCGAGCCGAGCATCGATAGCCGGTTGCGCACCACGATCCAGTCGGTCGAGGCGCCGTCGAGCTGGCGGCGCTTGCGTCTGGTGTCGCGCACCATCTCCGCGTAATGGCTCTCGCCGATCACAGCATAGGTCGCGGGATCGACGGTGCCCAGCACGTCGAAATCGAGGAAGCTGTCGTTGATCGGCGTCACCAGCGTGTCGGCCATCGAATGCGCGAGCCGCATCAGGTAGCTGTCCGAGCCCGGGGTATCGATGACGATGAAATCATAGGCACGTTCCACCGCGCTCACCGCGGCCATGAACTGCTGGAATTCGGCGTTCTCGTTCTCCTCGATCTGCATCGTCTCGCCGTACTTGATGCAATAATGCGCGGGGAGTTCGAGATCGAGCCCGGAGCGACGCGCCCAGGCCTGGCGATTGCTGATGTAGCGGGTGAAACTCTGCTGGCGGCAGTCGAGATCGATGCTGGCAACGCGCTGTCCGGCCTTCAGGAGCGCAACCGCGATATGCAGGGCGGTGGTCGACTTGCCCGAACCGCCCTTCTCGTTGCCCAGCACCACGACATGTGCGGAGCCGGATTGACCCTGACTAGCCTGCACCAACATGATTCAATCCCCGCAATGATCTTCAAATCGCGCACGGCTGCGGTCAAGTGAAATGCATCACTGCGCAAGGAAATCAATTGCAGCCGCCCTTAATGATGAATCGAACGCACAAGCCGGCTGCGTCGATCGGCACGAGGCCTGCGATCCATGCGCGTGCGAGATCGGGTAATGCTTGCGCGGCGGTTTGCCGATAACGGTTCGAACTTGGTAAGCTCTGCTACCTGCCGAACGCCAAACGTTCCACCTGGATTCCCCCCACCCAGATTGCCCCACGAGTCGAGACCAGATGCCGAGAAATCCCACCGTCGTCCGTACCGTCCCCGCCCTTCGTCGCGCCGTCGACACCCTACGCGCCAAGAAGGCGACCGTCGCGCTGGTCCCGACCATGGGAGCGCTCCATGACGGCCATGTGTCGCTGGTGCGGCTCGCCAAGCGCCGCGCCAAGCGGGTCGTCGTTTCGATCTTCGTCAATCCGACCCAGTTCGCGCCGACCGAAGATTTCGGTTCGTATCCGCGCACCTGGAAGGAAGATGTCGCCAAGCTCGCCGCCGAAGGCGTCGACCTGATCTGGCACCCCGAGGTGAAGGCGATGTACCCCGACGGCTTCGCCACAAGGATCGTGCCCGAGGGACCGGCCACCGCTGGACTCGAGGATCGCTTCCGGCCGCATTTCTTCGGCGGCGTCGCCACCGTGGTCGGCAAGCTGTTCACCCAGGTCCGGCCCGATGTTGCGATCTTCGGCGAGAAGGACTTTCAGCAGCTTCGGGTCGTGACCCAGATGGCCGCGGACCTCGACCTCGGCGTCAAGGTGATCGGATCGAAGACGGTGCGCGAACGCGACGGCCTCGCGATGTCCTCGCGCAACGTCTACCTCTCGGCGGAGGAACGGCGCGCGGCCCCCGAGCTCAACCGTGTGATGAAGCAAGCGGCGGGCCGCCTGCGCGCCGGCGAGGACGCCGCGACCACAATGGCCACCGGCGCTGCTGAGATCACCAAGGCCGGCTTCGTGCTGGATTATCTCGAGGTCCGCCACGCCGCTTCGCTGGCGCCGATCGGGTCGCTCAAGGACGGTCCGATGCGGATGCTGGTGGCGGCAAGGATCGGCAGCACGCGCCTGATCGATAACATCGCGGTCTGAATGGGGCCGGCTCTATCTCGTGACGCAGAGATCCGCGCCAGCCTTCTTCCGATTGCTCCGAGCGGTCCGATTGCTCAGAGCAATCCGAGGTCGCGCAACTCGCGGCGCATGGGTTCCGGCATCGACGCCACGCTGGCTGCGCTCGACTTGGTGAGATCTGCCGGCGCGGAGTCCGCGGTCAGGTAGCGCCAGCCCTGGAACGGCCGCATCGGCCGCGGCGAGACGGCGATCACCTTGGGCTGCATCACCAGCCGGCAGCGTCCGATGCCGTCCTTGTCGCGGAACGGCTCGATCGCGATGATCTTCTCGCGCGCGGCGATCTCGCCACGGATCACCCAATACAGCGAACCGCCGGCGAGGATCTCCTCCTCGCGCTTCGGCGTCATCCGCGTGATGTGAACGTGACGGAGCGGCAGGCCTTTTTTCTTCGCGGTCGCCATCCGTTCGGCGACCCAGCCCTTGAGTTCCTTGACCGAGTCGCAACCGACGGCAAGCTTGATGAGATGAAGCGGCATGCGCCGGATGTAGCGGCCGGCGCGCGCTTTGGAAAGGGAGCGATAGCAGCGGCAGTGGATATCGGGATTTGCTGCCCGGAACGGTGCGAAGACGGCGGCTCAAGTCGCCGTCATCACACTCATTCCTGGTTCGCGGCCGCCGGCGCACTCGCCGCGGCAGGTGGCGGCGCCGGCGCTGGCGCCGCAGCCGGCGCGATCTGGACCGGACGCTTCGCTGCGGGTGGGCGCTTCGGGGCTGCGGGCGGCGCGGCGGCGGCGCGTGCGGCCGGCGGCTGGGCCGCTGCAGCCGGCTTCGCCGGTTCGGGCGTCATGATGCTGACCGGCGGCGTCGAGGACGCGCTCGGAAACTCCGCATTGGTCGGCTTGCCGGTGGGCAACGACTGCGGCAGCGCCGCGACCAGGCCGGAGGCGGCCGACGCCTGCGCGCCGCCCGGAGCGTTCCAGGACGCGGCGTAGCGCGTGACCAGGTTCTCGTAGGTCCGCTCGTTCATGTTGTTGATGATCTGATGGTTGTCGCCCAGCGAGCGGAACGCGGGGCACGCGGTCGGCGTGCAGTGGTCTCGCGCCATCAGCGCGTAGGCCACCAGACCGTAGCGGTCGTGCTCGATGGCGCGGCGCAGCGCCTGCAACTCGGTGGTCGAATTGCGCTCCGCGGTTGCGAGGTCGCCGAGCGCGGTCAGGCGCGAAATCTGCGCCGCCGCATAGCTGACCGCCGCCGCGGCCGTATCAGACGAACCGAACAGCACCTTCTCGCAGGCATTGAGAACGGCGTCTCCGGCGAGGTCGTCGACGCAGGCCAGCGCCGGCGCGGTCTGGCTGGTGAATTGCGCCGTCCGTGTGTCGGCGGGCGCCGCCTGCCCGCCCGGCCCGAAGCCGCGGATCGTGGCGGCGACCGCAACCGCGATCGACAGCAGCGTGATGACGGTCAGCGCGCCGTTGGCGACGGACTTTTCCGCGCGCAGCAGCGTGACCAGAACGACGATCCCAAAGAAGCCCGCCGCGGCCAGCGTCAGCCACATCGGGAAGGTCGGTGAGCGCCAGATCTGATCCAGCGAGGAAGCCCAATTCATGCGCGATGTCCCTCAACACAGCGTAAGCACAGCCGGCGACGGCGAACGCCGCCATCCCGACGTCCAACCTTCAGCACAATGGGTCTGCGAACAGGGCCTTTTGACGGCGACAGCGCGGAACCCGCTCCAGCCACCGGCTTGCGCACAACGCGTTCAGGACAGCGCGAGCTGACTCTCCTTGGCCACCCGTTCGAAAGCTTCAGTCGAGCTCTTGATGCGATACTGGCAATCGTCACCATCGGTCGGCAGCAGGCGGATCACCTCATAGGTGCCGCTCGCAGCGGGGCGCGCCACGTTGCTGGCCGTGAAATAGACGATCTCGCCAATCGAGTACTTATGCTTCAACGCCCTCTCCATTTTCTTAGAGATTGCTGGCTGAGCTGACAGTCCCGATAGCTCAAGCCGGCATTTTGAGAACCCTGCGGCAACCTAGCACATCGCACCGCCCCAAATCCAGCAAGATTGGGGCATGGCGAAGGTGCGATTTTGCAGGTTTTTCAGGGCGATAGGCAGCAATTTATGTGCCAGCTGGAAATTGCCCGCCGACCTCGGCTGGAACCCGGTTCCACAGCCTCAGGCGGTATGCGGCAACTTTCCGTTGGGGCTCGCGCCGTCGACCGCAGCCGGAAGTTGCTGGGCCAGCACCTTGGACAGCTGGTCGACCGGAATGTTGAACTTGGCGGCGAGCTGTTTGACGGTGTCGCTGCCCAACACCTCCTGGAGCTGCTCGGCGGTGATCGGCAGGTTCTGGCCGGTGCCGATCCAGGATTTGACCTGTTCGCCGAGGCCGGCCTGCTCGAGCTTGGCCACGATCGCCGACAAGCCGCCCTGCCCGCCATTGCCCATCACCTGACCGAGCACGACGGGGATGACGGCCGCCCCGAGCTGGCCAAGCATGCCTTTCAGCTCCGGTGAATTCTCCAAGGAATCGAGAATGCCCATGGTCTAAGTCCTTTCACGACTTGCAAAACCGGTCTTTCGGATTCGACGCCTTCGGCCCCGCGGCGTCAAGCCGCGATCTTTGCCGCCGCTGTCACAATTCGGCAGCGCAGGACCGGTCAGGCGTCCTCGAATCGCTCGATCCGCAGCGTCTCGGCCAGACCGTCGCGGGTCCATTGCTGGAACGCCGGAAGCTGCATCATCGCATCGACATAATGCTGCGCCTCGGCCTTCACCGGGATCGCGTAGGTGCGGAAGCGATGCACCACGGGCGCGTACATCGCGTCCGCCCCGGAGAATGCCCCGAACAGGAACGGGCCCTGCTTGCCGTAGCGCGCGTGGCAATCGGCCCAGATCTCCTCGATCCGCGCCACATTGGCCCGCGCATCGTCCGACAGCGCGACGGCGCGGATCGGCCGGTGCAGGTTCATGCCGCATTCGCTGCGCAGCGGCACGAAGCCGGAGTGCATCTCCGCCGAGATCGCGCGGGCATGCGCGCGCGCGGCGCGATCCGACGGCCAGAGCTTCGCCTCGGGAAACTTCTCGGCGAGATATTCGATGATCGCCAGCGAATCCCACACCGTGACGTCGCCGTCGATCAGCGTCGGCACCTTGCCGGCCTTGCTGAAAGAGAGGATGCGGTCCTTGTCGGCCTGGTCGGTGTAGAGCGGAACGAAGATTTCCTCGAACGGGATGTCGTTGGCGCGCAGCGCCAGCCAGGGCCGCATCGACCATGACGAATAGTTCTTGTTGCCGATGACGAGCTTGAGCATGCCTGTGAATCCTGTTGCCACGCCAGTTTGCCATAGTGCATTGCACGCGTTCAACCTGTACATGACGCGGGATGCAGCGCGGCGCGGACGGGCCGCCGCGCATTGACGAAGGAAGGCACCAATGACCGGCTATTGGGTCGACATCCTGGCCGTCGGCTTCTTCGCGCTGGAATGGCTGGTCTACGCCATCACGCTGGAGCACACCGCCTACGGACGCGACAGCCTGTCGGCGCGGATGCATGTCTATCGCGAGATCTGGGTGCGGAATCTGCTCAACCGCGACGCGCGGATGGTCGACATGCAGATCATGGCCAGCCTGCAGAACGGCACCGCGTTCTTTGCCTCCACCAGCCTGATCGCGATCGGCGGCGCGCTGGCGCTGCTGCGCGCGACCAGCGACGCGCTCGCGGTGCTCGGTGCGCTGCCGGTCAACCTGACACCCTCGCCCGCGCTGTGGGAGATCAAGTGCATCGGGCTGATCCTGATCTTCATCTACACGTTCTTCAAATTCGCCTGGGCCTATCGCCTGTTCAACTATGTTGCGATCCTGTTCGGTGCGATGCCGCCGGCCGGCCAGCGCGATACGCCGGAGGCCGAGGCCCATGTGATCCGCACCACGCGGCTGTTCGAAACTGCGGGCCGGCACTTCAACCGCGGCCAGCGCGCTTTCTTCTTCGCGCTCGGCTATCTCGGCTGGTTCCTCAGCCCCTGGGTGCTGTTCGCCACGACAGCCGCGGTCGTCATCGTGATCTGGCGCCGGCAGTTCGCCTCGAATGCCTGGCAGGCGATGGGAAGCTGAAGGCTTGATCGAGCAATATGCGCGACACTCTCGCTCCCGCTCCCCGTTCTTACGGGGAGAGGGTTCGGGTGAGGGGCTGTTTCCGCATCGACCGAGATAGACGGACTCGCGGAGACTCCCCCTCACCCGGATTGCATCTGGCGATGCAACCCGGCCTCTCCCCGCACGCGGGGCGAGGCGAAGTTCGCCGCTCGTCCCTGCCCTACGATGCAAAATCGCGCGGCGTGAAGTCGAGGTCGAGCACCTTCCATTCGCCGTAGCGATCCCGCGGCAGCATCGCGTAAGGCTGGCAGGCCTGCAGCGCCTCGGTCGCGCTCTTGAGCAGCAGCGGCCCCTTCTCCGATGCGGTGGCCTCGATCAGCAACGGCGATGCGCCGAGCTTGCCGTCCGGCTTCATGAACACCCGGAGCTTGATCCTGACGTCATCGCCGGTGCTCAACGTCGCCGGGAGCTTCATGCAGCTCTTCAGATGACGGCGGAATTCGGCGACCACGCTGGAGCCGACGTCGGCCTGCTCGGTGGCGGCGGCGTCGAAATTGTCCTTGCCGGGACCGGGGCCGTGCGGCGCTTCGGCCGGCAGCTTGACGGGGATGTCGGGCGGCAAGCCAAGGAGGACATTGTATTTGACGGACAGGTCCGGCTCGGGCTGCGCATAGGCAGGTTGCGACGGCGGCGACGCTTGCTGCGCCATCGGCTGGGGCATCGGTGGCGTCTGCGGTGCCGGCGTCTGCGGTGCCGGCGGCTCGACCGCAGCATGCTGCGGAGCCGGGCTGGGCTTGGGCTCGGGCGGCGTCGCCTGCTTCTGCGGCGGTTGCTGCTGGGCCTGTTGCGGCTGAGGTGCCGGGGCTTGCGCCGGTGGTTCGGACTTGGCGGTGTCGACCGGCTTGTCGAGCGACGGCAACTGCAGCTCGGGCGTCGGCGACGGGCTCGGCACCGGATCGGGCTTGGTCTCAGTCTGGACCTCGCTCCTGGCAACCTCCTGCGGCGTCACGATCTCGACCGGCACCGTGTCAGCGGCGACCGGATCGAACTGATGCACCTCCGAATACAGGAAAATCAGCGCGAGCAGCATCAGGTGCACGAACACCGATGCCATCAGATCCGCGTTTGGCCGAAACTTCATCCCACTCGATCACATCAGTGTCGTCTCCCCGCCGGTCACAATACCGGGTGGAACCCGCCTGCCTCAATCCCCATTCGGTGCAAAACCGCAATCGGCCAGCGCGCAATAGCATGATCGGGAGCGCTGCCCAGCCATATGCCGCGCGGCGATTCACAGGCAAGGACCCAACGCGCCATGGGCCATCAGATGGGCATCACCGCGCGGCCGCGCTCCCGATCGCCAAAATCTCGCGCATGTCCTCATCCGACAACTCGAAGTCGAAGATATCCAGATTTTCCTGGAGCCGCTCGAGCTTCGAGGTGCGCGGGATCGCCGAGACATTCTGCTGCACCAGCCAGCGCAGGCAGACCTGGGCAGCCGTCTTGCGATAACGGTCGCCGATCCGCGCCAGCGCGCGGTCGCCCTTGACGCGGCCCTTCGCGATCGGGCTGTAGGCGACGAATGCCATGCCATGGCGCGCACACGCCTCGATCACGTCGGCCTGGCCCAGATAAGGATGGTACTCGACCTGATCGCAGGCGAGCGGCTCGGGGCACGCCGCCACCGCCTCCTCGATCAACGCCACGTTGAAGTTCGAGACCCCGATATGCCGCGCCAGTCCCGCCTGCTTGACCCGCGCCAGCGCGCCGAGCGTCTCGGCAAGCGGCACGTGCGGGTGCGGCCAGTGCAACAGCAACAGATCGACCTCGGTCAGACGCAGCCGCGCCAGGCTCTCTTTGGCGGAACGTTCGAGATCCTTCGCCATGAAATGCGTGGTCCATATCTTGGTGGTCAGGAACACATCGTCGCGCTTGACGCCGGAGGCGCGCAGCCCCTCGCCGACCTCGCGCTCATTGTCATAGATCTGGGCCGTGTCGATGTGCCGGTAACCGAGCCGCAGCGCCTGCTCGACGATGCGGGCGCAGGTCCGCCCGCGCAGCTCCCAGGTGCCGAGCCCGATCGCGGGGATTCTGGCACCGTTGCCTTCGACCACATTCATGCGCCCATTATGCGCGCATGACGAGGACCTGCCAACTCACGCATGGGTTCCGCGATGAGCCGTCGCGACCGCTCACCGCTCCGGCTGGTAACCGTCGGTCAACGTCTTCAGGAAGGCGATGATGTCGGCTTCGTCCTGCGCGGTCATCGCCGGCGTGTCGCCGAGATGGCGCTCGAACGGCGGATCAGCGACGTCGACATTGCCGTGATGCTTTTCCGGCAGATCGTCGTATTTCCGCACCGTACCGTCGGCCGCACGCGGGTAGACCTTCTCCGGATTGGTATCGCGGAAGTTATAGAAATCGAGCACCTGCTCGAGGCTCGTGAAGACGCCGTTGTGGAAGAACACGCGTCGGGTTGCGGTGTTGCGCAAGGTCGGCGTCAGAAACATCCCGCAATATTGCGTCTGCTCGGCAATGTCCGTGCGGTACGGGCCGCAGACCCCGAGATCGAAATAGTTGGGATCGCGGTTGCTGGCGAGCGCGGCGTTGCGTGGCGCGCCGAGCGCCTCATACTGGTGGTCGGTGAACAGCGGCGGCAGGCCGTCGCGGGTCGGCGCCGAGGTATGGCAGCCGGCGCAATTGGCCTTGTCCGGATCGTTGAACAATTGCAGGCCGCGCAACTCGCTTTCGCTCAGCCGCGTCTTGCCTTCCAGCCAGTAGTCGAACTTGCTGCTGTAGGGATGGAAGCTCGACTCCTCGACCTGGTAGCGCGCGACCGCGAACATCGCCTCCGCGACCATCAGCCGCGTATTGTCGAAGATGTTCGCGCCGAACAGTTCGGCAAAGCGCGGGGCATAGCTCGCCTGGCGCAGCTTCTGCGCCACCACCTCGATGCTGCCGCCATCCATCTCGTTGGGATCGAGCAGCGGGAAGATCGCCTGGTCCTGCAGCGTATCGGCGCGGCCGTCCCAGAACAGTCCGCCCTGCGGCACGATGTTGACCGCCGACGCCGCGGTCCCGGTCGCGACCTTTTTCGCACGCGCGGCCTGCTGACCTGCCGCGGCCAACTGCGCGAAGTCGACGACATTGTCGTCCTCGTCCTTCTCCGGCCCGATGCTGAAATTCGGTTGCCGCTCGAGATAAGTCAGGCTTGGCACGGCGCGCGTACCCTGCCGCGATTGCGCGGGCCCGCCGAACATCACCGCCGCATTGTTGGGCGGTCCGTAGGCGTGGTCCGGACTGTGACAGGAGGCGCACGACAATGCGCCCGACGACGACAGCGACGCGTCGAAGAAGATCATCTGCCCGAGCTGCGCCATGCCGGACAGCGGGGCGACCGGCGGACGCCTGAGCTGCACCGGACTCGGATTTGTCCCCGGAAGTCCCTGGGTCTCGACTGCCGCAACGGCGCCGGCCATGCAGAGCAGGCCGGCGCCGAGAAGCCACAACATGCGGCCGTTCATATGACGTCCAGTGATCCCAGAGCGTTAGTGATGGTGATGATCGTCAGACGGGCTGACGATGACCGTGCCGGCCGTCGGATCGAGGAACAGCTTGTTCTGCCGATCGTCGTGGTCGTGATCGTGGCCATGATCGAAGTCGAACATGTCTGTGATCGATTCGACGCTGTCGTCGAACGAGCCGCCGCCGAGACGCTGGCCGTGCAGCCAGTTGTCTTCGATGAAGCGCACGACCGACGCCTGCGAGATGCGGGTGTGGCTGACGAAGTTCTTCTTGGCGTAAGGCGAGATCAGCAGGAACGGGATCCGCGTGCCGGGACCGCAGCGGCCGTTCACCGGCTGACCGTTCAGGCCCTTCGGCTGCGTCTGCTTGCCGATACCGCGGCCGCACTGGCCGGGACCGTTGACCTGGTCGGCGGTCGGATCATACGAGGCGCTGATCGGCGCAAGGTACTGGTGGTCGTACCAGCCGTCGGAGTCGTCATAGGTGATGATGACGGCAGTCTCGCGCCACTCCTTCTGCTTCTGCAGGAAGTTGATCAGCTCGACATTGCCCGCCTGCTCATCGAGCGGATCGGAGTTGCCGGGATGTCCGTCCTGATAGGCCGGCATCTTGATATAGGAGACCGCCGGGAAGTTACCGGCTTTCACCGAAGCGTAGAAGTCCTCGAGATCGTAGGCGTGGTTGGCCGGATCGAGCGTCTTGCTGCCGGGGACATAGGTGTGGCCGACCGCATCGACCGAACTCGGCCGCGCATGGGTCGGGTTGGCGGTCGACTTGTAGTACTGGAACCAGGCGTGGTGCGGGATGTAGTCGACGATGCTGCCGTTGACGTTGCTCGAGAAGGTGCTGCGGGCGCAGTTGGTGGTGCCGTTGCTGTTCTTGAGCGTCAGGTCGAAGCCGCCCATGAAGCTGCCCCAGCTGATGTGCTCGGCGTTGAGCAGGTCGCCGATGTTCTTGCTGGTCATCAGGACCTGGCTGGTCGTGCTCGAGCACGCGTCGTAGGCAGGGTCGGTATCACCGGTCAGCGTCAGGCCGCCCTGGCCGTCGGCGATCGACGATGACGTGCCGACGATGTTCTGCGCACCATTGGTCTGGCCGGAGACCACCTCGAGCGCGCCGGGCGTCGACGGACCGAAAGTGTCGGTCCAGTTGTTGTCGCTCATCGCGAAGTTCTGCGCGTAATTCCAGAACGCGGTGACGGTGTTGCCGTCGAAATAACCCATCACCTGCCCGTTGGTGCCGAAGGCGCCGACGCCGCCGGCGGTGCCGCGACCGGTGAACTTCGGAAACAGGTCTTCCCTGCCGTTGTCGACCGCCTGCTGCTCGGGCGTGTAGGCGTGGTTTTGCGAGCGCGTGTTGGCCTGGGTGCGATCGAGCCGGAACGGATTGGTCGCGCCGGTGCCGTTGGCCGCATTGGTGTTCGGGTTGTTGGTCAGCAGATTGGCGTTGGCGAGGTTGTTGACCTTCGGCGTATGCGGCTTGGCCGTGAACGGAATCGAGCCGGTCGGATTGGCCGCATTCGGGTAGGTTGCGAAATAGTGATCGAACGAGCGGTTCTCGTTGAAGATCACGACGAGATGCTTGATCGGCGTTTCCGTGTGAATGTCGTGCGGATGACGATGATCGTGATCTCGATCATCGTCGTGAGCGGCGGCGCTGCACACAACTGCAGCAGCAGCGACCAGACAGACTCCGACCGTTGAAAGGAATTTCGCCTTCACTTCTTGCCCCATTTTTTAAGGATTTATGACGTCGACATGCGACAAGTTATCCATCGCCGATGACAGCGCTGTGTAAGTTTCATCACAGCGATTCATCATCGCGCGTTCGATTCACGCGTCGGTTGCAGCGCGAGCAAACGGATGTTGCATCGTTGTCATCGAATCGATCGCGGTGTCGATAACGCCGCTATGCCAGCCGCATTTCAAAAATCTGGTAGATCGAGAAGACTAACTGGAGACCAGGAGGTCCGCCTGCACTTGAACCGTCACGACAAGTCTGCCCAACGGATGCGATGCGACAATCGCCCGCAACACATCGCTAGTGCATATACATCCAAAAGAATTCCTCATCTGCCTTGTTCATGTCGCTCGACATCACAAGCCCGAGTCTTTGGGTGACTTCCTGCACCATAACGTATGCTCGCCGAAATTCGCCCGAGCCCACAACTCCTTGAAACTCTCTAGCTCCACGGGATGGTTGTGGAGGAACATCTCCACTTGGTGTTCATACTCATTTTTCACTTCTTCGAGGGTTTTCATGTCGATGACAGTGAGAATGGCTGAAGAGTGACGTTCTGTATCGGAGTGCTGGTGATCGCCAATGTAGCTCGCCATCGAAGCTGCCAGGCTGATCGCCTTAATCCTTCATCCCGGTGATCGAGGCGCTCACCGCCCTGGGATCGCGCTGTGGCCAGCGGCCGCTTTCGACCTGCGCCAGGAAATCGCCGACGATCCGGTTGTATTCGTCGGGCTCCTCGATGTTGATGGCGTGGCCGCAGTTCGGCATGACGGCGAGCGCGGCGGACGGGATGCTCTGCTTCATCAGAACGCCCGGCAGCAGGCACGGCCAATCCTCGTCACCGGTGATGATCAGCGTCGGCACCGTGATGCGCTTCATCTCGTCGACCAGCGTGTAGAGCGAGGGACGCTCCTTCTGGACGCCCTGCTGGGTGTTGGCCGATCCCACCGCCGAATGCTCGGCCAGCATGGCCTTGAATTCGGCGTGGCCGCGCGGATCCTTGTTCTCGTACTGCACGCGGGTCGGGCCGTAGGCGTAACGCTCGGCGAACGTCGGCATGCCGTCCTTGCGGATCATGCCCGCGATCACGTCGGCCTCGGCGCGAAACGTCTCGCGCTTGTCGAGCTCGGCGCCATAGCCGCAACCGCCGATGCACAGCGACAGCGCGCGCGCCGGGTGACGCAATCCGAAATGCAGCGTCGCAAACCCGCCCATCGACAGGCCGACGATGTGCGCCTTCGGCGCGCCGATGTGATCGAGCACGGCAAGAATATCGTCGGCGGCGCGCGCCTGCGAATAGGACGAGACCTGCTCGGGCACGTCAGACGGTGGGAAGCCGCGCGCATTGTAGGCGATGGTGCGGAAGCGCTTGCCGAAATGCCGCATCTGCGGCTCGTAGCTGCGCAGGTCGCCGGCGAATTCATGGACCAGGATCACCGGATGGCCGGATCCGGTCTCCTCGAAATAGAGCCGCACGCCGTCATCTGTCGTCGCGTAGGGCATGGTGGTCTCCTGCCTTCTTGCTTTGCAGGTTACGGGATGGTCGCTCCTGCGGGTGGTTTGGCGCGCGGCAAATATGTGCCGTGGTCCTTGCTGCCGACAAGGGTGCCGTCGTCGACGACCACCCTGCCGCGCACCATGGTCAGCACCGGCCAGCCGGTGACCTCGAGCCCTTCATAGGGCGTGTAGTCGGAGCCGTCATGGATCAGTTCGTGGCGGATCGTCACCTTGCGCTTGGGATCCCACAGCGCGATGTCGGCATCCGAGCCGACGGCGATCGTGCCCTTGCGCGGATAGAGGCCGTAGATCTTGGCATGATTGGTGGCGCTGAAGGCGACGAAGCTGTTGAGGTCGATGCGGCCCTTGACCACGCCCTCGGAGAACAGGATCGGCAGCCGCGTCGCCACCCCGGGGATGCCGTTCGGTACCCAGCGGAAGCTGGTGCGCCCCTTGGGCGCGAGCTTGCCTTGCGGGTCGTGGTAGCGGAACGGACAGTGGTCCGACGAGAACACCGAGAACACTTCCTGCTGCAAGCCTTCCCAGCAGGCCTGCTGGCTGGCGACATCGCGCGGTGGCGGCGAGCAGACGTACTTTGCGCCCTCCATGTTGAGCTGATCGAGATCCTTCTCGGTCAGCATCAGGTATTGCGGACAGGTTTCGCCCATCACCGGCAAGCCCCGCTGCTGCGCGCGCCGGATCTCGTCCATCGCTTCGCGGTTTGAGACATGCACGATCATGATCGGCACATCGACGAGCTCGGACAGCGAAATCGCGCGGTGCGTGGCCTCGCGCTCGACCGGGATCGGCCGCGAGGTCGCGTGGAAGCGCGGCGCGGTGTTGCCGGCGCGTTCCAGCCGGTCGGTCAGGAAGCGGATCGCGTCGAAGTTTTCCGCATGCACCATCAGCATCGCGCCGGTCTCGCGCGCGACCGACATGGTCTCGAGCAATTCGCGATCCGACAGCGCCAGCCCCTCATAGGTCATGAAGACCTTGAGCGAGGTATAGCCGTCCTCGACCAGCGCCGGCAGCTCCTGGCCCAGCACATGCTCGGTCGGATCGGTGACGATCAGATGGAAGGCGACGTCGACGTGGCATTCGCCTTCGGCCAGCGAATGGTAGTGCTTGAGCGCCTCGCGCAGCGTCTGGCCCTTCTCCTGCAGGCAGAACGGCAGCACGGTGGTGTTGCCGCCGAACGCCGCCGAGCGGGTGCCGCTGGCAAAGCCGTCGGCCATCACGATGCCATCGCCCGATGGCTGGGCGAAATGGACATGGCTGTCGATGCCGCCGGGCAGCACGAGCCGGTCGGTGGCGTCGATGATCGTGGCCGCATCGCCGAGATCGCGGCCGAGCGCCGTGATCTTGCCGTCACGGATTCCGACATCGCAGGCGAAGGTGTCGGCAGCGGTGACGACGGTGCCGCCGCGGATGATGGTGTCGAAGGACATCAGTCCGTCCCCTCTTTCGGTGAGCGATGTTCGATGATTGCAGCAAGCGGCCCGGCCAGCCCGAGCGTTGGTTTTGGATCAGGCCGCCGGAAGGTGCCGGCGACCGCCTTGCGCGGCTTAAGCACGGCAAGCGTCTCCGCCTGGCGCACAGCGGCCGCGACCGGATCGACCACGGGCACCGGAATGCGGTCGCGGACCTTTGCGGCAAGGCCTGCGAGCGGCGCGCCTGACAAGATGACGACGTCGGCGCCGTCCTGTTCGACCGCCTGGTTGGCGAGCGCGACCAGCAGCTCTTCCTTCTCGGCCTGCACGTCGGAGATCGACTGGAAGCTACCGTCGAGCGTGCGGATGCCGGCGCAGCGCGAACTCAGCCCGTGCATGGCGACGCACTCCTCATACCAGGGCGCCAGCGCGCCGGCGAAGGTCACGATGGAGAACCGCCGCCCGAGCATGCAGGCGGTGAGCATCGCGGCCTCGGCCAGGCCCACCACCGGAAACGCGAACAGCTCGCGCGCGCCGAACAGGCCGGGATCGCCGAACGCGGCGATGATGGCGGCATCGATGCCGGCGCCGGCCTCGGCCAGCATCTCCAGCGCGATCGCGCCGCCGATCTGGGCCTCGGCGCGGGTCGCGATATACGGCACGCCGCGCGCGGCGGTCGCGGGCACGAGCTCGGTGCCGGCTGAAGCCACCTTGCTGCCGGCGGCATGGAGCAGATCCGTGACCGCCACTGTCGTGTTAGGATTGAGCAGCAGGATCTTCATGGCGCAACGTTCCTCGTCTTGCGGCCGCGCGGCTTTGCGGGAGTGTCCGGCGCCGCGGCGTCATCCGCCTCGTTGTTCAGTGCCTTGCCATCGAGCGTCTCGGCGACGATATCGCCGGTGCGGCGCACGTGGTGGGCCAGCATTTGCCCGGCGCGGGCCGCATCGCGGCGCCTGAGCGCGGCCAGGATATCCTGGTGCTCGCGCACCGATTCATCCCAGCGCCCAAGCACCGAGAGTGCAAAGAAGCGCGCCCGCTCGGCCCGCGCCAGAAGTGCCTCGTGCGTCGCCTTCAGCACCGCGTTGCGCGCGAAGCCGACGATCGCCGAATGGATCTGCTGGTTGGCCTGGAAATAGTCGCGCAACTCGCCGCGGCCGTGATGCCACTCGATCTTGTCCTGCAGCGCATCGAGCCGCTCGAAGTCGGCATCCTCCATGCGCAGCGCGGCGAGTTCGGCGGCGCAGCGCTCGATGCCGCTGACGGCCTCGAACAATTCGGTCAGCTCGGCGCGGCGGAACGGCGCCACCACGGCACTGTGGTTGAGCCGCAGCTCGACCAGGCCTTCGTTCGCCAACTGCTTCAGCGCCTCGCGCAGCGGGGTCCGCGAAATGCCGAGCGCGTCGGACAAATCCGCCTCCCCCAGCGACTGACCCGGCGCCAGCTCGCCGCGCACGATCATCGTGCGTAGCCGAGCCGCCGCCTGCTCGTGCAGTCCGACCCGCGGCACGCGCAGCCGGCGCCGTTGCTGCGCCGTGATCGCGCGCTTGGCTTCCTTGCTGCGTCTGGTCGCCTTGGCTTTGGTCTTGGCTTCAGTCTTGGCTTCAGTCACCGCACGCCTTCATCGTCATGATCGGGGATCGCGGTCGCCGCGCGAAGATCGGGGTTCGTGAACAGGCTGCCCCAACCGTGCACGCGCGACGGATCGCAGCCCACAGCTGTGAGACACGCCCACAGCGTCACTGCGATGGAATCCAGCACCGGCACGCCAAATCCGCGCTCCAGCCGCTCGGCGGCACCGGCGCCGCGCATGTTGGTGCAGAGCACGACGGCAGCATCGCAGCCCTCGCGCACCACCTGCGCGATCAAGCCAGCGACCTCGGCCTCGCTGACCTCGGCAAAGGAGAAATTGTCCTGCAACGCGAGATGCCGCTCGGCGAAGCAGTGCAGCCCCGCCGAATTCCAGTTGGCGATGATCTTGTCCTGTACGTCCTGGCGGTACGGCGTCACCAGCCCGATGCGCTGGGCGCCGATCCGCCGCAGCAGATCGCGATAGGCCAGCACCGTGGTGCAGGCCTTGATCCCGGTTGCCGCGGTGATCTGCTCGCACAGGCTCTCGTCGCGATCGAAGCCGAGCCAGCTGGCCGAGGTGCCGTTCCAGGCGATGACGTCGACCTTGGCATGCGCCAGCAGTTCTGCCGCACGAAGGATCTCGCTGGCGTCGAACTGGCGCAGCGCCTGCTCCGACAGCGCGATCTCGGTCACCTTGAAGCGCGAGAAATGCGCCGAAACGTCCTCGACGCCTGCCAGCATCGCGCAGGTGATCGGCTCGAGTGCGGTATTCGACGACGGCGTCAGCATGCCGAGCCGGATAGGACGTGTCATTCGTGAGGCCTCATCAACCGGCCGAACCCTTGGCAGGATTCGGCCGTCTTTGTTTCAGACCGGGAGCTTGCGGCTGTAATCGATCAGGGTCGAGCAGATCAACAGCGCAATGCCCGCGGCGGCGAAATACATCAGGGCCAGAAAGTAGGAGCCGGTGGCCTGCACGATGAAGCCGACGATCAGGGGCGTCGTGATTCCGGCGATGTTGCCGCCGAGATTCATGCAGCCGCCGAGGAAGCCGGACTTGCCACGGCCCGCCAGCGCCGACGGGATCGCCCAGTACATGCCGCACCAGCGCAGAAAGAACAGCGTCGTCGACAGCAGCACCACGACTACCGCCGCGTTGGTGACGTAGGCGACCAGGAAGATCGAGACCGTCGCCATGATCGCCGCGATGCCGAACAGGGTACGGAACACGGTGTTGGGCGACCCGCCCCGCGCCCGCCAACCGTCGCCGATCCAGCCGCCGACCAGTTCACCGACGAAGCCCGAGAAGAAGATGATGAAGGAGGCGCCGCCGAGCGCCTTGATGTCGAAGCCGTGCACCTTGAACAAATAGGTCGGCATCCAGGTCAGCAGGCCGTAGAAGGTGGTGTTGAAGAACATCCAGCCCAGGCACATGCACCAGACCGAGCGGAAGCGGAAATAAGCCATCCCGCTCGCGCCGGACGACGGCGGCGTCGCCGCGTCCTCGATCGCATGCGCCTCCTCGAGATAGCGCGCCTCCGCTTCATTGACCGACGGATGCTCGCGCGGCGCGTTGCGGATGTAGTACCAGGCCCACAGGCCGCACAGCATGGTGCCGATGCCCGCCACGACGAAGGCGACGCGCCAGGAGCTGAACGCCGCCATCAGCCAGGCGATCACGATCGAGCCGAGCGCAGCGCCAAGCGGCGCGCCGCCGTCCAGCAGAGTGGCGCCGCGGCCGCGTTCGGTCTGAGTCATCCAGATCGCGTTGAGCTTGCCGCCGGCCGGATAGATCGGCGCTTCCGACGCACCGAGCCCGAGCCGGGTCAGCAGCAACAGCATCCAGCTGGTGGACAGCGCCGCCAGCGCCTGGAAGAAACCCCAGAACAGCGTTGCGAGCGCGATCACGATCCGCGGCTTGAAGCGATCGGCGAGCATGCCGCCCGGCACCTGCATCAGCGCGTAGGTCCAGAAGAACGAGCTCAGGATCAGGCCCTGCATCGCCGGATCGATGTCGAACTCCTTGGCGATGACGGGCATTGCGACCGACAGCGAGGCGCGATCGATATAGTTGATCGAGATCAGGAACAGCATCAGCAGGAAGATCTTCCACCGCACGCCGGAAGGCTTCGCCGTATCTGCCATTGCGATGGTGGACACCTGATCGCTCATTGCTCGCTCCTCTGCCGGCAGATTGTTTTTGCCCCGCGCGACCTTCGTCATCGAAGGTCATCGGCCCTCTCCTGCCCCGCGCAAAGTCTGCTTCAAGCCGCGTGAGGCCACAAGCACATTTTGTATTCTACATGCAATTTTATATATCATACTGATATTAATGCATATTTTTCTGAACAAGCCTTGCAATTGAGCAGCTGGTGATCCGCGATTGGGCTTCGGGCGGCGTAGCCCGCTTGAGCAGAGCGATATGCGGAAGCTGATGCCGCCCCGGATATCGCGCCGCTGATCCGGGCTACAACACCTGTCGTTGTTGCGCTCGCTCAGGGGATGAAAGGTCGCGACGCTACTGCGAGGGGGTCTTCGGCTCGGCCTCGAGTGCGAACAATGCCAGCAGCGCAGCCAAGCTAAGCGCCGATGTGACCGCGAACGTATAGCCACCGAGCGGTGCAATCAGAAATCCGAATACCAGCGGTGCGACGGCTTGAGACAGCCGCGATGGCGCGCCGAGCAGCCCCAAGCGGTAGCCGTAATCCTTCGGGCCGAATATCGCCAGCGGCAGTGTGCCACGTGCGATCGTCAGGATGCCATTTCCCGCGCCGTGCAGCAGTGCGAAGATCCCGGCAAAGCCACCGCCGAACAGGCCGATGACGCAGGCGCCCAAGGGGTGCGTGATGCAGGCCAATCGCGCCGACCAGAGTGGATGGAAGCGCTTCAGCAGGCTCGCTTCGACAATCCGCGCCGCCACCTGCGCCGGGCCGATCAGCGCGCCCGCGGCGATCGCCTGGGTTTGCGTCGCGCCGAGTGACTCCAGAATTCGCGGCAGATGCACCGCCATCGCGGACGTGACGCTCCAGGCGGCCGCGAAGGCAAAGGCGAGCAACACCATCGCGCGGTCGATCGGAATATGCGGCTTTGGCGTGTCGGCTGCGATCCGATGCTCGCTCTTCAGTCTGGGCATCACGAACGCGTTGAGCGGCAGGCAGATCAGAATGTGCGCCGCCGCCCAGCCGAAGCAAGTCCAGCGCCAGCCGATGGTTGCGAGGCCCCACGCGGTGAGCGGCCAGCCGATCGTGCTGGCAAACCCCGCGATCAAGGTGATGCCGGTGATGGAGCGGCGGGCGGTGTTGCCATAGATACGCCCGAGCGCCGCGAAGGCTGCATCATACAGGCCAAGGCCCATGCCGACGCCGAGCAGCAGCCAGCTTGCGGCCATCAGAACGGCCCCCTGCGAAAGCCCGAGCAGGATCAGGCCGAACGCCAGGATAAGATTGGACGCACAGAGCACTTCGCGCCCGCCCATGCGGTCGATCTGGCGGCCGACGCGCGGGCCGAGCAGTCCTGATATCACGAGCGCCATCGAGAACGCGGCGAACAGCCAGTTCGTGGATATGCCGAGGTCCCGCGCAATCGGGTCCGCAAGAATCGCCGGCAGATAATAGCTCGACGCCCAGGCCAGGGTTTGCGTGGTGCCGAGCGCGACGATCAGGACGTTATCTGCACGGCGGCTCATCCGGCGTGCGCACCGGGCTTCCTGGGCAAGACCACTTCGCCGTCTTCCTTGACGAACCGGCCGATGTCGGCGACGGCCAGGAGATCGAGAACCGCTTCGGACGGCCGGCACAACCTCACGCCCTTGGGCGAGACCACGATGGGCCGGTTGATCAAGATCGGATGCGCGATCATGAAATCGATCAATTCGTCGTCGCTCCATTTCGGATTGGCGAGATCGAGCGCGCCATAGGGCGTGCCCTTCTCGCGCAGCAGCGCGCGCGGCGTCATGCCCATGGCAGCGATCAGCGCGATCAGCTTGTCGCGCGAGGGAGGCGTCTTGAGATACTCGACGATCTCGGGCTCCTCCCCGCTTTGGCGGATCATTGCCAGGGTGTTGCGCGACGTCCCGCAATCGGGATTGTGGTAGATCGTGATCGTCATCGGACTGCTTCCTTAGTGGTTTCGGCGCCCCGCAGCAGCCAGGTCATGAATGCCAGCGCGACCATGGCTCCCAGAACCTCGGCGACGATGAATCCCGGCAGATCCTGCGCGCGGATGCCGGAAAACGTGTCGGTGAACGATCGCGCGATGGCAACGGCCGGATTGGCGAAAGACGTGGATGCGGTGAACCAGTACGCGGCCGTGATATAAAGCCCGACCAGCCATGGAATTGCGGCCTCACGAAACCGGAGGCCACCAATGATCGTTGCGATCAGTCCGAACGCGGCAACGAATTCGGCAAACCATTGCGGAAATCCCGTCCGTGCCTTCGCCGAGAACTCCAGGAGCGGCAGGCCGAACATGGCGTGCGCTACCATCGCGCCGAGGATTCCCCCGAGCACCTGCGCCGCGACGTATTGCGCGGCGTGCGGCGGACGGAGTTCGCCCTTGAGCATGAAGACCAGCGTGACTGCCGGATTGAAATGCGCGCCGGATATTGGTCCGAGGATCGTGATCAGCACCACCAGAATGGCGCCGGTCGGAAGGGTGTTACCGAGCAGCGCCAACGCCACGTCCTTGGTCAACGTCTCGGCCATGATGCCGGAGCCAACGACGGTCGCGACCAGAAGCAAGGTACCGAGGCCCTCGGCCGCCAGGCGCCGCGGCAGGTCGAAGCCGTGCATCAGGCGCGCGCCTTTTTCTTGGCCGTGGACGGCCCGCACTGAACATCGGCGAGCGCCGGCGCGCAGATGTCGGGGTGGCCCGCACAGCAATCCTTCATCAGGAAGGCGATGAGATCGCGCAAGCCGATGAAATCCGCCGAGTAGATGATCGAACGCGCCTCGCGGCGCGGCACGATCATGCCGGCATGCTCGAGGTCCTTCAGATGGAACGACACGTTGGATGGCGATACTGCGACCGCCTCGGCAATCGCCCCTGCCGCCATGCCATCGGGACCGGCCTGTACCAACAGCCGCACGATCCGCAGCCGCGTTTCCTGCGACAGCGCGGCGAAGGCGGTTCGGGCTTGACGCTCCTCCATCTTTCGATAATCCTACAATTCAATAATCATTGAAATGAGGATAGCAGCCGTGAACCCGCTTGCCAATACCCGATCGACCGTCGGCGCCCTGCTCCCGGTCGAAGAGCTCTCGTCCGCAGCACTGCTGTCCAGCCTCGAGGCGCACAGGGAGAAGCCGCTGATCTTCAGTTACGACGGCCGGGATGTCCGCCCCAGCTACCACGTCACCGAGGTCAAGACCGGCTCGTTCAGAGGGCTCGATTGCGGCGCCAACCCCGAGAGCTGGAGCGAGACCTTCATTCAGCTCTGGGACATCGAGGAGGAAAACCGGGGCCACATGCCGGCCGGGAAGTTTCTTGCGATCATCCGCAAGGTCGACGAGGCCGTCGGCTTCGATCCGCGAGCCAAGCTGACCTTCGAGGTCAGCGATGGCGTCCGGCCGATGCAAATCTATCGCGCGGAACGCATGGATACCGGCGACGCCGCCATACGGGTCTATCTCTCGGCGCGTCCATCGAGCTGCAAGCCGCGCGACCGATGGCTGCAGGAACAGCAGTCGTGCTGCGCTCCGAAAGCCAAGCAGCCGTGCTGCGGTTGATCACCAGACGCCAGCCGGGCTGACGCCCCGGCCGCGAGCTATCCGCCCTCGTCGAAGCGAGCCAATGCTCCCTGGATGAGCTCGATCTCCTCGGAAAGAGTCTCGTTCACGACCGATGGCCTGAAACCCGGAAAGCTGTGGGTTCGAACATCGTCCAGCAGGTGTTGGCGATGGTCTCGCAGCTGTTCCAGCGCTTGACGATTCTTCAGCGACACGTAGCCGGCAATGATCTGCTCGATGGCCTTCATGGGAAATCCACGCTTCAAAATAAAACGTACTGCAATCCTTCGATTAAAGCGGCCAAACCGCCTTGCTGGCAAGTCCCATGACGCTGTGCCGGGAGCGTTGACGCGGCTCCCCGCAAGACCACGCCTCGCGCTTCACAAGCTGCGGCGAAGGCCCTGTCGTCTCGTTGCGGCCGGCCCGCGCCGGCACCCGGCGTTCCCTGCGCCCTCTTTAAGAGAGAGGGCGAAACGAGATGCAAAGCTCGGACGATTCATGTCGCGAGAATGCGAAGCTGCGCCCCCACCCACATTGTCATCGCCCGCGCATGCGGGCGATCCAGTACGCCGCGGCTTCTCGATTCGAGCGCCGGCGTCTCTGGAATACTGGATCGCCCGGTCGAGCCGGGCGATGACACCGAGATGGTACGCAATGACGGTGCGTCGTATCGCGCGAGAACCATCCTCATCGTCGTCCTGGCGAAAGCCAGGACCCATTACCCCAAATGGTCATTGCTGCGCGACGCTGGGGCCCCAATCCCTCTCACAATCACATGCGGTGGTTATGGGTCCTGGCTTTCGCCAGGACGACTGCTTCCAAGAGACCGAGTGATGGTGGAGCCCGCGACGTACCCGCTCACGCCGCCGTCGGCTCGCTCGACAGCGCGGCGAACACCGTCTCCGGCGAATGGGCGATCACGGCGAGCAGCGCGCGGGCCGGTCCCCGCGGGGCGCGCTTGCCCTGCTCCCAGTTGCGGATGGTCTCCACCGGTACGCCGAGCTTGGCGGCGAATTCGAGCTGGGTGAGTTGGGCCCGGCGGCGCAGATCGCGCACGGCCGGTTGCGCGGCCGAAGGCTGTATCGCCGCCTCGGCGGGATGTGCGGGCGCGAGCGGGATTTCCTGTCCGTCGCGCAATTCGACGATCCGTCCGTCCGCCTTGAGCCGCAACCGCTGCATGATGGCCCCCCGTGATGGCCCCTTTGGAGATAGGACCATCATCCGCCAACCCCGTTAAGGCGCGATTAACGATAAACCGGCCGCAAGGCCCCCCGGTAGGCATGACCTTTTCGGAACACCGCTTCACACTTTTCCGGGTCATGCTCTATTTCAGCCCGAACCACAGCGTGGCGATGCCGAGGAACGAGAAAAAGCCGACCACGTCGGTGACGGTCGTGACGAAGGTGCCGGAGGCGACCGCGGGATCGGCGCGCACCCGTTCCAGCACCATCGGAATCAGGATGCCGCCGAGCGCGCCGGCGACCAGGTTGCAGATGATCGCGAGCCCGATCACGATGCCGAGGCCGGGGATCTTGAACCAGGCCACCGCGGCGATGCCGGTGATGACGGCAAAGGCGAGGCCGTTGACGAGCCCGACCATGGTCTCGCGCAACACCACGCGCGTCGCGTTGAACGAACCGAGCTCGCGGGTGGCGAGCGCGCGCACCGCGACCGTCATGGTCTGGGTCGCGGCATTGCCGCCCTGGCTCGCCACGATCGGCGCCAGCACCGCGAGCGCCACCATCTTCTCGAGCTGGCCCTCGAACAGGCCGAGCACCGAAGAGGCCAGGAACGCGGTGGCGAGATTGACCAGCAGCCAGTTGAAGCGGCCGCGGGCGATGGTCCAGACCGTGTCGGACAGCTCTTCAGGGTGGGTAACGCCGCCCAGCGCCTTGAGGTCCTCGTCGGCCTCCTCCTCGATCACGTCGACGACGTCGTCGATGGTGATCACGCCGACCAGCCGCTCGGTGGTGTCGACCACGGGAGCCGCGACCAGATTGTACTTGCCGAACATCCGCGCGACCTCTTCCTGGTCTTCCAGCGCGGAGACCCGGCGGCGGCCCTCGTCGATCAGGTCCTTGACCGGAACCGGGCGGCGCGTGCGCAGCAGCACGTCGAGCGGCACCGCGCCCAGCAAGTGCTTGTCGGCGTCGACCACATAGATCTCGTAGAAGCGGTCCGGCAGATCGGGCGTGTCGCGCATGTAGTCGATCGCCTGCCCGACTTTCCAATCCGGCGGCACCGCGATGAACTCGGTCTGCATCCGCCGGCCGGCGGAATTCTCCGGATACAGCAGGCTGCGCTCGATGTCCTCGCGCTCGGCCGCCGGCAGCTTCTCCAGGATCTCTTCCTGGTCCTCCTCGTCGAGGCTTTCCAGGAGCTCGACGGCGTCATCGGATTCGAGCTCGCGGACGCCCTCTGCAACGGTCTCCGGCTCGAGTTCCTCGAGGATCTCCTCGCGGACCGTCTCGTCGACCTCGTTGAGCGCCGAGAAGTCGAAGTCCGTGCCGGTGATCTCGACCAGGGTGACGCGGTCGTCAGGCTCCAGCGCCTCGATCAGGTCGCCGAGATCGGCCTCATGCAGTTCCGCCACCACCTCGCACAGCAGGGGCCGGTCCGCGGCATGGATGGCCCGGGTGATCTCCGCGACGAATTCGGGGCGGAGCTGGCCCTCCTCGTCCCGCATCGGCATCCGGGCGAGCGGGTCGGCCTCGGCGGGTTCGGCAACGTCGATATTCTCGGCCATGCCGTGTTTCGCCGGTTTGACAGGAGGGGAAAAACTGCTCTGATGAGTGCGGAACGGATTACCTAATCGGTGGGGCCCAGTGCAATGAGAAAGATGTCGAGCGCACCGCGACCGATCCTGAACATTGTCGCGGCGCTGATCGCGCTCGCGCCTGTTGCGCTGATTAGCTCGGCGAAGGCCGCCGAATGCCCGCGCAAAGACGCGCTCGGCACCTCGCGTGTGCTCGAGGTCGACCCTGCGACCTATCCGCGCGTCGGGCAGAAAAGCTTTCCGCAGACCCTGCCGCTGCGGGATGGCGAGGTCGTGCTGACGTTCGACGACGGGCCGACACCTGGCGTCACCGACAAGGTGCTGACGGCACTGGCAACCGAATGCGTGCAGGCCACCTTCTTCATGGTCGGCCGCAATGCGGCCGATCATCCCGACATGGTCCGCAAGATCGCACGCCTCGGCCACAGCATCGGCTATCACAGCTGGGACCATCCGCATCTCAACAAAATGCCGACGGACCAGGCCGAGGCGAACATCAATCGGGGGATCGAAGCAGTCCAGACGGCCCTGCGCGGCACCGCGAGCACGGTCCCGAGCACGCCGTTCTTCCGGTTCCCCTATTTCGAGTCGACGCCCGCCCTGCTCGAGCGCATGGAAAAGCGCGGTATCGCGGTGTTCGGCGCCGATTTCTGGGCCAGCGATTGGAACAAGATAACCCCCGAGGAGGAACTCAAGCTGCTCACCGGGCGGCTCGAGGGCCATCGCAAGGGAATTATCCTGCTGCACGACCCGCAGATGCGAACAGCCGAGATGCTGCCGGCCTTCCTAAGGTATCTGCAGGAGCATAATTATCACGTCGTCCACATCGTGCCGGCGGCGTTGAAAACCGTGTCCGACCGGACACATTGAACCCGGCACCCAAGGTGGATTACAGACCGTTAAGGCGGCATTCATGGGGCCGCACCTAAGGATTCGTCAGTGCGTTTGGAATGCGGCCGAGATTGATGATTGCAGACGTCCTGGTGATGATCCGGAAGCGGTCGCGGACCGTGATCGGCGCGGCGCTGCTGGGCTGCTGCTTGATGACGCCGCAGGCCGGCCTCGCCGCGGATTGCCCGGGTAACCCCAACGCACTCGGCACCTCGCGGACCATCGTCGTCGATCCCAGGGAGCATCCGCGGATCGGCACCATGCAGTATCCGGAGACGCTGCCGCTCGCCGATCACGAGGTGGTGCTGACCTTCGACGACGGGCCGCTGCCGAAATACAGCAACCAGGTGCTGGCCATCCTCGCCAGCCAATGCGTCAAGGCGACCTTCTTCACCATCGGCTCCCAGGCCCGGTTCGATCCGGAGGGCGTGCGCAAGCTGGTCGCCGCCGGGCATACCGTCGGCACGCACAGCCAGAACCATCCGCTGACGATGAACAAGATGCCGCTCGAGCGGGTGCGGCAGGAGGTCGACGACGGCATCGCCTCGACACTCGCCGCGCTCAACGGCGACAAGAGCAAGCTTGCGCCGTTCTTCCGGATCCCCGGCCTGATGCGCGCCGAGATCCCCGAAACCTATTTGGCGTCACAGGGCATCCAGGTCTGGAGCGCCGACTTCCCGGCCGACGACTGGCGCCACGTCTCGCCGCAGCGGGTCTACGACCTCGCGATCCAGCGGATCGAGGCCAAGCACAAGGGCATCCTGCTGCTGCACGACATCCAGCCGCGCACCGTCGCGGCGCTGCCGCGCATCCTCAACACGCTGAAGGAGCGCGGCTACCGCATCGTCCATGTCGTGCCCGCGACAGCGGACCGCCCGGCGACGCCGACCGAGCCGCAGCAATGGTTCATGCGTCCGCCGACCGAGACGGTCGCGATCACGCGCTGGCCCAAAATTCCGAACTTCGTCTTCACCGCGACGCGGACGCTGCCGGCGCCGGTGTTTGCCGACATGGATTGGCGCGATGCCGACATTCTCGATCACGCGCAGCGCGCGCGCGTCGGCGCATCCGTCCGCACGCTGTGGCCGCAGCCGCAGCTCACCCAGCCCGCGTCGGCCTCGACATTGCCGATCCCGGCGGCTGACGTGTTTCGCGTTCCCGAAGCACTGGACCTGACCCTGCTCGCGGCCCGCTCGGCGGCCGCGCAGCGCGCGACAGCTGTTGTCCCCGGCGTCGGCGCACCGCGCGCGCAAGCGATTTCGGCGCGCCAGGCCAGGCACCCCAAGCAGGCCGCGCATCAGATCCCCGCTGCGGCTCACGGCCGGCTTCACGGCGCACCGCTGCGTGTCGTACCGCCGGCCGCGAGCAATGCGTCGGTCCACGTCGCCAAGCGCACCCCGCGCGCCGAGGCCTTGGCGGCCAGCAAGCGCGTGCCTGACTAGAGCGCGATCTAGCTGACCACGATCTTGGCGACGCAGAGCAGGATCACCAGCGCCAGGAAGAAGATGTCGATATAGGATTTGATTTCGCCGGCATGCCTGAGCGCGGTGACGTCGGCGACGATCTGCTTGCGCGAGGCCACAGCATTGGGCCCCTCGCCGGCCGCAGCGGCGAGCCGCCGCGTCTCGCCTTCGAGGCGCTCGATACGCTGGAAGAAATAGAACGAGCGCAGGCCCGACAAGGCATGCATCGTTGCATAGACCAGGACCAGGATCGCGACCGTCGCGCGCTGCTCGTATTTCTCCAGCAGGTTCAGCGTGAAATAGACCAGTCCCAGGAACACGAAGTTGGAGAGGACACGGTAGGCATAGCTAGCAAAGATCATCGGGTGCTCCGGGTGGGGCAGGCTTGCGGCCGCGCGGTCGGGAGACGCGGCCGCCTCCGGTCGGCAGCGCCACACCGGCAAGGCCATGCATCCGCGAATCTACCTGACCGGTGTTACAGGACCGCATCGACCGGCGCCTCACGTCGCCCGCCGGCGCTCATCGGACCTGCCCCGCGCGGGGCCGGCACGGCCAGGCCACGGCTATGCTTCGAAAAATCCAGCGATTTCAAGGATCAGCTGAGGTGTGGTGCGCTCGGAGGGACTCGAACCCCCACGGTGTTACCCACTGCCACCTCAAGGCAGCGCGTCTACCAATTCCGCCACGAGCGCTAAGGATGTCGGATGGAACCCTAAGGCGCCGCCGCATCGAGGGGGCGATGTAACAAATCACGGATGCAGGGACAAGGCGCTTGATGCGTGAATTAACTGCGAACCCCGGGAGATTTCGGCAGCATCTGCTTGACCTCGACCGCAATCCGGTTGCGGTCGACCAGGACGACGCCGCTGGCCACCGGCAGGTTGTTGGCGAGGATCTTGACCTCGTCGGCCTCGGTGGCATCCAGTTCGATGATGGCGCCGCGGGACAGCCGCATGACCTGGTGGATTGGCATGGTGGTCGTGCCGAGGACCACCATGAGATCGACGCTGACTTTATCGAGGGTGGGCACTTCTGAACCGCCGAACTGGAACTAAATTGTGGATTCACCTGACCACGTTAGGGTTAGCCAATGGTTAACGACCGCCAAAGCCTCGATTTGACGACCTTTGCGCGCCCTTCGGGCGGCGAAGCGGTCGAGTGGCGGATTTCGGACCGTCCAGTGCCCTACCCCGATTCTCTCACTGCGATGGACACGAGGGTGGCGGCGATCGCCGAGGGCTCGGCGCCGGAACTGGTGTGGCTGCTCGAGCATCCGCCGCTCTACACCTCCGGCACCAGCGGCAAGGCCGATGACCTGCTCGACCCGCGGTTTCCGACCTTCCAGAGCGGCCGCGGCGGCCAGGTCACCTATCACGGCCCGGGCCAGCGCGTTGCCTATGTGATGCTGGACCTGAAGCGGCGCCGGCCGGATGTGCGCGCCTATGTCGCCTCGCTGGAGGAATGGATCATCCGCACACTGGCCGCCTTCAACGTCCGTGGCGAGCGCCGCGAGGACCGCGTCGGGGTCTGGGTGCGGCGCCCGGACAAGGGGCCGGGTCACGAGGACAAGATCGCTGCGATCGGCGTGCGGCTGCGCCGCTGGGTCTCGTTCCACGGCATCGCGATCAATGTCGAGCCCGACCTCTCCCACTTCCAGGCGATCGTGCCCTGCGGGGTGGTCGATCCGCGCTACGGCGTCACCTCGCTGGTCGATCTCGGACTGCCGGTCACGATGGCCGATGTCGACATCGCGCTCCGGCAGGCATTTGCCGAGGTATTCGGCGACACCACGGCGCGCCTGCCGGAAGTAACGCTGTAAGGCTCATGCCGCCTTCTGCGGCGCGACCTCGAGCTTGCCGGCGATGTAGCGGCGCTCCTGGGTCAGGCCGCCGAAGCCGTAGGCATCACCCCTCACCTCGTCGACATGGGCGTAGCTCTCGGTGTGGAGCGGCCCGAGCAATTCGCCCATCCGCTTGAACAGCGCGGCGAGATAGGCCGCCTTCTCGTCCTTGGTGTTGGTGCCTTCGGTGACATGGATGTCGAGCCAGTAGCTCGCGAGCCCCTGCTCGGCGAGCGACTTGCCGCCGGCGAACCAGTCGGTGGCGTCGGCTGACTTCACGATGATCGCGGTGACCTTGGGGTCCTTGTGCAGAATCCCTGCGGTCAGATCCGACACCGCGGCGGCGATGTCGGACTTCAGTGACGGCCTCTCGCGGGAGGTTGCATAGGTGACGGTGATGAGCGGCATGATCGGTCTCCTTGAATTCGGTTGGCGCGGGTCAATCGCGCCTCCTCTAGCTAGACCTTTGCACATCATCTTGGTATCTTATCTATACGGATAGCAATGATAACGAATATTGATCATGACGGCGACGCTCGATATCGACACCGTGCAGGCCTTCCTCCTCGTCGCCGAGCTGCAGGGCTTCACCCGCGCCGCCGAGGCACTCGGCACCACGCAGGCGGCGATCAGCATGAAATTGCAGCGGCTGGAAACCGTGCTCGGCAAGCGGCTGGTCGAACGCTCGCCGCGCGCGGTGCGGCTGACCGCCGATGGCGCGGCTTTCCTGCACCATGCCCGCGCGTTGATCGAGGTGCATGACCGTGCGCTGTCGGGTGAGAAACCAGCGCGGCAGCAGTTGACACTCGGGATCAGCGATCACGCCGCCGGGCCGGAACTCGTGCCGCTGCTGGAGCGGCTGCACGCAATGGCGTCCCAGCTCGCACTCTCCGTGACCATCGGCTTCTCGCGCGAGATGCTCGACGCCTACGATGCCGGCGAACTCGACGCCGTGATCGTGCGCCAGGAAGGCAGCCGGCGCGGCGGCGAGAAACTGACCGAGGACGAATTCGGCTGGTTCGCCGCCAAGCGCTTCGTCTGGCCGCGCGGCGACGCACTGCCGCTCGCTACGCTGGCACCGCCCTGCGGCGTGCGCGCCCTTGCCGTGCGATCGCTCGACAAGGCCGGCATCGCGTGGACCGAAAGCTTCGTCGGCGGCGGCGTCACCGCGGTCGTGGCTGCCGCGCTCGCAGGCCTTGCCGTTGCGCCCCTCGTCCGCCGCATCGCGCCGCCGGGCCTGCTCGATATCGGACCCGCGCACAAGCTGCCGCGGCTCGGCGCGTCAAAGGTGATGCTGCATTCGAAGGTCAGCGATCCCGCCAAGCTCGCGGCGTTGCGGACGCTGGCGGCGACGTTCCGCAGCGTGGCCTCTGCAGCGTAGTGCGGGCACCGCTCTGCGGTATCACGAGGAATGCTCGGCGGCTTCCAGCTCTCTCACGACAAACCAGTAGGTCAGGCCTGCGACGAATCCGGCTGCGGCGAACAGGCAGACAAGTCCGGATGTCCAGACGGCCGGAGACCGCAGCAGCACCGTGATGCTCAACGCGCCGATCGCAGCGCCTGCACCGGCGAAGAACCCGGCGGATCGGATTTCAAACTCCTCGCTCAGCCAGATCACGACCGCTGAAGGAATGGCGGTCAGCACACACGTGATGACGAGAACCAGGAATGTGGGAAGCAGAAGCGCGATGGCGCCTCCCAGCAGCCTTATGATGTCGCCGCCGGATGCGACCATCAAGAGGGTCTGGACAACGCCGGAGAGAACCGCAGTTGCGGCCCCGCATCCGGCGAGCCAACCTCCAAAGGCACGGCAACCGTCATCAGACATCTCGCCCTCCTCACAAGATCGCCTCGAACGCGCTGCGCAAGGTTTCGTGGCGGAACACAAAGCCGTTGCTCAGCGCCTTGTTCGGCAGCACACGCTGGCCGCCGAGCAATAGCTCATTGGCGAAGTCGCCACCGACGGCGCGGAGCAGCGCGGCAGGCACGCGGAAGATCGCGGGTCGATGCAGGCGCCGCCCCAGCTCCTCGGTGAACTTGGTGTTGGTGACCGGGATCGGCGCGGTCGCGTTGATCGGGCCTGCGAGCTCCGGCTTCGCGATCACATGCGCGATCAAGCGCACCAGATCGTCGCGTTCGATCCATGACATCCACTGCTTGCCCGAGCCGAGCGGGCCGCCGAGACCGAATTCGAAGGGCGTCAGCATCCGCGTAATGAAGCCGCCGTCGGTGCCGACCACGAGACCGATCCGCAAATACGCCACGCGCACGCCATGATCGGCAGCGGGCTTGGCCGCATTCTCCCAGGCCTCGCACAGTTCATGACTGAAGCAGGCGTGGGATTTCGCCGACTCCGTCAGCACCTGGTCCTGCCAGAGACCGTACCAGCCGATCGCGGAGCCACTCACCAGCACCGACGGCTTGCGTTCGAGCCGCGCAATCAGCCTGACGACCTCAGCCGTCATGTCGATACGCGAGGCGATGATCTTGCGGCGCTTCGGTTCGGTCCAAAGACCATTGCCGATCGGCTCGCCCGCGAGATTGACGATGGCGTCGATCCCTGAGTTGGCGGGCAGTTGGTCGAGGCTCGTAATCAGCGTCACCGGCGGCGGCAGCATCTCGGCCTTCGCCGGATTGCGGATCAGCGCAATCACTTGATGGCCGGATGCGGTGAGGCTTGCGGCCAGGCGGCTGCCGACGAATCCGGTCGCACCGGTGACGAGCACGGTCTGCCGCGCCGGCAATTTCTCGACCAAGGTGGCGGCCGGCAGGCTGACCATCCGTCCCAGCCGCCTCGCAGCGGCGAAGTCACGGGCACCGAACAGCGCGGCGCCGAAGGCCGCGGCAGTTGCGAACACGCTCAGCAGGCCCGCATAAGCCGGCTCGACAGCCGTCGGCAGCGTCGCCCAGCTGATCAGCACCGGCACCAAGAGCACCAGGATGGCGCCGTAGTTGATCGCGAGCAGCGTATGATTGATCCGCTCGCTCGGCGGCAGTTTTCGGCTCAGATCCTCCTCGACGAAATCCATCAGCGTGATCACGACCTCGACGACCAGCACGGCCATGATGGCGATCGCGAGAATGCCGTGCACCTCAAGCCAGCCGAGCACGAGGAACAGCAGCGCATAAAGCATGTTCCGCACGCTGTGCAGTTGCAACTCATGACGCTGCGAGGGACGCCAGGCGAGCCGCTCGGTGAATTCGTGGTGATAGAAGGTATCGAACGCGCCCATCGCGATCTGGATCGCGACGAGGGTCCAAAGCAGCGGCGTCATGACGAGGCCTCCCTGAACACGGCAGACTGACGGATCAGCCGGCCAAAACGTGGGTGGATGATCTCCAGCGTGAAGCGGAAGTCGCCGCAGCCGAGATCGGAATGGGTGACGGTGAGATCGCCGGGCGTGAGCCAATCGGGCAATTGCATCCGAAACGGCCCGAGCCGCAGCGAATAGCCGACGCTATGAAACACCAGCGCCTCGTGCTCGACCGCGATCCGCAACGCCATGCTGACGCCGAAACCGACATACTCCTCGAGCCCGGTCGGCCCGGCAAAGCGCTTGGCGGAATGAATCACCTGCGGGAAGCCGTCGCGGCGCGCGCAGATACGGGTCCAGATCTGGCCGCCGCTCGCGGCGTCCTCGGTGACGGTGACGATCATCGGCACGCCGGTCTCGGTGCCGGTCGGAAGCGGTCCGCCGATCAGCCGCGCGGCCTGTGCCAGCCACCAGCCGGCGCGGCTGCTCGAGGCTTCGTCGACCTCGCCGACATAGACGACGGTGTTGCCGTCCTCGAACCGCTTCGAGAAGCGCCGCCAGATCGCAACCGGCAGGCGGCCCCAATCCTCGTCGGGCAGCAACGCGCGGAAGCGATGGTCGTCGAACAGTTTCGTATCGGAAGCCGGCGCTGTCTTTAAGGTGGATATCCTTGCTGACGCCATCGTACACTCCCGTTACGCCGCCGCCCCTATTTGGCTCTGCCTGTCGGCAGGAAACTCACGATCTTCTCGCCGAGCCTGATCAGCGCGACCAGGCGCGGCCGCGGCACGTTCAGCATCTGCGTGTACCAGCGGTCGACCAGCTCGGTGAACGTCAGCATCTCCTTCAGCCGCTTGCTGGCGAGCGGGCTGATGGCGGGATCGTCGGCCGCGTCGGAGACGCAAGCGCGCAGCGCGGCTAGCGCGGGATCGATCTCGCGCTCCTTGCGCCCGGCTGCGATCTTCGCCGCGACCTCCCAGATATCGGTCTCGGCCTCGAAATGGTCGCGGCGGTCGCCGAGGATCGGCACCCGCCGGATCAACCCCCAGGACAGCAATTCCTTGATCGAGTTCGAGACGTTGGAGCGCGCCATGCCGAGCGTGTCGGCGATGTCCTCCGCGGTCATCGGCGCTTCGGCGAGATAGAGCAGCCCGTGGATCTGGCTGACCGAGCGGTTGACGCCCCATTCGTCGCCCATGTCGCCCCAATGCAGGATGAAGCGCTCGACGGCGGCAGGAAGTTTTTTCTTGGCGGTTATTTCTGTCATGACAGAAATATCAGACTGTTCGGAGCGGAAGTCAAGGGTCATCGATGCCGCTCAGGGACGCCGCGCGACCTAGCGTGCGCCTCTCGCCTGTGTGACCCCAGCGCGGATGATCATCACAGATGACGAATTTTCCTTTGTCGCGACCGACGTCTTCGTCCAAGCTGATCCGGGTGGACGATTTTTCGGCCGGATCGCGGGCTGTCGACATGAGCCAGCTTCACGGCCAACAAGGAGCTTGCGATGCCCGCGTCCGACAAGGAGTTCGTTGGGTCCATTCCAGAACTTTACGACCGGCTCCTCGTGCCGATGATTTTTGAACCCTACGCACGCGATCTCGCACAACGCGCCAAGGCCGTTGGCCCGCGCGACCTGCTTGAGACGGCCGCGGGCACCGGGGCCGTGACCCGCGCGCTGTCGGCAGCGCTCGGCCGCGGCACCCGCATTGTGGCGACCGACCTGAATGAGCCGATGCTCGAACGGGCGAAATCGCGGATGCCGGACGCGGCCGATATCACGTGGCGGCAGGCCGACGCGCTCAACCTGCCGTTCGACAATGCGAGCTTCGATGTCGTCGCCTGCCAGTTCGGCGCGATGTTCTTCCCCGACAAGCCCAAGGGCTATTCGGAAGCTCGCCGGGTCCTGAAGCCGGGCGGCCGTTTCCTATTCAGCATGTGGGATCGCATCGAAGAGAACGAGTTTGCCGACGTGGTGACCCAGGCATTGGCAGAGGTCTTCCCGGCCGATCCGCCGCGATTCCTGGCGCGCACGCCCCATGGCCACTACGCGGCGGACCCGATCCGGGCCGATCTTTTGGCCGCGGGCTTCAGCAAGATCGAGATCGACACCGTCCGGCAGCAAAGCCGGGCGAACGCGCCGCACGATCCGGCGATCGGTTTTTGCCAGGGCTCACCGCTGCGCGGCGAGATCGAGGCGCGCGGCGGGATCGGCCTCGACGCCGCGACCGAGCACGCCGCATCGGCGCTCGCGCGGCGCTTCGGCAAGGGCGCGATCGAAGGCCGCATTCAGGCGCTGGTGATCACGGCTGTTGCGTGACCACACGTCATATCGTCGGCAGGATCGAGAACCGCTCCCCTGCCCGTCGCAGGTTCAGAAGATCGGAATTGCCTGATACGGCGTGCACGGCATCGACCCGCGCCGAGAACGGTCCGCGGCCGCAGGCCGCGATCATGTCAGCGACGACGGCCTCGGGGCCGACGAACACCGCCTCGACGCTGCCGTCGCGGCGATTGCGGACCCAACCCTCGAGGCCGCGCGAGGTCGCCTGCTCGTCCACCCAGGCACGATAGCCGACGCCCTGCACCCGGCCACTGACCGTGACATGGCGGATCACACCGCTCATTTTTTCAGGCCGAGGAACTCGCCGCTGCGCGCCTTGGTCTCCGCCTCGCGCATCACGCGGCTGGTCAGTTCGGACGAGGCGATGCCTTTCAGATTCTTCGGCGAGGTGCCTTCGCGCAGCGCCTTCAACGTTTCGTAGACGGCCTGGGTTGCGGCCGCGAACGGCGCGTGGCCCTGCAGCGCGATCCTGACGCGCTGGCTTGCCAGATAATCCAGCGCGGTCATCTCCTCCGGCGCGCCGCCGAGCACGATCGGCAGCGTCGTGGCGGCCGAGAGCGCCTCGAGCTCACCGCGCGACTTGATACCGGTGAAGAACAGTCCATCGATGCCGACCGCCTCATAGGCCCTGGCGCGTGCGATCGCGTCGTCGAGATCTGTGATCGAGACGGCGCCGGTCCGGCCCAGGATGACGAGCGACGGATCGCTGCGGCCGTCAAGCGCGGCCTTCATCTTGCCGACGCCTTCCTCGAGCGAGATCAGCTGCGCCTTGGCCTGGCCGAACGCCTGCGGCAGCAGCGTATCCTCGATGGTAAGGCCGGCGGCACCGGCAGCTTCGACCTCCTGAACCGTGCGGCGAACGTTGAGCGCATTGCCGTAGCCGTGGTCGGCATCGACCAGCACAGGCAGGGTCGACGCACGCGACATCCGGCGCACCTGTTCAGCGAATTCAGTCAGCGTGATCAGCGCAATATCGGGATCGCCGAGCACGGCGAGCGACGCCAGCGAGCCGCCGAACATGCCGAGCTCGAAACCGAGATCCTCCGCGATCCGGATTGAGGTCGCGTCATAGACCGAGCCCGGGCGGATGCAGGATGATCCGCTGAGAATCGATCGCAGTGCTTCGCGGCGTTTACGGAAAGCCATGGGGACACTCCTCACTCACGTCATTCCGGGGCGATGCAAAGCATCGAACCCTCAGGTGCGCAATTGCGCACCCAAAATCTCGAGATTCCGGGTTCTCGCTTCGCGAGCCCCGGAATGACAATCTCAGGCGAACTCCAGGATCAGCGCATCGACCGCGAGCGTGGCGCCGGCGGCGGCGTGGATCTTCTTGACCGTGCCGTCGCGCTCGGCGCGCAGCACGTTCTGCATCTTCATGGCTTCCACCACCGCGAGCGTCTCGCCGGCCTTGACCTCCTGGCCCTCGGTCACCGCGATCGACACCACGAGCCCGGGCATCGGACACAGCAACTTCTTGCCGGTGTCGGCGGCCGAGGTCACCGGCATCAGCCGCGCCGAGGTCGCCTCGGTCTCGGTGAAGACATAGACCGGCACCTCATAGCCTTGATGCGCGAGGCGGAAGCCGTTGTTGATGGCCCGCACCTGCACGGCGACAAAATTGCCGTCGATGGTGCCCTGCCACACCGGCTCGCCCGGCGCCCAGCTCGACACCAGATTGTGCGGATTGCCCGGCAGCCCGTCGGCGCCGATGAAGCGCACTGCGATGGCGTCATCCTCGCGCGCGACGTCGAGCGAGATCTCGGCGCGATCGAGCCACACTGCGCGACGGCGCTCGCGCTGCACCACCCGGCCGCCCATCTGGCCGGAAATCTGCCGCTTGCGCTCGCCCAGCACGTGATCGATCGCGGCACCGACTGCCGCGAGCCGCCGCGCGATCTCACCCTCGGGGGCGCGCGCCGAGAATCCCTTGGGGAATTCTTCCGCGATGAAGCCGGTCGAGAGCCGGCCCTCGCGCCAGCGCGGATGGTTCATCAACGCCGACAGGAACGGAATGTTGTGCCTGATGCCGTCGACATAGAAGGCGTCGAGCGCGGTCGCCTGCGCCTCGATCGCCGCGGCGCGCGACGGGGCGTGGGTGACGAGCTTGGCGATCATCGGATCGTAGTGGATCGAGATCTCGCCGCCCTCCTGCACACCGGTGTCGTTGCGGATCGTGATGCCGTCATGGCTGGCCTCGGCCGGCGGACGGTACTTCACCAGGCGGCCGATCGACGGCAGGAAGTTGCGGAACGGATCCTCGGCATAGACGCGGGACTCGACCGCCCAGCCGGTCAGCGTGACGTCCTTCTGCGCGAGTGCAAGCTTCTCGCCGGCGGCGACGCGGATCATCTGCTCGACGAGGTCGATGCCGGTGATCAGCTCGGTGACGGGATGCTCGACCTGCAGACGGGTGTTCATCTCCAGGAAGTAGAAGCTCTTGTCCTGGCCGGCGACAAATTCCACGGTGCCGGCCGAATCGTAGTTCACCGCCTTGGCCAGCGCGACCGCCTGCTCGCCCATCTTGCGGCGGGTCTGCTCGTCGAGCAGCGGCGACGGCGCTTCCTCGATGACCTTCTGGTTGCGGCGCTGGATCGAGCACTCGCGCTCGCCGAGATAGATCACGTTGCCATGCTTGTCGCCGAGGATCTGGATCTCGATGTGCCTGGGATCGACGATGAATTTCTCGATGAAGACGCGGTCGTCGCCGAACGACGACTTCGCCTCGGCCTTGGCGAGGTTGAAGCCTTCGGCGACTTCGCTCTTCGAATGCGCGATGCGCATGCCCTTGCCGCCGCCGCCGGCGGAGGCCTTGATCATCACGGGGTAGCCGATCTCGTCGGCGATCTGGACCGCGTGCTTGTCGTCCTCGATGACGCCGAGATGGCCGGGCACGGTCGAGACCTTGGCCTTCGCCGCGGCCTTCTTGGATTCGATCTTGTCGCCCATCGCGGCGATGGCGCCGGGGTTCGGGCCGATGAAGACGATGCCGGCGGCTTCCAGCGCGCGCGGAAACGCCTCGCGCTCGGACAGGAAGCCGTAGCCGGGATGCACGGCCTGTGCGCCGGTCTTGCGACAGGCGTCGACGATCTTGTCGATCAAAAGGTAGCTCTCGGCCGCGGCGGGCGGGCCGATCAACACGGCGTCGTCGGCTATCTCGACATGCAGCGCGTCGCGGTCGGCCTCGGAGTAGACGGCAACCGTCTCAATCCCCATACGGCGCGCAGTCTTGATGACCCGGCAGGCGATCTCGCCGCGGTTGGCGATCAGGATTCGTTTGAACATGCTCTTCTTGCTTGGGCTTTGGGCAGGATTCCTCCCCGCGCAATCCGGCACGGGCGATTGGCGTAACCACTCCGTGGTACAGCAAAATGCCCCGAAGGCAAATGCAGACCGGGCCCGGCACCTGGCCGGTCCTTGGCCGGTTCTTGGCCGGTTCTTGGCGGTAGCCGGAGGGGTATTTCAGCCCGAATAAGTCTTGAAGCGGCCGCGCGAATGCGCCTTAGCGACGGCCTTCATCAGCTCGCTAACCTCGTTCTCCAGGAATTCATTCGCCACGATCAGCGCCCGGATGGTCGCGCGCAAATTGCCGCCGCACGCGGAAATAGCCTGATCGACAGCCGCTTCCAGCCCGTCATCGTCATCAGATTCGGGCCGTGCAGACATCATGGGGCATCCGGGATTCAGGTGGCACATCATGTTCCTATTTTGTTCTCATGAAGTCAATCGGATCTTTGCTCGGAAGCCGTCTGCCGAGGCGCCTCTCGCTTCCGCCGCCAGCGCGCGAGGCATTGCAGGGTCCAGATGTCGGTGATGACATCCGCAATGAGGTTGATGATGAACTCGGCCATATCAGCATCCCTTCGATAGCAATGTCCGGCCGTTCTACGTCGCGGAATGCCGATCGTGATGTGACGGCGCGCACGCATCGCGTGCGAACAGTCCTTGGTTGGATCGTACCCGCCTGTGCTAGAAGTTCGGCTGCCCGCCAAAAATCTGAAGTGAGAAAATGCGGTTTCGGAATCCGGTCATCACGACGCTTCTCCTGACATGCCTGTCCGCGAGCCCTGTCCTGTCTGCGACGGCTGCGCTGTCTGCGACCGGTGGCCCCTCCACGGCTATCGTCAAGGACGCCGGGACGGTTCAGCTCGGCAACACGGTCTATCGGCTCGACGGCATCGACGCGCCGGCGGCCGACCAGCTCTGCATCGACGAGCACGCCGACGTCTGGACCTGCGGGATTGAAGCGCGCGACCAGCTGACCCGACTGATCGGCGGCAAGCCGATTCATTGCGACGATGTCGGCGTCGATCCGACCTTCAAGAAGCGCCGCCTCGGCGTCTGCAAGCTCGAGGGCGACCCGACCAGCCTGAGCCAGGTGATGGTGCAGAAGGGCTACGCCCTCAACGTCGAGACGTCGGCCACTGGCCGATTCAAGCCGGATCAAGCCACCGCCACGGACAGTCGTGCGGGGCTGTGGAAGGGCTGCTTCGTGGCGCCGCGCGATTTTCGTCTCGGCAAGAAGGACGGCGCCCTGCTCGGCAACGCCTGCCCGGCCGACCGCGACACGCAGATCCGCAATGCGCTCTTCCCCGACGACCTGCCGATGCCGGCAAGCTGCAACATCAAGGGCAAGTACGCCGTGCGCGCCCGCGTCACCGGCAATGTCGGCATCTATCACCTGCAGGCGTGCCGCAGTTACCCGGGCCTTGGCAATCCGGATCGCTGGTTCTGCTCCGAGGAGGATGCGCAGGCCGCCGGGTTCCGCAGGGCCTATAATTGCCGCCCGCCCAAAGGCAAATGAAGGGCAAGTGACGGGCAAGTGATCGCCGCAAATCACGCTGGAAAAGCCGCCTCGTCCTGTGTGAAACTGCGCCGAGAGGTTGCCGGCGCGTATGACCCCACCCGATCCCGCTGATGTGCTTCCCGAAGCTGCGGCAGCCGAACGGCTGCGGCAGCACCTTGAGGAGATCGCGCGCGAACGCGACCGCGCCCATCGCGAGCTTCAGGAGCGCGAGGCCGAGCTGGCACGGATCCAGCGCATCGCGCGGGTCGGCGGGCTCGAGATCGATTTCCGCGACGGCGTGCGCAACCGCCGCTCTCCCGAATATCTGCTGGTGCACGGCCTGCCGCCCGAGGAGGTCAACGAGACCTATGAGAACTGGGTCGCGCGCATCCACCCCGACGATCGCGAGCGAACCATCAGGCACCTGTTCGGCGTGCTGAAGGCCGGCGGCGAGGATTACACCGCCGAGTACCGCATCATCCGCCCGAACGACGGCGAGAGCCGCTGGATCCGTGTCGTCGCCAAGATCGACCGCGACCGCAACGGCCGTGCGCTGCGGCTGGTCGGTGCCGATCTCGACGTCACCGATCAGATGCTGGCGCAGGAAACCCTGCGCGAGAGCGAGGAACGCTTCCGCCTGATCGCCGACAGCGCGCCGGTGCCGATCTGGGTGACCAAGCTCGACCGCACCCGCTCCTTCGCCAACCAGGCCTATCTGGATTTCCTCGGCCTGCCGTTCGAGGAAGCCGTCGTGTTCGACTGGCGCAAGGCGCTGCATCCGGATGATCTGCCGAACATCCTGCAGCAGCAGATCACCGGCGAATTGTCGCTCAAGCCATTCGTGCTCGAGGCACGCTACCGGAATGCCGCGGGCGATTGGCGCTGGCTGCGCTCGGAATCGCAACCGCGCTGGGACCCGAACGGCAAGCATATCGGCTTCATCGGCGTCGCCCATGACATCACCGCGGCCAAGGAAGCCGAGATCGAGCTGCGCAAGCTCAACGAGTCGCTGGAGCGGCGCATCCTGGAGCGCACCGCCCAGCTCGAATCCCGCGAAGCGCAGACCCGCGCGATCCTGGAAACCAGCCATCAATATCAGATGCTGCTCAACCGGGATGGCGACCTGCTCTACACCAACCAGACCGCGCTGGCCGGCATCCGCGCCGGGGCCGCCGACGTCGTCGGCAAACCGTTCTGGGACACGCCCTGGTTCACTGCGACCGACGGCATGCCGCGCGTGATCCAGAATGCCTTTGCGACCGCGATGCGGGGCGAGGAAGTCAAGGTCGAGCTGCAGCTGCACCTGCCGATCGGCGAGCGTTATTTCGATTTCGCGATGCGCCCGTTGCAGGACCAGCACGGCACGATCGTCGGCGCGGTGCCGGAGGCTGTCGACATCACCGAACGGCGCCTTGGCGAGGAAGCCCTGCGGCAGTCGCAGAAGATGGAAGCGGTCGGCCAGCTCACCGGCGGCGTCGCGCACGACTTCAACAATCTGCTCACCATCATCCGCTCCGCGACCGACTTCCTGCGCCGCCGCGAGCTGCCGGACGAGCGGCGACGCCGCTACATCGATGCGATCTCGGAGACCGTGGAGCGGGCCTCCAAGCTCACCGCGCAGCTCCTGGCGTTTGCGCGCAGGCAACCGCTCAATCCCGAAGTGTTCAATGTCGGGACGCAGGTCGATAGCGTGGTGCAGCTGATCCGTCCGCTGGTCGGCGCGCGGATCCACATCGAGGTCAGGATCGAGGATCCCGACTGCTTTGCGATCGCCGATATCGGCCAGTTCGAGACCGCGATGATCAACCTTGCGGTCAATGGCCGCGACGCCATGAACGGCGAAGGCCAGCTGACGATCGGCGTCAGGAAGGTCAAGCACATCCCTGCCCTGCGCGCCCAGGCCTCGCGCAGCGGCGATTTCGTGACGGTCTCGATCCAGGATACCGGCACCGGCATCTCGCCGGAAAATCTCGACGCTATCTTCGAACCATTCTTCACGACCAAGGAGGTCGGCAAGGGAACGGGCCTCGGACTGAGCCAGGCGTTCGGTTTCGTCAAGCAATCCGACGGCGATATCGAGGTGACCTCTACGCCGGGGCACGGCGCGACCTTCACCATCTATCTGCCGCAGGCGATGCGCCCGGCGGACGCCAAGGTCGCGGCCAGCGCCGGCATCGAGCAGGCCTCGATCGGCCGCGGCTATCGCGTCCTCGTGGTCGAGGACAACGACGATGTCGGCCAGTTCTCCACCGAGCTGCTCGAGGATCTCGGCTATTCGGTCAAGCGCGCAGCGAACGCCAACGCGGCGCTGTCGATCCTCTCCGAGAACGAGTTCGCCGCCGACCTCGTGTTCTCCGACGTGATCATGCCCGGCATGAACGGCGTCGAGCTCGCCGGCGTGATCCGCGATCGCTTTCCCGGCCTGCCGGTGGTGCTGACCAGCGGCTACAGCAACGTGCTCGCCGAGAACGCGCATAGCGGCTTCGAGCTGATCCAGAAACCCTATTCGGTCGAGGCGCTGTCGCGCACGCTCCGCAAGGCGATCGCCGAGCAGCGGGCGACCACCTCAAAACCCTGATCCCGCCGCCGGCCGCGCGCTACTCGATCACCACATGCGCGACGCCGAGCTGAAGGATGCCGAGCGCGCGCGCCGCCGTGGTCGAGACATCGATGATCCGTCCGCGAACGAACGGTCCGCGGTCGTTGACCCGGCACCGGATCGATTTCCCGTGATAGGACACGGTGACCATACTGCCGAATGGCCGCTTGCGATGCGCGCAGGTCATCTCGCCACTCCTGCCGATCCCCCGATAATAGGACGCAAGGCCGCTCTCTGCGTTCGCCATGCTTGAGGCAAACAGCAGCATGGCCGCGGACACTACTGCGGTTTTCATTGATCGCCTGCCGGTCGAGCCCCGCAAAGGAACGCGGTTCCACGATTTCGGTTCCGCGCCGGTCGCGTCGGCAGGTCGATTTTTTGGAACTTTTCAGGGAAAGCCGCTCAGGCGGCCTCCTCGACGCTATCGGCCGCGAGCAGCGTCCGGAGGTCCTGCGCGGGAACCGGCTTGCTGAACAGATAGCCCTGCATCTGCGTGCAGCCGAGCATCTGCACGGTATCGCGCTGCTGATCGGTCTCGACGCCCTCGGCGGTCGTGATCATGTTGCGGTCGGCGGCGATCGAGACCACTGCGCGGATGATCGAGGCCGAGCCGCTGTTGCGGGTCACTTCCTTGACGAAGCTGCGGTCGATCTTGATCTTGTCGAACGGGAAGCGCTGCAGATATTGCAGCGACGAGTAGCCGGTGCCGAAATCGTCGAGCGCAATGTGGACGCCGAGCGCGCGCAGCTGGCCGAGCGTGACAAGCGCCGCATCGTCGTCGGCGATCAGCACCGCCTCGGTGATCTCGAGCTCGAGCCTGCGCGGGTCGAGCCCGCTCTCGGCGAGCGCGCTTGCAACTTTCAGCGCCAGCGTCTCCGACTTGAACTGGATCGGCGAGACGTTGACCGCCAAGCGCACATGCGCCGGCCAGCCCGCCGCCTCGATGCAGGCGGTGCGCAACACCCACTGCCCGATTTCCTCGATCAGCCCGGTTTCCTCGGCGACCGGGATGAACTCCGCCGGGGAGATCATGCCGCGCACCGGATGCCGCCAGCGCAGCAGCGCCTCGCAGCCGGTCACCTCGTCGCTGCGCAGGTCGACCAGCGGCTGATAGTGCAGCTCGAAGCGGTCTTCCGCCAACGCACTTCGCAGATCGGCCTCCAGCGCGCGGCGCAGATTGGCCTGCTTCTCCATCGCCGGATCGAAGAAGCGATAGGTCCTGCGGCCGGCGGCCTTGGCCGCGTACATGGCGAGGTCGGCGCATTTGAGCAGGCCGAACAGGTCGGAGCCGTGACGCGGGGCGATCGCGATGCCGATGCTGGCGTCGCTCGACAGCCAATGACCGTGGCAGTCGAACGGCGTGCGCAGTGACTGATAGACGCGCGCGACCAGATCGCTGACGTCGTCGTCCGACATGATGTCATGCTGGACGATCGCGAACTCGTCGCCGCCGAGGCGCGCGATGAAGTCGTTCGATCCGACCGACTGGCGCAGCTTGTCGGCCACGCGCCGGAGGAATTCATCGCCGATCGGATGACCCAGCGTGTCGTTGATCCGCTTGAACTCGTCGATATCGATGTAATGGATCGCGAACTCGCGGACGGTCGCCTCGCGCAACAATTCTTCCGCGTGACGCTGGAACAGCGTCCGGTTCGGCAGATTGGTCAAGGCATCGTAATGCGCGAGATACTCGATCTGCGCCTGCGCACGCCGCCCGTCGGTGACGTCCTCGAGCGTGGTAGCCCAGCCGCCGTCGGGTGCGCGTTTGTAGATCAGGCGGATGCTGCGGCCGTCGGGCGTCACGATCACCGAATCCCGGATTTCGTCACCCCTGGGATTGGTGAACCGCGCACAGTATTCATCGACATCGCCGACAAATGAACCGAGCGCCTGGCGATGCAGGATCAGATCGCGCAGATGGCAGCCGGGCCTGGCGACATCGGGCGACAGGCCGAACATGTCGATATATCGCTGGTTGCAGATCACGAGCCGCGCCGAGGCATCGAACAGCAAAAGCCCCTGCGTCATGGTGTTGATGGCGGTGTCGAGATGCTGGCTCTTCTCGGACAGCCGGCGCTGCGCCGCATCGTGCTGCCGCTGCAGCTGGCGGACGATCAGGAAGACCGCGAAGCTGATGACCAGTACCGCTAACACGGCCGCGCAGAATTGCAGCTTGGTCTGGGCGCGACAGTCTTCCAGCGCGCTCGAGGTCTTCGTGGTGGCGAGGATCAGGATTGGAAAATGCGACAGCAATCTGACCGCACCGACGTTCTCCTCGCCAGAAGCGCCAACGAACCGTCCCGACGTGTTGCCGCCAAAGCTGATGACCTTTTGGAACACTGGCAGGTTGATGATGTTGCGGCCGATCACGCCGGCATCCTGCGGATAGCGCGCGATGATCGTGCCGTCGCGGTGGATCATCGAAATCACGGTGTCGCCGCTCAATGCCAGCGAGGCGAGGAAATCCTCGAAATGGCTGGGCTCGACGCCGCGGCTCGCAAAGCCGATGATCTCGCCGTTGCGCCCGGTGATCTTGCGCGCAAAGATCGTGGTCCAGTTGCCCGTCACCTTGCTCATCGCAGGTTCGACGATGACAGGCGACGTCGGTCGTCCCGAGGTGAACTCCTGGAAATAGCGCCGTTCGGCAATGCTGACGTCGGGCACCGGCCACATCTCGGACGAGTTGATCAGCCATCCCTTGGCATTGAACAAATTGAGCCCGCCGACATGCGGCAGCGCGGCCAGCCGCGTGCGCAGCATCTCGTGCGCGCTCAAAAGCGACATGTTCTTTTCGAACTGATCGGCGGTCTCGACCTGCTCCGACCGCAGATAGTTCACGATGTCGTCGTGGACATGCTGGAGGTCGCTGAGCTGCTGGTCAAAATGCCGCGACAGCAGCAGCGCGGTGTTGTTGAGTTCGCGTTCGGACATCTCCAGCGCGCGCTCGCGAAACTGCAGCGCGAGATAGCCGGTGCCAAGCGTGATGGCGAGCACCAGCAGCGCGGCGCTCAGGACGAGCCACTGAATGGCGCCCATCCTGGTGGCGCGCAACACACCCTTGATCGACAGCCGCCGGTGCTCCGGCTTCACGCTGTTCGTTGACACAACCGACATTTTCCTGCCCCTGCGGGTGCCCTTCTAAGGGAACACAACCCAAGGGCTCGTTAGGAAAGTCAGTTATCGGACTGTTAAGGTGGATGAATAGCTGAGCGCGATCAGCACGGGAATCCTCAGGGCGCGACCGCCTCAGGCCTCCTTCAGGCTGCACTCGATCAACGCGCCCTCGATGCTGAACTTCGAGAATGGCGAGAACGGCGTCGCGGCCTTGAGCGCGGCGAAGAATTGCGAGTCGCCCGGACTCTTGAGGAGAAAACGGATGTGGCTGGCCGCCAGCGCATCACGCGACAGCCAGACGACGCCGGAGAACAGGGCCACGAGCATCTGCGCGTAATCGCTGACATCGGCGAGGCCGAGATCGTAGATCGGAGACACATTGATGAAGCGCGTGCTGAGCGCCGGCGACGTATATCGGCTCATCAGCAGACGTCTGACCTGGCAGACCGCGTGGACCCGTTCGCCGTCGGTCAGGTGATACAGCCCCTGACTGTCACCTTCCCTGGCCGTCAGCGCTTCAAAGGCTCCGATGCCGCCAAAGGTGGCAAAATCCTCTCCGACGCCTTCAGCGTCCTTCTTCCATTGTGCCTTGATGAGACGCCAGGACCGCTCAGGATCCTTGATTGGCAAAAGCCGCATGGTTAAGGGGCTGTTAGCACGGAGGGGAGTCGTCGCTGAGATAATATGTCGCAGGCATTAAGCATTTGCTTACAGCGGTAGCCGGCTGCGCCGACGCGACGGCTGGCCCGGCGGTGCGTAGCCCGGATGAAGCGCAGCGCAATCCGGGACCTGTATCAACGGTTGGCGGCTCCCGGATTTTGCTGCGCTTCATCCGGGCTACAAGAACTTCGACCCCTAGTGTGCGCGGCCGCTTCGACTCACGCCTTGCAGCAGGCCGGAGCCTCGGGCGGCGCGGCCTGGGGCTGTGGCGCACAACAGGCGCTTTGCTGCGCGTCCAGCTTCTCGTGTGCGACGCGCGCGGTCCGCTCGCCGCTGCCGTCGCCGTAGACGATGCTTTCGCCGGTCGTATGGAAGGTCTCCCACGCGATCCCCGCGGGATCATCGATCCACGACTTCTCGGACCTGGCATAGCAGCACACCGTCTGGCCCTGCTCGATCACCTCGCCGCCCGCCTTGCGCAGCCGGCCATAGACCTCGCCGAGCTCCTCGGCGCTCTCCACCTGAATGCCGAGGTGATCGAGCCCCGGCTCGCGGCCTCGGGTCGAGATCGCGAAGTTGACGCGGGGATCGTCGAGCATCCATTTGGCATAATCGGATTTCACGATCGTCGGTTCGGCGCCGAACAACGCCGAGTAGAAGCCGACCGATTGCGGGATGTCCTTGACGGCGACGTGAACATGCATGCGCTTCATGGGGGCAATCCTTTCGGGCAGCGACGCTGGATGGATATTCCAGCCCAAGCATGCTCAGATATCAACTGCGTTACAACAGGAGTCCTGCTGCGGAATGGATGCGCTCACGCTGTTCGGTTTGTTCGCCGTGACCATGATGCTCGTCTGCTACGCAGCCGAGGATCGCAGCCCCTGGTTCATCCTGGCTTTCGCCGTCTCCTGCGCGCTCGGCTCGGCCTACGGTTTCCTGCAGGGCGCCTGGCCGTTCGGGCTGGTCGAAGCGATCTGGGCTGTCGTCGCAGCGCGACGCTGGCTGATGCGCCGAACCGCTGAGAAAGTGTAACGTTATAGTATCCGCGGCAATTCTGTCGCAGCGTCGAACTTGAACGCGCGCGGTCGCGGCGCTAATTAGGGCCCATGGACGCTTCGCGCACCATGATTCAGTCTTCCGCTCATGCAACAGGATCGCGCCGCTGGCGCAGCCTGCTTGCGGGGCTGATTTCGCTTGCGCTGGTGCTGTCGTTCTTCCACGGCTGGGCCTTCGACGGCGATGACGATGCAGCTCCCGGCTTCTCGATCGCGCAGTCGATCAACGATACCGGCGGCAAGGCTCCCGCGCATCCGGCCTCACTGCATGGCGATCACTGCCTGACCCACGTCGCCTCGGTGACGCCGCAGGAGACGGCATTCCCGATCGCCTATGCGCTGCACAGCTATGGCGACAGCAGCATCGGGCTGCCGGCGTCGGCCGATCGCCTCTCCCCCTTCAAACCACCGCGCGCCTGATCCAGTCGGCATGACCGGCCGTGCGCCGCTGCCATCCGGTAGCGCGCACGCTTCCGCACAGATCGATGTCGCGACAGCGCAGGGCCAATGGCATGCGCTGCGGAGAGGCGCACATGAAACGGGTTGTTCTATTCTTCGCCGGCGTGGCTGCCGGCATTGCACTGATCATTCTGGCGGCCGGATGGATCGGCTGGCCAGTCAAGTTCCCGGCCACGACGCAGGAGACGGCGACCGCAGATCCACCGAAAGTCGAGGCCGCGCATGAAGCTCCCGGACATATCGAGCTAAGCGAAGACCAGATTCGTGAATCTGGCATCACGCTCGCACCGGCCGGCGGCGGCATGCTGAAGCGGCATTTCCTCGCGCCGGGATCGTTGATCCCCGACGCCGATCATATCGGCCGCGTCTCGGTCCGCGTGCTCGCGACGGTCACGGAACTGCGCAAGCGTCTCGGCGACGTGGTCGAGAAAGGCGAGATCGTCGCGGCGATCGAAAGCCGCGAGGTCGCCGACGCCAAGAGCGAATACCTCGCCGCGCGGCTCACCAACGACCTGCAGCAGACGCTCTACGCGCGGCAGAAGACACTGGTCGAGACCCGCATCGTCTCGGAAAACGAGTTCCTGCGCACGCGGCTGACCGCCAACGACGCCCAGATCAAGCTCGACGGCGCGCGGCAGAAGCTGTTTGCGCTGGGCCTGTCGGAAAGCGAGATCGCCGATCTGCCGAACCAGCCGCCGGAAAGCCTGCGGACCCAGTTCCTGCGAGCACCGATCAGCGGCCGGGTGTCCGAACGGCGAGTCGATCTCGGCGGACTGATCGGGCGCGAAGGCCAGGAGAGCGAACTCTACGTCATCGTCAATCTCGACGACATCTGGGTCGATCTGGCGGTTTCGCCCGAAGACATCGGCGCCGTCCGCGAAGGCGTTTCGGTCAAGATCCGCGCCATCGGCACCGAGGATGAAGCCAATGCCGGCGTGATCTTCGTCAGCCCCCTGCTCGACCGCGAGACCCGCAATGCCCGCGTGATCGCGACCCTGCCCAACAAGGAGCACCGCTGGAAGCCCGGCACCTTCGTCACCGCGGAGGTGCCGCTGTCAGGCGCGCCGTCGACGGTGATGGTGACGAAGAAGGCCATTCAAACCATCAAGGGCACGCCGACCGTATTCGTGCGTGATGCCGATGGCTTCGAGGCGAGGTCGGTACGGACCGGCCGTGAGGACGATAACGACATCGAAATCGTCGCGGGTCTTGCCGCCGGCGAGACCATTGCGGTGCAGAACACCTTCACGTTGAAGGCCGAAGTCGAGAAGGACGAAGCGGAGCACGGCCATGATTGAGCGCATCATCGGTCTGGCGATCCAGCGGCGCTGGGTGGTCGTCACACTGGCAGCGGTCCTGATGTTTCTCGGCGGCCTCGCATTGACCAGACTGCCGATCGACGCAGTGCCCGACATCACCAACAAGCAGGTCCAGATCAACACCGTCGCCCCGGCGTTGTCGCCGGCGGAAATCGAGAAGCAAATCACCTTTCCGGTCGAGACGGCGCTGGCGGGCGCGCCGGGGCTGGAGAGCACGCGGTCGCTCTCCCGCAACGGCTTCTCGCAGATCACGGCGGTGTTCAGCGAAGCCACTGATATCTATTTCGCCCGCCAGCAGGTCGGCGAGCGCCTGACCGAAGTTCGCGCGCGCCTGCCGCAAGGCATCGAGCCGCGGATTGGCCCGACCACGACGGGTCTTGGCGAAATCTACATGTGGACCGTCCACTACTCCGGCCAGAAGGTGCAGACCGACGGCGCGCCGGGCCTGCAGAGCGATGGCCGCTTCCTGACGGCGGACGGCCAGGTGCTGCAAAGCGAGGTCGAGAAAGACGCCTATCTGCGCACAGTGCAGGACTGGATCATCAAGCCGCAGATCAAGATGGTGCCTGGCGTCGCCGGCGTCGATTCGATCGGCGGCTATCTCAAGCAGTATCAGGTCCAGCCCGATGCGGCGAAGCTAATCGCGCTCGGCCTCACCTTCGCCGACGTCGCGAAGGCGATCGAGAGCAACAATGTCAGCCGCGGTGCGCGCTATATCGAGCGCAACGGCGAAGGATTCGTGGTGCGGTCCGGCGGTCGCCTCGAGAACATCGAGGAGCTCGGCGCCGTCGTCGTCACCACCCGCGGCGGCGTCCCGGTCCGGATCCGTGACCTCGCCTCGCTCTCGATCGGCGGCGAGACGCGCACCGGGAGCGCCAGCGAGAACGGCCGCGAGGTCGTGGTCGGCACCGCGCTGATGCTGATCGGCGCCAACAGCCGCACGGTATCGGCCGCGGTCGACGCCAAACTGCGTGCGATCACGCCATCCTTGCCGGCAGGCGTCGCAGTCGAGACGGTGCTCGATCGCACCCAGCTGGTCGATGCGACCATCGGCACGGTGGCACGCAACCTCAGCGAAGGCGCGCTGCTGGTGATCGCGGTGCTGTTCGTGCTGCTCGGCAATTTCCGCGCAGCATTGATCACGGCACTGGTGATCCCGATCGCGATGCTGATGACCGCGATCGGCATGTGGCAGGGCCGCATCAGTGCCAATCTGATGAGCCTCGGTGCACTGGATTTCGGCCTGATCGTCGATGGCGCCGTCATCATCACCGAGAACAGCCTGCGTCATCTTGCCGAGAAGCAGCATGTGCTTGGCCGCGTGCTGACCCGCAACGAACGGCTAGCGACGGTACGGGCGTCCGCCGTGGAAATGGTGCAGCCGAGCCTTTACGGCCAGGCCATCATCCTGCTGGTCTACGTGCCGCTCCTCACCTTCACCGGCGTCGAAGGCAAGATGTTCGAGCCGATGGCGCTGACCGTGATTCTCGCGCTCGCTGCCGCCTTCGTGCTGTCGCTGACACTGGTTCCGGCGCTGATCGCGATCGGCATCACCGGCCGCGTGCAGGAGAAGGAAAACTGGCTCGTTGCCGCATTGAAGGGCGGGTACAGCCCGCTGCTCCGGCGCGCGGTTGCAACGCCCCTACCCGTCATCGCCGTGGCGGTCGTGTTGTTCGCGACCGCCCTGTTCGGGTTCTTCCGGCTCGGCCAGGAGTTCATCCCCTCTCTCGACGAGAAGAACATCGCCATGCACGCGCTGAGAATTCCGAGCACGGCGCTATCGCAGTCGCAGGCGATGCAACTCTCTGTCGAGAAGGCCGTCAGCCGCTTTCCGCAGGTGTCGTTCGTCTTCTCCAAGACCGGCACCGCGGAGGTGGCGAGCGATCCGATGCCGCCGAACGCATCCGACACCTTCATCATCCTGAAGCCGCGCGCAGAGTGGCCGGATCCGTCGCTGACCAAGGAGCAGTTGATCGAAGACATTTCGAAGGCGGTCGGCCGGCTGCCCGGCAACGTCTATGAATTCACCCAGCCGATCCAGATGCGCTTCAACGAACTGCTCGCCGGCGTTCGCGGCGACATCGCGGTCAAGGTGTTCGGCGACGAGTTCGAGCCGATGCAGAAGGCCGCCAACCAGATCGCGGCCGCGCTGCGCGGCGTGCGCGGCGCGACCGACGTCAAGGTCGAGCAGGCCGGCGGCCTGCCCGTGCTCGAGATCAAGGTCGACAAGGCGGCGATTGCCCGGCGGGGCCTCAGCGTCTCCGAGGTCCAGGACGTGATCGGTGCCGCGGTCGGCGGCCAGGATGCCGGCGTGGTCTACGAGGGCGATCGTAGCTTCGACATCGTGGTGCGATTGCCGGAGAGCGTGCGCTCCGATCTCGAGGCGCTGAGCAATCTGCCGGTCGCCTTGCCGAAGGCAACGCCGAGTTCGCCGGTGCAGAGCCTGCCGCTCAACCGCGTCGCGCAGTTCTCCTTCACGGAAGGACCGAACCAGATCAGCCGCGAGAACGGCAAGCGCCGCATCGTGGTGACGGCCAATGTCCGCGGTCGCGATCTCGGCTCGGTGGTCGAGGAAGCGCAAGCAAAGGTCGCACAATCGGTACAGCTGCCGCCCGGCTACTGGATGACCTGGGGCGGCCAGTCGGAAAATCTCGCCGCGGCGCGCCAGCGCCTTGCCGTCGTGGTGCCGGCCTGTTTTGCGATGATCTTCCTGTTGCTGCTGGCGGCGATGGGCTCCGCGCGCGATGCGCTACTGGTGTTCAGCGCGGTGCCGCTGGCGCTTACCGGCGGCATCGCGGCGCTGTGGCTGCGCGGCATGCCGTTCTCGATTTCAGCGGCGGTCGGCTTCATCGCGCTGTCCGGTGTTGCAGTGCTGAACGGGCTTGTGATGCTGAGCTTCGTCAGGCAATTGCGCGAGCGCGGCGTGCCGATGCGGGAGGCCATCGAGCAAGGCGCCCTCACCCGCTTCCGGCCGGTGGTGATGACTGCGCTGGTGGCCTCGCTCGGTTTCGTGCCGATGGCGTTCGCCACCGGCACCGGCGCCGAGGTGCAGAAGCCGCTCGCCACCGTCGTGATCGGCGGCCTGATCAGCGCGACCCTGCTCACGCTCGCCGTCCTGCCCGCGCTCTATGCACGGTACGGGCATGCCGACAGCGCCGCGCGCAATGAGAGCACCGCGGTTCAGCCCGCGGAATGACGGCGGGTTGACCGGCCGTCGCCGAGAAAAATCCGGCAGTTACAGCGCCCGGCGGGCGCTGTAACATTTCTGTCATATGGCAAAACTAAACGAAAGCTGCGGCGGGCTGCCGCGGGGCTTCATCAGGGGGAATAACAAAATGCGCCGTGCCATTACATTACTGTCCGCGAGCATGATCGCGCTTTCAGCCGGCGCCGCTTCCGCGCAAAATGCAAAACCCCGCAACCTCATCCTGTTCGTCCCCGACGGCCTGCGCGGCGGCATCGTGACGCCGCAGACGGCGCCTGCGATGGCCGAGATCCGCGACAAGGGCGTCCATTTCAAGAACTCGCATTCGCTGTTCCCGACCTTCACGATGGCGAACAGCTCGGCGCTCTCGACCGGCCACTATCTCGGCGACACCGGCACCTTCTCCAACACGATCTTTACTGGCTACACCTCGGTGCCTGCCGGCGACACCGTGGTTCCCTTCATCGAGAACGACGCCGTGCTCGCCGATATCGACGATCACTTCAACGGCGACTATCTCAACGAGGAGACGCTATTGAAGATGGCCCGCGGCCAGGGTTTTAGCACCGCAGCCGTCGGCAAGCTCGGCCCGACCCTGCTGTTCGACCACACCGACCGCGGCAAGAACACCATCGTGGTCGACGATTCCACTGGCGGCAAGGCCGGCGTGCCGCTCTCCGATGAGATGAAGGACGCGCTGACCAAGGCCGGCCTGCCGCTCGCCACGCCGAGCCGCGGCGACAATGCCAAGGCCGGCGATGCCAAGACGCCCGGCACCACGGTGGCCAACGTCGCACAGCAGGCCTACATGGCCGACGTCGCGACCAAGGTCGTGCTGCCGATGTTCAAGGCGCGCAACAAGCCTTTCGTGCTGGTGTTCTGGTCGCGCGATCCGGACGGCAGCCAGCACAACACCGGCGACAGCCTCAACACCATCACGCCCGGCATCAACGGCCCGACCTCGATGGCCGGCATCAAGAATGCCGACAACAACCTCGCCCAGCTCCGCAAGGCGCTCGACGAGCTCGGACTTTCCGCCAACACCAACATCATGGTCTCCTCCGACCATGGCTTCTCGACGATCTCGAAGGAGAGCAAGACCAGCCCCTCGGCCAAGATCGCCTACGACGACACGCCGAAGGATTTCCTGCCGATGGGCTTTCTGGCGATCGATCTCGCCAAGGCGCTGAACCTGCCGCTGTTCGACCCCAACGACAAGAATGCCAAGGTCGCCGACAATGCCCATCCGAAGGCCGGCAACGGTGTGCTCGGCCAGGATCCGGCCAAGCCTGACGTCGTGATCGCCACCAATGGCGGCTCGGACCTGATCTATCTGCCGAACCGCGACAAGAAGCTCGCCGACCGCGTGGTCAAGGCGCTGCTCGAGCAGGACTATGTCAGCGGCCTGTTCGTCGACGACAAGCTCGGCACCTTCCCCGGCACGCTGCCGATGTCGCACCTCAATTTGAAGGGCAAGGCGGTGACGCCGAACCCGTCGATCGTGGTCAACTTCCGCTCCTGGTCGAGCGGCTGCGAGATCCCGACCAACTGCTCGGTGCAGGTTGCCGACACCGTGCTGCGCCAGGGCCAGGGCATGCATGGCAGCTTCAGCCGCGGCGACACCTTCAACTTCACCGCCGCGATCGGCCCCGACTTCAAGGCGGGCTATGTCGATCCGCTACCGGTCAGCAACGCCGATGTCGGCATGACCGCGGCGCAACTGCTCGGGCTGCGCGCGCCGAACAATGGCGGGCTGATCGGCCGGGTGATGTCGGAAGCGCTCCCGAACGGCATCGTGCCGAAGATGGCCGAGGGCACCATCATGTCGAAGAAGCCGTCGGCCAACGGCCTGCGCACCGTGCTGAAATTCCAGCGCGTGCTCTCGACCCGCTATTTCGACGTCGCCGGGTTCCCGGGGCGGACGCTCGGGCTCGAGGAGAGCGGCGGCAAACAGAAAACGGCGGGGAAGTGATCCCCGCCGCTCTCGCCTGAAGCCGTTGGTTCGGGATGATGCACAGGCATCATCCCGAATGATCACATCATCCCGATGTCGAACACGTTGGGCAGCTGGGCTGCGAGCGGCAGGGCGGTCGCGCCAACCAGCGTCGCCACCATCGCCGCGAGCGCGCGACCGGTGCGGCGCTGACCGCGCATCCGGCCCGCGATCCATTCCAGAACCTTGGTGTCCATCTTGGTGCCTTGCGTCGGCGCCCACCGATCGATGTTCGTATCCGGCGACAGCGCCACCGTGCGCGGCGGCACCGGCAGACCGGACTCGGACGCGGCATGATGGGCGATCGCCTTGGCGAGCAGGTCGTCGAACCGGCCGCCATCGCTGCGCTCGGCAGCAGCCTCGTTGATCGCGAACAGCGCCTCGATCTCGGCCCGGCTGACCGGCTGGTGCTCGACCGCGGCCGCCGTCAGGATGCGCGCGCACCAGGCAGCGTCATCGGCATCGAGTGACCGGGAGAAATGGATACGGCCCTTGGTGGTGGGACCTTCGCCGGTGATCACGCCGTCGCGCACGATGGTCAGCGCGTGGGCGGCGGTCTTGCGGCAGGATGGATGCAACGCACCGCTGAGAGCCTCAGCGGTCTTGGTACTTGGGGTAGACATTGTGGGAGCTTTCAATTCCTATCTGAGGCCAGCTTTTCCATGCGGGCGTAAACGAGTGGTTAATGATTCGGAACTTGGGTTCCGAGATTTTTAGATGGTTGCTATTTGGTCGCTTTAAACGCTGTCACGGTTCAGTCCTATAGCAGCCGGGGCCGGCGTGATGACGGCGATAAGCGGCTTTATCTAGGCATTTCCAAGCTTTTGTGCCGCAGCTGATATTTCGTCGCAGGAATACAGATCAAAACAAGTTGCTTGGAATTCGACCCTCAAGGAGAAATGTCTCACCTTTTTTCAGAAGCCGTTCACTTAAGCCTTGTTGCGTCCTATACTGGGAACCGACCACCTCAAATACAATTTTAGCTGCAACATCAAATGGATGAGGTAAAATCATGGCACTTCAGATTGGCGCCGTCGCCCCCGACTTCGAAGCTGAGACCACCGAAGGGAAGATCAAGTTCCACGACTGGATCGGCAGCAGCTGGGTGCTTTTGTTCTCCCATCCCAAGGACTTCACTCCGGTCTGCACCACCGAGCTCGGTGCGCTCGCCCGCCTGAAGCCCGAATTCGACAAGCGCGGCGTCAAGCTGATGGGGCTGTCGGTCGATCCGGTCGATCGTCACGCCAAATGGTCCGAGGACATCAAGGAAACCCAGGGCGCGGCGCCGAATTATCCGATGATCGGCGACACCGATTTCAACGTCTCGAAGCTCTACGACATGCTGCCGGCCTCGACCTCGGGCGATCCCCTCACCCGCACGCCAGCGGACAATCAGACGGTCCGCAACGTCTTCATCATTGGTCCCGACAAGAAGATCAAGCTGGTGCTGGTCTACCCGATGACCACGGGCCGGAACTTCCAGGAGATCCTGCGCGTCATCGACTCGCTGCAACTCACCGCCACGCACCGCGTCGCCACCCCCGCCGACTGGAAGCAGGGCGAGGACGTGATCATCGCCGGCTCGGTCAGCAATGACGAGGCCAAGACGATCTATCCGCAGGGCTGGAAAGAACCGAAGCCCTACATCCGCATCGTGCCGCAGCCGAAGTAACGGCCGGCACGCAGCGTCCGGGTGGCCCGCGTACAGCCTGTTATCGTCTGGTTCCGCGACGATCTGCGGCTGTCGGATCACCCGGCCTTGCATGAAGCGGCCAGCCGCGGCGCGCCCGTGGTTGGCCTTTTTATCCGCGACGAAGCAAGCCGTGCCCTGAAACCTCCAGCCGCGCGCCCCCTCGGAGGCGCGACGCGCTGGTGGCTGGCGCAGTCGCTGCGCGCACTTCGCAAAAGCCTTGAGGCGATCGGCGGAACGCTGGTGCTGCGCACCGGACCGGCCGCTTCCGTGATCGCCACGCTGGCGCGCGACATCCATGCGGGTGCCGTGCTCTGGAACGACATCGCGCAGGCGCCGCATCGGGCGATTGCCGCAGACGTTGAATCCGCGCTCGCAAGCGACGGAATAGACTCGCAGATTTTCCCGGGCGACCTGCTCGTCGACCCAAGGGCCATCCGCAACAAGGATAACCGTGGCCTGCGTGTGTTCACGCCGTTCTGGCGGCGCGTGCAGGCGCTCGGCGACCCGCCGAAGCCGTTGCCGGCGCCGAAGAAGCTCGCATCCGTCAGCGGCGTCGCGAGCGAAGCCCTCGACCATTGGGACCTTGAGCCGACCCGGCCCGATTGGGCCGGCGGCCTGCGCGACACCTGGACTCCGGGCGAAGCCGCGGCGCAGGCGCGGCTGAAGGCATTCCTCGACGAGAACATTCGCGGCTACACCGGCGATCGCGACCGGCCCGACCGCGACGGCACCTCGCGCCTCTCCCCGCATCTGCGCTTCGGCGAGATCAGCCCGCGCCAGCTCTGGCATGCGGCCCGCTTCGCCGCCGCCGAGTACCCGCGCCTCGCCGGCGATATCGACAAATTCTTGAGCGAGCTCGGCTGGCGCGAATTCTGCCGCCATCTGCTGTTCGACTTCCCCGATATAGCGGATCGGAATCTGCAGGCGCAGTTCGACGCGTTTCCGTGGAGGCGCGACGCCCGGGCGCTAAAAGCCTGGCAGCGCGGCCTGACCGGCTATCCGATCGTCGATGCCGGCATGCGCGAGCTCTGGCACACCGGCGTGATGCACAACCGGGTGCGGATGGTGGTCGCCTCATTCCTGGTGAAGCACCTGCTGATCGATTGGCGCGCCGGCGAAGCATGGTTCTGGGACACGCTGGTTGACGCCGATGCCGGCTCCAATCCGGCGAACTGGCAATGGGTCGCCGGCTCCGGCGCCGATGCCGCGCCCTATTTCCGCGTCTTCAATCCGATCCTGCAGGGCGAGAAATTCGATCCGGACGGCGCCTATGTCCGGCGCTGGGTACCGGAGCTCGCGCAGCTTCCCAACGACCTGATCCATCAGCCCTGGACCGCGACGCCGATCGAGCTCACAACCGCCGGCGTCGAACTCGGCAAGACCTATCCGCAGCCGATCGTCGACCACAAAATGGGACGAGAACGCGCGCTTGCGGCGTACGCAAAAATCCGCGGCAAGGATTAAGCGCGGCGGTTGACCACCAGCACCGCGGCGGCGCAGGCGGCCATGCCGGCGATGGCGACGGTATCCAGCCGCTCACCGAACAGGACATAAGCCATCAGCGCGGTCACCGCCGGCACCAGATAGAACAGGCTCGCGACCGAGGTCGCAGCATGGTGTCGGATCAGCCAATACAGCAATCCGATCGAGCCGATCGACAGCGCGAACACCAGCCAGGCGATCGCCAGCACGAACTCGCTGGTCCAATGCACGACATTGGTCTCGAACAGCCAGGCGCCGATGCCGAAGAAGATCGTCACCGCGATGTACTGCACCAGATTGCCGGCGCGCCAGTCGATCTGGTTGCAGTAACGGCGCTGGTAGAGCGTGCCAAGCGTGATGCTGATCAGCGAGACGCCGGAGGCAAGCCAGCCCCATCCCGCATCGCCCGTCATCGGCCGGTTGTGCAGGATCAGCACGACGCCGGCGAGGCCGAGCAGCAGCCCGCCCCATTGCAGCGGCGTGACGCGCTCGCCGAGCCAGCGGTTGGCGATGGTCGAGGTCAGGATCGGCTGCAGGCCCGGGATCAACGCCGAGAGCCCTGCGGGAATCGAATGCGCGATCGCAATCGCGGTGCCGCCGAGATAGAAGCCGTGCACCAGGATGCCGGCCACCGCACTGTGGAAAACGCCTGTCCGGTCCGGCCATTTCGGCCGTGCGACCGCGGCGATGACCACCATCACCACCACCACGAACGCCATCCTGATCGCCAGATAGGTCAGCGGCTCCGCATTGTTGATGACGTATTTGGTGCCGATGAATCCCGTACTCCACAGCACGACAAAAATCGCCGGCGCCAGACGAGCGGCAGTTTCCTCGAAGCTCTTGTTCATTGCAGGCCGTCATTGCCTGAAGAAGAGGCAACCGGCAATCGCGAATTTTTGCGGGTTAGCCGGACTGGCGCCCCAGGCACACTGTCGTCCCTGCGAAAGCAGGGACCCATACTCCGCGGTGGATGTTGTGAAAGGGACGCGTCGTTCCAGCGACCTTCAACGATGACCATCGGTGGTTATGGGTCCCTGTGTCTTGGAAGTCTGTCATGATGGGGTGGGCGGGAAGCCGTTGGGTCCTTGGCGCTTGACGCCGTG
>NZ_JAFCMK010000005.1:0-629023 GCF_018129565.1 Bradyrhizobium sp. AUGA SZCCT0105 | reverse complement strand
CATTCCGGCTTTCCCTGCGCGATGGGTTACGGCTTACTTCGTGCTCTCCCCGGCGAGACTGGGCTTGCTTGTCACCGCCTTCGCAAGACGCGTTGCATCTTGCGAGAGGACACCTGCCGCTAGGGCGTCAGGACCACACGACTTCACCGTCCGCTTCACGCGCACTCGTCAGTTGCACGATCGGCGTCCACCGCATCTCGACCCACGTTCGTGACGACCGCGAAGCGCCCCTCGATCGGGTGAGACGCATGTATTGAACATCTGAGTTGGGTCAGGCGTCAAGTCAAATTCTGAAAATCGGAACAAATTAGTGGGCGCTGACGGCGCGCAGTTCCGTAGGATGGGTAGAGCGCAGCGAAACCCATCATTGGCGCCACGGTATAAGGCGATGGGTTTCGCTGCGCTCTACCCATCCTACAATCTGAGTTGCCCGTCGGGGCAGTTTGTCGCACCCGCCCGGAACACGGTGCGTAGGGTGGGTTAGCGAAGCGTAACCCACCATTGTCAGCCAAAATGAACGGATCGATCGATGAGAGATCGGTCGGTGGGTTACGCCTACGGCTAACCCACCCGACGAAGTAATTGCGAGCGCCCTCAGCTCAGCGCGCCCGCATGCACCCACCAGCCGGGATGTGCGGCGCGGAGCTTTTCGCCGGCGGCCTGGGCATCGACATCGGTTCCGAACACCGCAAAGCAGGTCGCGCCGGAGCCCGACATGCGCACCAGGCGAACGCCCTTGGTCGCACGCAGCGCGGACAAGACGTCGCTGATGACGGGCTCGATGCGCGCGGCGGGCGCTTCGAGATCGTTGGTGCCGCGCGAAAGCGCCGCGATCCAGTCGTCGACCGCGTGGCCGGCGTCCGGCCAGGACGACGCCTGCATCACGACATCGGTGGCGCCGATCAGGAGCTCGCCATGGCGCAGCCCAAGCGCATTGAAGACATCCTTGGTCGCAACCGGCACGCGCGGATTGACCAGCACGCACGGCATTTTCGGCAGGTCGAGCGGCAGCAGGCCCTCGCCGACGCCGGTCATGTCGCAGGCGCGCGAGGCGACGCATACCGGCACGTCGGCGCCGGTCTGCAGCGCGACCTCCATGATCCTGCTATCGTCGAGCGAGAGCTCGTTGAGCCGCGCCAGCAGCCGCAGCGCAGCCGCGGCATCCGCCGAGCCGCCGCCAATACCGGCCGCGACGGGCAGCACCTTCTCCAGCGTGAAGTGGCCGACCTCGAGGTCCGCGACGCGCTCGCCGAGCAGCCGCGCGGCCTTGAGCACGAGATTATCAGACGTATCGCCGCAGGCATCGGCCAGCGGCCCCAGCATCGAGAGCGACAGCTCAGGCCCCGGCTCGAGCGTGAGACGATCGGCGCAATCGGCAAACGCGACGACGCTCTCCAGGTCGTGAAACCCATCGACGCGCCGCCCGACAACCTTCAGCGTCAGGTTGACCTTGGCACGCCCTTCTTCAATCAGCGCCGGCACGGCGATAAACCCCTAAAAACAAACATGTGCTGCGATTAGCGTAAATCGCCTCACGATCCTATCCCTTTGTTTGCACGGAAATTCCGCCCTTGGCATGCGCTGGGCGCGGGCAAAGCGTCATGGCCATGTATGCTTCCGTCATTCCGGGGCGCCCGAAGGGCGAGCCCGGAATCTCGAGATTCCGGGTTCGATGCTCCGCATCGCCCCGGAATGACGGGAGCCAGAAACGCGGATGCCCGGGACAAAGCCCGGGCATGACGTCTCAACCGGCAATGCAACGCTGGCGAATTGCGCCAGATCAACCGCCCTTGCCGTCGTCGTCCTTCTTCTTGTCGGCGGAGGCGGCGTTCGAGGTGTCGTCCGGCAGGCCGTTGTCGATCTTGGCCTGGATCTTCGGCAGCTCCTCCGGCTCGGGCTTCAGGTCGCGTGCATGCGCCCACTGGAACCTGGCTTCCAGCGTGCGGCCGACGCGCCAGTAGGCGTCGCCGAGATGGTCGTTGATGGTCGGATCTTCCGGCTTCAGGTCGATCGCGCGCTCGAGGTTCTTCACCGCCTCGTCGTAATTGCCGATCCGGTAATAGGCCCAGCCGAGGGAGTCGACGATGTAGCCGTCGTCAGGACGCTGATCGACGGCACGCTTGATCATCTTCATGCCTTCGTCGAGGTTGATGCCCTGGTCGATCCAGGAATAGCCGAGATAGTTCAGCACATGCGGCTGCTCGGGCTGCAGCTCGAGCGCCTTGCGCATGTCGGCCTCGGCCTTGTTCCACTGCTTGGAGCGCTCCTCGCAGATGCCGCGGTAGTAATAGGTGACCCAGGCGTTCTTGTCGCCGCCGGCGACCGGCAGCGCGTCGATCGCCTGCGAATAGGTGGTGGCGCAGTCGGCGAACTTCTTGCGGCCGCGCTCGATGTTGCCGAGCGCCAGGATCGCCTCGATATCCTTCGGCTGATCGGAGGTGACTTCCTTCAGGATCTTGATCGCCTCGTCGCTGCGGTCGGCGGCGTCGAGATTGGTCGCGAGCTGGATCTGCGCGTTGCGCTTCAGCGGCGACGACGCCGGCATCCGCTCATAGACCTTGATCGCCATCTGCGGCTTCTTCACCGATTCATAGAGATCGGCGAGCGACAGCAGGGCCAGCGGGTGGTTCGGCTGCAGATAGAGCGCGAGCTGCAGATAGACCAGCGCGAGGTCCTCGCCGCCGCGGCGGGTCAGCGTCGCACCGATGCCGTACAGCGCCTCGGCGGCGCCGGCCTGCGGTGAATCGATCAGCGGCGGCAGCTTCTTGCCGGCCTTGGTTTCCTTGATGCCTTCCAGCACCAGCGGATGACGCGGCAGCTTCTTGTCGAACGCCTCGTACATCGCGGTCGCGGCGGCGGCTTCCTTGTTGCGCGAGGTCCAGCGCGCATATTCGTCGACCGTGCGCAGCATCGAATCGTCGAGCTTGAACACCTTCTCGAAGCGGGCCCCGGCATCCTTCTCCTTGCCGGACAGCTCGTAGATCATGCCGGCGTGCAGGTCCTTGAAGATCGGATACCATTCGGGGCCGGTCAGCTTGTCGATCGATGCGACCGCACCCTTGCTGTCGCCGGCGCCATAGGCCGCCCAGGCCGACAGCAGCGTCGCCACCAGGTCGGTGATCGGACCGCGCACCGACTGGTTGATGTTGGACTGCGCGGCGGCGTATTTCTTCAGCTTGAGGTCGCGCACGCCGACCACGAGGCGGGCGACGCGGTTGGCCTTGTCCTGGGTCAGGATGCGGTCGGCGAGCTTCACCGCCTCATCAATGTCGCCGTCGGCGAGCGAGGAGATGAAGGCGCGGTCAAGCAGCTCGGAATTCTTCGGATCGGTGCGCAGCGCCGAGCGGTAGAACGCAGCAGCCGAGGCCGCATCGCGCTCGACACTGGCGTGGCGGGCGGCCAGATAGCTGCCGGCGGTGGTCAGCGACTTCAGGTCGGTCTTGCTCGGGAATTGCGCGGCATTGTCGGTCGGATGGTCGGGCGTCTGCGCCGACAGCTGCGCAGGCACGGCAAGCGCCGCGGCAGCAAGAACGGCAATCGTCAGGCGGTTGAAACGGGTGGACAGCATCACGGTCGCCTTGCTCCAGGGGTTTAAGGCCACGAAGGATTTACGGCCAAGATCTTCGCGACAAGATCCTGCGATCAGTCTCAAAATGCGAACCCAAGCGGCGGCATCCCGGCGAGCGACAATGCCGCTTTTGGCGTTTATCCGCAAGGATCGCCCAAAGGTAACCCATGCCGAATCGATTGGCAGATTAGGCCGTTAGGCCTGCCGATCCAGCCAGCCCACCGCAAGACCCTCCCACTATGGCGGTATCGTGACCGGCCCCGGCATATTCGCGTGCGGAAGCAAAAAGCGCCGGATACTGGCGCCGCGGCCCCCTGTTCCGCCTCACCATTGTATCCGGCGGTGCAATCCGGCCGCTCCACACGACGAGAGGACAAGCGGACGCTGCGACGGGCCTCACGCAAATGTGGTCGGCCGCGTCAGCCTCACCCTTGGCCTTACATCGCCTCGTAGTTCGGCCCGCCGCCGCCCTCCGGAGGAACCCAGGTGATGTTGCCGTTGGGGTCCTTCACGTCGCAGGTCTTGCAGTGGACGCAGTTCTGGGCGTTGATCTGGAAGCGCGGGCCGGCCGATTCCTCGACCCACTCATAGACGCCGGCCGGGCAATAGCGGTTGGAGGGACCGGCGAACACGTCGTGCTCCGACGTCTTCTGCAGATTCATGTCGGCGACCTTGAGATGGACCGGCTGGTCCTCCTCATGGTTGGTGTTGGACAGGAACACCGACGACAGCTTGTCGAACGAGATCTTGCCGTCCGGCTTCGGATAGGCGATCGGCTGGTGCTGCTTCGACGGATCGAGCGTCTTGCGGTCCGGCTTGGCGTGCGACTGGGTGCCGAACAGCGAGAAGCCGAGCGTGTTGCACCACATGTCGAAGCCGGAGAGCGCCATTCCGAGCAGGTTGCCGAACTTCGACAGCAGCGGCTTGGCATTACGGACCTTGAACAGGTCCTTGCCGATCGCGGACGAACGCCAGGCATTCTCGTACTCGACGAGTTCGTCATTGGCGCGGCCGGCGCCGAGCGCGGCCGCGACGTGCTCGGCGGCGAGCATGCCGGAGCCCATCGCATTGTGGACGCCCTTGATGCGCGGGACGTTGACGAAGCCGGCCGCGCAGCCGATCAGCGCGCCGCCCGGGAAGGAGAGCCGCGGCACCGACTGGTAGCCGCCCTCGGTGATGGCGCGCGCACCATAGGCAAGCCGCTTACCGCCCTCGAACAGCTCGCGGATATCGGGATGCGTCTTCATCCGCTGGAATTCGTCGAACGGCGACAGGTACGGGTCATTGTAGTTCAGATGCACGACGAAGCCTACCGCGACGCGGTTGTCGTCGTAATGATAGAGGAACGAGCCGCCGCCGGTCTTGTCGTTCAGCGGCCATCCCAGCGTATGCTGAACCCGTCCCTTGCGGTGCTTGGCCGGATCGATCTGCCAGACCTCCTTGAGCCCGATGCCGAATTTCGGCGGCTCGGAGTTGGCATCGAGCTTGAACTTCGCGATCAGCTGCTTCGACAGCGAGCCGCGCGCGCCTTCGGCGAACAACGTGTACTTGCCGAGCAGCTCCATGCCGCGGGTGTAGGAATCCTTGTGGCTGCCGTCCTTGGCGATGCCCATGTCGCCGGTCGCGATGCCGCGCACCGCGCCCTTGTCGTCATAGAGCACCTCAGTGGCGGCAAAGCCCGGGTAGATCTCGACGCCAAGCGCTTCCGCCTTCGGCGCCAGCCAGCGGCAGACATTACCGAGCGAGCCGATATAGTTGTGATGATTGTGCATCAACGGCGGCATGATGAAGTTCGGAATGCGGAACCAGCCTTGCGACGTCGTCCAGTAGAAGCGGTCCTCCTTGACCTGCGTCTTCAACGGACAGTCCGCGTCCTCGCGCCAGTCCGGGATCAACTTGTCGAGCGACACCGGATCAATCACCGCACCCGACAGGATGTGCGCGCCGACCTCGGAGCCCTTCTCCACCACGACGATCGAGAGCTCGGGATTGAGCTGCTTCAGCCGGATCGCGGCCGAGAGGCCCGAGGGGCCGGCGCCGACGATGACGACATCGAATTCCATAGACTCGCGCGGGGGAAGGTCTTCAGCACTCATGATCTTGATCTCAGCCCATTGAGAACGCTTCTAAGCTTTTCAAAAGTCGTTGTTTCCGATTTTTGGCGGAAGGACAACCATGGAATTGCGCTTCCATGGCTTTGCACGGCCCGGATACCGCAGAGAATAATCTTTTCCGAAATCGAGCCTCCACTTTTCTCCGCCATGCTCTAGATTGCAGCCATCATGGCCCTGACGCCCGAGCCCACCCCTACACTGCAGCAATTGCTGGCCTTTTACCTCGAGGCCGGGGTCGATTGCGCGCTTGGCGACGAGCCGATCAACCGGCTGGAAGAGCCCGAGCCAGTTCCCGCCCCCGCCGCGCCGCGTCCAGCTGCACTCAATCCGCTGCGCCCGCCACCGATGCCGGTCGTTCCGCGCAGCGAAATCACCATCGCGCCGGACGCCGCAATCGCCTCCGCGCGCGAGGCCGCACGCACCGCGCCGACGCTTGAAGCCTTGCGCACGCTGATGGAGACATTCGACGGCTGCGCGCTGAAGCACACCGCGACCCGGCTGGTGTTCGCCGATGGCAATCCGCAGGCGCGCGTGATGTTCGTCGGCGAGGCGCCGGGCCGCGACGAGGACATCGAGGGGCTGCCGTTCGTCGGCCGCTCCGGCAAGCTGCTCGACCGCATGATCGCGGCGATCGGGCTCGACCGCAGCAAAGCCTATATCGCCAACGTCATTCCGTGGCGGCCGCCGGGCAACCGGACGCCGACGCCGCAGGAGACGCAGGTGTGCCTGCCCTTCATCCAGCGCCATATCGAGCTGGTGAATCCCGACGTGCTGGTGACACTCGGCAATCCGTCGACGCAGGCATTGCTCGGCACGCGCGAGGGCATCATGCGCACCCGCGGCAAATGGATCGATTACGACACTGGCACGCGCACGATCCGCGCCGTCGCCACCTTCCATCCGGCCTACCTGCTGCGCTCGCCGTCGTACAAGAGATTGTCGTGGCAGGATTTGCGCGCGATCGCGAAGGTGCTTGCTTCGTAGGATGGGTAGAGCGCAGCGAAACCCATCCTTAGCGCAGCGGGCATCAATCGATGGGTTTCGCTTCGCTCTCCCCACCCTACAGATCGACTGATCCCTACCCCTTCGGCCGCACGATCGCCCAGCCGATCCGCAGAACCGGCTGCCGGCCATTGACCAGCCGGTCGAACGAGCGCGGCACTTCCGGCACCAGGCCGGGGAAGCGTTGCGCGAGTTCGGGCGGCGGCGTGCCGGCGGTGTCCTGCGCGCGCCAGACCACGACGCCGCCGGTCTCGTTGAACCCTGCGACCGACAGCCACGGCGTCCGTTGCGGCGCGGCGTCGAGCAAAAGATGCGGACGGCGCCCGTTCATCGCGATCAGGCTGGCGAGCTCTGGATCGCCGGCGACCGCGCGCAGGCGCTGGTTGGTGCGGCGTTCATAGCTGTCGTCGAAGAAGCGTCCCATCGCGGCTGCCGGGAGCGAGGTCGGCACCTCGGTGGTGCTGGTCCAGGGCAGGAACAGCGCCGCCGCCAGTGCGACCGCGGCAGGCGCCGCGACAGCGAAGGCCCACACCGAGCGCAACAGCCGCTGCCGCCTGAGATGGATCAGATCGCCGGTCGCGACGACGACCGCGAGCCCCGACATCAGCAGCGCCACGCCGGCGCCGCCGAAGGCGCGATCCAGATCGAACAGCCCGGAGACGAAGCTGCTCACGATCGCCGGCGCGAACGCGAAGAAATAAACGAAGTGCTGCGCCAGCGGACTGACCGGCGGACGGTAGATGATCGGGGCATCCTCACGGTCGCGGGCGAACCAGCGCGAATTGAGGATCGCCAGCACCACGATTCCGGCGGTCGCCACGATCAGCCCGCCGAGCACGACGCCCCAGCGCAGCGCGCGCGCCTTGAGATCGGCAGCCGCGGGCAAGGCCGGCAGCGCCAGCACGTCGGCGCGGACCAGCCAGATCAGATAGGGCAGCGCCAGCACGATAATGACCAGCAGCGCATAGAGCGGATCGACCGCGCGCAGCGTGCGTCGCCCGCGCTCGGTTGCGAGCGCAAAGCCGACCACGAGCAGGATCATGCCGAGCGCCGCCGGCGTCGTCAGCAGCAGCAGGCCGCAATCGATCGACCAGGCGAACCAGGCGGCGCGCCGGTTCTGCCCGATCAGCTGCCAGGAATGCAGCAGCAGGAGCGCCCACAGCGGACGCGCCAGGATCAGCGGGCCGAACTCGACGCTTGGCGAGGAGAACACCACGACCGTCATCGACAGCAGCACCGCCAGCACGCCCTGCGGGCCGCCGACGATGGCGCGCGCCAATTGGTAGAAGGCGATGAAGGTGGCGATCTCGCAGACCTGCGCCAGCAGATAGACACCGAACACGTGATTGCCGGCGGCGCGGAAGGCGATGTCGGCGAGCCAGAACGAAAGCGGCGGCCCCATGTCGGTGCCGACCTGATACTCGCGGCCGAAGGCGAGGACGGTGGCGAGATCGCCGGGCGGGCTGCCGTAGAAGATCAGCGGCAGAAGCAGCCAGATCGCGGCCTGCACCAGCACCACGACCCACACCACGAGGCGCGGCCGGGCGCGAATCAGTTCGACAACCAGGGAGGTAAACCGCATGAAACGCCTGAAATGCCCCAGCCACCCGCACGTAGCGGCGTCATCTGATCCCGAGGGTTTTGATAAACGGCGGCGACGGTGGAGGCAACGGTGTCGCGCCAGACTGCACTGTAAAGTCAGTCTCCGTTGTCATCACCCGCGAAAGCGGGTGATCCAGTACGCCGCGGCGGCTGGGCTTGAACACAACGGTCTCTGGAATACTGGATCGCCCGGTCGAGCCGGGCGATGACAAGCGAGATTGTGGCTTGGTCCGGCGATCCTACGCCGCCGCGGATGCCGCGGCTTCGCTTTCAGCCTCCGCCGTGAACAGGTCGGGCTCGGCCGGGATCGGGAAATGCTTCAGCCGCGCGGCGACGACCGGCGCGAAGAAGCTGCGGTGATGGGTGCTGGGGCCGAGCCGGTCCAGCGCCTCGAGGTGCTCGGGGACGCCATAGCCCTTGTGCTGCTCGAAACCGTAGCCCGGGCAATCCAGCGCCAGCGCGCACATCAGGCGGTCGCGCGTCACCTTGGCGATGATCGAGGCCGCCGCGATCGAGGCCACGATGCCGTCGCCGCCGATCACCGCGTCGCAGTCGCAGGACGTGGCGAGCTTGTCGCGGCCGTCGACGAAGACGTGCTTCGGCATTTCCGGCAGCGCATGGACGGCGCGCGCCAGCGCCCACAGCGAGGCGCGCAGGATATTGTCGCGGTCGATTCGCGCCGGCGAGGCCACCGCGACCGAGAACGCTGCGGTGGCGCAGATTTCCTCGAACAGTTCCTCGCGGCGCTCGGCGGTCAGCCGCTTGGAATCGTCGAGCCCCTTGGGAACACGAGCAGGATCCAGCACCACGGCGGCGGCGACCACGGGACCCGCCAGCGGGCCGCGCCCGGCCTCGTCGCAGCCGGCGACCGGCCAGATACCGCGCTTGATCAGCGCACGCTCGCGCCGAAAGCTCGGCCGCGTCACCGCGATGACGCGCTTGGCCGGCCTGGCTGATTTCGCCGGCGCCTGCTTCGACGTGGCTTTTGACGCGCTTTTGGCTTTATCCCGAATCATGCGGGGATGGTGATCAAGCCGGCTCCGCGGCGCAACCGGGAACCCGACGCCCTTCCCCGTTATTCAATTCGGCTCGCTCTAATCCGGAATGGACACCCGCCCGCTATCGAGAACCTCGAAGCCCGGCGCGCGCACCACTTCCCAGGCGTGGCCGTCGGGATCGCCGAAATAGCCGCAATAGCCGCCATAGCTCGTCGGCTGCGCGGGCTTGAGCAATGCGGCGCCTTTCGACCGCGCAAACGCCATCACACGATCGACCTCGGCATCGTCGTTGCAGTTCCAGGCAATCGCAACGCCGCGGAACGCTGAAGGCCGCGGCTGATCGGGCAACCCGGCGTCGGCGGCGAGCAGATGCCACGGGAACAGCCCGAGCACGGTGCCGCCGGTCTCGAAGAAGGCGACCTCCTCGCCGGTCGCGCGCATCTTTCTGGTGAAGCCGAGCGATTCGTAGAAGGCGATGCTGGCGCGCATGTCGCTGACGCCGAGCGTGAGGACGGTAAAGCGGGCGGTCGGGGCGTTACTCATTGTTGCACTCACTTTATTTGTGACGTTGCCATTTTATGACGTCGTCGCGATCTTGCTTCTTCGTAGCCCGGATGGAGCGAAGCGTAATCCGGGAAAGTTTTGGCCGCGGACGCAAGGCCCCGGATTTCGCGGAGCCTGTCATCGGCCGCGCGCGTTCGCGCGACCCGTTGGCTGCATCCGGGCTACGGGCTTCCACCTAGAACAAACTGAGCTGCTGCCCGCTGCGCTTCGGCTTGGCGAAGTGATCGGTGGTCAGCTTGGTGCGACGCTTGTTGAGGCCGAGCTTTTCGCAGGCGATCTCGAAACGGCGACCGATCATCCAGGCCATCGGGCCGGTGCCTTTCATCCTTGTGCCCCATTGCGAGTCGTAATCGCGGCCGCCGCGCATGTCGCGGATCAGCGTGAAGACATGACGATAGCGGTCGGGATAGTTCGCCATCAGCCATTCGCGGAACAGATCGCGCACCTCGAGCGGCAGCCGCAGCAGCACATAGCTCGCCTCCCTGGCACCGGCATGCACGGCGGCATCGAGGATACGCTCGATCTCCGAATCGTTCAGCGCCGGGATCACGGGCGCGACCATCACCGTGGTCGGGATGCCGGCATCAGCGAGCCGCTTGATCGCCTCGAGCCGTTTCGACGGGGTCGAAGCGCGCGGCTCCATGGTGCGGGCGAGCTTCGGGTCGAGCGTCGTCACCGAGAGCGCGACCTTGGCGAGATTGCGCTTGGCCATCCGCGCCAGGATGTCGATGTCGCGGGTCACCAGCGCCGACTTGGTCACGATACCGACCGGATGCCCGGCGCGCTCCAGCACCTCGAGGATGCCGCGCATGATTTTGCGTTCGCGCTCGATCGGCTGATAGGGATCGGTGTTGGTGCCGATCGCGATCATCCGCGCCTCGTAGTCGGGCGCCGCCAGCTCCTTCTCGAGCAGCGCGGGCGCATCCGGCTTGGCGAACAGCTTGGATTCGAAGTCCAGCCCCGGCGACAGGCCGAGATAGGCGTGGGTCGGCCGCGCGAAGCAATAGACGCAGCCATGCTCGCAGCCGCGATAGGGATTGATCGAGCGGTCGAAGCCGATATCGGGCGAGTCGTTGCGGGTGATCACCTTGCGCGAGGCGTCGAGCGCCACACTGGTCGAAAACGGCGGCAGGTCTTCGAGGCTCTGCCAGCCGTCGTCGAAGGCAACCCGCGCTTCTGCCTCGTAGCGGCCGCTGGCGTTGGACTGCGCGCCGCGGCCGCGCCGCCGCTCGCGCTCGATCGCGACCGCAAGCTCGGGAAAAGGGGCAGGAACAGGTGAAGGTGCACCCGCCGGGTTATCGGAGGGCGCCGTTACCGGCGGGTGCTTGAGGGCATGAGAGGATGCTCGGCTCATGCTTTAAAGCTAACACAGCTTGAGAACAAATCAAGAACACGAACTGAGAAAATCCACAAAGTGATGGCGCAAAAATCTGCAGGCGAAAAGGCTGCTTTGAATATGACAAGGTGATAACACGGCCGGAGTTTCTCCACCGTTTGAGCCAGCGAAGCCTCAAATCATGCTGAGCGTGATCATCCCCACCGACGGAGTCGAGCGCACCGCAGTCGCAACGCTCGCGGCGCTGGTGCCGGGCGCGGCCGCCGGCGTCATCCGCGAGGTGCTGCTGGTCGACCGCACCAACAGTGATGTGATGGAGCGCGTTGCCGACATCGCCGGCTGTCACTTCCTGCGTTTCGAGGGCACCCGCGCTGCGGCGCTCGCCGCAGGCGCGCGGCAGGCGCGTTCGCCCTGGCTGATGTTCCTGCATCCGGGCGCGGTGCTCGATGCCGGCTGGATCGAGGAGACCACCCAGTTCATCCAGATGGTGGCGGCGAGCGGCAAGGACCGCGCCGGCATCTTCCGCTACGCCCGCGCGCCCTATACCGACCCCGGTCTGCGCGACGGCCTCAAATTCGTCGCCCGGATGATCACCGGTCCCTCGGCCGAACAGGGCCTTCTGATCGCGCGCGAGCATTACGAGCGGATCGGCGGCTACCGGCCGGACGCCCGCCGCTCCGAGGCGCGGCTGCTGCGCCGGCTCGGCCGCTCCTCGCGCACCATGCTGCGCAGCCGGATCATGGTGGCGTAAGGCATATTCAAGCGAAGCAGGCACCGGTTCGCGCGCAGCAAACGCGCCAGAAAGCGCTTGCGGATTATTTGATTCCGTCAAATAATATGTTTGATGAAATCAAACTCCCATGACACCGCCCTCGAGAGCCAGGTCGCTGCGGTCCGCGGCTTCAGCCGGTTCTATACCCGCAAGCTCGGCATCATCGAGCCGAAGCTGCTGCACTCCCCGTACACGCTGCAGGAAGCGCGGATCATCTACGAGCTCGCGCATCGCACGGACTGCACCGCGACGGATCTGGTGCGCGATCTCGACCTCGATGCCGGCTTCGTCAGCCGGACGCTACAGGCACTGCAGCGCCGCCAGATCGTGACCCGCAAGCCGTCAAAGGCCGACAAGCGCGTCAACGAGGTGGCCCTCACCGCCAAGGGCCGCACCGCTGCCGCCGATCTCGACCGCCGCTCGCGCAGCGAGGTCGGGGCGCTGCTGAAGCAGATGGACGGCGACCGCCGCGCCGCGGTGGTGCGTGCCATGAGCACGATCGAGCAATCGCTGGAGCCGCCGGCCGAGAAGCCGGTGAGTTTCCTGCTGCGCAGTCATCGCGTCGGCGACATCGGCTGGGTGATCTCGCGACAGGGACGCGCCTACGCCGAAGAGTACGGCTGGGACATCAGCTACGAGGCATTGGTGGCCGAGATCTGCGCGCAGTTTCTGCGATCGTTCGATCCGGCCTGCGAGCATTGCTGGATCGCGGAGGTCGACGGCGAGCCGGTCGGCTCGGTCTTCCTGGTCAACGGCGGCGACGGGGTCGCCAAGCTGCGGTTGCTCGCGGTGGAGGAGAAGGCGCGGGGGCTCGGCGTCGGCCGCGCGCTGGTCGACCAGTGCGTCCGCTCCGCGCGCGAGATGGGCTACACGAAGATGACGCTGTGGACCCAAAGCATTTTGGTCGCCGCGCGCGGCATCTATGCGCGTGCCGGTTTCCAGCGGGTCAAGGAAGAGAAGCACCACAGTTTTGGCGTCGACCTGGTCGGGGAGACCTGGGAGCTGGAGCTTTAGGACTCAATATCCCGTCATTCCGGGGCGCGCGAAGCGCGAGCCCGGAATCCATTTTGCCGCAGGTCATGCGGGGCGATGGATTCCGGGCTCATCGCTGCGCGATGCTCCGGAATGACAGTGGAGACTACGCGCTCGCGCCCTTCGCCTTCGGGCGGCGCAGATGTTCATCCAGCCGCGGCATGATCTCGACGAAGTTGCAGGGCCGCGTGCGGTAGTCGAGCTGCGCGGCCAGAATGCCGTCCCAGCCGTCGCGGCAGGCGCCGGGCGAACCGGGCAGGCAGAAGATGAAGGTCGCGCCCGCAACGCCGGCGGTGGCGCGGCTCTGGATCGTCGATGCCCCGATCTTGGCATGGCTCAGCATGTGGAAGGCGATCGAAAAGCCGTCCATCCGCTTCTCGAACAGCGGCTCGACCGCCTCCGGCGTCACGTCGCGGCCGGTAAAGCCGGTGCCGCCGGTGGTGATGACGGCATCGACGCCCGGGTCCGCGATCCAGCGCCGGATCACGGCGCGGATCGCCTCGACATCGTCGGTGACGATCTCGCGCGCCGCGAGCTTGTGGCCGGCCGCGGTGAGACGGTCGGCCAGCGTGGTGCCCGACTTGTCATCCGCTAGCGTGCGGGTGTCGGAAATCGTCAGCACCGCGATGTTGAGCGGGATGAAGGTATTGGATTCGTCGGTCGAAGACATCGTGCACCTCTTTCCAGCTCCACAGCTGTCATCCTGAGGTGCGAGCGGAGCGAGCCTCGAAGGATGGGTCACGGGCGCTTCATCCTTCGAGGCTCGCCGAGAGGCGAGCACCTCAGGATGACGCGATCTAGAGAGCTACCCACCCCCACCGAACGTGTTGCAGGCCTGCACGGTGCCCTGCTGGTAGCCGGTCATGAACCATTGCTTGCGCTGCGCGGCGGAGCCGTGGGTGAAGGAATCAGGCACCACCCTGCCCGTCGCCTGCCGCTGCAGCGTGTCGTCGCCGATCGCGTTCGCCGTGGTCAGCGCGGCGTCGATGTCGCCGGCCTCGAGGAAGCCCGGCCGCTTCTTCTCCTCGCGGTTGACCCAGACGCCGGAGAGACAATCGGCCTGCAACTCGACCTTGACCTGAAGCGCGTTGGCCTCGGCCTTGCTGCCGGCCTGCTGCTGCAACCGGTTCACCCGCGGGATGATGCCGAGCAGGTTCTGGATGTGATGGCCGGCCTCATGCGCGATGATATAGGCCGCGGTGAATTTGCAGGCGTTGCCCGAGCAGCCGCGGAAGCGCGTCTCGACCTCGCGGAAGAAGCCGGTGTCGAGGAAGATGGTCTTGTCCGGCGGGCAGTAGAACGGTCCCATCGCCGACTGCGCCATGCCGCAGCGGCCGCCATTGGTGGCGTTGCGGAACAGCACGATCTTCGGACCGGTGTAGGTCTGGCCCGAGGCCTGGAAGATCTCGCTCCAGCGATCGTCGATTTCGCCGAGGATACCGGCGATCATGCTGCCCATCTCGTCGGTCGGCGCGCCGCGCTTGGCCTGCCCGCCCGACGACTGCCGATCGGTCTGATAGGTCGGCGCCTGGCCGCCGCCGGTGAGAATCTCGGCGCCGCCGATCAGGATGCGCGGATCGATGCCGAAGGCGTAGCCGAGCAGGCCGAGCACGATGACCGTGCCGATGCCGAGCCCACCACCGCCGCCCATCGGAATGCCGAAGCCGCCACCACCGCCGCCTCCGCTGTCGTCGCGACGGTCTTCGACATCGTCGCTGCGGCGGAAATCATCATAGCGCATGGCGGTTTCCCTTCATTCCAGTCGGCGCCCCAATGCGGGACACACCAACCTAAAATTTCCATTCTGTTAATCAATATCCTGCCCGGCAAAAATTGCCTAGTCCGCAGACGTGCATCCTTTGCAGTGCGAACACGACAAGCAGCGGCCAATTTACCGGCCGAATCGTGCCGGTTTGATGATCCGCAAAATTTTTCGCCGAACGCGCTGATGTTGCAGCACAACGCAAACGACAATGCGCCACGCCGTTCAAAAGCTGCTGCAATCTTTTGCAAGAACATTTCCAATTAAGTCGATTTTTACTTTGCCGGGTCAATGTGGCGCCAGTCGGTTGTTTAGTCCCGCGTCGCCGACAGCGTCGCCTGAGTCAGAGTTCTTGAGTCATGGTAGTGTCGCGTCGCGGGGCGTCTGCAAGGGCGCCCCGCACTAAATTTGAGAGTGCCCCGTCGAGCCACATCGTCATTGGCGATTGCGTGGCCGAGTTGTCGAAGCTTCAGGCCGGCTCGGTCGACCTGGTCTTCGCGGATCCTCCCTACAATCTGCAGCTCAAGGGCGATCTCAAGCGCCCCGACGAATCGCATGTCGATGCCGTCAACGACGACTGGGACAAGTTCTCGTCGTTCGCTGCCTATGACGATTTCACCCGCGCCTGGCTGCTCGCCTGTCGCCGCGTGATGAAGCCGTCTGCAACGCTGTGGGTGATCGGCTCCTATCACAATATCTTCCGCGTCGGCGCGATCATGCAGGACCTCGGCTTCTGGCTCCTGAACGACATCGTGTGGCGCAAGTCCAATCCGATGCCGAATTTCCGCGGCCGCCGCTTCACCAACGCCCACGAGACCATGATCTGGGCCGCGCGCGACGAGAAGGCCAAGGGCTACACCTTCAATTACGAAGCGCTGAAGGCGTCCAATGAGGACGTGCAGGCGCGCTCCGACTGGTTGATCCCGCTGTGCACCGGCGAGGAACGCCTCAAGGGCGACGACGGCAAGAAGGTCCATCCGACGCAGAAGCCCGAGCAACTGCTCGCCCGCGTGCTGCTGTCGTCGTCGAAGCCCGGCGATCTCGTGATCGATCCGTTCAACGGCACCGGAACGACAGGCGCGGTCGCCAAAAGGCTCGGCCGCAACTATATTGGCTTCGAGCGCGACCGGACCTATGCCGCCGCCGCCGAAGCCCGCATCGCCGCGATCGAGCCGCTGCCGGCCGAGACCCTGGCCCCGTTCATGACCGCGCGCGAGGCGCCGCGGGTGGCATTCTCCGAACTGATCGAACGCGGCATGATCGTGCCCGGCGCCAAACTCGTCGATGCCAAGAAGCGCCACGGCGCCCTGGTGCGCGCCGACGGCGCCATCATGCTCGGCGACAAGGTCGGCTCGATCCACCGCATCGGCGCGGTCGCGCAAGGCTCCGGCGCCTGCAACGGCTGGACCTTCTGGCACGTCGAGACCAAGACCGGCCTCAGGCTGATCGACGAACTGCGCGCCGAGATCCGCTCCGGCATGGCGGTGGGCTGAGCAGGCACGCGATCCGGATTATCCTTCCTTCGTCATTCCGGGGCTCGCGAAGCGAGAACCCGGAATCCATCGCCCCACATAAACCGCGGCCCAATGGATTCCGGGCTCGCCGCTTCGCGGCGCCCCGGAATGACGCGTTGGGACAGATGACGCCGTCTTGAACGCAGGCCGCCTTGTTGCGCCACCGCGGCGGGCCTACATTGACGTCCGTCACTTGCCGTTTCGATTGGTCGCCCGATGCGAAGACAATCCGAGACCTTGCTGCTGGTGCCGCTGTTGCCGATCTTCCTGCTCGGCATGTTTCCGATGCTGCTGATCGGCCTGCTCGGATTCTTCGGCCTGATCATTTTCGGCATCCTGCTGGTCTGCGTCGGCCTCACGCTCGCCCTCGAGGCGCATGGCGAGTTCAATGAAGAGATCATCGTGCACGGCCATGTCCGCGGCTCCGAGCGCGCGACGCAGCTTTCCAACCTGCACGCCGCGACCCGCTCCGCCGCCGTGCTGGACGTCGCGGGCGTGGCACTGATCGTCGCGGGTATCCTGGGCTTCTTCTGGGCCGGCTGACCGGCGCGCCACGCGACCCTGATTCACAAACTCGTCGCTTGCGCATTGCAGCGAATTTTGCGCATGAGGGGCCAAGCGGCCTTGCCCCGCCGCGTCCCGATCTCGCCGGTCACAAAACCAAGGGAGTCCCTTCATGATCAAATTCTATTTCAACGGTGCGCCGAACCCGAACAAGGTTGCCCTGTTCCTGGAAGAATCCGGCCTGCCGTTCGAGGCGATTCCGGTCGACACCCGCAAGGGCGAGCAGTTCGCGCCGGAATTCCTCAAGGTCAATCCGAACGGCAAGGTGCCGGCGATCGACGATGACGGGGTGCTGGTGTTCGACTCCAACGCCATCCTGCTTTACCTCGCCGAGGAGAACGGCAAGTTCCTGCCCGCCAACACGCCCGCCAACCGCGCCGCGACGCTGTCCTGGCTGATGTTCATCGCAACCGGCCTCGGCCCCTATTCCGGCCAGGCGGTGCATTTCAAGCATTTCGCGCCGAAGGACCTCGACTACGCCAACAACCGTTACCAGTACGAGGCGCATCGCCACTACAAGATCCTCGACGATCACCTGGCGAAATCGCGCTACATGGTCGGCGACAGCTACACGATCGTCGACATGGCGTTCTGGGGCTGGGCGCGGATGGCGCCGTTCATCCTCGGCGAGGAAGGCTACGCCAAATATCCGAACGTGAAGCGGCTGGTCGACGAGATCTCGGCGCGGCCGGCAGCGGCGCGCGCGATCGCGCTGAAGGACAAGCACACCTTCAAGACGGAGATGGACGACGCGGCCCGCGACATCATGTTCGGCCACCTCAAGTCCAAGGTGGCATAAGCACTGCGCAGGGTGGGCAAGGACGCACAGCGCCATGCCCACCCTGCATGCGGCGATCGTTTCGCTCTCACGGCGGCCAGTACGGCCTGCCCTTGTCATAGCGGCCGTGGTCGACGACGTCGGCGCGGCAGATCCCGATATCCTGCAACTCGCGTTCGCTCATGGCGGCAAGCTGCCGCCATGCGCGCCGGTTCTCACGCCACCGCCGGATCCAGGCGAGCGCCGCCGCGACTGCGGCAGTCAGTGCTTCAACCCGCCGCGCGAACCGCGGCCGCCGGAAACGGACCAAGTGCCTTCTCGGTCAGCACCGAGTCGCAATATTCCCGGATCTCCTTGATCCGGCCGCCGTCGAAGCGAAACACCAGGCAATAATCGTTGTCGTAGCGCTGGCCTTCCTTGGTGAGGTTGTTGCCCTTGGCCTCGACCGCGACGATGTCGCCGTCGGCGATGAAGCGATGGGCGATGGTGCGGCCACGCTCCACCAGCCTGGAGCGGACGTGGCCGTGCAGGTCGTTCATGATCGATTGCTTGCCGGTAAAGTTGCGCGCCCAGGAATATTGCCCGGTCACGGTCCAGATCGCATCGTCGGCGAGATTTGCCACCAGCAGCGATTTCTCGCGCACCGCGGGATCGGGATCGCCCGCGATCGCGAATATCTCCTGCACCAGTTTCTTGTTGTCGGCTGCGCTCATGGCGCGTCTCCTTGCGATGAATTGGCTCTGACTTGAGGCGTTTGCCACGGTGAACCACTATCGGTTTCGGTGAAAACGCCTTGCCTCCAGACCATGCAGCGCCAGCGTGCATTCTTCCAATCGATAGATGGTATGATATATATTCACCCGATGAATTTGAATTCGCTTGACCTCAATCTGCTGGTCGCGCTCGACGCTCTGCTGCGCGATGCCAATGTCAGCCGCGCCGCGATGCGGCTCAACCTGTCGCAGCCGGCGACCAGCCACGCGTTGCAGCGGCTGCGCGACCTGATCGGCGATCCGCTGCTGGTGCGCAACGGCGCGCGGATGGAGCTGACGCCGCGGGCGCAGGCGCTGCGTTCACCGCTGGCGCAGGCGCTCGACCAGGTGCGCACGCTGTTCGTATCCGATGATTTCGATCCGGCGCGCAGCGAGCGGCATTTCCGCCTGATGATGCCCGACCTCGCCGTCGAGCTCCTGATGCCGCGGCTGATGGAGAAGGTGACGCAGCTGGCGCCGAACGTCACCATCGACGTGGTGCCGTGGCGGAGCTCCCCGATCTTCACCCCCGACTTCGCCCGCACCATCGATCTCGTGATCTCGATCGGCAATTCCTTCAAGGGATTTCACCGCCAGCGGCTCTACACCGACATCGATGCGCTCGCAGTGCGGCGCGGCCATCCCGCCGGCGTCAAACTCAGGAAGCGCGAGGCGTTCCTGGCCGCGCGGCATGTCGCCGTGATCATCCGCGGCCACAACGAGGATCTGATCGACACCTGGCTGCGCGCCAAGGGCATCCAGCGGCGGATCGCGCTGGTGGTGCCGGGCTATATCGAGGCGCTGCACGTCACCGCGCGCACCGACCTCGTCGCCTTCGTGCCGCGCCGGCTGATCTCCGCGCTGGCAAAACAACTATCGCTGGTAACGGTAACGCCGCCGCTCGATCCCGGCATCGACGAGCAGCACATGTTCTATCCGACCCGGGCGCAGATGGATCCCGGTTCGATCTGGCTGCGCCGGCTGATGCTGGAGACCGGACGCGAGTTGGAGACGCGGAAGGTGTGAAGGCGCTCTCTCTCCGCGCGTCGTCCCGGCGAAGGCCGGGACCCATAACCACAGGGTTGCGTTGTGAGAGCGAGCTGCGGCCCCAGCGTCGCGCGACAATGATCGTTGGTGGTTATGGGTCCCGGGTCGCGCTGCGCTTGCCCGGGACGACACCGAATTTCTCGCGCTTACACCTTCTGCTCAGCGAGCACCTTCTGCACCGCCGGCCGTTGCTCCATCGCGGCGCGATGCGCCTTCACTTTGGGCAGGGTCGCGATGTCGACGCCGTCGCCATCGAGCCAGAGCGCGAGCGTGTAGAGATAGGCGTCGCCGACCGTGTAGCTGTCGCCCATCACCCACGGACCCTTCAGCATGTCGCGCTCGATCAGGTTGAAGCAGGCGCCCATGGTCTTCGGGACCATCGTCTTCATGTCGGCGAACGACGTCTCCTGCGTCGCCCAGCGCGCGCCGCGCATCTTGTGGGCGTGGCAGACATGCACCGTCGAGCAGAGGTAGGAATTGAAGGCCTGCAGCCTGGCGAATGCGAAGGCGTCGTCGAGCGGCGCGAGCTTCGCCTGCGGATAGGTCTGCGCGATGTAGGCCAGCATCGCCGGCGTCTCGGTGAGCACGCCGTGGTCGGTCACCAGCGCCGGGACGCGGCCCTTCGGATTGATCTTCAGATACTCCGGGCTGTTCTGCTGGTTGATCTTGAAATCGAGCCGCTCGACCGAATAGGGCGCGCCGGCCTCGGCCAGCGCGATGTGGGACGCGAGGGCGCAGGTGCCGGGGGCGGTATAGAGCTTGAGCATGTCGTTGTCCTCTGCGGGCCTTGTCGGTTCGTTGCGAACCCGGCCTGGCTTGTTTTGAGATGCGGCGGACGTTAGCGGCAGCCCCCCTTGCCGTCCACCCCGCGCGGTGCCGCGGACCTTGCCCGCAGTCGGGCCGCCATGCGATGACCATGGCCAATCGAGAGGGCTTTTCATGACTGTGCTGATTGCAGGTGGCGGAATTGGCGGGCTGACGCTGGCGCTCAGCCTGAACCAGATCGGCGTGCCCTGCCGCGTCTTCGAAAGCGTGCCCGAGCTGCGGCCGCTCGGCGTCGGCATCAACGTGCTGCCGCATGCGGTGCGCGAACTGATCGAGCTCGGCCTGCACGATGTGCTCGACGCATCAGCGGTGCGCACCCGCGAGCTCGCCTATTTCTCCAAGCACGGCAAACCGATCTGGAGCGAGCCGCGCGGCCTCGAGGCCGGCTATAAATGGCCGCAGTTCTCGATCCATCGCGGCCGGCTGCAGCAGCTGCTGCTCGACGCCGCGACCGAACGGCTGGGACGTGAGAACATCCTGACCAGCCATCACCTCACCGGCTGGACCGAGACCGCCGACGGCGTCCGCGCCGACTTCGTCGACAAGGCGACCGGCAAGCCGGCCGGCAGCCATGGCGGCGCGGTGCTGATCGCCGCCGACGGCATCCATTCGGCGGTGCGCGAGAAACTCTATCCGCAGGAGGGGCCGCCGATCTGGAACGGCCGCATCCTGTGGCGCGGCATCACCCGCGGAAATGCCTTCCTGACCGGCCGCACCATGATCATGGCCGGCCACGAGACCCTGAAATTCGTCTGCTATCCGATCTCGAAGGAAGCCGGCCCCGACGGCAAGTTCGACCTCAACTGGGTCGCTGAACGCCACATGCCGCCGACCTATCAGTGGCGCCGCGAGGACTATAACCGCACGGCCAAGCTCGACGAGTTCCTGCCGTGGTTCGAGAGCTGGAATTTTGACTGGCTCGACGTGCCCGGGCTGATCCGGAACTGTCCGCATGCCTACGAATATCCGCTGGTCGATCGCGACCCGATCCCGCAATGGACCTTCGGCCGCGTCACGCTGATGGGCGACGCCGCGCACCCGATGTACCCGATCGGCTCCAACGGCGCCTCCCAGGCGATCCTCGATGCGCGCACGCTGACGCGCGAGATTTTGGCGCATGGCCCGACGCAGGCGGCGCTATTGGCCTATGAGGCCGAGCGGCGTCCGGCGACGACCGATCTCGTGATGCTGAACCGCCGCAACGGTCCGGAACAGGTGATGCAGCTGGTCGAGGAGCGCGCACCCAACGGCTTTGGCGTCGTCACCGACGTGCTGTCGCAGCAGGAGCTGGAAGACATCGCCGCCAACTACAAGCGCGTCGCCGGCTTCCAGGTCGAGGGGTTGAACGCCAAGCCGCCGATCGTGCAGCGGACGGGAGCCTAAGGGCTGCGTGACTTGAAGCAGCTTCATATCCCGTCATCCTGAGGGGCGCGAAGCGCGTCTCGAAGGATGCACGGCCCCGCCGGTGGCCGTCGACCCTTCGAGACGCGCGCGAGATGCGCGCTCCTCAGGGTGACGGGATAGGGCTGGAGCGCAAGCGGCTCTACCGCAGCGCCCGCGACGCTTCCACCAGGCGGATGCTGCTGCTCGCGGTGGCGAGCAAACTGCCGTCCGCGGCGGTCAACCGGCCCTCGACGAAGGCGATGGTCTTGCCGAGCTGCGTGACGGTCGCCTCGCCGGTGATCGGTCCGGGTTTCGCGGGTGCGAGGAAATTGACCGTCATCGTGATCGTCGTGGTGAAGAGCCTGCCCTCGGTCATGATGAACACCGCCGGGCCCATCGTGTCGTCGAGCATCGCCGAGAGCATGCCGCCCTGGATGAAGCCGGCCGGATTGCAGAAATCCTGCTTGCCGTCGAACACGATCCTGATCCAGCCGTCCTGCGGACGTGCGTCAGCCACGTGCCAACCCAGCAGCTTGGCGACGGGCGGCATCGGGATGCGGTCGAGTGCGGTTGCGATCATGGCGGCCTCCGTGTTGGAAGTCATAGCCGAGACCTGCTGCCAGCATGGTGTCAGCAGGTCGTCTCCCCCTAGAGATCCAGCCCGTGTGCGATGGCCTTGCGCATCACGTTCGGAAACGCCTCGCCATCCAGCGTCGCCACCGGCACCCAACGCATGCCGACCGGCGCGCGGGTCCGCAGCGGAACATTGGCCGTGTAGACCACGAGCTCGAGCGGAAAGTGCGTGAACACATGGGTGACCACGCCGGTCTTGCGGTGCCAGCGCGTGACGCCCTTGAGCTCCGGCGCCTGCGCCAGCGCGGCGGCATCCGCCTGCCCGGCAAGCCATTGCGATCCCGGCACCTCGGTCATGCCGCCGAGCAGGCCTTTGTCCGGGCGCGAACGCACCAGAAGCTCGCCGCCGCGCGTCACCACGAAGGCGGCGCCGCGGCGCAGCGTGCCGCTCTTCTTCGGTGCCTTGCGCGGGAACGTCTCCTGGTCGCCGCGGGCGCGGCCTGCGCAATCGTGATTCAGCGGACACAATGCGCAGGCCGGCTTCTTCGGCGTGCAGATGGTGGCGCCGAGATCCATCAGCGCTTGCGCGCTGTCCCCGGCGCGGGAGTTCTCGTCGCCGGCGCGGGACGGGCCGAGCAATGTCGCGGCCAACTCCTTGATCAGCGGCTTGGCCTGCGGCAGCGCCTCCTCGATGGCGTAGAGCCGGGTGACGACGCGCTCGATATTGCCGTCGACCGGCATGGTGCGGCGGTCGAACGCGATGGCGGCGATCGCCGCCGCGGTGTAGGGCCCGATGCCGGGCAGCGCGCGCAGGCCGTCCTCGGTGTCCGGAAACACCCCGCCATGGTCGGTCAGCACCGCAACCGCGCAGGCATGCAGGTTGCGCGCCCGCGAATAATAGCCGAGCCCGGCCCACATTCTGAGGACATCGTCGAGCGAGGCGCTACCGAGCGCGGACACGTCGGGCCAGCGCGACAGGAATTTCTCGAAATAAGGTCCGACCGCCCTGACCGTGGTCTGCTGCAGCATGATCTCGGACAGCCAGACACGGTACGGATCGGCCCGCTCCCCCGCTTCCGCACGCCACGGCAGCCGCCGGCGATGCCGGTCATACCAGGCAAGCAGCCGCGCCGGACGGCTGGCTTGCTGGTCGGTCGATTTGGTCTTGGCGGCTGCGCGAGAGCTCATGGACGTATCTTAAGGCAAATCTTGCGACGTCGTGCCCGGGCCTGACCCGGGCATCCACGTCTTTCTTATCCTTGGACGGAAGCGCGGCCACATTGATGAACACGGTTTCGGCCGCATCGCCACTGCTGCTATAACCCCGTCATGCCCAGACCCGGCCCGATCAGCGCAAAGCCCCTGTCGATCCTGCTCAGCGACGTCTTCACCGACGCCTATGCCAAGCAGGGCTTTGCCGCGCGCGAACTGGTGACGCGCTGGACCGAGATCGCGGGCGAGCGGATCGCGGCCTATTGCGAGCCCTTGAAGATCCAGTGGCCACGGCCGGTCGAGGGCCAGCCGCAGGAGCCGGCCACGCTGGTGTTGCGGGTCGAGGGGCCGATGGCGCTGGAGATCCAGCACTCCTCCGACGTCATCCTGGAGCGCGTGAACCGCTTCTTCGGCTGGCACGCGGTCGGCCGCCTGACGATCCGGCAGGCGCCGCTTTCGCGCCGCGCCCCCCCGACCCGGCCGCGCCAGCCCGACGCCAAGGACGTGGCCCGGGAGGCGGCAAATCTTGCGGCCGTCGAGGACGATGATCTGCGCGCCGCGCTGGCCCGGCTGGGTGCCTCGATCAAGCGAAATTGACGCTTTTCGCAGGCTCGGCCGCGAGATCCCGGCATTGCCACAATGGTCGTTTCAAGCTAGCGAAGGCTTCTTTTCGGGACCCCCTTCATTCTGGCGTGAATGCGCCAATCCGGGAGCTGACCTTGATCATCACGCGCCGCGCTTTCACCACCGCTCTCTCGCTGACCGGGCTTGCCGCCCTCGCCGGGCTGTCGCCGCTGCGCCTGATCACGGACGCGTTCGCGCAGACCGCCGCCGAGGTCGCCAAGCCGCAATCGCTGCCGGACATGGGGCTCGGCCCGCAGGACGCCAAGGTGACCATCATCGAATACGCCTCGATGACCTGCCCGCACTGCGCCAATTTCAACGAGACCGTGTTCCCGAAGATCAAGTCGACCTACATCGACAGCGGCAAGGTCCGCTACGTGTTCCGCGAATTCCCGCTCGACATCAAGGCCGCCGCCGGCTCGATGCTGGCGCGCTGCATCGCCAAGGACGACGCGCCGAAGTTCTTTGCCGTGATCGACCTGCTGTTCCGCCAGCAGAACGACTGGGTGGTCAAGAACACCACCGAGACGCTGACGCGGATCGGCAAGCAGGCCGGCCTCAGCCAGCAGCAGGTCGAGGACTGCCTGAAGGATCAGACGCTGCTCGACAAGATCGCCGCCGACCAGAAATACGCCAACGACGTGCTGAAGGTGAACTCGACGCCGACCTTCTTCGTCAATGGCGAGATGCTGAAGGGCGAGACCTCGTTCGAGGAGTTCAGCAAGCACATCGACCCGCTGCTGAAGAGCTGATCACGCGCCCCGCGAATCCGACGTCGTCGTGCCCGCGTTCGAGTCGCGGCACGATAATTGTGGATGATTTGCGATCGCCGCATGCGGCCGTCGCATAATTTGGTTGTTGAAAACTTGATTCGCACGATGCGAATCTTGGAGGACATGCAGAGGCCGCAAAACCCCTGTAAATCCCTTGCAAATCCCTTGGGAAAAGCTTGGTCAAGCGGTTGCCCTGACGCACCGGCATCGCCATTGTCGCCGCTCATGAGAGCTGCACGCAGCTATTCACCCCAGACACCGACATTGCCATCCATGGTATTGTCACGGCAGGGAGATTCGCGCCCGGCCAAACGAGATTTGTGTACATGAAGCTCACGCGCCTCCGCCTGCACGGTTTCAAGTCGTTCGTTGAACCCACCGATTTCATGATCGAGCCGGGCCTGACCGGTGTCGTCGGACCGAACGGCTGCGGCAAATCCAATCTGGTCGAAGCGCTGCGCTGGGCGATGGGCGAGACCTCGCACAAGTCGCTGCGCGCCGCCGACATGGATGCGGTGATCTTTGCCGGTTCCGGCAATCGTCCGGCGCGCAACCACGCCGAAGTCGTGATGACGATCGACAATTCCGATCGCTCGGCGCCGGCCGCGATGAACGACAGCCAGCTGCTCGAAATCTCCCGCCGCATCGAGCGCGAGGCGGGCTCGGTCTACCGCATCAACGGCCGCGACGTGCGCGCCCGCGACGTGCAGATCCTGTTCGCCGATGCCGCCACCGGCGCGCGTTCGCCGGCACTGGTCCACCAAGGCAAGATCGGCGAAATCATCCAGGCCAAGCCCGAGCAGCGCCGCCGCGTGCTGGAAGACGCCGCCGGCGTTGCTGGCCTGCACGCCCGCCGCCACGAGGCGGAACTGCGGCTGAAGGCGGCCGAAACCAACCTCACCCGCGTCGAGGACGTGATCGGCCAGCTCAGCGGCCAGATGGAAGGCCTGAAGAAGCAGGCCCGCCAGGCGATCCGCTACCGCGAGGTCGCGGCCAAGGTGCGCAAGTCCGAGGCCATGCTGTTCCATCTGCGCTGGATCGAGGCCAATGCCGACGTCAACGACGCCGCGCACACCCATGATATCTCCGTGCGCGAGATGGCCGAGCGTACCCGCGAGCAGGCCGAATCCGCCCGCATCCAGGCGATCCGCGCCGCCGAATTGCCGGCGCTCCGTGACGCCGAGGCGCGCGCCGCCGCCGGCCTGCAGCGCCTGACCAATGCGCGCGAGATGCTCGACCGCGAGGAGCAGCGCGCCAAGGAGCGCGTCGGCGAGCTCGATCGCCGCCTCACCCAGTTCGCCCAGGACATCGCGCGCGAGCAGCAGCAGACCTCCGATGCCGACATCGCGCTGCAGCGGCTCGACACCGAAGACGCGGAGCTCAAGGAAGAGATCAAGTCGCGCGTCGAGAAGCGCTCCGGCGTCGACGAGCGCGTCTCCGAGGCCGAGGAGATCCTGGCCGCGACCGAGCGCCAGTTCTCCGAGCTGACCACGCAGCTCGCCGACCTGACCGCCAAGCGCAACCAGCTCGAAGCCGGCGTGCGCACGCATCGCGACCGGCTGGCGCGGCTCGATCAGGAGATCGCCAACGTCCAGGCCGAGGAAACCAAGCTCGCGCAGGAGACCGGCAATCTCGGCGACATCGACGCGCTCGCCGCCGCCATGGAGATGGCGCAGCAGACGCTCGCCGAAGCCGAGGCGGCCGTGCAGTCCAGCGAGGCGCATCACGCCGCCGTGCGGCAGACCCTGGAAGCCTCCCGCAATCCGCTCGCCGAAGCCGAGAAGCGCGTGCAGCGCCTCGAGACCGAAGCCCGCACCATCTCCAAGCTCGTCACCAGCGAGACCAAGAATCTGTGGCCACCGATCATCGACGGCATCACGGTCGCCAAGGGCTATGAAAAGGCGATCGGCGCCGTGCTCGGCGACGACCTCGACGCGCCGGTGGATTCCTCTGCGCCGATGCGCTGGACCAATGTCGGTGAAGCCGCGGGCGACCCCGCGCTGCCGGATGGTGTCGAACGGCTGGCCGATCACGTCCAGGCGCCGCCGGAACTGGCCCGCCGTCTGGCCCAGATCGGCGTGGTGGCCAAGGAACGCGGCGCTGCGCTGGTGTCGCAGCTGAAGACCGGCCAGCGGCTGGTGTCGCTCGAAGGCGACGTCTGGCGCTGGGACGGCTTTGTCGCCGACGCCCATGCCCCGACCGGTGCCGCACGCCGCCTCGCCGAGCGCGCCCGCCTGGTCGATATCGAGCATGAGCTGGAACAGGCCCGCATCGATGCCGCCGCCAAGCGCCAGGCGCTGGAGACGGCTGAAGAAGAATTGCGCTCGGCATCCGCCGCCGAGGGTGCCTCGCGCGAAGCCGTGCGTGCCGCCCGCCGCGAGACCGACGCTGCGCGTGAGCGCCATGCCGCGACCGAACGCGAGATCAACCGCCACTCTGCGCGCAAATCGGCGCTGACCGAGGCGCACAGCCGCGTCGCCGCCGACCGCGCCGAGGCCGAAGCCGCGCATGAGAACGCAGTTGCCGCGCTGTCCGAACTGCCGCCGGGTGTCGAGACCGAAGCCCAGCTCGCCGCTGTTCGCGCCGAGATCGACAACCAGCGCCGTGCGGCGGCGCAAGTCCGCGCCGAGGCGCAGGCGCTCGCCCGCGAGGCCGAACTCGCCGACCGCCGCGTGCAGGCCATCGTTGCCGAACGCAACGAGTGGCAGAGCCGCAAGACCAGCGCCGCCTCGCAGGTCGGGACCATCGAGGAGCGCATCGCCGAGGTGTCGGCCGAGCGCGAGGAGCTGGCCAATGCGCCGGAAGTGTTCGCCGAGAAGCGCAGCGCGCTGATCACGGAGATCGAACATGCCGAGGGCGATCGCCGGATCGCCGCGGATGCGCTTGCGACGGCGGAAGCCGCGATGGCGGAAACCGATCGCCTCGCCAAGACCTCGCTCGAAGCGCTGTCGTCCTCCCGCGAAGCCACCGCGCGCGCCGAAGAGCGCATGGAAGGCACGCGCCGCCGCCTCGCCGACATCGAGCGCGAGATCCACGACATGCTCGAGGTCGAGCCGAGCGCGGTGGTCGGCATGGCCGAGATCGAGCCGGGTGCGGAGCTGCCGCCCGTCGCGCAGGTCGAGGAAGAACTCGAGAAGCTGCGCCGCGACCGCGAGCGCCTGGGCGCGGTCAATCTGCGCGCCGAGGAGGAACTCAAGGAAGTCGAGACCCAGCACACCGCGCTGACCACCGAACGCGACGACCTGGTCGAGGCGATCAAGCGGCTGCGGCAGGGCATCCAGAGCCTCAACCGCGAGGCGCGCGAGCGTCTGCTGACCTCGTTCGAGACCGTCAACAACCACTTCAAGCGGCTGTTCACCGAGCTGTTCGGCGGCGGCGAAGCCGCGCTGCATCTGATCGAGAGCGACGATCCGCTCGAAGCCGGCCTCGAGATCATCGCCAAGCCGCCCGGCAAGAAGCCGCAGACCCTGTCGCTGCTATCAGGCGGTGAGCAGGCGCTGACGGCGCTCGCGCTGATCTTCGCGGTGTTCCTGACCAACCCGTCGCCGATCTGCGTGCTGGACGAAGTCGACGCGCCGCTCGACGACCACAACGTCGAACGGTTCTGCACCCTGCTGAACGAGATGACGGCGTCGACCGAAACCCGCTTCATCATCATCACGCACAATCCGATCACGATGGCGCGCATGAACCGGCTGTTCGGCGTCACCATGGCCGAGCGCGGCGTGTCGCAGCTGGTGTCGGTCGACCTGCAGGGCGCGGTCGATATCCTCGACCAGAACGTGGCGTAGGCTGACGCTCGCAACTCGTCGCATCCGTTGACGTTGTCGTCCGCGAAAGCGGATGATTGCATTCAAGTGGATCCGCATCGTCATTGCGAGCGAAGCGAAGCAATCCATGGCACCGCTTGCGGAGAAATGGATTGCTTCGTCGCTGTCGCTCCTCGCAATGACGACGGCAGACGTGACGATGAGGCGATGACTTCACCCGACCTCCCCGCCGAACTCAGGACGGCCCTCAACGCCAGGCTCGAAGGCCTGTCGCGCAGCGATGCGGCCGGCCGCGCGGCAGTGATCTCACAGACCTATCGCAAGGGCGGCGGCTCCGGGACGATCCGGACCGAGACCGATGCGCTCGCCTATGCGCTGGCGCGGATGCCGGCGACCTATGCGGCCGTGGTGGCGAGCCTCAATGCGCTGACGGAGATCCGGCCGGATTTTGCGCCAGCGAGCCTGCTCGACGTCGGCGCCGGCCCCGGGACCGCGACCTGGGCGGCCGCGGAGACGTTCACATCGCTGCAGGGCTTCACCCTGCTCGACGCCAACGGCGCGTTGCGAACGCTCGCCGAGGGGCTGTTTCAACGCACCACACGCCTGCACGACGCCAGCTACCAACTCGGCCAGGCCCGCGCCTTGCTGGACAAGGCCGACCCGGCCGATCTCGTCGTCGCCAGCTACATGATCGGCGAGCTCGGCGAAGCCGAGCGCGCGGCACTGGCCGATGCGCTGTGGTCCAAAACCGGCGATACGCTATTGGTCGTCGAACCCGGCACGCCCGCGGGCTATGCGCGGATCATCGCGCTGCGCGCCCGATTGATCGCCGCCGGCGCGCATGTCACAGCCCCCTGCCCGCATGACGGCGGCTGCCCGCTGGTGGCGCCCGACTGGTGTCATTTCTCGCAGCGCCTGCAACGCTCGCGCGCGCACAAGCAAGTCAAGGGCGCCGATGCCCCGTTCGAGGACGAGCGCTTCGCTTATGTCGCACTGAGCCGCGCGCGCGTTGAGAGCCGGCCATCGCGCGTGCTGGCGCAGCCCGATGTCGGCAAGGTCGAGGTTGCGGCCAAGCTCTGCACACCTGAGGGCGTCGTCCTCGCCAGGGTGCCCCGTCGCGCCAAGGCCGATTACGCAAGCGCCCGGCGCTGGCGTTGGGGCGATGCGGTTTAGCTACTTGCGTCGTCCCGGCCTAGCGCGCAATTGCGCACTAGGCCGGGACGACGAATGTTGAACCAATCTTGGTTCTGTGCCGACCAACCCTTGCCCACCTTTTCGCGGCGGGGTGCCTTGCGCCCCGATCTTGGGCTACGGTGCCGCCGTCTCGTCCATCAGGAGCTGCCCTGTCATGTCGACCAGCTGGATCGTTATCGGCGTCATCGTCCTTCTCGTGCTGTTTGCGTTCGGCGCCTACAACCGCCTCGTCGCGCTCGGCCAGCGCGTCAGCCAGGCCTTTGCCGACATCGATGTGCAGCTCAAGCAGCGCCACGACCTGATCCCGAACCTGGTCGAGACCGTGAAGGGCTATGCCGCCCACGAGCGCGGCACGCTCGACGACGTCATCAAGGCGCGCAACTCGGCGATCTCGGCGCAGGGACCGGCCCAGGTCTCGGCGGCGGAGAACCAGCTCTCCGGCGCGCTCGGCCGGCTGATCGCGCTGTCGGAAGCCTACCCGGACCTCAAGGCCAACGCCAATTTCCAGCAGCTCGCCTCCGAGCTTTCCGATCTCGAGAACAAGATCGCCGCCAGCCGCCGGTTCTTCAACAACGCGGTCCAGGAATACAACACCGGCATCCAGCAGATGCCGGCCGCGCTGTTCGCCGGCATGTTCGGCTTCACCCGCAAGGATTTCTTCGACCTCGGCGCCAGCCGCACGGAGGTCGAGGCGGCACCGAGCGTGAAGTTCTGAGGCGCAACGCGCGCCGGCGAGAGGCCGCTCCGTCATGGCCGCCTACGGTCTCTACACGCATATCGCATCGAACAAGTTTCGTTCGATGCTGCTGCTCGCCGGCCTGTTCCTGCTGATCTACGTGCTGGTCTATGCCGGCGCGCTGGTCGCGGAGGTCATGATCGATAGCGGCCGCACGGCCGATTATTATCTGACCCATGCCTCGCGCGATCTGGTCTCGGCCTTCCCATGGGCGACGATCGCGGCGGTGGCCTGGATCGTGATCGCCTATTTCTTCCACCAGAAGATGATCGACGCCGTCACTGGCGGCGAAAGCGTGACACGGCAGCAGCAGCCGCGGCTCTACAATCTGCTGGAAAACCTCTGCATCTCGCGCGGCATCCCGATGCCGAAGCTGAAGGTGATGGAGAGCCCGGCGCTGAACGCGTTCGCGACCGGACTGAACCCGCGGCAATACGCCATTACGGTCACCACGGGCTTGTTGAGGGCACTGAACGACCGGGAGATCGAGGCCGTGCTCGGCCACGAGCTCACCCATATCAAGAACGGCGACGTGCAGCTGATGGTGGTCGCCGTGATCATCGCCGGCGTGGTCGGCTTCTTCGGCGAGCTGTTCTTCCGCCTGTTCACAAATCTGTCGTGGAGCGGTGGCAGCCGCAGCGGAGGCGGCTGGTCGTCGTCGTCATCCTCCTCATCGTCATCATCCTCCTCGGACCGCGACAGCAAGGGCTCGGGCGGCGGCGCGATCATCATCATCATCATCGCGGTCGCGCTGATCATGCTGGCCTGGCTGCTGTCGCAGGTGGTCAAGCTCGCACTGTCGCGGTCGCGCGAATTTCTCGCCGATGCCGGCTCGGTCGAATTGACCAAGAATCCCGATGCAATGATCTCGGCGCTGCGCAAGATCGAGAATCGCGGCGAGCTGCCGGGCGCCACCTCGGCGGTGATGGAACTCTGCGTCGACAATCCGCGCGAGGGCTTTGCCGACCTGTTTGCCACCCATCCGTCGGTGAAGTCCCGGGTCGATGCCCTGGTGAAATACGCCGGCGGCCACGATCCCGGACCGCTGGCGCTGCCGGATGAGACATCGGAGGCGACGGAAACGCCGGACCAGCCGTCGGTGTCGGGCGATCAGCCTCCGCCTGTGACCCACGGCCCAACCCACGGCCCTTGGGGCGACACGCCGCCTGCACAACCGAACAATCCGCCGCCGCTGCCGGGCGCCAGCCCCGCACAGGGACCATTGGGACCGCGGGGTCCTCTGCAAGGCCCTCTTCAAGGCCCCTGGGGCCGGCACCGCTGATCATACCCTAGGCTACTCAGTCCATTAAGGAAATCCCTACCAAACCCAATGTGGGCACCTTAAGGAATTGAATTCTCCCTCGTTTCTGCCATGTTCGCGCCCAAAGCAGTGTGGGGACTTGCCGATCGCCATCGCGGTCGGGAGCGCGCTTTAAGGGACTTCCATGGCAAAGCCGGTTGTGATCGTGGTGGGCGCTGACAAGGGCGGGGTCGGCAAGACCACCGTCTCGCGGACGCTCCTGGACTATTTCAGTGCCAACAACGTACAGACCCGGGCGTTCGACACCGAGTCGCCGCGCGGCACGCTGAAGCGCTTCCACCCCGACATCACCGAGATCGTCGACATGACGACGACCGCGGACCAGATGAAGATCTTCGATACGCTGAACGCCGGTTCCTCGGTCACCGTGATCGACGTCCGCGCCGGCCTGTTGTCGCCCGCGCTGGCCTCGCTGCGCGACATCGGCTTCCTCGACGCGGCGCGCTCCGGCCAGATCACCTTCGCCGTATTCCACATCCTCGGCCCCTCGATCGCCTCGCTGGACGAGATCGCCGAGACCGCCAACTTCATGAACGGTGCGAAATATTTCCTGGTGAAGAACTTCATCAACGACACCCAGTTCTTCCAGTGGGACCAGGCGACCTACAATTCCTACTTCCACCGCATCAAGGATGCCGTGGACCTCACCATCCCGAAGCTCAACGAAATGGCCTACGAGCAGGTCGAGGTTTCCTCGGTTCCGTTCCTGAAATTCGTTGCCAACAAGGGCATCAACGACGACGCCGCGAACTACTCCTTCGTGCTGCGCGGCTATGTCCGGCACTGGCTCGCCAATGTCTGGAGCGAGTTCGACCGGATCAAGCTGACCGATCTGGTCGGCGCCAAGTCGGCCAAGGGCGAAAAATAGTCGCGCGCGCAGGGGGCGAAAAGTCCCGCCCGGGGCAGCGAAAGGTCGCGCCCGGGGGCAGCGAAAGAGTCGCGCCCGGCAGCGAAAAAAATCGCGCCGGGGGGCGGCGATGGGGCTGGATTGGGCGAAAATTTGGCCTGATATAGCGGGCGATGTCGTCCACGCCCGTTTACATCATCTGCTCGCCCCGCCCGCAGGTCGGCAAGACGCTGATCGCGCGGCTGCTCGGCGAATTCCTGCTGCTCAAGAACGGCGACGTCGTCTGCTACGACATCAATCTGAAGGAGCCGTCGCTGCTCGACTACCTGCCGCGGATCACCGAAACCGCCGACGTGATCGACACCTACGGCAAAATGCAGCTGATGGACCGGGTCATCGTCAATGACGGCATCGCCAAGGTGATCGACCTCGGCTACCACGCCTTCGACGAATTCTTCAAAATGGTCGACCAGATCGGGCTGATGAAGGAGGCGCTGCGCCGCCGCGTCTCGCCTGTGATCCTGTATGTGGCGGATACCGACCGCGCCTCGGTGCACGGCTACCAGACGCTGCAGGGCATGATCCCGCCCAACGCGCTCGTCGTGATCGACAATGAATTCGTCGTGCGAGGCGAGCTGCCGCCGGTCATGACCGCCAGCCGGGTGCTGCGCTTCCGCGCGCTGCCGGTGTTCCTGAAGACCTATATCGACCGGCTGACCTTCTCCTTCACCGGCTATCTGCGCCAGGAGAGGGACTCATCGACCGAGCTGCATCAGTGGATCCGGAAGAACTACACCACATTCCGCGATCTCGAACTGAGCATGCTGCTGCAGCGGGGATGAGTCTTCTCCCTCTCCCCGTCCTTACGGGGAGCGGGTTGGGGTGAGGGGCTGCCTCCGCAAATTCAATCAGGATTGGAGCGCGCGGAGACTCCCCCTCACCCGGATCGCATTGCCATGCGATCCGGCCTCTCCCCGCAAGCGGGGCGAGGCAAGAGAAGATTAATGCCCCTCGAACGCCATCAGCGTGCGCACCGGGACGTCCATCGCGCGCAGCTTGGCGGCGCCGCCGAGATCGGGCAGGTCGACGATGAAGCAGGCGGCGACGATGTTGGCGCCGATCTGGCGCAATAGCTTCACCGCGCCCTCCGCGGTGCCGCCGGTCGCGATCAGATCGTCGACCAGGATCACGCGCTCGCCGGGCTGCACGGCGTCGGCATGCATCTCCATCTCGTCGATACCGTATTCCAGCGAGTAGGCGATCCGCACCGTGGTGTGCGGCAGCTTGCCCTTCTTGCGGATCGGCACGAAGCCGGCGGAGAGCTGATGCGCCACCGCGCCGCCGAGGATGAAGCCGCGCGCCTCGATGCCCGCGACCTTGTCGACCTTCGCCCCCGCCCAGGGATGCACCAGTTCGTCGACCGCGCGGCGGAAGGCGCGGGCATCGGCAAGCAGCGTCGTGATGTCGCGGAACAGGATGCCCTTCTTCGGGTAGTCCGGGATGGTGCGAACGGTCGCCTTGATGTCGTGGTCGAAGGTCATTGGTCTCGCAATCCTCAGTTGGCCGGCGGATTAAGCCGGAATGCATTCTCGACAATGCGCAGGCCCACCTCGTTGCCGAGCGACATCAGCGATTCCGGATGGAATTGCACGCCGCCGACCGGCAGGGTCTTGTGCTCGATCACCATCGCGACGCCGTCTTCGGTGGTCGCGGTCACCGCCAGCACCTCGGGCACGCTGTCGCGTTCGACATAGAGCGAGTGATAGCGGCCGATCACGATCTCATTGGGCAAATTCTGCATCAGCCTGCCGCCGCGGACCTGGACGCGCGACGGACGGCCATGCGCGGGCTGGCCGAGCTGGCCGAGCTGGCCGCCGAAATATTCGCCGATCGCCTGCACGCCGAGGCAGACGCCGAAGATCGGCAGCTTCTTTTCCAGCGCGGTGTCGATGGTTTTCGCGATGCCGAAATCCTCCGGGCGGCCCGGTCCGGGCGACAACACCAGCAAGTCCCAACCGCGCTGCTTCAGCATGTCCTGGGCATGGATGTGCCGGACCACGGTGACGTTGGCGCCGACCTGGCGGAAGTAATCCGCCAGCATGTGCACAAAACTGTCATCGTGATCGATCAAGAGCACGTTCTTGCCCGAGCCGGTGGCGTCAGGCGCGAAATCCGACAGCGGCTTCGGCGGATCGCCGCGCAGCGCCTGGAACAACGCCGCGGCCTTGACCTGGCACTCACGATCCTCGGCAGCGGGATCGGAATCAAACAGGCAGGTGGCGCCAACGCGTACCTCGGCGAGGCCGTCCTTCATGCGGATGGTGCGGATGGTGAGGCCGGTGTTGATGCTGCCGTCGAAATTGACGCAGCCGATCGCGCCGGCGTACCAGCGCCGCGGCGAGCGCTCATGGTCCTCGACGAACTGCATCGCCCACAATTTCGGCGCGCCGGTCACCGTCACGGCCCAGGCATGGGTGAGGAAGGCGTCGAGCGAATCGAAGCCCGGCCGCAGCATGCCCTCGACGTGATCGACGGTGTGGAACAGCTTTGAGTAGGTCTCGATCTGACGCCGCGCCAGCACCTTGATGGTGCCGGGCACGCAGACGCGCGCCTTGTCGTTGCGGTCGACGTCGGTGCACATGTTGAGCTCGAACTCGTCCTTCTCCGAGTTCAGGAGCTTGCGGATCTGTTCGGCATCGCCGATCGAGTCCGAACCGCGCGCGATGGTGCCCGAGATCGGACAGGTCTCGACCCGGCGGCCGTCGGAGCGCACGAACATCTCCGGCGAGGCGGAGACCAGGAATTCGCCGTCGCCGAGATTCATCAGCGCGCCATAGGGCGACGGATTGATGCGGCAGAGCCGCTGGAATACTTCCGCCGGCGAGCGCTCGCAGGGCTCGGCAAACAGCTGCCCGGGCACTGCCTCGAACAGGTCGCCGCGGGCGAACGCCGCGCGCGCCACTTCAACCGTCGCCTGGTATTCGCCCGGGGCGTGATCGGCAAAGCCCTGACGCCCGGTCTTGGCGTAGAGGCTCGGCGCGGTCTCGTGCGATTGGCCGGCGGTGGATTTGCCCTTCCACGCGAACTCGTAATTCAGCGCCACGCCGCGGCCGGTGGCGCGGTCATAGGCCAACAGGCGGTCCGGCACGTAAAGCACGATGTCGCGCTGGTCGGCCTCGCGGGCACGCTTCTGCACGATGTCCTCGATCTGGAACACGAGGTCGTAGGCGAAGGCGCCGAACAGGCCGAGCAGCGGATCGGCATTGGAGGTGAATGCCGCCACCATGTCGCGCACCAGCGACATCACGCTGGCGCGGCGGGTGCGCTGGTCCTCCTCGACCGGCGCGGCTCCGCGGATGATGTGGCCGGCGAGCCGCGTGGCGCTCCGCTCCGAGATCACGACGCAGGGCTCCCGCAAAACGTCGCCGAGGAAGGCGATCAGGACCTCGCCGCGCGGGTTCAGCGCCTGCAACGAGAAATCGGTGCCTGACGTCTCCAGCACCAGCGGCGGATCGGCAAAGCCGAGGTCAAAGCTCTCGTAACGGCCCGGCACCGTCGTGCCTGAGGACAGCACCACGCCGCGGCGGCGGTCCAAGAGCGCGATCAGCTCATCGAGGCGGTTGGCGCCGCCGGTGAACTGCTCGACCACGCGCGCAACCGCAAGGCCGCCATTGGTCAGGTATTCGCTCTTGGCCGGCAGGGAGAAGACTGTCCTGTTCATGTGATCCTCTTACGAAACTTGGGAAGAGAGCGCCACACAGGACAAACGAAGGGAGACCGTCGCACTGCGATGGCGACCTTCGACGTTTTTGAGAAATGAAAACGCACCGGCCACCTATGAGAAGGTGGGCCACCAACGACGGGATGGACTGGCAACGGTGCTCATGGCCGCTACTCACCACCGGGCGCGGGCCGTGTCAAGGGATCGCCCGACACCCCTGCCCCAAGGCGGGACGGCATTTTCGGGGTTTGAAGCGACGGGAATCCGCGTAGGATTTGACGAAATGGCGGCCGATCAGCCGCCCAAAAAACAGACAGATGGTGGAGGCGCAGATGGCGATTTTGGGTCTCGGATATGCCGGCTTCGGCTCCGACGCGCTCGACGACTGGCGGCAGTTCGGCACCGGCCTGGTCGGGCTGCAGGCGATCGAGCGCGGCAACTCGCTGCTCGCCTTCCGGATGGACGACCGCAAGCAGCGCATCGTGATCGACCGCGCCCAGGGCGAAGGGACAAGGTTCTTCGGCTGGGAGGTGGCGGATGCCGCGGCGCTGGACGCGCTGGCGGCGCGGCTGGAGCGCGCCGGCGTCGCCGTGACCACCGAACCGCAGGCGCTCGCAGATAGCAGGCGGGTGCACGGCCTGATCTCGTTCCAGGACCCGGCCGGCAACCGCCTGGAGGCGTTTCATGGCCCCGAGATCGACGACACGCCGTTCCGGCCGGGGCGCTCGATCTCCGGATTCCGCACCGGCGCGCTCGGGCTCGGCCATGCGGTGCTGACCGTCGAGAACATCGCGCCCGTGATGAGCTTCTATGTCGACGTGCTCGGCTTCGGCCTCAGCGACTACATCGAAAAACCATTCCGCGCCTATTTCTTCCACGTCAACGCGCGCCACCATTCGCTGGCGCTGATCGAGACCGGCACGAACGGCATGCATCATCTGATGGTGGAGTTGTTCTCGCTCGACGATGTCGGTCAGGCCTACGACATCGCGATGAAGGAAGACCGGGTCAACGTCACGCTCGGCCGTCACACCAATGATCTGATGACCTCGTTCTACGCCAAGTCGCCGTCAGCTTTCATGGTCGAGTGCGGTTGGGGCGGCCGCGAGATCGATCCCGCGAACTGGACGCCGTTCGAGATGCATGACGGCCCGAGCTTGTGGGGCCACGAGCGCGTCTGGCTGTCGCCGGAGGACCGCGCCGTCGCGCGCGAAATGCGGATGCGCGCTGCCTCGGAAGGCAAGCGCGCGCCGGTTCAAGTGCTGGAAGGCAATTTCAAGCTGATGTCGGGGACCTGCCCGTGGTGGGACGGGGTGAAGGCGGAACACTAGTTCTCCGTCGTCCCTGCGAAAGCAGGGACCCATACGCCGCGGCTTTGGTAAAGGGCACACCGGCAGTCATCTCGCCAGACAACGGCATCCCGTGGTTATGGGTCCCTGCTTTCGCAGGGACGACACAGCGTGTGCGGGACGCGTCTTTACCCCAGATGCTTCTTGAAGAAGTCCGTCGCCCGGTCCCAGGCCAGTTCCGCACACTGGCGGTCGTGCACCGACAGGCGCTGCTCGTTGCCGAAGCCGTGGTCGGCGTCATAGCGGTACAGCTCCAGCGATTTGCCGGCGGCCTTCATCGCTTTCTCGAAACCATCGACGAGCGCCGGCGTGCACCAGTCGTCCTTGGTGGCGAAATGGCCCTGCAGCGGAATTCTCACGTCGGCCGGCTTGGCCGCCTGCTCCGGCGGAATGCCGTAGAACGCCACACCGGCGGTCAGCTCCGGGATCTTGGTGGCGCCGATGATGGTCACCGCGCCGCCGAGGCAGAAGCCGGTCAGGCCGACCTTGGCGCCGTTCTTGCCGAGATATTGCGCGGCGCCGCGCACCGTCTGCGTGGTGGCGTCCATGAAGTCGAGCGAGTTCATCTCTTTGCCGGCCGCGTCGGTGTCGTGATACGGCACCACCTTGCCCTTGTAGAGATCGGGCGCCAGCGCATCGAAACCGGCCCGCGCGAAGCGGTCGCACATTCCCTTGATCTGGTCCTGCAGGCCCCACCATTCCTGGATCACGACGACCCCGGGCGCGTTGCCGCGCGCGGCGTTGGCGAGATAGCCTGACGCTTCCTTGCCGTCCGGACGCTTGAAGTTGATGCTGGTACCCATGAGTTCCTCCGCGATGTTTGCCGGCTGATTGGCCGGCATTTTGTCCGTACTCGGCGACGGACGCAATTGACGAGACTGTCATTCCGGGATGGTGCGTTAGCGCCAGACCTCAGATGCGCAATTGCGCACCTGCGGTTCGATGCTACGCATCGCCCCGGAATGACGTCATAAACAAAAAAGCCCCCGAAGGGGCTTTTTCAAACGCGCGATACCATACCCGAGGTCAGTGAGCGTTGGCCCAGACCTTGCGCTTGGTGAAGTACATCAGGATGGCGAAGATCACGAGGAAGAAGAACACCTGCATGCCGATCCGCTTGCGCTCTTCCATGCGCGGCTCGGCCGCCCACATCAGGAACGTGGTGACATCGTGCGCGTATTGCTTGACCGTCGCCGGCGAGCCGTCGTCGAAGGTCACCTGACCGTCGGACAGCGGCTTCGGCATCTTGATGGCGTGGCCGGGGAAGTACTTGTTGTAGTACGAGCCTTCCGGGATCGTCACGCCGGCCGGGGCCTTGTCCTCGAAGCCCTGCAGAACGGCGTCGACGTAGTCCGGGCCCTGCTCCTGGTACTGGGTGAAGAAGTCGATCACGAACTGCGGGAAGCCGCGCTTGTAGGACCGCGCCTTGGTGATCAGCGAGAGGTCCGGCGGTGCCGCGCCGCCATTGGCCACGCGCGCGGCCTGCTCGTTCGGGAACGGCGCCGGGAAGTAATCCGCCGGGCGGCCCGGGCGCTCGAACATCTCGCCCTGGTCGTTCGGGCCGTCCTTGATCTTGTACTCGGCCGCGAGAGCCGCCGCCTGCGCCTCCGAATAGCCGGGGCCACCGGCATCGGCGAGGTTGCGGAACGCGATATAGTTCAGGCCGTGGCAGGCCGAGCAGACTTCCTTGTAGACCTTCAGGCCACGCTGCAGCGAGCCGCGATCATACTTGCCGAAAGGGCCGGAGAACGACCAGCTTTGGGCGGGCGGGGCGTCGCCGCCCTCCTCGGCCTTGGCGTTCTGGGTGCTGCCGGCGAACAGGCCACCGGCCACCACCAGCGCAAGCATGACGGAGGCTGCGGTCGCGGCCCTGCCCTTGCTCTTCGCCAGCACGTCGTCGGCGATCGAGTTCGGCACCGGGCGCGGCGTCTCGATACGGGCGAGCAGCGGCAGCACGATCAGGAAGTAGGCGAAGTAGCACACCGTCAGGATCCGGCCGGCGATCACATAGATGCCTTCCGGCGGCTGCGAGCCGAGATAGCCGAGCAGGATGCAGACCACCACGAAGATCCAGAAGAACTGCTTGGCCAGCGGACGATACTTCGACGAACGGGTTCGTGCGTTGTCGAGCCAGGGCAGGAATGCCAAGACGATGATCGCACCGAACATGCACGCGACACCGGCGAGCTTGTTCGGGATCGAACGCAGGATCGCGTAGAACGGCAGATAGTACCATTCAGGCACGATGTGCGCCGGGGTCACGCCGGGGTTCGCCGGGATGTAGTTGTCGGCGTCGCCGAGGTAGTTCGGCATGTAGAAGATGAACCAGGCGAAGAAGATCAGGAAGCACGACACACCGAACGCGTCCTTGATCGTCGCATACGGCGTGAACGGCACGGTGTCCTTTTCGGTCTTGGCCTCGACGCCGGCCGGGTTGTTCTGACCCGCGACATGCAGCGCCCAGACGTGCAGCACGACCACGCCGGCGATCACGAACGGCAGCAGGTAATGCAGCGAGAAGAAGCGGTTCAGCGTCGGGTTACCGACCGAATAGCCGCCCCACAGCAGGGTCACGATGCTCTCGCCGAAATACGGCACGGCCGAGAACAGATTGGTGATGACGGTGGCGCCCCAGAAGCTCATCTGGCCCCACGGCAGCACGTAGCCCATGAAGCCGGTCGCCATCATCAGGAGGTAGATGATGACGCCGAGGATCCACAGTACCTCGCGCGGCTCCTTGTACGACCCGTAATAGAGGCCGCGGAACATGTGGATGTAGACGGCGAAGAAGAACATCGACGCGCCGCAGGCATGCATGTTGCGCAGCAGCCAACCGTAATTGACGTCGCGGACGATCAGCTCGACCGACTTGAAGGCGAGATCGGCGTGCGGTGTGTAGTGCATCGCCAGGATCACGCCGGTCAGGATCTGCAGCGCCAGCATCATCGAAAGGATGGCGCCGAAGGTCCACCAGTAGTTCAGGTTGCGCGGCGTCGGATAGGCCACGAACGAGGAGTGAACGAGGCCGAAGATCGGAAGGCGCCGTTCGATCCACTTCAAAGCGGGGTTGCTCGGTTGAAAATCAGATGGTCCGCTCATTGATGCGATCCTGAAGAAGAAAAACGACGCGATGGGTCCAAGGGGAAGCCGAAATCCCGGAGGGTCCGGGACTTAGCCGATCTGGATTTTGGTGTCGGTAAGGAAGGCGTAGGGCGGCACCGGCAGGTTGGCGGGCGCCGGCCCCTGGCGAATACGACCGGAGGAGTCGTATTGCGAGCCGTGGCAGGGGCAGAAGAAGCCGTCGTAATTGCCCTCATGGGCGATCGGGATACAGCCGAGATGGGTGCAGATGCCGATCACGACCAGCCACTGGTCGTGGCCTGCCTTGACGCGGGCCGAATCGGGCTGCGGATCGGGCAGGCTCGAGAGCGCCACGCTCTGGGCCTCCTGGATCTGCTTCTTGGTGCGATGGCTGATGTAGATCGGCTTGCCGCGCCAGAAGACCTTGATGTCCTGGCCCTCGGCGATCGGCGTCAGATCGACCTGGATCGGCGCGCCGGCCGCGATCGTCGCGGCATCCGGGTTCATCTGGGCAACCAGCGGCCAGACGGTCGCGGCTGCGCCGACGACGGCGGCAGCTCCGGTTGCAACAAAGAGAAAATCACGGCGTGTCGGATGGTCCGCCGAAGACGCTGTCGTCACGATTCCTAGCCCTTTCTTTTCTGCAGCCGGTGGAACCGCCCCGGAGACGCAGAACGCGCCCCAAGAAAGGCTGCCGGCGCCCGCGGCCCCCGCGGCGGCAGAAAACCACTATTCCCCACCCCAAATGGCGGAACAGCAGTCCAGAATCGTTCTATTGGCACCCTTGCCGGACGAGCGCAAGCCCGCTATCGGCTCGCACACGTGCAATGCACGAAATCCGCGCCAAGCGATGTTTTATTGAGACAATTTCATCCGGATTTCACAGGTCGCCCGCACCATGCAGATCGCGCTGTTCCAGCCTGACATCCCCCAGAATACAGGGACGATTCTGCGCCTCTGCGCCTGCCTGGACGTGGCAGCCCATATCATCGAACCGGCAGGGTTCGACACCTCGGACCGGAATTTCCGCCGGGCGGGTATGGACTATCTCGACCATGTGCGGTTGAAGCGTCACGACTCATGGTCGAAATTCGAGGAATGGCGGGCCGAGGCCGGATGCCGGCTGGTCCTGTTCACGACCAAGGCGGCGAAATCCTATCTTGATTTCGCGTATACGGCCTCCGATGTCCTGCTTTTCGGGCGCGAAACGGCAGGGGTAACCGAGGCGGTCGTGGCCGCCGCGGATGCGCGGCTGCTGATTCCGATCAAGCCGTCCCTGCGCTCGCTCAATGTGGCGGTCACCGCGGCCATGGCAGTCGGAGAAGCGCTGCGGCAGACCGGTTCAGGAATTGCCGGTTCGGTAACTTAAGGGATTTTTGGTGAGCTACGCGGTCAAGGAGATCTTTCTCACCCTACAGGGCGAAGGCGCCCATGCGGGCCGGGCCTCCGTGTTCTGCCGCTTCGCGGGCTGCAACCTCTGGACCGGCCGCGAGCAGGACCGCGCCGGGGCAGTCTGCCGGTTCTGCGACACCGATTTCGTCGGCACCGACGGCACGCTCGGCGGCCGCTATGCCGACGCAGCCGAGCTTGCCGGCACCATTGCCGCGCAATGGACCGGGGGCGAAGCCGACCGCTACGTGGTGCTGACTGGCGGCGAGCCGCTGCTGCAGGTCGATACCGCCCTGATCGAAGCCCTGCACGGCCACGGCTTTGCGATCGCGATCGAGACCAACGGCACCATCGCCCCGCCCGACGGGCTCGACTGGATCTGCGTCAGCCCCAAGGCCGCCTCCGAGCTCGTGGTGCGCAAGGGCCACGAGCTCAAGCTGGTCTATCCGCAGCCGGAGAACGCGCCGGAGGATTTTGCGGGGCTCGCCTTCGAGCGCTTCTCGCTGCAGCCGATGGACGGGCCCGACGTGATCGAGAATACCGAGCTTGCGATCGCATACTGCCTGAAGCACCCGCAGTGGCGCCTCAGCGTGCAGACGCACAAGACGCTCGGCATCAGATGAACTGACAGAACCGGATTGTTGAACGAGATGTGGGAATTGACGAAAGCGTTTCGGTTCGAAGCTGCGCATGCGCTATCCGGAACGACCTTTGGCACCGCCAGCGAGGAGATTCACGGTCACTCGTTTCGAGCCGAGGTTACCGTCCGCGGCACGCCCGATCCGAAAACCGGGATGGTGGTCGATCTCGGCCTGCTCGAACGAGCCATGGCCGAGGTGCAGAAGACGCTCGACCACAAGTTCCTCAACAAGATCGAGGCGATCGGTGTCCCGACGCTGGAGAATCTCTCACGCTTCATCTGGGAGCGGCTGCAACACGCGGGCAAGCTGACCCGCGTCAGCGTCCATCGCGACAGCTGCAACGAGAGCTGCACCTATTTCGGCCCGCAAGGTTAGCCATGCTGCCAACAGACCCCGCCATCATCGAAGACCGCAAGGCGCGTGCGCGCGGCTGGTTCGAGGCGCTGCGCAACGACATCTGCGCGGCCTTCGAGACGCTCGAGGACGACGCCCCCGCAGCGCTCTACCCCGGCAATGCCGGCCGGTTCGCGCGCACCCCCTGGGATCGCACCGACCATACCGGCAAGCCCGGCGGCGGCGGCGTGATGTCGATCATGAAGGGCCGGCTGTTCGAGAAGGTCGGCGTGCACTGCTCGACCGTGCATGGCGAATTCGCTCCCGAATTCCGCGCGCAGATTCCCGGCGCCGCCGACGATCCACGATTTTGGGCCTCCGGCATTTCGCTGATCGCGCATTTGCGCAATCCGAACGTGCCCGCCGTGCACATGAACACCCGCTTCGTCGTCACCACCAAGGCCTGGTTCGGCGGCGGCGCCGATTTGACGCCGGTGCTGAACCGGCGACGCACCCAGGAAGACCCCGATACGGTCGCCTTCCATGCCGCGATGAAAGAGGCCTGCAGCGGGCCGAACGGCGTCGCCGACTACGACAAGTACAAGAAATGGTGCGACGACTATTTCTATCTGCCACACCGCAAGGAAGCCCGCGGCATCGGCGGCATCTTCTATGACTGGCACGACAGCGGCGATTGGGAAGCCGATCTCGCCTTCACCCAGGACGTCGGGCGTAGCTTCCTGAAGATCTATCCCGACCTGGTGCGGCGCAATTTCGAGGCCGACTGGAGCGCGGAGGATCGCGACGAGCAGCTGATCCGCCGCGGGCGCTATGTCGAATTCAACCTGCTCTACGATCGCGGCACCATCTTCGGCCTGAAGACCGGCGGCAATGTCGATTCGATCCTGTCGTCGCTGCCGCCGGAGGTGAAATGGCCGTGACCAAGCTGCCGCGCGCGATGCTGATCGACATGGATGACACCATCCTGTCGGCCTATGGACGTCCCGAGATCGCCTGGAACACGATCACCACCGAGTTCGCCGCGGAGCTCGCTCCCCTGCCCCCGGACATGGTCGCGACCGCGCTCTTGGCCTATGCACGGCAATTCTGGTCGACGGCCGAGCCGATCTGGCGGATCAAGCTCGGCGAAGCGCGCCGGCTGACCGTGAAGGGCGGCTTCGCTCAGCTTGCGGCGGCCGGCCACCGTGCGCTGCCGGACGATCTTGCGGACCGCATCGCCGATCGCTTCACCGCCTATCGCGAGGAGGAGATGTTCGTCTTCCCCGGCGCGCATCAAGCGATCGATGCGTTCAAGGCGCTCGGCATCAAGCTCGCGCTGGTCACCAACGGCGCCGCCGACATGCAGCGCGCCAAGGTTGAGCGCTTCGCGCTCGGCCATCGCTTCGATCACATCCAGATCGAGGGTGAGCACGGTTTCGGGAAGCCCGAGGAGCGCGCCTACCTGCACGCGATGCAGGCGCTCGGCGTCACCGCATCGGATACCTGGATGATCGGCGACAATCTGGAGTGGGAAGTCGTGGCGCCGCAGCGGCTTGGCATCTACGCCATCTGGATGGACGTGCACGGTGTCGGGCTGCCGCCGGGATCGACGATCAAGCCCGACCGCATCATCCGCTCGCTGACCGAACTGGTTCCGGCCGCGCCGAAATAACGCAGCTTCTGTTTTCAGAGCAAATCCACCGCGCCAGGCGCCGGCCGTGATCGCACTGTCATCACCGGTCGCTAGCTTTCCGTCCGCGTCATCCAGCGCGGAGGGATAATCATGGAACTGAAACCAGGCGATGTCGTCATGCTGAAATCCGGCGGCCATCCGATCACGGTCGTGGAGGTCGACGAAGACAAGGTCGAGTGCCTGTGGATGGGCACGGACGGCGACCTGTTTCGCGAAACCCTGCCGCTCGTCGCACTCGAGTCGGCCGAAATCGATCCGGAAGACGATGAAGAGGAAGACGACGAGGACGAAGACAACGACGAGGAAGAAGAGGACGACGAAGACGAGGACGACGACGGCGACCGCAAGAAGAAGCGTAAGGCGGCTTGACAAGGCTGCGTGAGATTCAGGCGATGCTGCCCGGCGCGCCGCCGACAGCATCGCCACCGCTTCTGGTCAGAATGCGCGCAGCGCGCTCGAGATCATCACCACGCCGCCGGTGATCACGGCGGCATCGAGGATCGCGGTGTGGATATGCACCGGCATCCGCTCGACAAAGGCCCTGGCCAGGAACGCGCCGGGAATGGCGACCAGGCCGATCAGAAGCGCAAGCGCGAGCACCTGCGCGGTAATGACGCCGGTCAAACCGAACACCGAGATCTTGACCGCGGCACTTGTGAGCGAGATCACCGCATCGGTTGCGATCACAGCGGCGCCCTCGAGGCCCGCCGCCATCAATAGCGACAGCAGGATGACGCCCGAGCCCGCGGTGCCGCCGACCACGATGCCATAGCCGACAGCGCCGGCCGCAAGGCCGCGCTCACCGATCCTGACGCTGTGCTTGCGCAGCAGCCGCCTGAGCGGGACGCTCAGGATCAGCATGCCTCCGATCACGAGCGCGGCGCCGACGCTGGTCAGCCGCGTATAGCCGTACGCGCCAAGCGCCGTAGAGAATAGCGCCGCCGCGATCACGATGATCGCCTTGCGGCGGTCCGCAAATCTGACAAAGGCGACAAAGCGGCTGGAATTGGTGAAGATCGAAGAGATCGCAATGATCGGCACGACCGGCTCGGCGCCGACCATCGGCACCAGCACCAGCGGCATCAATGCGCCGGTGCCGTAGCCGGCGAGGCCTCCGATCACGGAAGCAAACAGGGCAACGGCTGCGACAAGAAATATTTGAAGGAGCGAGATGTCGGAGAAGCCGGAGAGAAAGTTCACAGTCGATGATCGCGGGTGAAACGAGAAACGGTCTGGTCGGCGATGCCAGACAGCACCTGCGGATCCAGCGGGAAATCCGCGGCAAGCCAAGCATCCTCGGCCAAGGTCAGTACATGCCCCAGCGCCGGTCCCTCGGCAATCCCGCGCGCGATGAAATCCGAAGCCCTCAAGGGAAAGTGAGGGGCGCGCCAGCGTTGCGGCAGCGTGGCGAGCGCGTGCCACTGCTCGACGTCGCGGTTCGCGCCGGTTCGCGCCCAGGCGAGCAGCAGCCGGTCGCGATAGGGCTCCTCGTCGAGCCGGTAGAGCCTGCGCTTGGCACGCGCCTCGTCCATGCCGGGCAGGCGCCACCAGCGATGGCCCATTGAGTCGAGCGCCTTGGCCTCGGCGTTGGAGAGCCGCAGCCGGCTCGCGATCCGCCGCGCGTCCTCGGTCACGGCGACCGTCAGCGCAGCCAGCCTGCGCGTCGCACTCGGCTTAAGCGCCATCAGCTGCTCGATCTCGATCATCGCCGCGAACGGCCCGGTATAGGCGACGCCGCCGAACAGCGGCAGCAGCAATCCGCCATCGCCCATCGCGACCACCGCGCCGGCGGCGCCGTTCGCGACCACGAGCTTGAGCATCTCCATCCGGATGCGCTCGGCCGAGAGGCCGGCAATCCCGGCGCGCCCGCTGATACAGGCGAGGTAGCCGGCGCGATCGACCTCGCCTGCGCCATAGGCGGCGTGGAAACGGAAGAAGCGCAGGATGCGCAAATAGTCCTCGGCAATCCGCTGCGCGGGATCGCCGATGAAGCGCACGCGCCTCGCCTCGATGTCGGCGAGACCGCCGACGTGATCATGCACGACGCCGGAGGCGTCGACCGACAGGCCATTGATGGTGAAGTCGCGCCGCTCGGCGTCGCGCACCCAGTCGCGCCCGAACGCCACCTTGGCCTTGCGGCCATAGGTCTCGGTGTCCTCGCGCAGCGTCGTCACCTCGAAGGGATGGCCGTCGACGACCAGGGTCACCGTGCCGTGCTCGATGCCGGTCGGCACGCTCTTGATGGCCGCCCGCTTGGCACGGCGGATCACCTCCTCCGGCAATGCGGTGGTGGCGATGTCGATGTCGGCAAGCGGAATCCGCATCAGCGCGTTGCGCACAGCGCCGCCGATCACCCGCGCTTCCTCGCCGTTGGCATTGAGCAGGCCGAGCACGCGCGCCGCGGGCCCCGAAGCGAGCCATGGCGCGTCGGACAACAGGCGCACCTCGCTCATTTCTCAGCTCCCGGCACCAGCCTGCCGTTCTCGATATGGGCGGGAACGTAGGTGGAGTTCGGCGGCGCGCCGGTCAATTCGGCGAGCAGCACGAAGCTCACGATGACCAGCACCAGCGCCGCCAGCGTCAGCTTCGCGATCATGTCGAGCGGCCAGGATGTCGGCAGCGTCACGCCGGACCGCGTCGCGATGAGGAAGATGGCATAGACCGCGAAAGGGATCAGGAAGATTCCGACCTCGGTCAACACCGTGCGGATCATGACAGATAGATCCGCTCATACAGCACCCGCAGGATGCCGGCGGTCGCGCCCCAGATGTAGCGCTCGGCGAACGGCATCGCGTAGTAGGACCGGTCCATGCCGCGGAATTCCTTGGTGTGGATCTGATGGTTCTCTGGGTTCATCAGGAAAGCGAGCGGCACCTCGAACGCATCGACGACCTCGGCCTCATTGATCTCTAGGGCAAATCCCGGCTTCACCCTGGCGACCGTCGGCAGGATGCGGAAGCCGAACGCGGTGCCATAGAGGTCGAGATAGCCGACAGGGTCGATGAATTCCCGCTTCAGCCCGACTTCTTCACAGGCTTCGCGCAGCGCCGCATCGAGCGGCGAGGCATCGGTGGCGTCGATCTTGCCGCCGGGAAACGAGATCTGACCGGCGTGGCTCGACAGATTGGGCGAACGCTGCGTCAACAGCACGGTCGGCTCGGGATGATCGACCACCGGGATCAGCACCGCCGCCGGCCGCACCGGCTGCTCCTGTGCGACGATCTCAAGCATGCGATCGTTGCCGGAATCTCCGGTGCGCGGAATGATATGCGGATCGACCAGACCCGGCGGCACTTCGAAATCGAGCCGCGTGCGGGCTCGCGCGAAGAATTCCGTCGAGCTGATCGTCGCCGGCTTCACCTTCAGCAACGGCTCGTTCAAAGTGCGCCCCTCACTTGGCTGGCATCGGCCATCGCGAAAAACTCGCCGCCGGACTCGATGCCGAACATCTCCTGACCATCGACCATCCGCTCCTCGCCCATGTCAACCAGATCGTAGTAGAGCGCGCGGGTGACTTTGGCCCACAGGTCGGCGCGGACATGCAGATAGGGCGTCAATCCGCCATCCGCGGCAGCCTCGAATCTGAGGCCGTGGCCCTTCTCGCAATCGACCCAGTCGTCGACATTGGTGCGGAACCGGAGCAAACGGCCGCGCGCGTCTTCCTCCGTCTGCATTTCCACCGCAAGGAACGGCGCGTCATCGACGCGGATGCCGACCTTCTCCACCGGTGTCACGAGAAAGTGCTTGCCGTCCTCGCGCTTCAGGATCGTGGAGAACAGCCGCACCAGCGCGGGGCGTCCGATCGGCGTTCCCATGTAGAACCAGGTGCCGTCGGGCGCGATTCGCATGTCGAGATCGCCGCAGAACGGCGGATTCCATAGATGAACCGGCGGCAGGCCCTTGCGTCCGGCTGGACCCGATGTCGCGGCTTGATTGGCGGCAGTGGTCAGCCCTTCGAGGCTCTTGCCTCCGAAGGCCTTGGTTTCGAGCCCCGTAGTTTCACTGCCGGAATCGCTCTGCCCTTGCTTCGCCATTGTTTGCCCTGAAGTTTCCCACCCTCAATCTGGCACAATTGGTGCACGTATCCTGAGATGTGGTCGGGATGTCATTCTCGCCACATCGTGATGCCGTTCATACCCTGAAATACCGATAAGGTGGGGATAGTTTAATTCAACGAATACATGGCCTTCGCATAGGTTTAGCATGCGGTCCATGTGGTGACGACGCGAGAATCGAGCGCATCGTCAAGAAGGAGCGGATCGAATGGCCGGTGCAGACAGCGTCGAAAAACTGGAAGATGTGATCGTCCGCTCGGCCGAGCAGGTCGCGAGCCAGATCAAGGCTGCCAAGGAAGCGGTCGCCACCGTCATCTTCGGCCAGGACCAGGTGATCGAAAACACCCTGGTGACGATCCTGTCCGGCGGCCACGCGCTGCTGATCGGCGTCCCCGGCCTCGCCAAGACCAAGCTGGTCGAGACGCTCGGCGTCACGCTCGGGCTCGACGCCAAGCGCATCCAGTTCACGCCCGACCTGATGCCATCGGACATTCTCGGCGCCGAAGTGCTCGACGAGAGCTCCGCCGGCAAGCGTTCGTTCCGCTTCATCTCGGGTCCGGTGTTCGCGCAGCTCCTGATGGCCGACGAGATCAACCGCGCCAGCCCGCGCACCCAGTCGGCGCTGCTGCAAGCCATGCAGGAGCAGCACATCACCATTGCCGGCGCGCGGCACGATTTGCCGAAGCCGTTCCACGTGCTCGCGACGCAGAATCCGCTCGAGCAGGAAGGCACCTATCCGCTGCCCGAGGCGCAGCTCGACCGCTTCCTGATGGAAATCGACGTCGACTATCCCGATCGCGACGCCGAGCGGCGCATCCTGTTCGAAACCACCGGTGCCGATGAGACGCTCGCCAAGGCGTCGATGGACGCCGAGACGCTAATCACCGCGCAACGCCTGGTGCGCCGCCTGCCGGTCGGCGATTCCGTGGTCGAGGCGATCCTGACGCTGGTGCGCGCCGCGCGCCCCGGCACCGAGGGCGGCGAAGCCGGCAAGCTGATCGCCTGGGGACCCGGTCCCCGCGCCAGCCAGGCCCTGATGCTGGCGGTGCGCGCCCGCGCGCTGCTTGACGGCCGGCTCGCGCCGTCGATCGACGACGTGCTCGATCTCGCCGAGCCCGTGCTCAAACATCGCATGGCGCTGACCTTCTCGGCGCGCGCCGAGGGCCGCACCATTCCTGACGTGATCAAGCAGCTGAAGACGCGGATCGGTTGATGGCGGCAGACAACAGGCACCAGAACGAGGAGATCCTGGCGGTTCGACGTGCCGATGGCGAAAGCCGAACGCTCGCCGCATCGCTGCCGCGTCTTGTGCTTGAGGCCCGCCGTGTCGCCGCCAACGTCATCCATGGCCTGCATGGCCGCCGCCGCGCCGGCTCGGGCGAGAATTTCTGGCAATACCGCCGCTTCGTATCCGGCGAGCCGTCGCAGCGCGTCGACTGGCGCCGCTCGGCACGCGATGACCATCTCTATGTCCGCGAGCAGGAGTGGGAGGCCGCACACACGGTGTGGATCTGGCCCGACCGCTCGCCCTCGATGGCCTTTGCCTCGCGCGAGGCACGCGACAGCAAGCTGGAGCGCGGACTGATCGTCGCCTTCGCGCTTGCCGAGCTGCTCGTTGCGGGCGGAGAACGCGTCGGCATTCCCGGCCTGCTGAACCCGACCGCAAGCCTCAACGTGATCGACAAGATGGCGGAGGCGATGTTGCACGACGAGACGACGCGCGCGAGCCTGCCGCCGTCCTTCGTGCCGTCGTCGCTGGCCGAAGTCGTCGTGCTGTCGGATTTCTGGTCGCCGATCGCGGAGATCACGACCATGCTGGCCGGGCTCGCCTCGTCGGGCGCGCACGGCACGATGATCCAGGTCGTCGATCCCGCCGAGGAGAGCTTTCCTTATTCGGGCCGCGTCGAATTCGTCGAGCCGGAGGCCGGCAGCGTCATCACCGCGGGCCGCGCCGAGAGCTGGGCGAGCGACTATGTCGCGCGCGTCGCGCTGCATCGCGACCAGATCCGTGCCGAGACCAACCGGCTCGACTGGCTGTTCTCGACCCACACCACCAGCCGCTCCGCGGCCGAACTGCTGCTGTTCCTGCACGCCGGCATGATGGTGAGCAAGGGCGGCGGCCGCTCAACCGTCAAGGCGGGACGCAGCGCATGATCGCAGGCCTCCCGCTCTCCTTCGCCGAACCATTGCTGCTATTGGGGCTGGTCAGCCTGCCGGTGCTGTGGTGGCTGTTGCGTGTGATGCCGCCGCGGCCGCGCCGGATCGAATTCCCGCCGACGCGGCTGCTGTTCGACATCGCGCCCAAGGAGGAGACGCCGTCGCGCACGCCGTGGTGGCTGACGCTGCTGCGGCTCGCCGCCGCCGCGCTGGTGATCTTCGCCGCCGCTGGGCCGATCTGGAATCCGCAGACCGGCGTTGCCGCCGGCAAGCAGCCGCTGGTGATCCTGCTCGACGACGGCTGGAGCGCGGCCTCGAGCTGGGATGCGCGGATCAAGGCCGCGGACGAGCTCGTCACCAATGCCGACAGCGACCGCCGCGGCGTCGCGCTGGTGCCGCTGTCCGAGCCGACGCGCGACATCACGCTGATGCCGGCCGGCGCCGCGCGCGTCGCGCTGCGCCAGCTTGCGCCAAAACCCTACTCGGTCGACCGCGTTGAAACCCTGGCGACGCTGGAACGTTTCCTCAAATCGACCGGCGACTGCGACATCGCCTGGCTGTCCGACGGCGTCGACACCGGCCGCGGCAGCGAATTCACCGAAGGTCTCGGCAAGGTGATCGAGAGCCGCAATCTGACGATCTATGCCGGCGGCGCGCAATCCGCGCAAGCGCTGGTCGCGGCCGAGAACGCCGCCGCCAAGATGACGGTGAAGGTGTTGCGCACCGAGAGCGGCATCGCGGCTGGTACGGTGCGCGCGGTCGACGCCAAGGGCTCGCCGATCGGCGAGGCCCGCTACGCATTCGGCCCGCAGGAGCGCGAGACCGAAGCCGCCTTCGATCTTCCGGTCGAATTGCGCAACGACATCGCGCGCCTCGAAATCTCCGGTGAGCATTCGGCCGGCGCCGTGCAGCTGCTCGACCGGCGCTGGCGCCGCCGCGCCATCGGCGTGGTCTCGGGCGCGAGCAACGACACCGCCCAGCCGCTGCTGGCCTCGACCTTCTATCTCTCCCGCGCGCTGTCGCCCTTCGCCGACGTCAGGCTCGGCGATCGCGGCGCGCCGCAGCAGGTGATCGGACAATTCCTCGACCAGCGGCTGCCGATGATCGTGATGGCCGATGTCGGCACGCTGTCGCCGGAGATCCGCGACCGGCTCAATGCCTGGATCGAGCAAGGCGGCGTGCTGGTGCGCTTCGCAGGCCCTCGCCTCGCCCAGGCCGATGACGACCTCGTTCCCGTCAAGCTGCGCCGCGGCGGACGCACGCTCGGCGGCAGCCTGACCTGGGAGAAGCCGCAACACATGGCCTCGTTCGCCGCCGACGGCCCGTTCACTGGCCTCACCGTGCCGAAGGACATCACCGTGAGCCGCCAGGTGCTGGCCGAGCCCGACGCCGTGCTCGCGACCAAGAGCTGGGCCTCGCTGGAGGACGGCACGCCGCTCGTCACCGGCGAGCGTCGCGGCAAGGGCGTGGTCAGCCTGTTCCACGTCGGCGCCGACATGCGCTGGTCTGACCTGCCGATGTCCGGCACTTTCGTAGAGATGCTGCGCCGGCTGATCGACATGTCCGGCTACACCTCCAAGCCCGGCCCTGGCGTCGCCAGCGATCCCAACGCCGAGACGGTGGCGCCGCTGCGCACGCTCGACGGCTTCGGCGCCTTCGGCCCGCCGCCGTCGACCGCCAAGCCGATGTCGGCGGACTATCGCGACCGCGGCACCTCGGACCATCCGCCCGGCTTCTACGGCACCGCCGAGAGCCCGATCGCGGTCAACACGCTGGCCTCCGCCGACCGCATCGCGCCGCTCGATACCTCCGGCCTGCGCGCGAAGCATGCGACCTACACCAATACCGAGCCGCGTGACCTGCGCGGCATCATGCTGTCGACGGCGCTGGCGCTGTTCCTGCTCGATGCGATCGTGGTGGCGATGCTCGGCGGCGGCCTTGCCGCGCTGATCCGGCGGCGCGCCGCGCCGGCGGTGCTTGCCTTGGCCTTCATCCTTGCCACCATGATGGTGCCGTCGCCGACGCGCGCCCAGAACGCCAGCAGCGATGACTTCGCCATCAAGGCGGTGTCGCAGACGCGGCTGGCCTATGTCGTGACCGGCAATGCCGACGTCGATTCCATCGTCAAGGCCGGGATGTCCGGCCTGACGTTGTTCCTCGGCCAGCGCACCGCACTGGAAGCCGGCGATCCCGTCGGCATTGATCCCGCGCGCGACGAGCTGGCATTCTTCCCGCTGATCTACTGGCCGATCGTGCCGGGCGCGCCGAAGCCGGCGCAGGACGCCATCAACAAGATCGACGCCTACATGAAGCAGGGCGGCACCGTGATCTTCGACACCCGCGACGCCGTCGAGGCGCCGCCGGGCGACAATGGCGCGTCGCAGACGCCGGGCATGCAGACGCTGCGCGAATTGCTGTCGACCCTCGACGTGCCCGAGCTCGAGCCGGTGCCGCGCGAGCACGTGCTGACCAAGACGTTCTATCTGCTGCGCGACTTCCCCGGCCGCTTCAACTCGGGCCAGACCTGGGTCGAGGCGCTGCCGCGCGAGGATGACGAGGAAGCCGCACAGCGCCCGGCGCGTGGCGGCGACGGCGTCTCGCCGATCATCATCACGTCCAACGATCTCGCCGGCGCCTGGGCGATCCGTCCCGACGGGCAGCCGATGCTGCCGCTGACCCCGGGCGAGCCGCGCCAGCGCGAATTCGCCTTCCGCGCCGGCGTCAACATCGTGATGTACACGCTGACCGGCAACTACAAGGCCGACCAGGTGCACGCGCCTGCCCTGATCGAGCGGCTGGGACAATGAGCACCACCGTCATCCTGAGGTGCGAGCCTTGCGGCGCAATTGCGCCGCTGGGCGAGCCTCGAAGGATGGCCGCAAACACATCCTTCGAGGCGCGCCGCAAGTGCGACGCGCACCTCAGGATGACGCCAACTTCGCTGGGTGGATAAAATGAACTACGGTATCGCGTTCACACCGCTGGTTCCCTCACTCGTGCTGTGGATCGCGCTCGGCGCGATCGTCGTCATCGCGGCACTGCTGTTGCTGTCGCGCGCGCGCGGCGCCGCGGTACGTGTCGCCGCGCTGGCGCTGATCCTGCTTGCGCTGGCCAATCCCTCCTTCACCCGCGAGGACCGCGAGCCGCTGACCTCGGTCGCCGCCGTGGTGATCGACAAGAGCCCGAGCCAGAATTTCGGCACCCGCAACCAGGAGACCGACAAGGCACGGCAGGCGCTGGTCGACAGCCTGAAGCAGGTCAAGGGCCTCGAGGTGCGCGTCGTCGAGGCCGGCCAGGCCGACGGCGAAACCGACGGAACAAAGCTGTTCGGCGCGCTGACGTCGGCACTGTCGGACGTTCCGGTCGAGCGCGTCGCCGGCGCGTTCATGATCACCGACGGCCGCGTGCACGATATTCCCGCCAACGCCCAGGCGCTCGGCTTCCAGGCGCCGGTGCACGCCTTGATCACCGGCCGCAAGGACGAGCGCGACCGCCGCATCGCGATCACGGCCGCACCGCGCTTCGGCATCGTCGGCCAGACCCAGACCATCACCTACCGGCTCGACGACCAGGGCGTCACCGGCGAGCGCGCCAAGGTCACGATCCGCCGCGACGGCGAGGTGATCAACGAGCGCACGCTGAGCAGCGGCCAGACCTCGAGCGTCGACATCGACATCAAGCATGCCGGTCCCAACATCGTCGAGATCGAGGCCTCGCCGCTCGAGAACGAGTTGACGCCGGTCAACAACCGCGCCGTGGTGGCGATCGACGGCGTGCGCGACAAGCTGCGCGTGCTGCTGGTGTCCGGCGAACCGCATGCCGGCGAGCGTACCTGGCGCAACCTCTTGAAGTCCGACCCCAGCGTCGATCTCGTGCACTTCACCATTCTTCGCCCGCCGGAGAAGCAGGACGGCACGCCGATCAACGAGCTGTCGCTGATCGCGTTTCCGACCCGTGAGCTGTTCCAGCAGAAGATCAACGAATTCCAGCTGATCATCTTCGACCGCTACGCCCGCCAGGGCGTGCTGCCGATCGCCTATTTCGACAACATCGCGCGCTATGTCCGCTCCGGCGGCGCGGTGCTGGTGTCGGCCGGTCCCGATTACGCCTCGACCACCAGCATCTGGCGCACGCCGCTGGATTCGGTGCTGCCGGCCGAGCCGGTCGGCGTCACCGAGAAGCCGTTCTACGCGCATCTGAGCGATGCCGGGAAACGTCACCCGGTGACGCGCGGGCTGGAAGGCTCGAATGCCGAGCCGCCGCATTGGAGCCGGTTCTTCCGCACCGTCGACACCCGCAACGCGATCAACCCGCCGGTCATGACCGGCGCCGACGGCAAGCCGCTGCTGCTGCTGTCGCGGTTCGGCGAAGGCCGGGTCGCGCTGCTGCTCTCCGACCATATCTGGCTGTGGGCGCGCGGCTATGAAGGCGGCGGACCGCATCTCGATCTGCTGCGGCGGGTGTCGCACTGGCTGATGAAGCAGCCCGACCTCGACGAAGAGGCGCTGCGCATGCAGGTGCAGGGCAAGGATCTCATGGTGGTGCGGCAGACCATGGCCGACACCGTCGCGCCGGTCACCGTGACGTCGCCGAGCGGCGCCACGCATGAACTGACTTTGACCGCGGGCGATCCCGGCGAGTGGCGCGCAACATTGCCCGCGAGCGAGCTCGGCCTGTGGCAGGCCACCGACGGCACACTGAAGGCGCTGATCAATGTCGGCCCGACCAACCCGAAGGAATTCTCGGAAGTCACCTCGACCACCGACATGCTGAAGCCGCTGGCGCAGGCGACCGGCGGCGACGCGCGGCGCATCGTCGACGGATCGAGCCTCGACATGCCGCGCATCGTGCCGGTGCGCGCGTCGACGATCTTCCGCGGCGACGGCTGGCTCGGCGTCAAGATGCGCGACGCCAGCGTGGTCAAGGGCGTCGGCGTGCTGCCGATGTTCGCCGGCCTGGTCGGCCTGCTGCTGTTGCTCGGCGCATTCGCGGCAACCTGGCTGCGTGAGGGACGCTGAGTCCGGTCGGGGCTCGCGTCTGCGTTGCGGCAAACACACACCGGCAACACATCGACACAGTGTGTCTGAACGTTGGTTGACATCGCGTCCGCCATCCGATGTTATAATGTAACATCGGGACCGCTGGGGTATTCGCGCGCTCCCGACTGGGTGGGCGCTATCGCATGAAGTGGTTCCGGAGGCGCATCAAGACTGGCTCGCGGCTGGCGCTGTTCGCGCTCGCCGTCCAGTTCGTGCTGTCGTTCGGGCACTTCCACCCCATTGCGGCCGTGCAAGCGGCGCCCGCGGTCCAGACCGGCCTGTCGCTGCTCGATCTCGCCTATATCGGGACCTCGGCGACGCCGGACCTTGCGGTCCAGGTGAACGGGACCGCGCCGCCCACGAGGCACGACAACGACCGGCATCCGGCGGATCATTGCGCAATCTGCACCGTCATCTCGCTCGCGAGCAGCATGCTGTTCACGGCGCCGCCGGTGCTGTTGCTGCCGGAAGCCGTCGAGCTTCTGTTCCGCACCACCAATGCCGAATTCGTCCATCTGAAGTCGGCGCCTGCGGCCTTCCACTCCCGCGCACCTCCCTTGTCCTGACATCGACTGATTGCTGCACGCCCTGAGCGGACGGCCGCGCCACAGTTGCGGCCTGCTCCGCCAGGGCAAATCGGGATCGATCCGTCATTTCGACGGGCCTGGATCAGGACTTGGATCGGGACAATGACACTTCAGAAGAAACGAGCACTCCACATTGGAGGCGCGAGCTGGCTGCTGCTCGGCGCAATGCATGGCGGCGCGCTGGCCGACGACACGCCGACGCAACTCCCTGACATCACGGTAACGGCGCCAAGCCCGATCCAGCGGCATCGGACCGTGCCCACGCGCGCGCCGGTTCATGTCGTCCGGGCTGCACCTAGCCGCAACCGCGAACGCGCCCCAGCCGCGCAACCCGCGCAAGCAGCGCCGGCACCGCAGCAGGGCGTGCTGCCTGTCGTCACCGACCAGTTCGCAACGGTCACCGTGGTGCCCAACGAGGAGCTGCGGCGCTCCGGCGGCGCGACGCTGGGCGATCTCCTGTTCTCGAAGCCCGGCATCACCGGTTCGAGTTTCGCACCCGGCGCATCGAGCCGGCCGATCATCCGCGGCCTCGACGTCAACCGCGTCGGCATTGTCGAGAACGGCCTCGGCGGCGGCGGCGTCTCGGATCTCGGCGAAGATCATTTTGTGCCGATCGATCCGTTCTCGACCAACCAGATCGAGGTGGTACGGGGACCTGCCGCGTTGCGCTACGGCTCGACCTCGATCGGCGGCGTGGTGAGTGCCACCAATAACCGGATTCCCGACGCGATGCCGACCTGCGCGGCGACGCCGTTCCAGAGCTACGGATTGCCGGTGAAGGCGCCGCTGGCCGACAGCGCCGCGCCCGGTTGCCTCAATGTCGAGACCCGCACGTCGGTGAGCTCGGTCAATCGCGGCGTCGAGGGCGGCATGCTGCTGGACGCCGGCGGCAACAATGTCGCCGTGCATGCCGATGTCTATGGCCGCACCAGCAGCGACTACAGCATCCCGAGCTATCCGTATCTGTTCGATCAGACCCGGCCGGTGAACGGCCGCCAGCCGAACTCCGCGACGCAGTCGGACGGTGCCTCGGTCGGCGCGTCCTATTTCTTCCAGGGCGGCTATATCGGCGCGTCGATCACCCAGAACGACTCGCTCTATCACATTCCGGGAATCGACGGCGCCGATCACCAGACCCGGATCGACGCGCACCAGACCAAGATCGCCGTCAAGGGCGAGTACCGGCCCGATGCTGCTGCGATCGACGCCGTACGGTTCTGGGTCGGCGCAACCGACTATCGCCACAACGAGCTCGGCCTCGCCGATCCGACCGACCTGTTCAGCGACGGCGTGCGCCAGACCTTCACCAGCAAGGAGCAGGAGGCCCGCGTCGAGGTGCAGATGATGCCGTTCAACGCGCGCTTCGCCACGGTGACCACGGCGTTCGGCCTGCAGGGCGGACACCAGGAGCTGACCGCGCCGAGCCCGGACAACCCAGGCGCACTGTTCAACGGCCTATGGAGCCCGAACAACAACAACCGTATCGCGGGGTATGTTTTCAACGAGTTCAAGTTCACGGATTCGACCAAGGCGCAACTCGCCGGCCGCATCGAGCATGTCGACCTGCACGGATCGACGCCGGATTTCCCGGCGGACTTCCTGCCCGACGGCGCGCCGCAAAGCTCGGTCGCGCGCAATCCGTCCTACACGCCGGTCAGCGGCAGTGTCGGGCTGATCCAGAACCTGCCCGGCGACCTCGTCGGCAGCATCACGGCGCAATATGTCGAGCGTGCGCCGAAGCCCGCCGAGCTGTTCTCGCGCGGCGCGCACGATGCGACCGCGACCTTCGACATCGGCAATCCGAACCTGACCATCGAGACCGCGAAATCGGTCGAGGTCGGCCTGCGCAAGGCGACCGGCCCGTTCCGCTTCGAGGCCACCGCCTACTACACCCGCTTCAGCAATTTCATCTATCGCCGCCTGACCGGGGTGATGTGCGGCAGCGATTTCGATTCCTGCGGCAATGGTGATCCCAACAACGAGGGCCGCCAGGCGGTCTATTCGCAGCGCGATGCCATCTTCCGCGGCGCCGAATTCCAGAGCCAGATCGACATCGGCCCGCTCAACGGCGGCATCTGGGGCATCGAGAACCAGTTCGACGTGGTGCGCGCCACCTTCACCGACGGCAGCAACGTGCCGCGGATTCCGCCGGTGCGGCTCGGCGGCGGCGTCTACTGGCGCGACAGCAACTGGTTCACCCGCATCAACCTGGTGCACGCCTTCGCGCAGAACGACATCGCGGTCATCGGTGAGACCCCGACCGCGGGTTACAATCTGCTGAACGCGGAGATCACCTACAACACCAAGCTCAATCAATCATGGATCGGTGCGCGCGAGATGACGCTTGGTCTGGCCGGCAACAATCTGCTCAACCAGAACATCCGCAACTCGGTGTCCTACACCAAGGACGAGGTGCTGATGCCGGGCCTCGGCGTGCGGGCCTTCGCCAATCTGAAGTTCTGAGACAAGCGTATCCCTCTGCCATCAGCGGCAGAGGGATCAATGGTCCGCGCAGCCCGGATGGAGCGCAGCGCAATCTGGGGACGCTGCGCCCGCGGCGGAACTGATCCCGGATTTCGCTTCGCTCCATCCGGGCTACAAGCGTCTCTGACGCGAGCGGAGTCGCGAGATTCGCTCGATCGAAACGATCAGTGGCCGACGACGACTTCGCTGATCTGGATCACCGGCTGCAGATCGGTGTAATTCGGAATGTCGCCCATGATCTCCTGGGCGTGCTTGCCCATGCCGGCCGCGAAGGCCTCAACCGAGTCGCAGAAGATGTGGCACATCCCGACATAGGTTGCGGGCGTCCCCGGTGCGCCGCCGGCGAGACCCTTGTCGACGGTGTAGTATTTGCAGGCGTCGCCGAGGCGCGCCTTCACCAGCGGCATGTGCTTGTCGCGATAATACTCGTGGTCAAAGCGTGCGCCTGGATTGTTCGGATACATCACACTGACCTTGATCATGGCGCGCACTCTCCCTGTTGATATGACATGCGCCGGTCTTGTCCCGGCGCTTGGCTCAACTGTGCTTCAGTTTCCGATAGCGCGCAACCGTTCCGGGCGACGCTCGCGCGGATGTCAGATCGCCTTGCCCCAGTCCGGCTGGATCGGCCCGGATACGCCCTCGGCAGCGCCGTCGACCAGTTCCATGACAAGCAGGCGACTGTAGTCGACGGGGCCGGGCATCGTCATCCGTCCCTTCGGGACCGGCTTGAAGCCAACCCGCGAATAGTACGGCGCGTCACCGACCAGCACGATGAGCCGATGGCCCTTGGCGCGGGCGTCGTTGATCGCACGCTCGAGCAGCGCGCGGCCGACGCCACGGCTGCGGAACGGCGGCTCGACCGTCAACGGTCCGAGCATCAGGGCCGGCGTATCGCCGACCGTGACCGGGAGTTGGCGCACCGAGCCGACCAGCAGCGTGCCGATCCGCGCCGTGAAGGAGACGTCGAGCAGATGATCGACATGCTCGCGCAACCGGTAGGCGCTGAGCGCGAAGCGGCCAGGCCCGAAGGTGCGCTCGTGCAGGCGCTCGATCGCCTGGGCGTCTTTCGGGGTCTCGGGCAGGATGGTCAGGGACAGTTCTGTCATTGTGGGGCGCGGGATAGCATCTGGCGCGCGCGCGGTCCATCACCGCCATGTCGCCGGCGGCGGCTTGCCGTCGAGCACCTCCGCGATCCGCAGCCGCGTACCGGGGGTGGTGTCATCAGGCAGGTCAGCCGTGTCGAAAAAGCCGCAGGCCACGATCTCGCGATTCGGCTCCGGCAGCCGGTCCTGCCGGTAGTTCCTGACGACATAGACCGCGACATGATCGCGCGGCGAGACGTGGCTGTTGTGGAAGATGCCGTGCAACACCGGCGTGCCGTCGAGCTCGATCCGCCCTTCCTCCTTGAGCTCGCGCCGCAGCGCTTCGATAAAACTTTCACCAACCTCGACCCCGCCGCCGGGCAGATACCAGCCCTGGACATAGCTGTGCTTGACCAGGAACACCTTGTTGTCGGCGTCGAGCACCACGGCGCGGACCCCGAGCGTCATGCTGCGGGCCAGCCGCCAGTAGAGATGAAACACCCACCTGATCTGCGGCTCGTAGCGCTTGCGTAAATCGAGCAGGACCGTCACTGAACCCTCGACATCATGGTGCTTGATCCGTGCTTTGATCCTTGCGCGCCTGCGCAGCTCTTGCCAATACAGGGCAGGACGTTCGGGATAGCACGACATGACCGGCTGCCGGCCACTTTTCGCCGACAATCCGAAGGGAATCGCGTGATGGCGGCGTTCCGTCTCGCGCATTTGTCGGATCCGCATCTGCCGCCGCTGCCGGCGGCGCGGCTGCGCGATCTCGCCGGCAAGCGCGCCTTCGGCTATTTGAACTGGACGCGCAACCGTCACAAATATCATCGCCGCGACGTGCTCGACACGCTGGTGTCGGACATGCAGGCGCAGCAGCCGGACCACATCGCCGTAACCGGCGACCTCGTCAACCTGGCGCTGGATGCCGAGTTCAATCCGGCGCGGCAATGGCTCGAGGGTGTCGGCGGCGCTGCCGACGTCACTGTGGTCCCAGGAAATCACGACGCCTATGTGCGCGCGACCCGGCATCGCTTCGTCAGTCACTTCGGCGACTATCTGCGCGGCGACGCCGATGGCGCGGCGACACATTTTCCGTTCGTGCGCCGCCGCGGCCCGGTGGCGCTGATCGGCGTCTCCTCGGCCGTGCCGACGCCGCCGCTGATGGCGACCGGCTGGCTCGGCCATGCCCAGCTCACTGCGCTGGATACGATCCTCGCGCAGTTGGCGCGGGAGGAGGCCTTTCGCGTCCTCCTGGTGCACCACCCGCTGCACTCCGACGGGCGCGCCAAACGGCTGACCGATTCGCATCAGCTGCTGGCGCTGCTCAAGCGGCATGGCGTCGAGCTGGTGCTGCATGGCCATGACCACATCCATTCGACGATGTGGTTCGACGGCCCCGAGCGGAAAATCCCGGCGATCGGCGTGCCGTCGGCATCGGCGCTGGCGCGCAAGCACTATCCGGCGGCGGCCTACAATCTGTTCTCGATCGAGCGCGACGGCAATGGCTGGCGCTGCGAGCAGACCGTGCGCGGGCTCGGCGCTGACGACGGCATTCACGAACTGAAACAAGTGCGGCTATCCTAATCACCGCCCCCGCCGCCGCCACACCCACCGCCGCAGCCGCCTCCACTGTCGCCGCCACCTCCACCGTCGCCGCCACCTCCATCACCGCCGCCGTGGCCACCGCCGTCGCCACCATGGCTTCCGTCACTGCCGGCATCGCCAAAACCCGCCGACGATCCATCGATCGACGAGTCGGCGAAATCGCCGCCGCAATACGGACTGCTGCCACCGATGCCGCTGCGGCGCAGTGCCTCGCAGTCGGTGTGATAGATGAAGCCGTTCGCGATGCTGAGCTTGGCGTCCAGCGCGAACAACAGCGGCAACCGCGTCGGCCTGACCGGATCGATGTTCTCGTACTTGCAGCAATACCACCAGACCCGCCGCAGCCCTTCGTTGCTCCGGCGCCGCTCCTTCACCAGCACGACGGCGGGCGTGTGATGCAGGAAGGATCCGAAGGCCCGGCGGCAGAACGCGTCGTATTCGCGGGTGTAGAGAATGAATTCGTGCCAGAGGTCGTCGGCCGCTTGCGACGGCATCGAGACGTAACGCTTGCCGCTCATCAGATGGGCGAGGAAGAACTGCCGCAGGCCGCGCGACACCAGCGCACTGTCCTTGCGGGCGAAGCCGGGGTGATGCTTCTCGAGCCGCGCCAATAGGCCCGCCGGCCACTTGAAGGTGCGGATATATTCGGCGCGCCGCAGCGTCTGCCATTTGCCGAACAGCACGGCGCTGCCGACCACCGCGGCCGCCGCCAGAATGCCGAAAAATGCCGAGGCGGGAGTTACGACCACGATGCCCCCCGCCCGTCAGCGGCTAGAAGTTCTGCACGCTCGCCAGCAGCGCGAAGCCGAACAGCGCCAGCGCGCCCAGGATGAAGCCGAGCACGAACATGCCGATCCCGCCGCGGCGCTTCGGTGCCACCATCGGCACGGGCGGCGGAGCCGGCGGCTCGGCAACCGGAAGCGGCGTTGCCACCATCGCATGCTCGCGCTCGATCATGCGCCGCGCGACATAGTCGGTGACCGCATCGACCATCACGGCCACGTCGTGCGATTCGGCAAGCACGATGCGGCCGAATCTCGTGTCCTGCACGAAGCGGTAGATGCGCTTGTCGCGGCCCATCAGTACATGCGCGACCACGTCGATCCACAGCCGCGGCGTCTCGCCTTGGCTGATGCCGCGGTCGAACAGATCGACCTTCTCCGGCACCTGCGCAAACAAGGGATCGAGCGCGTCGTTGAGGATCTCGAGCCGCGCCACTTCGGCATCGCGCAACTCGACGACGACGCCGGTGCGATCGGCCGCCTCGATCCGCGCCCGCCGCAGCGCCTCTCGCAGCGTCGGACGCATCTCGCGCGCCTCGCTGCCGGTGTTGTGCGGATCGGACATGCCTTACGGCCTCGTGGTGACGGGTTGCCTACCCATTAACCTATCAGCAACCATGACGTCCGCAAAGCACGTTGGTTCCCAAGCACTTAGGTGGCCACTTATCCCCAGATGAAAGATCCCGGCACTGTCCCAAAAGCGGTCGACCCCACCCGGATGAACCGGATGGGGCCGCCGTCCTTGGACGTTTCTTAGCTCAGGTAATTTTGGTGTCAGGCCGAAACCCGGGACGGCTCCTCGACGATCGAGAAGCGCACGCCGGCCTTGTGGCGGCTCTCTTCCGAGACTTCCTTCCAGCACTCTTCGGCTTCCTTGCGGGTCTTGAACGGACCGCGGACCTGGGCCGAGCCTTCGACGAGCTTGTGGAAGTTCATCGAGCCGAACTCGCCGCCGATCACCCAGAAATTGCTGCCCTTGCTCATCGTCAGTCTCCTCTAAAAAATCCTGCCCTTGCTCAGCCGCCTGAATTCTGATCCCCGCGATCTACTCGCCGTATCGACATTCTTGACAGAGCATTGCGAAGCGCGTGTCAGGAGATAAACGCGAAAACGGGAAGTTCGTACAGACGCCTTGTTTTTTATTGGTGATGTCATGTAACATCTGAACTTGTAATAAATGTCGATTTGTAAATTTTGTAACAAAATGGGTCAGGAAGGCTGTCATGCCGGGCGAGTCCGGAAAGAAGCTGTTCGTCGGTCCGCGCTTTCGGCGGATCCGGCAGCAATTGGGGCTGTCGCAGACCCAGATCGCCGAGGGGCTCGGCATCTCGCCCTCCTACATCAACCTGATCGAGCGCAACCAGCGCCCGGTGACCGCGCAGATCCTGCTGCGGCTGGCCGAGACCTACGACCTCGATTTGCGCGACCTCGCCACCGCCGACGAGGACCGCTTCTTCGCGGAACTCAACGAGATCTTCTCCGATCCCCTGTTCCGCCAGATCGACCTGCCGAAGCAGGAACTGCGTGATCTCGCCGAGCTGTGCCCCGGCGTGACGCATGCGCTGCAACGGCTCTACGCCGCCTATACCGAGGCGCGCCGCGGCGAGACGCTGGTGGCGGCGCAGATGGCCGATCGCGAAGGCTCGCAGTTCGACGCCAACCCGATCGAGCGGGTGCGCGACCTGATCGAGGCCAACCGCAACTATTTTCCGGAGCTCGAGACCGCGGCGGAAAATCTGCGCGACGAGCTCAACGTGCCCACCGAAGGCCTGTTCACGGCACTCGCCACGCGGCTGCGCGAAAAACATTCGATCGTCACCCGCGTCATGCCGGTCGACGTGATGCGCGAGACGCTGCGCCGTTTCGACCGCCATCGCCGGCAGTTGCTGATCTCCGAACTGGTCGACAGTGCCGGCCGCAGCTTCCAGCTCGCGCTGCAGATCGGCTTTGTCGAATGCGGCGCCGCGATCGACGCGATCGTGAGCCGCGCCGGCCCGCTCGACGACACCGCGCGCAGGCTGTACCGCATCACGCTCGCCAATTATTTCGCGGCGGCCGCGATGATGCCCTACCAGGCATTCCATTCCGCGGCCGAGGCCCTGAGCTACGACGTCCACGTGCTGGCACAGCGCTTCAATGCCGGCTTCGAGCAGGTCTGCCACCGCCTCACCACGCTGCAGCGGCCGAACGCGCGCGGCGTGCCGTTCTTCCTGTTGCGCGTCGACAACGCCGGCAACGTGTCGAAGCGGTTTTCCTCGGGCACCTTCCCGTTCTCCAAATTCGGCGGCACCTGCCCGCTCTGGAACGTACATTCGACCTTCGACATGCCCGACCGGCTGCTGAGCCAGGTGATCGAGCTGCCGGACGGCACGCGCTACTTCTCGATCGCGCAGACGGTGCGGCGGCCGGTGGCGCCCTATCCGCAGCCGCAGCCGCGCTTTGCGATCGGGCTCGGCTGCGAAATCCGTCATGCGGCAAAGCTCGTCTATGCGACCGGCATGGATCTGGAGAAGGTCGAGGGCACGCCGATCGGCGTCAACTGCCGGCTCTGCGAGCGCGAGAACTGCAGCCAGCGTGCCGAGCCGCCGATCACGCGCAGCCTGATCCTGGACGAGACCACGCGACGGGTGTCGTCGTTCGCATTCTCGAATGCACGGGAGCTGTGAGATCAATCCACCGCGGCAAAGGCCTTGCACCAGCCGCCCTTGCTGATGGCGCCCTCCACCACCTTGCAGCCGTCGGGCGCGACGAACAGCGTGCACAGCCCGCACGAATAGATGCCGTTCGGCGTGTCCCGATATTCGGCTTGCGGTTGTGTCATTTTGTCGGAGGCCGCTGCCGTTCGCGGCAGAAGGGCCGCGGGAATTCCTGCGATGGCGGCGACGACGAACGCGCGCCGCGAACGTCCGAACTGTTGTTTGGCCATGGTGTTCACCCCATGCGTCGTCCCGGCGAAAGCCGGGACCCATACTCCGTGGCAGGCATTGTAAACGGGACTCGTCGTTCCAGCACAACAATGATCATTTGTGGTTATGGGTCCCTGCTTTCGCAGGGACGACGTTGAAATTCTCACCCAACGCGCGCCGCTATTAGCTCCGTCACTCCGCGCAACGGCTTCGCCGTTGTCGCTGGAGGAGCGCGTCTCGAAGGGTCGACGGCCACCAGCCGGGCCGTTCATCCTTCGAGGCTCGCGCTTCGCAAGCCCTCAGGTGCGCAATTGCGCACCGGGGAGTGACGCCAGGAGTGCGAACGCGCGACCGAACCCGCTCAGGGCTTCCGCAGATTGAGCGAGAAGCGCAGGTTGAGCGGCTGCAACATCTCCGGCGGCGGTGCCTCACCGACATTGCCGCGCTTCAGGATGGTCCGCAGGTCCTCGGTCGCGCCGGCGTCATTGAAGGCCGGAAACGAGACGCGCTCGACGGTGCCGTCCGGGTTGAGCCAGGCGCGCACCACGAGCGTCGGCGGCGGCCCGTTCTCCTTGCCGGAATGCTCGATGACCCAGTTGCGGAAGCGATTGGCAACCGTCTCGTCGGCCGCAATCCATTCCTCGAACCGGTACTTGACCAGCTTGGCGAACTGCGCCCATGACGGCGGCGCCTGTTCCGGATTGCGAAAGTTGGCGTCTTGAGCGTGGCCCGGCGCTGGGGACAGGATCAAGAGGCCGAACGAGAGCACGAGCGTGCCCCGCAAGATGAGCATGGTTCTGGACAAGGGTTGACCGCGGACAGCCGGCTGACAGGACAACGCAGCAACTAGTCGCTCATTATTGCAGGCATGTGACGTGTGCCGAGATGCTGGCGGCGCGATGCGCGCGTGACGCGGTGCCACTCATCTGCGGTCGGTCGTCTTCTTGGAAGCGCACGCCGTGCGCGGCAAGGAAGGATTTGGCGTGCACGGCATCGACCGCCAGCACGCGGTCGACCGTGGTCCTGCGGCTCACCACGCCTTCGACGAGGCCGCGGGAATCCAGTACGGGCGCTCCGCTGGTGCCGAAGGTGACATTCGAGCGCAGCACGAGGTGCTCAGGATCGCGCAGGATGGTATCGACGAACGCATTGCCGAGCGATCCGCCATGCGCGAGCATCGGCTTCAGGCGGTCATAGGCCTCGGCAAACACCATGTCGTTGGCAACGGGCGTGTCGGCGCGCGGAAATACCGCTGCGAGACCCAGCGTGCGTGGCACCTTGATCAATGCAATGTCGCTCGCGGCAAGCGCCACTACGCGCGCCGCGACGGCCCGGCCCTCCTTGCTGACGACAATGCGGGCGCAATCCGCGACCGCATGACGCGCGGTCAGCATGTGGCCGAGATCGTCGACAAAGAACGCAGTGCCGTCGAGCCGCTGGCTGGCGGCCGGCGGACCAGTGACGTCACGCGCCAGCGGTTTCGCAGCCTCCATCTGTCGCACTGGTTGAAACGGGGAGAATGGCACCTGCGCCGCCGCGCGCTGCGGAGCGAAGCCAATGAGGGCGCAACCGATCACCAGGCCGCAGGCCAACCGGACATTGTGGACAGGCAATCCCGTGCGCGCCGTCGACGCCGCGTCCAACATCGAAACCAAGTGATGCACCTTCAGACCCCAACCCCGTAGACCCCAAGCGCCTGCCCTTCAACGCCGCCGCAAATCGCTTGGCAGCAACGTTTGCACATACACCGCACTGAAGGGTGGCTGAAGAGGGCTCGACGTACGATGAGGCGCGCCAAAGCGCTTTCGCCCGCAACGCCGTCACGTCGATGCATCAAAATGTGAAACGATGACTTTCCATCATTGCCGTTTCGCAACGGCGGCTGCGACCACATGATTTCAGGCATCACATGGAGGTCTCAGATGAATGAGCATGCCAGCAAAACCAGCGTCGCCCCTTCCGCGGGAGCTGACGTCCGCGTGATCGAGACGCTGCTCACCCGAAACCTTCCGGAGGTTTTCGGCGAAGGCGATCCGGTGCGCCGAAGGGCCGCAATTGAAGAGCTCTACACCGCGGACTGCGTGCTCTACGCGCCGCCGGGCGTTCTCGTAGGCCGCGACGCACTCGACAAGTTCGCCGGCGATCTCCGCGCGACGCATCCGCACTTTGTCTATACGCCGCACGGCGCGCCGCAGGCGCTGCACAATTCCGGGCGCCTGGCATGGGGCTCCGGGCCGAAAGGCGAAACACCGGTCTATACCGGCGTGGATTTCATCATCGCACGGGACGGCAAGATCGCGGCGCTTTACGTGTATTTGGACTCTCCGCCCTTGTGAGCGGCGGTGGCGTGTTGCCGCGATCGCCGCGCCGAAGACACGCTGAACGAGGCGGCGGACGTCATGCGACGGCACAACCGGCCGGGGCTATGCGAGCCAGCATGCGCGCGCGACATCCGCCTGAGCGACTGCCCACCCGTTGAACGCGCCCCGGATCTGCGGCACGCAACGGTCCTCGTCTCCGCGCGGGACGCTGCGAAGCGCCGCCGCGCGAGAGGGACAGCGGTCATCAGATCGATCTGCGCCGCGTTTCGTCGTCCGTGCCTGCTAACTTCCTGGAGGCGAGTAGGCAGCCTTGAGCTTGCTCGCGTGCTGACGCACCACCTTGATCTCGTCCTGCGTGAACAGCCGGACCAGTTTCACATTCTGGATGGCGCCGGACGCCACGACCACGCCGGTGATGGCGGGTGCGACGGTCGGATCCGGCACGTCGAAGATCACCATCACGCCGGGGCCATCGGCCGCCATGCTGTACATCGAAATCAATTTGCCGCCGGCCGTCTCAATCAACTTCTTGGCCGCCTCAAGCCGATTGGTTGTCGGGTTCTCCATGATGCTGTTGATGGAACGCGGCGTGTATTCCCCTGAGAGGCAGAAATGCATGGCAATCCCTCCACTTGGCTAGGAATGGAAAAAGGCATTCACCCGAGCGTCGCCCGGGCAGAAGAAGATTTCGTACTGAAATGAGGAAAAAGCGGCCTGCCGATGGCCAGTTGCGCTGCCGCTTATTCTCCGGAACTCGGCGTGACCGGTGGCAGCTCGCCGCGCAATCTACATCAAATGACAGGCAAATGAAATTGCGTTTCGTGGCTCCGGAAAGTTCGCCCTGTCATCGACCGGCCTTGAAGGGCAGCCCGCCTGACCTGATGCGCGAGCGAGCACGGGCGGTCGTCTCGGAGCGGGCAGCCCATCGCACGCAGCACAACGTCCCGAGGCGCAGGACGGAACGAACCTCGTGGCGATAGACGTCCTGTGGTAGATGTCACCCGCGCTCATTGCCGAGCGCGTAGACTGATTGAACAGGGAGTTTTCAGATATGAATTTCCGTGCATTTGGCTTTTCAATTGTCGGATTGCTTGCGGCGGTCTCTGCGACGGCGGCTGCGGATTCTCCGCCGAGCTATCAAAGCGATCCCGACACCTACAAGGTCATCTTCGAGGATCAGAATTTCCGCATCATCGCCGCGACCTGGAAGAAGGGGACGACAGACAAGCCGCATTCGCATCCGGTGCCGTTCGTGGTCTATCCGCTGACCGACTGCACCATTCGCCTGCACAATACCGACGGCACCACGCGAGACACCCCCAGCAAGGCAGGCACGGCGTTTGCCGGGCCAATCGTGGTTTCCCATACCGCCGAGAACATCAGCGGCGACGAGTGCAAGGCGATCTTCGTCGAGCGCAAGTAGCCGAGCCGCCGGCGGCGAAATCTCCGCGATCATCCGTCGGCATTCCGATAGGGCAATGCCGACGGATCCCGGGACGAAATCACACGCAACGCTGCTCACCACGCCGGCCGGCGGCGTTGCGTTCGTGACTGCGGTCGTAACCCACGCGGAAGCAGCGCAATTCGGACACCGCGCCTTGCAAACAAGGCCGATCTGCCTCAGTGTCCTGCACCTCCCGTCAAGAACAAGAGAAAGAACACGCATGAAGCATCGCGCGCTCGGCCGCTCCGGCATCACCGTCCCTCCCCTCTGCTTCGGCTGCAATGTGTTCGGCTGGACGGTGGACGAGGCTGCATCTTTCCGGCTGCTCGACACCGTGCTGGAGCATGGACTGACGTTCCTCGATACGGCCGACGTCTATTCGCGCTGGGTGCCGGGTCATCACGGCGGCGAGTCCGAGACGATCATCGGCGAATGGATGAAGGCGCGCGGCAATCGCAACCGCATCATCCTCGCCACCAAGGTCGGCATGGACATGGGAGACGGCAATGTCGGCCTGAAGCCGGACTACATCGCGCGCGCCGTCGAGGACTCGCTGCGGCGGCTGCAGACCGACCACATCGACCTCTACCAGTCTCATAAGGACGATGAGACCACACCGCAGGAAGAGACGCTCGCAGCCTATGACAAATTGATCAAGGCCGGCAAGATCAGGGCGATCGGTGCCTCGAATTTCTCGGCGGAGCGGCTCAAGAGCGCGCTGGATATTTCCAGGGCGAACGGGCTGCCGCGCTACGAGAGCATGCAGCCCGAATACAGCCTGGCGGAGCGGTCGAGCTACGAAGGCGCGCTGCAACGCGTCTGCGAGGAGAACGACGTCGGCGTGATCACGTTCTTCTCCCTCGCCGCCGGATTCCTGACCGGCAAGTATCGCTCGGAGAGCGACTTCGCCAAGAGCCCACGGGGCGCGCGCAGCATTCCAAAATACATGAACCCGCGCGGCATGCGGATCCTCGCCGGCCTCGACGAGGTCGCCGCGGAGACCCGCACAGAGCCGGCCGCGGTCGCGCTCGCCTGGCTGATGGCGAAGCCCGGCATCACCGCACCGATAGCGAGCGCAACCAAGCCCGAGCAGGTCGCAACGCTTGTCGCGGCGGCGAGGCTCGAGCTGAGCAAGGGGCAGGTCGAGCGGCTGGACGCCGCGAGCGCGTAGCGGGGCGATTCACTTCACCTCGCCCCGCGTGCGGGGAGAGGTCGGAACGCATCGTCAGATGCGTTCCGGGTGAGGGGGAGTCTCGGCAAATATAGCCATCACCGAATATGCGGAGACAGCCCCTCACCCCAACCCTCTCCCCGTAAGAACGGGGCGAGGGAGCACACCGACTTTGCGGGTACAATTCAGCCTAATCTCATCACGCCCTAGCCCCACGGCCCGCGCTGGCCTGAGGCACCGCCCCAGGGGCTGCGCGGCGGATAGCTGGCGCCGGCCGGGCGTGGCGCGGTCTGGGTGCCGAGTTCGGCGGCGAGTTGCTGCAGCGCGGCGATGCGGTTCGCGGTCGAGGGGTGGGTGGCGAACAGATTGTCGACACCGTGGCCCGACAGCGGGTTGACGATGAACATGTGCGCGGTGGCCGGATTGCGCTCGGCTTCCATGTTCGGCAACTGGTGCGCTGCGTTCTCGATCTTCGCGAGCGCGGATGCCAGCCACATCGGCTGGCCGACGATGCGTGCGCCGAAATTGTCGGCGGCGTATTCACGGGTGCGGCTGATCGCCATCTGCACAAGCATGGCGCCGAGCGGCGCCAGGATCATCATCGCGATCGAGCCGACGATGCCGGGGCCGTTGTTGTTGCGGTTGCCGCCGAAGAACATGCTGAACTGCGCCAGCATCGAGATCGCGCCGGCGATCGTCGCGGTGATCGTCATAGTCAGCGTGTCGTGGTGCTTGATATGCGCAAGCTCATGCGCGATCACGCCGGCGAGTTCCTCGCGGCTGAGCTGCTGCATCAAGCCAGTGGTGACGGCAACCGCGGCGTTCTCCGGATTGCGGCCGGTCGCGAATGCGTTCGGCTGCGCCTCGTCCATCACGAACACGCGGGGCATCGGCAGGCTCGCGCGCTGCGCGAGCTCGGCGACGAGATTGTAGAGGTCCGGCGCCGAACGCGCATCGACCTGACGGGCGCCGTACATCGACAGCACCATGCGGTCGGAATTCCAGTAGGTGAACAGGTTTGTCGCAGCCGCGACGATCAGCGCGATCACGGCGCCGGTGCCGCCGCCGATCAGATAGCCGACGCCCATGAACAGGGCGGTGAGGCCGGCAAGCAGGAGCGCGGTGCGGAAATAATTCATCGTGGTTCCCTCACGGCGAGCGGAATGCTGCCACAACTGACGCCGCTGAGGTAGGGATTTTGCCGCGGAAGCCGCAAGGGGAAGGTGTGCGTCGCAGCGACGCGGCGCGGGTTAACGATTGGTCATGTGACGCGATCGGTAGCCCGGATGGAGCGAAGCGAAATCCGGGACTATCTCACCGCGGAGAAACTGCCCCGGATTGCGCTTCGCTCCATCCGGGCTACGAAGTTGCGAATTACTCCGCCGGCTCCCGCGCGATCACCGCCTCCTCCGCGCGCAGCGCGACCCGCAGCATGCGGGCGAGCTGGGCGCGGCCATAGGGCTTGGCCAGGAACAGAATGCCCTGCTCGAGCTTGCCGTCCTGGTCGATGGCGTCATCGGTGTAGCCCGAGGTGAACAACACGCGCAAGCCGGGGCGCCGCCGCTCGACCTCGGTGGCCAGGTCGCGTCCGTTCATCGCACCGGGCATGATGACATCCGTGAACAACAGATCGACCGGCGCGCCGCTGTCGAGCACGGCAAGCGCTTCGCCGCCATTATTTGCCGACAGCGTGGTGTAGCCGAGGCTCTCGATCTGGGTCAGCACGTAGGAGCGCACCAGTCTGTCATCCTCGACGACGAGCACGATCTCCTGCGCGCCGCGCACCTCCGGCTGCCGCCGCTCGGGTAGCACGGCCGGCGAGAGCACCGCCGCGCGCGGCAGATAGAGCATCACCCTTGTACCGCGACCGACCTCGCTGTCGAGCGCGATGTGGCCGTTGGACTGCTTGACAAAGCCGTAGACCATGGAAAGCCCTAGGCCGGTGCCCTTGCCGACGTCCTTGGTGGTGAAGAACGGCTCGAACACTTTGGCGAGATCGGCTTCCGCGATGCCCTGGCCGTTGTCGATCAGCGCGATCGCGACATAGTCGCCGGCGGCAAGTCCGTCATGGCCGTGCACGTCTGATGGCTTCAGTTCGGCAGTGCGGGTCTCGATCCGCAGCCGGCCGCCCTTCGGCATCGCATCGCGCGCGTTCAGCGCGAGATTGATGATCGCGGTGACCAGCTGGTTGGAATCGACCAGCGCGCGCGGCAGATCGGGTGCGGGGCGAAAATCGATATCGACATGGTCGCCGATGGTCGGCCGGAGCAGCTCGATGGTGTCGACCATCAGCGCATTGACGTCGACATCGCTCGGCTGCAGCGGCTGCTTGCGCGCGAAGGCGAGCAGATGCCGCGTCAGCGATGCACCGCGCTCGGCAGCGTCGCGGATCAGACTGGTGATCTCGGTGAGTTGGCGGTTGTGGGCGACCGCCTCGGCCAGGATGTCGATGGTGCCGGTGATGACGGTAAGGATGTTGTTGAAGTCGTGCGCGATGCCGCCGGTGAGCTGGCCGACCGCTTCCATCTTCTGCGCCTGGCGGATCCTGCTCTCGTTGACCTCGGCCTCGCGGAAACGCTCGAGCAGGACTTCCGAGCGCTGGCGCTGCCGGCCCTCCTCGGCGAGCGCGACATGCGCCTCGCGCAGCTGCGCCTCGGTCGGGATCGCCAGGATTTTCGGGATCAGCGGCCAGAGCAGCACCGCGGTGAAGATCGAGGCGACAGCGGTGAGCGCCTTGACTATTCCTTCGAGGCCGTAGATCGGCACCCACAGCGTGTAGATCGAGAACACATGGGTGAGGCCGCAGGCGAGGATGAACGCGGCGAACGGCCAGGCCATCCAGCCGAACTGGAAGTCGCGCCGCTTGGAGACGAGGATCGCCAGCGCAAACGGAATCGAGAAATACGAAGCGGCAATGATCGCGTCTGAAATCACGTGCAGCCAGATCAGCTCCGGCTCCCACAACAGGCAGATACCGTGTGGCGAAAACGTTGACGAATCCAACAGACGCTCGAGAAAACTCCACATGGGTCCCTCCGGGCGTGATCGATCCGCCGACACCCCCGCCCGCGAATCAGCCGCCGATCATAGCGGCGGCTCTTCACTCTGCCGAAGCTCAATTGGTCTAACAGGGCATCCCCGTTGTTGCCCGGTGTCGCCCTGGTGTATGCAGGATGGACCTTGATCCCCCTTTCCCAGCCGGTGACATCGATGCCAGCTTCTCCCCTCCGCGCCCCGATCATGTTCGCAGCGATCGCGGGGGCGCTGGCGCTCTCCTCGCTGGGTCAGGCGCAGCAGCCGCTGCCCAATCCCGCAGGCTCCGCCCCGGTCAGGCCGCGTCCGGCCACGGTGGTCGCGCCAAGGGCCGCGTCCTGCCACAACGGGCAGAGCTTCGATCGCTTCCTCGCCGAGCTGAAGCAGAAGGCGGTCGCCGCCGGCGTCTCGCAGCGGACGATTGCGGAGGCCACGCCCTACCTGGTTTACGACCAGGGCATCGTCAACCGCGACCGCGGCCAGCGCGTGTTCGGGCAGATCTTCACCCAGTTCGCCGGCCGCATGGCTGCGAACTACCGGATGCAGCAGGGCCAGCAATACATCCGGACCTACGCGGCCGCGTTCGCGCGCGCCGAGAAGGAGTATGGCGTGCCGCCGGCGGTGATCGCCGCGTTCTGGGGACTGGAGAGCGACTTCGGCGTCCAGATGGGCAATCTGCCGACGCTGAAATCGCTGGTGTCGCTGGCCTATGATTGCCGCCGCTCGGAGATGTTCCAGGGCGAGACCATCGCGGCGCTGAAGATCATCGAGCGCGGCGACCTGACGCCCGACGAAATGATCGGCTCATGGGCCGGCGAGCTCGGCCAGACGCAATTCCTGCCGACGCACTATTTCAACTATGCCGTCGACTATGACGGCGACGGCCATCGCAATCTGCTCGCCAGCGGCCCCGACGTGATCGGCTCGACCGCGAACTACATCGCCAACGGATTGAAGTGGCGGCGCGGCGAGCCGTGGCTGCAGGAGGTGCGCGTGCCGCAGGCCGCGAATTTTCCTTGGGACCAGGCCGACCTCACCGTCAAGCTGCCGCGCTCGAAATGGGTTGCGCTCGGCGTCACCTTGACCGACGGCAAGGCGCTCGCCAATGACGAGATGCCGGCCTCGCTGCTGCTGCCGATGGGCCGGATGGGTCCGGCGTTTCTCGCTTATCCAAACTTCGCCGCCTATACCGAGTGGAATAACTCGTTGATCTACTCGACCACCGCCGGCTATCTCGCCGGCCGCATCGCGGGCGCACCGCCAATGCAGCGGCCGCACGCGCCGGTGGCGCAACTGCCGTTTGGCGAGATCAAGGAGCTGCAATCGCTGCTGGCGCGCGCCGGCTACGACGTCGGCAAGATCGACGGCGTGCTCGGCCAGGCGAGCCGCAGCGCGGTGAAGGCGATGCAGATGAAGTACGGCCTGCCGGCGGATTCCTGGCCGACCGCGGAGCTCTTGGCCCGGATGCGCGGCGGTGGCCGCACGCAGCCGGCCGCGGACGCCGCGATGCCGCCGACGCGGTAGGACAGCATCGGGGTGTCTAAACAGGCCGCATTGCTCTTGGACCGTCACCCCCGCGCAAAGGCTTCGCCTTTGTCGCTGGAGGTGCGAGCGGAGCGAGCCTCGAAGGGTCGACGGCCACCAACCGGGCCGTGCATCCTTCGAGACGCGCTTCGCGCTCCTCAGGATGACGGGGCGCGAATGCGCCGCGAAATAATTGACCAAGTGTTACAGACGTCCGCAGTTGTATTCTTCCCTTCGCGGCCCCATGTGCAGCATCGCCGTTCGGCAGATCCGGATTTCATCAGAACAAAGAGCACCCCATGTCCTTTCATGACGCCGTCGTCCCCGCGTACTTGCAGATCCTCAACAGCCTCACCGGCGAGCTGACCAAGGCCGAGGCGCATTGCGAAGCTAAGAAGATCGCGCCCGAGGTGCTGCTGGGATCGCGGCTCTATGCGGACATGCTGCCGCTGACCAAGCAGGTGCAGCTGGTCTGCGATCACGCCGCACGCGGCTGTGCGCGGCTGACCCATAGCGAGGTGCCGTCGACGCCCGACACCGAGAAGAGCTTCGGCGAACTGAAGCAGCGGCTGGCGAAGACGATCGACTATGTGAAGTCGTTCAAGCCGGAGCAGTTCGACGGCGCCGACGCCAAGGACGTCACCTTCCCGATCGGCGCCGAGCGCACCATGACCCTGAAGGGCCAGCAATTCCTCAGCGCCTTCTCGTTCCCGAACTTCTACTTCCACGCCGTCACCGCGCACGGCATCCTCCGCCACAACGGTGTCGAGATCGGCAAGCGCGACTTCCTCGGCGTCAGCTGACGCGATATTCCCCGCGGCGGGATTTTCTCACCTCTCGCCAAGGCTTCGGCGCGACACGTCGCCTCGCACGCCCGGCCGTGCTACTGCTCCCTGACAACAACAAGACGTCAGGGAGCACGCCATGCCGACCACCCACGCACCGAAAGCCGTCAATCCGTCCGCCTCGCTGCATGCGGAATCGCTGGGGCTGGCGAAGAACCACGGCCGCCTCGCCGGACGGCGCATCATCGTGGTCGGTGCGGGCCAGCGCACCACCGTGGATGAAGCGCCGCCGATCGGCAACGGCCGCGCCATGAGCGTGCTGTTCGCGCGTGAGGGCGCCTCGGTCGCGTGCCTCGACGTCAACAAGGACGCCGCCGACGATACCGTCGCGCAGATCACAGGCGAAGGCGGCAAGGCCTTCACCGACGTGGTCGATGTCTCCGACGTCGCGGCGATCGCGCCCGCGGTCGAACGCTGCGCGCAAAAGCTCGGCGGGCTCGACGGGCTGGCGCTCAATGTCGGCATTTCCTCCGGCCTGTCGCTGCCGAAGATGACGGCGGAAGCCTGGGACCGCGACTACGCCGTCAATGTGCGCAGCCACATGCTGTTCGCGCAGAAGGCACTCGAGGTGATGGCGCCGGGCGGCGCGATCATCCTGATCTCCTCGATGGCGAGCCAGCGCGCCGGCGGCCGCAACCCGGCCTATGAATCCTCCAAGGCGGCGCAGATCGCGCTGGGACGCGCGATCGCGCGGGCCGGCGAGGACAACGGCATTCGCTGCAATGTGATCGCGCCCGGCTTCATGGACACGCCGATGGGCCGAGATGCCAGCCGCAGGCGATCGGACCGCGCCGTGACAGTACCTTTCGGCCGCCAGGGCACCGGCTGGGAGGTCGCCTATACTGCGCTGTTCCTGATTTCGAATGAATCCTCCTATGTGAACGCGCACACTTTGTTCCTCGATGCCGGCCACATGGGCGGAATTGTGCGCGGCTAGCCTGCAAACTGGGCATATCCCGGCCATTGCGCTCGTCGCGGCAATGCACAAATCTCTCCTCATCCGTCATTGTCTGGAACCGTTTCACATGAGCCAACCGACCAAACTTCTCGAGCCCTACAAGCTTGGCCCGCTGACGCTGCCGAACCGCTTCGTGATGGCGCCGCTGACGCGCAACCGCGCGGTGCCGCCCGGCATGGTGCCAAGCCCGCTCGCGGTGGACTATTACGGCCAGCGCGCTTCCGCCGGCCTTCTGATCACCGAGGCGAGCCAGGTCTCGCAGCAGGGCCAGGGCTATCAGGACACGCCCGGCATCTATTCGAAGGAACAGGTCGCGGCCTGGCGCAAGGTTACCGATCGCGTGCATGAGCGCGGCGGCCACATCTTCATCCAGCTCTGGCATGTCGGCCGCATCTCGCACACCTCGCTGCAGCCGAATGGCGGCGCGCCGGTGGCGCCGAGCGCGATCCGCGCCAAGGGCAAGACCTTCGTGAACGGCACCTTCGCCGACGTGTCCGAGCCGCGCGCGCTCGAACTGTCGGAAATCCCCGGGATCATCGAGGATTTCAAGCGCGGCACCGCGAATGCGCTGGCGGCCGGTTTCGACGGCGTCGAAATCCATGGCGCCAACGGCTATTTGCTCGACCAGTTCGCGAAGGACGGCACCAACAAGCGCACCGACGCCTATGGCGGTTCGATCGAGAAACGCGCCCAGCTGATGCTGGAGGTCTCCAAGGTCGTCGCCAAGGAGGCCGGCGCCGACCGTACCGGCATCCGCATCTCGCCCGTGACGCCGGCCAACGACGTCTCCGACAGCAATCCGCAACCGCTGTTCGACTACATCGTCGACCAGCTCAATGCGCTGAAGCTGACCTATATCCACGTCATCGAGGGCGCGACCGGCGGCCCGCGCGACATCGCGCCGTTCGACTACGCTTCGCTGCGCAAGCGCTTCAAGCAGGCCTATGTCGCCAACAACGGCTACGACTTCGCGCTGGCGGAGAAGGTGCTGGAGGCAGGTGCGGCCGACCTGATCGCGTTCGGCAAGCCGTTCATCTCCAACCCCGATCTGGTCGAGCGGCTCAAGGCCGGCGCCCCGCTCAACGACTGGGACAAGGCGACCTTCTACGGCGGGGGCGCCAAGGGCTACACGGATTATCCGACGCTGAAGGCGACCGAAGCGGCGGAGTAAGGCCTCGCTTTCTCAGCATCGTCATTGCGAGCGGAGCGAAGCAATCCATAGAACCGCATACGTGGAAGCATGGATTGCTTCGTCGCTATTGCTCCTCGCAATGACGGAAGGCAACAAGGCCGGGATCGCTCCCGGCCTTTGTTCGTTATGCCTCCGCGCTCTCGGGCATTCCTACGCCTCGGCAGCCTCGCCGCTCTCCACCTCTTCCGCGACCATGCGGTCGAGGTTTCGATTGAGCCGCCGCAGCAGGTCAAGCAGGGTTGCGGCTTCGGCCGCGCTGAAGCCGGCCAGCGCCTGGTCCTGATCGCGGTGCAAGGCCTTGCGCGCGGCCGGCAGTTTCGCCCTGGCCGCCTTGGTCAGGGACACCAACTGGCTGCGGCCGTCACCCGGCATCGGCGTGCGCTGCACCAGGCCGTCGCGCTCCATCCGCGCCAGGATCTGCGCCATCGACGGCTGCTCGACCTTGGCGGCGCGGGCGAGATCGCGCTGTGACATCGCCTTGCCGTCGCGCAACAGATAGATCACCGGCAACTGGCCGATGCTGAAACCGTGCGGTTTCACCCGCCGCTCACCGAGCCTGAGGAAGCTGCGCGAGGCCATGTTGACCAGCGGCGCCGGACGATCGAACAGGTCCCAATCGGTCACGATCCCACCATTTACATAGGCCCCTATTTATATTAGATAGGCCCCTATGTATCCTGTTGTGAGCGTGGTGTCCATGAGTTCAGATCCCATTCGAATTGCCATTGTGGGCGCCGGCCCCGGCGGTCTGACGCTCGCCCGCCTGCTGCATGTTGCCGGCATCAAGACCAGCCTGTTCGAACGCGAGAGCTCGGCAACCGAGCGGCCGCAGGGTGGAACGCTCGACCTGCACGCCGAGAGCGGTCAGCTGGCGCTGGCGCGCGCCGGGCTTACCGACAGCTTCCTGCGCATCGCACGTTACGAGGACCAGGGCAGCCGGCTCTACACGAGCGATGGCCGGCTGCTGCTCGCGGACGACGACATGACCGGCGACCGTCCGGAGGTCGACCGCACGGCACTGCGCGACCTGCTGCTGCAATCCTTGCCGACGGATGCCGTCGCCTGGGCGCGCTGCCTGCGCGAGGTCGCGCCACGCAATGACGGCCGTTACGATCTCCTGTTCGACGATGCGCGCGAAGGGCCGTTCGATCTCGTGATCGGCGCCGACGGCGCCTGGTCCCGGGTGCGGCCGCTGGTGTCGCGCTATCAGCCGCAATACAGCGGGCTGACCTTCATCGAGTTCGGCATCGACGATGTCGACACGAGGCGCCCTGCCCTGTCGGAGCTGGTCGGCCGCGGCAAGATGGGCGCGGAGAGCGCCGGCCGCAGCCTGATGGTCCTGCGCAACGGCAACGCCCATCTGCGCGGCTATGCGATTTTCCGCGTACCCGTCGAATGGGCCGAGCGGCGGTTCGACGTCACCTCGCCTGCCGCGATGCGTCACGCGCTGCTCGGCGAATTCGCAGGCTGGGCCGATGCCCTGCTCGACCTGCTCCGCGCCAGCAATGATCAATTCGCGCTCCGGCCGATCCACGCGCTGCCCGTCGGGCATCATTGGACCAACCGCCCAGGCATCACCCTGCTCGGCGACGCCGCGCACCTGATGTCGCCGTTCGGTGGTGAAGGCGTCAACGCCGCGATGCTGGATGCGGTGGAGCTGGCGGCGCATCTGGTGGGATCAAAGGATTGGCGCGAGGCCGTTAGTGCTTACGAGACCGGGATGTTCGTGCGCGTCGCCAAGCCCGCCGGCGAGGCCGCCGAAGCCGCCGCGACCGAGCTGTCACATATCAGCCAGGAACTGACGCTGGCGCACCACCAGGCGTACGTGCAGATGCGCGCGGCAGCCGGCGACTCCGCGGCGCGGTAAGCGCTGGTCATGATCTCCGGCGCCGCATAACATGAAGCGGATCGAGCAAGCCTGAACACGGTCGCATGCGGGAATGAGCAAGGACAACGCCGAGGATATCGTTCGACGCGCCACCGTCGCCTTCAATGGCGGCCGGCATGGCGAAGCGATCGAGCTCTGCGAGCGCGGCCTTGCGCGCCAGCCCGGCGAGCCGATGCTGAGCCATCTGCTCGCCGCGGTGCTGTTCGCCAAAGGCGAGATCGCACCGGCCCGCAGGCATGTCGAGACCAGCTTGGCGCGGCGCCCGGACAATGCGGCGGCGCGGCTGCTCGCGGCGCGCCTCGCCCGCAGCGGCGGCGAATTCGACGCCGCACTGACGCATCTCGACCGCGCCGTCGCGCTCAAGCCGCAACGCGAAGCCTTCGTCGAGAAGGCACGCACGCTGGAACTGGCCGGCCGCAAGGCACAGGCCCGCGAGGCCTGGGAGGCGATCCTCAAGGCCATCCCGGAGCATCAGGAAGCCAACGCAAGACTTGGCCGGCTGGCCTGGGAGGCTGGCGACCTCGCCGCTGCGGTGAGCTTGCTCGAGCGCGCTGTTGCAAGCACGGCGCCGGCCTCGGTGTGGTTCGATCTCGGCGTCGCAAAGCAGGATTTGCGCGATCATGACGGCGCCGCACGCGCCTATCGCAAGGCGCTCGAGATCAAGCCGGATTACGCCGAAGCGGCGCTCAATCTGGGGATCACGCTGCAGGAGAGCGGAGAGCCCGACGCCGCGATGCAGGCCTTCGCGCGCGCCTATGCCTTGCGTCCGCATCTGTTCGGATCGATCGCCATGGCGCTGACCTCGGCCCCACACGGTCGGCTGTGGCTCGATGAGCGCGCGCTGCGTGCAGCCTTAGGTCACTAGCCGGCCGCGCTTGGCGCGGAAATGCTTGCGATAGACGTTGGGTGCGGCCAACACCTCGCCGACGACCTTGGAATAGGCTTCCCGGTGCGCGTCGTCGAAGGCCTCGAACACCAGTTCGGGGGCGGCGCGCGGCACCGCGAAGCATTGCACGACCGGCATTCCCTTCGGCAACACGCCGGCAAAATCAGGCTGGGTCCAGACCGCCGGGAAATTGATGCCGCCGTCGTGAAACCGGTCGGCGTCGACCAGCCCCGAGATCACCCGGAACGGCAAGTCGTCGCGATTGACCGGATGCGTCGCGAACAGCGACCAGCCCGGCTCGAGCTCGATGGTCCAGAAGCTGTTGAATTTCAGCGCAGCCTGCCCGTTGGCGAACGGCGCGCCGGCGAACTGCGCGACCGGATGGAAGCTGAGCGGTGCACGCGGATGACCCTGCGTTGCGGGCTCCGGAATGTCCCAGTCCCAGGCGAGGGCACCACGCTCGACCCTGACATCGCAGGGCAGCGGGATCATGACCCCGTGGGCCATCGCATCGACGAAGGGCGGGCATTGCTTGACCGTGCGGATCTCGCGGTCGTGGATGTCGGAATGCGCCTTCGCCGGCATCGCGCGCAGCCAATCGGGCAACGCAGTGCGGGCCGGGAACGGTCGCGGCAGATGATCGGCGAGCCGCGGGTCGCAGCGAAAAGTCATGCGCATGACGAAACTCCGGAGGTCATGATGCGATGACAAGGAGACGCATATGACCTCATCGCGTCATTTGAGCACAATCCTGAACCGGTCTCCACAGCCACAGATCCAGCAAAAAAGGCCGGGATTGCTCCCGGCCTTTTGCAGTTTGCGGATGGCGTGGGCGGTCAAGCCTTCTTACTTCGCTTCGGCGCGCTTCGGCGGGCTCGCCGGCCACGACTTGATCAGCGTGTCGTAGTCGATCGTTTCGCCCTTCGGCTTCTCGTTCGCGAGCTTGCGCTGCGGAGCGATGGTGCCGTCCTTCTCGGCCTTCTTGTACCAGTACTCGGCAGTTTCCTTCTTGTTCAGCTTCGGTCCGCAGGCACCCTGCACACCGGACTTCTCAAGACGCTCCATCACCGAATCCTGGGCCGCGGCGAGCGCGTCCATCGCAGCTTGCGGCGTCTTCGCACCGGACGACGCATCGCCGATGTTCTGCCACCAGAGCTGAGCGAGCTTCGGATAGTCAGGCACGTTGTTGCCGGTCGGGGTCCACTGCACGCGCGCGGGCGAACGGTAGAACTCGATCAGACCGCCGAGCTTCGGCGCGCGCTCGGTGAACGACTTGTCCCAGATGTCGGATTCACGGATGAAGGTGAGACCGACTTGGCTCTTCTTCAGGCTCGTCGTCTTGGAGACGATGAACTGCAGATAGAGCCAGGCCGCCTTGCGGCGATCAACCGGGGTCGACTTCAGCAGCGTGGCCGAACCCACGTCCTGGTAGCCGAGCTTCATGCCGTCCTTCCAGTACGAGCCGTGCGGCGACGGAGCCATACGCCACTTCGGCGTACCGTCCGCGTTCATCACGGCGATCCCCGGCTTCACCATGTCGGCGGTGAAGGCGGTGTACCAGAAGATCTGCTGGGCGATGTTACCCTGCGACGGCACCGGGCCCGACTCGGAGAAGGTCATGCCCTGCGCCTGCGGCGGAGCATACTTCTTCATCCAGTCGAGATACTTGACGATCGAGTAGACCGACGCCGGGCCGTTGACGTCGCCGCCACGCTCGACTGACGAGCCGACCGGACGGCAGCCTTCCATGCGGATGCCCCATTCGTCGACCGGCAGGCCGTTCGGGAGGCCCTTGTCGCCGTTGCCGGCCATCGACAGCCAGGCGTCGGTGAAACGCCAGCCGAGCGAGGGGTCCTTCTTGCCATAGTCCATATGGCCGTAGACCTTGACGCCGTTGATCTCCTTGACGTCGTTGGTGAAGAACTCGGCGATATCCTCATAGGCCGACCAGTTCACGGGCACGCCGAGATCGTAGCCGTACTTGGCCTTGAACTTGGCCTTGTATTCCGGGTTGGTGAACCAGTCGTAGCGGAACCAATAGAGGTTCGCGAACTGCTGGTCGGGCAGCTGATAGAGGTGGCCGTTCGGTGCCGTCGTGAACGACTTGCCGATGAAGTCGTCGATGTCGAGCATCGGATCGGTGACGTCCTTGGCTTCGCCCTTCATCCAATCGGTCAGGTCGACGGCCTGGCCGTAACGGAAGTGGGTGCCGATGAAGTCGGAGTCGTTGATCCAGCCGTCATAGACGTTCTTGCCGGACTGCATCTGGGTCTGGATCTTCTCGACGACGTCACCTTCCTGGATGATGTCGTGCTTGACCTTGATGCCGGTGATCTCCTCGAACGCCTTGGCGAGCGTGCGGGATTCATATTCGTGCACCGTCAGGGTCTCGGAGACGACGTTGATCTCCATGCCCTTGAAGGGGGCAGCGGCCTTGATGAACCACTGCATCTCCTTCATCTGGTCGTCCTTGGAGAGGGTCGACGGCTGGAATTCGCTGTCGATCCACTTCTTGGCGGCCGCCTCGTCGGCGCGGGCCGGCGCGACAAGAGTGACCGATGCTGCGACGAGCGCGACCGCGCTGGTCATCGTCAAAAGCTTATCTTTAGTCATTCGTAAATGTCGCATTAGATTCCTCCGGTTGCAGCGACTAAATCAGGCCCGGGTAGACCCCGGATCTGCTCTTTTTCGCGTTCTTCAGACGGTGCGAAAAATCACCACGGCTGAAAGAAGCGAAATTACCGTTCCGAGCCACAGGCTCGAAATCTCGACGCCCTCCCCGATCGGCAGGGTGAAAATCGGATCGGTGCCGACGAGGCCGACCCACAGCAGGTGGATTACCGCCGCCAGCACCAGCGAGACGAACAGACGGTCGCCGCGCGTGGTCGGAATGCGCAGCACGCCGACCCGCTCGGCTTCCGGATAGGCGATTGCGAGCCAGGTCATCATCCCGAGCGTAGAGGCAAGCAGCACGAAGAAGACCGCGGTGGGCAAGGTCCATGCCATCCATGCGATGCTGTCCATGAGCGCCTCCTAGACCCGGCCGAGCGCGAAGCCGCGCGCGATGTAATTGCGGACGAACCAGATCACGAGTGCGCCGGGGATGATGGTGAGCACGCCGGCCGCAGCAAGCAGGCCCCAGTCCATGCCGGCAGCCGAGACCGTGCGCGTCATGATCGCTGCGATCGGCTTGGCCTGCACCGAGGTCAGCGTGCGCGCCAGCAGCAGCTCGACCCAGGAGAACATGAAGCAGAAGAAGGCGGCGACGCCGATGCCGCTCGCGATCAGCGGCACCAGGATCTTGATGAAGAAGCGCGGGAACGAATAGCCGTCGAGGAAGGCGGTTTCGTCGATCTCGCGCGGCACGCCGGAAACGAAGCCTTCGAGGATCCACACCGCCAGCGGCACGTTGAAGATGCAGTGCGCGAGCGCAACCGCCCACGGCGTATCGAACAGGCCGATCGCCGAATACAGGTTGAAGAACGGCAGCGCGTAGACCGCCGCCGGCGCCATGCGGTTGGACAGCAGCCAGAAGAACAAATGCTTGTCGCCGAGGAAGCGGTAGCGCGAAAACGCATAGGCCGCCGGCAACGCCACCGCGATCGAGATCACGGTATTGATGACGACATACTCCAGCGAATTGATGTAGCCCGAATACCAGCTCTCGTCGGTGAAGATGCGCCGGTAATGCTGCAGCGTTGGCGTATGCGGCCACAGCGTCATCGTCGAGACGATCTCGGCGTTGGTCTTGAAGCTCATGTTGACGAGCCAGTAGATCGGCAACAGCAGGAAGATCAGGAACAGCGCCATGATCAGGCGGCGGCCGGGGATCGAATGCATCACGCCGCTCCTTGCTTGACCGGGCGCTCGGAGCCGGCATTGGTCATCACGGTGTAGAACACCCAGCACACGATCAGGATGATCAAATTGTAGACCAGCGACAGCGCCGCGGCCTTGCCGAGGTCGAACTGGCCGAGCGCGATCTTGACGAGCTCGATCGAGACGAAGGTCGTCGAGTTGCCGGGACCGCCGCCGGTGACCACGAACGGCTCGGTGTAGATCATGAACGAGTCCATGAAGCGCAGCAGTACCGCGATCAGCAGCACGCGGTTCATCTTCGGCAGCTGGATCGCCTTGAACACCGCCCAGCGCGAGGCGCCGTCGATCTGCGCCGCCTGGTAGTAGGCGTCGGGGATCGACTTCAGGCCGGCGTAGCAGAGCAGCGCGACCAGGCTGGTCCAATGCCAGACGTCCATCACGATGACCGTGACCCAGGCGTCGACCTCATTGGAGACGTAGTTGTAGTTGAAGCCGAGGTGGTTCAGCACATAGCCGAGCAGGCCGATATCGGGCCGGCCGAAGATCTGCCAGATGGTGCCGACCACGTTCCACGGAATCAAGAGCGGCAGTGCGAGGATGACGAGGCAGGCGGCGACGCTCCAGCCTTCGCGCGGCATCGACAGCGCGACGATGATGCCGAGCGGCACCTCGATCGCAAGGATCACGGCCGAGAAGAACAGGTTGCGGCCGAGCGAGGCCAGGAAGCGGCCGCCGAGATCGGTCGAGGGATCGAGCAGCTCCTTGAACCAGCCGACACCGTTCCAGAAGAACTGGTTGTTGCCGAAGGTGTCCTGCATCGAATAGTTCACCACCGTCATCAGCGGCAGCACCGCCGAGAACGCCACCACCAGGAACACCGGCAGCACCAGGAACCAGGCTTTTTGGTTGATGGTCTTGTCCATCAGGCGACCCCTTCGACCAAATGGCTGTCGGCATAGACGTGGACGTTGGCGGGATTGAAGATCAGGCCGGCGGTATCGCCGGAGATCGAGAAGCCCGGTGGCACGCGCGCCGCGAGTTTGGTGTTGCCGATCCGGACGCGGGCGAACTGGATGCGGCCGAGATCGTCGATCCGCTCGATGGTGGCCGACAGCAGCCCCGACGCGGGTGCCGCGACATCGACAAATTCAGGCCGCACGCCGATCTCGATCTTCTTGCCGGCAGGCAGGACACCATAGTTTCGATGCAGGCCGATGACATGGCCGTCGATCCGCGCCTCGTGGCCTGAGACCTCGGCGGGCACGATGTTCATGCCGGGCGAGCCGATGAAGTAGCCGACGAAGGTATGCGCCGGCTTGTCGAACAGTTCGGCCGGCGTGCCGCTCTGCACCACGCGGCCGTCATGCATGACGACGACGGTATCGGCAAAGGTCAGCGCCTCGGTCTGGTCGTGGGTGACGTAGATCATCGTGAGGTCGAGTTCGCGATGCAGCGCCTTTAGTTTCGAGCGCAGCTGCCATTTCAGCTCGGGATCAATCACGGTCAGCGGCTCGTCGAACAGCACGGCGGCGACGTCGGAGCGCACCAGGCCGCGGCCGAGCGAAATCTTCTGCTTGGCGTCGGCGGTGAGCCGCGTCGCCTTGCGGTTAAGATACGGTGTGAGGTCGAGCAAATCGGCGATCTGCCTGACCCGCGCATCGACCTCGGCCTTCGCGACGCCACGGTTCTTCAGCGGGAAGGCCAGGTTCTGCCCGACCGTCATGGTGTCGTAGATGACAGGGAACTGGAATACCTGCGCGATGTTGCGCTTCTGCGTCGACAGTGGCGTGATGTCCTGGCCGTCGAACAGGATCTTGCCGCGCGACGGCGTCACGATGCCGGAAATCAGGTTCAGCAGCGTGGTCTTGCCGCAGCCGGAGGGCCCGAGCAGCGCATAGGCGCCGCCCTGCCGCCAGGTCATCGTCACCGGTTTCAGCGCAAAGGATTCCAGCGGCGCGTCATTGCCGCTGTAGGATTGCGCGAGATCGACGAGGTCAATGCGAGCCATCGGGCATCTCCCTCAATTGCTCTTGCTGGCTGACGCGCGTGCCGCAAGCGAACTGCCATACAATTCGCTAGCAAACGCGGTCGCGGGCGACGCGACCAGGCGGTCAGCGGCGTCAAACACGAAGATATTCTCGGGATCGAGCGCGGCCTCGAGCACCTGCCCGGGTTCATATTCATGCACGCCGTGCAGCACCGCGACCCAGTTCGAATCATGGACATGAACGTGCACGAAACTCTCCGACCCCGTGATCTCGGTCACCGTGACGGTGGCGGAGAATTTGTGGCGGCCGGGCACGACGCTCCCGACCTCGAGTTGGTGCGCACGGAAGCCGATCTTGTACCTGCCGTCAGGCAGGTTGGCGTACAGCCCGGCCGCGGGCGCCTGCTCGCCGCCGGCATAGATCACCCGGTCACCCTTCTTCTCGATGCCGATGATGTTGAGCGGCGGATCGGAGAACACCTGCGCGACCCGCAGCGTGTCGGGATGGCGGTAGACCTTCGGCGTCGCGCCGGTCTGCAGCGCCTGGCCTTCCCACATGCACACCGTGTCGCCGCCGAGCAGCAGCGCCTCCGACGGTTCGGTGGTGGCATAGACGAAGATCGCACCCGAGGCCTCGAAGATCCGCGGCAGCTCGGCGCGCAGCTCCTCGCGCAGCTTGTAGTCGAGGTTGGCGAGCGGCTCGTCGAGCAGCACGAGGTCGGCGCCCTTGACCAGCGCGCGCGCAATCGCGGTGCGCTGCTGCTGGCCGCCGGAAAGCTGCAACGGCGTGCGCTTCAGATAGGGCTCGAGCCGCAACAGGCTTGCCGCCTCCGCCACCCGCTGCTCGATCTCGGCCTTCGGCTTGCCCTGCACCCGCAGCGGCGAGGCGATGTTCTCGTAGACCGTCAGCGAGGGATAGTTGATGAACTGCTGATAGACCATCGCGACCGAGCGCTGCCGCACGTCGGCGCCGGTGACGTCCTTGCCGTCGACCAGCACGCGACCGGTGGTCGGCTTGTCAAGACCGGCGAGCAGCCGCATGATCGAGGTCTTGCCCGACAGCGTCGGCCCGAGCAGCACGCTGAGCGTGCCACGCTCCAGCGTCAGCGAAACATCGCGGATGGTCTGGATGCCATCCACGGTTCGCGTGACGTTCTGCAGTGTAACGCTCATGCCCGTCCTCCCGCTTCGCGGAGGGGACGTTCACCTGACACGCGGTTGGCGACCATCCACTCGTCGAGCGCGGCGATTTCACCCGCCGTCATCCGCAAGCCCAGCTTGGATCGTCGCCAGACGACATCGTCCGCGGTCCGCGCCCATTCGTTCGCCATCAGGTACCGGACTTCACTCTCCGTCAAGGTGGCGCCGAAGGAGCGGCCGAGATCATCAGCCGTTGCTGCATTGCCCAAGACCTTGCTGGCGCGCGTGCCATAGGCGTGGGCGAGACGGTTGGCGTGGGACTGCGCGAGGAACGGATAGTTGCGAACCAGCTCGGCGCTCAGCGCCGCGACCGCGGAGACGTCCATGTCGCCGCCGGGCAGCGGCGCCTTGCCGGTCCAGCCCTCCTGCGCTTTCGCGCCGCGGAGATAGGGCGACAGCCGCTCCAGCGCCTCTTCGGAGAGGCGGCGATAGGTGGTGATCTTGCCGCCATAGATCGACAGCAGCGGCGCACCGCCGGGCGTATCGAGCTCGAACACGTAGTCGCGAGTCGCGGCCTTGGCTTCGCTCGCACCGTCGTCATAGAGCGGACGCACGCCGGAGTAATTCCAGACCACGTCCTCGGGCTTCACCGGCTTGGCAAGGTATTCGCTGGCGGAGGCGCAGAGATACTCGATCTCCTCACGCGTCGCCTTCACCTCGGCCGGATCGCCGTCATAGTCGCGATCGGTGGTGCCGATCAGCGAGAAATCGTTCTGGTAGGGAATGACGAAGATGATGCGGCCGTCGGCATTCTGGAAGATGTAGGCGCGGTCGTGGTCGTAGAGTTTCGGCACGACGATATGCGAGCCCTGCACCAGCCGCACCTTGGCACGCGCGTTGACGCCGACACCGGTGGCGAGCACCTGCTCGACCCAGGGACCGCCGGCGTTGACCAGCACGCGCGCCTTGATGGTGTCGCGGGCGCCGGTGGCGCCGTCCTCGACCGTGACATGCCAGACGCCGTCGATCTGCCTGATCTCGACCGCGCGGGTGCGGGTGCGAATCTCGGCGCCGCGATCGGCGGCATCGCGCGCGGTCAGCGCCACCAGCCGCGCGTCGTCGACGAAGCAATCGGAATATTCAAAGCCCTTGGTGTAGCGCCCGGGGATCAGCGGCTTGCCGACCACGTCGCGTGTCAGGTCGACCGAGCGCGTCGCCGGCAGCAGGTGCCGGCCGCCGATGTGGTCGTAGAGGAAAAGACCGAGCCGCAGCAGCCAGGCCGGGCGCAGGCCGGCGTGGTGCGGCAAAACGAAACGCAGCGGGCGAATGATATGCGGCGCGATCTGCCAGAGGATCTCGCGCTCGATCAGCGCCTCGCGCACCAGACGAAACTCGTAATACTCGAGATAGCGCAGGCCGCCATGCACGAGCTTGGTCGACCAGGACGACGTTCCGCTGGCCAAATCATTCATTTCACAGAGGAAAACAGAATTGCCCCGGCCCGCCGCATCGCGCGCGATGCCGCAGCCATTAACGCCGCCTCCAATGATGGCGAGGTCGTAAATTCGGTCCAAAGAACGCTTCCCCCGGCAACCGTTTTCGCTTTGACGGTTTTACTTTCGGATTGCAGTAGATCACAACCGAAAACGAAAGCAAAGTGAAAATAGGGAACTCTTGCTGGGGATTTTTTGGGCGGAATGATCGTGGCGGGGGCAGCGGGTTCCGGATTTATCGCCATCACGCCGAACTCTCCTGTTGAACCCGTCACCCTGAGGTGCGAGCGGAGCGAGCCTCGAAGGGTCGACGGCCACCGGCCGGGCCGCGCACCCTTCGAGGCTCGCTCCGCTCGCACCTCAGGGTGACGGGTCCGATGATGAACGCTTTGATCAGAGAGTTCGGAATTACGCGCTGCGCAGCGTCGCGGGTGCGGCGTCGGCGCCGTTGTCGTCGATATCGGCCTGCGGCTTGTCCATCGCGACGACAACCTCGATGCCGCGGCTGTGGCAGATGTTGGCGAGGCCCGCGGGCAAGGGCGAATCGGTGACGAAGGTCTGGATCTGGCTCATATGGGCGATACGCACCGGCGCGCTGCGGCGGAGTTTTGTCGCATCCGACACCAGCATCACGTTGCGCGCGTTGGCGATGATCGCCTGCGCCACCTGCACCTCGCGATAGTCGAAGTCGAGCAGCGCGCCCTCCTCGTCGATCGCAGACGCGCCGATGATCGCGTAGTCCACCTTGAACTGGCCGATCAGCTGCGTCGCGGTCGAGCCGACCACCGCACCGTCGGCGCGGCGCACCGTGCCGCCGGCCACCACCACCTCGATGCGCGGATGGCGGTACAGCAGCATCGCGACGTTGAGGTTGTTGGTGATGACAAGCAGGTCCTCATGCGAGGTCAGCGCACTGGCGACCTCTTCCGTCGTGGTGCCGATGTTGATGAACAGCGAGCAGCCGTTCGGAATCCGCGCGGCCGCAGCGGCGCCGATCGCCTTCTTCTCCTCGGCGGCGACGAATCGGCGCGCCTCATAGGCGAGGTTCTCGACACCCGAGGCGATGATGGCGCCGCCATGGATGCGGGTCAGCGACCGCTCGTCGCAGAGATCGTTGAGGTCCTTGCGGATGGTCTGCGCCGACACCTCGAACCGCTTGGCAAGGTCCTCGACCATGACCCGGCCGAATGCGCGTGCAATGTTGAGGATTTCAGTCTGGCGATGGGAGAGTCCGGCCACGGCGGCCCCCTTGAAACGGCGAATGACCCATCGTGCGACCGTTCGGCACCGAGGTCAACGAGCAAGCATCGCCGGGGTTAAGGACTGCGTTGCAGCAATGTGGAGCCGGCAACGTTTCGGCACAATGCCTCACCAAGCCATTTCCTCACCAAGCCATGGCGGATGCAACAAGGCGAATCAATTCCGGATCATCGAATGCCGCCGCGCTGGCGGCCGCGCCGGCCGCGAGCAGATCGGCATGACCGAGCCCGGTTCGCATCCCGATCGTCGCGATGCCCGCCGCCGTCGCGGACTGGATGCCGGAGCGCGAATCCTCGAACGCGAGCGAAGCCGAAGCCTCCGCGCCTGCGCGGCGCAGCCCCTCGAGATACGGCAATGGATGCGGCTTGCCGTGCGCCAGTTCATCGCCGATCACGACAGCCTTGAAACGGTGCGCGATGCCCAGTCCCGCGAGCAGCAGTTCGGCGTTCGGGCGCGGCGCGTTGGTCACCGCCACCATCGGCACGCCGGCGCGATCGGCCCGGTCGAGCAGCGCCATCAATCCCGGCACCGGCACGATCTGGCCGGAGACCAATTCGCGGAAAATCCGCTCCTTCTCGCCAAGGATGCTGGCGCGGCGGTCGGCCGGCTCGTGGGCGAGGAAGCGCTCGCCGATCGACGCATTGGAGAAGCCTTGCAGCTCCTTGCCGAAGCGCGCGTGATCGAAGCTGTGTCCATGGGGGCCGAGCACCCGGTTGAACGCCGCCAGATGCAGCGGATCGGTGTCGGCGAGCGTGCCGTCGATATCGAACAGCAGTGCTTTGCCTTGTGTCTGCGACATCCGAAAACGTTTCCGTGAGTTCGGATGCATCAATACAGACTCTGGCGGCGCGCGCAAATGACGCGCCGCCGAGGCCGGATGTCAGGAGGCCAGCTGCAGATCTTGCCCAGTGACAAGCCGTCGCGCCGCGCGCTCGGCCTCGCGTGCGTTGCGGAAGATCTGGCCTTCGAGGGCCTGGAAGCGCTGCGAGGCTGCAAAAAACGCGTAACCCTTGGTATCGCGCACCACGATACCCGCGGTCTGTGAACTCACTTCGATGACGTAGCAGTCAGACATTATCGGCCTCGGTTTGATTCCGAGCCGACAACTGCATCACCGTCTGTTTGTTCCTCGGTTTATTTGCGAAGCGAAGCGCCGCTTTTGCGATCGAGCCGCGCTCCTGTCTCAGTTTCGACGCGTTTTCTCTTGCACCGAATCAGCGGCGCTTTTCGCGCGAAAGACGTCAGGTCGAAATCGTCGCACCATCGCGCTGGATTGTTTGCGGACGGCCCTGATCGTCGATCGAGACATAGGTGAAATTGCCATCGGTGACGAGGATCGACTGCTGCTCTCGGCGGCGCAGCACCCAGGCTTCGAGATGCACCGTGATCGAGGTGCGGCCAACGCGCACCAGATTGGCATGCACCGAAACGAGATCGCCGACATAGACCGCCTTGCGGAAGTTCATCGCCTCGATCGCAACCGTCACGGTGCGGGACTTCGCCAGCTTGGAAGCGAACACGCCGCCGCCAACGTCCATCTGGCTGAGCAGCCAGCCGCCGAAGATGTCGCCATTGGCGTTGGTGTCGGCCGGCATCGCCAGCGTGCGGATGCAGAGATCGCCCTGCGGTTCGTTGCCGCTGATCGGCGGTGCGTGAACATGCGTTTCAGGCGCTTGGGTGTCGGTCACTTGAAGGTCTCCCAGCCTGCATCGGGTGCGAAACGATCGCCGAATTTCTGCGCCAGCGCGCGCAGCGCGGATACGACAGCCTCGACGCCGCGGGTGCGCGCGTAGTTGAGCGGGCCGCCGCGGAACGGAGCATAGCCGGTGCCGAAGATCATCGCACCGTCGACCATATCGGGGTCGTCGACGATGCCCTCGCGCAAGGCGGCGATGCAGACATTGGAGATCGGCAGCACCAGGCGGTCGATCATCTCGTCGCTGACTTTCGGACCGGTCTCCGGCAGCGGCGCTTTCTCCGCCTTGCCGTCCCTCCAGGTGTAGAAGCCCTTGCCGGTCTTGCGGCCGAGCTCACCCTTGGCGACCTTCTCGCGCAGCCAGGCCGGCGTCGGCGACAGGGCGTCGCCGAACTTCGAGCGCAGCATGTCGCCGACATCGAGGCAGATATCGAGGCCGACCTGGTCGGCGAGCTCGATCGGGCCCATCGGCATGCCGAACTCGACGGCAGCCGCATCGATCAGGCGCTGGTCGGTCTTCTCGTCCAGCATCATCATCGCTTCCAGCATGTAGGGCGTCAGCGCGCGGTTGACGAGGAAGCCCGGCGAGCTCTTCACCGGCAGCGGCAGACGATCGATGGCGCCGACAAAGGCGAGCGCTTCCTTGAGCATCGCGGCATCGGTGCCGTCATGGCTGACGACCTCGACGAGTTGCAGCCGCGACACCGGATTGAAGAAGTGCAGGCCGAGCAGCCGCTCCGGCCGTGCCAGCGTGGTGCGCAGATCCTGCAAGGGGATGCTCGACGTATTGGTGGCGAGGATCGCGCCCTGCTTCGTCTTCGGCTCGAGGCCGGCATAGACCTTCTGCTTCAGCTCGAGCTTTTCCGGCACCGCCTCGATGATCAGATCGGCGTTGCGGCCGCCCTCACCGTCCATGTCGGGGATCAGCCGGTCGAGCGCATCGCGCTGGTCAATCTTCCTGCGCATGATCTTGCCGAACAGATCCGCAGCGCGCTTCATTGCGCCCGCGATCGGCTCGGCCTTCATATCGGCGAGCGTCACGCGCATATCCTGGTTGGCGCACCAGGCCGCGATGTCGCCGCCCATCGCGCCGGCGCCGATGACGTGCACGTGCTGCACTTTGTTGCCGCTGCCGGCCGCCTTCTTCATCTGCTCGCGCAGGAAGAACACCCGGATCAGGTTCTGCGCAGTCGGCGTCACCATCAGATTGGCGAACGACGCCTTCTCCGCGTTGAGCATTCCCGAGCGGTTGCCGGCGTGCTTCTCCCAGAGATCGATCAGCGCTGAGGGCGCCGGATAATGCTTGCGCGGCGCGGCCTTCTCGGCCTCGCTGCGCATCCGCGAGGCAAGCAAGCCCCGCGCCGGCGCGAAATTGAGGATTGCGGTGAGCACGCCCGGCTTGGCGCGCTTCAGCCGGCCGAACACCGCGTCCTTCACGGCGTTGCGGACGTGACGCTCCTGCGTGACGGCGTCGACCAGACCGAGCGATTTGGCGCGCCGCGCGTCGATCGTCTTGCCGGTCAACATCAAGGTCATCGCCTGCATCGGGTTGACCAGCTCGGTGAAGCGCACGGTGCCGCCGAGGCCGGGATGCAGGCCGAGCATCACCTCGGGAAAGCCGAACCTGGCATCGTCGATCGCGATCCGCATCTGGCAGGCCAGCGCGACCTCGAGGCCGCCGCCGAGACAGAAACCGTGGATCACCGCGACCGAGGGCACGCGCAGCGCCTCCAGCCGGTCGATCACCGCGTGCGCGCGGCCGATCTCGGTCTCGACTGCGCGCGGGTCGTTGGCGCCGCGAAATTCATTGACGTCGGCTCCGGCGATGAAGCCGCTCTTTTTCGCGGAGCGCACCACGAGGCCGGTCGGCCGCTGGTTCTCCAGCGCCGCGACGATGGCATCGAGCTCCTCGAGCAGATCGGCGGACAGCGTGTTGGCGCTGGTGCCGGCGCGGTCGAACAGCAGCCAGGCAATGCCGTCCTCGTCGCGCGTCAGCTTGAAGTTCTTGTACGGGCTGTCGGCGGCCGGCTTCGGCCCGAGCTCGAGCACGCGATCGGCGAGAACGTCCATGATCCGTGAATCCATGATCACACCGTCTCTATCAACATCGCGCCGCCCTGCCCGCCACCGATGCATTCGGTGGCGACGCCGCGCCTGGTGCCGAGCCGCTTCATCGCATTGACCAGATGCAGCACGATGCGGTTGCCGCTGGTGCCGACGGGATGGCCGAGGCTGATCGCGCCGCCATCGACATTCAACTTCGCGCGGTCGATCTCGCCGGCCGCGCCGTCGAGCCCAAGAATCTCGCGACAGAATTTGTCGTCGTTCCAGGCTGCGAGACAGCCGAGCACTTGCGTGGCAAAGGCCTCGTTCAGCTCCCAGGTCTCGACCTCCTGCAAGGTCAGCCCATTACGCTTGAGCAGTGCACTCGCCGACAGCACCGGACCGAGGCCCATGATCGACGGATCGAGCGCCGACCACTGGCTGTCGAGGATGACGGCCCTTGGCGTCAGCCCATGCTTTGCCACCGCCGTCTCGGACGCCAGGATCACCCAGGATGCGCCGTCGGTGATTTGCGAGGAATTGCCGGCAGTGACCTGACCCCACGGGCGCTCGAACACCGGTTTCAGCTTTGCCAGCGTTTCGGCTGTCGAATCCGGGCGGACGCCGTCGTCATGGTCGTAGAACTTGCCGTCGCGGGAGAACGCGGTCTCGACCTCGCCCTTGAGAAAGCCTTGCTTCTGCGCGTTGGCCAGCCGCTGGTGGCTCTCGGCGGCGTAAGCATCAGACTGCGCACGGGTGATGCCGAAGAGATGGCCGACCTTCTCGGCGGTCTGGCCCATGTTCAGTTCGGTGATGGGATCGGTCAGCCCGCGCTCCAGCCCGATGATCGGCTTAAAGTAGCTCGGCCTCACCTTCAGCGCCGCGGCGATCTTTGCCCCTAACCCCTTGGCGCCGGCAAAGCCGGCAAACCAGCGGACGCCGGAATTTGGCCAGACCAGCGGCGCGTGGCTCAGCGCCTCGGCGCCGCCGGCGAGGATCAGGTCGGAGATGCCCTCGCGGATATAACGATAGCCGGTGTCGATCGACTGCATGCCGGAGCCGCAATTGATCTGCATCGTGAAGGCGACCATCTGCTCGCCCATGCCGAGCCGGAGTGCTGCGACCCGCGCCGGGTTCATCTCGTCGGCGATGACGTTGACGCAGCCGAGGATGACCTGGTCGAACGCGGTGGGCGCGAAAGGCTGCCGCGCCAGCAATGGCCGGCCGCATTGCACGGCGAGATCGACCGGGGTGAACGGGCCGGGACCGGAACGCGCCTTCAGGAACGGCGTCCGGCTGCCGTCGACGATAAAGACTGGTCGCGCCATCAGCTTGCCGCCCTCTGCTCACCAAGCTCCTGGAAGAACTGATGCACGTCGGCGGTTTTCTTGTAAATCGGGGACAACGCCTCCGGCGCAAAATCATCGACCTCGATGACCTTGGCCACGGCCTCATGGGCGGCGGCGAGCTTCTCGCCGTCGGCTTCGGTGATGACGCCTTTCTTGACGGCCTCCTTCCAGTCATGCAGCCGCGCCGCGCGCAGCTGCTTGGCCGCATCCTCGGACTCGGTGACAAGGCGGAAGGCTTTTTCCAGTCGCGCGATGCCGCCGTCGTCCTCGACAAAGGCGAGGTCCGGCGTCAGGCGGTCGCGTGCCGCCGACGGCGACAGCACGAGCTGTGCACAGAGATGCACGACGCTATCAGACGGCCCCGTGACGCGCGCGCCGAACGGCTGGATCAGGAATTTCAGCATCCATGCCATCGGGCGGCTCGGCAGATTGGCGAGGATTTCCGCAAAGCGGTTCTCGATGGTCTTGAAGCCCGACGCCATGCACCATTCGAGCGCGGGAAGATCCTCCTTCTGCCGCCCCTCGTCCTGCCAGCGCTTGAGCGCGGCAGAAAGCAAGTAAAGCTCGGACAGGATGTCGCCGAAGCGCGCCGAGAGCATTTCCTTGCGCTTCAGCGCGCCGCCGAGGGTGAGCAGCGCCATGTCGGCGCACAGCGCGAACGCCGACGAGTAGCGCGAGAGCTGGCGATAGAACTCCGTTGCATCGCCGGCATCCGGCGCCGGTGCGAACAGGCCGAAGGTCCAGCTACGGCCCCAGGCGCGGAACATGGTCGCAAAGCTGTGGCCGACATGCTTCCAGAACGCAGTGTCGAACGCGGTGAGCCCCTTGTCGCGATCGGTCTCGCTGAGCGCGTTCATCTCCTGCAACAGATAAGGATGCGCGCGGATTGCACCCTGCCCGAACACGATCAGGTTGCGGGTCAGGATATTGGCGCCCTCGACCGTGATGCCGACCGGCACCGAGCGGTAGAGCCCGCCGAGATAGTTCTGCGGCCCGTCGATCACGGCCTTGCCGCCATGGATGTCCATGGCGTCGTCGATCACGATCCGCATCCGCTCGGTGGCGTGCAGCTTCATGATCCCTGAGATGACGGCAGGGTGACGCCCCTCGTTCAGCGCGGCGCAGGTCAGCCGCCGCGCGGCGTCGAGCAGATAGGCGGTGCCGGCGATGCGCGCGAGCGGCTCCTCGATGCCCTCGAATTTCGAGATCGAGATGCCGAACTGCTCGCGGATGCGGGCATAGGCGCCGGTGGTGCGCGCGGCATAGGCGGCGCCGGCGGCCGACAGCGACGGCAGCGAGATGCCGCGGCCGGCGGCGAGCGCCGTAATCAGCATCTTCCAGCCCTGGCCCAGGCGCTCCTGGCCGCCGATGATGTAGTCGAGCGGGATGAAGACATCGCGGCCCCAGTTCGGGCCGTTCTGGAACACCTGCATAGCCGGCAGATGGCGCTGGCCGATCGAGACGCCGGGCAGATGGGTCGGGATCAGCGCGACCGTGATGCCGAGCTCGTCCTCGCTGCCGACCAGGTGATCGGGATCATAGGCTTTGAAGGCGAGGCCGAGCAGCGTCGCGACAGGCCCCAGCGTGATGTACCGCTTGTGCCAATTCAGCTTCAGCCCAAGCACCTCGCGGCCTTCGAAATTGCCCTTGCAGATGATGCCGGTGTCGATCATCGAGGCGGCGTCCGAGCCGGCCTCCGGGCTGGTCAGCCCGAAGCAGGGAATGTCCTGGCCCGCGGCCAAACGCGGCAGCCATTTGTCCTGCTGCTCTTTGGTGCCAAAGCGCATCAAGAGTTCGCCCGGCCCGAGCGAGTTCGGCACCATCACGGTGACGGCCGCGGTCAGCGAGCGCGAGGAAATCTTGCGCACCACTTCGGAATGCGCATAAGGCGAGAAGCCGAGGCCGCCGAATTCCTTCGGGATGATCATGCCGAAGAATTTCTTGGCCTTGATGAAGCTCCACACCTCCGGCGGCAGATCGCGCCATTCCCAATTGATCTTCCACTCGTCGAGCATCGCGCAGAGCTCGTCGACCGGGCCGTGCAGGAAGGCGTTCTCCTCGTCGGTCAGTTTGGCCGGCGCGAACGCCAGCAATTTCGACCAGTCGGGATTGCCGGTGAAGAGATCGGCGTCCCACCAGACGTCGCCCGCTTCCAGCGCCTCGCGCTCGGTGTCCGACATGGTCGGCAGCACACCACGCGCCCAGGAGAAGATCGGCTTGGACAAGTAATCGCGGCGGAAGCTCATGGTGGGGTCCTCATGAAACGGCAGCGCGGATGGGTGATGATCCTATCGGAAAGTGCCGTTCACCGGTGAACACTTCGCTGTTCAAATAAAGCGAAATTGACGCGGCCAAGCCGCCGTTTGTTAACGGCAGACCACGCGTTCAGTTCCGAAAGCTGAGCTGCGACAATCAGGTAGCCGAGGGTGGCGCCGGCAGCTCGTGCCGGCACCCCGCTCCCGCGCGCTAGGCCGGCCCGGCGCCCTGGGTCGCGGTATAGACCGCGTAGAGCGACTGGCTTGCGGCCATGAACAGGCGATTGCGCTTGGGGCCGCCGAAGGTGATGTTGCCGCAGACCTCTGGCAGCCTGATGCGGCCGAGCAGCTTGCCTTCCGGCGACCACACCGTCACGCCGTTGTAACCGACCGCCCGGCCGGCATTGCTCGAGCACCAGACATTGCCGTTGACGTCGCAGCGGATGCCGTCCGGCCCGCACTTCACGCCGTCGATCGTGAAATCGCTGAAGCGCTTGCCGTTGACGGGCTTGTTGTCGGCGCCGACATCGAACACGAAGACGTCGCCCTTGCCGCCCGGGCCGGTGTCGCCCGGTCCCTTGCCGGTCGAGACGACGTAGAGCTTCTTGTAGTCCGGCGAGAAGCAGAGGCCGTTCGGATCTGGCACCTGGTCCTCGCTCACCACGAGATCGATGCGGCCCGAGGGATCGATGCGATAGCAATTGGTCGGCAGTTCGCGCTTGGCCGGCGCGAAGCCCGCGGGCTGCCCGATCCGCGGGTTGAGCTTGCCGGCCGCGTTGCTCGGGCCACCGGCCGCGTCAGGCTCGCCCTCGTAGAGCTGGCCGCCATAGGGCGGATCGGTGAACCAGTAGCTGCCGTCGGGATGCGCGACGATGTCGTTCGGCGAGTTCAGCCGCTTGCCCTGATAGTTATCGGCAAGCACGGTCGCAGTGCCGTCATTCTCGTAGCGCGTCACCCGGCGGGTGAGATGTTCGCAGGAGAGCTGGCGGCCCTGGAAGTCGAACGAATTGCCGTTCGAGTAGTTCGACGGCGTACGGAACACGCTGACATGGCCGTCATCCTCCGACCAGCGCATCTGCCGGTTGTTCGGGATGTCGCTCCACAGGAGATAGCGACCCTGCGAGCTCCAGGCCGGGCCTTCCGCCCACAACAGCCCGGTATGGAGGCGCTTGATCGAGGTGTTGGGCTGGGCAAGATCGTTGAAGGACGGATCGACCGCGATGATGTCGGGGTCCCAGAAATAGGTGGTCGGCGCACCGCGCGGACTGAAGTCGCGCGGCGGGCTGGTGATGGTCGTCGGCGGTCCGACCGGCGCTGGCGCGTTCTGAGCCAGCGCGCTGCTGACGCCGGCGGCGGCAGCGGCCGCCCCCACCGCCAATCCCTGAACGAGTGTTCGACGTGAAACGTTCGGATCGCGCCGCTCTTCCTTCTGACCGCTTTGCGCGCCGTTTGGACCGCTCCGCTCCTGGCGTGTCATCGCATCCTCCCACTGTGTTCGCCGGCCGTTGATCCGGCTTGGCGCGCGGGAGGTTAGACCGCTCGCTCGGAGGTTGCGAGTGACGGTTTTTCATCACTGCGGTCGGAAATTTCACATTGTTGCGATGCAAGCCGTCGTCGCGACACGTGGCACCTCTTACCTCGCCCCGCCTGCGGGGAGAGGTCGGAACGCATCGACAGATGCGTTCCGGGTGAGGGGGTACAGGTCTCACGACGTTCACAATTCGCGGAAGCAGCCCCTCACCCTCCCTCTCCCCGTGAAGAACGGGGAGAGGGAGGATAGAGCAGTACTCAATCTGGCCGGATCATCTCGAACATGTTCTCCGGCTTGATCTCGAAATAGTCGCCGCGGCGGCCGGCGCGGACGATCGGGTGGGCGAGACCGGTTTGATAGACCCCGTCCTTGATGAAGGCCTTGTCGATGTGGACGGCGACCACCTCGCCGAGCGTCAGCCAGGCCTCGGCCTTCTTGCCGTCGGCGCCCTGAAGCTGGACGATCTGACTCACCTTGCATTCGAACGACACCGGGCTTTCGGCGACGCGCGGCACGTTGACCAGCTTGCCGGCAACCTGCGTGAGCCCTGCGAGCTTGAACTCGTCGACATCGCGCGCGACATGCGCCGCGGTCGCATTCATGTGCTTGGCCAGATCCATCGTCGCCAGGTTCCAGACGAACTCGCCGGTGTCCTGGATGTTGGCGACGCTGTCCTTCCAGTTGGTGGAGGAGAAGCCGATGATCGGCGGTACGTAGCAGAAGGCGTTGAAGAAGCTGTAGGGCGCGAGGTTGACGTTGCCGCCCTTGTCGCGCGAGGAGATCCAGCCGATCGGCCGCGGCGCCACGATGGCATTGAACGGGTCGTGCTTCAGGCCGTGGCCGTTCTTCGGCTCGTAGAAATGCAGGTCTTTGGCGGTCACGCTGGGCCCCTCTCACGGTAGCCTGGATGGAGCGCAGCGCAATCCGGGACTCGTCTCACACGTCGAAGCATTCCCGGATTACGCTGCGCTCCATCCGGGCTACAATTTCGCTTCGCTTGCAATGCGGGAAGAGTCAACTGACGAAAACGTCAGTGCCGGCGCTCAGTTGGCGCGGGTGCGCGGCGACAGGCCGGCGATCACGAAATCGATCATCTGGTCGATGGTCGGGCCGGGCTTGGTGGCGCATTGAGCGATCATCTGCGGGTGGAAGAACCGCATCATCGCCGTGCAGGCGCACAGCGCGGCAAGCTCCAGATCCTTGACCTCGAATTCGCCTGAGGCCGCGCCTTGCGCGATCACCTGGCCGATGGTCATGGCGATCAGCTCCATATGGGCAGTGCAGACTTCCCAGTCCTCCTGCATCGCGATCTCGACCATCTCGTGCAGCTTGGAATCGCCGACATAGCGCTCGGTGTTCATGCGATTGATGGTCGTCATCATCTGGCGCAAGCGCGTCGCAGCCGGTCCTTCCGACCGGGCAATCCGCTGCGCCTCGATCTCGACCTCGCCCATCAGGCCGCGCGCCACGCCCTCGTGGATCGACTTCTTCGAATCGAAGAAGCGATACACGTTGGCGGGGCTCATCCGCAGCTCTTTGGCGATGTCGGCGACCGTGGTCTTCTGGTAGCCGATCTGCCGGAACAAGCGCTCCGCCACCACGAGAATCCGCTCGCGGGTGTCGGTTTCGCTATGTTCCGAGATCAGCGTCATGTTGGCCTGCTCAATCTTCAATTATTCGGCCGCCTCAGCAAGTGGAAATGCGAGTTGTCCCTCACCCGCATGCTGCGGCGCAGTATTGACTTGCTCGGGGCCGCTTTCGTCCAAGGTCTTGCGGAACCAGAGGGCGTAAAGGCCCGGCAGATACAGCAAGGTCAGGAAAGTCGCAACAAACAAACCGCCCATGATGGTGATCGCCATCGGGCCCCAGAACGCCGAGCGCGACAGCGGGATCATGGCGAGGATCGCCGCGAGCGCGGTCAGCACCACCGGCCGGGCGCGCCGGACGGTGGCCTCGACGATCGCCTCGCGCCTGGTCAGGCCGGAGGACACGTCGCTCTCGATCTGATCGACCAGGATGACCGCGTTGCGCATGATCATGCCGGCGAGCGCAATCAGGCCGAGCAGCGCCACGAAGCCGAACGGCTGGTTGGCGACGTTCAATCCGAGCGAGGCGCCGACGATGCCGAGCGGGGCGGTCAGAAACACCAGGAACAGGCGCGAGAAGCTCTGCAGCTGGATCATCAGCAGCGTCAGCATCACCATCACCATCACCGGGAAGAGGATGAAGATCGACGCATTGCCTTTGGCGGATTCCTCGAACGCCCCGCCCGGCTCGATCCGGTAGGCCGGCTCGAGATGGGCCTGGATGTCCTTCAGCTTCGGCGCGATCTGGTTGGTGACGTCGGGCGCCTGCACGCCGTCGACGACGTCGGAGCGCACGGTGATCGCCATGTCGCGGTTGCGCCGCCACAGGATCGGCTCCTCATGCGCATATTCGATCTTGGCAATCTGCTGCAGCGGCACCGCCACGCCGTTGCGCGTGGTGATGGTGAGATCGCCGACGCGGCCGAGATCGAGCCGCTCGGACGGCACCGCACGGGCGACCACGCCGACCTTCTCGATGCCGTCGCGGATGGTGGTGACCGGCGCGCCCGAGATCAGCATGGCCAGCGCCTGCGAGACGTCCTGCGGGGTCAGGCCGAGCGCGCGCGCCCGATCCTGGTCGACGGCGAGCTTCAGGTAAGGCGACTGCTCGTTCCAGTCGAGCTGGACGTCCTTGACGTTCTTGTTCTGCCGCATCACCTCGCGCACCTGGTAGGCGATGTCGCGCACCTTGTTGGCGTCGGGCCCGATCACGCGGAACTGGACCGGGAAACCGACCGGCGGACCGAAGTTGAAGCGGTCGACCCGGACCCGTGCCTCGTTCAGCGCGCCGTCGGCGGCGGCCTGCTCGATCTTCGCCTTGACGCGCTCGCGCGCCTCGACGTTCTTGGCGAGGATCACGATCTCGGCAAAGGCCTCGTTCGGCAGCTGCGGGTTGAGGCCGAGCCAGAAGCGCGGCGAGCCCTGGCCGACATAGGCAGTATAGGTCTGGATGTCCTGGTCGTCCTTCAAGAGCCCTTCGGCCTGCTTCACCGCCTTCTCGGTGACGTTGAAGGCCGTGCCCTCGGGCAGACGGAGCTGCAGGAACAGCTCGGGCCGCTCCGACAGCGGGAAGAACTGCTGCTGGACGTGGCCGAAGCCCACGATCGAAAGCACGAAGACGCCGACGGTCGCCACCACCACCTTGATGCGGTGATCGACGCACCACTGCACCACGCTGCGCAGGCCGCGATACATCCGCGTCTCATAGATCGCGTGCGGATCGTGGTTCTGGTGCACCTTGATGTTGGGCAGCAGCTTGACGCCGATATAGGGCGTGAAGATCACCGCGACGAACCAGGAAGCAACGAGCGCGATCGCCACGATCCAGAAGATGCCGCCGGCATATTCGCCGACCGCCGAATTGGCAAAGCCGATGGGGAGGAAGCCAGCGGCTGTGACCAGCGTTCCCGTGAGCATTGGAAACGCAGTAGATTCCCAGGCAAAGGACGCCGCCTTCATGCGGTCCCAGCCCTGTTCCATCTTCACCACCATCATCTCGACCGCGATGATGGCGTCGTCGACGAGGAGGCCGAGCGCAATGATCAGCGCGCCGAGCGTGATGCGGTGCAGGTCGAGCGACATCGCGTTCATGACGATGAAGACGATGCCGAGCACCAGCGGCACCGAGAGCGCCACCACGATGCCGGTGCGCCAGCCAAGCGCGACAAAGGAGACGAACAGCACGATCGCGAGCGCCTCGACGAAGGAGTGCACGAACTCGCCGACGGCGTGCTCGACCACCTTGGGCTGGTCGGCGATCTGCTGGATGTCGACGCCCTGCGGCACCGCCTTCAGGAACTCGGCGGTCGCCTGCTGGACCTCCTTGCCGAGCTCGAGGATGTTGGCGCCCTTGGCGGTGACGACGCCGATACCGAGCGCCGGCTTGCCTTCCTGACGCACCTTGAAGCTCGGCGGATCGACATAGCCGTGAGAGACGGTTGCGATATCGCCGAGCCGGAACACGCGGCCGTTGCTCTCGACCGGCGTTTCGGCAACCGCCTTGACGCCGTCAAGCGCGCCGGTGACGCGCAGCGGCACGCGCTGCGACGACGTCTCGACCGTGCCGGCCGGGGTGACATTGTTCTGCTTGGCGAGCGAGTCGAACAGCGCCTGCGGCGTGATGCCGAGCGTCGCAAGCTTGGCATGCGAGAACTCGACGAAGATGCGCTCGTCCTGGGTGCCGTAAAGGTCGATCTTGGTGACGCCAGGCACTTTCAGCAGACGCTGGCGGAAGCCTTCCGCGACTTTCTTGAGCTGCGCGTAATCGGCGCCGTCGCCGGTCATCATATAGAGGATCGAATCGACGTCGGAGAATTCGTCGTTGACCACGGGCCCGAGGATGCCGGAGGGCAGCTCGCCCTGCACGTCGACCAGCTTCTTGCGGATGAGATAAAAGAGATAGGGCACGTCCTTCGGCGAGGTCGAATCCTTGAAGGAGACCTGCATCGCGGTGAAGCCCGGCTTGGAATAGGTCTGCACCTTGTCGAAGAACGGCAGCTCCTGCAGCTTCTTTTCGATCGGATCGGCGACCTGCATCTGCATTTCCTGCGAGGTCGCCCCCGGCCACATCACCGAGACGTTCACCACCTTGACGGTGAAGAACGGATCCTCGGCGCGGCCGAGCTTCTGATAGGAGAAGTAGCCGGCGGCGCCGAGGATGATCATCAGGAACAGCACCAGCGTCGGATGGCTGACCGCCCAGGCCGAAAGGTTGAAGCGCTTCATCGAACTCTCCAAGTTCTAGATCAGGTCCCAGAACCGTTTCTGCTGATATTGCGAGGATCAGAACGACAGCGACGAGACGACCCGGACCTTCTGGCTCGGATCGAGTTTCTGCACGCCGAGGGCGACCACCTTGGCGCCATCGTCGACGCCGCCGGAGATGACGACGTTGTTGCTCTCATAGGCCTTCACCTTGACCGGCTTCAGCGCGATGTCGCCCTTGTCATCGACGATGTAGAGCGAGGGATCGCCGCCCTGGCTGTACAGCGCCGACAGCGGCAGCTTGGCGACCCGTTCGGTCGCCTTGTCGGCCAGGGTCAGCGTTGCGGTCATGCCGAGCGAGACGGTCTCGTCGGCGTCCGGCAGCGAGAACTTCGCGAGATAGGTGCGGGTGGCGGGATCGGCCTGCGGCGCGACCTCGCGCAGCTTGGCGGCATAGGTCTTCTTGGCATCCGACCACAGCATCACCGTGGCAACGCCCGACTTGGCACGAGCGAGAAGCGTCTCGGGGATCGCGACGACAGCTTCCTTCTCGCCAAGTCGGGCGACACGGATCGAAGCCTGGCCCGCGGCAACCACCTGGCCGGGCTCGATCATGGTCGCGGTGACGACACCCCTCGTGTCGGCCACCAGCGTTGCATAAGAGAGGGAATTCTTGGTCAGCTCGACCGAGCGCTCGGCGCGGTTCAGCCGCGCCCGCGCCTCGTCGCCGGCGGCCTTGGCGGAATCGAGCGCCGCATCGGTGGCCCAGCCCTTGGCCTTCAGGTCCTTGGCGCGCTGCTCGGCGGCCCCGGCCTGCGCCAGCACGCCGGTGGCGGCGCGGAATTCCGCCTCGGCCTGCTCGGCCTGCAGCTTCAGATCGACCTCATCGAGGGTGGCCAAGGGCTGGTCGACGTCGACTGTCTGTCCGACCTCGACCAGCCGCTTGGCCACCTTGCCGGCGACCCGAAAGCCCATATCGGCTTCGATACGGGGCTTGATGGTGCCGACAAAGCTGCGCTCAGGGGTTTCAGCCTCGTAATGGACGGTCGCCACCAGAACGGGGCGTCCGGGATCCGCGTTTTCGGCTGCCTTTTCATTGCAGCCGGTCAGCGCGAACACCGCGAAAGCCAGCGTTGCTCCGGTCAAGAGCCTGTAATAGCTCGACAAAACGGAACGAACGAACATCTGAAATCTCCATCGGCTGACGACTGATGAAGAGTATCGATTTATCACTGATGAATGTCAATATTCGTCAGTAGTAACCAATTCGTGAGGACGGCAGTAATTAACGTGGGGTTAAGCGGGGAATTCTGGAAATTGCGTAGCCCGGATGGAGCGCAGCGAAATCCGGGGGCGGTCTGCACACGGCGACCCCGGATTGCGCTTCGCTCCATCCGGGCTACGGCGGCGGCGTGTGTTGGCGGGATCTGTAGGATGGGTAGAGCGCAGCGAAACCCATCATCTCGCCGCGGACAAAGAACGATGGGTTTCGCTGCGCTCTACCCATCCTACGCGGCAAAGCCAGCCGTTACCCTACTTCGCGCTCGCGAACTCGGTCTTGGTCTCGTGGCTGCCGAGGAAGACCAGCAGGCCGGCCGCGAGCGGCAACAGCGACAGCACCAGCAGGCCCGTCGACGTGCTGCCGGTCGTCTCCTTCACCCAGCCGATCAGATAGGGCCCGCCGAAACCAGCGAGGTTGCCGATCGAGTTGATCAGCGCGATCGCGCCGGCGGCGGCGGTGCCTGACAGCCAGGCGGTCGGCAGCGTCCAGAACACCGCGAAGGTGCAGAACACGCCGATCGCGGCGAGCGTCAGCACAACCATGGTCATGGTCGGATCGGTGATGTAGCTGGAGACGGCGAGCGCCAGCGCCGTGAGCAAGAGCGGCGCGCCGACATGAAACACGCGCTCCCGCATGGCGTCGGACCGGCGCGCCCACAGGATCATCGCGACGGTGCCGAACGCATAGGGGATCGCAGTGACAAAGCCGGTCTGCGCGTTGGTGAGACCGAACGCCTTGACGATCTGCGGCAGCCAGAACTGCATGCCGTAGAGCGAGGCGACGAAGCCGAAATAGATCGCGCTGAGCGCCAGCACCTTCGGCGAGGACAGCGCCTGCCCGAGCGTGAAGTGCTGCGCCGCCTGCTTGGCCGCGACCTCGGCATCGAGCTTCGCCTTCAGCCACGCCTTCTGCTCGGCCGAGAGCCAATCGGCCTTCTCCGGCCGGTCGGTGAGATAGAACCAGGTGACGATGCCGAGCAGCACCGAGGGGATGCCCTCGATGACGAACAGCCACTGCCAGCCCTTCAGCCCCATCACGCCGTCGAGCCCGAGCAACAGGCCGGAGATCGGGGCGCCGATCACGGTCGAAATCGGCACCGCGAGCGCGAAGGCGGCGAGGAAGCGCGCGCGATACTCGGCCGGATACCAGTAAGTGAGATAGAGGATGATGCCGGGGAAGAAGCCGGCCTCGGCGACACCGAGGAAGAAGCGCAACGCGTAGAAGCTGTGCTCGTCATAGACCGCCGCCATCAGTGCCGAGAGAATGCCCCAGCTCACCATGATGCGGGCGATCCACTTGCTGGCGCCGAACCGCTCCAGCGCCAGATTGCTCGGCACCTCGAAGATGAAATAGCCGATGAAGAAGATGCCCGCGCCGAACGAGAACACCACCGGCGAGAACTTCAGCTCGCTGTTCATGGTCAGCGCGGCGAAGCCGAGATTGACGCGATCGAGATAGGAGAAGAAGTAGGCCAGGATCAGGAACGGGATCAGCCGCCAGGAGATCGCGCGGATCGTCGACGTCTCGATCTCGCTGCGGGCGCCGCGATCGGGCGCGACAGTTGCGGTCTGGCTCATCTGTTCCCCCCAAAGCTATTGCTTGCCTTGAGGATTATTGGGTGGCCCCGCATTGAGCAATGGCAAAAACTCATAGCACACAGGCCAGACAGGAACCCGGGCGTTTTCCACGGCGTCATTGCGAGCGTAGCGAAGCAATCCACTTCTCCGCTTGTGGCGCGATGGATTGCTTCGCTGCGCTCGCAATGACGGCGAGCCTGCCCTACTCGGCGAGCTGGAAACGCTCGAAGCGGTCGAGTTCCTCCTCGATGCGGCGCTTCAGCTCCTTGCGCGCCGCCTGCTTCTTGCCCTTGCCGACCCAGCTCCATTTCTGCATCAGCAGCTTCCTGTTCTGCCGGTCGGTCTTCAGGTCGAGGGCGGCAACGATATCGTCGCCGACCAGCACCGGCAGCGCGAAATAGCCGAACAGGCGCTTCTCCTTCGGCACATAGGCCTCGAACCGGTGGCCGTAGCCGAAGAACAGCTCGGTGCGCTTGCGCTGGATGATCAGCGGATCGAACGGCGAGAGGATGTGAACCAGAGCGGGATCACCCTCGCCGGTCTCTTCCAGCACCTCAGGCCGCGCCCAATGCTCCTGCTTGCCGGCGCCATCGAGCGCGATCCGCACCAGTTCCTTGCGGCGCACCCTGGCCTCGATCAGGCCGCGCACCGCCTTCTTGCTCGGCGCGTCCAGATGGCAGATCGAGTCCAGGCTGACGATGCCTTGCGAGCGCAGCGCGCGGTCGAGCAGATAGGCGATCCGCGCCGATGCCGGTGCGGGCTTCGGCGGCTTGTCCCAGCCGAAATGCCGAGCCATCAGCTCGTAGGTCTTCAGCATGCCGGCGCGCTCGCTGACCGTGACCACGCCGCCATAGAAGGCGAGCTGCAGCGCGCGCTTCGAGGGTTTCCGGCTCTGCCAGAGATGCTCCTTCTCGGTCAGCACGTCGTCTTCGATGTCGCGGATGGTCAGCGGACCGGACCGCAGCAGCCGCAGCACCTTGCGGGTATCCGATGGCGTCACCGACGAGAACCATTTATGGCCCTCGCGCTTGTGCGCCTTCATCGCCGGCAGGAAGATGTTGATGTCCTTGGACGGCACGTAGGACAGCGCATGCGTCCAGTATTCGAACACGCTCTTGTCCTGGCTCTGCGCCTGCTTGAGGTCGGCGCGGCGGTAGTCCGGAATGCGGCTGAACAGGATGTGGTGGTGGCAGCGCTCGATCACGTTGATGGTGTCGATCTGCACATAGCCGAGATGGTCGACGGCGGCCGCCACGGCTGATGCCCCGTCCCCGAATGGCGCCGTCGTATCGAGCCGTTGCGCGCGCAGCCAGATATGGCGGGCGGCGGCATTGTTCAGGGATAAGGGTTCGGCGGCGCGGGGCATTGCCCGAGCAATGTAGTGAGATTCGCGCAGCTGTGGAGAGCCGCGCGAGGGAAATCAGCCGTGCAGAATCATCGCCCTCTGGACGTGTGGGGCGCTTCGGACCGGCTACTGCGATCCAACGGCCCGCCGCAACCAGGGAACGTCCGCCATCGCCGCCGCGAGCGCGGCGTTTTCCTCATGAAAAACCCGGGACGAATGACCGCCAACCGGAAACCAACCGCGGCCATCCTCCACGTCCCGCCGATATTCCTCGAATCCGATGGTCCCTTCCGGGCGAACGAAGATATCGACACAGCGCGAAGCGCCTTCGTCGTTGATCGAGCGGAGGACGCGATCGACGTGGGCCAAGATGCTCTCCTCTCCGTCGCCGGCCCTGCACGGCGCGGGACAGGGGCCGGTCCATTCAACTGTGATCCAGATCACATTGCGGGCTTTGAACCAGTCCTAGGTTCGCAGCATCAAAACGACAACAGCCGGATTGGCTGGCCTGACATTTAAGGACGAAAACCATGACCCGCTCCTTTTCCCTGTCTCTTTTGACGATCGGCGCTGCGCTGTCGATGACGGCGGGCGTCGCACTGGCCGGCAGCGACACCGTTCCGGCCGCCCAGATCCTCAATGCGTTGAAGCCGAAGTCGGCCACCCGCGGCCTCTCCGCCGGCACGCAGGTCGACCCGGCCGCTTCGGCCAAGGAGGCGAGCTTCCTCAACACCGTTCGCAACCGCCAGACCCGCTCGCTGTCACTCGGCGAACGCCAGGAGATCGCCGACATCGCCGCCAACAAGCCGAAGATCGATCTGGAGATTCACTTCGACTACAACTCGGCTGAGATCGCCAAGGGCTCGACCCAGGCGGTGCAGGAGCTCGGCAAGGCGCTGTCGGATGCCAGCATGAAGGGCTCGACCTTCGTCGTCGCCGGCCACACCGACGCGATCGGCAGCGAGGCCTACAACCAGGATCTCTCTGAGCGCCGTGCCGACACCATCAAGAATTATCTGGTCGAGCATTACGGCCTGAACGGCTCTGATCTCGTGACCGTCGGCTACGGCAAGACCCGGCCGAAGGATCCGAGCGCGCCGATGGACCCGACCAACCGTCGCGTGCAGGTCGTCAACATGGATACCAAGACGGCGTCGCAGTAATCTCCCCAACTTCCGATCCGCTTGCCACACCCGGCAGGCGGATCGCTTGTTTCAGAGAGATTCAAATCCAGCTCTGGAACAGCATCAGCCGATTGAAGGTCGCCATCGACGTCCCGATGGCTGCAACCGTGATCGGCAGCATCGCGATGAAGCCGGCGCATCCGACGGCCACGAAGGCCCACAACAGCCAGCGCGGCATCCCCTTGCGCGTCAATGCGTAGACCAGCACGAAGCTCGCGGTAACAGCTGCCGGCAGGTAGTAATAGATGAAACCGAGCGTGCGCGGCAGCAGCGCCCAGGCGAGATACGGGCCGAGATAGAACGCAAGCACGAGAAACGCATCGCGGCTGCGGGTCACGATCCAGTCGCGCAGCGCGACGATCAGCGCGATCAACGCCGGCCACAGCATCAGCGGATTGCCGAGAAACACGATCGCGGCGAAGCTGTCGTCGCCGACCTTCTCGAACAGATACCAGACCGGACGCACCAGGAACGGCCAGGACGGCCATGCGCTCATATAGGTGTGGCCCGCGATCGCGGTCGTGGTGTTGTCGGCAAAGATGCGGCGCTGTGCCTCGACGAGGTCGGTGAACGAGAAGCCGTACAGCGGCACGAAGCTCACGAGATAGACGGCCGCCGGGATCAGCACGAAACAGACGATGAAGTGGGGAAGACGGAAATCCGGCCACAGGTCCGGCCGGTACCAGTCCTCCGCATTGGCGTCGGCGAAGCGCGTGCGCCAGCCCTGCATCAGGCGGATCACCGCGACGATCGCGATGCAGGTCGCGAGCACGAACAACCCGCTCCATTTGCAGGCACAGGCAAGCCCCGCGAAAACCCCCGTCAGCGCGAAGGCAGCTTGCGGCCGCTTCTGCCTGAAGCCGTGGATGAAGGCCGCGATCGCGAACAGACAGAAGGCGAGCGCGAAAATATCCAGCATCGCGATCCGCGACTGCACGAACAGCATCTGGTTGAAGAAGGCGAGCAGCACGGCCGCGATGGCCCGCTCCTGCGAGGCGAACAGCGCCAGGGCGGCGAGATAGACCGCGACCAGCGCGAGCGCACCGAACAGCGCCGCGGGATAGCGCCATCCGAGCGGCACGTCGCCGAACGCCTTGATCGACAGCGCGATGATCTCCTTGGCGAGCGGCGGATGCATCGGGTTGAGGATCGGGCCCTCGACCACCGGCAACAGCATCTGGCGCGCCGCCGGCACGTAATGCACCTCATCGAAATAGAGCTTGTCCGGTGTGGTGATCCCGAGCAGCAGCACGACATGGGCGACGATGAAGATAATGGCCGCGACGATCGCCGTGCGCGCGGCGGGACGCCGCAGAACAGAAGGAGATTTGGATGCGGTGATCAAAGGACGAGCACGCTGCGAGGGGAACCAGTGTGAGCGAAGTGTGAGCTACGACGGCCGCGAGTGTGATGTATGTGACGAGTGTGATCAAATCTCACGTTGATGTCCGCAGCCGCGAGCATTTTCGAATCCATCGACCCTCACCATCCGGCGCAACTCAACACGGCTTGTGACAATTATACAATATCAGCTGCGTCCGCGATCCGGTACGATGAGAGGGTTAGTTCGATCGGTATTGCAATGAATTCGCGCCACAGCTTTTTCTCCTTACTTGCACTCGGTCTTGCGGTCGCATTGACGGCTCATCCCGTTCAGGCGCAGACGCGCGTCGGCGAAGCGGCCATGGTGAAGAACGAGGTCGTCCGCGTTGCGGCCGCGACCACGCCGATCAATGTCGGCGACGCGCTGCTGCGCGACGAGACGGTGCGCACCGGCCTCGAGAGTGCCGCGCGGCTGGTGATGGCCGACAGCACCAACCTGTCGCTCGGACCGAACGCCTCGCTCAAGCTCGATCGCACCGTGTTCGACGACGAGCATCACTATCGCGATGTTGCGATCCGCCTGACCTCGGGAGCGTTCCGCTTCGTCACCGGCCACTCCAACAAGGCCGCCTACACGATCACGACGCCGCTCGCGACCATCGGCGTTCGCGGCACCGTGCTCGACATCCTGTCGCAGCGCGGCAAGACCACCGTGGTGTTGCAGGAAGGCGCATCGACGGTGTGTACGTCGAACCGGCAATGCATCGATCTGACGCAGCCCGGCGACACCGCGATCATCACCTCGAGCGGCGGCCGCACCACGATCCAGAAGACCAACAACCCGCCATGGACCTTCGCCGCGACCTGCACCCAGGCCGCAGGCCTCTGCACCGTCACCCAGTTCGCGGATGCCTCGCCGGTGACGCCGCCGGTCGACGACCCGACCGGCATGCTGTGCGGACGGTGAGCATGCTACGGCGCATCCATCATTTGATCCTGTCGGCGGCGCTGACAATGACGCTGTCGCTCGCGATGCTGCAGGCGTGGGCTGTGCCGGCTCAGGCGCAGTCTCCGACGCCGAACTGCACTTCGAATCCGGATTCGTTTTCAGCATCGCCGAACTGTACGTCGACCCCGACCCCAACGCCGACGCCGACACCTACCGCCACACCATCGCCAACGCCGACCCCCACGCCTGTGCCTACGCCGACACCAACGCCGAGCCCGTCGCCGACACCGATCACCGGCGCGCCGTCGAGCGGCAGTTCGATCAACAACCTCGCCGACCAGCGCTTCAACCAGATGATCACCAACCGCGTGCTCGGATCGGTGCTGCTCGGCGTCAACGAGCAGGTCAATTGCGACGACTGCGTCAGTGCCTTCGGCTCCGCCGGCTCGTTCTCGGCCGGTATCCATGGCCGCAAGACCATTACACCGAATTTGTCGCTGCTCGCCGGCATCGCCTACACGCAGTATGGCGAGGGCGGCTACAACGTCACCAGCGCGCCGATCGGCGCCTTCGCGCTGCGCTACGACTTCGTCGACTGGGGCTCGTCGCGACCGTTCTTCGATATCGGCGCCATCCTCTCGCCGTCGGAGAAGGTGCGCTACACCCGCAGCTATGCGACCAGCCTCGGACCGGTGTCGGTCACCGGCCAGACATCGAGCGAGAATTACGGCGTGTACGGGCGCGCGGGCTGGATCAACCGGCTGTCGGCGCGTGACGAGGTCGCGGCTTCGGTCGAGGTCTGGCAACTGTGGCAGCGGGTCAAGGGCTACAGCGATCCTGCGATGGCTTTCAATCCGTTCGACGCCACCATCGCTGACGGCACCGATCGCACCAGCCTGGTCAAGATCGGCGGCCAGTGGACGCGTCTGTTCGGATCGAACATCGAAACCAACATCAATGGCGGCTGGGTGCAATCCTTCGCCACCCATTCCGGCATCGTCGCCACCGTCACCGGCGATGGCACCATCGTGCCGACGATCGGCAACCAGGGCTGGTTCGAATACGGCGGCCGCGTCGGCTTCCGCATCACCAAGGGCTGGATCGCCGATATCTTCCTCAACGGCACCGCCGGGCCGCAGCCGGTCGGCAACACGGTTCACGGCGGCGTCGGCTTGCGGATCAGCTATTAGGACGGAGCCGCTGGTCCGGACCTGCACCATCGAGCAACCGGATCAGCGCCGACGCCGGTCTACGTTCAATCGTTGTCCCAATAGCCGTCCGAGTAGCCTTCCCGGTACCCGGATCGATAACCGTAGTCATATCCGCCCGGATATTCGTCGCCGTATTCGTACACGTGACGATGGTAATGGACGACGGGGGCCGGCGAATAATAGTCCCTCTCGTAGACATAGGCCGGAGCCGCACCGGCAGCCATGGTGGAGTCCAACAGGGCGCCGACGGCCAAGCCGCCGACGATGCCGACGGCGACCGCATCCCCCCGCCGGCCGCGTGCCGTGGCTTCTGTCGACCCAAGGCACCCCACAGCGATCACCGCCATGGTCGCAAAAACAGCTACTCGTTTCATTGAAGCATATCCTTGTTCGCGTTCAACAACCGCGCCGCCCCTTGGCGGCGATCGGCAGAGCTCGTCTAGAACGTGACGAGCTCCTTGAGCTCGCTCCTGACGAATCGCGGCACAACCCGTCGGGCCACGAAATCATTCCAATCCTTGAACTTTGACTTTGCTCTCGCCTCCGTGATCGCAGTGACGCCGCGCACGCTGAGGTGCGGAAGCTTCACCAGCTCGCTGACAGGAGCGGTGTTGAGGTTGATCTTGTCGGCGCGACTGATCGATGGCCGTGTTGCGGTTGCCGGGCGAGTTGAACCGGTCATTGATGGAGATGTCTGCGCGACCGCGGTGGCACCGATGACTCCGCAAACGCCGAGGCTGATGCAAACCAACCTGATAAGCATGGACCGCTATCCTTCGTGATACGACGCCCTTGACCCCGCCGCCGATAAAGCGGGAGCCGATTACCGCAAGATTACGGGTGCGATCATCACGGCGGCATTCCTGGAATAAGCCTGATCAACGCAGCACGACGAAGAGCCTTGCGGCTCGCTGATCCACCAGCATGTTGGCTCCTGGATCGTTCGTCTGCGGCGCATTTTCCGGCGGCTGATTCTCCGGCAGCGCAACATCCGGCTCCGCGCGGAGTGGCGGATCTGCTTGCGGAGAAACACGTCCTCCGCCCTGACCGGCATCATTGACGAGGCTTGGCGGTGAGTCGTGCGGCTCACGAAGCGGCGCCACCAGGAATGCAACGAGGTTTCGCTTGATGCCTGGAATTCCGAACAAGCTCGATTGAACGGAAAACTCGCGTTTGACATAGCTTCCGGCGTGAGCCGCCATTCGCCCGGTCCATTCAAGGCAATCGTCCTGGTCATCGAAACAGAGCGCTGCCCAGCCGCGCACCGGTGTCACCTCGCGAGGCAGTGCCAATGAATATTGGTAGGCGTAAGGATCGCCATAATACGGGTGATCGGAGCTGTAGAAGGCCACCGCGACCCCAAGGCTGTCGTTGCCGCCGACGATCGACAGCGGCGTGCCCATCTGCTCGTGCCACAGCCGGGTGAGTTTGTCTGCGGCCTGGTGATAGACGTTTCGCCCTTCCTCATAACCGTAGCTGTTGCGGTAGAGCGCATGGGCTGGGGCCGCCAACACGGCGGCGACGATTGCAATTCCGGCAACCAGGAGCGCTGCATTGACCGTGTAGAACCGCTCGATCCGATAACGCGTGCTGCCCACGACCGGCACGGCGAGCAGGAACAATCCCTGAAGCGCCCATAGCGACGGCAAGTCGGTGCCAAGGAATATGGACGTGATGAAAGGAAGAGCGATCGTGCCGATCGCGACGTGGCCGATGAGCTTCAGGTTGGGATCCGCCGCCGCGAGATCCCGCGGAAGGCGCTTGATTCGATACCCGGCGATCATCGCCCACGTCACGGCGGACACGCTCGTCGCCGCAGCAAGGCCCAACAGGAAATTGACGGCATCCCGCAGCGAGTGGGGGAAATCGGCTCCCACATGCGTCGCGGCATAATGGACAGGCTCCGCGCCTGTCGTGGCCAGCCAGTGCAGATGCGGGGATAGCACAATCAGCCCGACGGCAGCAGAGATCCAGGGCGAACTGGACGTGAAATAGGCTCGCCGCAAGGGATGGATGATTGCCGACAACGCGAAGCTGGCGATCAGGAAGATGGAGTAATACTTGCCCAGCATTGCAAGCGACGCCGTGACACCCGCAGCAATCGCCCAGAGCGGTGCCCTCGTTTCAACGGCGCGGAGGAAGCAGTAGGTTGCAAGCGGCCAGACCGCGAGCAACACGGCGTTGGCGTTGAAGCGCTGCGCATGAAACTGGTATGCCGGGGTCAGCATCAGCAGGAGCAGCACGATCAGGCGCTTGTGCCCAGTCACGAACCTTCGTGCGATGAGGTCAACGAACCACAACGCCAACGCCGCATTTGTCATCGCCATCAGCTGCAGCGACCAATCGGTCAGCGGAAAGACCGAGGTCCACGCACCGGTCGTCCATCCCATCAACGGCGGATGCTTGGGATAACCCCATGCGAAATGCCTGCCATACGTCCAGGTCTCCAGCACGTCCGGATGCAGGCCGGCGCCGTGATAGGCCACCGACAGATACACCGTCCAGATGCCGACGAAGCAGGCGAGCAGCAGCGGCACCGACCACCCTGACTCGACTCCTTCCAGCCATCGATTGAACGGACGGCGCCATGACGCCGGGCTGCGATCTGACCGCTTGGCCATCGCTGAGAACGCAAAATCGACCGGCATATCGTTCGGAAGCCTGGGGACGGAGATCGGAAAGCGCGATGCGAGCCGCGTTGTCCGCCATGCTTTTCACAGCGACCATTACGATAGCCTGACGTGGCTCCGTTCACGCCGCTGCCAACGTATTCTTGCGCGCGCCGACGCGCTGTCACTCGCCGGTCATGTTGATCGACGTCTCTGGCGGGGACAGCGCAGAGAGGGGATGCGCGTGCGAAAAGCTCGCTCGCTGTCATGACGCTGATCGGCCCTGGAGCGCTGATGTGTGCGGCGCCCCTGATTGAGTCTTTCGGACGAGCCCCCATCAGGCGTCGATCCGATCACCGCTGCCATTCGAGAATGCCTCTAGAGTCACAAGGAAAAGGCCAATCACATCAACGCATTCGTGTGGACACCGCAGTTTTCTTGCCGGCCGTAATCTTATTGTAATCCGTCCGTAATGGTAGAAGCCGTGGTTTATGCTTGGGAGAATGCGGTGCGAGTTCTGGTCGTGGAGGATGACCCTCAGCTTGGGCCATGGCTGCGGGATACCTTGGCTACGGCCTTCGGCGCATCCGACATGGTCACGACGCTTGAAGAGGGTCGCGCCGCAGTCGCCGTGCGAAGCTTTGAACTCGTCGTGATCGACCGTGGACTGCCGGATGGCGACGGTCTGGCGTTGCTGCGCGATCTCAAGCAGCAGAAGCCCAGCCCCGCGACAATCGTGCTGACGGCGCTTGATGACCCCCTTGATATCGCGCGCGCCCTCGACGACGGGGCGGACGACTACGTGGCCAAGCCATTCGAACCGATCGAGCTGATCGCGCGAGCCAAGGCGGTGCTGCGACGTCTCTTTCTGGATAGAGGGGCGATCGTTCGCATCGGCAATCTGAGCTACGACGTGCTTAATCGCGAGGTCTGCGTCGATCACGCGCCGATTGTTGTCCCGCGGCGTGAATTGGCGATTCTGGAAGCGATGGTCCGGCGCATTGGGCGCGTCGTCCTGCGCGAGACCCTCGAAGTCGCAGCTTACAGCTTTGACGACGAGATTCAATCAAACGCGATCGAGGCTCACGTGTCGCGGCTGCGCCGGCGCCTCCGCGCGGCCAACTGCAAGGTCGTCATCAAACCGGTCCGTGGCCTCGGATATCTGCTGAGTGGCGAATGATGATTTTGCAATGGCAAAGGCTCAAGCGTGTCCATCGCTCGATCGCGGTGCTGTCCGCGACGCTGATCGGCGCCGTAACGACCATCATGCTGCTCTGCGCAGCAGCCTTGCTGATCCGATTTGGCGGCGACGATGACGGCACCTGGGCCGCCGCCGACGTCGCCGATGCATTGAAGGAAGCCGTCATCCGCAACGAGACCGGGCAACTGGCTCTCAAACGGACCTCGAGGCTGGACGAGATCACCCGCAATTTCCCGACATTCTGGTATGTCGTGTCCGACAAGAGTGGAGAGGTCAGCTACGGCCCAATCCCGAAGTGGCGTCCACAAAAGACCCAGACATCGCGTGACGGGACGAGTTTCCTCGCCTACGCGTTTGACGGCGAAACCACCAATCTGAAGAAGATGTCGGCGGTCAGAAATACGCCTGTGGGCGAGGTGTGGATTGAGACCGGCGGCGTGGCCTATACGGCCGCGCAACTGACGACCGGAATGCTTACCGATGCGACGATTGTCGCGCTCCCCATCATCCTTGTCCTGGCGGCGACGGCGTTTACCGCGATGGTCTTCGTGCCGACGCTGATCGCGCGCCCCGTCCGGGCCGTCGCAGCGGCCGCCGAGATGATCGATGGGGTTTCAGATGGCCGACGACTGCCGGAACAAGATGCACCAGCCGAGCTCTTGCCTCTCGTCGCGGCTTTCAATCGCGCTATCGCGAATAGACGTCGCGTCGAAATCGCAACGAAATTTCCTGTCGAATGCGGCACACGAACTTCGCACGCCCCTGACCAATGCGCGCACCATACTCGAGCAGGTCGAGGACGCTCCGTTGCGTGCCAGGCTGATAGCCGAAAACCAGAAGCTGTCGTCGATCGTCACCATGCTGCTCCAGCTCGCGCGTATCTCCGCCGAACCTGCCGAACTGATCGAGATGGATCTTGCGGCGCTGGCGCGCAGGGTTGCGGCCGAACACGTGCCGATGGCGTTGAAGAACGGAAGCGATGTCGAGTTCACCGAGCCTCGTCACCCGGTCTGGGTGCGTGGCTCGGAAGCCGCGATCGCCGTCGCGCTCTCGAACCTGATCCGAAACGCCGTGACGCATGGCAGCGCAGGTGGCTCCGTCCTCATCGAGGTCGGAGCACCAGCGCGGTTGAGCGTTATTGACTACGGATCGGGACTCCAACTCGGTCAGCCCGAGCTGCTGCTTGAGCCGTTCAAGCGCGGCAACACCCGCACGGAAGGAACAGGGCTGGGGCTTTCGATCGTCTCCCAGGTGATGACCACCCACGGCGGCACCGTTTCCCTCTGCGAGACCCCTGGAGGCGGCACCACGGTCGAACTGAACTTTCCGGTCGCTGGCTGCCGGCAAGCCGACCTGCCTCAGGGGAGAAAAGCCGCCCAAGCCATGACCGAAGTCCGGCCGGACGGCATCTCCGCAGCCTGAGCGCCGTCTCAATCCGTCAGGCGGATTGCCAACTGTCGCTTATGGTCGGCTTCGAACGCCTGCATGCGCGGCCGCTCACGCGGTGGCTGCAGACTGCGCCTTCATCGCTGCCTCGACATCCATCCACATCACTTCCCAGATGTGACCATCGGGATCCTCGAAGCTGCGGCCGTACATGAAGCCGTAATCCTGCTGCGGCGACGGATCGGCGGTGCCGCCGGCGCCCTTCGCCCTCGTCACATAGCTGTCGACGGCCTCGCGGCTCTCGGCGGAGAGGCAGATCAGCACCTCGCTCGTGGTCCTGGCATCGGCGATTGCCTTCGGCGTGAACTGCCGGAACTTGTCGTGCGTCAGCAACATGACGTGGATGGTCTCGGAGATCACCATGCCCGATGCGGTGTCGTCGGAGAATTGCGGATTTTTCGTCGCGCCGATCGCCTCGTAGAAGGCGGTGGCACGGGCGAGATTGCTGACCGGCAGGTTGACGAAGATCATTGTCGGCTTGGCCATGAAAGGCGCTCCTTTTTGCGGGTTGTGCCCCGAGGACGAACCGCATAGCCGGATCCCGACATCGCCGCGCAGATTTTTCTTGCGGCGTCCTGCCGCAGGCCGCCTCAGGTCACGATCGGCGTCGGCATGGTCAGAAATGCCCGTGTCACATGCCAGAACAGCTCACGATTGGTGGCGAGCGCCACCGAATGGGCGGTGCCGGGCAGGATGATGAACTGCCGATCGCCATTCGGCAGCTTGTTGAAGAACTCCTCGAGATCGGGGACCGCCGCGATCCCGTCATATTCGCCGCGGACCAGCAGCACCGGCGCCAGCACCTTCTCCGGATGCACCACCGGCAGATTGGCGGTCATGTCGAGATAGGTGCCGGTCGGGATCTGGTCGCCGAACTGCATCTCGACATCGGCCAACACTTCCATCACCGCGGGGTCCGACGTGCCCGGCCTGTCGCGGGTCGCGATCGAACGGATCATGTCGCGGTCGCGCTTGCGCATGTTGTGGCTGCGGTAATAGGCAAGCTGCTCGGCGCGCTTGGCCAGTGTCGGCGAGCCCTCGCCCTTGTAGGTGAAGGCGGCGAACACCAGGCGATCGATGCGCTCGGGTGCGGCCATCGCGAAGGCACCTGCCCGCAGCGCGCCGGAGGATTCGCCGATGAAGTGATATCGCCTCTCGCCGGTCTCGCGCGCAATCACCTCGACCGCGGCCTTCAGATCCTCGACGCCGCTCGCGATATCCGCATTGCCCGAGGTGCGGCCCGACTTGCCGTAGTTCTCGTGATCCATGGTCCAGCAATCGAAGCCGTAGCGCGCAAAGACATTGAGCAGCGAATACTCGCCCTTGCCGGGCACCGTGAGGTCGAACACCCTCGACGTCACCGACGAGCCATGAACGAAGAACACCACGGGCCGCGCCGGCTCGCCCGGCTTCGGCGCGCCGACCCGCTTGCGGAACATCCACAGCGGGATGTCACCCTTCTTCGCCCAGTATTCGTTGCTCCATATTTCTCCCTCGGCAGGAACTGCGGCCGCGGCCTGCGCCGGCGCTGCGCCGAGCACACCGGCTGCTGTCGCAACGCCGATGCCCTTGATGATGGTGCGCCGCGAATGGTCTGCTGGCGTCATGGTTCGCCTCCCTCTGAACGATCGGGCTTCGTTCGGCCCCTCGGGTTTTGCACGACGTTAGCATCCACAACCGTCATTGCGAGCGCAAGCGAAGCAATCCATGGCGCCGCTTGCAGCAAGAGTATGGATTGCTTCGTCGCCTGCGCTCCTCGCAATGACAGCAAATACAGCGCACGATTTTGTGAACGCGGTTTCCGGCAATCGGCGCGGACGACGGACGGACTTGGTCCTAGTCTCCGCCGCGGTCCGACCCGGAAAAACCCGGCGCGATGCGGGAGCGAAGAATGAGCAGCAATCTCACCGACGAAGAACTTGCCGCCTTGATGCCCTCCGAACTGTGCCAGCACCGGACGCCGATCCCGACCCAGATCGTCTCCAGCGACGAGTTCTATCCCGACCCGCAGAACGAACGGCAGCGCGAGGTCGAGGCGCGTCTGCTGGCGATGGCCGACGATCTCGGCGGCAAACAGGGCCTCGATCGCCGCCGGTTCTTTCAGACCGCGGCCGGCATGGCCGCTTCCTTTGTCGCGATGAACCAGGTCTATGGCCCGCTGTTCGACGTCACGCCGGCCGAGGCTGCAACGCCCGCGATGGCGCAAGAGCGCGCCAACGGATTGAAAGACCAGTTCATCATGGACATGCACACGCATTTCCTGCGCGACGACACCCGCATCCTGGGCTTTGTGGAAATGCGCAAGGCGGTCGGCAAAACCGGCTGGAACAAGGAGCTCAACGATCACGAGCAGACCATCGAGGATCTGAAGTTCAACAACTACAAGAAGGAGATGTTTCTTGATTCCGACACCAAGATCGCGCTGATCTCCTCGGCGCCGTCGGACATCGAGCAGGACTGGTTCCTGACCAACGAGCAGATGGCCGATGCACGCAAGAAGATGAACGACGAGGCCGGCTCGCGCCGCGTGTTCTGTCACGCGATCTTCACGCCCGGCCAGCCCGGCTGGCTCGACAAGCTCGATGCTGCATTGGCGCTAAAGCCGGAATCCTGCAAGGGCTACACGATCGGCGACAATACCCACAAGGAGATCAGCCGCTATCCGTGGCGGCTGGACGACGAGAAGGTCGCCTACAAGGGCTATGAGAAGATGGTGAAGGCAGGCATCAAGAATGTCTGCGTGCACAAGGGGCTGTTCCCACCCGGGATCGAGAAGCAGTATCCGAATTTGCGCGGCTTCGCCGACGTTGTCGATGTCGGCCAGGCGGCCAAGGACTGGCCGCAGCTCAACTTCGTGATCTATCACTCGGCCTATCGCCATGTCGGGGGCGATCCCAAGGTCGCGCTGGCCGAATTCGAGCGCACCGGCCGGATCGCCTGGACCTCCGACCTCGCCGACATCCCGGCGCAATACGGCGTCAACAATGTCTACGGCGATGTCGGGCAATTGTTCGCGACCACGCTGGTCGCCGAGCCAAATGTCTGCGCCGCGCTGATGGGCACCCTGATCAAGGGCCTCGGCGTCGACCACGTCTGCTGGGGCACCGACGCGCTGTGGACCGGCGCGCCGCAATGGCAGATCGAGGGCCTGCGGCGGCTGGAACTCCCCGAAGTGATGCAGAAGAAGTTCGGCTACGCACCGCTTGGGCCCGCCGACGGACCGGTGAAGACGGCGATCTTCGGCGACAACAATGCCCGGCTCTACAACATCCAGCCGAAGCGCGCGATGCTGGACATCAAGGGCGACCGCTTCGCGATGATGAAGGCGCAGTACGAGAAGGCTGGCGTAGAGCCGTCGAATACGCGCTACGGCTATGTGGTGCCGAACGGGGCGATCGATCACCGGGTGTTTGCGTAAGTCTCACTCCCCGTCATTCCGGGGCTCTCGCTTCGCGAGCCCCGGAATGACGAAACAGCGAGCGCTGCCGCTCGTCCTACTTCCCCGTAAAGTTCGGCTTGCGCTTCTCGGCAAAGGCCTTCACGCCCTCCTTGAGATCCTCGCTGTCCCTGACCTCATCGAGCAACCGCCGCGCGTCGGCGACTGTTTCAAGAGGTCCCTTCGGCATCGCCTCGCGGGCGAGCTTCTTTAGCGCGCGGACCACCAGCGGAGCATTGCCGGCGATCTTCGCAGCCATCTCCTGCGCCAGCGCGAGGTGCTGACCTTTCGGCGCGACCTTGTTGACGAAACCGATCTGGAAGGCGCGTTCCGCCGACATCTCGTCGCCGACCAGCAGAAATTCCATCGCGATCTTGTGCGGCATCCGCGCCATCACCGATGAGACGCCGCCCGCGGTGGTGCCGATCTTTCCCTCGGGGTAGATGAAGCGTGTCGTCTCCGACGCCACACACAGATCGGCCATCTGGACCAGCACGAAGGCGCCACCCACGACCCAGCCGGATGTCGCTGCAATCACCGGCTTGTCCAGCTCGACGCCGAGGCCAGGCACGGCGTGCCACATGTTGGCGGGGAGATCACCAACATCGGCGCCGACTGAGAAGTACTTTTCCTCCGCCGAAGCCAGCACTGCGACACGATCGTCGCTGTCCCGAAACCGCAGCCAGGCGTCACGCAGCTCGGTACACAACGCGTTGTTGAGCGCATTGTGCTTCTCGCTGCGCGTCATCGTGATGGTCGCGACGTGGTCGGCACTCTCGTAGCGAACGAGCGTCATGCTGGCCTCCCTGCTCTGCCGTCATTCCGGGGCGACGCGCAGCGTCGGGCCCGGAATCCATTCATCCACCAACGCTGCGGCCCGATGGATTCCGGGCTCTCGCTTCGCGAGCCCCGGAATGACGAGGCCCCATTACTTCCTCTCGTCGGGATGCCGGTGCACCGGATCGACCCAGAGCACGTTCTCCGGCTTCTCGACCGGCTCGATGTCGAGATTGATCGCGACCGCCTCGCCGTCGGAACGCACCAGCACGCATTCCAGCACCTCGTCGGGACTGGCGTTGATCTCCTGGTGCGGCACGTAGGGCGGCACAAAGATGAAATCGCCTGGACCGGCCTCGGCGGTGAACTGCAGCTTCTCGCCCCAGCGCATCCGCGCCTTGCCCTTCACGACATAGATGATGCTTTCGAGATGGCCGTGATGATGCGCGCCGGTCTTGGCGTCCGGCTTGATGCTGACGGTACCCGCCCACAATTTCTGCGCGCCGACCCGGGCGAAATTGATCGCGGCCTTGCGGTCCATGCCGGCAGTCGACGGCACGTTCGGATCGAGCTGGTTACCCGGTATCACCCGGACGCCGTCGTGCTTCCAGCGCTCGTCGTCATGATGGTGATGATCGTGGTCGTGGGAATGGGTGTGATCGTGGGAACCGCTCATCGTTCTTGCTTTCGTTGGTCAAGTTTTCGTGCGTGGAACGCTACCGAAAAGCACGCGCGCAGGCGAGCGGAAAATCGGAACGTTCCGGCGCCGCCGCGCGTTGCTCCAGCGAAGTTTCAATGTATTTGGAGGAACAGTCCAATGGGTAGCACCACCGACAAGATCAAGGGCACCGCCAACGAGGCGATGGGCAAGGCCAAGCAGAAGATCGGCGAAGCCGCTGGATCTGAGGAGATGCAGGGCGAAGGCGCGATCCAGGAAGCCAAGGGCAAGGGCCAGAAGGCACTCGGCGACGCCAAGGAGATCACAAAGGATGCCGTGAACAGGGCCGCGGCCGCAGCGAACAAGAAGCTCTGATCTGCAGGCGATCAGCTTTTGAGAAGGACCGGTCCGTTCGGCCGGTCCTTTTCATGCCGCGATCAATCAGCCGCGCGGGCGGGGATGTGCCAGCACATCCGGATGTGTCAACACATCGGGATTGACCACATTGGTCGGCGTACCTGCGGCATAGGCCAATATCTGGTCGAAGATGTCGGTGAACTGAATCTCGTATTCGTCGCGCGAGACGTAGCCGAGATGCGGCGTGCAGACCACATTGTCCATGTTGAGCAGCGGGTCCGACGTGTCGCGCAGCGGCTCCTTCTCGTAGACGTCGACCGCGGCCATGCCGGGTCGCCCGGCGCGCAGCGCGTTGACCAGTGCGCCGGGCTCGATCAGCGGCGCGCGGCTGGTGTTGACGATCAGCGCGGTGTCTTTCATCCGCGCTAGATCGTCCGCCTTGACGATGCCGCGCGTCGCGTCGACCAGCCGCATATGCAGCGACAGCACGTCGCAGCGGGCAAAGAAATCGGCCTTGCTGGCGGCGGTCTCGTAGCCGTCGGCGCGCGCCTTCGCCAGCGCCGCCTCGCGCGCCCAGACCAGCACGTTCATGCCGAACGCCTTGCCGTAGCCCGCGACCACGGCGCCGATGCGGCCGTAGCCGTAGATGCCGAGCGTTTTGCCGCGCAACGTATGGCCGACGCCGATCTGCCATTTGCCGGCCTTCAGCGCCGCCATCTGCTGCGGGATCGCACGCATCGCCGCGAGGATCAGGCCCCAGGTGAATTCGGCGGTGGCGTAGGACGGCGTATCCGCATGCTGGCCCGACGACACGATGATGCCGAGCCGCGTGCAGGTGTCGATGTCGATATGCGGGTAGACGCTGCGCTGGCTGATCAGCTTCAACTTCGGCAGCCGCTCCAGCAACGGGGTGCGGATCTGGGTGCGTTCGCGGATCAGCACCAGCGCCTCGGTGTCGCGCAGCCGCTCGGCGAGCGCGTCGACGTCCTGGACATGATCGTTCCAGATCGTGACGTCGTAGCCGTCGAGCTTGCGGAAGCAATCGAGGGTGCGCAGCGTGTCGAAATAATCGTCGAGGATCGAGATCTTCATCGCTGCGCCCCTCTTGTCATGGGCCGGTTACTTGACGGCCATCAGGTCATTTTACGCCGAGCAGTTCGACGTCGAACATCAGCGTGGCATTCGGCGGGATCACGCCGCCGGCGCCGCGCGCGCCATAGCCGAGGTTCGGCGGGATGATCAGCGTGCGCTTGCCGCCGACCTTCATGGTGGCGACGCCCTCGTCCCAGCCCTTGATCACGTGGCCCTGGCCGATCGGAAATTCGAACGGCTCGTTGCGGTCGACGGAGGAGTCGAACTTCTTGCCCTTCTGGCCGTTCTCGTAGAGCCAGCCGGTATAGTGCATGACGCAGGTCTGGCCGGTCTTCGGCGAGGCGCCGGTGCCGACCTTGCTGTCGATGATCTGGAGGCCTGAAGCTGTGGTCATGGGCTTTCCTGCGGTTTGGGCCGTTGCCGTCCTGCCGGCAACGGACGTTGAGACTGCCGCCGCCAGGCCGGCGAATGCAGTCGTGATGATCGTGCGTCGTGAAGATCGCATCTTGCACCTCTCGTGAAGGACCGCCGTCTCTAGCCCAGCGCGCGGCAATTCCCTAGCCGTTTTTCAGTGACCGGCCATGCCGCCATCGCGGTCCAGCGCGAAATCATCGAGCAACGGCGAGGTGCCGCCTGCGATGAGATCGCCGATCAGTTGCGCCGCCAGATAGGAAAAGGTGATGCCGTTGCCACCATAGCCATACGCCGCATAGACGCGCTTCGCGCCGGGCACCGGACCGATCAGCGGCAGGCCATCGCTCGTGGTGTCGAACGTCCCGGCCCAGCGGTATTCGATCTCCGTTGCGGCGAACGGCCAGAGCGCGGCGAGACGTTGCACGAGCCGCCGCGCCTTCTCCGGGATCAAGCGGTCGCGGGCATCAGCCGCGATGATCTCATCGCTATCCTCGCCACCGATGATGATGCGGCCCGCCGGCGTCGTCCGGGCGTAAAGATAATCCCTGGCGTTCTCCCAGATCAGCGCGCCGTCCTTCCAGATGTTCTGCGGCTGCGGCGTGGTCGCAATCGCCCAGCTCGAGGACACGGTCTGGATCATAGACCGAACGATGTCCGGCATCACATAGCCGGTCGCCAGCACGACGGCCTTCGCGGCAATTTCGCGACCATTCTCGAATCCCACGGTCACCGTTTCGCCCGCCGGATCGAAGGCTATGGCCTCCGCATCGAACTGCCGCGCACCGCGCGCGAGTGCGAGGTGGAGCAGCCCGCGGGCAAGTTGAAGCGGATCCACATCCGCCGCGCCGGGCGAGACGATCGCGCCGGCGCGCGCTATCCGGTAGCTCTCGAGCAGTTGTCCATGATCGAGGAACTCGCCGGGCAGACCGGCGCGGCGGCGGAGCCGATGCTCATCAAGCAATTCGGCTGCAGAGCTGCCGGCCGCCAGATAGAGCGAGCGCTTCTTTCTGATCTCTCCGGGCAGGTTGTGGTCACGAACCAGCGAGATCAGACCGGTCACGGCATCGAGGCTAGCGCGATAGGCGCGCGCAGCCCGATCGAAGCCATACATCGCGGTCAGTTCGACAAGCGGGCGGTCGATCTCCCACAACAACATCGCCGTGCTGGCTACAGTGCTGCCCCGGCCCGGACGCTCTCGATCAACAATGACGACGTCCAGCCCCTGACGGGTCAGGCGCTCGGCGACCAGCGAGCCGGTGATGCCGGCGCCGACGACAAGCGCATCGCAGCCGAGATTTTCCGATAGCGTGGGACGCGGCGGTGGCGTTGCGGCGACAAACCACGGCGAGATGCCGCCGCGCAAATCGGCCTGGTCCGTATCATCTGGATCGAGGGAGCTGATGGCGGGCCTCGCGGGAAAGGGCTTCCAGCACCAATCCCTGCGAGAACAGCTAGTTCCTCAACGCATATCCGGCGCTGCCGCCTGCGACAATCAGTAGCCGAGCGCGCAGCCGTCCTTGCGCGGATCGGAGCCGCCGGTCAGCGTGCCCTTCTCCCAATCGATCCAGATGCCCTGGCCGCCGCCGAGCGGCGCGACCACGCTGGTGGTCTTGTGGCCGATCTTCTTCAGGCCTTCGACGGTCTCCGCCGGCACGCTGTCCTCGAGCTGGTAGACGCCCTCGTAATGCAGGCCGCGCGGCATGTCGATCGCCTCCTGGATGTCGCAGCCATAGTCGAGCATGTTGGTCAGCACGCGGGTCTGGCCGACCGGCTGATACTGCCCGCCCATGACGCCATACGGCATCACCGCGCGGCCATTTTTCGTGGCCAGCGCCGGGATGATGGTGTGCAGCGGACGCTTGCCCGGCGCGATGCAGTTCGGATGGCCGGGCTGGATGCGGAAGCCGCCGGCGCGGTTCTGCAGCAGGACGCCGGTCTTGTTGGAGACGATCGCCGAGCCGAACGAATGCGCGATCGAATTGATGAACGAGCAGACGTTGCGGTCCTTGTCGACCACCGTGATGTAGACGGTCGAGGGATTCATCGGCGGCGCAACGTTCGGCAGTTCGAGCAGCCGGTCCATCCGGATATTCCTGATGTGCTCGTCGGCGAACTCCTTGGAGAGGATCCCGGCGACGTCGACATGGGCGTGCTGGGGATCGCCGATGTACTGCTCGCGCATCATGTAGGCGATGCGCGCCGCCTCGGCCTCGAGGTGGAAGCGCTCGATGCTGAGCGGCTTGAACCTGGTCAGGTCGAAGCGCGACAGGATGTTGAGCATGACCAGCATGGTGATGCCGGGGCCATTCGGCGGGCACTGCCAAACGTCATGGCCCTTGTACATCGTGCCGATCGGCGCGGTCGTCTCGGTCGAATGCGCCGCAAAGTCCTCCAGCGTATGCAGACCGCCGATGCCGCGCAGCGTGTCGACCATGTCGGCGGCGATCTCGCCGCTATAGAAAGCGTCGCGGCCCTTTTGCGCGATGGCGCGCAGCGTCTTGCCGAGCTCCGGCTGGCGGATCACGTCGCCGGCGACCGCGGGCTTGCCGTGCGGCAGCAGATAGCGCTCGGTGTTGGTACCGTTCTTCAGCTTCTCAAAACCGTTCTTCCAGTCAAAGGCGATGCGCGGAGCGACGACATAGCCCTCCTCGGCGGCCTTGACCGCGGGCTGCAGCAGCCGGTCGAAGCCGAACTTGCCGTGATCCCTGAGGATCACGTCCCAGGCGTCGATCGCGCCGGGAATGCTGACGGCATGCGCCGAGGTCAGCGGCACCGAATGGATCTTGCGTTCGAGATACCACTCGGCGGTAGCCGCCATCGGCGCCCGGCCGCTGCCATTATAGGCCGTGATCTTGCCCTCGCCCTTCGGCTGGATCAGCGCAAAGCAGTCGCCGCCGATGCCGGTCGATTGCGGCTCGATGACGCCGAGCAGCGCGCAGGCCGCAACCGCAGCGTCCGCGGCGGTGCCGCCCGCGCGCATCACGTCGATGGCCACCAGCGCCGCTTCCGGATGCGACGTTGCAACCATCGCGTTCTGGGCGTGGACCGTGGAACGGCCGGCGAAGTGGAAATTTCTCATGACGGAGAGCTCGCTTGATCGTGATGGTCTGATGCTGCTGCGGCGGGTGGATGCCAAGGGGATGCGGAGTACATGGCACATTCGTCCCCGGCAGGGCAATGCATGGTATGCCAGAGGAATTATCCCGATAATGCATGGCTTTGCGGGGTTTCGCCGCTCAGGCGGGCCTGATAAACACCCCGGCCATGCCCCTCAAGGTCGCCGCCTTCTACCAGTTCGCCGCGCTGCCCGACTTCCGCGCATTGCGCGAGCCGCTGCGCGCGCTCTGCACCAACCTTGATCTCAAGGGCAGCGTGCTGCTTGCGTATGAGGGCATCAACGGCACCATCGCCGGCAGCGACGAAGCCATCGATGGTTTCGTCGCTGAGCTCAGGCACGGGCCGCTGTTCGGCGGCCGCCTCGACAATCTCGAGCTGAAATTTTCCGAAGCCGCGCAGATGCCGTTCCAGCGGCTCAAGGTGCGGCTGAAGAAGGAGATCGTGACACTCGGCGATACCACGGTCGATCCGACGCGGCAGGTCGGCACCTATGTCGACGCCGGCGACTGGAACGAACTCATCGCCTCGCCTGACATCATGGTGCTCGACACCCGCAACGCGTTCGAGGTCGCGATGGGCAGTTTCGAAGGCGCGGTCGATCCCAAGATCGCGAGCTTCGGACAATTCAAGGAATTTGCCGCGCGGCACCTCGATCCGGCGAAGCACCGCAGGATTGCAATGTTCTGCACCGGCGGCATCCGCTGCGAGAAGGCGAGCGCCTATCTGCTCGCGCAAGGCTTCGGCGAGGTCTATCACCTCAAGGGCGGCATCCTGAAATATCTCGAGGAAACGCCGCGGCAGGACAGCCGCTGGCGCGGCGACTGCTTTGTGTTCGACGAACGGGTCGCGCTCGGCCACGGCCTGCGTGAACGTGGGCACGAGGATGCCGTCCATGAATGACGCGGCCAAGCTGAGCGAACGGATCGATGCGCTGGAGGTCCGCCTGACCTACCAGGACGAAGCCATCGAGACGCTGAATCAGACCATCACGACACAATGGAAGCAGATCGACGCGCTGACGCGCCAGCTCGCCGAGCTGCGCGACCGGCTTCAGGAGGCGGAACGCCAGGCGCCGGGCCCCGCCAACGAGCGCCCACCGCACTACTGATCGGCGCCGCCGCTGTCCGGCGGCGCCGGATTACATGTTGCTCACCTGACGCATCGGCTTCGCGCCGCTGAAGAACAGGCTGGACAACCGCTGCACCATCGCCGTCGCGCGGCTTCCCTCGAGGCCCGGCCGAACACACAGCAGGCGCTTCTGCAACGGAAGCTCCGGCAGGTAATAGTCCTTCGCCGAGATCAGCGAGGACGGGATCATCCGCTCTGGGCATGCCGTCAGGCCGTATCCGGCCCGTGCGGCTTCGAGTCGCAGCTGGTGGTTCGGGCTCCTGAACACGATCTTGTACGAGATGTTGTGCTTGGTGAGCGTCCGGATCATCCAGTCGTCGCCCGGCCACGCCAGGATCGGGATCGGGGCGCCCGGCCGCAGAACAAAATCGCGTGACCGTACCCAAACCGAGCGCTCTTCGGCCTCGGCGGCGATCGTCACCTCGTGTTCGTTCTCCAGCGAAGGGTTGCTGTAGACGAAGGCGATGTCGATGTAGCCGTCGATCAATCCTCTGATGACGATCGGCGACATGTCGGCGTGAACCAGCACGTCGGCGAGTACGTCGGCCGGATGCAGCTTGAGGAATTCCTCGGCGAGCATCGTGCTTATTCCGAGCCGCAACGGCTGCGGTCCTTCGTGATTGCCGCCGAGCCGAAGCAGTTGGTCGTTCGCTTCGAGGATTCGCCTTGCCTGCTGCACGGCAACCTTGCCGAGCTCCGTCGTCGTGGTGCCGTTCGCCGTTCTGACGAAGAGCGCGCCGCCGACCAGGCTCTGCAGTCGCTTGACCTGCGAACTGATCGCCGGCTGACTGAGGCCGAGACGCTCGCCGGCCTTCGATAGACTTCCCGTCTCCGCAATCGCAACGACGGTGCGAACGATCTCTGTCGGAATATTCAAATGCTGACGTGGTCTGTGCATCGCGAGCCCTCCAATCTCAGCACGGGACGCAATTACGATCTCCATAGTATGCGATTCAGCTATACTAACATTTGGTTGCACTTTCGTTTAGCTTCAATTTGCCGCGATGCTATTGTAGTTGCAGGCCTTATGTATTGTTACGTGCATTGCCACGTAGTGCTACGGTATCGGACGACTGCATCTGCACGCGCATGCAGCACCTCAACACAATCAGACCCCGGGTTTCTGCGGACACGGCATCAAAAATCCTGATCGCCCCATAACGTGTCGCCCACCCAATAAATTCGAACGCTGCCATTCAGCTGAATTGACGTCACTGATTCGCGGAAGCGTTTTCATAGTTTTCCTTAATCAAAGCCTCGCAACGTGGCGCCCTAGATTGCGTTTCGAGGTGTGCCATGACCAGGTTATTTCGGTGTCGAAGCGGCGCTTCTGCTGTCGAATTTGCGCTGATGCTGCCGCTGTTTCTCGCCTTCATTTTCGGCATCATTGTATTCGGTTCGTATCTCGCGATGGTGCATGGCGTCCAGCAACTCGCCGCCGAAGCGGCGCGGTCGTCGATCGCCGGAATGACCGACACCGAACGCAACAGCCTCGCGACGAGCTACGTCACCGCCAACGCATCGACCTATCCGCTGCTGGTAGCCAGCAATCTCACCGTCAATGCCGCACCGTCCCCATTGAACGCCAACGTCTACGTCGTGACGGTCAACTACAACGCGGCCGGCAACTTCATCTACAAGCTGCCTTTCGTCCCCACTCCGGCGAGCACCATCGTCCGCTCCGCTGCGATCCAGTACGGGGGATTCTAGCATGAGCGGCATCCTCATGCTGATGCGGCGTTTCGGCGCCGACGAACGAGGCAACTTCGCGATGATGTCGGCCGGCCTGATGACGCTCCTGATCGGGTGCGCCGGGCTTGCCATCGATCTCGGCACGATCTTCGCCGACCGGCGCAAGACCCAGAGCACCGCCGACCTCGCCGCGATCGTCGCTGCCGCCAATCTGAGCAATCCGGTCAACGCCGCCTCCGCGACGGTGACGCAGAACAACTATCCGGCCAGCGCGCTGGTCAAGGTCGAGACCGGGACCTACACCGCAAGCAGCGCCATCGCGCCGCAGGCTCGTTTCGTGACCCCGGCGGTCGGCATTCCGAACGCCGCGCGCGTCACGTTGACGACCAAGACCCCGCTCTACTTCGCGCGCTATATCACCGGCGCGAGCAGCTTCAACATCACGACGACCGCCACCGCGACATCGACCGAAATGGCCACGTTCGCGATCGGCTCGCGGCTGCTCTCGGTCAATGGCGGCGTGATCAATGCGCTGCTCGGCTCGATGCTCGGCACCACACTGTCGCTCTCGGTGATGGACTACAATTCGCTGATCAGCGCCAAGATCGACGCCCTCGACTTCCTGTCGGCGCTGGCAACCCGGGTCAACCTGACCGGCGTCACCTATAGCGACCTCCTGAGCAGCAACCTCAAGGTCGGCGATATCATGGCGGCCGCGCTGACCACACAGCAGATCACCAACGGCGCCAACGCGGCGACGACCGCACTGTCGACGATCTCCCAGGCCGTCACCGGCTCCTCAACCAAGATTTCGCCGGGCACCCTGGTCGATCTCGGCCCGTTTGCCAACCTCACGGTGGGACAGAAACCGAAGGTCGGCGCCAGCGTTTCGGTCTTCGACCTCATCAACACGGTGGCGCAGATCGCCAACGGCAACCATCAGATCGCAACCTCGGTCAATCTCGGCCTGCCCGGCATCGCCAACGTATCCGTGATCGCAACGATCGGCGAGCGTCCGGTCGGCTCGAGCTGGATCGCGATGGGCACCCAGGGCGTGAGCGTCCACACCGCGCAGACCAGGATCCTGGCGACCATCAATGTGCTCGGCTCCGGCAGCGTTTCCGCGATCAACCTCCCGGTCTATGTCGAGGTCGCCTCGGGTACCGCGACGCTCAACGCGGTCTCCTGCGGCCATCCGAACATCAACACCTCGCAGGTCACGATCGGCGTGACGCCGGGAATCGTCGACGCCTGGATCGGCAACGTCACGGTTGCCGACATGACCAACTTCACGACCAAGCCCAATCCGCCGCCGGCGCTGCTGGTCAATCTTGGCCTCATCACCGTCACCGGCCTCGCCCATGCCGGCATGGGCAACACCACGCCGACCAACGTCAACTTCAGCTACAGCGACATCCAGTCGGGGACGAAGAAGACGGTGACGACCACCAACTTCCTCACCTCGCTCACATCAACCCTGCTCGGCGACCTCTCGCTCACCATCAATGTCGGACCGCTCGGGCTTCCGATCCCGGGACTGGGCGCGCTCGTCATGAGCATCCTGAACGGCGTGACGAGCCCGATCGATCAGGTGCTGGCGTCCCTGCTCTCGACGCTCGGCATCGGGCTCGGCCAGGTCGACGTCTGGGTGCTGGGCGTCCGCTGCGACGGCGCGGTGCTGGTGAACTAGAGCATGATCCGGAAAAGTGTGTAGCGGTTTTCCGAAACGATCATGCTCAAAACAAAGAGATAGAGCGCGATGATGTTTCGACGAAAAGTCATCCCGCTCTAGGGCGTTCTCGGGGGAACGATGCGCGCGGGCATCACATCGGGGTAGGAGACTGGCGTGAGTACAACAATAAAAAGATACAAGATCGACAGCCAGCGAACCGTCCTGATGAAGCGCGGAACGATCTTCTTCCGCAACACCAGCGTCGGATGTCTTGTGCTCAACATCTCGACCGGCGGCGCGGGGCTGGCCGTGGAAGGCGATGCCGCAATTCCGTTCGCGTTCGATCTCCAGATCGAGAGCGAACCGATCCGGCGGCACTGCATTCTGGTCTGGCACCTGGAGCGCCGGCTCGGCGTGACCTTCGAATTTGACCGGGTGCAGCGCCCCGAAGGCGGTCCGGTCTAGCCGGTCCAGCGCATCACGATACGGCGATTCCTGCCGCGACGATCGCGCCCCACACCGCGGGCGCGTTGCCCTTCGAACCACCGCTCCGCAGTGAGCCGTTCCTCGCACGGCTGAACCCATGTCGCATCGTGGTTAGCGACCGCTGGGATATAACAGCTAATTGTCCCGATTGCCGTCGTGCTTCGACGGCGCGGGTTGCGTGGCGCTGACCGGATCGGAGGCCGGGAAGGTATCCTCCAGCCCCTCCTTCAATCGGGAGCGCGCCTTGCGGTCGGCAGCCCGTGCCTCGTGCGGCTTCTCGGCGTGCTTGTCATGTGCTGCAGGATCGAATTTCTCGGCCATGTCGTCCCTCCATTCCGGGGGACAACGCCCCTCCGCAAACCGGGGTTCCAGAACCGCCTTGAGTATCGCCTTGGCCCATTGCGCCGCAGCGTGTATCAGGGGCCAAATTTTGACCGTGATCAGGAACTTTCGCGTGCCCCAGGATCCCACCAAGAAGCCGCTCATCGACCTCCTATCGGGCCACCGGCAAGCCGTGCCGCCGCTCTGGATGATGCGGCAGGCCGGCCGCTATCTGCCGGAATATCGCGAGCTGCGCGCCAAGGCCGGCGGCTTTCTCGATCTCTGCTTCACGCCCGAATTCGCCACCGAGATCACGCTGCAGCCGATCCGCAGGTTCAACTTCGACGCCGCCATCATCTTCTCCGACATCCTGGTGATCCCCTACGCGCTCGGCCGTTCGGTGCGCTTCGAGGCCGGCGAAGGGCCGCGGCTCGATCCGCTGGCAACGCCCGGCGAGATCGCGACGCTGGCCACGCGGGCCAATTTCGACAAGCTCGAGCCGGTCTTTGAAGCGCTGCGCCGCGTCCGGCGCGAGCTTGCGCCAAACATTACGCTGATCGGCTTCTGCGGCGCGCCATGGACGGTCGCGACCTACATGGTGGCCGGACAGGGCACGCCGGACCAGGCCCCCGCGCGGATGCTCGCCTATCGCCATCCGGACGCCTTCGCCAAAATCATCGACGTGCTGGTCGAGAACTCGATCCACTATCTCGTCGGCCAGCTCAAGGCCGGCGCCGACTGCCTGCAGATATTCGACACCTGGGCCGGCGTGCTGCCGCCGCGCGAGTTCGCCCGCTGGTCGATCGAGCCGACCCGGCGCATCGTTGCCGGGGTGCGCAAGCAGGTCCCCGGTGCCCGGATCATCGGCTTTCCGCGCGGCGCGGCGGGCATGCTGCCGGCCTATGTCGAGCAAACCGGCGTCGATGCCGTCTCGATCGACTGGGCCGCCGAGCCGTCGATGATCCGCGAGCGCGTGCAAAGCCGCGTCGCCGTGCAGGGCAATCTCGATCCGCTGGCCCTGATTGCCGGCGGCGCCGCGCTCGACCGCGCGGTCGACGATGTGCTGGAGAACTTCGGCAAGGGGCGGCTGATCTTCAATCTCGGTCACGGCATCCTGCAGGAGACGCCGATCGCCCATGTCGAGCAGATGGTCGCACGGGTGCGCGCGTATAGGGGGTGAGGCCTCGCGGCACTGCCCTCTCACCGTCACCCCGAGGTGGCCGCTTCTTCAGCGGCCCTCGAAGGGTCGACGGCCCGTCTGTGGCCGTGCATCCTTCGAGGCTCGCTTCGCTCGCACCTCAGGATGACGGCGCGAGATATTACCTTGCATCCTCCAAAATCATGTCCGACGCCTTCTCCGCGATCATGATCGTCGGCGCGTTGGTATTGCCCGACATCAGGTCCGGCATGACGGACGCATCGACCACGCGCAGACCCTCGACACCGCGCACCTTGAGCCGCTGGTCGACGACCGCGAGCGCATCGTTGCCCATCCGGCAGGTCGAGGTCGGATGATAGACCGTGCTGCCGGTGCGGCGGCAGAAATCGAGCAAATCGTCGTCGCTCACCACTTTGGCGCCGGGATCCACTTCCCCGACCGAGTATGATTTCAGCGCCGGCGCGGCCAGGATCTTGCGCAGGATGCGGATGCCGTCGATGAAGGCGCGGCGATCGGTCTCGGTCGCCAGATAGTTGATGCGGATTTCCGGCGGCGCGCCCGGGTCCGCGCTCCTGATCTTCAGCGAGCCACGGCTCTCCGGGCGCAGCTGGCAGACCGAAGCCGTGAAGCCCGAGAACGGATGCAGCTTCTCGCCCATCTTGTCGGTCGAGAACGGCAGGAAGTGGATCTGGATGTCCGGTGACGCCAGCCGCGGACTGGTCTTGAAGAACGCCCCCGAGGTGCCGGCGGCGATGGTCAGCGGCCCCTTGCGCAACGCCGCGTAGCGCAGGCCCGCCATGACGCGGCGCACCGGATTGTTGATGACGTCGTTCAGCGTGACGGTCTGGGCGCAGCGCGTGACGATGCGCACCTGCATGTGATCCTGCAGGTCGTTGCCGACGCCGGGCGCATCGAGCAGAACCTCGATGCCATGCTGCCTCAGCAGATCGGCAGGGCCGACGCCGGACAGCTGCAGCAATTGCGGCGAGTTGTACGCGCCGCTCGACACCAGCACCTCCTTGCGCGCTTTGGCCGTCCGCAACTGTCCGTTCTGCTTGTACGCGACGCCGCTCGCGCGCTTGCCGTCGAACAGGATGCGCTGCGCCAGCGCCGACGTCTCGACATGCAAATTGCCGCGCGTCAGCGCCGGCCGCAGATAGGACCGCGCCGTCGAGGCGCGCCGGCCGCGCCGCGTCGTGGTCTGGAAGAAGCCCGCGCCCTCCTGGGTCGCGCCGTTGAAATCCGGATTGGTCGGGATGCCGACCTCGGCCGCGGCATGCACGAAAGCTTCCGACAGCGGATCGGCATGCCGCCAGTCCGATACCGGCAGCGGACCGCCAGCGCCGTGATATTTGTCGCCGCCGCGCTGCTGATCCTCCGCCTTCCTGAAATAGGGCAACACGTCGTCATAACCCCAGCCGGCATTGCCGCGCTGCCGCCAGCGGTCATAGTCCTCGTGCTGGCCGCGCACATAGAGCAGGCCGTTGATCGAGCTGGAGCCGCCGAGCACTTTTCCACGCGGCTGGAACACCTGGCGTCCGTTCAGGCCGGGCTCGGGCTCGGTCTGGTACATCCAGTTGACGGATTTTTCTTTGAACAGCTTGCCGTAGCCGAGCGGGACATGGATCCAGATGTTGGTGTCCTTCGGCCCGGCCTCGAGCAGCAGCACCGAGTGCCTGCCGTCGGCGCTCAGGCGGTTGGCGAGCACGCAGCCGGCCGAGCCGGCGCCGACGATGACGTAATCAAATTCGGCGACGTCGTTCGGCGACGCGCCATCCTTGTTGTTGTTCATTCGTTTCCCCCGGCCATGCGGCGCGGCCGGCAGGGTTGCGCCCCTGCCCAGCATTGGGAAGAGACGTAGCGAGCGTGGCAGATACGGTCAAGAAAGTTAGCTGACGATCCGGAGCGGTACCACCGGACCTTTGACCGCGGGATCGGCGGCCACAAACCATCAACGCGACGGGTGCGTTCAGCTCTCTGCTTTTCGCCGCCGCGTACCGGCGCGCTGCTGGTTCCGGCGCGCCGGCTTGGTCGCCGTCTGATCCACGCGGGAGCCGGACGGCAGGCCGTATTTCGCCGACGCCGCCTCCAGCGAGGTCTCCTCATCGGGCACATGGAGGCTCGAGAGAAAGTCCGCACCGGCGCGCATCACGTGCTCGGCGGCAAGCGTGGCGGCGGCGCGCTCGTCGCCGGCGATGATGGCGCGCAGGATCGCAGCGTGCTCATCCCAGGTCCGCGCCTGGCGCACCGGATCGGTGGGCGAGAACAGCATCGCCGTGCGTTCGCGCAGCCGCTTCAGCAGATCGGCAAGCACGCGGTTGCGGCCGGCCTCCGCCAATTCATGGTGGAATTGCTGGTTGAGATCCGACAACAGGTCGTAGCGCCGCCCCGCGACCGCCTCGTTGCCCTGCTTCAACACCGCCGCGATCCGCTTGATGATGCTCTCTTCGCGGCGACGCGCAGCCAGGCGCGCATTTTGTCCCTCGAGCAGCGCGCGCACTTCGACCGTCTCGCGGGCTTCCTCATCGCTCATCGTGATGACGGAGGCGCCGCGCCGCGCGGTCACCTCGACGAGCCCCTCCGACTCCAGCACGCGGATCGCCTCGCGCACGGGATTGCGGGAAACCCCGAGCTCGTCGGCGAGGCGGCCCTCGACCAGCCGCTCGCCCGGCTTCAGCCGCCGGCTCAGGATCGCCTGCCGCAGCTCCTCGATGACCTTGCCGTGGAGGGAGAGATAGTCGTCGCCGAGACGTTTGGAGCTTCCGAGCTTGCCTGCCATGAACCGACCTGTCCGGCCGCGCCTCGCTCAATGCATGGACACCGGAGGTCCAGCGAGCTGCCAGAGTCCTGGCCGAATGACCGCTGTTGCGTATTTAGACCGCCGGCTGCATGCCATCAAGCCGCGCTCATTCGCCGTCAACAGCTACAGGTCGAGCCCCCGGCACCGCGGCTTTCGGCACCCACGACACGCTCACGCTGCCGGTGAGAAAGGTCTGGCACGCCATCCGATAGCCGGCGGCGAACTGCGCGTCGGTGAGGTGCTTTCGCTCCTTCGGCTTGATCGCATCGGTGTTCTCGATGCCTTTCTCGATCAGGCATTTGCAGGTTCCACACAGGCCGCCGCCGCACTTGAACGGAATGCCGCCCTGCTCGCGCAGCGAGACGCGCAGCAGATTGCTGTTCTCCGCCGCGGTGACGGTTTTCCCGCCGTTGGTCAGAAACGTGACTTCGATCATCCCGCCATCCGCTCAGCGCTTGCGCAGCTTGGTGTCCATGTGACCGAATGTGATGAGGTGCTCGAGTTCGTTCAGCGCCCGCTCGGGCGTCTCGAACTTTTCGAGGAATTTCGAGGGCACCTCGTTCACGATCGGCGGCGACCAGGCTTCGTCGATCACCTTGACCTTGGTCTCCTCGACCAGCTCTGCAATCACGAACGTCGCTTTCCTGATGCCGTAGAACAGGTAGTCATAGGCCGCGAGCGGCCGCAGGCCGTCAGTGATCTCGGTGCGAAACTGCCCCGGCTTGCTCGTCAGTATCACATACATCGGTCACGTCCTCCCAACCGCGGCGCCGGCCGGCGCGACGACGTCGACCAGCGGGGCTGCCTCCTGCGACAGTTCAACGTCATGCGTGAGCCAGAGCTGGCAGGCGAGGCGATATCCCTGCTCGATCCTGGCACCGAGGCGCTTCTTTTCCTTCCAGTTCGGCTCCGGCAGGTGCTCGCCGCCCTTGATGATCAGCGACGCGCACTTCCCGCACTTCCCCATCCCGCAGCCGTAAAGGAAGTTGGGATAGGGAAACTGGCGGATGCCGGCGCGGACCACCAGATTGGTGTTTTCCTTGACCTCGCCGACAAAGGTCTCGCCGTTGCGGTGAAAGATGACGTTGGGCATCGCGCCGCTGCTCCCTGCGGCTCAGGCCTGCAACAGCACGCGTTCTTCAGCGGAGACGCCGCTGGCAAGATCAAGCTCCGCCAGCGGAATGTCGCTTGCGACATAGTCGTGGTACAGCGCGGTGGTGTAGAGCAGCCGCATCTGTGCGCCGATCTCGCAGATCTTGAGACAGCGCTGCTGCAGCTCGACCGTATTGGCGTGCTCGAGCACGATCTGGTAGCCGCGCTCGCCGTGAATTTCGTCCGACACGATGTGAAGGTCGAAGAACTCGACTTCCTCATCGGTGAATTTGTACTTCTCGCGCAGGGTCGGCGTCTGCTTTCGGTAAATTGAAGGTACCTGCGACTCCAGGCCAACCACGAGGCCGGCCACCGCGACGATCGGATCCTCGCGCATCGCGACCGAATAACACCAGCTCTGCAGCCCGCGCGTCGTCGGCGTCATGTTGTCGGGATTCTTGATGCGCGCCGCGGTCGTGCCGCAGGCCTCCGCGAAGCGGATCAGCAGATCGGTGTGACGGTCGCCCCCGATCTCCTCCTCATACATATTGGCGAGCAGGAAGTCCTTGGCTTCCTGGTACTGCTCCGGCATCCGCGCATAGATGTAGCCGAGGTAGTCGGCGAACGGACCGACATAGTGGTAGTGGTTCTCGGCCCAGCGCGCGAGATGCGCGCGGCTGAGCTTGCCGCTCGCCCAGGCGACGCTGAACGGAGCCTTGTTGGCGCTCTTTCCCTTGATGGCATTTTCGAGGGCCGCTCGAAATTCCACGTGATCCATCAGCTTTTGCATCGTGGCGCTCCTGTGCCGTGAAGAAATGGCCGTCCGGCAACGACCATCGGTCCGTTTCGGTTCGGCTATTTGGGTATACTGTATACTATCTTCGCGCCTGTCAACACCGAAGGCCGGGTTCCCGGCCATCCCTCCCACCCGACACCAACCGCATTGAATCGCCGCTATTTTGTGCTTCACGTGCACAAAAATGCGGTCGCAAATGCTCCCATCCTTCTGCGACGCGCGGATTGGCAGCTCGCAATTTGCGCTTGCCAATACGGAATACAGTATACATTATTCGCCGCATTAGAGGGGGAAGCAACAACCATGCAGCACGCTCCGATCGTTGCCGCGCACTGGGTCTATTTGCTCGGCGTCGCCGTCATCGTTCTCACCATGATCTGGCGCGCGAACGTCGTGGTGCCGTCGGTGATCGCGACACTCCTGGTCGCGCTTGCCTGGACGCACAGCCCGGTCGCGGCACTCGCCAGCGTCTTCAACGCGAGCTTCACCGCCGCCAAGGAGCTCTTCAACATCTTCCTGGTGATCGCGCTGATGACGGCGCTGCTGAACGCGCTCAAGGTGCTACGCTCGGACATTCGCATGGTCGAACCGTTCCGCGCCATTATGAAGAGCGGACACACCGCCTACTTCGTGCTTGCCGCCATCACCTATGTGATCTCGCTGTTCTTCTGGCCGACGCCGGCAGTGCCGCTGGTTTCCGCGGTGCTGCTGCCCGCGGCGATTGCGGCCGGCCTGTCGCCGCTCGGCGGTGCCATTGCGATCGCGATCGCCGGGCAAGGCATGGCGCTGTCGTCGGACTACGTGATCGGCGTCGCGCCCGGGATCAGCGCCAAGGCGGCCGGCGCCGCGGTCAGCGCCGCCACCGTCGCGGACCGCGCGCTGGTGCTATCCCTCATCACGGGCGGCATCGCGTTGACGCTCGCCTATCTTTCGATCCGCAAGTCGATCACCAAGGCCGACGAGCGGCTGCTGGAGCGCTGGCAGGCGCAGTCCAGTAACGGCGAATTGGCACGGCTGGAGCAGGAAGGCAGCTTCGACAAGGCGGAGATCGCACGCGGCACCGCCGACGGCCAGCGGCCGCTCGCGACCCAGGCGCAGATCGACAAGGAACTCGCCGGGGTGCCGACCCGCCGCGAAGGCTGGTCGAAATTCTTTGCGGTTGCGACCCCGCTCGCCTTTCTCTGCGTCATCGCGGTGATGGTGCTGGCCAAGCTTGGCATCGGCCACGACCTCAAGGGCGGCGACGCTGCCGCACTGGTCGGCGGCGTCGCCGCGATCCTGATGATCTGCGCATCCTTCATCACCGACGACCTGCGCAAATTCCTCGACACCAGCGCCGACCACGTCACCGAAGGCTTCGTCTTCGCATTCAAGGCGATGGGCTCCGTGCTGCCGATCGCGGGGTTCTTCTTTCTCGGCGCCGAGCCGGGCCTGTCTGCGCCGATCCTCGGGGTGCCTGCGGCCCAGGCGCCGAGCCTCCTGTTCGAACTGATCCAGACCGCGCAAGCCTGGATCCCCGGCAACGAGATTTTCGTCGCCTTCGGCATCCTGATATCAGGCATGATCACCGGCATCGACGGCTCGGGCTTTGCCGGCTTGCCGCTGACCGGCTCACTGTCGGGCGCGCTGGCACCGTCGGTCGGAATGGAGCCCGCGACGCTCGCCGCGATCGGCCAGATGGGCGCGGTGTGGACCGGCGGCGGCACCCTGGTGGCCTGGTCGTCGCTGATCGCAGTGGCCGGCTTCGCGCGCGTCCCCGTCTTCCAGATCGTGCGGACGGCGATGATCCCCGTATTGACCGGGCTCGCGGTGTCGACCGTCTGCGCGGTACTGATCTGGCATTGAGGAGAATCCTGTGACGATAGCTGAAACGACGATACGCAACGCGCCCCCTTCCGCGGAGGGCAGCGCAGGGATCGAACAATTTCCGAACCTGATCGCCGGCGAGCGGGTCGCGAGCGCGTCCGGCCGACTATTCGTGAACATCAATCCCGCCGACACCAGCGACCTAGTCGGACGCTTCCAGGAATCGACCGCCGCCGATGCGCAAGCGGCCGTCAATGCCGCGGCCGCCGCGTTCGAGGGCTGGCGGCGGACGCCGATCACGAAACGCGCGGCCGTCCTGAACCGGGCCGCCGATCATCTCGAGGCACGCACAGATCACATTGCGCGAGAGATGACGCGGGAAATGGGCAAATCGCTCGGCCTCGCCCGCGACGAGGTGCTGCGCTCGGCCCAAACCCTGCGGTTCTATGCCGTCGAGGGACAGTCGCTCACCGGCGAGGTGTTTCCGAACGACGATGCAGATATGACGGTCTATACGTTGCGCGAGCCGCTCGGCGTCGTGTCGGTGATCACGCCCTGGAATTTTCCGATTTCCATCCCGGCGCGCAAGATCGCGCCGGCCCTCGTCACCGGCAACACGGTGGTGTTCAAGCCGTCGTCCGATGCGCCGCTGAGCGGCTATCGCCTCGCGGAGGCGCTGATTGCGGCAGGCCTGCCGAACGGCGCGCTCAACTTCATCACCGGCAAGGCCGGCGAGATCGGGCCTAGCATCACCGAGCCGCCGGTCATTCGGGCGATTTCCTTCACCGGATCGACGTCCGCCGGCGAACAGATTTGCCGCGCGGTCAGCTTCACGACCCGTACGCAGATGGAGCTCGGCGGCAAGAATCCACTGATCGTCATGGACGACGCCGACCTCGATCTGGCGGTCGATTTGACCGTCAAAGGCGGCCTGTCGCTGGCCGGCCAGGCCTGCACCGGCACCAGCCGCGTCCTGGTCATGAAGCAGGTGCGCGCCGAGTTCACCGCACGGCTGCTCGCCAAGGTGAAGGCGATCAAGATCGGCAGCGGCCTCACAAGCGGAATGGAGATGGGGCCGCTCGCCACAGCCAGGCAGCTCGAAACCGTGCTGCGCTACGTCGCGATCGGGAAAAAGGAAGCGACGCACCTCCACGGCGGCGACCGGCTCACCGGTGCCGCCTATGACGGCGGCTACTTCGTCTCACCCGCGATCTTCACCGATGTGACCCAGGACATGACGATCGCACGCGAGGAAATCTTCGGCCCGGTCATCGCGATCATCGAGGTCGACAGCTATACTGACGCGATCGCCAAGGCCAATGCCAGCGAGTACGGCCTGTCGGCCGCGATCGTGACGCGCGACCCGCGCGCGATGCACGATTTCGCCAATGACATCCAGTCCGGAACGGTGAAGATCAACCGCACCACCACGGGCAATTTGATCAACGCGCCGTTCGGCGGATTGAAACGGTCGAGCACCTCGACCTTCCGCGAGTCCGGCCGCACCGGCCTCGAATTCTACACCCAGATCAAGACGGTCTACCGCGGCACCTGAGCCGCGGTCGACCGCCCACTCCAATCCTGGACCAGAGCGATGAGACAGTCTTTCAAACTCGAACTTGCCGAAGCCCGCCACATGATCGCGGCCGCGATCCGCAAATCCGCCGAGATCGGCGTTGCGGAGACGGTCTGCGTGACCGACGACGGCGGCTATCCGCTGGCGCTGGAGCGGATGGATGGCGCGCGGATCACCGGTCCCCAGATTGCCTGGAACAAGGCGTTCACGGCGGCCGGGCACAAGCGCTCCACCCATCTGTTCAACCAGCCACCGAACGGACCTGCCCTGCCCGGCAACGAGGCCTTCGGCATTCAGTGGAGTTTTGACGGAAAATTCGCCGTGTTCGTCGGCGGCTTTCCGATCGTAGTCGACGACGCGGTTGTCGGCGGCATCGGGTTGAGCGGCGGCAATGGCGAGCAGGATACCCAATGCGGCGTCGCAGCCCTGCAGGCCTTGCAGGAGTTGCTGCGCGGCCATCGTGTGCTGGTCGCAGCCGACATCAAGAAGTGACTGGTGTCGCCGGGAACGGCTGATGTCTCGCACCGAGACCTTCGAGCAGTTGCCCGACGAGCATATTGAGCTCGTCGGCGCTGCCGGCGGCTCCGAAGACGTAACGGTCGGGCCGCACGATGACCGCGGTGGCGCCATGTTGCCGCATCCAGTCGGCGAACAGCCCGTCGCGCTCGACCACGTTCAGAATGCCGTTGGCATCGCCGCCTTCACCTGACGTGGCGATGACGACACGTTCGCCGTCGAGATGCTGCCAGGCGGCACAAGACGCGTCCGACAGCCACGCCATCGGCTCCGCGGCCGCCGTCGCGATCGCGAACTCCGGCCTCAGCAAATCGTCGAGCCGGCACGTCCGTCCATCCGGCGCACGCACATGCGGCTGCACGAACAGCCGCCCGGCCAGAACGGCATCGCGCGCGATCAGACCGGAGACGAGATCCGGGATGAATTTCTGCCTGATGGTTTCGGCCTTGCCGGCCTTCAGGTCGGCGCGCAGCCGCACGTCACGTTCGGCGGCCGCTACAGGATCGAGTTCGCCGATGATCTTGCCGAACTCCTTGGCGCTGGCCACGACGGCGCGGACATGCGGCTTGCGCTCGATCTCGTAAGCGTCGAGCAGCGCCTCGTGGGCGTCGCCACGGAGAACCAGCCTCAGCTTCCAGGCCAGGTTAACGGCATCGCGGATGCCGGCGCACAGCCCCTGGCCGAGGAACGGCGGCGTCTGGTGCACGGCATCGCCCATCAGGAGCACGCGGCGGTCGCGCCAGCGCTGCCCAAGCAGCGCGTGGAAGCGATAGACCGCCGAGCGCCAGATCGTGAGGTCGGAAATGTCGGTGAAGCCCTTCAGCAGCGTCACGACGTTGTCGGGTGCGCCGAACGCCTCGGGATCCTCGCCCGGCAGCAGCTTGATCTCCCAGCGCCGCAGATTGCGCGGCCCCGGCACGAAGGTGCCGGGACGCGACGGCCAGCAATACTGAAAACTCCTGGCCGGCCGCTTGGCGGGATCGCTGGTCAGCGTGTCCACCACCATCCACCATTCGTCGAAGGCGAGGTCGTCGAGACCAATGCCGAGCTGCTTGCGCACGAAGCTGTTGGCGCCGTCGCAGCCGACCAGATAACGCGCGCGGATCAGGAACTCCTCGCCTCCCTCGCGCTGCGCGGTCAACGTCACCACGCGCTCGTCCTGCTCCAGCGCCACGGCGGCGGTTGCGTGGAAAACGTCAGCCTGCGGATAGCCGGCAAGCTTCTCGCGCAGCGCCTGCTCGACATCCGGCTGCACGAACGTCACGTTCGGAATCCAGCCGAGCGGATATGGCGGCGGCATCGGGTCGAAGATCTTGATGATCTCGCCGTCGACCCCGAGATAATGCGAGCCGTTATGCGGGGCGATCGCCTGCTCCATGAAATCGCCGAGCCCGATCGCCTGCAGCACGCGCAGCGCCTCGTGATCGAGCGTGATCGCGCGCGGCTTGTCGTAGATGTCGGCAGTGCGTTCGACGACCGCGACGCTCAGGCCGGCTTTCGCGAGCAGATTGGCGAAGATGGCGCCGACCGGCCCGAGGCCGACGATGGCCGCGTCATACAAGGGATCATGCCCGGGGTTCGCGAGAGACATCGACATGCTATTTCGCGAGGTAACTCTCGAGCGTCAACGGCTTCGGCTTCACCTGCGGCTCGCGGATCGCGACACTTTCGAACGGCGTCGCCTCCTCGAACCAAGCCTGTCGCGCCGGCAGCCCCCATGGAAACGAGATCTTGGTGTCTGACGGATCCCAGCCGATCGGCTCGTTCTCGATGTCCATGATCTGGTAGTGCGTGTTGAACAGCTCGACGCGGTGCCCGTCGGGATCGCGCATGTAGACATACATCGCGTGCCCCGGCCCGTGCCGCCCGGGTCCGCGTTCGACCGCCGCGCCATGGCCGAGCTCGCCGGCGAGATCGCAGGCGTTCAGCAGGTGATGGACCTCGGGCGCGAGGAACGCGAAATGATGCAGCCGCGGCCCCGCACCGTTGAAGAACACGATGTCGTGCGGATTGCCCTTGCGCTGCAGGAACACGCCGCGCAGATCGAACGTGCCGGCAGGCGCGATATACTCGCTGAGCCGAAAGCCGGCCGCGGTATAGAACTCGCACGCCTTGCGCACCTCCGGCGTCAGCACCTGGTAATGATCGAGCCGTAGCGCCGAGCCGCCGGCATGGCGGGTGAATTTGGTGATCATGCGCGGCTCGACCGGCATGGTCGCGCAGAACTCCAGCGGCGTGCCGGCCGGATCGGTCGCCTGCAGCGTGCGGCCCTGGTGCGGCACCTCGGCCCAGGCGGTCTCGCAGCCATGCGCTTCGAAGAAGGCCTTGAGCCGGTCGAGGTCATCATCCCTAAACACCCGCAGGCCGAGCCGCGCGCAGACGGCGCGTTCGCCCTTGTGCAACACAAGGCTGTGATGACAGGCCTCCTCGACGCCGCGGAAATAGAGCGCATCGCCCTCCTCCGCGGTCAGGATCAGCCCGATCACATTTTCGTAGAACTGCCGGCTTGCCGCGAGATCACAGACGGTCAGGACGACGTGGCTGGCCCGCGTGATCCGAAACCCGGGATCGTGGTTCGTGGTCGGGAACCTCATGCGCACCTTCTGGTTTTGCCGGTCGCGGGAACCCAACTCATTGCGAAAAACCGGCAAGCGATCAAGCCGCGTGGGATTGGGCAATCTCTGCCGATCCGTGACGTCACATCACGCATTTGTATCGATTTGTTAGCAATGCCTCCCGGTGAAACCGAAGCGGGCGCCCGCGGTGGCACGGTCCGTTCCAATAGTTCATAGTTTGTCAAAGGTTTGCAGAGAATTCTTCGGCACCGCGATGGCCAGACCATGCAGGCAACGTAGTGAGATGCGTATCGATCTCAGATCATATTTCGCGGCCTTGTTCGCGGGTGACCTCGCGGCCTTCGGCGCACCACCGACGGATGAAGCGCTCGCCGGCCACATCCGCGCCGAGCAGGTTTCGCTCGTGCTCGGCTATTCCTTCGGCATCATGCTGGCCAACGCCTGCAACGCGCTGGTGCTCGCGGCTGCGCTGTGGCAATCGCCGGATTGGGCCTTCGCGCTGGTGTGGGCCGCTGCGGTGAGCAGCGCGGCGCTGTTCTTCGGCATGCAGGTGCGCGCATCGCGCCGCATCGCCAAGCCGCAATTCGTGTCGCGCCGGACCATGTACCGGCTGGTGCGCAATGCGCTGGCGCTGGGCGCGGCCTGGGGCGTCGTCCCCGTCGCCTTCTTCGCGAACGCATCGAGCGGCGCCCAATTGGTGATCACCTGTCTTTGCGCCGGCATGCTGGCCGGCGGCGCCTTCGCCTTCTCCACGATCCCGATCGCCGCGATTGCCTTCACCGGGCCGATCTTCGTCGGCACCGCGATCTGCCTCGGCAGGGACGGCGACTTCATTTATCTGCTGATGGTCGTGCTCGTCCTGGTCTACGGCTCCGTGCTGCTGCGCGGCGTGTTCGTCAATGCGTTCGAGTTCAGGCGCCGCATCATCGCCCAGCACGAAGCCGAACGGACGGTGCGGCAGGATCCGCTGACGCATCTGCCGAACCGCGTCGCCTTCAACGAGGCGCTCAATGGCGCGCTGAGCCGGCTGGAGCGCTCGGGCGAGGAATTCGCGGTGCTGCTGCTCGATCTCGATCGCTTCAAGGAGATCAACGACAGGTTCGGCCATCCGGCGGGCGACGAGCTCCTGGTGCAGCTTGCGGCCCGGTTGCAGCGCTGCACGCGCGCGGCCGAACATGTCGCGCGGATCGGCGGCGACGAGTTCGCGCTGATCATGTCCAATTTGACGCGGCCCGAGGACGCGCTCGCGATCGCCGAGCGGTTCGTCGCGGCCTTCGCCGATCCGTTCCCGATCGACGGGTTCGAGATCACCAGCGCGATCAGCATCGGCATCGTGCTCGCGCCCCGGGACGGCAACACCTCCCACGATCTGCTCAAGCATGTCGACATCGCGCTCTACCGGGCGAAGAAATCCGGCCCCGGCACCATCTGCTTCTTCGAGGCCAACGACGACCAGTCGGCGCGCGACCGCCGCGCCCTGCAGCGCGACCTCGAACAGGCCATCGAGGCCGACCAGCTTTTTCTCGTCTACCAGCCGTTCCTCGACATCCGCGAAGGCCGCGTCACCGGCTTCGAGGCGCTGTTGCGCTGGCAGCATCCGACACGGGGTCTGATTCCGCCGAGCGTCTTCATTCCGATCGCCGAGGAGAGCGGACTGATCCACCAGCTCGGCGAGTGGGTGATCCGCCGCGCCTGCGCGATGCTGTCCCGCTGGCCTGATGACATCAGGATCGCGGTGAATTTCTCCGCGGTCCAGTTCCAGAACGTCGGCATCCTGCAGACCATCGTCGAGGCGCTTGCCGAGGCGAATGTCGCGCCGAACCGGCTGGAGATCGAGATCACCGAATCGATGCTGATCTCGAAATATGGATCGGCGCCGGTGATCCTGAACGGGCTGCTCGAGCTCGGCCTGACGGTCGCGCTCGACGATTTCGGCACCGGCTTCTCATCGCTCACCTATCTGCGCAAGCTGCCGTTCAGCCGCATCAAGATCGATCAATCCTTCATCCGGGACATGCTGACCCAGCCGGATTGCGCTGCGATCGTCAAATCGGTGATCGGCCTCGCGCAGGACCTGCAGATCGGCGTCGTGGCCGAAGGCGTCGAGACCGCCGATCAGCTCGAATATCTGCGCCAGACCAGCTGCGACGAGGTGCAGGGCTATTTGATCGGCCGGCCGATGTCGGGCAGCGATATCTCCGCGCTGCTCGATCACAATCCGCAGCACTCGGAGCACGCGGCGTAACGCCGATCGGGCGCCGCGCACCGGTCCGGCACATCAGAGCGCGTCGGCGCGATGCAGGGTGTCCACCGTGATGGTGCCGCGGGCACGCGAGACGCACGCGCAGATCTTGCGGCTCTCCTGCTTCTGGTGGTCGCTGAAGAAGACGTCGCGATGGTCGATTGCGCCGTCGACATCGACCACGTCAATCGCACAGACGCCGCATTCGCCGCGCCGGCAGTCACTTATCACCTCATGGCCGGCTTCGTTGAGCACGTCCAGCATCGAGCGGTCGCGCGGGATCACGAACTCGGTCCCCTCACCCCTGAGGCGCACGCGGAACGCCTCGGTCGGCAACAGCCCGCTCGATCCAAAGGTCTCGTAACGCAGATCGGTCAGCGGGCGGCCGGACGCCTCCCACGCACGCCGCGCCGCATCCAGCATCCGCATCGGGCCGCAAAACAACGTCATCGTATCCTGCGGCAAGCCTGCGAAGACGCCGTCGAGGTTCAGCCGTCTGCCCTCGTCGCCGGCATGGACGATGAGGCGGTCGCCAAGCAGACGCTCGAGCGTATCGAGATAGGCCGCGTCGCCGCGCGTGCGCACGGCATAGTGCAAGGTCACGTCGGCATCGCGGCGGACCAGCACCTCGGCCGCACCGACGACCGGCGTGATGCCGACGCCACCCGCGATCAGGCAGAAATGCCGCCGCGTCCAGTCGAGTTGCACCAGCGAGGTCGGCAGCGTGATGGAGAGCCGCGCCCCCGGCGCGAGCGACCACATGTAGCGCGAGCCGCCGCGGGAATCCGGCGCGTGCCGCACCGCGATCCGGAAGCCTTGCGGATCGACTTCGCCGACCAGCGAATAGGACCGGGTCTGCGGCTGGCCGTCGATGGTGACGCCGACATCGATGTGGCTGCCGACGGGATAGGGCGCACCGGTGAAATTGTCCGGCCGCAGCAGGAATTCGCGGATGCCGGGCGTGAGATCGCGCGTCGCCAGCAGCGTGGCCGACGTCCAGGTTTCAATGAATCGCATCGCGCGCTCCGTTCAGCCGGCCGTGACCAGCGCCAGCGCCGGCAGCAGATCGAGGTGGGTGCGGTTACGCAGCGCCAGCCGCAGATTGCGTGCCGCAAGCCGGGCATGCTCGCGCATGATCGCTTCGGCCCGCGCGCCCTCGCGGTTCTCGATGGCGTCGACCACGACGCGATGGTGGTCCTGCGCGATCAGCAGGATCTGGCGCGCCTCGGGCAACGCCGATTGCGCCATCACGAAGCCGCTCGGCGAGGCGAACGGCAGCGCCGAGGCGCGGTCGATCTGCCGGATCAGCGGCGGACTGCGCGACAGCTCGGTGAGCAGCGCGTGGAAGCGCGCATTGAGCGCGACATAGGACGAAAATACTTCGACCGAGATCGGGTCCTGCCGCACCAGGCCGTCGATCTCGTTGAGGCATTCCTTCAGCGGCTCGAGATCGCGCGACGAGACGCCGCGCTCGGCGGCAAAGCGCGCGGCAAGCCCCTCCAGCGTGCCGCGCAGCTCGATCGAATCGAGGATGTCGCGCTCGGAAAATGCCTTGACCATGAACCCGCCGGACGGGATCGCCTCCAGCAGGCCCTCCTCCTCCAGCCGGACCAGCGCCATCCGCACCGGCGTGCGCGACACCCCGGTGATCTCGACCGCCTGCAGCTCCGAGATGCGCTCGCCTGGCCGCAGGCGGCCCGAGAGAACCAGGTCACGCAGCGCGAGCTGCGCCCGCACGGTGTGCGATACTGAGCGATCGGCTTCGCGTTCCGCCATGGCCCGGCCTACTCCGCCGCTTGCAACTGCTGTGGCGGATTTTCCTTCGCCACCATGCGATCGATGACGCGCCGCGCCCACATCGCGCCGGCGTCGATGTTGAGGTTGTAGAACACGCGGTCCGGATTCTCGTCCATCGCGCGCTGTTGCGCTTCCAGGATGATCTCGTCCTCGTGGAAGATGCCGGCGACGCCGTCGCGGATTTCGCTCGTGAGGCGCTGCTCGGTGATGCGGTGATTGCGGACGAAGGCCCAGAAGTAATGGCAGGTCTTCTCGGTCTCCGGCGTGATGGTGTTGAGCACATAGCCGTTGACGCCCTGCGAACGATCGCCCTCCGGCGCGCCCGATCCCGCCGGCGCAACGCCCACGTCGATGTTGACGGTGCACGGCGCCTCGAAACGGATGATCTGCCAGCGGTCGACCGGGCCCGGCTTCTGCAACTGCTTGGCCCAGAACGGCGGCGCCTCGATGCCCCTCATCCAGCGCGTGACGGTCACGGTCTTCTCGCCATGGGTGACGTCGAACGGCGCTTCGGCAACCGCATCATTGCCGATGCTCGAGCCGTGCACGAAGGTCTCGTGGGTCAGGTCCATCAGATTGTCGACCACGAGGCGATAGTCGCATTTGACGTGAATGGTCTTGCCGTCGCCGGCCCAGGCCGGATCGTGATTCCAGTGCATGTCCGGCACCAGCGCGAGATCGGCGAGCGCGGGATCGCCCATCCAGAGCCAGATGAAACGGTGGCGCTCGACGACGGGATAGGCGCGCACGCAGGCCGACGGATTGATCGTCTCCTGCGAGGGCATGAAGGTGCAGCGGCCCTGCGCATTGTATTTCAGGCCGTGATAGCCGCAGACTACGGTGTCACCGTCGAGCCGGCCCTTGGAGAGCGGGACAAGGCGATGCCAGCAGGCATCCTCGAGCGCCACGACCTCGCCGTCGCCCTTCCGGAACATCACGACATGCCTGCCGCAGATCGTCCGCGGTAACAGCGCGTGCTTGATCTCGGCATCCCAGCCGGCCGCGTACCACGCGTTCATTGGGAAGGGTTTTGGCATCGGGTCGCCCTCTCGGGATCGCATCGGATACCTTATGCATACATAAACATTTCAATTTTGGCAATACGAAGTATTATAATACCTATACTGGATAAAAATGTATACTGACACCCAATGTTGAAAGCCGGGGAGCTCTGCCGGCGCATTCCGCCACGCCAACGGCGCATCGCCCGTCGCTTGTCGCGCCGGAGGCGAGGAGGCTCACTGAGGATCGACGGATTCGCTGAACCGGCCGCGCCGGTGTGCGGCTTACGAGTTCGACGCCGCGCGGGTCGAGGCCGACTTGACGTCCTTGATGCTGACCACGACGGCGATGCGCTTGATCGTGCCGCTGCGATAGGCCTGCAGGAATTTGTCGTAGTGCTTGACCGAGATGCAGCCGTTGGAGTCGCCGTTCGGCCCGAGCATGTAGCTGTGCACGAGCAGGCCGACACGCCCGAACGTATCGCTGCCATCGACCGGGGTCATGCGCAGCGCGGGCACGCCGTGGAACAACTTCTCGCGCGGCTTCATCTCGTAGACGCCGGGCGGCGTCGCACCGGCGTTGCGGGCGGTCACATGCGACGGATCGTCGAGCAGATTGCCGAGGCCTGAATGCGCCTCGAACCTGGTGCCGTCGGGCATGTACACGATGCGGCCGGTGATGTCGTAGACCGCCGTGGTGCTGTCATAACCGAGTGCACCGAGATCGAGGCTCGGGCCGGACAACAAGCCATCATTCGGATCGATCGAGGCCAGTTGCAGCTTGCCCGGCATCATGTCGGCGATCTTCTGCAGGAACGTCCGGTTGTCGCCCTGCTGCACCGGCGCCTGCGGCGGCAGCGGCTGATCGTTGCGCGCCAGCAGATTGGCCTCGGCCGGCCGCGACCGCGGCATCGGCACAGTGGATGTCGCCGTGGCGGCCGCGGCGACGGACGCCGACGCCGGCTGGCTGGTCGGCAGTTCGGTCTGGGTGTCACGCAGCTGGCCGGCCAGCGCGTCCTCGATCTGACCGAACTCGGAATTGAAATCGCCGCGGCTCGAACGGAACCCGCGGCGCAAAGGATAATAGAGCGAAGCCGAATTGATCGTGGAACGAGCGCCGAAGCGATCGTCGAAGTTCAGCGAGGCGGTGGTGTTGGCGAGTGCCGGTCCATGCAGCCATGCGGTGGGGTCGATGCCGACCATCCAGGCGGCAAGGCCAGACGACATGACGAGCGCGGTCACGGCAAACGCCGTGCTGCCCACCAGAGACATGCCGCGGCTTGTCTTGCGCGCGGCAGCTTTCGTCGTACGTTGACCCATCATCCCCAAGTCGGTGCTGTGGGGCCTGTTACCCGGCCCACGCTGGATTCACCGTTTGCTCATTATATCAGGGAATTAGAGTAAGGCATAATCGAGACGAAGCGGGCAACGACAGGATTTTTAAACGTTTTTCGGCTGGAAAGTGCCAGCGAATCAGCCCCTGGCGGGCTGAAATGGCCGAAAAAGTCCCGTTTCGGGACAATTTCGGCGACTCAGGCGATCTTTTCTTCCCGGAGGGTGAGCACCGGAACCGGCTTCCCGATGGCGTACCCTTGCGCGTAGTCGACCCCGATCTGGCGCAGCTCGTCCAGGATCGCGAGGCTCTCGACGAATTCGGCGACCACCTGCTTTTGCATGATCTTCGCGGTCTTGGTGATCATCTCGACCATCGCGCGATCGACCTTGCTGTTCAGGATCTCCTTCACGAACGAGCCGTCGATCTTGATGATGTCGACCGGCAGGTGCTTCAGATACGCGATCGAGGACATGCCGGTGCCGAAATCGTCGAGCGAGAAACTGCAGCCGATCTCGCGCAGCCGCGCGATGAACGTCTGCGCCTCGTCGAGATTCGAGATTGCGCTGGTCTCGGTGATCTCGAAACACACCAATGCCGGCGAAACATCATACTGCGCGAACAGTTCGGCGACGAAGTCGACGAAGTCGCCGTCCCCGATGGTGGCGCCGGAGAGATTGATGGCGTAGCTCGCAATCTTGCGCGGGTGGCGCTTGCGCTCGGCGATGATCTCGAAGGCGCGGCGAACCACCCAGCGGTCGATCAGCGGCATCAGCCCGTAGCGTTCGGCTGCGGGCAGGAAGCTGCCGGGCGGCACCAGCGCGCCGTTCTCGTCGCGCAGCCGCAGCAGCAATTCGCGCCGCTCATTGCCCTTCAGCGCACCGTTGATCGGACGGATCTCCTGCTCGTAGAGGCAGAAGCGCCCCTCGTCCAATCCCTTGCGGATGCGATTGACCCAGCTCATCTCGGCGACGCGCACCGCCATGCCGGTATCGGACGGACGGTGTTCCTGGACGCGGTTGCGCCCCTTGTCCTTGGCGAGGAAGCAGGCGACGTCGGCAAGCCGCAACGCGTCCTGCACGCCGGCGCTGTCGGCAAGCGCGACCAGACCGATGCTCGCGCTGATCCGGAAGCTCGAGCCCTCATGGACGAAGCTCGACTGCTCGACCACCGCCCTGATCCGCTCCGCGACATCGGCAGCAACGTCGTGCGTGGCGGAGCCATCGTCACACAGCAGAATGCCGAATTCGTCGCCGCCGAGACGCGCAACCAGCCCGCTGTCGCCGACCTCGGCGACCAGCAGCTTCGCCACCTGCTTCAGCAGCCGGTCACCCGCCATGTGGCCGCAGGTATCGTTGACGATCTTGAACTGGTCGAGGTCGATCAGCATCAGATCGGCGCCCACGATCGGCGAACCCGACATCGCCTTGTGCAGCTCGAACTCGAATTGCCGCCGGTTGGCAAGGCCGGTGAGCGCGTCATGGGACGCAGCCCACGCCAGTTCCTCGACCAGCCGCCGCTCCGCGGTCATGTCGTGAATGATCATGACGCGGCCGGCCGGCTCGCCGGCATGCACGATCGCCGTCTCGACCACCGAGACCGGCACGCTGGAATGGTCCGTCCGCACCAGCAGCCGCTGCTGCGGCCGGCTCTCGTCGTCGGCATCGGCGCTCCGGAACGATCCGCGCACCGGCTGCTCGGCAATGCTGAACAGCGATGAAAGCTGCCATCCGGTCACGTCCTGCCCCGACGCGATCAGCCGCTGCGCGGCGCCGTTCATGTAGCCGACGCGATCGTCCTGCGTGGTCACGATCACAGCGTCGCCGATCGAGGCCAGCGTGAGCTGGGCGCGCTCCTTCTCGACCGCGAGCGCGGTCTCGGCAAGCCAGCGTCGCCACAGCATCCGCCTTGTGTGGAACAGCACGATGCCGGCAAGGCAGGCCGCGATCACGAGATTGACCAGCAGCAGCAGCGCGGAGACCTGGCGCGACGCCTTCCCCAACTGGTCGGAGAAATCGACGGCGAGCGTGCTCAGCGCGGCGTCGACCGTACCGATCCGCTCGGCCCAGTGCTTGATGGTCGCAGCCGAGGGATCATGCAGCGCGACGTCGTTGGCGGCCTCGTTCCTGATTTCGATCAGCTGATCGAGCAGCGCGTCCGAGTTCCGCCAGGCCGTCACCGCGCCGGCCACGTGGTGCATCGTGCGGAAATATTTGAACAGCCAGATCAGGCCGCCAATGTCGTCGTCATGATTGCCCGCTTTGGCGAAGCCGATCCTCGCCACGGCGTCGTTGTTGCCGGGCGCTTCCAGCGCGCGCCGCGCCGTGCGATCGGCCAGCGGCACCGCGATCGCGGCATCGAACTTCTGCAGATAGAGCGGCGCGCCGGTGCTGACATAGGTCTGAAGGTAGTAGATGGCGTCCTTCTGTCCCTTCGACCACAGGCTCTCGCCCGCCACATAGGCGCGCACCGCGGACATCACCTGCAGGCTGCCGGCGGACAGACTGCCCAGCAGCAGCACGATGGCGAGCAGAGGCCCGACCACCCGCCACAGTGACCAGCTTCGAAACGAAAAGAACATGCCCAATGCGCCCGACCCTGAAATGTCGGGTAAGCCTAGGAATGCCGGCTTAACCTCACGTTGCAAAACGCGATGAGTTTGAAGCGACTTGGCTGTAACGGAATTGCGTCAAACTTTATGCAACTGCCGCGACGCTCAGGGACGCAATGTCGGCGACGTGTTCGGGGCCGGCGCCTGCTCCATTTCGGACTCTTCGGGCAGCTTGTCGGCATGGACGGCAAGCGGCGTGCCGATCCAGAGCGGATCGTCGCGATGATCGCGGCGCGGATTGGTCGTGTTGGGATGGACCAGGATGCTCAGGCTGCCATGATTCAACATCAGCCACGGCACCAGGGTCGGAAACAGCTCGGCCGCAAACGCCACCTGATACATCGCCTGATCGTGCGGGCCGACCTTGACGTCGTGCCAACGCCCGAGCGTGACCAGGAAACGCTCGCCCATCCAGTTGCGCAGGCGTTCGGCCTCGCCCCGGCTGGTGGCGGGGTCGTAATAGACATGGGCGTGATAGCTTGCGATCTCGCCGATCGTCCGTGGCCCGTCCGTCATCTCGCCTCTCCTTCCGCGGCCGGTCACGTCCGCCGCAGCACACTGAACTGGAACGACTGCGTCGCGCCCCAGGGCGTGACGTGCCGATGCGCCTCATGCGCGATCAACTCGAATGCCGGGCCGATGGTCCGGCTGAGCGTTGCGGGATCATAGCGCTGCACCGGCAGGCCGCTGCATTTTTCCGGACCGTCGAGCGCGAAGGTACCGATCACGGCGTGGCCGCCTGCCTTGACGCCGCGATGCAGTCTCTCGAGATAGGCCGCGCGGTCGCTCTCCGCGACGAGAAAATGGAACGCCGCACGATCGTGCCAGATGTCGAAGGCCTTCGGTGGTTGCCAGACCGTCGCATCGTCGGCGACCCAGCGCACCGCCGGGCCGCTCGCGCCGATCCGTTGCCGCGCGCTCGCCAGCGCAGCTTCCGAGAGATCGAGCACGGTCAGATCATGAAAGCCACTCGCCAGCAGCGCATCGACGAGGCGCGAGGCTCCGCCGCCGATGTCGATGATCGACGCGTCGCGGCCGGGCGCGACGGATTCGATCAGACGCAGCGAGGGCTGCGGATCGGCCTGCGACCAGCTCACCTGCTGCTCGCCCTTGGTCAGGTAGACGGTCTGCCAATGCGACTGACGATCAGAAGCGGTCACGGCGATAGATCCCGAAAGCGGCAGCAACCCGCGTTGCGCACCATTAACCATGAGCTAAGCGCGGCGGTCTCCCGCGTCAACCGGCAGCAGCGGACGCGCGCGGCCGCGCAGCAGCAAATGCCGCATTTGCATCGCCACATTTTCCATTTAACCTGATGGCGAGGTTGAGATCGGGGCGTCCGGGGATGGCCAATTTCGGCTGGACACGCGGCAACAAGCCTGCACAGACGGACGACGCCGCCAGCGACTTGCGCGGCCTCACCGATCCATCCGCGTTTCTCGCCGCGCTCGACAAGGTGGTGCCGCGTTATCTCGATCTCGCCGACAACGGCGTGCTGGTCTATCCGGCTTGCAAGCGCAAGCCCGGCGACCTGCCCGGCGATGTCAGGGCGATCTGGGAGCACACGCGGCTCGAGGCGATGCGCTACGTCCCGATGGTGCCGCGGAAAGACACCTCGCTGCTGGTCGATCCAGCGCGCCAGGCCGAGATGATCGACGCCTTCCTGCGCCAGCGCGCGCATGACAACACCGTCGTCGATTTCACGGGAACTGCGATCGAGGATTACGGCATCGCGATCTATGCGGCGCTGAACTGGCTGAACCATTGCGGCGCCATCGTGGGTGCCGATCCGCAAAAATTCTCCGGCACGCTGCGCAGCTTCCGCAAGGTCATGGTCGTCGCCCGGCAGTGGTGGGCACTCGACGGCGCCGCGGAACGCTGCCGGCAGATGCTGGAGGCGCGCGAGCGGCCGCCGCTGGTGTTCTTCCTGCTGTGGGCCGAATGCACCAACCTTGCGCGCGAGATCGCGATCGCGGCGGCCGGCGCAGCGGCGACCGAAGACAGTATCGCGCGCATGCGCGCGGCCGAAGATCCGGAACAGCTGACGTAGGGCGCATACTCATAAATCCAGGACGTCCGCTTTCGAGAGGTAAAGCGGACTCGCAGCCCCGACCGCAAGGATGTCGCCTTTTGACCCGAAGCGGACTCCATTCCTTGTGAGCGGTAGATGGAATGAACGCGGCCTCTCAGTGTGCTGCAGGCGTCTCGCGGACAACCCTGCCATTGCGGTCGGCATAAACCAGTCTGTCGTCAACGAGGTGAATGGAGGATATCGGGGCAAAAGCCGACCCAGGGTCGCGCCGGGTCACGAAATCATCAGCCAGACGGAACCTCCCCTCTGCCAGCTTTTCGAGAACGAAATAGCGTTCCTTCGCGACTTGCGGGATTTCCATGGATCGGACGGCAAACTCTCGTCCGGCGGCGACAACGTTTGCACCGCTTGCCATGCCGTAGCCCGGAAACTTGATGTTGCTGAGCTGATGCGCGACGTCGTGCCAGTCCGCGAAATCCGGGCCAACCTGCGCATCTGTCATGAGCTTCTCAACGCGCGGAATCTCCGATGCTGCAAGGTTGGCCGGATCGTTCTTGTAGTCGTCGTAATCGACATACTTCTTTGACAGTCGGATCTTCTCGCCGCGGTAATCCATCTCATCGCTGCCGAACGCCTCAACATAGGCCCTACGTCCGAGCACTACGGCGCCCACCGACACGAGGAGGACACCTAAAACGACGATTAACCTTCTGAACCGCATCAAAGTGCAATTCTCCAAGCTGCCCTTAAAGCGAGGACTGTTACAAGCTGCCATGGCGCGGCGTCAATTCTTCTGCCGCCTCTATGATGACGCAAACGCTAAGGACGCGCCTTTCAGGTCACGTTCGGGCTGATCTACAATGTTGCCTCTTGGCCCAAGGCCGACATGCAGCGACGTCGGTTTCGACGTCAGCTTCCGAGACCGAAGCGGACGTGACGAATTTATGGTGTACACGCCCTAGCTAAGCACGACTGATCATCGCGTTGATTGATGCGATGATAGACAAAGTCGGGCAAACCGGACGCCCGGCCCACATTTCCCGATGATTTCATGCTCTGTTCGGTTGCTAACGTCTTAGCTTTTTTTACGCCCAGACGCCGCCTTCATTAAATCATTAATGGTCTTCGGAAGGTCCGTGTATCCTAGTCCCAACGATTTCCAACCGCGACTGCGAGACTCGCGCCTAGATTTCCTGTGTGAAGCTTCTTGACGAGAAAAATCCTCGTGATCCAACAGTTTGAGGTTGTCCCAGAACAACAAGCTGTTTCGGACAGTTATGATCAAGCGTACATACCCATCTTGGGACACAACGATGCCAAGAGCCTTGCGATCTTGTGTGCAGTAACGGAGCATAGATCCATGTCGCGTTCCGAACTTTGAAGGATCGATTTTCCGCGCGCGAGTTCCTCGACGGGAGAAACTTGCGCCGTCATAGACCGCTGCAACATTCGGTGTTGAACCGATCTTCACACCAAAGCCCGACACTGAAAGTGTTGGAGTCATCAGGACCAGCCCGTCGACTGCAGCTAAAGAAGCAATCAGCTTAACCGCGCCGGTCATTTCTTCTTCTCTATCTTCCGCATCCGCTTCAGCCAGCGAAAGCCGTCTTACCAAGCTTGCTGGAACTGGCGCGTTTTTGTCCGTGAATGCACGCCTCACAGTTCCAACTTCCCATAAATGCCGCTCTTCTAATACGCGAAGGATCGCAGCGTCACCCAAGCGCGGATACGCAAGCTGAGTCTTAACTTGCAGCATGCGCTTGATTGGCTTCGGTGTTAGCAGAAATGCTCCCCCGGTCCCACGCTGCCGCAGCCCTATGCAGAGCCGAGCAATGGAGGTTACCCACATCCTTTCGAGCCGGGCGAGGATTTCTGATTCGCGTCCAGTGCGGTCAAGAACGTGAGCTATCGCCTTCGCGAACGGCGCCAACGCGTCAGAAGCGTACTCGGAGACAATATCAGAACCTAGTGCATCAAATTCGCGAGTTATAAAGGTTTGCGCCTTCAGGCCGCCCAAGAATAGGTCACCATGGTACGCGGAAATATCGCCAATACCGTCCATTGTGACGGTCAACAAGCCAGGGTTTGTGAAACCACCATCCGATTCTCGATGCCACCGCACGTTCTGTTGGACCAGTTGATCGACCACTCCCCACGCAACAATCGTGTTTCGGCGTGCTGAATATACCGCAATGGATCCCGACCATCGGTCGATCGCGCATGCGAGCTTGACGAGCGTCTGAACGGTGAGAATCTCAGGTGTTTCGAATTTGGTGAATGCTGGGTAGTCTGCTCTTCGCCGAGGCGGAGGATCCACGTCTGGCCGCTTTGGGTTCGCGAACGTCAAGCTCCCTCTGACAAATCGCCCCTCTTCGCTGCGCATCGTTCCGAGGTAGGCCATTTCAAGAAGGGTGCCGACCACTTGGCGGTTCGGCTCATTGAAGCCAAGCGCCCGAAGCCGGGAGGTAACCTCTCGCGCTAACCGATCGACCAAATCTGGCATGGCATTCCCGCAATCTTACAAAACAAATACGAACATGGGCTTCATCCGCACGAGACCGGCTCGCGATTATGTGCCTCTGTTCGGTCTCCCCTTCAGCTTCGTTTTCGATGTCTTCTTTGTTGCCTTTCGTGCGCGTCGCTTCCGCTGTTTGGGTACGGGCAATGGAAGACCGGGTTGTTGGGACGCGGACGTGAATTCCAACACTTCAACGACTTTGTAGTGAACTTCGCTATTTGGGGTCGCCGGGGGCGTCACCTCCATTCGTACTCGATACCGATCGTCCCTGAACGAACCACCGCGGGTCCACGCATCTACTCCGATCGACGTTTCGGAGATGTCGGCATAGATGTGCTTGTCCCCATACACAAATCGCCAACGCTCCGCCTTCTCGTCGAAAACGGGTGAATATACGAAGAGCGTTGCAACGACCGTCTCCGGGGGCGGTTCTTCGGGTTCCTCAATCTTCTTGGGCGCGTCAGCTGCAAGGACGATATCGCGAACATCAGCTTTATCGATGCTCGAAACGAGCTGAGCGTCATCGCGAAATTCAACGCAAGCCGCCTCATGCATCTCAATAGGCGCAAGAGTGTCTTTCACCGCGCTTAGAACACGAGGGTTTTCCGCCAGCTTTAGAACATCGGGGTGAACATTGATCGTGTTGTGCTCACCACCAACAATTTGAATGGTAACGTGGGTTTGCGGTCCGTCGGCAGGCCTTGGCACTTCGGACGGCTTAATCGTTTCAACCTGATTGTTCTTCTTCCATTTCAAATAGTCGAGCAACGAGCTATTACCGGCCACACTACGGATTACGCCGATTACCTGAAGGATGTCCTTCGCAGTCTTGACGTAATCATCTTGCAAAAATGTCTTCGTCACTTCGATCGCGTGCTGGATAACATCGAAGTTGATATGAAAGCATTTGTGCTCGAAGTCTGAGGCGACGACCACCCGCATTCGCGACCGATCGCCGTTGAGGATAGCGTTCGATTCCCGGACAAGCCGATCGAATCCCCTCAACGCCGGGACCAGCGCCTCGACGCCGATCGTATGGTCGTCCGGATCGTCCCCATGATAGGCAACTTGGAATGCTTGGCGAGTGCCCTTGGCACTGCCGTCCTTGGCCTCGTCCATTTCCCCGCCTCAATTCTTAAAGACGGGACTATACAACCTGGCGATGCGTAAGCCAGCACCCCTTTCGTCCAACGGACGCCATCATGGCCGGGTGAAATGAACTTCGCTTCCTTGCTGCCCGCGTGCTGCCTCTCCGTCCCTTTCGCATAACTGCCTTCGCCAGTACCGTCCCGGCCTCGGTGGGCGCGGTTTCTCTAGGCAACAGGACCCGCGTCTTCGGACACCACTTGCAGGTCCTTGGATTTGCGCGCGATGAAGCGGCCGAGATCGCCCTGCTTGTAGGTCTCGACGAACTTGATGGCGAAGCCGTTCGGCAGATGCCGGACCACGCGGTCGACGCAGGCGCCGATCGCCAGCGGCATGCCGATCGGCGGCTGCAGCTCGGAGGACACTGCCGCGCCCGACAGCGACATGTCGATGATGAAGCAGCTCTGCATGGTGCCGTCCGCCAGCGTCAGCATGGCATGCGGAGCGACGGGCGCAAAACGCGGATTGTTGCGCGCCTCGCGGACGCTCGGATCCTTCTGCTTCTTCTCGATCCAGGTCAACTTGTCGGCGAACTTCTCGCGCCTGGCATGCGTCATCTCGAGCTCGAGCAGGAAGCTGCCGCTCATCGTGTCGGTGATGCAGCCTTCGAACTTGCCGAACTCCTCGAAGTACGAGGTCAGCCAGTCGCCGACCTTGCCGACAACAGGCACGTCCACGATCATCCGGAACGGCGAGACGCGCGTGGTGCGGCAGGCGAAGCTGCGCAGCTTGCCCTGCGCATCGTACCAGTTCGGCAGCGTGTAGCTGCCGTTGACGATGATCCTGACCGCGCGTTGCTTGAGAAACTTTTCGACAGACACGACTGGACCTCGCCCGAGGTGATCTGAGTGCACGGAGGTCTGGGGTTGACCGACATCGGCGGCCGGTCTGGTGGCGGGGACTTCCGTTACCGACGCGATTGCAGCGGGAAGGCCGCGGGTTGCGTCCCAGCGCGTCGCGCATCGTCCTGGCGCGCAGGTGCGTACAGTCGTACCGTCAAAACACCAGGGAAAAAGTTAAGCCGGGACAGAGCGCGGGGGGCGCACTCTATGGCGCAACCCTTACGGGTGTGTTTATTTTGCGAGCCGTACAACTACCGGGAGAGTTGCCGCACGCCGTTGCAATCGCGCCGTGCTCCAAACGGCCTGCCTCGGCTCGCAACCGGGTGCTAGCCTTGATCCTAGCCTTGGCCGAAATCAGACCGGATTCTCCTATGCCAACCATCTCAGACAAGTCGCTTGCCGACGGCAAGATCCTGCAAAGCGTGGTCGACGGCGTCGGCGTCATCACTTTCAACAATCCCGACAAGCGCAATGCGATGTCGCTGGAGATGTGGGAGGGGCTCGGCGAGGCACTGACCGCCTTGCGCGACGATCCGGCTGTCCGTGTCGTGATCCTGGTCGGCGCCGGCGACAAGGCCTTCGTGTCCGGCGCCGATATCAGCCAGTTCGAGAAGACCCGCCACAACGCCGAGGCCTCCGAGGAATATTCACGGCGCAGCGCCGCCCAGCGCGCCCTGCTTGCCGACTATCCGAAGCCGACCATCGCCTGCATCCGCGGCTTCTGCCTCGGCGGCGGCATGCAGGTCGCGATGCTGACCGATATCCGCATCTCCGGCACGAGCGGCCAGTTCGGCATTCCCGCCGCCAAGCTCGGCATCGCCTACGGCTATGACGGGCTGCGCCACCTGGTGTCGCTGGTCGGCCCGTCCTGGGCGCGGCTGATCATGTATACCGGCATGCGGATCGACTCCGCGGAAGCGCTGCGGATCGGCCTCGTCGACCGCGTGCTGCCGGATGCCGAGCTGTGGGATGCGACCATGGAGATCGCGCGCACGATTTCGGGCAACGCGCCGCTGGCGATCAAGGCCGCCAAGATCACCATCGCGCAGGTGCTGAAGGATCCCGCCGATCGCGACATGGCCGCGATCAAGCAGATCGGCATCGACTGCATGGACAGCGCGGATTTCCGCGAAGGCCGCAACGCCTTCATGGAAAAGCGCAAGCCGCAGTTCAAGGGCCGCTAGCGATCCGGTGTCATCATCCGCGCATGCTTTCGCGGGTAGCTGAGGGTGCGGTAACAGCGGTGGTCCAACCCGCCATCGTCATTGCCACACAACACACTGTCATCGCCCGGCTCGACCGGGCGATCCAGTATTCCAGAGGCGGTTGTGCTTGAGCCGACGGGCCGCGGCGTACTGGATCGCCCGGTTAAACCGGGCGATGACAGACGATGATGAGGACGTCGTTTACACTATTTCGGAATAATAGAAGAATATCCCTGATTTGCCCGACATGTCAAGTTGCCGTGACCAATGCCGGCAGCCGCCGGCTACTTTGCATGGGGTTGTTTTCGATATTTTGGGCAGCGGGCTCGCGATTGAACCTGCCCCTACTTCTTCTCGTTGACCGGCACCGTGTAGTTGAGGATCAACCGCCCGCCGTCGGGATAGATGGTCTGGCCGGTGATGTAGGAGGCGTCGTCGCTGGCGAGGAACGCCACGACCGAGGCAACCTCGCTCGGCTCGCCGCAACGGCCGGCCGGGGTGCGCGACAGCACGCTGCGCCGCGCGTCCTCCGACGAGAAGATCGCCGTCGCCACCATCTCGGTCAGGATGGTGCCGGGGCCGACCGCCACGACGCGAATGCCGTGCGGCGCCAGCGCCACCGCGGCCACCGAGGTGAGCTGCTTCATCGCGCCCTTGGACATCGCATAGGTCGCAAGCGAGGGGATCGCGAGCAGCGCGTTGACCGAGGACATGTTGACGACGACGCCGCCACCGCCCTGCGCGATCATCTGGCGCGCCGCGGCCTGGACGCCGAAGAACGCGCCCTTGAGGTTGATCCCCATCACGTCGTCGAATTCGGCCTCGCTGATATCGAGGAAGTCGCGGTTGCGCGCGACGCCGGCATTATTGACCATGACGTCGAGCCGGCCGAACTCTTTCACCGCGTGAGCTACGATGCGATCGACATCGGCGCGCTTGCTGACGTCGGCCTCGACGGCCCGCAACCGATCCTCATGTCCGAGCTCCTGGGCGGCGTGGACGAGCCCCGCAGCATCGACATCCGAGATAACGACCCTGGCGCCATCGGACAGGAACCGCGCGGCGCAGGCTTTGCCGATACCGCGCGCCGCTCCGGTGATGGCGACGACCTTGCCGGAATTCTTCATGGGAGTGCCTCCAGACCAAAACTGTTCACGGAGCAATAGCGCATTGCGCGTCGGCAGGGAAACGCGGCGGATTCTCCGCGCGCAGCACTCAGGATTTGATGCGCGCGAGAATCCGGTCCGCCTCGGTGCGCCAATCGGCGCTGCGCGCGAAGTCCGGCGTTCCCTTGGGCCCAAACACGCCGTCATCAGCAAGATCGGCGATCCAGCCCTGCCGCTCGGCGGTCCCCGACGCGGACCATGGCGCGAGCCCGGCCTCGCGCACGGTCTCGGCCACCTCGCGCACCTCCTCGGCACGCCGCCGGCCATGCTCGATCACCCGCTGGAAGAAATAGGCGCCCTGCTTCTCCCAATCAATGCCTGGAAAGGTCTCCTTGAGCGAGGCCAGCACCGCATCCTCGACGCCATAGGCGCGTGCGGTGGTAAAACTCTCGATCACCATGGCCTCAAGGCCCTTGATCATGATACTGCGGCACATCTTGACCGCCGAGGACACGCCAAGCTCATCGCTTGCGACCTTCGCCGCGAAACCGAGCGCTACCAATAGCGGCGCCAGCTCGCGCGCACCGCGGCCGCCGAGCAGCAGCGGCACTTTGATCCGGTAGGGCGGCAGCGAGGTCATCACCGCACCCTCGACATAACGGCCGCCGGCGCCATCGATGTGCGCCGCCGCGCGCTGCTTAGCGCCGGGCGAGGCGGAATTGAAATCGAGAAACCAGGCGCCGTTCCGGATCGCGGGCGCGCAAGCCTCGGCCACCGCCACCGCCTGGCTCGCGGTCACCGCCGAGATGATGAAATCGGCCCGCGCCGCGAGATCGGCATGGGACTGCGCGAGCGTGACACCGGTCTCCGCCGCGTGGGCGCGCAGGGCCGCGCCCTCCCCGCGGTCGAGCTTGATGTCGTAGGCAGCGACCTTGACGCCCTGCTGGCGCAGGTCCTCGGCGAGGATGCGTCCGACCTCGCCATAGCCGAGCATGCCGACCTGCCACTGCCGCGGATCGCTGGAGATTGTCATCAGTTCAAGTCCCGTGTTGTGTCGTCGAACAGCTCATCGACCGTGATCCGCCGGGGGATCAACGCCTGCTGGACGCAATAGTCGATCATCAGTTCGAGCGGCTTGCGGTTCGCCTCCACGCCGAACGGCAGCAGGTCCGGCACATCAGGCGGACCGGCCTTCGCCTTGGCGCGCTTGAGGAGTTCGTAGAGGCTGCGCACCACGTCCGGGCGCGATGTCGCAAGCTGCGTCGTCACCACCACCAGATGATTGACCGGCACGACGCCGTGCCGTGCGTACCACCGCGCCGCCTCTGCGGCCGGATCGGCGAACAACGGCTTGAGCGCCGGATCGCTCGAGGTCTCGCCCAGCACGGCATCGAGCTCGCCGTCCTTCAGCATCTGGATGATGGCCTTGCCCTTCGGCGCCCGTTCGGTGCGGTCGACATATTCCGCAACATGCGGGCCCTCGAAGGTGACCCAGTCGATCCGGTCGAGGTTGACGCCATGATCGTTGGCAAGGATGCCGCGCATCCATGCGCCCGTCGTGGTCGTGAACGAGCGGATGCCGACCCGTTTGCCTTCGAGATCGGCGGGCGTGAGCGTGCCGCGGTCGGCGCGATAGAGCGCATGGCCATGCTGGAAGCGGCCGACCATCGCGGCGGGCAACAGCACCAGCGGCTTGCCGTGCGCCCTCGCCATCAGATAGGTCACCACCGCCATCTCGCAGACGTCGAACGCCTGCTCGCGCACCATCGGCTTGAACGCAGCGTTGGTCGGCGTGAACTCGGTGAAATCGAGATCGAACAGCTCCGAGCGCAGCTCGCCGCTCTTCACCGCCTGGACGTGCGGATGATTGCCAAGCACCGTGCGCAGCCGAAGTTTCTCCATGGCGACGAACTCCGCGGGGTCAGGTCAGCGCGCGCCCTGGATTCACGCTTGCGGCCTTGCGCGGCACAGGCGCTGGTTGATCGAGCGGCGCAGCTTGCAGGGCGGCAACCGTCGCGCGCACCAGCTCCTCGATGGCATGCCCGGCATCGGTGCCGTCGGCGCTGCCGCGCGACAGGCGCGAGACGCGCTCCGGCGTCACCAGCGTGTAGTAGAGCGCGCCGAGCAGGAAGTGACCGCGCCAGACCAGATCGGTGCGCGGAATATGCGGTAGGCTTTCATGGATCGCGTCGATGAAGGCATGGCTGGTGTCGTCGAAGGTCTGCGCGATGATCTTGCGCACGACCTCGTTGCCCTCGGCCGACATGATCGCGCGCAATCGCGTGAACCGCGTCCCGCCGCCGGCAAGATCGCTGCCCGAGGTGAAGGCCGGCAGCACGTAAGCGCGCACGATCGCCTCCAGCCGGTCCTGCAGATCGCGGACCCGCCGCGCCGCCGCCAACAGCTCCGAGCGCCGCCGATTCATCGGGCCGCAATGGCGCCGATAGATCTCCAGCAGCAGGCCGTCCTTGGTCTTGAAGTGATAGGTCACGCTGCCGGGATTGGCGCCGGCGGCCTGTGCGATGTCGCGCACCGAGACGGCGTTGAAGCCGTAGGTCGAGAACAATTCCTCCGCCGCGGCGAGGATCGCCTCGCGCATGTTCGGCTTGCGGGTGCTGGCGACCTTGGCATCGGCCTTCACGCCGGACTTGGCAGGTTTACGGACCATATTTGTACTATCGTCCAAATATTCAGGTCGCGTCAACAACGCGGCCGCGAGCCCCGTTCAAGACAGTCTGACGTCGGGCTCGGCACGGCCGCGCGCCGCGGCGTTGAGCAGAAAGGTTTGGCCGTGGCCGGGATCGGCCGCGCGCTGGGCCTCGTCCATGTCCTGCCAGGCCGAGGTGACCAGCACGCGCGCGAAATCGCGGCCGACAAAGGCCGGGCAGCTCGACTGCTTCGCCGGCACCTTCAGCGAGCGCAGGTGCCGACCGCTGGGGTCGTAGACATCGACGCAGCCGCCGCCCCAGCGCGCGTTCCAGATCATCCCGTCGGCATCGACGATCGCGCCGTCGAGCCCGCCGGTGCCTTGATGTCTGATCAAGTCGATCGGCTCGCCGGTCGGCAATCCCGTCGATGGATCGAGCGGGACGCGATGCAGCACATTGGTCGCGGTATCGGCGAAATAGCCGACGTCGCCTGCGGGCGAGAAGCAGATCGCATTGGGGATCGTGATCCCGGGATAGAGCCGCGTGACGCGGCCGTGATGCAGCGCATAGATCGCACCGGCGCCATGCTCGGCTTGACGCCCCATTGTGCCGAGCCAGAACGTGCCCGACGGATGCACGCGCGCATCATTGGAGCGCGTCACCGGATTGTCGGCTTCGAGTGCGGCGAAGAGTTCCAGGCGGCCGCTGGCGACCTGCCGGACGTAAAGCCCATCCTCGGTGAGGATCAGCTGCCGCTCGCCGTCGATCCGCGCCAATGCGCTCGCCATCTTCGGCAGCTCGTGAATCACGGTGCGGCCGCCTGCAAAACGATGCTCGAACAGGCGACGCTCGCGGATGTCGAACCACCAGGCGGTGTCGGTCGTCGCGTCATAGGTCGGGCCCTCGCCGAGATGACAGCGCTCGGCGGACAGCACCGATGTCGGCACCTGTTCGATCAGCGGCTCGGCGGCACGGTCGGTCATGGCGTCACTCACGTGGTCGAAAATCGATAAATTGCAGTTCGCCGATAGACCTGCCCGAGATCGAGCCGCGCCGACGGGAAGTCGGGCCGGTTCGGCGTATCCGGCCAGGCGTGCGGTTCGAGACAGAGCGCGTCGGATTGGCGATACAGCCGATCGCTCTTGCCGGCGCTCGAGCCGTCGAGGAAATTGCCGGAATAGAACTGCAACCCCGGCTGATCGGTGAACAGCTCCATCACGCGGCCGCTGAGCGGCGCCTCGAGGTGCGCGGCGAAGCGAAGGCCTGTCCCGGAGGCCAGACAGAAATTGTGGTCGTAGCCGCGCCCGAGCCGCAGCTGCTCGTCATTCATCCTGATCCGCGCACCGATCGCGGTGGGCTCGCGGAAGTCGAACGGCGTGCCGTCAACCGGCCGCGGCGGCCCCGATAGCGGGATCGCGGTGGCGTCGACCGCGAGGAAATGGTCTGACGCGATCGTCAGCCTATGATCGAGGATCTGCGTGCCCGAGCGTGCGCTGTCGAGATTGAAGAAGCTGTGATTGGTGAGATTGACGTAGGTTGGCCGGTCGGTGGTCGCCTCGTAGGTGACCGCGAGTTCCATCGGGGCGCGCACGCGATAGGTCACGCGGGTCTGAAGATTGCCCGGATAGCCCTCTTCGCCATGCGGGCTTTCGCGCTCCAGCACCAGCGCCGGACCCGGTTGATCGGATAGTTCGGCGATCCGCCACAGCTTGCGATCAAAGCCCTGCAGGCCACCATGCAGCGCGTTGGGGCCGTTGTTGGCGTCGAGTTTCACCGTCTCGCCATCGAGCATGAAGCGCGCGCCGGCGATCCGGTTGGCGTAGCGCCCGATGGTCGCGCCGAAGAATTTGCGCTGCGCGAGATAGCCGTCGAACTCGTCGTGACCCAGCACGACGTCGTCGCAATGCCCGCCGCGATCGGGCACGAGCAGCGCTTGCAGCGTGGCGCCGAAGGGAAGGATGCTGGCCTCGAAGCCGTGTTCGCCGCGCAGCGTAACGCGCTCGACCACGGTGCCGTCGGGCAATTTGCCGAAGGGCGCGCAAGCAAAGTTGGCTGATGTCATTGTCAGTCCCCGAACGCCTCGACAAGGCGCCGTCGCCCCAGCATGAAGCTATCGGCGACGAGCCGCAAGGGCGCGAGGTCGACGTCGGATTTTCCGTCCGACGTCAGCGCAACGAAGCGGCGGTACAGCGCGGGATATTCCTCATCCGTGGCATCGACCACCAACCTGTTGCCGTCGCGCAGCTGCCGTCCGCCTTTCGACAGCATCACAGGCCCGGCCTCGGTCTCGCACAGGATGGCCCAGCTCGGCGGCCCGGTCTGGCGAAAATCGAACTCGGCGTGGATCGGCAGGCCGTTTTCATCGGACAGTTCGATTGCTGCGGCAATCGGCGCCTCCCGGTTGGAAGGAACGTCCAACATCGCGCTCCTGACAAAGACTGGACACGGCAGGATCTCAGTCAGGATCGACAGCGCGTTGATGCCGGGATCGAACACGCCGAAGCCACCGGCCTCGAAGATCCAGGCTTGGCCTGGATGCCAGACGCGGACGTCTTCCTTCCAGATGATGGTCACCTTGTTGATCGTGCGACCGGTGAGCAATTGCCGCGCTGGTCCAACCGCGGGTGCGTAGCGCGAATGCCATGTCGCAAACAATGTCCGGCCCGCCTCGGCCGCGGCCGCGATCAACGGCGTGAGTTCGCTTAACGTGGCGCCCGGCGGCTTCTCCAGCAGCACGTGCTTGCCAGCAGCAAGCGCCGCGGCGGCCTGCGCGTGACGCGCCTGCGGCGGTGTGCACAGCGCAACCGCATCGATCTCCGGCCCGTCGCGCAACAACTCCTGCAAGTCGCGGAAATGCGGCAGGCCGGACGGGGCCTTGGCGGGATCGGCCACCGCGACGAGTGCGGCGCCGGATGTCTTCGCGATCGCAGGCACGTGTTGCCGGCACGCGATCTCCCCGAAACCGACGATGGCGATGCGAAGCAGATCGCTCATGGCCGTCCTCGCGTTGCTGCCCGCCCGGACGGCCAATGCCGCCAGGCAAGGTCATAGGCCAGCACCGGATACCAACGGCATGATCCGGCATTGGTTGCAAAGGCGCAGCTCCACGACGCCTTGTTGTGCGCCGCACGGCAGGGGCATCGGTCCTGATCCATCACAACCGATGCTCCAGACTGTTGTTTTTGACGGGTTTTCTTCACGCGAACCGGTCACCACGCCATTCGAAACCGCGCTAGCGCGCGGCCTCGAATCCGCCGAGCACCGCCGCCAGGTTGGCACCGAGGATGTCGGAGAGATAGCCGCCCTCCTGCACCAGCACGGTCGGCAGGCCGAAACGGGCGAGCGCCTCGCCGATCCGGCGGAAGCCGTCTGTGGTGACGGCGAGGCCCGCGAGCGGGTCCTTCTCGGAGGCGTCGAGGCCGAGCGCGACCACGAGCGCGGTCGGCGCGAAGGAACGGATCGCCTTCTCGGCCGCCGCGAGCGCCTTGATGTAATCGTCGTCGCCGGTGCCCTTGGCGAGGGGAATGTTGAGATTGGTGCCAAGGCCGGCCCCCGCGCCGCGCTCATGCGCATAGCCCCAGACGAACGGGTAGAAGAACGACGGATCGGCGTGGATCGAGACAGTGAAGACGTCCGGCCGCTCGTAGAAGATGCCCTGCGTGCCGTTGCCGTGATGCACGTCGACATCGAGGATCGCGACGCGCTCGTGCTTCTGGCGCAGATGCTCGGCCGCGATCGCGCTGTTGTTGAGGAAGCAGAAGCCGCCGGCGAGATCGCGATAGGCGTGGTGACCGGGCGGACGGCACAGCGCGTAGACGGCGTCCTCGTCGTCGAGCACCATCTGCGCCGCGGTGACCGCGACGTCGCTCGAGGCGCAGGCGCCGGCCCAGGAGCCGGGTCCGATCGGAGCCGCGGTGTCGACCGTATGCCAGCCGAGCTTGCCGACGATGTGGGTGGGATAGGTGCCGGCGTTGCGCACCGGATGCATGTTCGCGATCATCTCCGGCCCGGCATTGCCGAGCGCCGACCATTCGTCCCAGGCATCGGCGAGAAAGCTCAGATATTCCGGACTGTGCACCCGCGCCCGCGGGCCCTGCCCGAATTTGGTCGGCTCGATCAGCGTGTGCTTGCCGGCCTTCAGGCCCGCCAGCAGGCGGTCGGCGCGCTCGGGCTGCTCGGTGGTGCGCTGGACCACACCGCGGACCAGGAAGAATTGCGGATCATGGCTGCGGTGCAGATCACTGTAGACGGCCTTCACGGGATACTCCTGTTCGGTGAGCAGTTGAGCTGAGCCTTCGCTGGCGAGTTGTACAGTACCAGCGGCGGCGATGATCTGAAACAGCGCGCGATTTCATGCTATGTCCGCAGGCAGCGCAATGATTCAAACACGCAGGAGACGAATCCCGGCCATGGCGGGAAGCAAGGCGGAGACGGAGGATACGACAGCGGGGCGGCGCGGCCGGCCGCGCTCTGCCGCGACCACGGCCGCGATCCTGCACAGCGCCTATGCGCTGATGGCGACCACCGGCCTTGCCGCCACCACCATCGACGCGATCGCCAGACATTCCAACGTCTCGAAGATGACGATCTACAAATGGTGGCCGTCGCGCGAGGCCTTGCTGATCGATGCCTTCCTCGACCAGGCCTCGCGCGCGGTGCCGCTGCCTGAAGCGGGCCATCCGGTGGCCCGCATCCGCCGCCACGTCGCGACCTATGTCGAGGCGTTGCAGGGCGAGTTCGGGCGGGTGCAGCTCGCGGTGATCTCGGAATGCATCTCGCAGACCGGCACGGCGGAATTGTTTTACGAGCGCTACCTCGGCCTTCGTCGCGCCAGGATGCTGGAAATCATCGCCGCCGGCCAGAAGGACGGCAGCATCGGCGCGCCGGGCGTCCCCGGCGATATCTATGACGCGATCTACGGCAGCCTGTTCTATCGCTATGTCTTCGGCATCAAGCCGCTGACGCCGGCCTATGCCCGTAACCTCGTCAATCTGGTGCTGCGGCCGCACGCCGAGGCGTGAATATCAAGCAGAGCGCTGCCGCTGACGGCGGAACCAGGCCCAGGTCTCGCGCGTCACGGCGCGGTAGTTGCTGCCGCGATACACGATGTGGCCGTCGACGATGGCGTTCAGCTTCGGCAACGCATGGAACGGCACCGTCGGATAGGCATGATGCTCGACATGGTAGGGCATGTTCCAGGCGAACCATTTCATGATCCGGCCTGTCATCGTGGAGCGGGTGTTCTCGAACGCACTCCGCGTCCGCTCGCAACCGGTATGCTCGGCGTAAAGATACGGGCGCAGGATGAGCTGACCGGCGAGCAGCGGCACGATCCACACAAAGAGCAGGATCGCGCTGTGCAGAACAAGCGATGCCGCGAGCAACAGCAGGTAACCCGCGAGATAAAGCCTCGCTTCCAGCACGATCGCGGCACGCTTGTGTTGCGGAATCCACGGCACGATCACCTTCCCGGTGAGGGCATGCCGAAACATCAGCTGGATCCGGACCAGCACCTGCAGCAGACCCGAATAGGCGATCGCGAGCTGGGTGTCCGACGCCGGCTTGGGACCGACGATCAGCTCCGGGTCCTTCTCCGGATCCTGGGTGTAGCGATGATGGTCCCAGTGAAACAGACAGTAGTACTGGTAAGGCAATCCGATCATGAAGGCGGACAGATTGCCGACCACAAGATTGAGCACGTGACTGCGGAACGCGGTCTTGTGCGCGGTCTCGTGCACCACCATGAACAGGAACGCGACGAAATAGCCCTGGATCGCAATCAGCGGCAACGCCCATGGCAAGCCGTAGCGCGACGAGACCAACCAGATCAGCGCGCCGACCATAACGATCATACCGTAATGGCTTGCCGCCCGCACTGCGCCGGCGAGGTTCGACTTGGTCGACAGATCGCGCAAGGTCAGCGGGTTGAGCGGCTTCAGGCGAGGTCCGGCATCACTGGTCTCTGCGGTGCTCATGGTCGTCTCACCTGTCAGCGTTGCAGGAGCGCCGAGATTTCGGCGTTGATGAAGGCGCGGTCTTCGGCGTTGTTGACGGGATTGCCGGCGCGGTGCCCGTGGATCGAGGGGATCGCGTGCAGCGCCGCGGAGCGGGCATTGACCAGGCGGCCGAGTTCGTCCTCGTTGTCGCGCGGATCGAAGTAGCGGTCGGTACGGCCGGGCATCAGCAGCACATGCGCCTTGATCGCCGCCATTGCGCGGTCGAAGTCACCGCCGAATTCGTCGCAGCGGCTGATATCGCCGGCCTGCCAGATCGCAATCTGCGCCAGCAGATTGTTCGCATCGCGCCGCGCGAAGGCCCCGTCCCAGGATCCCGCGAGGTAGTCTTCCAGCGAGTTGAAGCCGGCGTCGCGCCAGGATTCCTCGCGAAAAAACTCGTGCGACATCGCCCAGCCGGCATAGACGCGCCCCATCGCGCGAAGGCCCATTGTCGGCTTGGTGACGAAGTATCCATCCCGATAAGCGGGATCGGCGGTCAGCGCGGCCTTCACGCCTTCGAGGAAGACATGATTGTAAGGCGAACACCGCGCGCTGCCGCAGACCACCGCTGCGCGCTCCACCATGTCAGGATAGCGCGCGGCCCAGTGATAGGCCTGCATGCCGCCCATCGACCAGCCGTAGACCAGCGCGAGCTTGGTCACGCCGAACCGCTCGACCAGCAGCCGCCGCTGGATGGCGACGGCGTCATGATAGGTGAAGGCTGGGAACGGTGCGCCGCCGAGCAGCTCGCTCGAATTCGACGGCGAGGATGACAGGCCGTTGCCGAACAGGTTCGCGATGATGATGAAGTAGCGCTCGGGATCGAGCGCCCCGCCCGGCCGCACCAGCCATTCGATGTCGTAATGCTGTGCCGCGAACGACGTAGGATAGAGAATGACGTTGTCCTTGGCCGCATTCAGCGTGCCGTAGGTCTTGTAGGCGAGCGCAAGCTGCGGAAACACCGCGCCGCCCTGCAAGGTCACCTCGCCTGCCTCGAACACCTCGTAGTCGCGTGACGTGGTCATGCGCATTCGACCTCGAACAGCAGGCGCGGCGCTGCGCGCTCAATAACTGTACTTATAGTACACTAATTGGGAACCGAAGCAAGAGCGGCGAAGGTGGCATCGCACCGGGCCGATCCATTCAAAATCGGTATCGATCAATACCCGTTTCGGCTTGGACCCATTGCCGTCATCTCTCTAGGACAGACCCCGAGGAAATCTTAAGGAGGCGCGAATGAGCGCAATTGTGTCCGCCACGGACGCGCGGCGATCCCGCGTCCGGCTGTTGATCGTGACGATGCTGTTTCTCGTCACCACCGTGAACTATGCCGACCGCGCCACGCTCTCGATCGCCGGCCCTGCCCTCTCCAAGGAACTGCATCTCGACCCCGTCGCGATGGGTTACGTGTTCTCGGCGTTCGGATGGTCCTATGTGATCGCGCAGGTGCCGTGCGGCTGGCTGCTCGACCGCTACGGTTCCAAATGGGTCTATGCGATCAGCATCATCGTCTGGTCGATCTTCACCGCGATGCAGGGTCTGGTCGGGTTCCTCTCCGCGGGCGCGGCCGTGGCCCTGCTGTTCGGGCTGCGCTTCCTGGTCGGCTTCGCCGAAGCGCCATCGTTCCCGGCCAATGCCCGCATCGTCGCGGCCTGGTTCCCCGGCAATGAGCGCGGCACCGCATCGGCGTTCTTCAACTCCGGACAGTATTTCGCGACCGTGATCTTCGCGCCGCTGATGGGCTGGATCGCGCACGAATACGGCTGGCGCCACGTGTTCTACGTGATGGGCGGGCTCGGCATCGTGATGGGCATCGCCTGGATCAAGACGATCTACGAGCCGAAGGACCATCCCGCGATCAACGAGGCCGAGTTCGACTACATCAAGCAGGGCGGCGCGCTGGTCGACATGGATGCGGCGAAGGCCGGCAAGACTCACGACAGCGGCCCGAGCTGGGGCCATATCCGCCAGCTGCTGGCCAACCGCATGATGCTCGGCGTCTATATCGGCCAGTACTGTATCAACACGCTGACCTACTTCTTCCTGACCTGGTTCCCGGTCTATCTGGTGAAGGAGCGCGGGCTCTCGATCCTGCAGGCCGGTTTCGTTGCGACGTTGCCGGCGCTGTGCGGCTTCGTCGGCGGCGTGCTCGGCGGCGTGATCTCGGACTACCTTCTGCGCCGCACCGGCTCGCTGACCATGGCGCGCAAGATCCCGATCGTCGGCGGCATGCTGCTCTCGATGGTGATCGTCGCCTGCAACTACGTCGACAGCCAGGCGCTGGTGGTCGGCTTCATGGCGCTCGCCTTCTTCGGCAAGGGCATCGGCGCGCTCGGCTGGGCCGTCGTCTCCGACACCTCGCCGAAGGAAGCCGGCGGCGTCTCCGGCGGCTTGTTCAACACCTTCGGCAATCTGTCCTCGATCACCACGCCGATCATCATCGGCTACATCCTCGCCGCCACCGGCTCGTTCAACGGCGCGCTGGTATTCGTCGGCGCCAACGCGCTGGTCGCGGCGATCGCCTATCTGTTCATCGTCGGCGAGATCAAGCGGGTGCAGCTGAAGGCGGCCTGAGCGGGCCGCCGACGTCTATCGCCCGTCATTGCGAGGAGCGACAGCGACGAAGCAATCCATGGTTCCGCATATGCCGCGCGATGGATTGCTTCGCTTCGCTCGCAAAGACGGGGATGGAGTTGGGCACAAACCCAAAACGGCGGCTTCGGCCGCCGCCTTTGTCTTCTTGTTTGTCTTCTTGGCCAGTGGGAGGCATCGATGCTAGAACGTACAAATCCTCGCGCGATCCATTCCAGGCTAGCATCGATGTTCGACCTGAACCAGCTCCGCTGTTTCGTCACGGTGGCCGAGGAATTGCACTTCGGCCGCGCCGCGGCGCGGCTCAACATGACACAGCCGCCGCTCAGTCGGCAGATCCAGGTGCTCGAGCACATCATCGACGCGCCGCTGCTGGAGCGCACCAGCCGTTCGGTGCGGCTGACCCCGGCGGGGCGCAGCTTCCTGCCCGAGGCGCGGCGCATCCTCAAGCTCGCTGAATCCGCTGCGCAAGTCGCCCGCCGCATCGCGCTCGGCAAGACCGGCTCGCTCAAGATCGGCTTCACGGCCGCCGCTGCCTACGGCTTCCTGCCCGATCTGATCGCGGCCGCCCGTTCCCGCCTGCCCGAAGTCGATTTTTCCCTGAAGGAGATGGTGTCCGGCGACCAGTTCGAGGCGCTCACCACAGGCCAGATCGATGCCGGCCTGCTGCGCCCGCCGATCGCGCGGCCGGAATTCGCCAGCCGGCGCGTTGTGGCCGAGCCGCTGCTCGCCGCGATCCCGAAGAAGCATCCGCTGGCCACGGCCGAGACCGTCAGCATCAAGGATTTCGACGACCAGCCCTTCGTGATGTATTCGCCCTATGAGGCGCGCTACTTCCACGATCTGCTGGTGTCGCTGTTCACGCGCGCCGACGTGCTGCCGCGCTATATGCAGCATCTCAGCCAGATCCACTCGATCCTCGCGATGGTGCGCGCCGGGCTCGGCATCGCGATCGTGCCGGAGGCCGCCGCCAGCCTGAAGATCGCGGACGTCAAGTTGAAGCCACTGAAGCTGCGCACGCCGGTGCCGGTCGAGCTGTTCATGGTGTGGCGGCGCGATCACGAGAACCAGTTGCTGCCGTCCTTGATCGAGATCGCAACCGAAATCGCCGCGCCGCATCTGCGCGGCGATTGATGCAGATTGTGCATCGCTCGATACCGCGTTTGGCTTGGACGCGCATCGAAGCATTCCCTAAGAATTCGGCCATGGACGCGCGCTGCTCGCGCATCCCTGATCCCAACATCATTCAAGGAGTGGCGCCATGAGCAAGATGACCCCTCAGGAAATGGCCGCGAGAATCGGTGGCGGCCTCCTGTCGTTTCCCGTGACCCCGTTCAAGCCGGACTATTCGTTCGACGAGGTGACCTATCGCGCCAACATGGACTGGCTGTGCGGCTATGACGTCGCCGGCCTGTTCGCCGCCGGGGGCACCGGCGAGTTCTTCTCGCTGACGCCGTCTGAAGTTCCGCACGTCGTGAAGATCGCGGTCGAAGAGACCAAGGGCCGCGTTCCCGTGCTGGCCGGCACCGGCTACGGCACCGCAATCGCGCGCGAGATCGCGGTTGGCGCCGAAAAGGCCGGCGCCGATGGCCTCTTGCTGCTGCCGCCCTATCTCACCCATGCCGAGCAGGACGGCCTCGCCGCCCATGTCGAGGCGGTGTGTTCGTCGGTCAAGATCGGCGTCATCGTCTACAACCGCGACAATGCGATCCTGCAGCCCGATACGCTGGCGCGCCTCTGCGAGCGCTGCCCGAACCTCGTCGGCTACAAGGACGGCATCGGCGACATCGAGCTGATGACCCGCGTCTACACCAGGCTCGGCGACCGCCTGACCTATATCGGCGGCCTGCCGACGGCAGAGACCTTCGCGCTGCCCTATCTCGACATGGGCGTGACCACCTATTCGTCGGCGGTGTTCAACTTCGTGCCGGAATTCGCGATCAGGTTCTACGCGGCAGTACGCCGGCGCGATCATCAGACCATCCATGCAGGCTTGAAGGATTTCATCCTGCCGCTGATCGCGATACGCAACCGCAAGAAGGGCTATGCGGTGTCGATCATCAAGGCCGGCATGAAGGTGATCGGCCGCCATTCCGGCCCGGTGCGGCCGCCGCTCACCGATCTCACCGAGCAGGAGATCGCCGAGCTCGCGGCGCTGGTGGCTAAGCTGCCGCAGGCCGCGACCCAGCAGGCGGCGGAATAAGCCGAACGGCCAACGACCAAGGGAGGAGCAGATGATTCAAGACACGATCCGCACCGGCTTTGCCGGCGCCCCCGTCGTCACGGCGATGGAGGTGATCCCGGTCGCCGGCCGCGACGGCATGCTCCTCAATCTGAGCGGCGCACATGCGCCGTTCTTCACCCGCAACCTCGTGGTCCTCACCGACAATTCCGGCCACACCGGCGTCGGCGAGGTGCCGGGCGGCGAGAAGATCCGCAAGACGCTCGAGGACGCCCGCGACCTCGTCGTCGGCCAGAGCATCGGCGCCTGCAACAACATCCTGGCGTCGATGCGCCGGACCTTCGCCGACCGCGACGCCGGCGGCCGCGGCAAGCAGACTTTCGACCTGCGCGTTACCATCCATGCAGTTACCGCGGTGGAATCCGCGCTGCTCGATCTGCTCGGCCAGCATCTCAATCTTCCGGTCGCAGCGCTGCTCGGCGAAGGCCAGCAGCGCACGAGCGTCGAGACCCTCGGCTATCTCTTCTTCGTCGGCGACCGCAGGAAGACCAGCCTTCCTTACGTCGAGGGTGAGACCGGCAAGGCGGACTGGTTCAACCTGCGCCATCAGGCAGCGATGACGCCGGAGGCGATCGTGCGCCTCGCCGAGGCGACGCAGGCGCATTACGGCTTTGCCGATTTCAAGCTCAAGGGCGGCGTGCTCAAGGGCGAAGAAGAGATCGAGGCCGTCACCGCGATCGCCAAGCGCTTTCCGAAGGCCCGCGCCACGCTCGACCCGAACGGCGCCTGGTCGCTCGATGAGGCGATCCGGCTTTGCAGCAACATGCATGGCGTGCTTGCCTATGCGGAGGATCCCTGCGGCGCCGAGGCCGGCTTCTCCGGCCGCGAGATCATGGCCGAGTTCCGCCGCGCGACGGGACTGCCGACCGCGACCAACATGATCGCGACCGACTGGCGTCAGCTCTCCCACGCGCTGCGGCTCGGCGCCGTCGACATTCCGCTGGCCGATCCGCATTTCTGGACCATGCAGGGCTCGGTGCGGGTGGCGCAGACCTGCCGCGACAACGGCCTGACCTGGGGCTCGCACTCCAACAATCATTTCGACATTTCGCTCGCGATGTTCACCCATGTCGGCGCCGCGGCGCCCGGCAAGGTGACCGCGATCGACACTCACTGGATCTGGCAGGACGGCCAGGCGTTGACCAAGGAGCCGCTGCAGATCAAGGGCGGCAAGATCGCGATCCCGGATCGGCCGGGCCTCGGCATCGAGCTCGATCGCGCTGCCATCGAGGCGGCGAACGCGCTATACAAGCAGCATGGCCTCGGCGCCCGCGACGATGCGCTGGCCATGCAGTTCCTGATCCCCGGCTGGACCTTCGACGACAAGCGTCCCTGCCTCGTGCGCTAACAAGAAAGGTTGGAAACATGACCGCTCACCAGAAGAACTTCATCGCCGGCGAATGGGTCGACGGAACGGGCATTACGCAGGACATCAACCCCTCCAACACGGCCGACGTGGTCGGCGAATACGCCAAGGCCGACAAGGCGCAGACCGAAAAGGCGATCGCCGCCGCGAAGGCCGCCTTCCCGGCCTGGGCGCGCTCGACGCCGCAGGAGCGCTTTGACGCACTGACCAAAGTCTCCGTCGAAATCCTCGCCCGCAAGGAAGAGCTGGGCCGCCTGCTGGCGCGCGAGGAAGGCAAGACGCTGCCGGAAGGCATCGGCGAGGTGGCGCGCGCCGGGCAGATCTTTGCGTTCTTCGCCGGCGAGGCGCTGCGGCTGATGGGCGAGAAGGGCGCATCGGTGCGGCCCGGTCTCGATGTCGAGATCACGCGCGAGCCGGTCGGCGTCATCGGCATGATCACGCCGTGGAATTTCCCGATCGCGATCCCGGCCTGGAAGATCGCGCCCGCGCTCTGCTACGGCAACACGGTGGTGTTCAAGCCGGCCGAGCTGGTGCCGGGCTCCGCGCACGCGCTGTCCGAGATCATCGCGCGCTCCGGGATTCCGGCCGGCGTGTTCAACCTCGTGGTCGGTTCGGGCTCGGTGGTCGGCCAGACCCTGCTCGAGCATCCCGATGTTGCCGCAATCTCGTTCACCGGCTCGGTGCAGACCGGCCGCAAGATCGCGCAGGCCTGCGTGCTCTCCAATCCGATGAAGAAGTTCCAGCTCGAGATGGGCGGCAAGAACCCGCTGGTCGTGCTCGACGACGCCGACGTCAAGGTCGCGGTCGAGGTCGCCGTCAACGGCGCCTATTTCTCGACCGGCCAGCGCTGCACGGCCTCCTCGCGCCTGATCGTCACTGCGGGGATTCACGACCGCTTCGTCGCCGCGATGACCGAGCGGATGAAGGGCCTTTCGGTGGATGACGCGCTGAAGAGCGGCGTGCATGTCGGCCCTGTCGTCGACCAGAGCCAGCTCGACCAGGACCTGCGCTACATCAAGATCGGCCAGGACGAAGGCGCCCGCCTGCACTGGGGCGGCGAGTTGCTGAACCGCGAGACGCCCGGCTTCTATCTGCAGCCCGCGCTGTTCACCGAGGCGACCAACCAGATGCGGATCGCCCGTGAGGAGATTTTCGGCCCGGTCGCCTGCGTGATCCGCGCCAAGGATTACGAGGAAGCGCTGGCGATCTCCAACGACACCGAGTTCGGTCTCGCCTCGGGCATCTGCACGTCAAGCCTGAAATACGCTTCGCACTACAAGCGCAACAGCGAGGCCGGCATGGTGATGGTCAATCTGCCGACCGCCGGCGTCGATTACCACGTGCCGTTCGGCGGCCGCAAAGGCTCGAGCTACGGCGCGCGCGAACAGGGCGCCTACGCCCGCGAGTTCTACACCACGGTGAAGACGGCCTACACGTTCCCGGGCTGAGATTCAGGGCGGATTAGCGTCAGCGTAATCCACCATCGGCACCGTACATCAAACATGGCGGGTTGCGCCTTCGGCTAACCCGCCCTACAAACTTCCGGAGCCCTCATGGACCAGTCGATCGGCGCGCAGGAGCCCCGCTACATCAAGCTCAACGCGCGCGACAATGTCGCGATCGTCGCGAATGATTTCGGCTTGCCTGCCGGCTCGCGTTTCGCCTGTGGCCTGACGCTGCGCGCCTTCGTGCCGCAGGGCCACAAGACCGCGCTGGAAGACATCGCCGAGGGCGTGCCGATCATCCGCTATGGCGAGGTGATCGGCCATGCGCTGTCGCCGATCCTGGCCGGCGAATGGGTCGACGAGGCCCGCATCCGGATGCCCGACGCGCCGCCGCTCGATCAGCTCGAGATCGCAACCGCGGTGCCGCCGGTGCTGCCGCCGCTCGAAGGTTTTACCTTCGAAGGCTTTCGCAATCCCGACGGCTCGGTCGGCACCAAGAACATCCTCGGCATCTCCTCCTCCGTGCAATGCGTCAAGGGCACGATGGAATACGCAGTCAAGCGCATCCGCGCCGAGCTCTTGCCGAAGTATCCCAATGTCGACGACGTCGTGCCGCTGACGCATGCCTATGGCTGCGGCGTCGCCATCACGGCGCCCGACGCCGTTGTGCCGATCCGCACCCTGCAGAACCTCGCGCTCAATCCGAATTTCGGCGGCGAGATCCTGGTCATTGGCCTCGGCTGCGAGAAGCTCGCGCCGGAGCGGCTGGTGCCGGAAGGCGTCAGCGACGCCATCGTGCGGATGCAGGACGAAGCCTTTGACGGCTTCGGCGCCATCATCGACGCCATCATGACCCAGGCCGAGGCGCGGCTGAAGGTGCTCAACGCCCGCACGCGCGAGACCTGCCCGGCCGCCGATCTCGTGATCGGCCTGCAATGCGGCGGCAGCGATGCGTTCTCCGGCGTCACCGCAAATCCTGCGGTCGGGTTCGCCGCGGACCTCTTGGTGCGGGCTGGCGCGACCGTGATGTTCTCGGAAGTGACCGAGGTGCGCGACGCGATCCAGCTGCTGACCCGCCGCGCCGTCAACGAGGATGTCGGCCGCGCGCTGATCCGCGAGATGGCCTGGTATGACGCCTATCTGGCCCGCGGCGGCGCCGACCGCAGCGCCAACACGACGCCGGGCAACAAGAAGGGCGGGCTCGCCAACATCGTCGAGAAATCCCTGGGCTCGATCGTGAAATCCGGCTCCGGCCCGATCGCGGGCGTGCTGTCGCCGGGCGAGAAGGCGCGGCAGAAGGGCATGCTGTTCGCCGCGACGCCGGCCAGCGACTTCATCTGCGGCACGTTGCAGCTCGCCTCCGGCATGACTTTGCAGGTGTTCACGACAGGCCGCGGCACGCCCTATGGCCTTGCCGCAGCCCCCGTCATCAAGGTCGCGACCCGCAGCGAGCTGGCGCGGCGCTGGAAGGACCTGATCGATTTCGACGCCGGCTGCATTGCGACCGGCGAGAAGACGATCGAGGAGACCGGCTGGGACCTGTTCCGCCTGATCCTCGACGTCGCGAGCGGCCGGACCAAGCCGTGGTCGGACCGCTGGGGCATTCATAACGATCTGACGCTGTTCAACCCGGCGCCGGTCACCTAGCAGCAGCGCAGGCCAACCTGCATATGGAAAGTCCGCCGTGACGAGGTCAGCGGCGGACGATCTCGTGGCCTTGGTCAGGATCAATCGTCGTCGTGATGAATGACGGTCTTGCTGCGATTGCCGAACTCGTCCTGCTTCTTGATCACCGTGGTCCGATCACTGCGCGGCTCACGCTCCCTGATCACCGTGGTGCGGTCACGATCCCGGTCGCGATATTCATGCGACTCGCCGACCGTGACGCCGGCGCCGACGGGACCGGCACGAACACCGATTTCATCGGCGAATGCGGGCGAAGCGATCGCGGTCACCATGGCAGCGGCAAACAGATACTTTCTCATGACGTCTCTCCTCCTCGAGTGGCAATGTGGAGGAGGAACGTCGGGTGCGACAAACCGTTCCTATGTCGCACCTGCTGCAGAGGCTCCCGCGCGAATGCGGAACATCGCGCAGGGAACCTCGCTGAACAGGCATTCACCTGTGTGGCGAAATGCTAATGTTCCACGCGTTGAATAGCCTGATTTGATGGCCCACGTCCCCATCAACAGGAGGACGTTCCATGAAACAATCGCAGCACTTCCTCGACAATGCGGAGAATTGCGCGCAGCTTGCCGAGCGCGCCGACGACGAGCCGACCTACAATCGCTTCAAGCGCATGGAGGCGGCCTGGCGCGCGCTGGCCAAGGAGCAGGATTGGCTCGACGGCGAAACCTCGTCGTCGGAAACCGCAGCCGCAGCTCCGTCGGAAACCGCAGCCCGAATTTGAGCCAGCCCAGGTCTGGAAATCCAAGGTCTGGAAATCCCATGTCTGGAAATGGCCCGCGCGCGACAAATGAGATGTCGCCGCGGGCCGCTTCCTACTCGGCGCTGCGCTGCCGCTGCCAGCGCAGAAGATAGGCCTGCAGCCGCCAGATGATCGCGGACAGCACGACACCGACCAGCATCAAGACCACGACCGCGACCATCATGCCCGAGGCCTCGCCGCGCGCCTCGGACTCGATGATGAGCCGGCCGATGCCACGCTCGGCGCCGATGAACTCGCCGACGATCACGCCGATCAGCGCGAAGGAGATCGCCGGCGTCAGGGAAGCGAACACCCAGGCCATGGTCGAGGGGATCACCACGGTGCGGGTGATCTGCCACTCGCTGGCGCCAAGCAGCCGCGCCGCGTTGGTGAAGCCCTCGTCGATCGAACGCGCGCCCTCGAAAGTGTTGAAGAACACCAGGAACACCACGACGATCCAGGAGGTGACGATCTTCGACATGTCGCCGATCCCGAACGCCAGCACGATGATCGGCGCCAGCGCGATCCGCGGGATCGAATTCACAGCCGTAATGAACGGCTGGAAGATCGCGCTGAGACGGTCGGAGCGCCCGAGGATCAGCCCGGCGACGAAGCCGCTGACCACGCCGGTGACGAAGCCGAAGAAGGTGTTCTTCAGCGTGATCGCCGTCGCGGCCCAGAGATTGTTCTCGTTGCGCGCCAGGCACTTTGCGAACTCGCCGTTGAACCAGCCGTTGAACGCGCCGAGCTTGGTCGTCAGGCAGCTCTGGATCAAGAAGTTGTCGAAGATCATCGACGGCTTCGAGATGAAGTATGGATCGAGCAGGTCGGGCACCAGCCACGGCAGCCTGGTGCGAAGATCGTAGCCCCATTGCCAGACCGACAGCACGATGGCGCAGATCAGGACCTGCCAGCCGATCGTGCTGAGCATGCCGTATCGCCTCATGCGCTGCGGCCCTTGACGAATTCCTCACCGAGCGAGTGCCAGATGTGCTGGAACAGCTCGGCATAGCGCGGAGTCTCACGCACCTTCACCGCATCACGCGGGCGCGCGAAGTCGACTGCGAACATGTCCTTGATGCGGCCCGGCCGCGCCGAGAACAGGATGATGCGATCGGCCAAGGTCAGCGCCTCGCCGAGATCGTGGGTCACGAACAGCACGGTCTGCTGCTCGCGCTCCCAGATCCGAAGCAGCACCTCGTGCATGTCGATCTTGGTGTGAGTGTCGAGCGCGCCGAACGGCTCGTCCATCAGCAGGATCTGCGGCTCGACGATCAACGTCCGCATCAGCGCCGCGCGCTGCCGCATGCCGCCCGACAGCGCCGACGGATAGGCGCTCTCGAATCCCTTCAAGCCTGCCTGCGTGACACATTGCGCGATGCGCTCTTTCCGCTCCTGAGCCGGTACGCCTGATAGTTCCAGCCCATAGCCGATGTTGTCGCCGACGGTCCGCCAGGGAAACAGCGTGTCGCGCTGGAAGACGTAGCCGACATTCGGCGTCGCCTTGCCGGGAATGACGCGCTTGCCGTCGATCAGGATCTCGCCGCCGGTGGGGCGGATCAGCGAGGCGATCATGTTGAGCACCGTGCTCTTGCCGGAGCCCGACGGCCCAAGCAGCGCGACGAACTCGCCGCGGCGGACGTCGAAAGAGACATCGCGCACCGCCTCGATCGTGGTCTTCGCAAGCTGGAACGACTTGCTCAGGCCCTTGGCCTCGACGCGACGGTCGGCCGAGGCGCGCGGCGACAAGGTTGCGCTCGTCTCGAGCGCGCTCAACCCGGATAGGCCTTTCGCGCCGCGTCGATGAGGTTGGAGTTGACCACGTCGGCGATCTTGAGCGGCTTGATGCCGGTCATCTCGCGGAACCAGACCTTTTCGCCGCGCGCGAAGCTCGCCGCGTCGACAATACCCTCATAGTCCGCGACCTTCTGGATCGCTGATATCTCCAGCAGATTGGCATCGCGCGAGGTGCTGCCGACATAGGGCTCGATGGCATCATAGACCTCGGCCGCCTTGTGCGTCTTGATCCATTGCGATGCGCGCCATAGCGCGGTGACATAGGCCTGCATCTTGGCCGGATCCTTGTCGATGGTGGCCTGCAGCGTGAAATGCGCTGTTACCGGTACCTTGCCGCCGATATGCTTGTTCCAGATCGCCTCGTCGGTGCCGTCGAACAGCAATTCGCCCCAGCCCTGCTGCTGCGCCTCGTTCAGTAGCGACAGCGAGCTGACGAGGATGTCGACCTGCTTCGACTTCAGCGATCCCAGCATGGTGTCGACATTGCCGGTGCCGATCCAGGTCACCTTGTCGTCGAGCCCCATGGTTTCCATGTAGTAGGATGCCCAGACATGGTTGGTGCCGCCGAGCGAGGAGACCGAGACAATCGGCTTGCGGCCGTCGGGCCGCTTCCATTGCGTGAAGGCCTCCAGCGTGTTGATGCCCTGGTCCTTCAGATCCTTGCGCAGGATGAACATCACCGAGTTCGACCGTGTGTCGACCGGCAGCAGCACGCGCGCGGCGCGGCCGTGATTGGTCAGCTGCATCGGATGGGTGACGTCGCCGATCCCGATGTCGCCCTGCGACGAGGCGATGATCTCGCGGGTCTTCACGCCGCTGCCGCCCTGCACCAGCTTGCAGTCGAGCCCGGCTTCCTTGAAGTAGCCGATGCGGTCCGCAACAAATTGCGTCTGATAGACCGGCACCGCGACCGGATAGATCGCGCGGCCAGTGGCCGCCTGCGCCCATCCACGCCCGGTCGCCAGCGCCGCACCGCCCGCGGCGATCACCGTCAGTGCCGATCGCCTTGAAGGGTGGGGCGTGGTGAGGCGCGCCATCACGCGTGCTCCTTCGCTGAGATCTTGTCGAGCGCGCTGAGTACCGCGTCGCCCATCTGGGCGGTCGACAGCTTCTTCGCCCCGGCCTCGGCGATATCGGCGGTGCGCGCGCCGGACGCGAGCGCGGCGTGCACCGCCTGCTCCAGCAGGTCGGCATCCTCAGGGCGATTCAGCGTCAGGCGCAGCAGCATCGCGACGCTGAGGATCGAGCCGAGCGGATTGGCGATGCCCTTGCCCGCGATATCGGGCGCGCTGCCATGCACCGGCTCATACAGCGCCTTGCGCCGGCCGAAGCGATCGACCGGGCCGAGCGAGGCCGACGGCAGCATGCCGAGCGAGCCCGAGGCCATCGCCGCACAGTCGGACAGGATGTCGCCGAAGATGTTGCCCGTCACCATCACGTCGAATTGCCGCGGCTCGCGCACGATCTGCATCGCGGCGTTGTCGACATAGAGATGGGTCAGCTCGACGTCGGAGAACTCCTCCTTGTGCAGCCTGATCACCTCCTCGCGCCAGACCACGCTGGTCTCCAGCACGTTGGCCTTGTCGACCGAGCAGACCTTGTTGCGCCGGGTCCGCGCCAGCTCGAACGCCGAGCGCGCCACGCGGCGGATCTGGTTCGTCGTGTACTGCTCGGTGTTGAAGCCGCGGCGCTGGCCATCCGGTAAGGTCTCGATGCCGCGCGGCTCCCCGAAATAGATGCCGCTGGTCAACTCGCGGATGATGACGAAGTCGACGCCGTCGAGCACCTCGGGCTTGAGCGGCGCCGATGCCGACAGCGCCGGGCTCGCCACGATCGGCCTCAAATTGGCGTAGAGATCGTATTTGCTGCGCAGGCCCAAGAGGCTGCCGGCCTTGCGCGCCGCGGCCGGCACTTCGGTCGTTTCCGGCCCGCCGGTCGCGCCCCACAGGATGGCGTCGGCCTCGTCCATCGCCTCCGCGGTATCCTCCGGCAGCACCTTGCCGGTCGCCAGATACGGGATCAGGCCGTATTGCGCCTCGCGCAAGGTCATCGGCACGTTCCGTTTGGCCGCGAACCACTCGAGCACGCGGCGCGACTGCGCGGTGACTTCAGGGCCGATGCCCTCGCCGCCGACGACGGCGACCTTGACCATGTTGGATTGCGTGCTCATGCAGATGTCCTTGAAACGGGTGTCCTTGAAGCGGTTGTGCTCTGAAAATGAATCCAGGGTCGCGCCGTGCGGTCGGCAGCCTGGAAGGCGTGGATCTCGTCGTCGCGCTGCAACGTCAGCGCCACCTCGTCGAGGCCCTTCAGCAGCCCTTCGCGCCGCCGCGGATCGATCTCGAACGAATGCCGCGTGCCCGACGGCGAGACGATGGTCTGGGCCTCGAGGTCGATCGCGACCTTGCCCGCGCCCTGCGTCGCCTCGATGTCGGCGGCAAGCTGATCCACCACGGCCTTGTCGACGACGACAGGCAGGATGCCGTTCTGGAAGCAGTTGGCGAAGAAGATGTCGCCGAAGCCGGAGCCGATGACGGCGCGGATGCCGCGCTCCTGCAGCGACCACACCGCGCCCTCGCGCGACGAGCCGCAGCCGAAGTTCGGTCCGGTCACCAAAATCTCAGCATCGCGATACGGCTCGCGGTTGAGGATGAAATCCGGATTCTCCGAGCCGTCGGCCAGATAGCGCAGCGAGCCGAACGCCCATTTGCCGAGCGTGCCGCGGATCGAATTGCCGACCAGGCGCTCGATCCGGATGATCACGTCGGTATCGATATTGGCGCGCATGATCGGCGCAGCGGTCGCGGTGAGCTTGTCGAACGGTTTCGGCATCACTGGCGCCCCATCATCCTGACATCGGCAATCGCGCCGGCAATGGCCGAGGCCGCCGCACTCGCGGGGCTCGCCAGATGCGTCCGTGCCCGCGGCCCCTGCCGGCCGACGAAATTGCGGTTCGAGGTCGAGACCGAGCGCTGTCCGGGCGCCACCACCTCGCCGTTGGCGGCAAGGCACATCGAGCAGCCCGGCTCGCGCCACTCGAAGCCGGCGTCGATGAAGATCTTGTCGAGCCCTTCGGCGACCGCCTCGCGCTTGACATTTTCCGAGCCCGGCACCACCCAGGCGCGGACGCCGGCGGCGACCTTGCGGCCGCGCGCGACCTCGGCCGCGGCGCGCAGATCGCTCAGCCGGCTGTTGGTGCAGGAGCCGATGAACACCCAGTCGACCGGCGTGCCGGCGATCGGCGCGCCGCCCTGCAGGCCCATATACTCGAGCGCGGTCTCGATCGCGGCGCGCCGCAAGGGATCGTCGACCGACTTCGGATCGGGAATGAGGCCATCGACGCCGACGACATGCTCGGGGCTGATGCCCCAGGTCACCTGCGGGATGATCTTTTCGACATCGATCACGACCTCGCGGTCGAACACCGCATCGGGATCGCTCGGCAATTCGCGCCATGCCTTGACCGCGAGATCCCACATCTCGCCCTGCGGCGCATAGGGACGGCCGCGCAGGAATTCGAATGTTGTCTCGTCGGGCGCCACCATGCCCATCTTGGCGCCGAGCTCGATCGAGAGGTTGCAGATCGTCAGCCGGCCTTCGATCGGCAGCGCACGGATCGCACTGCCGGCATATTCGACCGCGTAGCCGGTGCCGCCGGCGGCGCCGATATGGCCGATCAGCGCGAGGATCATGTCCTTGGCAGTGACGCCGAGCGGCAGCTTGCCCTCGAAGCGCGCGCGCATCGTCTTCGGCCGGCGCTGGATCAGCGCCTGCGTCGCCAGCACATGGGTGAGCTCGCTCGATCCGATGCCGAAAGCGAGCGCGCCGAGGCCGCCATGGGTGCAGGTGTGGCTGTCGCCGCAGACGATCGTCGCGCCCGGCAGGCTCAAGCCGAGTTCCGGCCCGATGACGTGGACGATGCCCTGGCCGGGCTGGTCGACATCGAACAGCGTGATGCCGCTCGCCGCCGTCTCGGTCCGCAGCGCGGCCAGCAATTCCATGCCGATCTTGCTGGTTCCGGCGCGGCCGGGCGCCGTGGAGAGCGCGTGGTCCGGCGTCGCAAACGTCAGTTCGGGATTGTGAACCTTGAGGCCACGGCTCTTGAGATCGAGCAGGCCGCGCGAGCCGCCGAGATCGTGCAGCAGATGGCGGTCGATATGCAGGAGGTCCGTGTCCTCGCTGAGGCGGGCAATGACATGCTGGTCCCAGATCTTCTCAAGCAAACTTCGTCCGGGCATCCGCCTTCCCCCGCTCTCTGCGTTTCCATGCGGCTTGATCTTATTGACGCCAATCTGTGCCAAAGTTGTCGTCAAGTGAAGCGGTTTTGCCCTAACATCACATATGTGATGGAGGCGCGGTCATTGACCCGCCGCGGAGACAGCCATGCCGAACGCGAACAAGACGGCCATCGTCAAATCGGCCATGCGGTCGTTTGCGGTTCTGGAGTTCTTTCGGGAAACAAAGCGGGCTGCTTCCGTGACTGAAATAGCTTCCGCGCTGGAGATGCCCCAATCGAGCACGTCCGTGTTGCTTCGCAGCCTCGTTGAATTGAACTACCTTGAATACGACCGACAGACCCGGCGCTTCATCCCCAGCTACCGGGTCAATCTGCTTGGTGATTGGATCCGCCGTTCTCCGTTCCGTGATCGAAAGCTCACCGATCTGATGGAGGAACTCTGGACCGCAACGGGCGGCGAGACCGTCATGCTTGGACAACAGGCCGGCGCCGCCGGGATGCGATATCTACACGTTGTCCCCGGCGGCAATCAGCTTCAGTTCATTGCAAATGCCGGTCAAATACGACCGATGGTTCGCACCGCGCTCGGACACGTGCTGCTGAGCCAAATGCCAAACACCAAAATTCGCGGTATCATCCGTCGCAACAACGCTGAGGAGCCGAGTCAGTCGGCGCGCGTTCGCGAAGCGGCCTTTCTCGAAGAGGTCGAGCGCATCCGCCGCCGCGGCTTTTCCGAGTCGAGCGGCCGCACGACGCCGGGCGCAAACACAATCGGCATGCTCGTTCCCCTGCCAAAGCGACGCGCGCCGCTCGCGATCGGCATCGGCGGACCAATCGAACGAATCGCGGCAAAGCGCGCGCACGTCATTGAAGTTATGCAGAGCCGGCTGAAAGAACTGACAGATGTGGCGCCGTAGCCCGGATGCAGCGAAGCGCAATCCGGGGGCAGTCCCTCCGCGGAGAGATCGGCCCCGGATTTCGCTTCGCTGCATCCGGGCTACAAATGCGCGTCGAAATTCCTACGACGCCAGCGCTTCCTCCGGCATCACGGCCGACAGATGCTGGCTCTCGGCCACCGCGCGGTTGGTGATGCGGCCGCGATGGACGTTGAGGCCGGCGCGCAGATGCGGATCCTCGACCAGCGCGCGCAGTCCCTTCGACGCCAAAGCCAGGCCGAACGGCAAGGTGGCGTGGTTGAGCGCGTGGCTCGAGGTGACCGGCACCGCGCCCGGCATGTTGGCGACGCAATAATGCACGATGTCGTCGACCAGATAGGTCGGCGCCTGGTGCGTGGTCGCCTTCGAAGTCTCGAAGCAGCCGCCCTGGTCGATCGCGACGTCGACCAGCACCGCACGGCGTTTCATGCCGGCAAGCTGCGCGCGCGAGACAAGTTTCGGCGCGCTGGCGCCGGGCACCAGCACCGCGCCGATCACAACGTCAGCCGCGAAAACCTCCTGCTCGATCGCTTCCAGCGTGGCGTAGCGGGTGCGGACGCGCCCGAGGAAGAGGTCGTCGAGCGCGCGGAGCCGCGGCAATGAACGGTCAAGGATGGTGACGTCGCTGCCAAGGCCTGCCGCCATCCGCGCCGCGTGGGTGCCGACCACGCCGCCGCCGATGATCGCAACGCGCGCCGGCGGAACGCCCGGCACACCGCCGAGCAGCTTGCCCATGCCATCGGCGGATTTGCGCAGCGCAGCGCCCGCGGCCTCGATCGCCAGCCGGCCTGCGACTTCGCTCATCGGCGCGAGCAACGGCAGCCCGCCATGCGCATCGGTCACGGTTTCATAGGCGACCGCCGTGCAGCCGGAGGCGATCAGCCCCGCGGTCTGCGGCACGTCGGGCGCGAGATGCAGATAGGTGAACAGGATCTGGCCCTCGCGCAGCCGGATCCATTCGGACGGCTGTGGCTCCTTCACCTTCACGATCATCTCGGCGACCGAGAACACCTCTTCGGCGGTGTCGGCAATCCGTGCGCCGGCCTGGGTGTAGACGTCATCGCCAGCACCGATGCCGTCACCGGCGCCGCGCTGGACCACCACCTCGTGGCCATGTGCCACATATTCCCGCACCGAGGCAGGCGTCAGCCCGACCCGATATTCCTCGACCTTGATTTCCTTGGGCACGCCGATGCGCATGGTCCGCTCCTTGAAGGATTCGTTTCCGTTAACCTCAAGGCTATTCCTCGTCACATGGCGTTTCTCAGCGAATTCCAGCTTGTGCACATGCAGATACGCTCATATCCTTCGTTTCCAGCTCAGCCATCGAAGGAAAACTGCGTGGACGGTCTCGATCGTATCGATCTCAGAATCCTCGCCGAGCTGGTCGCCGACGCTCGCGCGAGCCAGATCGAGCTTGCCGAGAAGGTCGGGCTGTCGCCGACCGCCTGCGCGCGGCGCATCCGCCATCTCGAGGAGATCGGCGTGATCCGCGGCTACCGCGTCGACCTCGAACCGACTGCGCTTGGCCTCGTGACAACCGTCGTCGTCACCATCACGCTGGAGAAGCAGAGCGAGGATTATCTCGCAGCCTTCGAGGCCGCGATCGCACGCTGCCCCGATGTCGTGTCCTGCCATCTGATGTCGGGCAGCGACGATTATCATTTGCAGGTCATTGCCCGCGACATCGCCGACTTCGAGCGCATCCACAAGCAGCATTTGTCGCGGATGCCGGGCGTCGCCCGCATCCATTCCAGCTTCGCGATGCGCGAGGTCGTTCGCCGCACCATTCCGGAAACCGCGCTGCGCGGCTGAAGGCCGACCGCCGCGTCAGAACTGATTGCGGCTCGCGCGCGGCCACATCCGTGCCAGCGTCTCGTCCTTCTTGACGACGACATGCCAGAGCGTCGCCGCGATATGCAGCGCGACCACCGCATAAACGAAGTAGGCAAGCAGGCCATGCGCGAGCTCGCCGGCCTCCGCGACCGCCTTGTTGTCGGCGAACAGGCGCGGCCAGCTGAAGGTCCAGAAATAGCGCAGCGAATACCCGCCGGCCGACGAGAACATGTATCCGGTCACCGGCATCACGAAGAGGATGGCGTAGAGCGCCCAGTGATTGAGCCGTGCCGCGATCCTGACCAGCGGAGAGAACGAGCCCGGCGCCGGCGGCGCCGTGGTCACGGCGCGCACCATCAGCCGCAGGATCGCCAGGAAGAACAGGGTGACGCCGAGTGACTTGTGCACCTCGAGCAGTTCGCGCCGCGGCGACGTCCCTGCCGGCTGCAGTCCGCAATAAAGCCCGATCAGCATGGCCGCGATGAACAGCACCGCCGTCGCCCAGTGAATCCTGCGCAACAGCGGATCGTAGCTGGCCGTCATATCCGTCGTCACAAGGCGCCTTGGCTTGAAGCCGCCCGTGCGGGTTCGGCCCGAAAAAGGAAGGCCGTTCAATAGATGATCGCGCGATGCCTGCCTACGGGGGCGGCCGCCAACTTCGATCACAATCGCGAAGGCTGGACTCCCTCCATCGTCATTCCGGGGCGCGCGAAGCGCGAGCCCGGAATCCATTCAACCACGACACGGCGGCCCGATGGATTCCGGGCCTGCGCCTTCGGCGCATCCCGGAATGAGGAGGGGAGGTTTCGTGGGCCGCGCAACCACGCGCTCGCTGTCACAAACCGCGCCCGCTGTCACAAACGCTGTCACAATCGGAGCCGCCAGGGCCCCGTGCCACACGTATTTTTTAGTCGTGATTCGCCGCCTTCTATGACAGAATTGCTACAATTCAATATCAGTTCGGTTACACGCGGAGCGGTGAATGAGCATGGAGTGGCGGGCGCGGCCGGTTTCGCTGGCTTGGTCGAATCCGGTGGTCCGGTGGTGGGGCTTCCTGAGCCTCGTCAGTGCCGCCAACATCGCGATCTGGTTCGCGCTGTACCGACAGTTCCACGAGCAGTCGAACGGCAGCCTCAGCAATACGTCCGGCATCGGCCTGATGCTACTGCTCTGCGCGGCCTATGTGTTCGGCTGCGCCTTCCGCTCGGTGCTGCCGCGCGCCGACGTGCAGCGCATCTGCCTGTTTGACACCTGGCTGTCGAGCGTCGTGGTCGGCCGCACCGTCGCGACCGTCGCCGAGGTCTGCTTCGCCGCGCAATGGGCGATCATCCTGTATCAGCTCGGCACCATGACCGGCGCCGAGACCACCATCAACATCGCCTGGATCATCGTGCCGCTGATCGTGATTGCGGAATGCTTCTCCTGGTATGCGGTGCTGACCACCCATTATCTCTGCAACGCGATCGAGAACTCGATCTGGGCCGTGGTGTTCTTCCTGGTCGGGATCGCGCTGTGCCGGCTGCTGCCCGAGTTTCAGGGCCCGGTGCGCTGGGCCTTCATCGTCGCGATCGTCGGCATCGCCGCCTTCCTCGCCTTCCTGATGACCGTCGACGTCCCGATGTATCTGAACCGCTGGCGCGCCAATCTCGCCGCCGGCGGCACGCTGCTGCATCCGCTCGATGGCCTGCGCGACGTCAGCCGACGCTGGGTCGTGACCCACGACATCGCCGAGTGGCGCGAGGAGATCGCCTGGATGTCGCTGTATTTCAGCATGGCGGTCTGGTCGAGCCTCGCGCTCTGCGTCGGCTACTCGCTCGAGGATCAGCTGCCGCGTTACCGCACCGAGCCTGCGATCGTCGCGACGACGCCGACGATCGAAAGCCCGATACCGGCGATCTTCAGCACGACGCCGGCGGCGCAGCACACCGCAACGATCGACGCGATGGCGCCGTCGCGGAATTGACCGGCGGCCGCGCCGCACAGCTTGCGGCCGTCAGCGCTTCCGGAGTAAACGCTGAGGCATCCCCGCCCATCCGTCAGCGCGTTCCATGCCCCGCATCACCATCATCGAAACCGGGCTCGTCAGTCCGCAGTTCCGCGAGCGCCACGGCAGCTATCCGCAGATGTTCCAGCGGATGGTGGCCACGGCCGATCCGTCGGTCGCCTGCGACGTCGTCGGCGTCGCCAACGGCGAGGCACTTCCGGATCCGGCCACACTGGATGCGATCCTGATCACGGGATCGGCGGCCGGTGTCTATGACGATGTCGCCTGGATCGCGCCGCTCGAAGCCTTCGTGCGCACGGCCCATGACAAACGCGTTCTGATGGTCGGCGTCTGCTTCGGCCACCAGCTGATCGCGCAGGCGCTCGGCGGCACCGTGTGCAAATCGGAGAAAGGCTGGGGCATCGGCCGTCACGTCTATCGGCTGGCACCGGACAACGGGCTGATCGACGGCGAGACGATCGCGGCGGCCGCCTCGCATCAGGACCAGGTGATCACCCCGCCCGCTTCCGCACGCACCATCATGGCGTCCGAATTCACCCCGCATGCCGGGCTGCTCTATGCCAACGGCACCACGCTGTCGGTGCAGCCGCATCCGGAATTCACCGTCGATTACGCCGACGCGCTGTGCGATCTGCGCCGCGGCCTCGCGCCCGATGCCGTGGTCGAAACCGCCAAGGCGTCGCTCACCGCACCTCTCGACCACGCCACGCTCGGCGGCGTGGTGACGCGCTTCCTCACACGCCATACGCCCGCGTAAGACAGCGCCTCAGGTCATGCTGCCCGGCATGAAGCAGCGCACGCGCGGGTGGCCGTCGATATAGTGCTTCCACACCATGGTTCGGCCGATCTTGTTCGGCTCGGTGATCAAGGCCTCGTTCGGCACCACGACCCATTCGTCGTCGATGTGCACGCGATAATGGCCGTGATCCGACTCCCAGTCCGGATCGGCGACCACCGATCCGTCGGCGTCGGAACAGCATTGTCCGTAGCCGCTGTGCAGACTTTCAAACCAGGGTTTCAGAGGTGAATTGGCGTAGCGGCCGTCGTCGCGCGCCAGGGTCGGCGATGTCAGCCACATCGCCCCCAGCAGCAGTGCCGCACGCGTGATGGCGTGCATGTTGTGGTCTCCGCAGATCTGATCCAGCTGCGGGCGCGCATCACTTACTGTTCGCCGGCGACATTGCCGTCGCGGGCGAAACACGACGAATCGGCGCCCCAGCACCTGGCATTGAAGTATGCAAGAGTGACGCCAGACTGCATTCCGGGAGACTACGGCCGACGAAAGTATGGGAGCGCGGACCGTCGCGTGCCACGCACGGCAGGTCGCCATCTCAAGGGCGCGCGTTCGCCTTCGGCGCAGCTCGATCAGCGGATCGCCGCAGCGACCTCGGGGACCAGCGGCGGTGCACTTCGCGACGCCGCCTGCAGCGCGCATTCGACGAACCGGCGCGGCAGCAGCGAGGCGTTCGAGCGCATCGCCACCAGCATGCGGCTCTCCGCATCCGGCGTGTCCAGCGCTTTCGCGACAACGTTCATGACACCGGCCTGCTGGTAGCATGACGGCAGAATCGACAGTCCGATCCCGGCCGCAACAAGGCTAAGCACCGTGCGCAGTTCATGCGCTTCCTGCGCGATCCGCGGCGCGAAGCCGGCGCGCCGGCACAGCATCGCCGCCTGGTCACCGACGCCGCAACCGCTCTCCGCCATGCCGACGAATTCGTGCTCGGCAAGGTCGGCAACGCTGAGCTTGCCGGGTGCGGCGGCAAGCGGATGATCGATCGGCAGGAACACCATCAGCCGGTCGCGCCAGACGACATGAACCTGCAGATCGGCCGCCGGCCGGAAATCCAGCGGCGGCCGCATGATCGCGACGTCGAGCTCGGCGTCGGCCAGCGCCTGCAACTGTTTTGCCGTCGACATGTGCCTGAGCTCGATCTTCACCCGCGGATAGCTGCCGCGGAAGCTGCGGAACAGTACGGCGAACATCTCGAGCATCGGAACCGAGTCGGTAAAGCCGACACGAACGGCGCCGGCCTCCCCGCGCGCGGCGCGGCGCACGGTCTCCGACGCCAGATCGAGCTCGCTGACGGCACGCCGTGCGTGCTCCAGCAGCAATTGGCCGGCCTGGGTGAGCTCGACCGCACGCCGCGTCCGCGACAACAGCTGGGTGCCGAGCTCCTCCTCCATCGCCTTGATCTGCGTGCTCAGCGGCGGCTGGCTGACATGCAGCCGCTTGGCGGCGCGGCTAAAGCTGAGCTCTTCGGCGACCGCGATGAAGTAGCGAAGCTGCCTGTAATCCATCGCTTATTCCGTTTCCCTATAAGTGACGGGTCAAAGCGGTATTTGACCTCCCAGGTCCGTTTCCCGATCTTGGCGCCAAAACGCGGATGCTCCAAGGGGCAACACGCGCAGCCGGTCAGCCATGCGAAATCGCCGCGAATAACAGGCGCTCCGCCCGGCTCGGATCACAGGCGCGATAACAAGAAAGCAAGGGAGGATTCCAATGGGCCAGGCGTCCGTCAGCGAACTCGAACAGCAAACCATCCGCCGGGTCTATTGGCGGCTGATCCCGATCCTCTTCGTCATGATGTTCTTCAACTATCTCGACCGCATCAATCTCGGCTACGCCGGGCTGACGATGAACAAGGACCTTGGCCTCAGCCCTGCGATCTTCGGCTTTGCCGCCAGCATCTTCTTCCTCGGCTACATGGTGCTCGAAGTGCCGAGCAATCTGATGCTGCACTGGCTCGGCGCCCGGATCTGGCTCGCGCGCATCCTGATCACCTGGGGCCTCGTCGCCACGCTGACCGCCTTTGTCTGGAATCCGCTCAGCCTCTATGTGATGCGGTTCGGCCTTGGCGTCGCGGAAGCCGGCTTCATGCCCGGCGTGGTACTTTATCTGACCTACTGGTTCCCCGCGCGCTACCGCGCCCGCGCGGTGGCCGGCTACATCATCGCCGGCTCGTTCTCGGCCGTGCTCGGCGGGCCGATCTCGACCAGCATCATGACCTTCCTCGACGGCGCGTCCGGCCTGCATGGCTGGCAATGGATGTTCATCGCCGAGGGCGTGCCGACCATTCTGCTCGGCCTGTTCACGCTCTATTATTTGACCGACCGCCCGGCCAAGGCGAACTGGCTCACCAAAGAGCAGGCCGCCTGGCTGGAAGGCGAGCTTGCCACTGAGCGGGCCGAGATCGAACAGCAGGGGCAGCACAGGTTGATCGAATGCGTGCTCGATATCAGGGTCTGGCTGCTGGCGGCGTTGTTCGGCTGCGCGCTGGTCGGCATCTATGGCCTGCTGTTGTGGCTGCCGCAGATCATCAAGGGCATGGGCAATCTCAGCAACATCGAGGTCGGCTTCCTGTCGGCGATCCCGCCGCTGCTCGGTGTCGTCGGCACCATCGTGGTGAGCCGAAGTTCGGACAAGACCGGCGACCGCAAGTTTCATCTTGCGGCCGTCTATCTGCTCGCCGCCGTCGCCATGCTCGGCAGCGCCTATGTCGCAAGCCCGGTGCTGGCCTTCGTGTTCCTCTGCATCGTCGGCTTCAGCCTGAATGCCGGAAATCCCTTGTTCTGGAGCATCAACGCCTCGCTGCTGACCGGCGCGGCCGGCGCCGCCGCGATCGCCATGGTCAACACGCTGGCGCAGTTCGGCGGCCTGATCGGCCCGTGGTGCATCGGCCTGATCAAGGACTCCACCGGAAGCTTCTCCTGGGCGCTCGTCGGCATCGCCGGCTTCCTGTTCGTCGCCTCCGCCATCGCCGCCACCATGCGGGTCAAACCGCGCGAGACGGAATTGACGGGCGCGATTCCGTCATCCGTCGCACACTGACAACCCTGCCAAGGGGAACAACAAGGACGCAACCATGATCATCGACTGTCACGGCCATTACACCACCGAGCCGGCCAAGCTGCAGATCTTCCGCGACAAGCAGCTCGCCGGCCTCGCCGACAGATCGCGCCGGCCGCTCACCACCAATCTCGGCATCACCGACGACGAGATCCGCACCAGCGTCGAGGGCGCGCAGCTTCGCCTGCAGAAGGAGCGGGGCACCGACGTCACCATCTTCTCGCCGCGCGCCGCCGGCATGGCACACCATGTCGGCAAGGAAGCGACCAGCCGGGAGTGGACCACGATCTGCAACGACCTCGTGCACCGGGTCTGCACGCTGTTCCCGCAGAATTTCGTTCCCGTCTGCCAGCTGCCGCAGAGCCCGGGCGTGCAGCCCAAAAACTGCATCGAGGAGCTCGAGCGCTGCGTGACGCAGCTCGGCTTCGTCGGCTGCAACCTCAATCCCGATCCCGCCGGCGGCTATTGGTGCGATCCGCCGCTGACCGATGAATGGTGGTATCCTCTGTATGAGAAGATGGTCGAGCTCGACGTGCCGGCGATGGTCCATGTCTCTTCGTCCTGCAATCCCTGCTTCCACGGCACCGGCGCGCATTACCTCAACGGCGACACCACCGCCTTCATGCAGTTCCTGACCTCGGACATCTTCAAGCGCTTCCCGACCCTGCGCTTCATCATCCCGCATGGCGGCGGCGCGGTGCCGTATCACTGGGGCCGCTACCGCGGCCTCGCCCAGGACATGAAGCTGCCGCCGCTGTCGGAGCATCTGTTGAAGAACGTGTTCTTCGACACCTGCGTCTATCATCTCCCCGGCATCGAGCTGTTGACCAGGGTGATCCCGGTCGAGAACATCCTGTTTGCGTCGGAGATGGTCGGTGCGGTCCGCGGCATCGATCCCGAGACCGGGCATCACTTCGACGACACCCGCCGCTACATCGACGCGCTGCCGCTGAACGCGGAGGACAAGGCCAAGATATTCGAAGGCAATGCCCGCCGGGTCTATCCGCGCCTCAACGCCCATCTCGACCGCCGCGCACACTAGCCGACCGCGCCGACAACACACCGGAGAACACCGATGGCCATAGGATTTGTAATTCACAAGGCGAAGCGGAAAGTGTCGCCCGACCTCGTCGCGCGCTACCGCACGCTGCCGGTCGCCAATATCAGCGACGTGATGTCGCGGATCACCGGCACCAACCGGCTGCGGCCGATGCATGCGGGCGGCTGGCTCGGCGGCCCGGCGCTGACCGTGAAGACCCGGCCCGGCGACAATCTGATGGTGCACAAGGCGATCGATCTCGCCCAGCCGGGCGACGTGATCGTGGTCGACGCCGGCGGCGTCCTGGTCAACGCCATCATCGGCGAGATCATGTCGACGCTGGCCGAGAAGAAGGGCGTCGCGGGCTTCGTGATCGACGGCTCGATCCGCGATGCCGGCGCGATCCGCGCCGGATCGTTCCCGGTGTTTGCCGCCGGCGTCGCCCATCGCGGGCCCTACAAGGACGGCCCGGGCGAGATCAATTGCGCCATCTCGATCGACGGCATGATCGTCGAGCCCGGCGATCTCATCGTGGCCGACGACGACGGCGTGCTCTGCGTGCCGCATGACGACGCCGAGGCCGTCTGCAAGCTGACCGAAGCCAAGAAGGCGACCGAGGAAAAGGCCATCCAGCAGATCCTCGCCGGCACCAGTGACCGCCGCTGGGTCGATGAGGCCCTGCAGCGGCTCGGCTGCGAGTTCAAGGACTGACCTGCGGCCGCCGCCCAGGAGGCGGGATGCCTGCCTCTTGGGCATAAGTCTTCGCAAAACCGGCGAGAATCACCACCGCGCAGCCGGTTGGCGGGCCCGTCGACCGGCATCGGGAATTTTTCCCGATTTCGGATGGAAAAGAATCCCGGACCTCCGGGACACATCTTGTTTGCCAAAGCACCAGCGCTCCCGCAGTCTCAAAACCAAGGTTCGTCGGGGATAAAAGCCGAACCGGGACAACAGGGTGGGCGTTATGGCTGGTGCGTTGTTGCTTACGGCAACACGATTTTTGTCTTCTTCGGCCATTACGCGCGGCGTTGCGGCCATGCTCACCGCCATCGGAGCTGCAGCGCCGCTGACGATGGTGCAGGCCCAGACCCCTGCCCCGACCGAACTACCGCCGGTCACCGTGATTGCCCCCTCGCCGCTGTCAGGCACACGCAGCATCAAGCCTGCCGCCCGGCCGGTGGTGCGGACCTCGCGAACCGCCCGCACACGGGCCGCGTCGGTGCAAACCGCGGCGGCGCCCGAGGGCGGTACCGGGGTCCCTGGTCCGTCCGACCGCGACTCGAGCCTGCTTGATCGCGACAAGATCCCGTCCAACACCGAGGTGCTGACCTCGGCGGATTTCAGCCGCAACTATTCGACGAACTTTCTTGACTCGGTGAACCGCAAGCTGCCCGGCGTCACGCTGACCGATCAGACCGGCAATCCCTTCCAGCGCAATCTCGACTATCGCGGCTTCGTCGCCTCGCCGGTTCAGGGAACGCCGCAGGGCATCGCGGTCTATCAGAACGGCGTCCGCGTCAACGAATCCTGGGGTGACGTGGTCAACTGGGATTTCATCCCGGAAAAGGCCATCGACCGAGTGTCGCTGGTTCCCAATAACCCCGTGTTCGGCCTCAACGCGATCGGCGGCGCGCTCAGCATCCAGATGAAGAACGGTTTCACCTATCAGGGCGTCGAGGGTGAAGTGTTCGGCGGCTCCTTTGGGCGCGTGCAGGGCAGCGTGCAGGCCGGCGGCCAGAAGGACAATATCTCGGCCTATGCCGCGTTCGAATCCGCCTATGACCGCGGCTGGCGCGACTATGCCAATTCGTCGCACGTCAACCGCATGTATGTCGACATCGGCGCGCGCAACGATGACACCGAATTCCACGTCAATTTCACCGGCGCCAGCAATCTGCTCGGCAACGTCGCCGCAACGCCGGTCGAGATGCTCAACCAGCGCTGGTCGAGCGTCTACACCTGGCCGCAATCGACGATGCTGCAGCTCGCTTTCGTCAACGCCACGCTGAGCCATAATTTCTCGGACACCTGGTCGTTCCAGGGCAACGCCTATTTCCGCGGCTTCCGGCAGACCCATGTCGACGGCAACGGCACTGACGTTGCGCCGTGCGACGATCCCACGACCTTGTGCATCGGCGACGGCCTCCCGGTTTTCGGTCCTGCGGACGGTCCCGCGACTCCGAACACGCTGGGCAACGCTTTCCTTGGCGAGCTCGATCGCAACCGAGCTGCCACTAACAGTTTCGGCGGCACGGCCCAGTTCACCAATACCGCCAGACTGTTCGGGCACGACAACCACGTCGTCATGGGCGTCAGCGTCGACCATGGCAACACCAAGTTTACTGCGACCAGCGAGCTCGGCACCGTCGACCAGAATCTGTTCGTGACGGGCACCGGGGTCTTCATCAACCAGCCCGACGCCGGCCTCAGCCCGGTCGATCTGCGCGCCACCAACACCTACACCGGCGTCTACCTCACCGACACGTTCGACGTGACGAACAGGTTCTCGGTCACGGCCGGTGGACGGTTCAACTATGCCCAGATCGACCTGCAGGACCAGACCGGAACCAACGACCTACTCAACAGCAGCAATCGTTTCCAGCGCTTCAACCCGGTGATCGGCGGCACCTTCAAGATCACCCCGAACCTCACCGCCTATGCCGGCTATTCGGAAGCCAACCGCGCACCGACGCCGCTGGAGCTCGGCTGCTCCGATCCCAACCATCCCTGCATGATCGACACCTTCCTGGTGGCCGACCCGCCGCTCAAGCAGGTGGTGTCGCACACCGTCGAGGCCGGCCTGCGCGGCAGCTGGGGCCGCGACGCCAGGACCGGCATGCTGAGCTGGGGCCTGGGCGTGTTCCACACCCTGTCCGACGACGACATCATCCAGGTTACGAGCCCGCTCGGCGTCAACAATTTCGGCTTCTTCCAGAATGCCGGGCAGACCTTGCGGCAGGGCATCGAGGCCAAGCTCGACTATCGCATCGATCGCTGGAACGCCTACGCCAACTACACCTTTGTCGACGCCACCTATCGAAGCGCGGTCACACTGTCTTCGCCGAACAATCCGAATGCCCTGACCAACGATGCCGGCGCGCAATTCGTCAACGTCATGCCGGGCGACCACATCCCAGGCATTCCCGCGCACCGCTTCAAGGCCGGCGTCGACTACAACGTGACAGATGCGTGGAAGGTCGGCGCCGATCTCAATTTCGTGGGCAGCCAGTGGATCATCCATGACTACACCAACCAGAGCCCGAAGGTGCCGGCCTACTCGGTCGTCAATTTGCACGCGTCATACCAGATCACGAAGAACATCGAGGTGTTCGGCCTGATCAACAATGTGTTCAACCGGCACTACTATCTAAGCGGCGCGTTCTACCAAACGGGCGGCTTTACCAGCGCCGGCGGCCTCCCCAACCTGATGGCGCAGTTGAGCGATCCCCGCACCTTCGTGCCCGGCATGCCGCTCGCCGCCTACGCCGGCATCAGGGCGAAGTTCTAGAAAGCGATGAAGTTGGGGTGCGGCGAGCCAGCGACGCGAACTCGCTGCACCTCTCCCGCTTGCGGGGGAGGTCGGATCGCATCGATAGATGCGATCCGGGTGAGGGCTCACTCCCCATAAAGAGCATCGATCGCGGAAACACCCCCACCCCAGCCCTCCCCCGCAAGCGGGAGAGGGAGCGCACTTCCTTCGCAGAAGTTAACCTATCCTGGCATTAGCGAGCGACGCGGGTGTCTACGCCACCGTCCCGCCGTCGACCGGCATCGCGATGCCGGTGACGAACGAGGCCTTGTCCGACAGCAGGAACACCGCAACCTCGGCGATCTCCTCAGGGCGCGCGGCGCGGCCCATCGGATTGCGGGTCACCGCAGCCTTGATCAATTCCTCGGGGTCAGCCTCGTTGTGGCCCGGCTGGTCCGGCCGGTTGACGAACACCCGCAGCATCGGCGTGTCGATCGCGCCAGGGCAGATCGCATTGACGCGCACGCCGTCCTTGGCGTGACGCTTGGCGAGCGCCCGCGCGAGACCGATTACGCCGGCCTTGGCCGCTGAATAGGTCGGGCTCCAAGGCGAGCCGACCAGGCCCGAGGTCGATGCGGTGAACAGGATGCTGCCCTTCCGCCGCGTCGTCATCTGCCCGAGCGCGGCATTGGTGGTGATCAGCTGCGAGCGCAGATTGAGATCGACGCTGAGATCCCAGCCTTCCAGATCGTCGATCACAGACGGACCGGGAATGCCGAGATGATTCCACACGCAATCGAGCGCGCCGAACTCCTTCACGGTCGCAGCAACGATATCGCGCGAGAACTTGTCGTCGCGCAGATCGCCGGCCAGCGCCAGCGCACGTCCACCACCCTTTTTGATCTCCTCGACCACCGCCTTCGCGCCGGCCTCGTTCTGGTCGACCACCGCGACCGCAGCACCCTCGCGCGCGAGAATGAGCGCGCCGGCACGACCGGCGCCCGATGCCGCGGCGGTGACGAGTGCGATCTTGCCTTGCATGTCCATGGTTCGATCCTGATTGTGCTCGCGAGCTCGAGCCTTCTTGGTTCTGATTGAAGTTCTGGTTGGATCAGGATCGCAACGCTGTGGTCTTGCGCTGACGCGCTACCGTCAGGCTGCCGGCTTCGCGCTAGCGGCCGCCGAACAGAACCGGTGACTGGCCGGGCAGCAGCTGCGAATGGATGTCGCTGTCCATGCGCTCCGCCCCTTGCTGGGTGAAACCGGCCCCGAACGACAGGGTGACATTCGAGGTCGGGCGGAACTCGAGTCCCGCACGTGCCGTATACCCGGCGTTGACGCCGGGATTGCCGCTGAACGGCGCCAGCGGACCGCCGGCGCCGGGGGGATTGTATTTCAACGAGTCGAAGCCGGCGAAGAACGTCACGGGCGTATCGCCGACGCCCTTGAAATTGTAGCCGACCTGCGCGCCCTGATATTCGAGCGAGCCGAACGCCGCCGATCGACCGAGCGTGTTCCAGCCGGCGCGGCCGCCTTCGCCGCCGATGAACCAGCCATCCGGACGGCCGTTCAGATACGAGAAGTCGCCGCCTTGCGGGGCGGTGGCGTCAAAGCCCGGAAAGTTGCCGTAAGTGTCCGCCTGCTGGCCATCGGCCAGGCTGCTGCCGAAGCCGAACAGCGAGCCCGGCGTCCAGTAGCGCACAGGGCCGGCCTGGGCGTTGGCCTGCTGGGCGCCGAGACAGAGCACTGCGGCGATGATTGCGAGACCGGATTTGCTTGCGAAAGTGGACATAGGGTTACCGTCACGTGCGGCCAAACTATACCCGTCGGACGTCGACAATGCCAGTGCTGCACTTCGGCGCGACAGCCCCGCCTCTTGCCAATTGCGTGGCGACCGCTTATGTACGCGCCTCCTTTTGTAGAGCGAGCGACCCAGGTTTCCAACATGCGGCAGTCACAGCGAGCATCAGTGCTGATGACGGGAGGGCTAATGCCCTCGTCCGCCGCCATTCTGCTTTGGACCTGACCCCACGTCACACCTGACATTGGAAGGTAGCCCGGAGCGGAAGCGGCTCCTGGCGCCGAACGGGCTCTCGCGGTGCCACGAGTCGTGCAAACCAGCACGGGAGCTCGAACACCACAGGTGTCCCATGGCCAAAGAGAAGTTCATCCGCCTCAAGCCCAACTGCAATGTTGGCACGATCGGCCACGTGGATCATGGCAAGACGACGCTGACGGCAGCGATGACGAAGGTTTCAGCCGATCACGGCTGGGGCGAGTTCGTCTCCTATCAGGACGTTGCCAAGGCGTCGGCCGCGCAAGGTACGCGTGACGATACGAAGATCCTGACCATCGCGACAAGCCACGTCGAGTTCTCGACGGCGGCGCGCCACTACTCGCACGTCGACTGCCCGGGCCACGCCGATTATGTGAAGAACATGATCACCGGCGCGGCGCAGATGGACGGCGCGATCCTGGTCGTCTCGGCCGTCGACGGACCGATGCCGCAGACGCGCGAGCACATCCTGCTCGCGCGCCAGATCGGCGTGCCGCGCATCGTGGTGTTCCTGAACAAGTGCGATGTCGCCGACGATCCGGAACTGGTCGATCTCGTCGAGATCGAGGTGCGTGACCTGTTGTCGAAGTACCAGTATGACGGCGACAACGCGCCGGTCGTGCGCGGTGCGGCGATGGCCGCGCTGCGCGGCGAGCACGGTCCGCTGGCGGATCAGGCGATCCTCGAACTGTTCGAGGCGCTGGACAGCTTTATCGAGCTGCCCGAGCGGCCGAAGGATCGTCCGTTCCTGATGCCGATCGAGGGCGTGCAGTCGATCGCGGGGCGCGGCACCGTGGTGACCGGGCTCGTCGAGCGCGGCACGATCAGGATCGGCGACGAGGTCGAGATCGTCGGCCTCGGCGAGACCCGCAAGTCGGTCGTGACCAGCATCGAGAGCTACCGGAAGATCCTCGATCAGGGGCAGGCCGGCGACAATGTCGGCTGCCTGCTGCGCGGGATCGACAAGGCTCTCGTGCAGCGCGGTCAGGTGCTGTCGCATCCGGGTGGTGCGTCGCCGCACCGGACCTTCCGCGCGGAAGTGTATGTGCTGACGAAGGACGAAGGCGGCCGGCACACGCCGTTCTTCGCCAACTATCGTCCGCAGTTCTACTTCCGGACCGCCGACGTCACCGGCACCGTCCAGCTCGCCGACGGCGCCGAGATGGTGATGCCAGGCGACAGCGCCGAGTTCACGATCGAGCTCAACAAGCCGATCGCGCTCGAGGCGCGGTCGCGCTTCGCGATCCGTGAAGGCAACCGCACCGTCGGTGCCGGCGTGGTCACCGCGATCGTCGAGTGAGGAATGGGGGCGCGGCATAAGCCGGGCCCCCATTTTCCAACGTCGCGATGTTGCAAGATCGCCCGATCGCCTGGAAATTGATCGCATTGCCCGGCAATGCAGATTGACAGACCGGCACGTTTTCGAAACTGTGCGACACCGCGTCGCAGGCGCCGTCCATCGTTCTTGTGACCTCTCGATGCGGAAATGGCGTCGTCATGAAGTGGTTTCGTTCGAACAACAGGCACGGGGCTCGGCTGGCGCTGTTGGCGCTGTCGATCCAGTTCGTGCTGTCGTTCGGCCATTTTCATGCCATTGCGCCGGCACAGGCGACAGCGTCGTTCGCGGCGCATATCGAGAACGCCTCGCGCGACGAGCCTCGTTCGAATCCTGATTCCGATCTGGCCGTAGATCTCTGCGCTATCTGCGCCGTCGTAGCGATGACGAGCACGGCGACGCCGGCGCCGGCGTTGCCGCCACTTCAATTGCCCGATGCCATCGCTCTGCTCTCCTGGCAGATCGACAATTATGCGGCGCCGCTTGATATCGGCCGGCTGCATTATCAGCCGCGCGCGCCTCCGATCTCCTGAACTCCCTGCACGACTGAACGTCGAACGCGGCCACCATTCGGCTGCCGTTTGAGCAATGGGGAATTTCGCCGTCGCGCATCGACGGCGGGCTCGACCGCGTCCTTCGGTGAGGATCCGGATCGCAGCCTCGTGAGATCGGGAACCAACATGTCAGGAATTATGAGACGACGCGCCGCCGCCGGCGCTGCATCGCTCTTGGTCTACGGGATGAACGGCGCCGCATTCGGGCAGACGACGGCGCCGACAACCACTCTTCCCGACATCACGGTGACGGCGCCGCAGCGCCACACCGCGCCGTCCGGACCGAACAAGCCGAAGACGCGCGTTGCGAGCGGCGGCGGCCACCGCGCGCGCAGAACCGGAGCGGTATCGGCGACGCCGGAATCTCCGGAGCAAACCCAGGCGCAAGCCGTCGCAAGCCAGAACACGCGGCTCGACCAGGCCCGCGCCGCGCTGCTGGCACCCACCGGCGCCAACAGCTACCAGATGAGCCGGCAAGCCCTCGAGGCATTGCCACAGGGCACCAACACCACGCTCGACAAGGCGCTGCTGCAGGCGCCCGGGGTTTCGCAGGACTCCGCCGCAAGCGGCGAGCTGCACGTGCGCAACGAGCACGCCAACCTGCAATACCGTATCAACGGGATCATGCTCCCCGACGGCGTCGGCGCCTTCGGCCAGATCATCGACACCGGGATCGTCGGCAGCATGGCGCTGATCACGGGTGCACTGCCCGCGCAGTATGGCCTGCGCACCGCCGGCGTGCTCGACATCCAGACCAAGGCCGATGCCTTCAACAATTCCGGCAGCGTCAGCGTCTATGGCGGCAGCCACGGCACCTTCACCACCAGCGTCGACTATGGCGGCACGATCGGACAGACGCAGTATTACGTCTCCGGCCGCTATTTCGGCAGCGATGTCGGCATCGAGAACCCGACGCCGGCCTATAGCGCGATCCACGACCGGACCGACCAGGAAAAGGGCTTTGCCTATGTCTCGACCGCGCTCAATCCGACCAGCCGGCTGACCTATATCGGCGGTGTCTCCAACGGCGCCTATCAGATCCCCAACAATCCCGGCCAGGCTCCGGCCTTCACCGCCTACGGCGTCTCGAACTTCGATTCTGCGCTGCTCAACGAACGACAACACGAATTCAACCAGTTCAACGTCGTGGCCTATCAGAAGTCGGGCGACGGGTTCGACTACCAGGTCGCCTATTTCAATCGCTACAGCCAGCTGCACTTCATGCCCGATCCGGTCGGCGATCTCGTCTTCAACGGCGTCGCGTCGGACGTCTATCGCCAGAGCTTCATCAACGGCATCCAGGAGGACACCTCCTACAGGCTGGGCTTCGCGCACACGCTGAAGTTCGGCGTCGCGTCGAGCGCCGAGCGGTCGCTGGTCAACAACGGCTCGACCGTGCTGCCGCTCGACGATGCCGGCAACCCGATCGACGCGCCGCTCTCGGTGTTCGATTCCAGCGCCAAGACCGGATATCTGTTCTCCACCTACATTGCCGACGAATGGAAGATCACGAACCAGCTGACGCTCAATGCCGGCCTGCGCTTCGACCAGATGTGGCAATATGTCGATGCCAACCAGCTGAGCCCGCGGATCAGCCTGACATGGAAGCCCACTGACGGCACGACCTTCCATGCCGGCTATGCCCGCAACTTCACGCCGCCCGAGCAGGTGCTGGCTGCCCCGACCAATCTTGCGCTGGTACAGAACACGACGGCGCAGCCGGCGACCACCGCCAAAGACCCCGTGCTGCCGGAGCGCTCGCACGTGTTCGACATCGGCGTCAAGCAGAAAGTTGATGCGATCCCCGGCCTCGAGGTCGGCATGGACGCCTATTACAAGATCGCGACCGACCTGCTCGACGACGGCCAGTTCGGCCAGGCCTACGTCCTGACCGCCTTCAACTATGCGAAAGGCACCAACGAAGGCGTCGAGCTGACCGCGCGATACGACCACGACAATCTGCATCTCTACGGCAATGTCGCGATCGCGAGGCAAGTCGCCACCCAGGTCGTCTCGAACCAGTATCTGTTCGATCCGGACGAACTGGCCTACATCGCCAACAATTACGTCAACACCGACCATGCCCAGACGCTGACCGCATCGGTCGGCGGCTGGTACCAATGGCACGACACCAAGTTCAGCGCGTCGGTGATCTACGGTTCAGGCCTGCGCGACGGCTTCGCCAATACTGGCACGGTGCCGCCCTACGCGCAGGTCAACGTCGGCGTCTCGCACGACTTCAACATTGTCGCACCGAACAAGCCGACCACGCTGCGCTTCGACGTTGTCAATTTGTTCGACACCGTCTACCAGATCCGCGACGGCTCCGGCATCGGCGTGTTCGCGCCGCAATACGGCCCGCGCCGCGGCTTCTATGCCGGCATCACGCAGAAGTTCTGACGAGGCCTGTTCAGCAGGCGCTGCGGAGACACGCGCCCGCCGTGCCGGCTCACAGTTCGGCGACCAGTTTGACCAGCTGGTCCCGCAACCAGACATGGGCCGGGTCGTGATGGTAGGACGCATGCCACAGCAGTGACACCGTAACGTCTTTCACCTTCACCGGCGGCGGACTGAGGCTGAGCCCGAGATCGGCGGCGAAGCGGCGCGCCAGCCGCGCGCCCATGGTGACGATCACGGGCGCCTGCGCCACCAGATACGGCACGGTGAGGAAGCGCGGCGTGGTCAGCGCAACGGACCGCTGCAGGCCGAGCTCTTCGAGCGCCTCATCGACAGTGCCGCGCACGGTGCGCCCCGGCCGCAGGCTGGTCAGCACGTGCGGAAGTCGGATGTAGTCCTTGAGCGAGATGGGCGGCGTGATGCCCGTCTTCTCCGCATTGAACATGCAAAGGAAGCTCTCGGTGAACAGCACGCGCTGTTTGTGATGCAATTGTCCTTGCTGGATCGGCCCGTAGGAGAGCGCGAGATCCACTTCGTCGGCGTCGAGATCATCGAGCAGCCGGGACGTATCGACGTTGTACAGCCGCAGGTGAATGCCCGGCGCAATCTCGCGCATGCGCGCCAGAAGGCGCGGCACGATCAGGATTTCCATACTGTCCGACAGGCCGAGCCTGAACGTCCGCACCGCCGTGGCCGGATCGAAGGTCTTCTCGCGCAGCAGCACCGCCTCGACCTGTGCGAGCGCGGTCCGCACCGGATCGACCAAGGTCATCGCGCGCGGGGTGAGGCGCATGCCGTCGGCCCCGCGCGTGAGCAACTCGTCATCGAACAGTTCGCGCAGGCGGGCGAGATTGTGACTCATCGCGGATTGGCCAATGCCGACGGAGCCTGCCGCCCGGGTCACGCTCCGTTCGGTGAGCAGCGCATTGAGATGAACAAGCAAATTCAGGTCGATCCGACCCAAATTGACGGCATCGATGGCCATTATCGATCCTATCTGTTTGATCGATGATCATAGCCTCACCATCTCCTCCGGCAAGGGAGCAGACGGGCAATCGCTCGCCGCCCAGGTTCCAACACTCAAGCCAATGGAGGATCCCATGTCGATCCGCAGCACAGTTCTCGCCACAGCCTTTGCCCTCGCCTCACTTGGCGCCTCGTTTGGCGCCGCAGAGGCGCGCGGACTCCGGCCGATAGAGGCCCAAAGCATCCATCTGGGCGACGTGTCCGGCGTCGCCTACTACACGGTCGAGCCCGACGGATATCGCGTCGTGACCACGCTCTCACAGGGCGAGGCCGGAACGGCGGTCCGCTTCGTCTCGGTGCTGGCGCCCGGTCAGCGTGCCCTGCTCTCGACGCCGAACCAGGCAGGCGCAGTGGAGATCAGCCGGAACGGCGACAGCGTGACTGTCCGCAAGTCGGGCACGCTCTCCAACTAGTGGCACAGCGGTCGGAGCCTTCCATCAAAGGTGCAGGAGCGACAGATGTCCACGATCCACCTTCATCGGACGACCAGCTTGACGCCCGAGCAGTACGTCGCCGGCCTCACCGACTTCGGGCCGGGCCGCTCCAAACTGTTCGGCAACAGCGCCGACGCGTATCTCAAGATGCATGATCGCGGCCCTTCGCAGGCGGATGTGACCGAGGGCTCGAACGGCATCTGGGAACGTTTGCACTACGACTGGTCCGACCCCGACCATGTCGTCCTGACGACGACCGACTCCAATGTGTGGGGTGGCAAGTCGGGCCATACCTACAACTTCGTGCGGCGGTCCGATGGCACGACCGACATTGACGTGGTCGTGGTGCGCGAGGGCAAGAATCTCAAGGGATGGCTCCTCGGCCTCGTGCTCGGGCCGATCGGCAGAGGCGTCCTGGAAAAGGCATTCGAAAACTCCGTCAAAGCCATCGAGCAGCGGCACGCGGAGGCGCTTCAGAAGGCCCGGATTGCAGCCTAGACGCGGAGCATTGAAAGTATTGCTCCGAGATCAATGTTTCTATTGTACCGAGCAATGTACCGGACCATATCTAGGTTCAACGAACGCATTGCACCGGGGCGGCCCGGTGCAAGCCGAATGGAGACAACTGAAATGGAGATCAATTATCTCGATACGTTCCTGGCATTCCTCGGAATGACCTTCGGACTGGTTTCGGTGATGCCCGGCCTGTTTTTCCAGCCCAAGGCCGAGGTGAAGCGCGCGACAAGGACGACCTCGACCCGCGCCGGCAACAGCAGGCGATGACGCGCTGCGGCTTTCGGGCCCGCATCACGCTGAAGTTCTAGTCCGCGACAAGCAGCTTCTCTTTCAGCAGTGCCGTCAGCCAATCGGCAAACACCTGTAGCCGCCGCGACAGATGCTGGCGGTGCGGATAGAGCAAGGTCATCGGCATCGGCGCCGCGCGATGCTGCGGCATCACCTCAACGAGCTCTCCGGCATCGAGATGCCGCTTCACGTCGTAGGCGGGAATCTGGATCAGCCCGAGGCCGGCCAGGCAACACGCGATATAGGCTTCCGCGCTGTTGACGGTGACGCGGCCGCGCATCGCGATGGTGCGCGACGCGCCCTGCTCACACCATTCCCACTCCTCGATGCGGCCGGTGGACGGCGAGGCGTAGTTGACCGCCCAATGCGTGGCGAGATCATCCGGCGTCTGCGGGGTGCCGTGGCGCGCAAGATATCCCGCGCTCGCGACGTTGATCAGCGTCAGATTGCCGAGCGGCCGCGCGATCAAACCGGAATCGCCGAGCGCGCCGACGCGCACGACGCAATCGGCGGAGTCCGCGATCAGGTTGATGGCGCGATCGGTGACGCCGAGATCGATGTCAATCTGCGGATAGCGATCGAGGAAGGCAGGCAGCGCCGGCGCGATGATCAGGCGTCCGATCCGCCCGGGCACGTCGACCCTCAGTCGACCCGACGGCTCGGCCGCGGCATGGCGGAACAGGGTCTCGGCCTCCTCGACATCGGCGACGACGCGCAGGCACCGTTCGTAGAAGGCCGCGCCATCATGCGTGAGCGACACTTTTCGCGTCGTCCGGTGCAGCAGCCGGGCGCCGATGCGCTGCTCCAGCTCCGCGACCGCTGACGAGACCGACGAGCGCGGCAGCCCGAGCGTGTCGGCCGCCCGCGTAAAGCTCGCGCACTCGACGACGCGGGCGAAGATGCGGAAGAGATCGATGCGGTCCAAGATCGGGCCCCGATTGTTCGCCATTTCTGACAAGTGAGGTCAGAATGCACAGCTTTATCGGCAAATCCTAGACGATATCGTTGTCTCCAGAAAGCGGCCGCACGGCGCGGCCGCGAGATCCGGAGAGGCGAACGCCATGACCGACCACAGCATCAAGGGAAAGACCGTCATCATCGCCGGCGGCGCCAAGAACCTCGGCGGCCTGATCGCACGCGATCTCGCGGCGCACGGCGCGAAGGCGATCGCAATCCACTACAACAGCGCCGCGACCAAGGCCGACGCCGACGCGACCGTCGCCGCGATCAAGGCTGCTGGCGCCAACGCGGTCGCGTTCCAGGCCAACCTCACGACCTCGGGCGCGATGGAGAAGCTGTTCACTGATGCTGTCGCTGCGATCGGCCGTCCCGACATCGCGATCAACACCGTCGGCAAGGTGTTGAAGAAGCCGATGGTCGAGATCTCGGAGGCCGAATACGACGCGATGAGCGCGGTCAACGCCAAGTCCGCGTTCTTCTTCCTCAAGGAAGCCGGCCGCCATCTGAACGACAACGGCAAGATCTGCACCCTGGTGACGTCGCTGCTCGGCGCCTACACGCCGTTCTATGCCGCCTATGCCGGCACCAAGGCGCCGGTCGAGCATTTCACCCGCGCGGCCTCGAAAGAATTCGGCGCACGCGGCATCTCGGTGACTGCGATCGGCCCCGGCCCGATGGACACGCCGTTCTTCTATCCGGCCGAAGGCACCGATGCGGTCGCCTATCACAAATCGGCCGCGGCGCTGTCCGGTTTCTCGAAGACCGGTCTCACCGACATCAAGGATGTCGTGCCCTGGATTCGCCTGCTGGTGTCGGACGGCTGGTGGATGACCGGCCAGACCATTTTGGTCAATGGCGGCTACACCACGAAGTGAGACCGTCGTCCTCTGCATGCACGCGCCATGCTTTGCAGGAAAAACAGGCCGCCGGCGGAATTTGACCGCCGGTTTGGCCGGCGATATCGTTCGCCCCGCTGGGCCCTTCGCAGTGACGGTCTATTCGAGGCGCACATGGAATGGTCGACCAGGCCGGCCCGTCCGGATCAGCCCTTCGGCAGTTGGGCCGACGACCTCGCAGCCGCCTTCGTGCGACTGGAGCCGCGCAGGATTGCCGAGGAGTCGTTTGCCGGCGCGATCTGCAAGGTCGACGCCGCGCCGCTGCAGATATCGCGGGTCACGGCGAGCGGGCACATCGTGCACCGGCTCGCCTCGCACATCGCTGCGAGCACCGACGACCTTTGCTTCGTCAACCTCCAGCTCGAAGGGCTGGGACGCACCTCGCAGCGCGGCCACGAGCAGATCAGCGCCCCCGGCGATCTCGCGGTTGCCGATACGACGCAGCCGTTCGAGATCGCCCACCGGCATCACTTCAAGCTGTTCTGCTTTGCCGTGCCGCGGCGCCTGTTGCCGGACACGCTGTTCGATCGCCCGCGGCTCGGTCTGTCTGCGACCGAAACCGGTCGCGCGCTCTCGCGGACGCTGGCGAGCTACGCCGAGCTCTGCCTGAGCGGCGGTCGCCTCCCAACAACCTCGGCGATGCTCGGCACGCATATCGCCGAGCTGATCGCGCACGCACCCGACATCCTCGCCGACATGGCGGCGGAGCGCGTGCATACGCCGGTGCTGCTGTCGATGATGCTTGACCATATCGCCCGGCACAGCGACGACCCCGAGCTCGGTGCGCCGGCGCTGGCCGCAAAATTCCGCTGCTCCGAGCGCTACGTGCACCGCCTGTTTGCGAGCACCGGCCGCTCGGTGGGCGAACACGTCAACGAGCAGCGGATCGCCGCGTGCACGCGCGCCCTGCTCGATCGCACCTCAGCGCACAAGACCATTGCCGAGATCGCCTTTGCCGCGGGCTTCCGCGACATCTCGCATTTCAACCGCCTGTTCAAGCGCCACAATGGCCTCGCCCCGCGCGAGTTCCGCCGCGCCGCCGCACACTGAAGCGCGACGAGAGCTGGTTCACTCCGCGCCAAGAAATCGGGCACTGCCGTCCAAGATTTCCTGACCACACCGCGATAGCCATAGCCCGAACCGCCGACACGGAGGGCATTGGCATGGCGATCGATTTCACGCTCACGGCACAGCAGCGCGAGCTGCAGCTCGCCTCCCGTAAGTTTGCGAGGGAGGTGCTGGCCGATGCCAGGGCCGCCGAAAAGCTGGCGACGCCCGAGCAGCGCTTTCTCGCGACCAAGCCGACCTATGAGGCGGTGGTGGCGGCGGGCTATCTGCGCAAATGCATTCCGGCGCCGGCGGGCGGCGACAATGCCGGCATGATCGACATGGCGATCCTCGCGGAGGAATTCTACAGCGTGAACCCCAGCGTGACGCTCACCATGCTCGGCAGCGTGCTCGGCCTCTTGCCGCTGCTGCTCGGCGGCACGCCGGAGCAATGCCAGCGGCTGCTTCCGCCGTTCCTGAAGACCAGCGGCGCGCCGCTCGCGGCCTTCTGCTCCAGCGAACCGGGCGGCAGCGCCAACGCGGCCTCGCCGCCACCCGGCGAAGGTGTCCGCACTACGGCCAAGCGAGAGGGCGACAACTGGCTGATCAACGGCCGCAAGAAATGGGTGTCCTCGGCCACCGGCTGGAATCGCGAGGGCGCCGATCTTCTGACCATCGTGTGCCGGACCGATCCGGCAGCAGCGCCGGACGCCGCTATCTCGATCATTGCCGTGCAAGGACCGGTGAACGGTCTCGTGTTCGAACGTGCAATCGACAGCATCGGTCATCGCGCGCATCTCGTGCCGCAGTTTGCTTTGCAGAATGTCGCGGCGCCACACCACAATCTGCTCGGACAGCAAGGTGCCGGCCTGGCGCTGACCGCGGCGGCATTCACCGGCACCGCGGCCCTGGTCGGAATCTTCGGCGTCGCGTTGATGCGCTCAGCCTTCGCGTTCGCGCTCGATTTTGCCCGCAGCGAAAAGCGCGGCGGCGTCCACCCCATCATCGAGCATCAAGCGGTCGGATACGCGCTCGCCGATGCCAAGACCACGATCGAGGCGGCGCGCACTCTCAGCTGGCGCGCCTGCCATGCACTGGACACCCAGTCGCCGGCGGCCGAAGAGCTGGCGGTGCAGGCCAAGATCTTCGGCTCCGAGGCCGCCGTGCGCGTCATCACCGATCTGATGCGGGTGGTCGGGATCGACAGCTACGATCATGAGGCGCCATTCGGCGGCCTGCTGCAGGACGCGCTCGCGCTGCCGATCTTCGACGGCGGCAATATCGGCATCCGGCGCCGGCAACTGCACGCGATGTTCAAGAGCCGCGACTACAGCCCGCTCGCCGCAAGCGGCGCAGCGTAGCGCGAAAAAGGAGTGCAATCATGAGCACAGAGCGGAAAGTGGCAGTCGTCACCGGCGCATCGCAGGGGATCGGAGCCGGCCTCGTTCAGGCCTTCAGGGATCGCAACTGCCGGGTCGTCGCGACGTCACGCTCGATCAAGCCGGCCGCCGATGCCGATATCGTCACGGTGGCGGGCGACGTCGGTGCAGCCGATACGGCAGAGCAGGTGTTCAAGGCGGCGCTGCAGCGTTTCGGTCGCGTCGACACGCTGGTCAACAACGCCGGCATCTTCATGGCAAAACCTTTCACGGCCTACACGCAGGATGACTACGCCAGCTACATCTCGACCAACGTCACCGGCTTCTTCCACATGACCCGGCGCGCGCTGGAGCTGATGAGCAAGCAGGGCCACGGCCACGTCGTCACGATCACGACGAGTCTCGTCGACCAGCCGATGAGCAGCGTTCCCGCCGCCCTCGCTTCGCTGACAAAGGGCGCCCTGAACGCCGCAACCCGCGCGCTCGCCATCGAATATGCAAGGACCGGAATCCGCGTCAACGCGGTGTCGCCCGGGATCATCAAGACCCCGATGCACCCGGCGGAGGCGCATCAGGCGCTCGCAGCCCTTCACCCTGTTGGCAGGATGGGAGATATCTCCGACATCGTCGACGCGGTGCTCTACCTCGATGGCGCAGGCTTCGTGACCGGAGAAGTGCTCCACGTCGACGGCGGACAGGCCGCCGGCCACCACATGCCGTAACGCAGGCGATGTCCGGACCATGTTGCCGCTCCGCGCTACGGGCCTCGCGGCGCACGAACGCGGCGTGAGATGCGGTGGACGCCGAATGCGCAATTGACGCGTGCACAAATTCAGTGTCGTCCCGGCGCAGGCCGAGACGACGATTGTGTATGCGGTCCCGCCGCGAATCTCGTTGCGGCGCAACAATCAAAATGAGACTGCCCGTTAAGCACCCCCGCTGCGACGACATCCGCGCCGCGCCTGCCTTCGGCTAGCTTTGCCGCAACAACCGGACGCCAATCAGCCTTCGTCAGGCCATGTTGGCGCCGGTGACAACACAGAGGGAGGAGAGCGATGTTGAAAGGCAGTTTGGGACTGATTGCGTTGAGCAGCCTGTTGCTTTCGGGCACGGCGTTCGCCCAGGAGAAGATCAAGGTCGGCGTCACCGCGACGCTCGAGGGCACCTATACGGTGCTCGGCGAGGACGGCATGCGCGGCCACCAGACCGCGCTCAACGTGCTCGGCAAGAAGATCGGCGACAAGGAGCTCGAATTCGTCGTCGCCTCGACCGATGCGACGCCGGACTCCGCGGTGCGCGCGGTGCGCAAGCTGATCGAGCAGGACAAGGTGCAGATCCTGCTGTCGCCGCTATCCGGCGACGAGGGCATCGCGGTGAAGAATTTTGCCAAGACCCATCCGGAGCTGACCTTCGTCAACGCCGCCTCCGGCGCGCAGGAGACGACCTACGTCGATCCGGCGCCGAACTTCTTCCGCTACAACATGGACGGCGCGCAGTGGCAGGTCGGCCTCGGCAAATATGCCTATGAGACCAAGGGCTATCGCAAGATCGCGACGGTCGGCGAGGATTACTCGTTCATCTACACCCAGGTGTTCGGCCTGGTGCTGGAGTTCTGCGGCGCCGGCGGCCAGGTCACCAACCGGCAATGGGTGCCGCTCGGCACCAAGGACTTCGCCTCTGTCATCGCCGCGCTGCCTGACGATGTCGATGCGATCTATCTCGGCCTCGGCGGCGCCGACGCCGTCAACTTCCTCAACCAGTATCAGCAGGCCGGCGGCAAGGCGCATCTGATGGGCGGCTCGATCATGATCGACCAGACCATCCTGTCGTCGAAGGGCAGCGCCAAGAACGCGCTGATCGGCACCATCGCCGCGAGCGGCCAGGCCGATACCTGGGAGGATCCGGGCTGGCAGAAATTCGTGAAGGCCTATCAGGACTCGTTCCCGGAGAGCAAACGCTTCCCGAGCCCGTCGCTGCTCGCCACCAACTATTACGGCTCGACCATGGCGCTGATCCTGGCGCTGCGGCAGGTCAATGGCGATCTCTCCAACAACCAGGCCAAGCTGAAGGACGCGCTGGCCAAGATCGAGATCGACGCCCCGAATGGCAAGATCAAGCTCGACGCCAACCGCCAGGCGATCGGCACCAATTTCGTCACCGAGGTGGTCGATGACGGCAAGGGCGCGCTGTTCAGCAAGGTCGTGAAGGTGATCCCGAACGTCAACCAGACGCTGGGCTACGATCCGGCGGTGTTCGCCAAGATCGGCCTGCCGAGCCGCACGGTCCCGGAGTGCAAGAAGTACTGACGTATTTGTTGCAGGTGCGAGCAAGCCAGCCGTGACGGAAGCGCGCGGTTGCATGAACAGCCCTGCTCGCCCTTGCTTTCCGCGGGCGGATGATGAACGCTTGTCGAAAAGACAAGAACATCCCGCGGGAGGGGAGGCATGAGCAGGGCGCTTGCCGTCTTCCACGGCCGGTTCGGTCGCGCGACGGTCTATCAGTTGAACCGTCCCTTCAACGTGCATGCGCACCGCGAAGGGCACCTGATCTTTCATGTCGGCGGAACGCCGGCGCAGATCGATGTCTCCGAGCAGCGCCTGCTGCTCAAGGACGACACCGTGGTTGCGGTCAACCCGTGGGAACCGCACAATTTTCTGCCGACCGACATGGACCACGGCGCGATCTTCTTCGTGCTCTATGTCAACGCCGAATGGTTCGCGCCGCAGCCGGCGAGCGCGCAGGGCCTGCGGTTCGGCCGCACCTTCTTTCCGCGCACGGAGGCGCTCGACCGGCTGATCCGCCGCACCGCAGCACTGGTGTGCGGCGCGCCGTCGCTGCGCAGCCTCGACTGCGAGCTCCGGCAGCTGATCGACTCCTGCTACGAGGAGAGCTGGCAGGCGGCGCAGGACGCGCGCGCCGCCGCCGCGGTGACCGATTTCCGGGTCCGCAAATCGATCAAGCTGATGTCGGAAAGCCCCGGCGCCGAGATCGAGCTCGATGCGATCGCGCGCGAAGCGGGGTTGTCGCGGCCGCATTTCTACCGGCTGTTCCGCACCCAGACCGGCGTCACCCCTCACCTCTACATGAACACGCTAATCATGGAGCAGGCGCTGGATGCGCTGGTCGCGACCGAAACGCCGATCGCCGATATCGGCTTCGATCTCGGCTTCTCCTCGCAGAGCGGTTTCACCCGCTTCTTCGCCGCCAATGTCGGCATGGCCCCGACCGACTATCGCCGCGCTGCCAAGGTGTTGCGGCCGTGAAAGAGTTCCAGAGCAGACGATAAAAGATACTCTCGATCAAATCCGCCGCTTTCGCCCTCGGTAGGATACTGGACACGCGGCCCGGCAGACGGTCGCGACGTCAGAGGGAACGCGACGGAGATGGCCAGGTTCATCGAACGCCATCCGGCCTGGGCGCTGATCGTGATCATCGCGGTCGCGGTGCTGCTGTGGCTGGTGTTCGCGATCTGGCCGCCGGGGCTGGAAGCCGCGATCGGCCGCAAGCGCGTGTTCCTCAACGCCGTCTTGAACGGCGTCACGCTCGGTGGGCTGTATTTCCTGGTGGCCAGCGGCTTCACGCTGATCTTCGGCCTGATGCGCAACGTCAACCTCGCCCACGGCTCGCTCTATCTGTTCGGTGGCTATATCGGCTACGCGATCAGCACCTGGACCGGATCATGGATCCTCAGCTTCATCGTCGCTTTCATCGCGGCGGCGCTGGTCGGCGTGATCCTGCAGCTCGCCGTGTTCCGCCGCATGGAGGGTCAGGACCTCAGGCAGACCATGGTCACGATCGGGCTCTCGATCGTGTTCGCGGATTTGATGCTCTGGGTGTTCGGCGGCGACTTCTACCAGGTCCAGACCCCGAGCTGGCTGATCGGGCCGGTGCAGCTGCCGCTGCTCACCGCAATCAAATCATCGGGCGAGCCGGTCTATCTGCAATATCCGCTGGTACGGCTGGTGATCTTCGCGGCGTCCGTCGTGATCGGCGTCGCAATGTGGCTGGCGCTCAACCGTACGCGGATCGGCATGATCGTGCGCGCCGGGGTCGACGACCGCGACATCCTGGCCGCGACCGGGGTTCGGATCCAGCTGGTGTTCGTGCTGGTGTTCGCGCTCGGCGCGGGGCTCGCCGGCATCGCCGGCGTGGTCGGCGGCACCTTCCAGTCGCTGTCGCCGGGCGAGGATACGCGCTTCCTGCTGGCTTCGCTCGTGGTCGTGATCGTCGGCGGCATGGGCTCGATCCCGGGCGCTGCGCTCGGCGCCGTCATCATCGGGCTCGCCGAGCAGCTCGGCTCGGTCTACATCCCGACCTACGCCATCGTCGTCACCTTCCTGATCATGGTCGTGGTGCTGGCGCTGCGGCCGCAGGGCCTGCTCGCGAGGCGATGAGATGTCGTTGCTGCAGAGCACCCAGTTCCGCCCCGATCCTTCCGCCAACGCGACCCGCCGCGCCTTGATCCGCGCCTGGCCGGAATTCCAGAACCCGGCGGCCTGGCTGGTCGCGCTGATCCTCGTGATCATGCCGCTGATCGCCAACGGCTTCTTCCTGATCGAGATCTTCGCCACCACGCTGATCCTCGGCGTCATTGCGCTGAGCCTGATGTTCCTCGCCGGCTATGGCGGCATGGTCAGCCTGATGCAGCTCACGATCGCGGGCTTTGCCGGCTACATGGTCGCGGTGTTCGGCATGAGCGGCAACGCCAATATCAGCCTCGGCTGGCCGTGGTGGCTCGCAACGCCAATGGCGCTCGCGCTGGCGACGCTGTTCGGCACGCTCGGCGGCGCGCTCGCGGTGCGCACCGAGGGCATCTACACCATCATGATCACGCTCGCGATCGGTGCGGCATTCTACTACTTCACCAACCAGAACTGGGCGATCTTCAACGGCCATACCGGCATCAACACCGTCGCGACCCCGCACTTCTGGGGCGTCGACTGGCGCGCCGACATCGCCTTCTATTATGTGACGCTCGGCGTCGCCGCGATCTGCTACTTCGCCGTCCAGTATGTCTCGCGCGCGCCGTTCGGCCTCGCGCTGCAAGGCGTCCGCGACAACCCCCGCCGCATGGCCGCGCTCGGCTTCAATCCCAATGCCCACCGCATCGCCGCCTACGCCTTCGCCGCCTTCATCGCGGCACTCGGCGGCGTGTTGCAGGTCTGGAACTACCGGCAGATCTCGCCGGGCTCAGTCAGCGTCGGCGCTTGCATCGACGTCCTGATCATCGCCGTGGTCGGCGGCATCACCCGGCCGATCGGCCCGTTCATCGGCGCGCTGATCTTCGTGCTGCTGCGCACCTTCGCGCTCGACGTGCTGATCAAGTTCGGGCTCGACGGCAACCGCTTCCGGCTGCTGATCGGGCTCGGCTTCCTCGCCATCGTGTTCTGGTCATCCGACGGCGTGATCGGCCTCTGGGAACGCTGGCGGCGCCGCAGCGCATCCGCGACACAACGTTCGGTCGGAGGCCGCCATGGATAGCGTCGCGCAGCGACTGTCCGTGGTCGGCGCCGGCGCAGCCCTGGAGCTGCGCGGCGTGACCCGGCTGTTCGGCGCGCTGGCGGCGCTGACCGACGTCACCATCACCGTGCGTCCGGGCGAGCGGCGCGCGGTGCTCGGCTCGAACGGCGCCGGCAAGACGACGCTGTTCAACTGCATCACCGGCGACTTCCCGCCCTCCTCCGGCACGATCCGCTTCTTCGGCGAGGACATCACCCAGTTCCCGCCCTATGAGCGGATCCGCCGCGGACTGCGCCGCACCTACCAGATCTCGGCGCTGTTCCCCGGCCTCACCGTGCAGGACAACGTCTATCTCGCCTGCCGCGGCGTCTCCCGCGGCCGGTTCTCGTTGCTGCGCCCGGGGCAGAACGATGCGCTGATGCACGCGACCGAGACGCTGGTGCAGGCCGTGCACCTTGCCGGCGTCAAGGAGCAGCGCGTCGCCGAGCTGGCGCATGGCCAGCAGCGCCAGCTCGAGATCGCACTAGCCCTCGCCGGCGCGCCGCGCTTCATCCTGTTCGACGAGCCGGCGGCGGGACTGTCGCCGACCGAGCGGCGCGAGCTGATCGAGATCCTGACCTCGCTGCCTGCGCATATCGGCTACATCATCATCGAGCACGACATGGACGTTGCGCTGCGCGTCGTCGAGAGCGTGACGATGATGCACAACGGCCGCATCTTCAAGGAAGGGCTGCCGCGCGAGATCGAGTCCGATCCCGAGGTGCAGGAGCTTTATCTCGGAGGCGGCCATGAATGACCGTCGCACCGCGCCCGCACTCGAGGTGAAGGGCCTCGACGTCTATTACGGCCATGCGCACGCGCTGCAAGGCGTCGACCTTACGCTCGATACCGGCGTGTTCTCGGTGGTCGGCCGCAACGGCATGGGCAAGACCACGCTGTGCAAGGCCATCATGGGCCTGGTGCGCGCCAGCAGTGGCTCGATCCGGATTCGCGGCGAGGAAGTCACGCGGCTCAATCCGGCGCGCATCGCCCGGCTCGGCGTCGGCTATGTGCCGCAGGGCCGGCGACTGTGGCGTTCGCTGACGGTCGACGAACACCTTGCGCTCGCCGGCGGCCTGCGCCGCGGCGCCTGGACCATCGAGCGCATCTACGACACCTTCCCGCGCCTCGCCGAACGCAGGAACAACGGCGGCAACCAGCTCTCCGGCGGCGAGCAGCAGATGCTCGCGATCTCGCGCGCACTGCTCACCAATCCGCAGCTCCTGATCATGGACGAACCGACCGAGGGCCTCGCGCCTGTCATCGTCGCGCAAGTCGAGGAGATGCTGCTACGCCTCGGCGACGAAGGCGACATGTCCATCCTGGTCATCGAGCAGAACATCGGCGTCGCGACGGCGGTATCGCGCAACGTCGCCATCATGGTCAATGGCCGGATCAATCGCATCATCGACTCCGCGCGGCTCGCCACCGACCGCGAGTTGCAGCAGCGGCTACTCGGCGTCGGCACCCACGGCGCTAACGAGATTGATGCCGAGACGGCGCCGGCAAAAGCTGAGGCGGCCGGCGCGCCGCAGTCGGAACGCAAGGGTCCGGCTCGCATCTACGTCTCCAATCCCGTGCTGCCGACGCGCTGGTCGCAACCGGTGCCGATCGCCCGTATCGAGGCCGCCGCGCGGACGCAGTCCGTCGCCGTCACGCGTCTCGAGGAAGCAACCCGTACGCGACGCGAACTGGCGACGTCGAGGACATCGGGGCCTCCCGTCGTGCTGGTCGTCGGCACGCTCGACACCAAGGGTGCGGAGCTGCGCTTCATCCGCGATATCATCGCGGCCAGCGGCCTGCGCACCCGGCTGGTCGACGTTTCGACCAGCGGCAAGGCGGCGAGCTGCGACGTCACCGCGCAGGAGATTGCCCTCAACCACAGCCGCGGCGGCTCCGGCGTGTTCGGCACCGATCGCGGCGCCTCGGTAACCGCGATGGCGGACGCGTTCGAGCGGTGGCTGCGCCGCCAGGGCAATGTCGCCGGCATTATTTCCGCCGGGGGTTCGGGTGGCGCGTCGCTGGTCGCGCCGGGCATGCGCGCGCTTCCGATCGGCGTACCGAAGCTCATCATCTCCTCGGTCGCCTCCGGCGACGTCGGTCCTTATGTCGGGCCCGCTGACATCACCATGATGTATTCGGTGACCGACGTGCAGGGCCTCAATTCGATTTCGCGCACGGTGCTCGGCAACGGCGCCCATGCCCTGGTCGGCATGGTCAAGGCGCGGCTCGAGGAACAGACCGGCAAGCCACGCGATACCGGCGCTCATCCTCCGGCCATCGGCATTACCATGTTCGGCGTCACCACTCAGGCCGTGCAGAAGATCGCAGCCGACCTGCGCGAGGATTTCGAGTGCCTCGTGTTCCACGCCACCGGCGTCGGCGGCCGATCGATGGAGAAGCTGGTCGAGTCCGGCCAGCTTGCCGGCGTCATCGACCTCACCACGACCGAGGTCTGTGACCTGCTGATGGGCGGCGTGTTCCCGGCGACCGACGATCGCTTCGGCGCCATCATCCGCAGCCGCGTGCCCTATGTCGGCTCGGTCGGCGCGCTGGATATGGTGAACTTCGGCGCGCCCGACACGATTCCGGAGCGCTACCGGCAGCGCAAATTCCATGTCCACAATCCGCAGGTCACCTTGATGCGGACCACGCCGGAAGAGAACGAGCGGATGGGCCGCTGGATCGGCGAGCGCCTCAACCAGATGGACGGGTCGGTGCGTTTCTTCCTGGCCGAAGGCGGCGTCTCCGCGCTCGATGCGCCCGGCCAGCCGTTCTGGGACCCCGATGCCGACACGGCGCTGTTCCGCGCGCTGGAGCGCACCGTGCGCCAGACGGGCAACCGGCAGATCATCCGCATCAAGCGCAACATCAACGATCCCGAGTTCACCGCCGCCATCGTCAGCGCGTTCCGTCCGCTGCTCGGACGCGCCGGTGGCCGGCGGAGAGTGGCGAGGTGACCCATGCCCAGGTTTGAACGCGCGGCGCTGTTGAAGAAGTTTCACGCCATGATCGCACGCGGCGAGCCGATCGTCGGCGGCGGCGCCGGCACTGGCCTATCGGCAAAATGCGAGGAGGCCGGCGGCGTCGACCTGATCGTGATCTACAATTCCGGCCGCTACCGCATGGCCGGCCGCGGCTCGCTCGCCGGACTGATGCCCTACGGCGATGCCAACGCCATCGTCGTCGAGATGGCCGGCGAAGTATTACCGGTCGTGACCAAGACGCCGGTGCTCGCCGGCGTCAACGGTACCGATCCGTTCCGCGACATGGACGTGTTCCTCGACCAGCTCAAGGCCATCGGCTTCGCCGGCGTGCAGAACTTCCCGACCGTCGGACTGATCGACGGCACCTTCCGCGCCAATCTCGAAGAGACCGGGATGTCCTATGCGCTCGAGATCGACATGATCGCGAAGGCGCATGACAAGAACATGCTGACCACGCCCTATGTGTTCAGCGAGCAGGAAGCGACCGCGATGGCGATCGCGGGCGCCGACATCATCGTCTGCCATATGGGCCTCACCACGGGCGGCACGATTGGCGCGCAGACCGCGCTGAAGCTCGCCGACTGCCCTGCCCGCATCAAGGCCTGGGCCGAGGCCGCGCTCAGCGTCAATTCGAACATCATCGTGCTCGCGCATGGCGGCCCGATCGCCGATCCCGCGGATGCCGATTTCATCATGAAGCAGACCCCCAACTGCCACGGCTTCTACGGCGCCTCCTCGATGGAGCGCTTGCCGGTCGAGCGGGCGCTGACGGATCAGGTTCGCAAGTTCAAGGCGATCGGCGCGCGCTAGAGCCGCCGTGACCAAGGGAGGAAGAGATGTCGGGGATGCTGGTCGGTGAATTGATCCTCTGGCTGATCGTCGCAATCGTCGCGATCGTCATCATCGTCTATGTGGTGAACTGGCTCTACCACCGCTCATCGAAGGAAACCTCCTTCGTCCGGACCGGTTTCCTCGGCGAACGCGTGGTGATCAACGGCGGCGCCTTCGTGCTGCCGTTCATCCACGACTACACGCCTGTGAACATGAACGTGCTGCCGATGGGGATCGTGCGCTCCCGGCAGGATGCCGTGATCACCCGCGACCGGATGCGCGTCGACATCGAGGCCGATTTCTACGTCCGGGTGCAGGCAACCCGCGAGGCCGTCTCGATCGCCGCCGCCACGCTCGGCCGCCGCACCATGGAGCCGGAGCAGCTGCACACCCTGCTCTCCGGCAAGTTCATCTCCGCGATCCGCTCGGTTGCGTCAGAGATGACGATGGAGCAGATGCACGAGCAGCGCGGCGAATATGTCGCCCGCGTCAAGGCCAATGCCGCCGAAGCACTGGCGCAGAATGGCCTCGAGCTGGAGTCGGTCGCGATCACCGATCTCGACCAGACCGACCTCGAATATTTCAACCCCTCGAACCGCTTCGACGCCGAAGGCCTGACCCGCCTGATGGAGGACATCGAGGCCAAGCGCAAGCTGCGCAACGACATCGAGCAGGACTCGATGATCAAGATCCGCTCCCGCAACCTGGAGGCCGAGCGGCAAGCGCTGGACATCGAGCGCGAGAGCGAGACCGCCCGCCTCGAGCAGGAGCGCGACATCGAGATGCGCCGCGCCCTGCAGCGCACCGAAGTCGCGCGCGAGCGCGCGCTGCGCGAGACCGAGGCCGAACAGGCCCAGATTACCGCGCGCGAAGCCATCGAAAAGGCGCGCATCGCCAACGAGCAGGCTATCACCGAAGCCCGCATCGCCTCCGAACGCGAGACCCGGCACCGGGAGATCGAACGCACCCGCGCGGTGGAAGAGCGGGAGTTGCTGGCGCGCGAGGAGATCGAGAAGGCCAGGATCGCCAACCAGCGCTCGGTCGACACCACCCGCATCGCCTCCGAGCGCGAGGTCCGCCAGCGCGAGATCGAGCGGATGCGCACAGTGGAGGAGGCCGAGATCGCGGCCCGCGAGTCGATCGAAAAGGCCCGCATCCAGCAGGACCGCGTCGTCACCGATGCCCGCATCGCCAATGAGGAAGAGACCCGCCGGCGCGAGATCGAGCGCACCCGCGCCGTCGAGGAAGCCGAGATCGCGGCCCGCGAGGCCACCGAGAAGGCGCGCATCGCCCAGACCATGACGGTCAATGTCGAGCGCATCTCCTCCGACGAACGCACCCGCGCGCTGGAGATCCAGCAGGTCCGGACCATCCAGGAGGCCGAGATCGAGGCGCAGAAGTCGGTCGAAGCCGCTCGGATCATCAGAGAGAAGACGCTGGCGGCCGAGCGCATCGCCGCCGATCACACCACGCGCAAGCTCGAGATCGAGCGCAACCAGGCGATCGAGATCGCCGGGATCACCGCGCGCGACGCCACCGAGGCGTCCCGGATCGCGCAGGAGGAACACGTACGCTCCCTGGAGATCGCACGCACCCGCGCGATCGAGGAAGCCGACATCGCCTCGCGTGAATCGATCGAGGCGGCACGCATCTCGCAGGAGAAGTCGGTCGCAGCGCAGCGCATCCGTGCGGAGCGCGAGACCCGCGCGCTCGAGATCGAACGCACCGGAGCGATCGAGGCCGCCGAGCTGAAGCGCCGCGACGCGGTCGAGCGGCAGCGCATCGATGTCGAGCTGGCGCTGGAGAGCGAGCGGATCACCTCCTCCAGGACCCGCGAGGTGCTCAATATCGACCAGAAGCGGGCGATCGAGCTCGCCGACGAGGAGCGCGTCATCGCGCTCGCCGCCAAGCGCTCGGAGCGGATCGATGCCGACCGGCAGGTGAAGCAGGCCGAGATCACGGCTCGCAAGGAGGTCGAGACCACCGATGTGACCCGCGAGCAGGCGCTGGAGGCGGCGCGGATCGAACGGCGCCGTTCGATCGAGCAGCTCGAGGTCGCCCGCAATCAATCGCTGCAGGAGGCCGAGATCGCGGCGCGCGAGGAGGTCGAGCGCGCCCGCATCGCCTCCGACCGTGGCCTCGACGAGGCGAGGGTCGGCCGCGAGCGCGAGCTGCGCAAGCTCGAGGTCAACAGGGAGAAGGACGTCGAGACCGCCTTGATGGAAAAGGCGATCGCGCTGCACCAGAAGTCGCTGGAGGAATCGGCGGCGCGCGCCGCCGCCGAGGACGCCAGGGTCCACGCCACCGAGGCGGCCGAGCGCGTCGTCACCGCGCGCGAGAGCGAAATCGCCAAGCGGCGCAAGACCGTCGAGGTTCTGCTCGCCGAAAAGCAGGCCGAGGAAACCAGGATCGCGGCCGGGGCCGAACGGGTCCGTGCCACGGTCGAGGCCGAGGCACAGCGGCTGCTCAACGAGGCCGAGAACGTGCTGACCGATCAGGCCCGCTACTCGCTGTTCCGCCGCAAGCTGCTCGACCGGATCGAGGGCATCGTGCGCGAGAGCGTCAAGCCGATGGAGAAGATCGAGGGCATCCGCATCCTCCAGGTCGACGGGCTCAATGGCAACGGCAATGGCGGCGGTTCCGGCCGCAGCGCCACCGACGAGGTGATCGATTCGGCGCTGCGTTACCGCGTGCAGGCGCCGCTGATCGACTCGATCCTGTCGGATATCGGCGTCGAGGGCGGCAGCCTCGCCAAGATGCCCGGCCTGATCCGCGAGGCCCGGGACATGCAAGGCATCAAGGACTCCGCGCGCAAGAGCGGCGGCGATGCCAAGCCGGCAGCGCCCGAAGGCGGCGGCGAGCCGCGCCCCGAACGCACGCCGCGCAAGAAGGACTGAGCTCGCAACATGGCACGGGTTTACGTCTCTACTGTCGTCAACGCCCGCAACGACCGGGTCTGGGCCCGGGTGCGCGATTTTAACGGGCTGCCGAACTGGCATCCCGCGATCGCTGAAAGCCGGATCGAGGGCGGCGAGCCCTCGGACAAGATCGGCTGCATCAGGGATTTCCGCCTGCGCAACGGCGATCGCATCCGCGAGAAGCTGCTCGGCCTGTCCGATTACGACATGTTCTGCACCTACTCGATCCTGGAATCGCCGATGGGCGTCGAGAACTATGTCGCGACGCTGCGGCTCACGCCGGTCACCGATGGCGACCAGACGTTCATGGAATGGACCGCCGAGTTCGACTGTGCGCCCGAGCGCGAGGCGGAGCTGGTCAACAATATCGGCGGCGGTGTGTTCCAGGGCGGGTTCGACGCGCTGAAGCGGGCGTTCGGGGGATAGGCCGTGCCGCATATCGTCAAGAGCACGATCCTGGATACACCAACCGATGCGGTGTGGGCCGTGCTGCGCGATTTCAACGGTCATGACCGCTGGCACCCAGCGGTCGCGACCAGCGGCATCGAGCGGGCGCAGCCCTCCGACAAAATCGGCTGCGTCAGGCGCTTCAAGCTGAAGGACGGATCCGAGCTGCGCGAGCAGTTGCTGGCGCTGTCCGACCTCGAACAATCGTTCAGCTACTGCCTGCTCGATACGCCGGTCCCGATGTTCAACTACGTGGCGCATGTTCGCCTGCTGCCGGTCACCGATGGCGACCGCACCTTCTGGCACTGGGAGTCGCGCTTCATGACGCGGACCGAGGACACGGACCGCATCACGCACATGGTTTCGGAAGACATCTACCAGGCCGGCTTCGACGCCATCCGCCGGCATCTGAAGGGGGCCGCGTAAGCGGGGAAGGACATCATGCCAGTCACGGTGAAGACCTTCACCAGCACGAACGAGGCCGCAGCCGCGCTGTCGTCGGACCGCAGCGCCCGCTATCTCGGCGGCGGCACGCTGGTGATGCGGGCGCTGAACGAAGGCGACATCTCGATCTCGACCGTCGTGCGCGCCAGCGACCAGGCGATGACAAGGATCGACACGTCGGGCGCGCGGATCGTGCTCGGCGCCGGCGTCACCTTCGCACGCATCCTGGCCGAACGCGATCTCGGCTTCCTGCACGCCCCTGCCCGCTCGATCGGCGGACCGGCGGTGCGCAACATGGGAACGGTCGGCGGCAATCTGTTCGCGCCGGTGCCGTATGGCGATTTCACCGTCGCGATGCTTGCGCTCGATGCGATGGTATCGGTGCACGGCGGCCTCGGCGGCCGCGAGATCGGAATCGAGGAATTCCTGCTGTCGCGCGACCGGCAGGCCGGCACGCTGGTGCTCGCGATCTCCTTTGCCAAGCCCGGCAGCGCTGATGCCTTCCGCTACCGCAAGATCGCGCGGATCAAGCCCAAGGGCGGCGCGGTGATCACGCTCGCGGCGCATCTGCCGGTCAACGGCAGCCGGATCGTCGGCGCCCGCGTCGCGCTCGGCTCGATGGCGCCGACCCCGATCCGCGCCCGCGCCGCCGAACGCGCGCTGGAAGGCCACTCGCTCGACACGTCCACGATCAATGCGGCTGCCGCGGCAGCGGTCGAAGGAACTTCGCCCGGCGACAATGCGCTCGCCAGCGCCTGGTATCGCCGCGAGATCGTCGGCGTGCATCTCAGGCGCCTGTTGTCCGGTCAGGAATAGATCGTCATGGCCAAGACCCCTCTGCAATTCAGCCACAACGGCCGCGACGTCGCGATCTTCGTCGACGGCGGCACCAACCTTTTGGTCGCGCTACGCGAGCTGATCGGCGACATGACACCGAAATTCGGTTGCGGCCAGGGCGGCTGCGGCACCTGCAGTGTGCTGATCGATGGCGAGCTGCATCTCTCCTGCCTGACGCTGGCCGAAACAGTCGCCGGCCGCTCGGTCGAGACGCTCGACGGCATCAAGGACGGCCCCAACCTGCATCCGCTGCAGCGCGCCTTTGCCGACAATTTCGCCGCGCAGTGCGGCTACTGCACGCCGGGCATGCTGATGGCCGCGAAAGCGCTGCTCGACCGCAATCCGCAGCCGAACCGCGCCGAAGTGGTCGAGGCGATCTCCGGCAATATCTGCCGCTGCACCGGCTATGAGCCGATCATCAACGCCGTGTTGGCTGCCGCATCCGGCGGCCGAGCCCGCGCGTAAGGGAACAGTGCCATGCTGGAATTGCGCAAGGACCTCTTCGCTGACGAGCGCGACGATAATCTGAAGGAAATCGGCAAGGGCACGCAGCGCCAGGACATGCTCGGCCATGTCACCGGCACCTCGCCCTATTTCGACGATCACAAGCTGCAAGGCATGCTGCACCTGAAAGTGGTCCGCAGCGCGCATTCCCACGCACGGCTGCGACGCATCGACACGTCGGAGGCCGAGCGGTCGCAGGGGGTGCGGTGCGTGATTCGCGCCTCCGACGTGCCGCGCAACCTCAACACGCTGCTCAGCCTGATCAATTTCGGCAAGGACGACGAGCCATCGCTCGCGGTCGACAAGGTGCGCTACAAGGGCGAGCCGATCGTCGCCATCGTCGCCGACAGCCCGCGCGAAGCTTTTGAGGCGATCGCCAAGGTTAAGATCGACTATGAGCCGCTGCCGGCGGTGTTCGATGTCGAGGAGGCGCTGAAGCCGGGCGCGCCCGTCGTCAACGAGGTGTACCCCAAGAACACCTTCACCTATCACGAGACCTATGATCGCCAGCAGTTGCGCTTCGGCGACGCCGACCGCGCCCTGGCCTCGGCCGACCATGTGCTGGAGCAGCGCTACCAGATGTCGCCGATCGAGCACGCGCCGACCGAGACCAACGGTTCGATCGCAGCACCCGACACCAACGGCCGCTACATCGTCTACACCTCGACGCAGGCGCTGTTCTTCTCGGTCGACACCTGCGCCAAGATCCTCGATGTGCCCTCCAACACCTTCCACTTCATCGGCGGCACTGTCGGCGGCGGCTTCGGCGGCAAGGTCGATACGCTGACCGAGCCGCTCTGCATCCTCGGCGCGATGCTGACCGGGCGTCCGGTGCGCTACGTGTTCGGGCGCGAGGAGGAGATGCAATACGGCCCGCCGCGCGGCGCCGAGCGCATCTACATCAAGGATGGCGTGATGCGCGACGGCCGCGTCGTCGCCCGCAAGGTGCGCGCCTATTTCGACAGCGGCGCCTATACGCGGCTGTCGAGCTATGCGGCGGTGAAATGCGCCGCGCATCTGCCCGGCCCCTACACGATCCCGAACGTCCATGGCGACGTCTACTGCGTCTTCACCAACCGGACGCCGGCGACCGCGATGCGTGGTTTCGGCGTCACGGCGATGGATTTCGCCATCGAATGCCAGATGGACAAGCTCGCCCATCTCGTCGGCATAGATCCGATGGAGTTCCGGATCCTCAACGCGTATCGCGACGGCGACATGAAGGCGCATCGGCGCGAGGCCAAGAACACCGCGCTGATCGAATGCGTGCAGGTCGCCGCGGAGAAGGCGAAATGGCCGCTCCGCGAGGAGTTCAAGCGGATGTCGTCGCGCAAGGATGGTGGCGGGATCCGCGCCGCCGTGACGCTGACGCCGCGGGAATCACATGCGCCGGCGGCCGCACCGATCCAGCAGCGCACGACGTATGACCGCGCGCCGGCCGCGACGCGCGAGCCGCCTCCGCCGCCCTCTCCACTGCCACCATCACCTCCGCCACCGCGGCCGAGCGCGCCGTCGCACGGCGCGACCCGCTTCTCATCCGTCTTCGGCACCAGGAGGCGCTGACCATGACCCGGCATCGCGGACGCGGCATCGCGTCGGTCAACTACCCCATCGGCATGAATCTCGGCGGCGATCCGAGCCAGGCGCTGGTGCATTCGAACCCGAGCGGCAAGTTCACCGTAGCGCTGTCCTCGATCGATCTTGGCCAGGGCATGAAGTCGGTGACCCGGCAGATCTGCGCAGAGACGCTCGGCGTGCCGGTCGAGGACGTCTATGTCGACACTGCCGACTCCGACACCGGCCCGCACTGCATGGGCTCGTTCGCCTCGCGCGGCACCCACCGCGTCGGCAACGCCGTGATGGCGGCGGCGCGGGAGGCGCGCGGCGTGATGATGGAGGCGGCTGCCGAGGAACTGGAGGTGAACGCCGCTGATCTCGAGACTGATGGGCGCGGCAATATCCACGTCAAGGGCGCACCGCACCGCTCGATCTCGACCAAGGACGTCGCGATCGCCGCACAGTTCAAGCAAGGCAAGACGATCTCCGGCCGCGGCATCTTCCTGGTGCCGCTGTCCGACGTCGACCCTGAAACCGGCGAGATGTCGCCGGCGACATGTTATGCGCATGCCTGTCTCGTCGCAGAGGTCGAGGTCGACGACGAGACCGGCGAGGTCGACATGGTCAGGATGGACTCCGCCTATGAGCTCGGCCGCGCGCTCAATCCGCGGCTGGTCGAGCAGCAGCTGGTCGGCGGCGCCTGGATGGGCGTCAGCCACGCGCTCTACGAGACGCCGGAGCCCTATTATCCGGAGCCGGTGCATGGCCCACGCGACTTCGTCGAATATCTGATGCCGGGACCGGGCGACATCTGCCCGCACGACATTGCGGTGCTGGAACGCCCGGCGCCCGACGGCCCGTTCGGCGCCAAGGGACCCGGCGAGATGTGCGCCAATCCGGTGTTGCCCGCCGTTGCTAACGCGATCTTCAACGCCGTCGGCGTCCGGATCGACGATCTGCCAATCACGCCGGAAAAGGTACTGCGCGCGATCCGGGCGCAGGGCGGCGCGCGGCCGCAGCCGCGGCGCTGAGGTCCTTTCATGCCGGTCCGCAGCAACATTGTCGGTATCGACAGCCCCGAGGCGCTGGAGAAGGCGCTGCGTGCGGCCTATTACCTCGCCGACGACGGCATCGCGACCGCCTCCTATCTCTCGCTCGCGCTCGGCAAGCCGCTGCTGCTCGAGGGCGCGCCGGGGGTCGGCAAGACCGAGGCTGCGAAGGCGATCGCCGCCGTGCTCGGCCGCAGGCTGATCCGCCTGCAATGCTATGAGGGCATCGATGCTTCGGCGGCACTCTACGAGTGGAACTATCCGCGCCAGATGCTGGCGATCCGGCAGGCGGGCGAGGAGAGCATCGACATCTACGGCGAGTCGTTCCTGATCGAGCGCCCGATGCTCGCCGCGTTGCGCGCGCCCGACGCGACCGTTCTTCTGATCGACGAGATCGACCGCGCCGACCAGGAGTTCGAGGCGTTCCTGCTCGAATTCCTCTCCGACTTCCAGATCTCGATCCCCGAGCGCGGCACGGTGCGCGCCGTCGAGCATCCCGTGGTGGTGCTGACCTCGAACCGGACGCGCGACCTGCACGAGGCGCTGCGGCGGCGCTGCGTCTATCACTGGATCGACTATCCGAACGCCGAGCGCGAGGCGCGCATCGTGATGATGCGCGCCTCCAGCGTTGCCGAGGCGACTGCCCGCGCCGTGGTCGCCGCCGTCGGTCGGCTGCGCCGCGAGCCGCTGAGCAAGGCGCCGGGGGTGGCCGAAGCGGTCGACTGGGCCGAGGCCGCGACCTTGCTGCACAAAGGCGGCGCACGCTGGCCTGACGCATTCAAGCGCTCGATCGGCGTCGCGCTGAAGGACGAGGAGGATCTGCATTTCATCTCACCCCGGCTCGATGCGATCATCGCGGAGGCAGCCGCGTGAGCGACGATCTCAAGCTGCCGCGCGCCGCGCAGATCTTCGTCACCTTCGTCGCGCTGCTGCGCGCCAACGGCTTTTCGGTCGCGCCGGAGCAGACGACGAGCTTCCTGGCGGCAATCGAGCTGCTCGGGCCGCGCAGCCTGGAGCACATCCGCCGGGCCGGGCTCGCGACGCTGGCGCCGCCACCCGAGCGCCGCGCAACGTATGACCGGTTGTTCGACATCCATTTCCGCGGCACTGATGCGATCGAGCAGGCCGAGGGCGAGGACGAGGAGACTGTCCGCTTGCAGGAAGAAGGCCGCGGCGGGGACGAGCCGCCGCTTGCCGACGAGGCCAATGAATCCGGCCTTGCTGCGGCGCGCGCCGAAGCACTGGTCGAGCGCCGCTTTGCCCAGACTGCAACCAGCGATCCGCTGCGCCGGCTCTCGCGCGACGCGGCAAAACGGCTGCCGCGAAGGCGCGGCCACCGGCGACGCCGCGCGAGGAGCGGCCCGTTCGCCGACCTCCGCCGCACCCTGCGTGACAGCGTGCGCAATGACGGTGAGGTGCTGCGGCTCGGCCGGATGCGCCGCCGCCAGCGTCCGCGAAAGATCCTGCTCCTGATCGACGTCTCCGGCTCGATGAAGGCGCGCACCGAGGAGAATATGCGGCTCGCGCATGTGCTGGTGCAGGCGGCCGGCAATGTCGAGGTGTTCACCTTCGGCACGCGGCTGACCCGTGTCACGCCGGCGCTGCGGCTGAAGCGGCGCGAGCAGGCGCTGAACGCGGCCTCCTTCCTGGTCAGCGACTGGGACGGCGGCACGAGGATCGGCGACGCGCTGCAGGCCTTCCTCGCCGTGCCGCGGTTCGGCGGATATGCCCGCGGCGCCGCGGTCGTGATCGTCTCCGACGGCCTTGAGCGCGGCGACCCGGCGGCACTGCGCGATGCCGTCGCAAAGCTGTCGCGCCGGGCCTGGCGCGTGAGCTGGCTGACGCCGCTCGCGACGTCGCCCGGATTCAAGCCGCAAACTGAGGCACTGATCGCGATCCAGCGCTTTGTCGATGATCTCGTGGACGGCGGATCGAGCGCGGCAGTGGTCGCGCATCTGCTGTCGCTTGCAACAAGGAGAGCTGCGTGACCGGCATTGTCGACGGACATCATCACATCTGGCGTCAGGCCGATCTCGCCTGGCTGTCCGGCCCGATGCAGCCGCGCATCTTCGGCCCCTACGAGCCGATCCGCCGCGACTATCCGATCGAGGAGTATCTCGACGACCTCAAAGGCACCGGCGTCACCCGCTCGGTCTATGTCCAGACCAACTGGCCGAATGGCCAGTTCGAGGACGAAGCAGCCTGGGTGCAGCAGACCGCGGATCAGCACGGCTGGCCGCAGGCGCTCGTCGCCTATGCCGATTTTTCCGTCGACGACGTCCGGCCGCAGCTCGATCGGCTGAAGCGTTATCCGCTGGTCCGCGGCGTGCGCATGCAGCTGCACTGGCACGAAAACCCGCTCTATCGCTTCGCGGCCCGTCCCGATCTCTGCACCGATCCTGTGATCCGGCGCAATGTCGGCCACCTCGCCGACTATGGCTGGAGCTTCGACCTGCAGGTGTTCGCGACGCAGATGGCCGATGCCGCCGGCCTCGTCGAGGCCTGCCCCGAGGTGACATTCATCCTGCAGCATGCCGGCATGCTGGAGGATCTGTCGCCGCAAGGCCGCGCCGCCTGGCGCGCCGGCATGGCCCGGCTCGCGCAGTGTCCCAACGTGGTGTCGAAGCTGTCCGGACTCGGCACCTTCATCCACCGCAACGATGCCGCGCATATCGCCGGCGTCATGATCGACACGGTCGCGATCTTCGGCGCGGACCGCTGCCTGTTCGGTTCGAACTTTCCGATCGAGAAGCTGTGGACCAGCTACCGCGATCTCATCGACGCCTTCAAGGCGGCGGCCGAAAGGCTCAGCCGCGAGCAGCGCGAGGCGATCTTCAGCACAACGGCGGCGCGGGTCTATCGGCTGGGACCGTAGGCGCGCCGCGAGCGCGAACACAACAACGAACACGAATTGGGAGGGAGAGCGATGCCGTTGGAGATCAAGATCCTGGACTATGGCGATATCGAGCTGGAATCGAGCTTCCTCGTGCTCGGGCACAATTGCGGCCGCACCCGCCGCGTGCTGACGCTCGGCTTCCTGATCCTCGGCGGCCCCTACCCCGTGCTGGTCGATACCGGCTATCGCTCCAACCAGATCATGGAGACGCTCGGCATGCGCGGCCTCCAGTTCCACGAGAACATGATCGAGAACCAGCTCGCCCGCCACGGCGTGCGGATGGGCGACGTCCGTTTCGTCTGCCACACCCATCTGCACATCGATCATGCCGGCAAGGACGATCTGTTCCCGATGAACACGACCGTCGTCGTCAACCGCAAGGAACTGGAATACTCCGTCTCCGGCCTGATGCACCCGCAATATCCCGCACCCGACATCAAGCACCTGATCGACCGCCTGCACACCAAGAGCGCGCTGCGCTTCCTCGACCTCGAGTTCACCGGTCCGGTCGAGCTGATGCCGGGCGTCTATTGCGATGCCGCCAACGCCCATACCGAAGGCTCGATGAACATCCACGTCCACACCACCGACGGCATCGCCACGATCTGCGGCGACGTGATCTATGATTTCAACGACCAGATCGTGACACCCTTCAACGAAATCCAGGATGCCGAGCCGCGCACCACCGGCAACCACGGCACCAGCAAGCGCGCCGAGAAGGCCGCGATCAAGAAGCTGCTCTCCAGCTCGCGCTATCTACTGCCGGTGCATGATCGTCCGGCGAAGATCGAGGGCGGCATAGTGGTCGGCCGGTTGCACGACCAGGTGCCCGGGCCTGTCGTACAGAGCCTGCCGCAACGCAGCTGGTTTCCGGCGTAACAGCGAGGACGAACGCGATGACGCATGTCACGCTGCGCGCGGGGTTCGAAGACCTGATCGATCCGTATGCACCGGTCGGCCAGGTCGGCACGGGCTTCGATTTCACGGAAGGACCGATCTGGCACCCGGTCGATCACTTCCTGCTGTTCTCCGACATGCCGGGCGATGTGCGCCGGCGCTGGGATGCACGGCGCGGCGTGGTCGAGGTCAAGCGTCCGTCGAACAAATGCAACGGCATGACCTATGACGCCGACCTCAATTTGATCGTCTGCGAACATGTCACGTCCTCGCTGATCCGTGAGCGGCCCGACGGGCGGCGCGAGGTGCTGGCCTCGCACTACGAGAACCAGGAACTCAACAGTCCGAACGACGTCTGCGTGCACTCCTCCGGCGCGATCTATTTCTCCGACCCATGGTACGGCCGCATGCCGGTCTATGGCGTCGAGCGGCCGCGCCAGCTCGGCTTCCAGGGCGTCTATCGCGTGCCGCCGGGCGGCGGCGCGCCGAAATTGCTGGTCGACCGCTATCTGTTCGAGCAGCCGAACGGACTGTGCTTCTCGCCTGACGAGCGCATCCTCTATGTCAACGACACCGTGCAGGCGCTGATCCGCGCCTTCGACGTCGGCGCCGACGGCTCGCTCGGCAATCCGCGCGTGTTCGCCTCCGGCATTCGCTCCGAGCTCGAACCCGGCCTGCCAGACGGCATGAAGTGCGACCAGCGCGGCAATGTCTGGGTCACCGCGCCCGGCGGCGTCTGGGTCTATTCGCCAGACGGCAATCTACTCGGCAAGGTCCGCCTGCCCGAGCTCGTCGCCAACCTCGCCTGGGGCGGCGCCGATTTCCGCACGCTCTATCTGACCGCGACCCATTCGGTGTACGCGATCCCGACCAAGGTCGGGCCGCGCCATGAGCCCTATATGAGCGGCAAGCGCGGCGCGGCGAGTGCCGCATCGTCCTCCACGCCGGCGCCCAATCTCGTCGCCGGCGAGATGCAGATCGATCCGCAGCGCTGCGCGATGATCATCCAGGACATGCAGAACGACGTCATCATGGACGGCGGCGCATTCGCCTCTTCCGGCGCGCCGGCCCATGCCCGCCAGCAGCACGTCGTCGAGAATGTCCGCCGCGTCGCGGAGGCCGCGCGCGCGCGTGGCGTCACCATTATCCATGTCTGGTTCGTGGTCGAGCCGGGCGCACCCGGCGTGACGCTGAATGCACCGCTGTTCGAGGGGCTGGTCGACAGCAAGGCGATGGTGCGCGGCAGCTGGGGCGCGGCGCCGGTCTCCGGGCTCGAGCCTCGCCCGGGCGATTTCGTGGTCGAGAAGATGCGGATGAGCGCCTGGGAGGGCACGCGGCTCGAGACCATCCTGAAAGCCACCGGCCGCGACATGATCATCAACACCGGGGCCTGGACCAACATGTCGGTCGAGCACACCGCGCGCACCGGCGCCGACAAGGGCTATTTCATGATCGTGCCGGAGGATTGCTGCTCGACCATGAATGCCGACTGGCACAACGCCGCGATCAATTTTGCCCTGCAGAACGTCTCCGTCGTGACCAACGCAGACACCGTCATCAAGGCGCTCGGCTGAGAGGCGGATGCATTGCCGAAGCTGCTTCACATCGCCTGCTCTCCCCGCGCCGATTCGGAATCGGCAGCCGGCGCGCGCGTCTTTCTCGATCGCTTCCGCGAAATGCGGCCGGACTGGGAGATCGACGCGATGAACCTGTGGCGCGAGCCGTTGCCCGAGTTCGAGGGGTATCTGCTCGAGGCGAAATACGCCCGGATCGGCGGCAAGAGCTTCACCAATTCGCAGCACGATGCCTTTGCAATGGCCGAGCGCCTGGCGCTGCGGCTGTCGCTGGCCGACCGCGTGCTGATCTCGACGCCGATGTGGAATTTTTCCATCCCCTACAAGCTCAAGCAGTGGCTCGACGTCATCATCCAGCCCGGACTGACCTTCCGCTTCGATCCGGCGCTGGGCTATCTGCCGCTGCTCAAGGACCGCCCGACGGTCGTGATCATCGCCAGCGGCAGCGACTTCGTCACCGGCATGAACCGCGGCCGCATCGACATGGCGACGCCCTATCTGCGCGAAGCGCTGCGGTTCATCGGCATCAGCGACGTCCGCTTCGTGCCGATCGGTCCGACGACCGGCCCCGCTGATCCGATCCGCGCCGCCCGCGACGCCGCCCACCGCCGACTCGCGGAGATGGCGGAGCGATTTTGACCTGCTCTCACCACATCGTCGTCCCTGCGAAAGCAGGGACCCATAACCACAGGGTCGTGTTGTTGAAGCGAGCCGTGGCCCCAGCTCAGCAAGAGCAATTCGCATTGGTGGTTATGGGTCCCGGGTCGCGCTTCGCTTGCCCGGGACGACACCAGATTTGTTGCACGGCCGGCGGACATACATCCGCATTCTCGCGACAGCGCTAACCACCCTACGTTTCCGTCGGCGGAAACACGAGCCTGCACAACAATCCCGGTGCGTTGTCGCGCAATTCGATGCGCGCGCCGTGCAGGCTTGCGACCGCCGCGACCAGGCTAAGGCCGAGGCCGTTGCCTGGCGTATAGCGGCTTTGCTCGAGCCGATAGAACCGCTTGAAGACGCGATCGTGCTGCTCGGCTGGGATGCCGGGGCCGTCGTCGGCGACCGAAATCACCGCTTCACCCTCGTCGTTGTCGCAGGTCACGGCCACCCGACCGCCCGGGCGGCCATGCTTGATGGCGTTGTCGACGAGATTGGCGATGGCGTCGAACAGGAGGTCGCGATCACCGGTGACCAGCACCGCCGGATCACCGGCAAGGTCGAGATGGGTCGTGACCTCTTCGGCGGCGGCATCGTAGAGCTCAACCACCTCGCCTGCGATCTCGACCAGATTGACGGTGCGGAACGCACCCTTGCGAGCCCGCGTCTCGATCTCGGAAATCCGCGTGATCGACGCGAACATCCCGAGCACCGCGTCGAGATCGGCGATGGTGTCGCCGATCAGCGCCGCATCGCCCTCCCCGTTGCGCGGGGCGTGATAGGCCTTCTCGAGCCGGCCGCGCATGCGGGTCAGCGGCGTGCGCAGGTCGTGGGCGATATTCTCGCTGACCTGCTTGACGTCGCCCATCAGGGTCTGGATGCGATCCAGCATCAGATTGAGGTTCTCCGCGACGCGATCCCATTCGTCATGACTGCCATGGAGCGGGATACGCTGGTCGAGGCCGGAGAGCATGATGGCGCGACTGGTTGCATTGATCGACTCGATCCGGCCGACGGTTCGCCGTGTGACCCCGATGCTGGCAGCAGCTGCAAGGCCGATGATCAGCACGACGACCGCGATACCCGCGGCCCTGATCTGCGCCATGAAGCCGTCGAGATCGCTGATGTCGCGGCCGACCAGCAACCGATCACCGCCTGGCAAGGTCTTCGTCACGGCGCGCACGAGCGCGGTTCCCGAAGGCAGCTGTGGTAGCGAGGTTCGAAATTCCGTCCATCCATCTCCAACAGTGTCTGGTGGCCATTGCTTGAGATTTCCCGCGAGTACGACGGATCCGGGGCCGACCAGCAGATAAACCTGATCGGCAAGACCCTTGTTCGCGATGCGTTGGGCGATCAACGCGGTCAGGCCATCGCGGCCCGACCGCGCATATGCATCATCCAGGCTTGCCTGCTCGGTCATGATGGCGCGGTCGGACCTGTCGCGCACATAGGACAGCGTCGACCAGTAGACATAGGCGAAGATCGCGGACACGATCAGGCCGAACGTACCGATGGCGATCAACGCCAGGCGAAACGTCGACGATCTGAGGGTCTTAGCCAGGAGCACGGAGGCAGTACCCGATACCGCGGATCGTGTGGATCAGCGGATAGGCTTGCTGGTCGTCGACCTTGCGGCGCACCCGACCGACATAGACGTCGATGATGTTGGTCGAGGGATCGAAGTGCAGGTCCCACACATGCTGCAGCAGCATGGCCCGCGACACCACGCGGCCTTCGTTGCGCGCGAGATATTCGAGCAGCTGAAATTCCTTCGGCAGCAGCGGAATCTTGCGGCCGTGGCGGCTTGCCGTCCGCGCGATCAGATCGACCGCGAGATCGCCGACCCGCAGGATGGTCTCCTTGGCAACGGTCTCGCTGCGGCGGCCAAGCGCCTCCAGCCGCGCCAGCAGCTCGACAAAGGAAAACGGCTTGACCAGATAGTCGTCGCCGCCGGCGCGCAGGCCGCGCACGCGGTCATCGACCTCGCCGAGCGCGCTGATGATCAGGAATGGCACCGCGATGCCGTCGTCGCGCATCTGGCGCATCACCGTGATGCCGTCGATGTCGGGCAGCATGCGATCGATCGTGATCACGGCGTAGTCGCGGGCCGCCCCCTGGCTCAGCGCCTCGCGGCCGTTCGCAGCCAGATCCACGTCGTAGCCGCTGGTGGTGAGCTCCTCGACGAGCTGACCCGCGGTCTCCGGATCGTCCTCGACGACGAGAATGCGGCGGTGAGCTCCGGTCATGTTCTTGAACTCTCCGAGTTGTCCTGAACTCCCCGAGTTCTCAAACTCTCCGAGCGCCCCGCAACGGTCGCCGCCAGACTATCCCATTCCGGGGCTGGATGGAACGCCTGGCGACGGCCGCGACAACGGTGCGGTTCGTTGGGCGATCACCAATAGTCCCCGCACACATTGACCCATTGCAGCCCGTACGACGTCCATACCCTGCGGTAGCAGCCGTCATAGTAATCGGCATAGATGGCGGGCCCGCCGAAGAAGGCGAAGCGATGGAAGCGGTGATGGTGGTGGAAGAAGCCGCCATGATGGAAAAAGTGCGAGCCGTGGAATCCGGCACCGGCGAAGCGCGGGCCGAACGCCGGTGCGCCGGCGAAGCGCGCGCCGCCAAAATGCCCACCGGCAAAATGTCCGCCGCCGCCCATGGCGGCGAACGCCATACCTCCACCACGCATGCCGCCGCCGAAGCCACCGCCATGCATTCCGCCACCAAAACCGCCACCGTGCATGCCGCCGCCCATGGCGCCACCAAAACCGCCGCCATGGCCGCCACCGAAGCCACCGCCACCGCCGTGCCCACCACCGCCACCGCCGCCACCTCTGGCCAAGGCTACGGGTGCAAGCGCGACGCTGACGGCGAGCGTCGCCGCCGTGAGAAGCGTGAAGAGCCTGTTCGTCATGAAATCCTCCCTGATTGGGACCGCGGCGAACCTCGTGTCGCCGCACGCAGAGCATGATCAGAAGACGCAAGCGTGAGGCCGACTTCAACTGACAAATGCGCCAGATTCTGACGCCGGATTTAGGATTGGCGAGGAGGCCGGCACGCGCAGCAAATGCCTGGATCGCGGGCCGCGCCTGCGTTGGCCGAGATCGACGGACATTTGGCTGGAATCAGCGGTTAGCGCGCGTTGAATCGATCCGCCGGGTTTCTTAATCCTGCAGCCATCCAAGAAACGACGTCGTCGTGGCGGGATCGTAGACCCGGTTCACAATTTGTCGATTACCGGGTCTCCCCGTCGCGCCGGCCGTAACCCATCCGCGATGCAATCGTCTTTCGCCGGGCTTCTCTGGGCGCCGGGACGACGAGTGCTGACTTCCAGCAAGGAGCTTTCGATGAGCGACAAGATCAAGAGACCGTTTCTGACCCACGCCTCCGGCGCACCCGTTGCCGATAATGTGAACATCATGACGGCGGGGCCGCGCGGGCCGGCGCTATTGCAGGATGTCTGGCTGATCGAGAAGCTGGCGCACTTTCACCGCGAAGTGATCCCGGAGCGTCGAATGCACGCCAAGGGCGCCGGCGCGCACGGCACCTTCACCGTCACCCACGACATCACCCGCTACACCAAAGCCAGCATCTTCTCGGAGATCGGCAAGCAGACGCCGATGTTCGCGCGGTTCTCGACCGTTGCCGGCGAGCGCGGCGCGGCGGACGCGGAGCGCGACATCCGCGGCTTCGCGCTGAAATTCTATACCGACGAAGGCAATTGGGACGTGGTGGGCAACAACACGCCGGTGTTCTTCTTTCGCGATCCCCTGCGCTTCATCGACCTCAACCACGCGATCAAGCGCCATCCGCGCACGGGCGTGCGCGACCCCGACATGAACTGGGACTTCTGGACGCTGCTGCCGGAAGCGCTGCACCAGGTCACCATCGTCATGAGCGAGCGCGGCATTCCGAAGAGCTTCCGTCACCAGCACGGCTTCGGCAGCCACACCTACAGCATGATCAACGCGAACAACGAGCGCGTCTGGGTGAAATTCCATTTCCGCACCCGGCAGGGTGTGCAGAACCTGACCGACGCCGAGGCCGAGGCACTGATCGGCAAGGACCGCGAGAGCCACCAGCGCGATCTGTTCAACAGCATCGAGCGCGGCGATTTCCCGCGCTGGACGCTGTTCATCCAGGTGATGACGGACGCGCAGGCCAAGGCCTTCGCGTTCAACCCGTTCGATCTGACCAAGGTGTGGCCGAAGGCGGATTATCCCCTGATCGAGGTCGGCCATTTCGAGCTCAACCGCAACCCAGAGAACGTCTTCGCCGAGGTCGAGCAGGCGGCGTTCACGCCGGCCAATGTCGTGCCCGGCATCGGCTATTCGCCGGACAAGATGCTGCAGGCCCGCCTGTTCTCCTATGGCGACGCACAGCGCTACCGGCTCGGCGTCAACCACCACCAGATCCCGGTCAACGCGCCGAAATGCCCGTTCCACAGCTATCATCGCGACGGCGCGATGCGCACCGACGGCAATCTGGGCGGCACGCTGACCTATTGGCCGAACAGCCACGGCGAATGGACTGACCAGCCGCAGCTGAACGAGCCGCCGCTCGAAATCTCCGGCGCGGCCGGACACTGGGATCATCGCGTGGATGACGACCATTGGCAGCAGCCGGGCGATCTGTTCCGCAAGATGAATGCCGCACAAAAGAAGGCGCTGTTCGACAACACCGCCCGCCAGGTCGGCCAGGCGTCGAAGCACATCCAGGAACGGCATGTTGCGAATTGCGGCAAGGCCGATCCGGCCTACGGCAAGGGCGTGGCGGACGCGCTCGCAAAGTTCGCAGCCGGTAAATTGTAACGCAATGCCTTGACGAATGAAGCACTACGTCCCGTCATCCTGAGGTGCGAGCTCTTGCGAGCCTCGAAGGATGCACGGCCCCGTCTCTGGCCGATTCATCCTTCGAGGCCCGCTCCGCGGGCACCTCAGGATGACGGGCAGCTCGGGCGACTCGGCCGGACGCGTCACGCAGTCGATTTGAAACAGGGCGGCGAGCGCAGCTTGCCGCCCTCACCTCGCTCAGGTCGGCTTGCCGCGTCCGCTCTTCTCGGCGGCGCGGCGTAGCGCCTCGGCGAGCGCACCGCTGCCCGACTGCTCCTGCGGCTTGCGCGGAGCTGACGACGTCATCTTGGCCGAGCCGCGTGAGAAATCGCGTGACGGTCCCGCATTGTCCTTCTTCGGCCCGATCTCGTCGTCAAGCCGCAGCGTCAGCGCGATGCGCTTGCGTGCGACCTCGACATCCAGGACCTTGACCTTGACGATGTCGCCCGGCTTCACCACCTCGCGCGGGTCCTTGATGAAATTCCTCGACATCGCCGAGATATGCACCAGGCCATCCTGGTGCACGCCGATATCGACGAAAGCGCCGAAGGCGGCGACATTGGTCACGGTGCCTTCGAGGATCATGCCCTTCTTGAGATCCTTGACCTCCTCGACGCCGTCCTTGAACACCGCCGCCTTGAACGCCGGACGCGGGTCGCGGCCGGGCTTCTCCAGCTCGCGCAGAATGTCGGTGACGGTCGGCAGACCGAACGTGTCGTCGACGAAGGATTGCGGCCTGAGCCCGCGCACCACGTCGGCGTTGCCGATCAGCGCCTTGATGTCGCTCTTGGTCGCCTCAAGGATGCGGCGTACCACCGGATAGGCTTCCGGATGCACGCCGGATGAATCGAGCGGATCCTCGCCATTGCTGATGCGCAGGAAGCCGGCGCATTGCTCGAACGCCTTCGGCCCGAGCCGCGGAACCTCCTTGAGCGCCTTGCGCGACTTGAACGGGCCGTTGGCGTCGCGGTGCTGCACGATGCTCTGCGCCAGCCCCTGCCCGATGCCGGACACCCGCGAGAGCAGCGGCACGGAGGCGGTGTTGGCATCGACGCCGACCGCGTTCACGCAGTCTTCCACCACGGCATCGAGCGAGCGCGCCAGCTTGGCTTCGCCGAGATCGTGCTGGTACTGGCCGACGCCGATTGCCTTCGGTTCGATCTTGACCAGCTCCGCCAGCGGATCCTGCAGGCGCCGCGCGATCGAGACCGCGCCGCGAATGGTGACGTCGAGATCGGGCAGTTCGCTCGAGGCGAAGGCGGAGGCCGAGTAGACCGATGCGCCGGCTTCGGAGACCACGATCTTGGTCATCTTGCGCTCGGGCAGCCGCTTCACGAGCTCGGCGGCGAGCTTGTCGGTCTCGCGCGAGGCCGTGCCGTTGCCGATCGCGATCAGCTCGACGCCATGCTCGATCGCGAGCTTGCCGAGGATGGCCAGCGCCTCGTCCCAGCGCCGTTGCGGCTCATGCGGAAAGATTGCCGTATGCGCCACCACCTTGCCGGTGGCATCGATCACCGCGACCTTGACGCCGGTGCGATAGCCGGGGTCGAGCCCCATGGTGGCGCGCGGACCGGCCGGCGCTGCCAACAGCAGGTCGCGCAGATTCGAGGCGAACACGCGCACCGCTTCGGTCTCCGCCGCGGTCCATAGCCGCATCCGCAGGTCGATGTTGAGATGGATCTGGATCTTGGTGCGCCAGGCCCAGCGCACCGTCTCCGTCAGCCACTTGTCGCCCTTGCGGCCCTGGCTCGAGATCGCAAAGCGGTTCATGATCCGGAGCTCGTAGAGGCCGGGCACGCCGACCGCCGGCGCCTCGGCTTCCGGCTTGATCGCGAGATCGAGGATCTCTTCCTTCTCGCCGCGGAACAGCGCCAGGATGCGGTGCGACGGCAGTTTCGGCAGCGGCTCGGAGAAATCGAAATAGTCCTTGAACTTCTCGCCCTCGGTCTTCTTGCCGGTGCGAACGGTCGAGGCCATGATGCCGTTCGACCACATCTCCTCGCGCAGCGCGCCGATCAGGTCGGCATCCTCGGCGAAGCGCTCGACCAGGATAGCGCGCGCGCCGTCCAGCGCCGCGGCGACGTCGGCGACCTGCTTCTCGGCATTGATGAAGGGCGCAGCGGCCTCGTTCGGATCGTTCTGCGGCTGCGTCAACAACTGATCGGCAAGCGGCTCGAGTCCGGCCTCCTTGGCGATCTCGGCCTTGGTGCGGCGCTTCGGCTTGTACGGAAGATAGATGTCTTCCAGGCGGCCCTTGCTGTCGGCAGCCATGATCTGGACTTCGAGCGCAGCATCGAGCTTGCCCTGCTCGCGAATCGAATTAAGCACCGCAGTGCGGCGCTCCTCAAGCTCGCGCAAATATGTCAGCCGCTCTTCCAGCGTGCGCAGCTGTGCGTCATCGAGCGCGCCGGTGAGCTCCTTGCGGTATCGCGCAATGAACGGCACCGTGGCGCCGCCGTCGAGCAGCGTCACCGCCGCCTCGACCTGCTCGTCGCGAACTCCCAGCTCCTGCGCAATCTGATGATGGATCTTTGCCACGCCTGTCTCTCTCACCCCGTTGCGCCGCCAAATCACCGATGGCGCGGACGCCGCTTATGGACCATCCCGGAATGATTCATCAAGGCGCGCTGTGGATCAAATTTGGCGCCTTGCGCACGCTATTTCCGGGATGTTGGCCGCCCGCGGCTTGACAAATAGACCCGCGCCGCATTGCCGCCGAAAATCGCAGCTCTTGCCTCACTTGACAAATCAGCAAGCAGGCTCTCCGCAGCTGCGAACCAATGTGCATAGCCGCCGGCGAGGTTGACGACGGGCCAATCGCTACCCCACAGCATGCGCTGCGGACCGAAGCATGCCAGTGCATGATCCACGGCCTCGCGCAAATCGGCGGCCTGCCAGTTCGGCGCGGCCTCGGTCGCCAAGCCCGACAGCTTGCAGACGACGTTGGACCGTGACGCAAGGCTTGCGATGTCTTGCTTCCAGGCCGCGATGTCGCCGGTTGCGAGTTGCGGCTTGCCGAAATGGTCGAGCACAAATTGCAGGTCCGGATGGCGATCGACGACCTGAACGAGCCGCCGTAAATGGCGCGGCAATACCAGTGCATCGAACACGAGGCCGTACTGCGCCATGGCCTCGAGCGGCGCGGCCAGTTCCGGCCGCAGCAGCCAGTCGTCGTTGGCGATGTCCTGCACCATTGGCCGCAGGCCAACCAGCAGCTGGCGCCCGGCGATCCCATCGACTCGAGTCGCGGCGTCGTCGGCATCGAAGTCGATCCAGCCGACCACGCCGCGTACCACCTCCGAGCCTTTGGCGACGTCGAGCATGAACGCCGTCTCGGCCTCGGTCGGCGCCGCTTGCACCAGGATCGTGCCGTCGATCTCGGCCGCCGCCAGATGCGGCATCAAGTCAGCTAGGCCGAAGTCGCGGTAGATCGGTCCGCGCTCGGGCGTCAGCCAGCCGTAATCGGCCCGCGCCAAGGTCCACACATGGTGATGGGCATCGATCCGCATCATGCCGGCACCGGCGCGTGCTGGTCGAGCAGCCCCTCGGCTTTCAGATCGCGCCACAGCGCGGCGGGGACGGACGACGACAAAGCGGCGGCGTTGCGCTCGACCTCCTGCGGCGTCTGTGCGCCGAGCACGACGCTCGCCACCGCCGGATGGCCCAGCGCGAAATGCAGCGCGGCGGTCGCGAGCGCCACACCGTGGGCGCGGCAGACGCGCTCGATTGCCGCCACCTTCTTCATCACGTCGGGCGGCGCGTCCTTGTAATTGTACTTGGCGCCGGCAACCGCGCCGGTTGCCAGGATGCCGGAGTTGAACACGCCGCCGAGCATCACGCCGATGCCCTGCGCCTGCGCCAGCGGCAGGAATTCGGCGAGCGCCGGCTGCTCGAGCAGCGAGTAGCGGCCGGCGAGCAGCATGGTGTCGAACGTGCCGGCCCTGGCGAAGCGCACACACATCTCGGCCTCGTTAACGCCGATCCCGATGCCCTCGACCACGCGCTCGGCGCGCAATTTGTCGAGCGCAACATAGGCGCCCTCCATCGCCTCGCGGAACCTGGCTTCGATCGCGTCGGCACCATGGGTCCAGACGTCGACGTCGTGGATCAGCAGCAAGTCGATATGATCGGTGCCGAGCCGCAGCAGCGACTGCTCGACCGAGCGCATAGTGCCGTCATAGGAATAGTCGACCACCGCGCGATGCGGCTGGCCACCAACAAAGTTCGAGCCGTCGCCGCGGCCATGGAACGCGTCCATCCAGCGCCCGACCTTGGTACAGACGACGATATCGTCACGCGCCACGCGGCGTAGCGCGGTGCCGCAGCGATGTTCGGCGAGACCATGCCCATAGAGCGGTGAGGAATCGAGCAGGTTCACGCCCAGCGCAAACGCCCGCTCCGCTGCCGCGATCGCTGTGGCGTCGTCGAGCCGCGCAAAGAGGTCGCCGAGCGGCGCGGTGCCGAAGCCGAGGATGGAGACATCGAGCCCGGTGCGGCCGAGCCTGCGGCGTGGCAGCGCCGGATGTGGGGATGGAGTTTGGTTCACCGTGACGGCTCCCGTGCAGTTTTCTTGCTTGCAGGGAGAGTAGCCTCGCGGGCGAGCCGAGCACAAGCGGACGCGCCGTCAAGCGACAGTCGAAAGTTCCGCGCAATCGTGGGTCCGACCTGACGACGTGAGCCTATTCGTCGTCGGAGTTGATCTCCTTGGCCACATTGTCGACCACGACGGGGCTCTCGAAATAAGTCACCGTCGGATCGGCGCCGTATTTGTCCCGGGCGCGGGCGCGCCACGCAGCGGTGTACAGCGCTTCCGCCTCACCCCTCGAGTTCCAGAAATAGATGCCTCCGGCCGTCATGCCGTCCTCGGACAGCACGTAGGTCTTGCGAAACAGCCCCGGTACGTCGCGATAGAGCGGTGCGGTGCTCAGGAAGATGCTGCGCGCTTCCTCGCGGGTGACCGGCTTCGGCAATTTGAACGTCGTGACGGCGGTAATCATGAAAAGCTCCCGAGGGACCATTCTTGACATGATCGTCAAACTTGACAATTATGTCAAGAATGATCCGGTGGAGCGAATCGCGTGGTAGGCGTGCGTCAGTTTGACGAGGACGAGATGATCGCAACCGCGCTCGACGTGTTCTGGCGCAAGGGGCTGCACGACGCGACCATGCAGGACCTCGCTGCGGCGACCGGCGTGCAGCGCGGCAGCCTCTACAACGCCTATGGCGACAAGGAAGCGATCTTCCTGCGCGCCTTCGATCAGTATACCGGGCAGTTCCTGGAGGCGGCCGGCAACGCGTTGTCCAACGCCGACGCCGCGGCGGGGCTGAGGCGCTTCTTCGACATGATCATCGTCAACATGACCGACGGTTCGCCGCCACGCGGCTGCCTGACCACACGCACAGCGCTCGACGCGGCCATTTCAAGCACGGATGTGCGTCAGCGGGTGCAGGATGTACTCACGCGGCTTGAGCAGCTGATCGGCAAGGCCATCGGCACGGCGCCGGGCAAGCGCAGCGCGGCCGACGCGAACCGGCTGGCGCGCGTCATCGTGACATACACCCGCGGGCTGGCCGTGATGGAGCGCGCCGGATACAGCCGCAAGCAGTTGAGGGAATTGGCCGCGACGTTCATCGACGCGGTCGTCGGCAATGCCTGAGGTCGCGGTTCAGCCCGGCTGCCTGCGCGACCATGCGCCGACGAAGGTCGGCAGCACAAAAACGCCCTGCATGGCGACCACCTCGCTGCGCAGGCGCTCGGCAAAACTGTCCAGCGCCAGATCCGCTTCGGTGGCGACGCCGAGTTTGACGATATGCGGCAGATTGCTGCGCAGGCCGCTCGCCATGTAATCGTAACCGTCGAAATCCGCCCCGCCTCCGGCCGGCGCAAACAGGCTCATGCGCGGCGCGGGAAGCCCGGCTGCCACGAAGGCGCCGTGCAACGACAATCCCATGCGGTTGTTCAGACCCGCCCGCTTGAACATCTCCTTCACAGTGCCCCACGCCTGCGACAGCAGCGGCGACGGCGGATTGGCGATCGGCCCCTCGCCCCAGTAGAGATCCTGGAACGCCACGACGCCATCGGGCTTGACGTGCCCGAGCAAGTGCCGAATCAGCGCCGCGGGATCCTTCACATAGATCAGCACGAGCCGGCCGACGACCGCATCGAAATCGCGGTCCAGCTCGATCGTGCTGATATCGCCGACCCGGAACGAGACCTGGCGGAGGCCGAGCGAACGCGCCGTGCCCGCGGCTTCCTCGACGATGGCGGGGTTGCTGTCGACCCCGACGACCGCCCCGCTCTCGCCGACCAGGCCAGCGGCGATGAACGACACGCTGCCGGCTCCGGCTCCGACGTCGAGCACCTTCATGCCCCGCGAGAGCCCGGCCTCCTTCAGCAGTTGCCATGTGGACGCATCGTAGAGCTGCGACTGGCGCTTGAGCCTGTCGGTCTCCGCGGTCGAACGCCCCATCACATAGTTCGGATCGTAGCCGGAGGTCTCTTGCATGGATCTACCCGTCTTCGGTTCGTGAATGGAGGCGGCCGCGCCCGTGCTCAAGCCGGCCGCAGGCCCGACAGGAATGCTTGCAGATCCGCCGCGAAGCGCTGCTCGAACGCGATGGCGCGGTGGGGTGAATGGCCGCATCCCTCATAGCGAACGATGTCGGCACGCGGATTGTCGTGCGCGAAGCGCGCATCGTGGTCCTCCAGCAAGGCTGCCCCACATCCGGGATCGGCCTGAATGATCCTGACGGGACAAAGGAATTCCCGCCCGGTCGGAATCGCAGCAAGGACGGAGGTCGCAACGTTTCCGTCCGCCCAGCATCGCCCGTCTTGCCGCTGCAGCGCAGACGCATGGCTCAACAGGTGACGGGGCCCGAAATGATCGCGACCGATCCCGCCCATCGGCGTCGGAGAGTCTGCAAGGAAAGCCAGGTAAGTGCCAAGCGGCGCGCGCGCCTGCTGCCACGCGGCCTGACGCGCGCTGACGATCGAAAACAGCTTCGGGAATGCCGATTTCTCCCACTCGCCCGGCTGGCCAAGATACCACGGCGGATCCTCCAGGAAGGCGGCGCGCACATTGGCATCACAGCCGCCACAGGATCGGTTCACCGTCCGGCGGGCCATCGACCGAAGCCGCAAGCCTGACGCCGTCATTGTCGAGCGCAATATCGGTCACCAAACATCTCCGTTGCGAAATAACATCAGCATCAGGCACCGGCCGGCTTGCTTGCAGTTCGGCATGACCTGCCGTCGCCAGTCTCAGCGTCCGATCTGCCGGAACTTGTCTGTGAGGCCGTCGAGATAGCCGACCCAGGTCGAATTGATCGGCTGGTTCTCGATCAGCGCGTGAAAGCGGATCATCATGCAGATCAAAAATAGCGGCTGGATGAATGCCGCGCGCACCGTCACCGCCAACAGGGCCGCGATGAAGACGGTGACCATGGCGCCATATTCCCTGACAGCCTCCGGCAACCAGACCGTCACCACGCCGGCGGGGACCAGCAGCAGCAGGCACAGCAGGATGCTCAGGATCCGCTCGACGATGACCATCCCGACCGACGTCGCCAGGATCGGCTTGGCGTTCTGGCAATAATAAACCAGACCGTCCTGGATGCTGCGCCTCGGATCGTCGCCGCCGCGCGCCAGATCGTAGGACAGCACCACCTTGTCCAGGTAGCGCGTCGCAGCCGATAGGATGGTGTTGAGCAGACCGACGATCGCCTTCATACCGGGCGCCGGCAGCCAATCGCCGAGCGTATCGAGCGCATTGTGAAACGCGCGAAGCACGGCGCGGATCAGCGCATTGAGCCCGAACAGGACCGCGACCTCGCCGAACCGGTCCATCACGATCCGGCGGCCGTAGGCGAACTGCCCTTCGGTGCCGTTGCCGATGCTGCCGCGCGTGATCAGCTCGGTCAGCACGGCGACATGGCCGCAGGCGATCATGTGAAGCGTGTAGCGCAGGACGGCGCCCCAGATCCATCCGCCGGGCAGCAGGATGCCAAGCAGCCAGCAATAGCCGAACACGCTGGCGACATGGGTACCGAGCCAGAGCGCGCCGCCGACCGCGACCACGGCCCAGATGGCGCACGCTACGGCAAAGGCCAGCAGCACACCCCAGCGCGCCAGCGCATAGGGCAAAGTCTCGACCAATAGCTTGAGCGCCGTCGCCAAACCATGATCGCGAACCAGCAACGGATAGGAATGGGACACCCCCTGGGATTGTCCCGCGGCGTGCCAATCGGCTGAACCGCCGCGGCCGCTGCCATTGCTCAGGCTTATGTCAGACACGTGTTGCCTCTCGTTGGCTCTTGGGTTGCCGTGATCGATCGAAATTGGATTCGACGGGATTGCTGTTGCGGGATCAGCTCGACGCGGTGACTGATGCGGAAACCTGCCCAATGCGCAAACCTGCCCAAGAGCAGCTTGTCCGCCGCAGACCAGGCATCACAGCGCCAACACCTCGGGGCTGGCAGAGGGTTGGTCCGTTGGCGCTGTGAGCCGGCACAGCCGCGACATCGATCAGGGAGGAGCGCCGATGTCGCGGCCAGCGATCATTGACCGGCGGCCGGCAGCTCGGCGTAGTTGCCGTCCTTGTCGCGGCGGTACACGACATAATCGATCAGGGTGATGTCACCCTTCGGCGTGTAGCTGATGTTGCCGAGCACGGTATCCCAGTTTCCACTCTTGATGGTCGCTGCGATCTTCTTGGCATCCGTGGTCTGGGCGCGGGTGACGGCCTGGATCCAGATCTGGAACGCGGCATAGCTGTAGAGCGTGTAGCCGTCCGGATCGATGCCCTTGTCCTTGAACTTCTTCAAGGTCGCGGCCGCGGTCACCTTCTTGCGCGGATCGGGCGAGAAGGTGAACAGCGAGCCCTCGGCAAGCGGACCCGCGATCGCGGCGAACTGCTTGTCGACCAAGGCGTCGCCGCCCATCAGCACGGCATTGACGCCCTGCTCGCGCATCTGACGCAGGATCAAGGCCGCCTCGGCGTAGTAGCCACCGACATAGACGAAATCGATCGATTCCTTCTTGAAGCGCGACACCAGCGCGGCAAAATCCTTGTCGCCCTTGGTGTAGGCCTCATAGAGCTTTTCCTTAACGCCCGCCGCGTTGATGGCGTTCTTGGTTTCGTCGGCAAGGCCTTTGCCGTAGGTCGTCTTGTCGTGGATGATCGCGACGTTCTTGGTCTTGTAGTTCTTGATGATGTAGGCGGCCGCGACCATGCCTTGCTGGTCATCCCGGCCGCAGACGCGGAACGTGTTCCACAATCCGCGCTCGGTGAAGAGCGGGTTGGTCGAGCCCGGCGTGATCTGCAGCACGTTACCCTCGGCATAGGCGTCCGAGGCAGGAATCGAGGTCGACGAGCAGAAGTGCCCGACCACGAACGGAATCTTCGCGCCTGCCATCTTCTCGGCAACCGACACCGCCTGCTTCGGATCGCAGGCGTCGTCGCCGACTTCCAGCTTCAGCTTCTTGCCGAGCACGCCGCCCGCCGCATTGATGTCGGCGATGGCGAGGTCAGCACCGTTCTTGAACTGCTGACCGAAGCTCGCCTCCGAGCCGGTCATCGGCCCAACCACGGCAACACTGATATCCTGGGCCATGGCCGCGCTGGACAATGCCAGGCTCGTGCCAAGCGCAAGAAAGTATCCTCGAAGTGCAAACTTCATCATATTCTCCTCGATGGTCTCAAGTCGCCTCAATGCATCGCAATCGACTGGTATGGCCGGCCGCAACGATCACCCGGGGGCTGCCTTGTATGCGCGCGATGAGCAGCAGGCTCGGACTGAGGCGACGGGGGATTGGACATATGCGACATTAGGCAACAATGTGAAACACGTTGCCGTGCATTGGCGCCTGGAATCGCCCTGTGTGCGCGTCAGCACACAGCTGATGGCTTGTTCGATCACGGCCGCACCAGCGGCTCGGACTCCGCCGGCTTGACGTCGGCTCCGACCGGTGGTGCTGCCGCCTCAACAGCGCCTTTCAGCTCGATCTCGTAGTAACCGCCGACCTTGATCGCACCCCATTGCGTCGAGACCGCCAGATTGATTCGTTGTCGCGCCGGCAAATCGGCATCGGTGTGCCGGCGGGCGATGCCGCCCTGCGACAGGACTTCGATGTGGGACAGCCGAACGCCGTCCGCATTCCAGAAGTCGAAGTTGAGATGTTGCGACAGCGGACGGCCGAACACCCCCATCTCCTTGAAAGCGAGCTCGACGTCGACATGGCCCGGCCCCGCCATGAAGCTGTAGTAATGACCGCGGATATCATTAGTGATGTTGGCGCGATTGACTCCGGCGCCGAGCACCGTCGGTTGATGCGGATCGGTGGACTGTGCCGATGCCGGGGCGGCCAACCCGCCGATACAGAAAAGCAGGCGCAGGGCAGGCTTCAGGACCATCCTTGGCATGCTCATCATGTGCGGAACGCGCCGGCACTAATTCGGGTTGGCAGATAGGGGGCGCGCTTGCTCGCGGTCATCGGAGAACAGCAAGAGCGTCGACCGCATGTCCGCGCGAGATGACCGCAAAGCTTGACGACAGCGATCGGTTTCCGGCCCTGCCAGGCCGTCACCGTGAAACCGATCGGGACAGTACAGCGCTCGAAAACATGCAGCTTGGCAATGCCGGCGGCAGCGCCGGCCGCAAGCGAGATCGTGATTTCGCCGGCGGCGGTGCCACCAGGCCGGATCGGCGATTGCCGCGGTGATCCGAACGAGAGTTCGCTCCCGGCCGAGACCGCAACGGTCTGTTGGAATCCGTTCTCGATACTGAGCACAGGTTTCGCACCCGCGGCCTCGGTGGCGATCGGCGCTATTCCCGCTAGAAGACAGAGAATTACCGATGCTGATCGAATGAGTGAAGCCGACATGAGCGCAATCCTTCCTGAATGAGTGTGCCCAACACTCAACAGGTTCGCGACGGCCACGCTCTTTTCTCTTCGACATCACACGTCATGCCGGACGACAGGCTTGCGAGCGCGCCGACGTGCCCCTAATAATCGGCTGCCTCGCACGACTCCGATCGCCATGAAGATTGACAAGCGCCGTCTTCAACAATTTCGTTGGACGCTGCGATCCGCCGCGCTCATTGCGATGGCGGTCATCGCGGCAGCCGCGACATCAGCACCCGACAGCGCGATCCGTTGGGATGCGAAGAACGCCTACCTCAAATGCGACGGCGCGATCGACGGCACCATCGCCTGGCCCTCCGCGCCGCAGGCGACATGCGTCGCCATGCTGATGTGCGCGAACGAGCGCGCGCTATCCGCAGAGCGTCACCAACGGCTGATCGAACAGATCCGGCGGGTGCCTGGTTGCGGAGAGCCGTAGAGAGCGGTCGGGCCGCACAACGGGAATCCGGACGATCGATCAGGAACGCCGCGGCACCGCGCGAATATCCGACGGCGTCACGCCGTAGTGCCGGCGGAAGGTGCGGTTGAAGTAGGACAGATCGCCGAACCCGACTTCGAATGCAATCGTGCCGATGGTGGTGCGGCTGTGGCGCGGATCGGTCAGCAGATGATGTGCGCGCGCCAGGCGCTGGCCGAGCACGAATTCCGAGAATGTCGACCCCGCGCTCTCGAACAGCCTCTGGATATGACGCGGCGTGAGCTTCAGCCGGGCAGCCACCGCGGGCAGCGTGAGGTCGCCGTAGCTGAGATTGTCACTGATGTCGGCCTTGACCGCGGCAAGCCGGGCAGCCGCCAGTCCGCCGTCTTCCGCGGCAACCGCCGCATCCCGGTTGGCGCCGATAATCAGCGCGCCGAGATCGATCAGATGCTTGACGACGGCGCCGCGCAGCTCGGGAGTCGAAAGCTGGTAGCTGTCGTCGAGCTCCCTGATGTAAAGCGCCAGCAGCCGCATCGCCTCGGTGTTCGCCGGCAGGGGGCGGATCAGCATGTCTTCGGGATCGTTGACCAGCGAGGCCAGCGCCTTGCGCGGCAGCCGGAGGCCGACGAAGCGGCTCGGTGACACTGGCACCACCATGTTGCCGGCTTCCGCGCTCGACTGCAGCACGGCCTGGCCCGGGCCGAGCTCGATATCGCGGCCGCGCTGCGAAGCATGGGTGTTGCCGCTCGTGATGATCGTCAGCACGAGGTCGTCGGTGCCGTCGAGCAGTTCGCGCGGTCTTGCGATCTTGAGATTGCTGCACGCCCACGATCCGATGCCGAGCCCGGACAATTCGCGCACATTGACTTCGGCAGTAAACGCGCCGTCGTCGAGCGGCTCCGGATCGAGCTTGACGATCATCCGCCCGATCTGCTCGCGAAAGATCGGCAAGCGGTCTCGCTCGCCGAAATGCGCGGTCGAAAACCGAAACCCTGTGATATCGCCCGACTGCATTGTCATCGGCTCGCCCTCATGGCGGCGGAGGTCGCGGTTCATATACGGCTGATTTGTGGCGACGCACCGCGAAGCATGGGGGCCATGCAGCGCGGCTGCAAACGTGAACCTTTCGCGGGTTCCGTCGATGGCTCGATCTGACAAGTGTCAAGCATCGCGCATAAGCGTCGCAAATACGCAGCGCAGCGCGCGAGAAGCTCATCTGACGTCGTGCGCGAAGTCCCGACCGGGAATAGAATTGTCCTCGCTCGATAAACCCGAAGACGCCGTCGGCATCGGAGCGCGGATAATTATAATTGACTGACCGGACGGTCAATAGTAATCCGGTCGAAGGTCACGCGACCCTCGGTCATCAGAAGCCGCAACGGGAGGTAATAATGGTCAGCGATTTGGTGTTGACCGATATCCGCGACGGATATCGCGTCCTGACGCTCAACAGGCCCGATCGCCTGAATTCATTCAGCGCCGAACTGCAGACAGCCTTGCTCACCGCGCTGATCGGAGCCGAGCAGGACAGATCCTGCCGCGCGCTGATCCTGACCGGAGCCGGACGCGGATTCTGCGCCGGCCAGGATCTTTCGGATGGCGTATTCACGCCGGGCGAGACGCCGGATCTCTCCGTGCGAATTGAAAAATTCTACAACCCGCTGGTGCGCAAGCTGCGCAGCATCCCGATGCCGGTCGTGTGCGCCGTCAACGGTGTGGCCGCGGGCGCTGGCGCGAATGTGGCTCTTGCCTGCGATATCGTGATCGCCGCACGATCGGCCAAGTTCATTCAGGCCTTCGCGAAGCTCGGCCTCGTCCCGGATTCCGGTGGCACCTGGTTCCTGCCGCGGCTGGTCGGACCTGCCCGGGCGCGTGCCTTGACCCTGCTGGCCGAGCCTGTCTCCGCAGAACAGGCGCAGTCATGGGGCATGATCTGGAAGATGGTTGAGGATGCGGATCTGATGACCGAGGCTCACGCCCTCGCCGCCAACCTCGCGACGCAACCCACGGATGGCCTAGCGCTGATCAAGCAGGCGCTCGATGCGTCCGAGACCAATACGCTCGATGCGCAGCTCGACCTCGAGCGCGATTTCCAGGGCCGCGCCGGGCGGACGTCGGATTTCGCCGAGGGCGTGACCGCGTTCCTCGAGAAACGCGCGCCGCGCTTCGTCGGACGCGCCTAGACGCAGAATTGAACATTCCGCCGACACGGCAAGACGCAACATAGATCACAGGTCAAAGGGTTCGATTTCAATGACACAGCCTCAATCCGGCGCCGCGCGAACGGCAGAGCCTGTCATGAAGCTCAACAGCTTCGTCCGTGGACATTGGACCGGTTCCGGCGAACCGGCTGCCGAGATTCACAGTGCCGTGACCGGCGATGTCGTGGCGCTCGCGACCAGGAGCGATCTCGACATGCGCGAGATCCTCGCCTATGGCCGCACGGTCGGCGGCAAGAATCTCCGCAAGCTGTCGTTCCACCAGCGTGCGGGCCTGTTGAAGGCGTTGGCCGACTATCTGAGCCAGCACAAGGACCGACTTTACAAACTGTCGCTCCATGCGGGCGCAACCCACACCGACGCCATGATCGACGTCGATGGCGGCATTGGCACGCTGTTCGCCTATGCCAGCAAGGGACGCCGCGAGCTTCCGAACACCAAGTACCTGCTCGACGGCAACGTCGAGAGGCTCTCCAAGGGCGGCGCATTCGCCGGTCAGCACATCGTCACGCCATTGCACGGCGTTGCCGTGCATATCAACGCATTCAACTTCCCGTGCTGGGGCATGCTGGAGAAGCTGGCGCCCGCATTACTCGCCGGCGTTCCCGTCATCACCAAGCCGGCGACCGTCACCTCCTATATCGCCTACGAGCTGGCGCGGATGATCACCGAATCCGGAGCACTGCCGGAAGGCGTGCTGCAGTTCATCGTCGGATCGACCGGCGACCTGTTCGACCATCTCACCTGCCAGGATGTGGTGTCCTTCACGGGCTCGGCCGACACCTCGCAAAAGCTGCAACGGCATCCGGTCATCGCGCGCGAGGCTGTCAGGTTCATCGCGGAGCGGGATTCGCTCAACGCCGCGATCCTGGCGCCGGACGCCGTGCCGGGAAGTCCGGAGTTCGACCTCTTCATCAAGGAGGTGGCAAAGGAGATGACGGTCAAGGCCGGGCAGAAATGCACCGCGATCCGCCGCGCATTGGCGCCGGCAGCGCAGATCGACGCCGTCATCACGGCGCTGCGCGAGCGTCTCGCCAAGGTCACGATCGGCAATCCCGAGAACGAGAAGGTCAGGATGGGACCGCTGGTCGGCCTCGCCCAGCGCAGCGACGTGCTTGCTCACGTGGCGAGGCTTCGCACCGAAGCCGAACTGGTGGCCGGCGATCCCGACAACTTCGCGCTGGTCGACGCCGACGCCAAACGCGGCGCCTTCGTCCCGCCGCTGCTGCTGCACTGCGCGAAGCCGCTCGCCGCAACCGCGGTCCACGAGATCGAGGCGTTCGGGCCGGTCTGCACCGTGATAGGCTATGACGATCTCGACCAGGCCATCGCGCTGACCAATCGCGGTGGCGGCAGCCTCGTCGCATCGGTCTACACCCATGACATCCCGGCCGCGACCGAGCTCGCGTTCGGCATCGGTAGTTTTCACGGCCGTGTCGCGATCATCGATCGCGACTGCGCGACCGAGCACACCGGACACGGCTCGCCGATGCCGCAGATGGTTCACGGCGGACCGGGCCGCGCCGGCGGCGGCGAGGAACTCGGCGGCGTCCGCAGTCTCCAGCACTACATGCAGCGCACCGCGTTGCAGGGCTCCCCTCGCATGCTGAGCGGCGTCACCGGCCGCTGGTTCAAGGGCAGCCCGATGCTCGAAGGTGACCTGCACCCGTTCCGCTATCACTATGACGATCTCGAGATCGGCCGCACGCTGGTCTCGAAGGCGCGGCAGATCACGCTCGACGACATCGAGCACTTCGCGCATTTCACGGGCGACACCTTCTACGCCCATATGGACGAGGAAGCGACCAAGGGCCATCCGTTCTTCCCGGGCCGCGTCGCGCATGGCTACCTGCTGCTGTCGTTCGCGGCCGGCCTGTTCGTCGATCCTGATTACGGTCCGGTGCTGGCGAATTACGGCCTCGATAGCCTGCGCTTCGTCAAACCAGTGCAACCGGGCGAACAGATCCAGGTGCGCCTGACCGCGAAGGAGAAGACGCCGCGCAACAAGCAGTATGGCGAGGTGCGTTGGGACGTCGAGATCACGACCGGGACCGGCGAGACCGCGGCGACATATGAACTTCTGACGATGAATGCGATGCGGGCGTAACGCGCAGCTCAGAGCAACGCGGCCTGCCGGCTTCGGCCGGCGGGTTTTGCCTTGCTGCGCGGCCGGCTGACGGCCGCATCCGCGGCACCCGCCAACACCAGTTGCGCGACGAAGTCGGCGTATTCGGCGCGGGTCATCGGCCCGCCCTCGCGAAACCACATATAATGCCAGTTCAGCATGCCGAACACGCTCATCGTCAGCGGCTTGAGGACGCGCTTCTGCTTCGCCGCCGGCACGGCCGCGGCGAGCGCATCCGACATGATCCCGACCAGGATCCGCTCGCTCGCAAGCAGCGGCTGCTGCTTGTCCTTCGGCAGCAGCTTGAGACTTGCGATCTGCACCTGATGCTCGGCGTCGGCATGCCGGTAGAGCTCGAGCAAGGTCGCAACGATAGTCCTGAAGCGCTCAACCGGATCGCCGGCCTGCGCGCTCGCCTTCCGAACCGCCGCCACCAGCTTTTCGAGATGCGACGACAGGATGTCGAACAGGATCGCTTCCTTGTCGGGATAATAGTGATAGAGCAGCGCCTTCGAGACACCGCAGGCGTCGGCAATCGTGTTCATCGACGTGCCGACATAGCCCGATGCGGCAAAAAGCTCGGCCGAGCGATACAGCATCGAGAGGCGCTTGTCGTCGTAGTCCTTGGCGCGCGATCGGGCCATGTCTTTCCGTTCCATCGGCCGGGTATCCGGCTCTCGTCTTGAGGTGTGAATCAAATGACGGCAAAATTCCGGGACCACCGCCCTGCTTGCGCCGGGCCGCGTCCGAACCAGCATTTATTGACCATCCGGTCGAATAATTCCATGCCTGAGGTGGAATGGCGCCTCTCCGGGATGTCAGTCGAGCTTGAACGGCTCTGATCCGGGATAGGAATGGGCGACGAACTCGCAGAAGGCGCGGGCCGCCGGCGAAAGCGCCGCATTGCCCTTCCAGGCCAGCCCGACATCCATGGTATGGACATCGTCATCAAGCGTCTTGAGCTCGATGCGATGTCCCTCGAGCGACCAGGGACGGTAGACCATGTCCGACAGGATGGTGATCCCCATCCCGGTCGCGACCATGCTGCGGACGGCCTCCACCGACAGGGTGCGGAAGATGACGTTGGGCACGTGCGCCGTATGTTGCCAGTAGCGCATTGCGGAGCGCTCGGCCTCATCGACGGTCAACATGAGATAAGGCTCGCTCGCGAGGTCGGTCAGCTTGATGTTGTCCTTGCGCAGCAGCGGATGATTGACGCATGTCCACAACCGACGCGCCGAGCGCAACAGCAGCCGCGAGCGAATGGAGTGGCGGTCATGCAGATTCGCGATCAGCATGATGGCCGCATCGACGCTGCCGCTGATCAGGCTTTGCTCGATCGCATCGCGTTGAAACTCGTGCAGCCGGACCGTGATGCCCGGGAAGGACCGCCAGAACCGCGTCAGCAACGGCGGCAGGAAATATCCGGCAACCGTATAGCTCACGGCCACGTCGACGGTGCCGTCGACCTGTGTCCCCCAGCGATGCGGCCCCCGCGTCGCATCTGACACGCTCGCCTCGATCGCGCGGGCGCGCTGCAAGAACTCGTGGCCGTCAAACGTCAGCGTCACGCCGTTGGAATGGCGGTCGAACAATTTGCGGCCGAGCTCGGCCTCAAGGGCCTTGATGGACGACGTGACCGCCGATTGCGTCACGTTCAGAGCCGCCGCGGCCGCGGAAACGCGTCCGCTTTCCGCCGTCGCGATGAAGTGCCGAACCTGACGGAACGTCAGAGACATAAAAATTTCCGATATCAGCGAACGATATTTCGAATTTTACAATCCCGCGACGGAACGGAAAGATCAATCCGTCGCTTCCGGGTGAGAAGGCGTTGGGATGATGTCCGAAGGTTTGGAATTGGTCGCGCGCGGTGTCAGCGTCCAATTCGAAGGCCTGAAAGCGCTGTCCGACGTTACCCTGGCCGTGCCGCGGGGACATATCGCCGGACTGATTGGCCCCAATGGAGCCGGCAAAACCACCCTTATTAATGTATTGACCGGTTTCCAGCCGGTCGGCGCGGGCATTGTGGAGCTGGAAGGCGAACCACTCAACGGCATTGCAGCGCACATGCTGCGACGCAAAGGCGTGGCGCGGACCTTCCAGTCAGGCCGGCTTTTCCGCGACCTGCCTGTGATGGACAACCTGGAAGTGACCGGCGTCGGCCTCGGTCAAGGCCGTCCCGACGCCATCAGCGAGGCCGAGCGGGTGATGGCCTGGCTCGGCATTTCGCATCTCGCCAACAGCATTGCCGGCGCGCTGCCGTACACCGACGAGCGCCGCGTTGCCATCGGCCGCGCCATCATGGGCACACCGCGATATCTGCTGCTCGACGAACCGGCGGCAGGCATGTCGGAGCATGAGAGCCACGAGCTCGCCGCCATCATCCGCAGGATCGCATCCGAGCTCAATGTCGGCGTGCTGCTGATCGAGCACAATATCGGCCTCGTGCTGGAGCTCTGCGAGCGCATCTTCGTGCTCGATTCCGGCGAGATCATCGAAGTCGGACCGCCCGCCCAGATCCGCAACAGCGATGCCGTGCGGCATGCCTATATGGGCACGCAGCGCGACGAATTGATTCCACCGGTCGCAGCCGAAGCGGCCGTGGCATCATGACCGCACTCGTCGTCGACGACATCACGGTCAGCTACGGGCGCCTCACGGCACTCCGCGGCGTGACATTGACGGTCGACGAAGGCGAAATCCTGTTCGTGACCGGCCCGAACGGCGCCGGCAAGTCGACGCTGCTCAACGCCATCGCAGGCGTCGTGCCGCCGGGCTCCGGCTCCATCATGATCGATGGCGCAAGGATCACCGGTGCCGCGCCCGAAGACATCGCCCGGCGCGGGTTTTCGCTGGTGCCGGAAGGGCGCAACGTCTTCGGCGCGCTGACGATCGAGGAGAATCTGAAGGTCGGCACCGGCATGCGCGCCGACCGCAAGACAATCGCCAGCGATCTGGATCGGGTCTACCAGGAATTCCCGATGCTGGCCGAGCGCCGCCACAGCCCGGCGGGCATGCTGTCCGGCGGCCAGCAGCAGATGCTGGTCATTGGCCGCGCGCTAATGGCCGCGCCCCGCATCATGGCGATCGACGAGCCGTCGCTGGGCCTCGCGCCGAAGATCATCGACCAGGTCTACGAGATCCTGCTGCGGCTGCGGGCCCAGCGCAAGCTCACGCTGCTGATCGTCGAGCAGAGCTCGACGCGCGCCATGATGACGGGCGGGCGGATGGTCCTGATCCGTGGCGGGCGCATCGTGCTCGAGGGCCCCGCGGCCGACATGGTCAGGGACGATCGCCTGAAGCAGACCTATTTCGGCTTCGGAGATCACTGAGATGCGCGAGCTGCTCCAGATCATCTTCGACGCGCTGAGCCTCGGCAGCCTCTATGCGCTGGGCGCGCTCGGCATCGCCCTGATCTTCGGCGTCATGCGGCTCGTCAATTTCGCCCACGGCGATTTCATCGCCTTCTGCGTCTTCGCCATGCTATGGCCGTCGATCGATGCGGCGGCGATCGTGTTTGCCGGCCAGCTGCCGTTCTATCTTTTGATCCCGCTGCTGCTGCTGATCGGCGCCGCGCTGTCCATCCTGTCGGAGGTCGTCGTGTTCCGCCGCTTCCGCAACGCCAATCCGGCGACGATGATGATCGCGTCCTTCGCGCTCGGCTTCGTCATCCGGCATCTCCTGCTGATGCTGTTTTCCAGTCGGCCCAAGTCGATCACGCTGTGGCCGAGCCTCGGCCTGCCGGTCGAAGTCCTCGGCGCCCACATCCCGATGCTCCAGGTCGTGACCATCATCATCACGCTGGCCGTGCTTGTGATCCTCGTCCTGTTCCTCAAGCGCACGCGCTATGGGCTCGAGATGCGCGCAGCGGCCGACAATTTCACCATGGCGCGCATGCTCGGGGTCCGCGCCAACGGCGTGATCCTGCTGGCCTTCGCCATCAGCGGCATGCTGGCGGCGGCGATCGGCCTGATCCTGGCGACCAATTCCGGCACCGCCGACATCGGCATGGGCGCCAATGTGATGCTGATCGCGTTCATCGCGACCGTGATCGGCGGCCTCGGTAGCATTCCCGGCGCCGTTGCCGCCGGCTTCCTGATCGGTGCGGCCAGCGTCGTGTTCCAAGCGACCCTGCCGCACGACGCCCGCGTGTTCCGGGACGCGTTCGTCTACGGCGCCGTCATCGTCGTCCTTCTGGTGCGGCCGCAGGGCCTGTTCGCACCGAAATCCGCCAAGCAGAGGGTCTGATCGATGTCGCAGCGGCCGTCCGTCATCCGGCAAACGATCATCACGCCGATCGTGCTGATCGTGGCGCTGCTCATCATGGCCGCCCTCTCCTATCAGTTCGGCAGCCGGGCCTTCAACCGCACCGTGGTCGAGATGTTCATCAACATCATGGTGGTGGTCGGCCTTTACGTCTTCGTCGGCAATTCGGGCCTGCTGTCGTTCGGCCACATCAGCTTCATGTGCCTCGGCGCCTACATGACCGCCTGGCTCACCATTCCGCCGGTGATGAAGTCGATCACGCTCAAGGGCCTGCCGGCGTGGCTGCTTCATGCGCAACTGCCGATGTGGGTGGCGACGCCGATTTCCGGCCTGTTTGCCGCATTGTTCGCGCTGATCGTCGGGCGCGTCATCATGCGCCTGTCGGGCATTGCCGCCTCGATTGCGACCTTCGGCCTGCTCGGCGTCATCAACAACGTCTATTCGAACTGGGATTCGGTGACGGGCGGACAAGGTTCGATCGTCGGCATTCCGCCCACCATGAATGTCTGGACCGCCTGGATCGGCGGCGCCGTGGCGATCGCGATCGCCTATCTCTATTCGATCTCGCGCTCAGGGCTCGCGCTGCGCGCCACGCGCGACGAAGCGGTCGCCGCCAGCGCCTCCGGCATCGACATCGTCCGCGAGCGGTTGATCGCCTTCGTCGTCAGCGCCTTCATCATCGGGCTCGCCGGCGCGCTGTACGCGCACTTCCTGAGCATCGTCAATCCCGGCGCATTCTATCTGCGGACTACCTTCATCACGCTGTCGATGCTGGTGGTCGGCGGCATGTACAGCCTCAGCGGAGCGGTCTCGGGCGTGGTCGCGATATCGGTGCTGATCGAGCTGTTCCGTGATCTCGAGAAGGGCGTCAGCCTGGGCGGGCACACCGTCGGCCTGCCGAACGGCGTCCAGGAGATCGCGATCGGGATCATCACCATCGTGATCCTGATGTACTTGCCGACGGGATTGACCCGCAACCGGGAGTTCTCCTGGCGCCGATGGCCGTTGCAGCGGCGCCTGACCCGGCCCGTCCAGACCGCACTGAAGGAACTGCACTGACGCTCGTTTGTAAAATTGGAGGAGTGGCATATGCGCTTTACGACATTACTCGGCATTCTGGCCGGAGCATCCGCGCTCTGGTTCACACCTGCCCAGGCGGCCGACGAGATCGTCGTTGGTTTTGCGACCGCGGCATCCGGATTCATGCAGGCCTATGACAAGCCGGCGCAGGACGCGGCACTGATCCGGATCGATGAGATCAACAAGGCCGGCGGCCTGCTCGGCAAGAAGATCAAGCCGGTGTTTGCCGACACCAAGACCGATCAGGCCGAAGGCGCCAAAGCCGGTCTCGCGGTGCTCGACCAGGGCGCCGACCTCGTGATCGTCTCTTGTGACTACGATTTCGGCGCACCCGCGGCGCTGCAGGCGCAGGCCGCCGGCAAGGTTTCCTTCTTCCTCTGCGCCGAATCGATCAAGGCCGGGATTCCCGGCGTCGGCCCGTTCTCGTTCTCGGCCTCGGTGCTGGCACCGGTGCAGGGCGCAACCATGTCGGAATGGGCGTACACCAAGAAGAACGCGCGTAGCTTCTATCGGCTGCTCGACAGCTGGACCGTCTACAACAAGGGCATTTGCGACGGCTTCGACTGGATGCTGCCCCGCCTGAAGGAGGCCAAGCTGGTCGGCAGCGACACCTTCAAGAACGACGACGCCTCGATCGCTTCGCAGATCACGCGCATCAAGAGCTTGCCGAAGGAACCTGACGCCATCATGCTCTGCACGATGATGCCGGGCGCCGTGTCCGCCATCAAGCAGATCCGCGCCGCCGGCATCAAGTCGATGATCCTCAACGGCTCGGGCGTCGACGGCAGCTACTGGATCAACGCCGTTCCGGATCTGTCGAACTTCTATGTTCCCGTGCAGGGCTCGGTCTACGGCGACGATCCTAACCCGAAGGTCAACGAGTTCAACAAGAAGTACAAGGAAGTCACCGGCGGCGACCCGTCGAGCCAGTACGTCTATCCCGGCTACGTCCTGATCGATGTCTGGGCCAAGGCGGTCGAACGCGCCAAATCGACCGATGCGGCGCCCGTCGTCGCCGAGCTCGAGAAGATGAAAGACGAGTCCACGCTGTTCGGGCCGCGCACCTTCACCAAGGACATCCACCACCAGAACCAGGGCCGTTACCTGATCGTCGACACCGAGGCCGGCAAGCCGAAGGTGATCGACCAGTGGACGATCTCGGAAAAGATCCCGCTTGATTATCTGGTGTCCAAGTAACCCGGCAACGCGCCGCCCCGGTGCGTCAGACGCACCCGGGGGCGGCCGCGACGGTCGTATGCAAAGCCAGTTGGAAGGAAATCAGGAGATGGTCGTGATCAACTGCGACATGGGCGAGGCCTATGGCCTCTACAAGATGGGCGACGACAAGGCATTGATGCCCCATATCGACGTCGCTAACGTCGCCTGCGGCTTTCATGCCTCCGACTTCAACCACATGCGCAAGACAGTGCAACTCGCCAAGCAATTCGGCGTCAAGGTCGGCGCGCATCCCTCGTTGCCGGATCTGCAGGGATTTGGCCGCCGGGAAATGAAGATCGGCCGCGAGGAGTTGACCAACTGCCTGCTCTACCAGATCGGCGCCCTCACGGCGTTCCTGGATGCCGAAGGCATGGCGCTCAATCATATCAAGCCGCACGGCGCACTCTATGGCATGGCGTCGCGCAACGAGGACATCGCAGAAGCCGTGGCTGACGCCGCCGATGTCTACAAGGTGCCGCTGCTCGGCATGAAGGGAACGCTGCACCAGCAGGTCTATGAGCGCCGCGGCCACGCCTTCGTCGCCGAGTACTATGCCGACCTCGACTACAATGCCGACGGCAGCCTGATCATCACGCGCGAGCACGAGGCAAAGGATCCGGCCGACGCCGCTACCCGATGCGCGAGAGCCGTCAACGAGGGCAAGACGCGTACGGTGGCGGGAAACGACATCGTGGTCGGCGCCGATTCGATCTGCATTCACTCCGACACGCCGAACGCCGTCGCCATCGCGGAGGCCGTCCGCGAAGCGGTTCGTCCTTATCTCACCGCACGCTGAGCCGTCGCGGCAAAAAACCAATTACCCACGAGGAAACCATGGCAACGCAGCAGATCTTCTCGCCGCTCCCGGGCATCTTCTACCGCAAGCCCGCCCCCGACAAGCCGGTCTACAAGAACGACGGCGACGTCGTCGCGGAGAGCGACACGATCGGGCTCATCGAGGTGATGAAATCGTTTAATGAGGTGAAGGCCGGCGCCGCCGGCAAGATCGTTCGCTTCCTCGCCGAGAACGAGGATGCCGTGATGGCCGGCCAGCCGATCGCCGAGATCGACGTTTGAGCCCCCGACCAGCCATGGCGATCAAAAAGCTCCTCATAGCCAACCGCGGCGAGATCGCGGTGCGCATCATCCGCGCAGCGCGCGATCTCGGCATTGCGACGGTCCAGGTCTACAGCAAGGCCGACAAGGATTCGCTCGCGGTGAGACTAGCCGACGAGTCGGTCGATATCGGTCCGCCGCAGGCGTCAAAATCCTATCTCAACCAGGCAGTCATCCTCGCCGCAGCGCAGGGCTCCGGCGCCGACGCCATCCATCCCGGCTACGGCTTCCTGGCCGAGAATGCGGAGTTTGCGGCCGCGGTCGAAGCGGCCGGATTGATCTTCGTCGGGCCGACCGCGCAATCGATCCGGCTGATGGGCGATAAGGTCGCGGCGCGCGAGGCCGCCGCCTCGGCCGGCGTGCCGACCGTCCCCGGCAGCCAGGGGCGGCTGGAGTCGGCGGAAGCCGCCTTCGCGCTGGTCGAGAAGACCGGGTTCCCTGTCATGATCAAGGCCGCCGCCGGCGGCGGCGGACGCGGCATCCGCATCGCACGCTCCGCCGAGGAGTTTCATCATCTGATGCCGCAGGCGCAGGCCGAGGCGCTAGCGGCCTTCGGCGACGGCGGGCTCTACGTCGAGAAGCTGATCGAGGGCGCGCGGCACATCGAGGTCCAGGTGCTCGGCGATGGACGCGACGTGATCCATTGCTTCGAGCGTGAATGCTCGTTGCAGCGGCGCCGCCAGAAGGTCTGGGAAGAGGCCCCCTCGCCCTCACTCACCCAGGCGGTGCGTGAAAAGCTCTGCACGTCCGCCGTGGCGCTGGCCAAGGCAGTCAACTACCGTGGCGCCGGGACGCTGGAATATCTCTACGACGACAGGACCGGCGAATTCTACTTCCTCGAGATGAACACCCGCATCCAGGTCGAGCATCCCGTCACCGAAATGATCACCGGCATCGACCTCGTCTGCGAGATGATCCGGATCGCCGGCGGTGAGCCCTTGCGCATTCGCCAAGACGCGGTGCGCGTCAGCGGCCATTCGATTGAGGTCCGCATCAACGCCGAGGACCCCGCCAGGAATTTCCTGCCCAATCCGGGTACGGTGAGCGCGCTCAACGTGCCCGGCGGTGATGGCGTGCGGTTCGACAGTATGCTCTATGCGGGCTACACGGTGCCTCCCTTCTACGACAGTCTGCTCGGCAAGCTGATCGTGCACGATAAGGATCGGCCGAGCGCCATCAGACGGCTCGAACGCGCGCTTGCCGAGCTCAGCGTCGAGGGCATTTTCACGACAAAGCCCCTGCACCAGGCGCTGGCGCGCGACGCCGACGTCAAGGCCGGACGCTTCCATACGGCTTGGCTCGAACCGTGGCTGGAATCCCATGCCGCCGGCCTTGCCACCGCTCAGCCGCCAGCGGCCGTGAAGGTCGCGCCATGATGGCAAGAGAATCCGCCCCGTCAGCAACAGGAGGCCGCTAGTCATGCAAACTCGATTTTCCTTCGGCGGCGACGAGCACATTTTCGCCGAGGTCGGCGAAGCGATGTCGCTTGAGGCCTTTTTCAAGAGCCTCTTCATCACCAATGCGGTGCGCGACGCCAAGATCAAGGGCGTCACGGAAATCTGTCCGGCAAATGCGTCCTATCAGGTCAAGTTCGATCCGGATCAGATCAAGCCCGACGATCTGCTGGCCGAGCTGAAGCGGCTGGATTCCGCATCCGAGAAATCGGAGCCGGTGATCAAGACGCGGATCATCGAGATTCCCGTGCTCTACAACGATCCCTGGACGCACGAGACGTTGATGCGCTTCCGCGAGCGTCATCAGGATCCGAACGGGACCGATCTCGAATACGCCGCGCGCATCAACGGCCTCGATAGCGTCGACGCCTTCATCAAGGCGCATTCCAGCGCACCCTGGTTCGTCTCGATGGTCGGCTTCGTTGCCGGCCTGCCCTTCCTCTACCAGATGGTCGAGCGCAAGCGGCAGCTTCAGGCGCCGAAATATCTGCGCCCGCGCACCGACACGCCGAAGCTCACCGTCGGACATGGCGGCTGCTTCAGCTGCATCTACTCGGTGCGCGGCGCCGGCGGCTACCAGATGTTCGGCATCACGCCGATGCCGATCTATGATCCCAACCAGAACATCAGCTATTTGCGCGACTTCATGTGCCTGTTCAAGCCGGGCGACATCGTGAAGTGGAAACCGATCGACCGAGCGGCCTATGACGCAGCGGTCGCCGACGTCGACGCCGGCCGCTTTGCGCCCGTGATCCGCGACGTCTCGTTCTCGCTGACCGAGTTCAACCGCGACGTTGATGCCTACAACGCCAAGCTCGATGGAGTTCTCCATGGCCGTTAAGGTTTTGAAGCCGGGTCTTGCGACCACTGTCCAGGATCTCGGACGTCCGGGCTATTATCACATCGGCATCCCGCTCTCCGGCGCCATGGACCGTCACGCGCTGGTCGCGGCCAATCTGCTGGTCGGCAACGAGCCAGGCGCCGCCGTGCTCGAGGCCGTGTTCATGGGACCCGAGCTCGAATTCACCGCGGACGCGACCGTCGCGATCACCGGCGCCGAGCTGCCGCCGAAACTCGACGGCGAGCCGCGCGAAACCTGGACCAGCTTCAGGGTGAAGCGCGGCCAGATCCTCTCCTTCGATTTCCTCAAGCAGGGTGCGCGCGGCTACATCGCGGTCGCCGGCGGCATCGACGTGCCCGTCGTGCTCGGCTCGCGCTCGACCTACGCGCTCGGCGCGCTCGGCGGCTTCAAGGGCCGCAAGCTCGAGGCCGGCGACGAACTGCCGATCGGCCATGCCGCCGCGACGGGCAAGGACGGACGCAGCGTTGCCAGGGATCTGCGTGGACAACCGGCAGGGATGCCGACGGAACTGCGCGCCATGCCCGGGCTCTATTGGCACCGCATCACCGAGGCGGCCGGCAACGGCTTCTTCTCCGACACCTGGAAGGTGGCGCCGGAAGCCGACCGGATCGGCTACCGCTTCAAAGGCGGCAAGCCGCTCGAATTCGTTCCGCGCGAACCGCCGTTCGGCGCCGGCTCCGACCCGTCCAACATCACCGATGCCTGCTATCCCTACGGCTCGATCCAGGTTCCCGGCGGCACCGAACCGATCGTGCTGCATCGTGACGCAGTCTCCGGCGGCGGCTACTTCATGGTCGGGACCGTGATCGCCGCGGACATGGATCTGATCGGCCAGCTGCAGCCCAACACGCCGGTGAAGTTCGTCAAGGTCGACATGAACCAGGCGCTTGCGGCCCGCAAGAGCCGGTCGGAATTGCTGGGCAAGCTGCACAGCGCGCTGGCGTAGCCGCCAGCAGCCGCGTCCCTACCCGCCAAGGACCGCGGCCACCGATCGGGGTGACCGCGCGTATTCCAGGCTTCAGGCCGTCGGTTGCGGCCTCTCGCGCCTGATATCGACGTCACCGCGCGCTCTGCACCTGTCGGCACGAGAGTTGCAACGAATGCAGCCGGGCTGAGAAACACCGCTCATGAGTTAGGCAACATCGGAACAACCGCGATGTCCGTTTCTCTGAAACAGATCCGCTACTTCGTCGCCGCCGCCGAAACCGGGCGCATCAGCCAGGCGGCGATCGACCTCAACGTCTCGCAATCCGCGGTCACCGCGGCCATTCAGCAGCTCGAAGCGACCGTCTGCGCCCGCCTGCTGGAGCGTGCGCCGAACGGCGTGACCGTCACCATGGAGGGCAGCCGCTTCCTGTCGCAGGGCCGTCAGATCCTCGCCGCCGTCGCCGAAGCGGTGCGGAACACGCAGATATCAGCGGGACCGCTGTTCGGGACGATCCGCATCGGCGTCACCTATACCGTGTCGGGCTATTTCCTGCCGCGTCACCAGAAGCGCTTCCAGGCGAGCTTTCCCGGTATCACGGTCGAGCTGTTCGAGGCCCCGCGTGACGTGCTCGAACGCGCGCTCGTCGACGGCGCGCTCGATCTCGCGGTGATGCTGGTTTCGAACCTGCGCGACAACGCCAAGCTCACCAGCGAGACGCTGCTGCGATCGCCGCGCCGCCTGTGGCTTGCGCCCGAGCATCCGCTGACCCGTGCCGAGCGGGTCCATCTCGCTGAGATCGCCACCTATCCTTACGTCATGCTCACCGTCGACGAGGCCAAGCACACCTCGATGCGCTACTGGAGCAACGCTTCGCTCGAACCGAACACGATCTTCCGCACCTCCTCGGTCGAAGCCGTGCGCTCAATGGTCGCGGGCGGCATGGGCATCGCCATTCTCTCCGACCTGATCTACCGGCCCTGGTCGCTGGAGGGACAGCGGATCGAGACGCGCGTCATCGAGGACGAGGTGCCCAGCATGGATATCGGTCTTGCCTGGCGGCGCGACACCAAGCCGTCGGAAGCCGCCATGGCGTTCCGCGATTTCATGCGCTTTGCGGTTGCAGGCGTGGGGCCAGCCCGGCCTCCTCTCAGCATGGATCACCGGCACCAGGCCGAGGAGGCGATCGAAATCTAGAATATCTGTTTCCGTTTTATTCGACTTGACGCCGTCCGGCAGTCCTCGCCAAACTTTGGCCGGGGACACGACGACCGGACGCACAGCCGGCGGCGGGGAGTGAGACATGCAAGTCACCTACACGACCAATGACATCCCGTTGCAGACCCGCCGCCAGTACTGGCAGCAGGTCGTCTCGAAGACCTATTACTCGCTCGACCTGCGCTTCCCGAGCACGCGCGACTTTAATGCGCGCCTTGGCGCCTGGTCGATGGGCCCTCTCTCGGTGTCCCGCAATATTGCAAATGGCCTGCTTTACAAGCGGCATGAGCGGCATCTGCTGAGCGAGCGGGAGGAATCCTTCCTGATCACGGTGCCCGAGCTCGCCGAAATTCGCTTCGAGCAGGATGGCAAGGTGGTGCACTGCCGGCCGGGCGCGTTCCTGATCGAGCGCAGCCACCTGCCCTACGAATTCAGCCATCAGGATCCAACGGCGCTGTGGTGTCTGAAGATCCCGAGCGCGGTGCTGCGCGCCCGCATTTCGCGGCCCGAGCGCCTCGCCACGCTGCAATTCGACGCAAGCCGCAGCGTCGGCGCGCTGTTCGTCGACACGCTGCGCCTCTCAAGTGAGCGGATCGAGGAAATGGACGAGACGGCGCGCGCGATGATGGGCAAGCACCTCATCGAATTGCTTGCGATGGCCATCGAATCCGACGACCGCGTGCTGACCGGCCACTCGTCCTCGGTGCGCAACGGCCATCTGCTGCGCTGCGAGCAGTTCATCCGTGCCCGCCTCGACGACATGCGGCTCACGCCGCAGATGGTCGCCGACGGCTGCGGCATTTCGCTGCGCTATCTGCACCAGATCTTCGAGGGCGAGGGTCTGACCGTCTGCGCCTACATCCGCAACCAGCGGCTAGCGATGTGCGACGCCTTGCTGCGCGATGCGAGCTGCCGCAAGAGCATCTCGGAAATCGCCTACCAATGGGGCTTTGCCGACCAGGCGCAATTCAGCCGCAACTATCGCGGCCGGTTCGGCTGCACCCCGAGCGAGGCGCGCGCCACCTCGCGCGCCGCCAACGCCTGAACACGGCATCGCAACCGCACCCACCTGACCGGCTAACCTGACCGCTTCCCGGGCAGCCCGCCGCCGGTCCCGGCACGCATGGCCCGCCAAACGGTTCGCTCTCTCGCACAAGTCTTCCTGCGCTCAGCGTCAAGAAGGCGGGTCGCCGCTCTGCCTAAGATCGGCGAAACGCTTGTTCGAAAGGAAGACGCATGGTGCAGGACCTTCGTGTGGCTGTCGATGTCGGGGGCACGTTCACCGACATCTGCATTATGGACGAGACGACCGGTCTCATCCGCATCGAGAAGACCTCCTCCACGCGCGATCCGATCGAAGGCATCATGGGCGGCGTGTCCAAGGCCGGCATCGATCTTGCCAGGGTGGCGCTGTTCTCGCACGGCACGACAGTTGCCACCAACGCGCTGATCACCCGCCGCCTGCCCCGCACCGCCGTGGTCACGACCAAGGGTTTCCGCGACGTCATCGAGATCAGGCGCGCCAACAAGGAAGACCTCTGGGACACCTACAAGGACGTTGTCCCGCCCTATGTGCCGCGGCGCGATCGCCTGACCGTGCCCGAGCGCGTCGATGCCGGCGGCAAGGTGATCGAACCGCTCGACGTCGAGGCCGCGCGCGACGTCGCCCGCATCCTCAAGCGTCGCGGCGTCGCCGCGGTCGCGGTCTGCTTCATGAACGCCTATCTTAACGGCGCCAATGAGCGCGCGATGCGCGACATCCTGCTGGCGGAGATGCCCGACATCCCGGTGTCGATCTCCTCGCAGGTGCTTCCCGAGATCTTCGAGCACGAGCGGTTCTCGACCACGGTCGCCAACGCCGTCGTGAGCCCGGTCGTCGTCAACTATACGAGCCGGCTCGGCGAACGCCTGGCGCACGAGGGCTACACCCGCGATCTTCTGCTGCTGCACACCGGCGGCGGGGTGATGACGCCGGCGAGCGTCAAGGACTTCGCGGCGCGCCTCGCCGGCTCCGGCATCGCCGCCGGCGCCATCGCCAGCCGCTATATCGCCGGCCTGTGCGGCTTTCCCAACTCGATCGGCCTCGACATGGGCGGCACGTCCACCGACGTGTCGCTCGCCTATGAGGGCCGCTCACGCGTCACCAAGGACTGGCACATCGAATTCGGCTATCCGATCCGCTTCGCCTCGATCGAGGTGCTCACCATCGGCGCCGGCGGCGGCTCGCTGGCCTGGACCGACCCGGCCGGCTCCCTGCGCAACGGCCCGCAATCGGCCGGCGCCCATCCGGGACCGGCCTGCTACGGCAACGGCAACACCCAGCCGACCAACACCGACGCCAATGTGACGCTGGGCCGGCTCGGCACCGACCTCGCCGGCGGCAAGGTGAAGCTCGACCCCGAGCTGGCGCGGAAAGCCGTCGAGAGCGGCGTCGCCAAGCCGTTCGGCCTCGGCCTGCACGAGGCCGCAGACGCGATCGTCAAGGTCGCCAATGCCAACATGTCGGATGCGGTGCGGCTGATCTCGATCAGTCGCGGCTACGATCCACGCGACTTTGCGCTGGTGGCGTTCGGCGGCGCCGGCGCCCTGCATGGCGTCGACGTCGCGCGCGAGCTATCGATTCCCGTCGTGATCGTGCCGCCCAATCCCGGCGTGACCTCCGCGCTCGGATGCCTGCTCGTCGACATGCAGCACGATTTCTCGCAGAGCTGCATGGTCGACGCGGCCGACGCCGATGCCGACGAGATCGAAGCGCAGTTCGCCGAGATTGAGAAAGCCGCGCTCGCGCGGCTCGCCCATGAGGGCGTCGCGCAGCAGGACATCGTGCTGCAGCGGTCGATCGAGATGATGTATCGCGGCCAGTGGCGTTCGCTCGCGGTGAACGCGCCGCAGCCGATCGGCGCGATCGCCGACCTGGTGCAAAGCTTCCACGCCGAGCACCAGCGCGAATACAATTTCCGCCGCGACAGCGCGCCGGTCAGCTTCTTCCGTCTCAATCTGAAGGCAGTCGGCGTGGTTCCCAAGGCCGAATTTGCCGTTCACCAGCCGACCGGCGCTAGCCCCGAGCCGATTGGCCGCCGCAGGGTCTGGTTCGAGGGCAGCGGGCTCAATACGCCCGTCTATCAGCGCGACGACCTGCCCTGCGGCTTCTCCTTTCAAGGCCCCGCAATCATCGAGCAGCTCGATGCGACGACCGTCGTGCCGCCGGGCGCCAGCGCCGAGGTCGACAAATATCTCAACATCATCATCCGCGTGAAGGAGTGAACCATGGCCGGAGCTCTCCCGCTCGACCCCGTAACCTTCGAGGTTCTGAAGAATTCCTTCATCACCAGCGTCGACCAGATGGGCGAGCAGGTGCTGCGGACCTGCTACTCCTTCGTCATCTACAACCGCGACTTCTCGAGCGCGCTGCATGACGCCAACGGCGAATGCGCGGCGCAAGGCAACCAGGATATCGCGGTCCACGTCGGCACGCTGCATTTCACCTGCAAGGACGTGATGCGCCATTTCGAAGGCGACATGCATGAGGGCGACGTCTTCGCGATCAACGATCCCTATGCCGGCGGCACGCATTTTTCCGACGTGCGGCTGATCCGTCCGATCTTCGCCGACGGCAAGATCATCGCCTTCAGCCAGTCCAACGGGCATTGGTCGGACGTCGGCGGCAGCGTGCCGGGATCGTTCGACGTCGCTGCCCGCGAGATGTTCCGCGAGGGCCTGCGCATCACGCCGGTCCGCCTGTTCGACAAGAGCGGCCTGCGCAAGGACGTCGCGCATCTGATCGCCTCCAACACCCGCGACCCGGCCTCGATCATCGGCGACATCCAGGCACAGGCCGAAGCAACTGCAGTCTGTGAACGCGAGATCCTGCGTCTGGTCGGCAAATACGGCCGCGACACCGTCGAGACCGGGCTTGCCGCCGTGCAGGATTATGTCGAGCGCTCGGCACGTCAGCGCATCGCAGCGCTGCCCGACGGCGAATGGGAAACCGTCGACTACATCGACCGCGATCCGGCCGGCGGCGAAGGCATGATCCCGATCCGCATCAAGATGACGATCAAGGGCGACCGCGCGATCTACGACTTCACCGGCAGCCATCCGACCATCGGCTCGATCTACAATTCGGCGTTTGGCGCGACCTTTTCCGCGGTCGCGGCCGGCATGAAGACATTCTTCCCTGACCTGCCACTCAATTCCGGCTTCTACCGCTGCTTCGAGATCATCGCCCCCGAAGGCTCGATCGTCGATGCCAAATGGCCGATCGCGGTCACCGGCTTCCTGATGCCGTTCGAGAAGATCATGAACTCGATCTACGAAATGTGGTCGAAGCTGATGCCGGAACGCGCCCTCGCCTGCGCCTTCAATCTCGAATACCTGCTCACCGGCGGTCTCGACGCCCGCAGCGCCGACAAGCCGATCTTCATGTTCTACGACTGGCTGCCCGGCGGCTGGGGCGGCCGCAACGGCAAGGACGGCAGCAATGTCACGACCGCCTGCTTCGGCACCGGGCTGATGTCGCAGCCGGTCGAAGGCCAGGAGCGCGCCAATCCGATCCTGACCACCGAGTGCGAGATCCTCAAGGACTCGCCCGGCCCCGGCAAATGGCGCGGCGGCGCCGGCGTGGTGAAGACGTCGCGGATGCTGCAGGCCGAGAAGACCGTGATCTCCTATATCTGCGACCGCGAGCGCGCCATCGTGTGGGGCATCGAGGGCGGCCTGCCATCGATGCCCCACGGCCTGACCTTGAAGCGCGCCGGCAGCGCCGCCGAGGAGCGATTGGGCTCGATCTTCTCGGACGTGCCGATCGGCGAAGGTGACGTCTTTTCGCGTCCGACCGCCGGCGGCGGCGGGTTCGGCGATCCGCTGGAGCGCGATCCAAACCTCGTGATCGAGGACATCAAGGACGACTATGTCTCGGTCGAGCGTGCCGCCAAGGATTATGGCGTCGTGGTGCACACCATCGACGCCGAGCTCTGCAACTACGAAATCGACAAGGTCGCGACCGCGGCGCTCCGTGCCAAGATCCGCTCCGAGCGCGTCGCCAATGCCCGTCTCGATCCGGAGATGGTGGCGCAGCGCTACCGCAGCGGAGAGATCAACGCGTTCGATGTGATCCGCAGCCACGCGGTCATCCTCGACTGGGGCACCGGCGCGCTGCTTCCCGAATCCACCCGCCAATTCCGCGAAGCATTCGAGCGTCGCTCGGTCGCGATGTGGAAAGCGGGCTGATCGTCAGCGGCAGCCGCGCCGCCGGCAGACGGCGCGGTCCATGCACCAGAAGAGGATTCGAGCCGTCGCCTCCCCTGCATCGCCTGCACTTTCATTCAAACCATGAGGATAGCGCTATGACGATCACGACGTGCCTTTCTCCCAACCGACTGTGGCCGATCCACTCCGTGCTCGGCATCGCCGCGGCCCTCGCTCTTGCCAGCACCGCCACGCCGGCGGCAGCCGGGACCGAGACACCGTGGTTTCCAATGAAGGTCTACGACGCGTCATCCGGCACGCCGAAGCCGGCGGACTACACGCCGCTGCCGAAGGCCGAGAAGCCCTACAGGCTGTGCGTACTGTTTCCGCACATGAAGGACAGCTTCTGGGTCGCCGTCGCCTACGGCATCGTGAAGCAGGCCGAGGCGATGAACGTCAACATGAACCTCTACGAGGCCGGCGGTTACGAAAACCTGCCCAAGCAGCTTTCGCAGTTCGATGACTGCATGGCGAGCGGACCGGACGCGATCATCGTCGGCGCGATCTCCGGCGCGGGTCTCAGCAAGAAGTTCGAAGAGGCCAAGGCCAAGGGCGTGCCGGTGGTCGGCGTCACCAATCCGCTGCCGCCGAACGCACTGCCCGCGGCCAACTATGTCGATTTCGTCGCCATGGGCGAGGTCACCGGCGACGGCCTGCTGGCGCAGACCAAGCCCGGCGACAAGCTCAACATCGTGACGTTCCCCGGTCCGGCCGGCTCGGGCTGGGCGGAATCGTTCAATGAAGGGTTCAAGAAGGCCATCGCCAAGAACTCGAACGCCAAGATTTTGGCCGAGAAGTTCGGCGACTCCGGTGTTGCGGTGCAACTCCAGTTGATCCAGGACGCATTGCAAGCCTATCCCGCCATGAACGTGATCTGGGGCACCGCCCCCACCGCTGAAGCGGCCATTGGCGCCGTCGCGGAGGCCGGCCGAAGCGACCTGAAGATCGTGTCGTCCTACGAAAACCAGGCCATGCTCGACGCGCTGAACCGCGGCGACATCCTCGCCTTCGCAACCCAATATCCCGTCGGCGAAGGCGCGATCGCGATCGACCAGGCGGTGCGTCTGATCGAGAAGAAGCCGGTCATGAGCCTGGTCCAGCCGGTGGCCACGGTGATCGACAAGACCACGGTGCCGAAATTGCAGATGGATCTCGTGCTGGCGCCCGCAAGCTGGACGCCGGTCTATTCGGTCAAGGCCAAGTAAGCGTGGACAAGCATGGCCGAGTAAGCCGGCCTGAACGGTCGAGGCGGGAGCCGTGCTCCCGCCTGCTTGCTCACGGCCAACGGAGAAGCGGATGAACGTCGAGATCGACCCGAGGCCGGCCGAGCCCTTGCTTCAGTTGCGGGGGATATCGAAGCGATTCACCGGCGTCCGTGCGCTCGACCGCGTCGACCTCGATGTCCGTGCCGGCGAACTTCACGTCCTGTTCGGCGAGAACGGCGCCGGCAAGTCGACCCTGATCAATGTCGTATCCGGTACGTTTCCCCCCGACGAAGGCACGTTCTATTTCGGCGGCGAAGAGATCCGGCATCTGACGCCGCAGCGTGCGCGAGAGATCGGCATCAGTCCGGTGTTCCAGGAGTTCTCGCTGATCCCGAGCCTCACCGTGGAAGAGAACCTGTTCCTCGGCCGCGAAGTCACACGCGGCGGCGTGTTGCGCGCACGCGAGATGCGCAAGCGCGCCAGGGCGCTGATCGACGAGCTCGGCTTCGACCTCAACCCCGCGCAACGGATCGACGACCTGTCCCGCGCGCATCAGCAGATGGCAGAGATCGCCAAGGCCCTGCTCGGCCGCGTCCGCCTTCTGATCCTCGACGAGCCGACCGCGTCGTTGACCGAACGCGAAACCGGGCGGCTGTTCGAGCTGATCGCGCGCCTGAAGAGCCAGAATGTCGGACTGATCTACGTCTCGCATCGCATGCGTGAAATCCGCGCCCTTGCCGACCGTGTGACGGTGCTGCGCGACGGCCGTCACATCCGGACCCTCGACGCCGCAAGGTCGACGGACGGCGAGCTGGTCGAACTGATGACCGGCCGGACGATCGACCTGCTGTTTCCCACCATCGACCACCGGCCGGGCAAGGTGATGGTCGACGTCGAAAACCTGACGCTCGCCGACGGCAGCGTCCGGGAGGTCGATTTCCATGCCCGGGCCGGCGAGATCACCGGCATCGCGGGCCTCGTCGGCTGCGGCAAGTCGGAGCTGATCCGCGCAATCTACGGCATCGAGCGCGCGCCGACGGGCGCGATCCGGATCGACGGCGCGCCGTACGAATTTCCAACCCCAAGACGAAGCCTCAAGCGCGGCGTCGCCTACTTCCCCGCCAACCGGATCGCCGAGGGGCTCGCGCTGTCCCGTCCGATCCGCGAGAACGCATCGATGACCGGGCTCGACCTGCCCGCCTTCGCCCGCTTCGGCGTCATACGGCAGGCCGCCGAACGCGTGACGATCGCGGGCATCATGGAACAGCTGCAGCTGAGGCCGCCGAACATCGAACGCAGCGCCGGCGCCCTGTCGGGCGGCAATCGTCAGAAGGTGATGCTGGGACGCGCGCTGACGCGCGAGCTGACCGTGTTCCTGTTCGACGAGCCGAGCGTCGGCATCGACGTCGGCGCCAAGCTCGAGGTCTACGAGTTTATGAAGCGCCTCGTCGAGGCCGGCGCCGCCGTGATCGTGGTGTCGTCCGAACTGCCTGAGGTGCTGGCGCTGTCGAACCGGCTCTACGTCATGCATCAGGGCCGCATCGCCGCCGAGCTGACGGGCGCCGAGAAGACCGAGCAGAATGTGCTTTCGAGCTTCTTCCGCGATCATCTCGCCACGGAGGTCGCATGAACACGGCCCTGGTCGTCGCAGCGCCACGGGGCTTGGTCAGCCTCCGGTCGATCGCAGGCCGTATCGGGTTGCTGCCGGCGCTGCTTGTGGTGCTCGTGGCCGGCATGTCGGCGGTCGATGCGCAGTTCTACGGCATCATCAACGTCCTCAACATCCTGCGCAACGCCTCGCTGCTGGCGATCGTCGCCTGCGGCCAGGCACTGGTCATCATCGCGGGCGGCTTCGATCTTTCGGTCGGTGCGGTGGTCGCCCTGGCGAGCGTTGTCACCGCCAAGACCATGGCGGCCACCGCGGCCGCGTTTCCGGGCTCCAACGTCCTCATCATCGCAAGCGGGGTCGCGGCCGGGCTCGGTTGCGGCGTCGCGGTCGGGCTCGTCAACGGCTTCTGCGTGGCAAGGCTCAAGGTCTCCGGCTTCGTGGTGACGCTGGGCACGATGTCCGCCACTGCCGGCGTCGGCCTCATGATCACCAACGGCATCCCCGTTTACGGCATGCCGGAGATATTCGTGAAAGGCTTCGGACGCGCCCAGGCATTCGGTCTGCCGACCGCCGCCCACGTCGCGCTGATCGTGGTCCTGGTGATGGTGTTTGCACAGCGGCGCACGCTGTTCGGCCGCTACGTCTACGCGATCGGCGGCAATGTCGACGCCGCCGTGGTGTCGGGCGTGACGATCCAGCGCCATATCGTGGGCACCTACGTCGTCTCGAGCGTCCTTGCGGCATTGACCGGCATTCTGCTGACGGCACAGGTCGGCTCCGGCCAGGCAAGCTTTGGCGGCGACCGGATGATGCTGCAGTCGATCGCCGCCGCCGTCATCGGCGGCGTCAGCTTGCGCGGTGGCGTCGGGCGCATCGAGATCGTCGCCATCAGCGCGCTGTTCCTGACCATCCTTGGCAACGCACTCAACCTCCTGCACGTCGACTCGCGGCTTCAGCCGGTCTTCCTCGGCGTCATCATGGTCGCAGCCGTGGCGCTCGACGAACTCAGCCGACGGAGCAAGCCGCGTGTCTGATCTCGAATTGACCGTTGCCGCCAAGGACACCGACCGGCCGAAGCTGACGCTCGGCCGCCGGCTCTGGAGCGCGGTCTTGCCGGTCGCATTGGCGGTGCTGCTGCTCGGCTTCGCCGCGGTCGACCGCGGGGTGCTGTCGCCGGCCAATCTGCTCAACATCGCACAGCAGACCAGCTATCTGGCGCTGTTCGCGATGGCGCAGACCGTGGTCATCCTGACGCGCGGCTTCGACCTTGCACTTGGCCCGACGGTGTCGATGGTCAGCGTCGGCAGCGCGCTCGCGATGGCCGGCGCCACGGCGTCCGGTCACGGCGCGGGCGCCGTGCTGCTCGCCGGGCTCGGCGCCGGCTTCGCCCTCGGCATCGCGTGCGGTCTCTTCAACGGCGTGGTCGTCGCGCTGCTTGGGGTCAATCCTTTCGTCGCGACCCTCGGCAGCTACAATATCGCGATCGGGATTGCGACCACGCTTTCGGCCGGGCGGCCGGTGCAAGGCGTGCCGGCGCCGTTCTCGCAGATCTTCTACAGCGGCAGCATCTTCGGCGTGCCGGCGGCGATTGTGATCACCCTCGCGGTCGGCATCGCGCTTCATCTGCTGCTGGCGCGCACCGTGTTCGGCCGGTCGCTCTATCTGATCGGCACCAACCCGCGTGCCGCGGCGGTCGCCGGCCTGCCGGTCAAGCGCATCCTGGTCGCGACCTATGTGCTGTGCTCGGGACTTGCCGCGCTCGGTGCGATCATGATGACGGCGCGAACCGGATCGGGTGAGCCGAACCTCGGCGGCGCGCTCTCGCTGCAGGCGATTGCCGGCGCCGTGGTCGGCGGAACGAGCCTGACAGGCGGGCGCGGCGGCGTCGGCACCGCCGTGCTCGGCGCCCTGTTCATCACCATTCTCTCCAACGGCATGAACCTCACCCGGATCGACGGGTACGTCCAGATGGTCGTGCTCGGCGCGATCGTCATCATCGGCGTGCTGCTGGATCGCCTGCGGCAGGAGCGGCGCCAATGATGTCAGGCTCTCCCATCCAGAACGGCCCGGTCTCAGCGCGCGATGCGCCGGCATCGATCTATGTCGCGCCCTCGCTCGCCGCCGCACTCGATGCGTTGAGCGAATACGGTGCGGCGGGCGCTCCCTTGGCCGGCGGCACATGGATCATGCGATCGCCGATCCGGCACGAGCCGCTCAAGAGCCACTATGTCGCCATAGGAAGGATCGCCGAGCTGACCGCGGTCCGGATCGGCGGCGATGCCATCGAGATCGGCGCGGCGGTCACGCACGCGGCGCTTGCAGCGGCTTTGGCCGACCTTCCGGAATTTGCCGGCCTCGCAGCAGCCGCCGGAGGCTCCGCCAACCCCGCGATCTGCGCGATGGCGACGATCGGCGGCAATCTCGCGACGTCGGAATTCGCCGCGGCGGATTGCGTTCCGGCGCTGCTCTGTCTCGATACCGATGTCGAGATCTCGGGCCGCGACGGTCGCGAGCGCATCGGCCTGGCGGATTTTCTCGCGGTCCGCTCAACGCTCGCACCCGGCCGCCTGGTGACACGGATCATCGTGCCTCGGGCGGAGCGCAAGACGGCCCACGCCCGCCTGCCGCTGCGCCGATCGGGCGATTATCCGGTCGCCATCGTCAGCCTATCGCTCAGCATCGATGCGGCGAACCGCGTCCAGGCGGCGCGGATCGCGGTCGGATCGGTCGAACCCAGAGCACGCCGATGGCCTCGGCTTGAAGCGGCGCTGATCGGACATCCACTCGACACCGCAGCAGCGGCACGGACTGCGGCCAAACTGGCCGACGAGTTCGTCGGCCGCGACAGTGTCGATGCACCGGCCTGGTATCGTGTCAGCGTGCTACCCGGCCTGGTCCGCCGCGCCGCGATCGCTGCACTTGGCTCATGAACGCGCGGAGATGACATGGGATTCAGCCTGACCGTCAACGGCGATCGCCTCTACTCTGCGGCCGATCCTGCCACCCCGCTGGTCGATATCCTGCGCGAAGAGATGCATCTGACCGGCGCGAAACCTGTCTGTCGCGAGGGCTTTTGCGGCGCTTGCATGGTGCTGGTCGACGGCGAGCCCACGCCTTCGTGCCTGCTGCCCGCTGCGCTAGCCGATGGCCGCGAGATCCGTACCGTCGAAGGCCTTGCACCTCAGGGAATGCTGAACCGCATTCAGGCCGCGCTCGAGGCCAACGATGCCGTCCAGTGCGGCATGTGCTTTCCCGGCATGGTGGTGAGCCTGACACATTTCCTGACGACCCGGCCGGATGCCACCCGCGACGATATCCGGGCGGCGCTGACCGGAAATATCTGCCGCTGCACGGGCTATGAGCGCATCGTCGAGGCGACACTGCTCGCCTTGGCCACGGCATGATTGGGGGCGCAAGCATGTCAGACGTTTCCGCAACGATGGATTTGCGCCGGCGTGACGCCGCCGACAAGCTGCGTGGCCGCACGCGCTACACCATCGACCGTTATCTGCCGGGCATGCTGCATGCCGCGGTGCTGCGCGCCAGTGTGCCGGCGGGGCGGATCATTCGGCTCGATACATCCAGAGCGGCCCGCATGCCGGGCGTCCGTGCGATCGTGACGGCAGCCGATGCGCCCGGCATGATCGGGATCGGCATCGCCGATCACCCGCTCTTCGCCCGCGACGTCATCCGCTACGACGGCGAACCGCTCGCCGCGGTCGCAGCCGCCACATTGGCGCAGGCGCAGGCCGCGCTCGCCGCGATCGACGTGGAGATCGAGCCGTTCCCCGCAGTCTTGACCATGGCGGACGCGCTGGTATCGGATGCGCCATTGGTTCATCCGAATTGGCGCAGCTATGAGGCGTTGCTCGAAGGCAGCGCCCGTGGCGGCAACGTCGCCTGGGAGGCGACCGTCGTTCGCGGCGACGTCGATGCCGCCTTTGCCCGGCCCGACGTCGAGATCGTCGAAAGCTGCTTTCGCGTCGGCCGGCAGAACCACGTGGCCTTCGAGCCGCGCGCGGTCGTCGCGAGCTATGAGGACGGGCGCTTCCACATCGAGACGTCGACGCAAGTTCCCTGGAGCGTCCGCAATGCGACCGCGCGCCTGCTGGGCGTGCCGGCGTCGCAGGTCCGCGTCACGGTGCCGCCGGTCGGCGGCGGCTTCGGTCTGAAGTTCGATCTGGCCGTTGAACCCTTCGCCGCGCTGCTTGCCCGCGCCAGCGGCCGGCCGGTGCGCCTCGTCAATTCGCGCGAGGAGGAGATGCTGACCTGCCTGTTCCGCGAGAACGCCGATATCCGCATTCGCTCGGCGGTGACGCGCGCGGGAGATATCGTGGGGCGCGAGGCGGTCGTCCTGATGGACTGCGGCGCCTATGGCGGCGAACAGATCTTCCTGACCACCATGACCGCGCACACGCTCGGCGGCAACTACAGGCTTGGAAGCGTCCGCATGGTCTCGCGCGCGGTCTATACCAACACGGCGCCGAACGGCGCGTTCCGCTGCTGCAACGGGGTCTACAACACCTTTGCGCTCGAGCGGCACACCGACGAAATCGCGGCGAGGATCGGAATGGATCCGCTTGCCTTCCGCCGCCGCAACGTGCTCGGCGACAAGGATCTCGGCGCCACCGGCCAGGTGTTCGAAGGCGACGTGCTCGGCCCGATGCTCGAGCGGATGGATACGCTGCGCGATGCGGCAACGCCGCCGCCGGCGCGTAGCGACGGCCGGCTCTATGGACGCGCGACCACCGTCGGCACCTGGTTCGTTTTCGTCGGCCCGTCGGCCGCGACGGTGAACATGAATGCCGACGGCACGGTGACACTGGTCACGTCCGGTGTGGAGATTGGATCCGGCTCGATGATGCAGAGCCTGCCGCAGATCGTGGCCAGCACGCTCGGCATTGCACCCGAGCATGTGATCGTTCGCGCGGCCGATACCGATGCGGCCGGTTATGATGTCGGCGTCGGCGGCGGCCGAACCACCGTTTCGCTCGGTGCGGCCAGCCTGTCGGCAGCGCAGGAGGTGCGCACGAAGCTCTTGAAGGTCGCCTCCGAGATGATTGAGGCTGCGCCCGATGATCTCGTGATGCGCGACGGGCGGATCGAGATCGCCGGCGCACCAGGCTCCGGCCGTACGGTCGCGGAGGTCGCGACCCGCGCCCAGGCGCTGGCTGGCCCGGTGTCCGGCACCGGCGCGTTCACCGGCGCCGGCGTGCCGGCGATGCCCGGCTGCGTCGCCGGACATTTCATCGACGCGATCGACATCCCCGTGTTCGCGGTCCACGACTGCGAGGTCGCCGTCGATCCGGAAACCGGACATGTCGAGGTGCTCAGCTATCGCGTGGTGCAGGATGTCGGCCGCGCGCTGAACCCGCGCGCCATCCAGGGCCAGATCCAGGGCGGTGTCGTGCAGGGGCTGGGTTATGCGTTGCACGAGGAAGTCACGATCGGCAGCAACGGTCGCGTATGCCAGAATGGTTTCGAGACCTATCGCGTGCCGCTGGCGCTCGATGTCGTGCCGGTGGAGATCAGCCTCTACGAGGGTGCGCCGTCAATCGGGCCGCTCGGCACCAAGGGTGCCGGCGAGGTGCCGATCCTGAATGTCGGAGCGGCCGTCGCATGCGCGGTTGCCAACGCCACGGGCAAACGCATCCAGGCGCTTCCTTTGACCCCGCCACGCGTGCTCGAACTCCTGCTCGATCGCAAGCAGGATCTGACCCTTCCCCACATTGCCGATATGTGGGCCGACAATCTGATACGTTCGCATCAGACATCTGCCAATACATAGCAACGCGCTCGCGGCAGGCCATTCCCGCAATCACACGGGAGCACAGCTTCGCCGCGCGCCTCAGGCTCACCGCGGGTCCGTCCAGCTCGTCAACGCAGTCGGCCGTGTCGCTAGACCCAGCCACCGTCGACGATGTGGCTCTGGTTGGTGCAGGCGCCGCTGTCGTCGGCGGCGAAAAAGAGGACAACGCGGGCGATGTCGTCGGGCACGAGCTTGCGCTTGAGGCATTGGCGCTGCATCAGCTCGGCCACACCTTCGGGCGTCAACCACAGATCCTGCTGCCGCCGGGTCATGATCCAACCGGGCAGGACGGAGTTGACCCGCACGTTGTGCGGCCCGAGATCGCGGGCCAGCGCCCGGGTGAGGCCCTGAACCGCTGATTTGGCCGTGGTGTAGCAGGGCATGTTGCCCTGACCGATCACCCAACTCACCGAGCCGATGTTGACGATCGAACCGCCCCCCGCCTGTTTCATGTCGGGTGCGACCGCTTGGGCGCTGAAGAACTGATGCTTCAGGTTGACGGCGATCCGCTCATCCCAGAATTCCGGCGTCACGTCCTCGATCGCGTGACGGTCGTCGCGGGCCGCGTTGTTGACCAGGATGGTGATCGGCCCGAGCGCCTCACGGATGCCGGCAACCGCGCGTCGCAGTGCGGCGATGTCGCGCAGGTCGGCGTGCTCGAAGTGCACGCGGGCATGCGCTCCCAAATCGGACAGCAGCTGCTCCGAGGACGTCACATCGATATCGATGAATCCGACCCGCGCGCCCTGGCTGATAAACTGGCGGACGATGGCCTCGCCGATGCCGGAACCGCCACCGGTTACCAGGACGGTCCGGTCCTTGAGGCTTGGATAGATGGCACCCTGCATTGGCATTCTCTCGCTTTGGCGCCTGAAGCGCGTCGGTTGCGTTGCTGCGGCTGCAGCCAAGAGCCACGGCTCCCGAGGTTCACTCGGTCGTCTCCATGTGGTTTCGGTCCACGACCCGCAGCGTCCGCCGGACCATGCCGTCGACAATCGTCGCCGACTCGCTTGGACGCACATGGATCGCGGTAGACTTGAGCAGCCACGGCAACACTGCCCGGTCGAGCCGCTCCTCATAGGCACTGCGCATCATGTCGAATGCCTGCAGGCCTGGACCCGCGAGGATGATGTGATGCGGGCGCAGCACCGATATCGTCGTGGCGACCGCATCGGCAAGCGCGTGGCCTGCCTGCCGGAATAACTGCTCGAGACGGGGATCGCCGGCGCGCGCCCGCGCGCGCAGCAGAGCCATCTGCGCCTCGGACGGCTGCTGCGACACCGCCGGCGGCAGGTCGAGAAAGGTACGCGCGTCGCGGTAGAGCGCATAGTCGGCGAGATGGGCCTCGATGCAGCCACGCTGACCGCAACGGCATTGCGGACCGTTCGGCGCCAGCTTGACATGGCCGATCTCACTGCCTGCGCCGGCACCGTCGCGCGCTTCACCGTCGACAACGACGCCCATGCCGACGCCGTGGCCCACCATGATCGTGGCCGTGAGGCCCTGCGCCAGCGCCGGCTCAGCGGCTGCGAGGGCCAGCGCAACCGCAACCGCATCGTTCGCCATCACGACTTCGACGCCGAATGCCCGGCGAACCGGCGTCGCCAGATCGACATCGGTGATCGACAGCGCCGGGCTCCACAGATGCCGGCCGGTGTCGGAGTCAACGATGCCCTGCAACGCAACCCCGATTCCCAATAGCCGATCTCGCGGCGTGGCCGTCGCATCAATCATGGCGTCGATCTGCGCGATCACGAGATCGCACAACGCGGCTGCATCGAGCGCGCGTGTCGTCAGCTCAAGTCGCGACTGCGCCAGGGCAGAGCCGCTGAAATCGGCGATCAATGTCTCGATCAGATTCATGCGCAGCGAGACCGCAATGATGCGGCCAAACTCGGGGTTCAGGGTCAGCAAGACCGCCGGCCGGCCGCGGCGGCGGCCGTTCAGGCCGTCCGTATCCTCTTCGTCGGTATCGTCGGGCCACACCGTCGCCGTCTCTGTCACTGCTTCGCACAGCAGGTCTTCCGCCATCAGTTTCGACGTGATGGCCGATATGGCCGGGAAGCTCAGCCCCGTGCTGCGTGCGAGCTCGACGCGCGGCAATGGCCCCTGACGCCGCAAGACTTCGACGAGCCGGCCGCGGTTCGATCCGCGGGCCAAACTCGAAGCGCGTCTCAGCGGTTCGGGCTGTTCATTCATATCGGCTTTTTTAATTCGCTTAATGAAGTTATTCAACGCGAGTAACTCATATAATGGTCAAAAGGCGCCGGTTGTTGCAACAATACATCACAACAACACTATTATTGCTTGAAGATACGGGCAACAACATCCTTGACTGGACATTTTGCCGCGCTAATTTATTAGTTACGTGAATAAAATAAGGCGTGAAAAGCGCCGAGCGTGAAAACCCCTCAGCTGGGGTGTCGACAGGGAGGTGCATATGAATGACTCAATGAGAAGATTGATCGTGCCGCTGTTGGCGGGCGCGGCCGCGCTCGCGATGGCCACAGGGATAGCACAGGCACAGCAGAAAAAGACCATCGCGCTGGTGACCAATGTCGCGGCCGACTTCTGGACCATCGCGGGCCGCGGGCTCGAGAAGGCGCAGAAGGAGCACCCGGAATACAATATCGAGCTGATCGTCACCAACGAAGGCACCGCGGCTGGCCAGCGGCGCGAGTTGGACGACCTCTTGGTGCGCGGCGTCGCCGGCATCTCGATCTCGGTCGACGATGCGCCGCATGCAACCGAAGAACTCAACAAGGTCGCGGCCAAGACCGTGCTGATCACGACGGACAGCGACGCGCCGCAGAGCAACCGTCTCGCCTATATCGGCACCGACAACGTCGCGGCCGGGCGACAGGCCGGCGAGGAGATCAAGAAGGCGCTGCCGAACGGCGGCAAGATCGCGCTGTTCGTCGGAACGATGGATGCCGACAACGCCCGCGAGCGCGTACAGGGCATCAAGGAATCGATCGCCGGCACCAAGGTCGAACTGGTCGACGTGTTCACCGACCAGGTGGACTTTGCCAAGGCCAAGGCGAACATGGAGAACGTGCTCGTCAAATATCCCGACATCGCGCTGCTCTCCGGCCTGTGGAGCTACGAGACCCCGCTGATCTATGATGCGGTGAAGGCCGCGGGCAAGGCCGGCAAGGTGAAGATCGTCGGCTTCGACGAGGACCAGCGGACGCTGCGGGGCATTTCCGACGGCACGATCGAATCCACGGTCGTGCAGCAGCCCTACGAGTTCGGCTATCTCTCCGCCACCAACATCATCAAGACGCTGACCGGCGACAAATCCTGGATTCCGAAGGACAGCAAGCTGATCGTGCCGACCAAGGTGATCAGCAAGACCAACGTCGCGGAGTTCGCCGGGCAATTGAAGGAACTGCTGAAAAAGTAACTTCAGTCGGCTTCACCGCCCGGCCGCCACAGGCCGCCGGGCGGGCTGCAGGAGGACATGTCGAATGGCGGAGACGCTGCTCGAACTCAGCGGAATCAGCAAGACCTATCCCGGAGTCAGGGCGCTCGAAGACGTCAATCTGCGCGTCTGCCGCGGCGAGGTGCTGGGCCTGATCGGCGAGAACGGCGCCGGCAAGTCGACGCTGATGCGCGTGCTGGCCGGCGTGATCGCGCCGAGCGCGGGCGTGATCCGCATCGGCGGCAACGACCACGCAAGGATGACGGTGAACGAGGCGACCTTGGCCGGCATCGCCTTTGTGCACCAGGAGCTGAACCTGTTCGAGAATCTCGACGTCGCGGCCAATGTCTTCATCGGGCGCGAGAAGCTCGCCGGCGGGCCGCTGAAGCTGGTGGACAACGCGGAGATGCGCGCCCGCGTGACGCCGCTGCTGCAACGGCTGGGCGCCGATTTCGCGCCGAACACGCTGGTCGACAATCTGTCGATCGCGGAGCGTCAGATGGTGGAGATCGCCAAGGCGCTCTCGATCGATGCCCGCGTGATCATCATGGACGAGCCGACCTCCAGCCTGACCATTTCGGAGACGGAGCGGTTGCTCGAGGTGATCGCCGACCTGAAGGCGCACGGCATCTCGGTGATCTACATCTCGCACCGGCTGGGCGAGATCATGAGCTGCGCCGATCGCGTCGTGGTGCTGCGCGACGGGCGCACCGTGGGCGAGCTGGCGCGCGACGAACTGAGCCATGCCGCGATGATCCGGCTGATGATCGGCCGCGACCTGAAGGCGCTGTATACGCCGCCGGCACGCTCGCCGCAGCCGGGCGGCTGCGATATCGCCGGCGTCGTGACGACCGCCTTTCCCGACCGGCAGATCGACCTTTCCGTGCGGCGCGGCGAGATCCTCGGCCTCGCCGGACTCGTCGGCGCCGGCCGCACCTCCCTTGCCCGCGCGGTGTTCGGAGTTGATCCGCTGCTGGCGGGCGAGATCAGGATCGACAACGAACCGGTCGGTGTCGCCTCGCCGCGCGATGCGATCCGGCAGGGAATCTATCTGGTGCCGGAGGACCGCAAGAAGTCCGGGCTGGTGCTGGAGCTGCCGATCCGGGAGAACGTGACGCTCGCGAGCCTGCTGGATCATGCGCGGATGTGGCTGGTCAACGGCGCGGCCGAACGCAGAATCGCAAAAGACCAGGCCAGGAGCCTGTCGATCAAGGCGCCGAGCCTCGACATCGAAGCCGTGACGCTCTCCGGCGGCAACCAGCAGAAGGTGGTGCTGGGCAAGTGGCTTTCGATGCAGCCGCGCGTGATGTTCTTCGACGAGCCGACCCGCGGCATCGATGTCGGCGCCAAGAGCGAGATCTACGCGCTGATGCGCAGCCTCGCCGACCGCGGCGTCGCGATCGTGATGATCTCCTCCGACATGGAAGAGGTCATCGGCGTCTCCGACCGCGTCGCAGTGATGCATGAAGGCAGCGTCAGCGGCGTGCTCGAGCGCGACCAGTTCAGCGAATACAACGTGTTGAGGCTGGCGGTCGGCCAGGCGCTCGAAACCCTGGAGACCGCTGCGCCATGATGAAGAAGGAACTCGGCCTGTTCTTGCTGCTGGCGGTGATCTCCGCCATCACCGGCGCGATCAATCCGGCCTTCCTGTCGTTCGTCAACTTGCTGAACATGGCCAATCTGATCGGCCTGTTCGGTGTGTTCGCACTGGGCGAAGGTCTCGTCATCATCACCGGAGGCATCGATCTTTCGCTCGGCTCGATGTTCGCGCTGCTCGGCGTCGTCTTCATCGACTTGCTGACGACGTATCAGGTGCCCTGGCCGTTCGCGCTGTTGCTGGTCCTGATGGGCGGGCTGGCGCTGGGCGGCATCCAGGGTTTCCTGATCACGCGGCTGAAAATGCAGCCCTTCATCGTGACGCTGTGCGGGTTGCTGATCTATCGCGGCGCCGCGCGCTATTACACCAGCGATTCGACACGCGGCTTCGGCTATGGTGACGAGGCCAGCACGCTGGGCAACATCGCCTCCGGCAATATCGCAGGCATTCCCAACACCTTCATCTTCCTGATCATCCTGGCGCTGATCCTCGGCGTGCTGCTGCATCGTTCGGTCTACGGACGCTGGCTTTATGCCGTGGGCAAGAACGAGGAAGCGGCGCGCTTCTCCGGTATCAACACAAATATCGTGATCGCGACCGCCTATGTCATCAGCGGCGGCCTCGCCGGCGTTTCGACCGTGATGTTCGTCTTCTACACCAACTCGGTCTCTCCGAGTTCCTTCGGCAATTTCTACGAACTCTATGCGATTGCGGCTGCCGTCCTCGGCGGCTGCAGCCTGCGCGGCGGCGAAGGCTCGATTCTCGGTATCGTGCTGGGCACGGCGCTGCTGCAGGTGCTGCAAAACCTCGTGAACATTCTCGGCATTCCGAACTCCCTGAACTTCGCGGTGATGGGAACCGTGATCCTGATCGGCGTGCTGGCGGATCAGCAATTGCAGGCCCGTCGGCGACGTAAGGCGGCGCTCGCCGGGCTCGCCCGCACGGCACCGCGATCAAAGGAAACCACAATTCTGCAAAGCGCATCTGCGCACGGCGCGACGGCGTTGCCGACGAGCGCGGGCGATCAAGCATGACTCGACTGCGAAGAACCACGATCGGGAATATGGCCGCGGCGACTTCGGTAGAGGAACAAGGGGAAGAGAGTTCAATGCGCAAGACTGATCAAGCATACGACGCTCGCGTCCACGTTGGGCCTGCACGCCGAACCCGGTGGGGCCACGGACAGGCCCTCACCACCGTCTTGAAAGGCTTCGGTGTGCGCGCAGTTTCTATCTCAAGTTGACGGATCGATACACTGACGGGGCACGTTCCAGGCCGAAGGGCTTTGGGCAGGGACGTGAGACAAAAATGGACAAAGCCGGGGACGCTGGGAGTGCAGAAAATGTTGCATAGGTCTGTAAACACCGCGCGGGCATGCGGCGTGGGGATCGCTTTGTTATCCTTGTTCGGCGGCGGCGCGCATGCGGCCGATCTCTTAACGAAAGCTCCGCCTATTCCTTACGCTGAGACCGATGATTTCTGGACGAGACCGTATCTGTTCGGCGATCTCGGCAGGACGCAGCTGAAGGAGCGGGGTATCTCGCTGGCCCTGACGCTGGGCGACGAAGCGGTCGGCAATCTGTCGGGCGGCAACAAGAATGTCGGCGCCAACGCCGGACAGCTGTTCTTTCAGGCCAAGTTCGACATGGCGAAGCTCGCCGGCATCCAGGGCGGCCTGGTCGGCCTTACGCTGGTCGACCGCTTCGGCCACAATCTGAACGACGACGCAGGCATTCCGGCCTTGCAGCTGACCAACGAAGTGTTCGGCCGCGGCAATATCCTGCGCCTCACCGAACTCTACTACTCGCAGAAACTGTTCGATGACCGCCTTGAACTCAAGGGCGGCCGTCTGCCGGTCGGTTCCGACTTCTTCTTCGGCCTGTGCGAGTTCATCAACCTGACCTTCTGCGGCGGCCAGCCCGGCAACATCCAGGGTGGCTACATCTACAACTGGCCGGTGAGCCAATGGGCCGGTGTCGCACACTACAACTTCACTAAGGAATGGCAGCTTTCGGTCGGCGTCTACGACGCAAATCCGAACTATCTGACGACGTCGGACTCCGCGACGTACTTCCTGCCGGGCGTCCCCGGCTCGAGCCGGGCCTCCGGCGTGCTGGTGCCGGTCGAGGTGGTCTGGGCGCCGAGCGGTCCCCTGAACGGGACCTGGCGTTTCGGCGGCTGGTATGACAGCGCGTCGACGATTGACGGCGGCCTTCCGGGTATCATTGCGATCGCCCCGGGCATCGGCGGCGTCTCGGACCAGAATCTGGGCGATCAGCGCGGCCGCTATGGCGTCTATGAATCGATCCTGCAGCGACTGACCGTTGAGGGTGCAAAGGCACAGGGCTGGTACATGTTCCTCAACACGACGGTCGCCGATCACCGAACGTCGTATCAGGACTACCAGGTCGCTCTGGGCTTCAGGCACACCGGAACGTTCTCCTGGCGTCCGGAAGACGAAGTCGGCTTCGCGGTGGGGACGACCCACGTGAATTCGGCTGCGCTCACCCTGAATGCGGGCGGAAACGAAGTTCCGATCGAAGCCTGGTACGGCTGGCAGGCGACTGGCTGGATGAACCTCAAGTTCGACGCCCAGTACGTGATCAATCCCGGCGGGCGCGGCTATAATGCCGCCGGCATCAAGACCGAGAATGCCTGGGTCCTTGGTCTGCGCACGCTGGTGCACTTCTGAGCCGGAGGGGGTTGCCAGCATGTCTGAGCGAGGCCCGCCATGGTAACCCCTCACGACGCCGGGCTGGCCGTCCTGGAGTTGAAGGGCATCGGCAAGGAGTTCGGCGCCATTCGCGCGTTGCATGGCGTCGACCTGCGCGTTTCTCCCGGCGAGGTGGTCGGCCTGATGGGAGACAACGGCGCCGGCAAGTCGACGCTCGTCAAGATCATCGCCGGCAACTTCCCGCCGAGTCACGGCGAGATCCGCTTTGACGGCAAGCCGGTTCATTTCGTCCGGCCGATCGATGCCCGCGCGGTCGGAATCGAAGTGGTCTATCAGGACCTCGCGCTCGCCGACAATCTCACGGCAGCGGCCAATGTCTTCCTCGGCCGTGAGCTCAAGCGCAAGCTTGGTCCGTTCGCGTTTCTCGACCACAAGGCGATGGCAGCCCGCGCGCTGGAGCTGTTCGGCGAGCTGCGTTCGGAGACCCGACCGCACGATCTCGTCAAGCAGATGTCGGGCGGCCAGCGTCAGGCGGTCGCGATCGCACGGACTCGGCTGTCCAATGCCAAGCTCGTGATGATGGACGAGCCGACGGCCGCGATCTCGGTCCGCCAGGTCGAGCAGGTGCTGAGCCTGATCCATCGCCTGAAGGAACAGGGCGTCGCGGTGATGCTGATCTCGCACCGCATGCCCGACGTGTTCGCGGTCTGCGACCGCGTCGTGGTGATGCGCCGCGGCGAAAAACGTGCCGACAAGGCGATCGGCGACACCAGCCCCGAGGAAGTCACCTCCCTCATCACGGGAGCGAGAGAGGCTGCGTAATGGCCACGCCCCTGGAATCTCCCATCACCTTCACCAATGTCGGCAAGACCAAATGGTGGCAGAGCGGCTTCTTTGCCTCGCAGACCGGCTACGTCCTGCTCGCGCTGGTGGCGCTGTTCGTGGTGATGAACTTCGCCAGCCCCTACTTCCTCACCGAAGGCAATATGCAGAATGTGGCGAAGAACTTTTCCTTCATCGCCATCGCCACGCTCGGCGTGACCTTCGTCATCATCACCGGCGGCATCGACCTCTCGGTGGGGTCGGTGATGTGCTTTTCCGCGATGATCACCTCGATGGTCATGACCCAAATCTCGACGCCGGGCATGCCTGGCACGGAGTGGTTCGTGCATTTGGCCGACGACGGCAAGACCGTGATCGCAAATATGCCCGGCTTGATCCTGCTCGTCTCGGTCCTTGCGGGGCTCGGCGTCGCGCTGATCGTCGGTCTCGTCAATGGCTTCTGCATCGCGGTGCTCGGGCTGTCGCCTTTCGTCACCACGCTCGGCATGCTGTCGATCGTGCGCGGCCTCGGTTACGTCGTCTCCAACGGCCGCGGCAGTTTTCCAAGCGGCCCCGAAGCCGAATATCTCTACGCGCTGACATCCGGCGTCGTATTCGGCATGCCGGCGCCGTTCATCTATCTCGTGGTTCTTGCGGTGGCGATGGCGATCGTGCTGCACCACACCGGTTTCGGCCGCCACGTCTTTGCCGTCGGCGGCAACGAGAAGGCGGCCGCGCTGACCGGCATTCCGGTCGTGCGGGTGAAGATCGAGATCTATGTGATCTGCGCGCTCGCCGCCGGCCTGCAGGGCATCATCGTCTCGGGCTGGCTGGGATCGGCGCCGGCAAACATGGCGACGTCCTACGAGCTCAACGTGATTGCAGCCGCCGTCATCGGCGGCGCCAATCTCGCCGGCGGCGCCGGCGGCCCGCTCGGGGCGATCGTCGGCTGCGTGCTGCTCGAGGTGATCCGCAACGGCCTCGTGCTCGCGCAGATCAACTCCTACTGGCAGCAGACCTTGGTGGGCGTGATCATCATCGCAGCGGTGCTGGTCGATCGTCTTCGCTCGCGCATGGCCTGAAGAGTTCGTCCTGGAGGATCGTAATGTCCGCCTATCCGCCTTCGGGAGCCGCTGATTTCGAGGGATAGGCATAAAAATGAGGAGGGAAACAATGAAGAAGGCACTTCTTGCCGCTGCGGTCCTCGCCATGATGGCGACACCCGGCTTTGCCCAGAGCTACAAATTCGTGATCGTGCCCAAGGCGATGAACAATCCGTTCTTCGATTTCGCGCGCGACGGTTGCCAGAAGCGCGCCAAGGAACTCGGCAACATCGAATGCATCTACAAGGGTCCCGTCGAGCACGAGCCGGCGACGCAAGCACAGATCATCCAGGATTTCATCACCCAGAAGGTGGACGGCCTGGCCATCTCGGTCGCCGATGTCGCGGCCATGACCAAGTCGATCGAGGCGGCAAATGCGGCCGGCATTCCCGTCATCACGTTTGACGCGGACGCGCCGGGCTCGAAGCGGATTGGCTATATCGGCACCGACAACAAGGAGTTCGGCGTCGCGCTCGGCAAGCAGTTGCTGAAGCTCCGGCCCGATGGCGGCAAGTACGCGATGGTCTCCGGCGGGCCGGGTGCGAAGAACCTGGCCGAACGCGTCGACGGCGTCCGGGAAGCGCTCAAAGGCTCGAAGTGGACCGAAGTCGGGGGCTCGCCGACGTTCTGCAACGACGACCCCGCGCTGGGCGTCCAGCAGATGACCGATCTGCGCACCGCTGTTCCCGATCTCGCGGCGATCATCCCGGTCGGCGGCTGGCCGATGTTCGCCCCGGAAGGCTTCAAGGCGTTCGCCAGCAAGAGCAAGAAGGACATCGACGCCGGCAAGTTCACGCTCGTCGTGGCCGATACCCTCAAGATGCAGCTTGAACTTCTGAACGAGGGCTATGTCAACGCACTGATCGGCCAGCGTCCGTTCGAGATGGGCGAGAAAGCGATGGATACGCTGCTTGCCATCAAGAAGGGCCAGAAGGTGCCGGAGATCATCCACACCGGTCTCGACGTCGTGACAAAGGACAACGTCGCGGCGATGCTGAAGTAGACACCGCTGCCCGGTTCCGGCCCGCCCATTCAAGGAGAAATCGCGGATGGGCGCGGCGGTTCCTGCATGACCCGATCTCTCGTCGAAATCTCTGGATTTGCCCGCAGCGGACCAATTGCCGGCGCGGGGTGCGCGCCGGCAAAATATCGAAAACAACCCCATGCAAAGTGAGCGGCGGCTGCCGACGTTCGACAGGGCGACTTGACACGTCGGGCAACTCAGGGGTTTACTTCCAATATTCCGAAATTATGCGAGCGCCGCCTCGCCCGCCGGTTGCGCTTGCTATCGCGTCAATTCCAACGGCCGACGACAGTCCGCCGGCAGCCGTCGTTCATTGAGGTTAGTCACGCAGAGCGGCAGGAAATCCCTGCACGCGGTCTGTATATGGAGTACCCGCAGCGTCAGCGCGACGAAGCAGTACGCACCGGCATCTCCGGCGCGGCGGCAATGATCTATGCGGCCCGCTCGCTGGGCCTGGGTTCGACGCCGATGATCGGTTTCGACGCCGAAGCAATGGCCCGCGAGTTCGCGCGGGCCGACGACGAGGTGCCGGTGATGCTGTTATCCGTCGGCGCGGAACGTCCGGGAAACTGGCCGCAGAAGCCGCGCCGTCCGGTGGCCGATGTGCTGGAATTCGCCTAGTACGGTCAGGAGACGGATGGTCGCAACGATGCCAGGGCTTCCATCGCTCCCGCGGGGTCTTACGCAGACAACCTGTGGCTCGGCTGCAGTTTAGCTCCCTCAGGAATCGCCCCGTTCGGAGAAAGTTTCGCCCTCGCGCATCCGGCCAAGCTCCAAGGGCGCATTGGCGCTGTCGAGGAACTCAACCGTGGTGAACCACAAGTCGGCATCGCCGACGTTTTCGAGGTCGTGGATCTTGTATTCACCCTTTCCATAGACGAAGTGACGCGTCTCGCCGGCCGAGTAGACCGCTTCGACGATCGTCCCGTCCTCGGCATGCGATTGCGCCCGGCCTGGCGTTACCGCGGTCCAGAAGTAGTCCAGCACGTGACGATGGAATCCGATGCGCTCACCTGGGGCAAGCCGGATTTCCCAGACCCGCACGCGCTCGGTCTCGGACAACAGCCGCGTCCCGACCCGCCCGTTGAGCTGATTGGTATCGAACTCCTTGCGAATGTCGTCGGGCCAGGCGGCCCTCCCCTTTTCGGCCACATCGACGCTCATTGTTGTGCCTCCTTGAGATGAGTGATCCACGCTGCCCTACTCGACGCCGAGCCCGGTCTGGGCGCGGACGTGCTGCGCGCCGAACGAGGCGCGGACGGAAGCCGCCGCCGCACTGCGGTCCAGCACCGACACCGCCCATGATACGGCGAAGGCGAGAGGAACCGAGACCAGGGCCGGATTGTCGTAAGGGAATGGTGCAGGCCCGAGCTTCAACGCCGCGGTCCATACGCCCGGGCTGAGGGCGACCAGTCCCACCGATGCCAGCAGGCCGGCGAGCGACCCGCTCACGGCGCCGCGCGTCGTCAGGTCAGGCCAGACGATCGAGAGAAGAATCACCGGGAAGTTCGCACTCGCCGCGATCGCAAAGACCAGTCCGACCATGAATGCGATGTTCTGGTTCTCGAACAGGACACCCAGACCCATCGCAATCAGGCTGATCGCAACCGCGGCAGCCTTCGAGACGAGCACTTCCTCATGCTCGCTCGCACGGCCCCTGCGGATCACGCGGGCATAGAGGTCGTGGCTCGCCGCCGAGGCTCCCGCGAGCGTCAGCCCCGAAACGACAGCGAGGATCGTCGCGAACGCCACCGCCGAGATGAACCCGAGCAGCAGCGATCCGCCGACGGCATCGGCCAGATGTAGAGCCACCATGTTGACGCCGCCAACGAGGGCGCCCGACGCATCCCGAAACTGCGGGTTGGCCGAAACGATCGCGATGGCGCCGAAACCGAGCACAAACAATAGGCTGTAGAAGATGGAGATGAACCCGGTCGCGACCAGCACCGATGTACGCGCCTGGCGGGCATCGCTCACGGTGAAGAAGCGCATCAAGATGTGCGGCAACCCGGCCGTGCCGAAAATCAGGGCGAGCCCGAGGGAGATCGCCGATACTGGATCCTTGACAAGTCCGCCCGGCGCCATGATGGCGTCAGCCTTCGGATGCAATGTCACGGCTTCACGGAACAGCGCCTCCAGACTGAAGCCGAAGTGCCCGAGGATCAGGATCGACATCAGGACCGAGCCCGACATCAGCAGGATGGCCTTGATGATCTGCACCCAGGTCGTCGCGAGCATGCCTCCGACCGTCACATAGATCATCATCAGCACGCCGACGATGCCGACCGCGTAGATGTAGGGAAGTCCGAACAGCAGCTGGATCAGCTTGCCGGCGCCGACCAGCTGGGCGATCAGATAGAAGACCACGATCACGAGGGTGTTGACGCCTGCGACCGCCCTCACCGGGACTTCGGACAACCGATATGCCGCCACGTCGGCAAAGGTGTAACGGCCGAGATTGCGCAACGGCTCGGCAATCAGGAACAGGATCATCGGAAAGCCGACGAGGAAGCCGATCGCATAGATCATGCCGTCGTAGCCCGAGGTATAGACGAGCGCGGTAACGCCCAGGAACGTCGCGGCCGACGTGTAATCGCCGGCGATCGCGAGCCCGTTCTGGACACCCTTGAGACCGCCGCCGGCGGCATAGAAATCCTTGGCCGTGCTCGTACCACGTCGCGCAGCCCACCATGTGATGCCGAGGCTGATCGCGACGAAGCCGAGGAACATGGCGATCGCCGTCGCGTTCAGCGGTTGCCGCGTGCCGCTCGCCGCGGTCAACGCGTCGGCCGCGGCGGGCCCGGAAAGCAGGACGAGTGCGGTTGCAAACAGGGCTCCGCAAACCGAACGTGACGTCATCGGAGATCCTCCAGAAGCAGCTGACTGAGGCTATCGAAACGAGAATTGGCGCGCCGCACGTAGAGCGCCGTCAGCAGGAAGCCGAGCGCGATCAGGCCGACGCCGACCAACACGCCCCAGGTGATCACGGTGCCGCTCCACAGCGGATACCCGAGCAGCCAGGGCCAGAACGCGATGGTCAGGATGTAGGCGAAGTAAGCGGCCGCCATGACGATCGACATCCCAACGCCAAGACGTGCGCGCTCACTGGCAAGCTGCTTGAACGCGGGATGGTGCTGGATGGTTTGCAAGTCCATTGGACGTCTATGCTCCCTTCTTTGAATTCACCTAGGCGGCAATACCGGTTGCCACCGCTGTCTCCGCCATCACCGCCTCGGGGCTGCGATGCTGCTCTGCCATCGCCCGTTCTTCGGCCGTGGCGATTTGCGCCTGCATGTATGCGCCGAGGTGGCGGGCGCGCCGCACGACTGCGGCGCCGAACGGAAGCCGGGCCGACTCGAATTTCGCGAGCGCCATCGGCAGATCGGCCGGATGGCCTCGCAACGCATCGACCAGAGCCGCCGCATCCGCCGCGGCTTTCGTCACGCCCATGCCGACATGGGGCCTCGCCACGAACGCAGCATCGCCGAGAATGACGGTGCGGGATCCGAGCGCCATGCGCGGCGTCTCGAGATCCAGGATGGCTTGGATGAACGGCTGAGACGTGAGGTGAACGACCTCGGCAAATTGCGGCGCCAGCAGCCGCTCCGCGTCCCGACGCATCGCGGCAATCACATCAGATCGAATCCTGGTCGGCGGAATCGACAAGGGCTGCCTGACACCATCGATATCCGTCAGGAGATCCGCCAGTCCATGGTCGGCGTCGGCCGGGCGATACCAGACGAAATTGAAGCGGCGCTCGCCGACATCCATCTCCTCATTGGCCCCGGCAACGGGATAGCCGAGCATCTGCTCCCCGGGAGGCAGGCTGAAGGCGAACCAGTCGCACAATTCCGCCCGCGTCCGAGCCGACAGGTCCCGCTCGTTGACGAGGCCCCGCCAGGCGACGTAACCGGCGTATTTGGGCTGGACGTTGGCCGCGAGCTGCGTCCTGACGCTCGAGAATATGCCGTCGGCGCCGACCAGCAGGTCTCCCGACGCTTCGGTGCCGTCGGAAAAGCGCGCCACCACCCGGTCGCCGAGCTCCGTGACATCCTCGAGGTTCTTGCCGTGATGGTAGTGTTGCAGCGGCAGCGCCGCCTTCAAGAGCCCATAGAGGTGTCCCCAGGATGTGAGCACTTGCCGCAACCCGAGCTCGCCTGCGATCCGGCCACTTCGGTCCAAGACGCGCCGCCCCGGAACGACGACCCCGACCGCCGCGGCCGCGGTATCGATGCCGGCCCGGCCCAAGACGTCGAACAGTTCCAAATGCGTGACGATGCCCGCGCCTCGGCCCGCGAGCTCGGCGCCGATACGCTCGTAGACGTCGACGTCCCAGCCTTCCCGCCGCAACAGCAACGCGGCAAACAGCCCCGCCATGGACCCACCGATCACGAGTGCTCTCGGCTGCACTCCACACTTCCAGCGGTGGTCGCTCATGAGCATCCTCCTTTCGGTGATTGGTTCACGCGAACCGGTACTTATTTATCGTTTGATCAATTATTGGCATGTCATTGATCCAAGTCAATCGTTATTTATCAAATGATAAACAAAAAGTGATGGCACCGCTTGCCGTCGGCCCTGGCGGCAAATCGGTGTATGAAGACATGAAAGTGTCCTCAAGCCGACGAATCAGACGTGAAGCAGGCCAGAAGAGCGCGTCTTCCGACGCCGATCCGAGAGCAGCAGAGGCTGGACCCGTCCGAGCGGGAAGCCATCATCGCGCGAGAAGCCGTGTCGTTCTTTGCCGAGTACGGGTTCGAAGGGCAGACCCGCGAACTCGCAAAGCGGCTGCGCATTACCCAGCCCCTGCTCTATCGCTATTTTCCGAGCAAGGAAGCCCTGATCGAGCGGGTCTATCAGGAGGTTTTCGTCGGGCGCTGGAAACCGTCCTGGGAGAAGGTCATCACCGATCGCACGGTCCCCCTCAAGGCCAGGCTGATCCAGTTCTATCGCGAATACGCCGAGGTCATTCTCACCTACGAGTGGATCCGCCTGTTCATGTTCGCAGGCCTCAAGGACCTCGGACTGAACGCCCGCTATCTCAAGATGCTGCGCGAACGGGCGTTCGAGAGAGTGATCGAGGAGATCAGGTTCGAGTATGGACGCCCCTCGACCGACGAGCTGCCGACCACCGATCTCGAGGTCGAGATGATATGGGGCCTGCACGCTGCGATCTTCTATCTCGGAGTTCGCAAGTTCATCTACTCGATGCCCCTGGAAGCCGACGTCAATTCGATCATCGATGCCAAGGTGACGACATTCCTGGGCGGCGTTCGATTCGTCCTGCCGGCCAAGGCGATGGCCTAGATCCTGCTCCCTCCAACTACGCGCCAATCGCCTTCCTGATGCGAGCGGGATTGAACGGAAGGTTATGCATCCGAACGCCGATCGCATCACTGATCGCGTTCGCGATCGCGGCTCCCGTCGGCCCTTGCGCGGCCTCGGCGACACCATAAAAGCCATCGCCGGGCCGATCTATCAGGTGAACGTCGACCGCGCCCGGAACGCTGTCGAACCGCATGATCGGATAGGCTGACCAATCCACCGACGTGACGCGGGTGCGATCGAACGTCACGCGTTCGAACAGCGTCCAGCTGATCGATTGCAGGATGCCGCCCTCGACCTGGTTGCGGACACCGTCCGGGTTCACGACCTGCCCCGTATCCACCGCTGCGACGACGCGACGGACGCGAACGGTGCCAGTGAGGCGTACGACTTCGATCTCGACGGCCACCGCGCACCAGGCTTCGAGGTTCTTGTAACGTGCAAAGCCAAAGCCGAATCCGCTGTTGTCGGAACGCTTGACCCGCGCGGCCCAGCCGAAGCGGGATGCCGCCGCTTCGATGACGTCGCGCGCGCGGGGATCGACGGCATGGCGAAGTCGAAACGCGACGGGGTCCTGCCCCGAGCGCGCCGCCAGCTCGTCAAACATGCTCTCGATCGAAAGCACATTGAGGTAGCCACCAAGTGAGCGCATGGAGGAGCCACGCAAGGGCATGTCGGGCAGGAAATGGCTGATCACCTTGCAGTTCGGGATCGAATAGAGCGGAATCGCGTTGCGGTCACCGCCACCCTCGGGCTGCGCCAGCGCAACCGGCGGCGCGGGTGGAGATGCGTCGGACTTCAGCCGGGCGGCTGTGAGCGTTCCCGGAGGTCCGGGCCGCATCATATGCGACTGGCTCCAGACCTCGTGGTGCCAATCCGCGATCACCCCATCCGGTCCGACCGCTGCGCGGAGTTTGACCACCATGCCGGGTCCGAACGGATCCCAGGCGTGCTCCTGTTCACGCATCAGCTGCACCCTGATCGGCCGGCCGGGCATCGCGACGGCAAGCATCGCTGCATCGGCTGCGGCGTCGTCGGCGCAATTGTGACCGTAGCAACCGGCCCCTTCCGCATGGATGCAGCGCACGTTTTCTGTGGGCATGCGCAGCATGCCGGCAATCGCATTACGAAGGAAGAAAACGCCCTGCGTATGCGTCCAAACCGTGAGCATGCCGTCCTGGAATTGCGCCATCGCACAGGACGGCCCGATCGAGCCGTGGGTGAGGTAAGGCCGGCTGAAGGTCGCTTCGACCGCGATTCCCGGCTTGCCCGGACGTCCCTCGTCGTGAATCGTCGTGTCGCGCGAAGGCAGGTTGATCAGGGCGCCCGGCAGGTCCTCGCCATCAGGCAGAGCTTGCTGTTCGATCCAGGTCGTGGTCGCAGCGAGCGTTCGCATTCCCTGAACGGCGGTCCACTCACGGTCTGCAATCACGCCAAGGAAATTGCCGTCGCGCACGACCTTGGCGATCCCGTTCATCCGCTCGACAGGCGCGACATCGAGATCGCGCAAGGTGGCCCCGTAACTCGGTGGACGGACGACACGACCGTGCAGCATCCCCTCGGGGCGCAGATCCTGAACATAGGCGCTACCGCCTGTCACCTTGGCCGGAATATCGATCCGCGAAGCCGGCTGGTTCATCACCGTGAAGTCTGCCGGCGAGGTGAGATGCGACGTTGTGCTCGCTTCCACAGATAACAGTTGATCGCGAACCAGCTCGCCATAGGCCAGACGTGCGCCGTGAGGGCCGAACACCGCGCCGCTGCGGACCTGGAGCGTGGTTGCGGGCACGCCAAGCCGGCGGGCGGCCTCGTCGCGAAGGATCTCGCGCGTCTGCGCCGCCGCGTGCCGGATTGCGGTGCCGGAATCCTGCATCGAATGGCTTGCGGCCGTGTAGCCTTCATTCGGCGTCCGTGCGGTATCTGCCGTGACGAGCGACAGCCGATCGAACGGCAGCTTGAGCTCCTCGGCTGCGACCTGGAGCAGTGACGTCTTGAGACCCTGGCCGAGCTCGGCCTTTCCCGTGAGGATCGTAACCGCACCCGACGCATCGACGCGAATCCAGGCATCGATGTTGGGTGTGTCGTCGAGGCTTCCCGGAAGACCGTGCTTCGACGGACCTCCACCGGTGCCGGTTTCCGTCTGTGCACGCGCTCCGGAGAATCGCAAGGCCACAATGAGCGCGCCGGCACCCGCCAATACGCTCCGTCGAGAGACAGCATGCGTCATCGCCCCGCCCTCACCTCGGCAGACCTCTTCTTCAGCTCGTCGGCGGCACGGCGGACCGCACGCAAGATCCGCATATGAGTTCCGCATCGGCAGAGATGCGGCTGCAGTTCGGCCCTGATCGATTCGTCGGTCACATTCGGATCACGATTGAGCAGCGCCTGGGCGCGCATCATCATGCCGGGAATGCAATAGCCGCACTGCGCTGCCTGTTCGGCGATGAAGGCCTGCTGCAACGGGCCTGGCGTCGCCTGGCTTCCGAGTCCTTCCAGCGTGGTGATGGCCCGCCCCTCCAGCACCATTACCGGCGTGATGCAGGAGAAGATGGCCTTGCCGTCGACGATCACGGTGCACGCGCCGCACTGGCCGAGGCCGCAACCGTACTTTGCGGCGTTCAGCCCGAGTTCGTCGCGGAGAACATAGAGCAGCGGCGTGTCCGGGCTCGCCTTGATGGATCGGCTCTCGCCGTTAACGGTCAACGTTGTCATGGCGCGTCAGCGGCCTTTCTGCTCATTGTTCTCTTGCCCGGCTCACTGGTTGGCTCTTGCGACCGCCACCGCCTTGGCGACCCCGTCCCACCGGGTCTTGCCGGCGAACTGCGTGCGCAGGTAGTTGGCGAGATCGGAGATCTGCCGGTCGCCGAGAACATCGCCAAAGCCGGGCATGATCGGACGCGCCGAACCGTCGGAGGACGCGGGGATTCCTCGCAGCACGAGATTGATCAGGTTGGCTGGCGTCTCGTCGGCAAGGGCCGTGGAGAGACCAAGGCCCACGCCCCCCAGCGGCAAAGGTCTGCCGCCCTCATGGCATGATGCGCAAGCGACGCCGTAGATCGCTCCACCCGGATCGGACTGGAGTGACGGCGTCGCGGCTTGCGCACCAGCCACTTGCGGCAATCGTCCGGGCCCCGAGGGAGCGGCGATCTTTGCGCCGGTCCGAGCTTCGCTCTTGCCGAGCGAGGCTAGATAATAGGCCATTGCGCTGACATCCGCGGGATCGACCTGGGACAGATTGTCGGTCACGTTCGCCATGGGACCTTGAGCCGTGCCATGCTGGGGATGCGAACCACGCGCAAGATAATCCGTCAGGGCCGCCTCATCCCACGGGACCGGCGACCGCGAGCTTCGACCGAGCGCGTAGGCACGCCAGCCTTCGGCCACGCCGCCCTGGAAGCTCGCCGAGACCTCTTCTGCGCCCATCGGGTTTCGCGGAGAATGGCAGGCGCCGCAGTGCCCGAGCCCGTCGACCAGATACTTCCCCCTGTTCCACTTCGCATCCTTCGACGGGTCGGCGACGAAGCGCTCCTGATGCAGAAACAGCAGCTTCCAGCCGGCGAGCGTCAGGCGGATATTGAGCGGAAACGGAAGTCCGTTTGGCGGCGCCGACGACCTGACCGGATCGAGCGACATCAGGAAGGCGTACAGTGCCCTCGCATCATCGTCCGTCACGCGCGTGAAGTGGTCATACGGGAACGCCGGATAAAGATGACGGCCCTCGCGGTCCACGCCGGACCGCAAGGCGCGAACGAACGCCTGTTCCGACCATCGGCCGATGCCGGTCTCCGGATCGGGCGTGATGTTGGTGGAGTAGATCGTGCCGAACGGCGTCGGCATCGCAAGTCCGCCGGCGTACGGCGCTCCGCCGGACGCGGTGTGACAGGTGGCACAGTCGCCAAGCAGCGCGAGGCTTGCGCCACGACGCACCATCACAGTATCGGTGGCCCTGGTTGATCGCGGATCGATCGGATCAATGGACGATTCCCAGGCGTAGAGAAGCGCTACCATCCCACCGATCGCCCCGACGGCAAGCAGCGCGAGCAGAACTGACCTGAGCTTCATCGCCGTTCCTTCCTCAATGGAAACGCCATACCAGTCCGCTGCAGGCACTCATCTTTTCAGTTTGATGCGGCCCTTGAACAATCTCCCGATAAGGCCACGGCGCTGCGGAGCATCGGCGGCGTGTCGCCGGTTCGGCCAACGACGCTCGACCGGGAGGTCGCACCGCCGCAATGCGCGCGCGGATTCAAAAGCCAGTCCAAAGCGTGCGCATTCAGTCCAATACGTTCGCAGGCCTGCCACGTAAGGTGCCGGGCGAGAGTTCTGTCACCCGGAACGCCGCGCGCCGCGCAGCCAGCTGCACATGGCAACCATTCATCCCGGACGACCCTTGTTATTTATCAGTTGATAATTAGCTGCCGATCGTGTTTGAAGTCAAGCGTCGGGTGCGGCGAACCGAAGCTGCGCGCCGACCAGCGAGGATTGCGGCCATGTCGACGTCTGCTCTCAGCACGGACCAACGGGTTCCTGAACTCACCCGCGCACGCACGTTTGCCATGGCGGTCTGTGCGGGCATCGCGGTCGCGAACATCTATTACAACCAGCCGCTGCTCGGCCTGATCGAAGCAAATTATCCGAGCTCCTCGGCGATCGGCCTGATACCCACGGCCACGCAGTTTGGCTACGCAGTCGGTCTCCTCCTGCTGGTCCCGTTGGGCGATCTCGTGGAGAGGCGGCGCCTCATCGCCGTGCAATTCGTCGTTCTGGCGGCAGCACTCGCCTTCGCTGCTGTGGCACCGACCACGCTCGCGTTGATCGCAGCCTCGCTGGTGCTAGGGGTAGCGGCCACGGTGGCGCAGCAGATCGTCCCGTTCGCCGCGACGCTCGCCGACGACAAGACGCGGGGCGCCGCGGTCGGAACGGTGGTGAGTGGAATCCTGGGCGGCATCCTCCTTAGCCGAACAATAGCCGGCTTCGTCGGATCGCATTTCGGATGGCGCGAGATGTTTTGGCTTGGTGTGCCTTTGGCGCTCGGCGCCGCCGCGCTGGTCCGCACGACCCTGCCCCGCCATCATCCGACCCAGAGCCTGGGATACGCAGCCGCGCTGCATTCGCTGGTGCATTTGCTGATCGAAGAACCGGCGCTTCGGCTGGCCGCTGCGACGCAAGCGATGCTGTTTGCCTCCTTCATCGCGTTCTGGACCGTCTTGTCCCTCCATCTGCAAGAGCCGGCGTTTGGTCTCGGCCCCGAGATCGCCGGCCTGTTTGGCGTCATCGGCGCGTCGGGGATCCTCGCTGCGCCGCTCGCCGGCCGAACGACCGACAAGCGCGGCCCTCATCTCGTGATCGCGGTCGCCGCCGCGATCTCGCTGTCCTCCTGGGCAGTGTTCGGGGGCTGGAACACCGTCGCCGGACTGACCGTCGGAGTGGTGCTGCTCGACGTCGGCGTGAACGCAGCGCTGGTGGCTAACCAGCACCTGATTTTCGCGCTCCGTCCCGAGGCGCGAAGCAGGCTGAACACGGTTTTCATGACGGCCATGTTTATCGGCGGATCGCTTGGATCCCTCGGCGCGAGCTGGGCCTATGCGCACGCGTCGTGGTTCGGCGTTTGCGGCTACGGCGCCGCACTTGCGGCCGCTGGCCTGCTCTTGCAGTTGCCGACACTGTTCGGCCGGAAGTCAGCGCATCACTGACCTCGCCAGGTCGAACGGACGCATTTGGAGATCGCAAGACATGCAAATCGCGGCCGTCGGAGGCTCCCTCGCGGGATTGTTCACCGCAACGCTGCTGGCCCAGGATGGACACGACGTCACGGTCTACGAGCGATCGGTCCATGGGCTCGAAGGGCGCGGAGCCGGCCTGCTGGGCAAGCGCGAAACCTTTGCCATTCTGCGCGCGGCCGGGTGCGAACATGTCGCACGCGTCGGAGTGGTCGCGCGGGAACGGATCGTGTTCGGCGACACGGGCCCGACCATCGATCAGAAGATGCCGCCCCAGATGCAGCTGTCGTGGGACTCCATCTATCGCGTGTTTCGAAAGCAGATCGCGGACAACTCGTACGTGCTTGACCGAAAGGTCGAACACCTTCGCGAAGAGGCCGAGCGGGTCGTCGTTCGCTTCGGCGACGGCAGCGAGACGGCGGCCGATCTCGTCATTGGCGCCGACGGCATCGCGTCCGTCGCGCGCGCCGCAGTCGACGGCCAGGCCGCGGCCAACGTCTACGCCGGCTATGTCGGGTGGCGCGGCCTTGTTCCGGAACTCGACCTGCCGGGCTTCGCGGCCAGCGACCTCCTCGAGCGCTTCGCATACTTCCGGATGCCGCATTCCCACGTGATCGGCTTCCTGGTCCCCGGACCGAACGGCGAAACCGAGCCCGGAGATCGCAGGTACAATTGGGTCTGGTATCGGCCGGCGATCGGACCGGCGGCGCGGGACGATGTGCTCACCGACCGCGAAGGCCGCATCCACCCATACTCGCTACCTCCGGGCGCGGTCTCCGCACACGCCCGCAACGGACTCGTCGAGGACGCCAAGCGATTGCTGCCGCGCTCCTTCGCTGCGGCGATCGAAGCGACACCCCAGCCGTTCGTGCAAGGGATCTTCGACTACGAAGCGGAGCGAATGACCTCGCGACTGATTGCGCTGGTAGGAGACGCGGCATTCGTCGTGCGGCCGCATACGGGGATGGGCATCGCAAAGGCGGCGGCTGACTCCATGGCGCTGCGACAGCACCTTGCATCGGCGCCGCTCGGCGAGGCGCTCCAGCGATATGACCGGGAACGCCGACAGGCAGGCGCCTCTATCGCCGCGTCCGGCCGCGAGCTGGGCGCGCACCTCGTGTGAGCCGCCAATTGTCGAAACGGCAAGTCAGGGAGAAGCAGATGGGCTGGCATCACGATCATGATTTCAGGGTGACGATCAGCGGCGGATCGGTCGCCGGGCTTTGCAATGCAATCACGCTTCGCAAGTTGGGCGCGACCGTCACCGTGCACGAGCGCGTGCCCGGTCCGATGCTGGCCCGAGGAGCGGGGATCGTCGTTCAGCGAGAACTGATCCAGTTGCTCGAGGAAAACGGTGCAGGTCCGCTCCCGTTCACGACCTGCCGCGGCCGGCGATATCTCGACCCGGACGGCGGCGATGGTGTTCTCCAGGACATGCCGCAGGAATTCACTTCCTGGGAAGCCATCCACAAGGCGCTGCGGGCAGCCGTTCCCGGTGAATGCTATCGGGCTGACTCCGAAGTGATGGCGGTGTCTCAGGCAGGCTCCAAGGTCTCTGCGACGCTTGGCGACGGCTCCGTCGTGGAAAGCGATCTGTTCGTGGCCGCCGACGGTTCGGGCTCGGCGGTCCGGCGTCAAATGCTTCCTGATGTCGAGGCGAGATACGCCGGTTATGTTGCCTGGAGAGGCACGCTAGATGAACGCAACGTGCCTTCCGATCTTCTCCCATTCTTCGATGATCGCTTCACCTTCTCGGAAGCCCGCAACGGCGGCCACATGCTGGCCTATTTCATCCCGGGACCCGACGGCGCCGTTACGGTCGGATCGCGTCGGCTCAACTGGGTCTGGTATGTGCACGTCGGTGTCGCCGAGCTCGCGACTGTGCTGACCGACAAGGATGGTACGCGGCATCGATCCTCGCTTCTGCGCGGCTCGGCATCTGCAAAAGCCGTTGCCGATCTGAGGGCCCGCGCGTTGCGCGAGATCCATCCAAAGATGGCCGCGCTGGTCGCAGAGACGCCGGATCCGTTCCTTCAGAGCATCCTCGACGTGACGGTGCCGAAGACCCTGTTCGGCCGCGTCCTGCTGACCGGCGACGCAGCTTTCGTGGTGCGGCCGCACACGGCCGGAGGGACCGCCAAGGCGGCCTACGAGGCCTCGGTTCTCGCACGCGCATTGAAATCGGCACGCGCCAATGTCGACGTCGCGCTTCAATCCACCGAACGGTTGCAGCTGGAATATGGCAACGCGCTCTACCAATACGGTCTTGCGCTCGGCAATCGCTGGTCACGCGATAGAAGCACCGACTAGCGAGTGCTCAGCCGGCACCCGCTCCGAACCGGTCGACGAGAAAATCGATGAAGAGCCGGACCTTGACGGCAAGATGTCGCGTCGGCGGATAGACCGCGTAAAGGGTGAGCGGCGGAGCCGAATAGTTCGCAAGGACGGCCTGGAGGCTGCCATTCTTCAGGGCCTCCGCCGCGATGAACTCCGGTATCAGCGCGATGCCCTTGCCCCTGACCGCCACGTCGCGCAGCACCTCTGCGTTGTTGACGCACAGCGACCACGCCGGCTGGATCCAATGGACGCCGTCGTCGCCTGTCAGCTTCCATTGATTGCCCGTCAGCAGGAAGCCGTAGGTCAGGGAGACGTGATCGCGCAGATCCTGCGGATGGAGCGGCGTACCATGACGCTTCAGATAGTCGGGCGATGCGCAGACCCGCCGCGGGACGGGGACGATCTTGCGCGCGATCAGGCTCGAGGATTCCAGTTCGGCAATGCGCAGTGTCACGTCGAAGCCGTCCTGAACAGGGTCCAGAAGATCGTCACTCAGCACGAGTTGAATCTGAAGGTCGGGATACTTCGTCATGAAATCGGCGAGCGCGGGCCCGAGGCGCATCGTGCCGAACGACATCGGCGCATTGACGCGCAACAGGCCGCGCGGCGCCGATTGCAACTGGGTGACCGCCTGATCCGCCGCATCGACATCCGAGAGGATGACGATGGCCCGCTCGAAATACATCTGGCCGTTTTCGGTCGGACTTGCGTGCCGGGTGGTGCGGTTCAGCAATTGCACCCCGAGGCTCTCCTCGAGATCGCCGACATATTTGCTGATCGCCGACCGCGAGAGCCGCATCTGGCGGCCGGCCTCGGCGAAGCTGCCGCTTTCGACGACCTTCACGAAGGCTCTCAGGCTCGCCAGCTTGTCCATCTACCCCTCAATTGTCGCCAAATCGTAGACATAGCTGCCATAAAACCATGAATTGTCCTCAGAACAAAGCCGTCCGATATGTATTCGCGAAACGAAGTTGCTCATTCGAGCTGGAGGAAGAACATGTCAGGACTTCATCACGTCACCGCCATCGCTGGTGACCCCATCAGGAATTTTGGCTTCTACACGCGGGATCTCGGCCTGCGGTTCGTCAAGCGGACGGTCAATTTCGACGATCCCGCCACCTATCACTTCTATTACGGCGACGAGACAGGCCGGCCCGGCACGATCCTGACGTTCTTTCCCTGGCAGGGCGTTCCTCCGGGCCGGAGGGGCGTTGGCGAAACCCACCAGACCGCCTTCCGCGTGCCGCAACGCTCGCTCGGCTACTGGACGCAGCGATTCCTTGAAAAGGGCATCCATTACGAAGCGCTGGAAAAGCGGTTCGGAGAATCGGTCCTGCCGTTCACGGATCCGGACGGTATGGCGCTGGCGCTCGTCGGCGTGCCGGGCGCCGAAGACGAGCCGGCCTGGAGCAATGGCGACGTTCCGGTCGAGCACGCGATCCGCGGCTTTCACGGCGTGACCCTGCTGCTCGATAGTGCCGGGAAGACCGCGGCGGTCCTGACTGACGTGTTCGGCTTCAAGGAGACGGCCCGAGAGGGCTCCGTGATCCGCTACAAGGCGGCCGGTGACGTCAACGGCAGCGTCGTCGACATCTATGAGGCGAAGGGATTCCTGCGCGGTCATCAAGGCGGCGGTTCGGTGCACCATATCGCCTTCCGCGCGGCCGACGACGGCGAGCAGGGCAGAATGGCGCAGCGGCTCGTAGACAATCACGGACTGCATCCGACCGAACAGAAGGACCGCAACTACTTCCGCTCGATCTACTTTCGTGAACCCGGCGGCGTGCTGTTCGAGATCGCGACCGACATCCCGGGCTTTGCCGTCGATGAGCCGGTGGAGACGCTCGGACGCGAGCTGAAGCTACCGGGCTTCCTCGAGTCGCATCGCAAGGAGATCGAAGGTGTCTTGCCGAAGCTGGAAGGAGCCGTGTCGTGACGGACGCCCCCTCATTCGTCTATCGTTTTGAGAAAGCCAGCAAAGCCGACGGGCCGCCGCTCCTGCTCCTGCACGGCACCGGCGGCGACGAGAACGATCTGCTGCAACTCGGCGCCATGATATCGCCGGGCTCGGCCCTGCTCTCGCCACGCGGGCGCGTCCTCGAACACGGCATGCCGCGCTTCTTCCGACGCCTGGCGGAAGGCGTGTTCGACGAACAAGACGTGCGCAAGCGCGCGCTCGAGCTTGGGGCATTCGTCGAAGACGCACGACGCCGCCATGGCATCGCGGCGCCGGTCGCCGTGGGATTTTCCAACGGCGCGAACATCGCCGCCGCGCTTCTCCTGATGAAGCCGGACGTTCTCGCCGGAGCAGTCCTGCTTCGGGCGATGGTGCCGCTGTCGGACCCGCCGAAAGCCAGGCTCGACGGCAAGCCGGTGCTCATCCTCTCGGGGCAGGCAGACCCGATCGTTCCGGCCAGCAATGCGGCCAGACTATCGGCCATGCTCGCGGACGCTGGAGCCAAGGTGACCCTCAGGACCCTGCCGGCTGGCCACCAACTGACGCAGGCGGACGTCAGTCTGGCGCGAGATTGGATAACCAGCGTCGATGCCCGGGTTGCCTAGCTTGATCCGAGCCGAACTGTCATCCCGGCAGTTCGGCTCGATTGCTGGGGGCGCGCGCGTCAGTCAACTTCGATCAGCTCGACCACACGCGCGGCAAAAAGCTCCTCCTGATCGAGCTCTCCTTCCAGCCTGTGCATGACGCTGTCGTGAATGCGCCCGGCGTTGAAGAGCTCCAGAAGCCTGTTGCGGCCGGCTTCCACCGCGATCAATACGGCACGGTAGTGCTGAAGCCTGCGTTCCTCATGGCCTCCCTTGGCGAGGGCATGGTCCTCGGCGACCGCAAGGCGATGTCCGTATTGTTCGACGAGTCGCGGGTGCGCGTGCTCGCCCTCGGCCCCGACAGAATGTGCGCGGATCGCATCGAACTGCGCACGGGCAATTTCGGCCCGGAGCACCTCTTCCGACAACGTCTCTTCACCGCGGAGCAGGAACTCCTTCCCCGCCAGCGTCTTCGCGACCGGACCGAGAGTAAGGCCAAGGACGACGATGGTCGCGGCGACGACGCAGAAGGTCACGAACAGGATGATGTCGCGGCCCGGAAAATGCTCCGGCAATGACAATGCGGCGGCGAGACTGACGACCCCGCGCATCCCGGCCCAGCTCATTACCAACGGAACGGCCAGCGGTGGATAGGGATCCCGCGCACGGAGCGACGGGATCAGTGCTCGCGGAATGTAGGCGGTCGGGAAAATCCACGCGAACCGGGCGAGCACCATCACTGCAAAGATCGTCGCGGCTGCCGGCGCAAGCGTGCGCACGATCCCCCAATCCGAGCCGAACCGGTGCAGAACGCCGCGAAGCGCCAACCCCACCAATACGAAGACCAGGGCCTCCATCACGAAGGTCACGACGGACCACACCGCCAGCGCCTGCACGCGGGACGCTGCGCTCAGGGCCTTGTGCTGCAGGCGTCCAAGGACGAGCCCGCACGCAACCGTCGAAAGCACGCCCGACACATGCAGGCGATCAGCCAGCAGATAGGCAGCCCAGGCGGACAGGAAGGTCCAGACCACGGTCAGCCTCGCATCGGTCAATCTTCCGGCGACGAAGGCGCAGATCCAGCCGAGCGCGAGACCGATCCCGATACCCACGGCCGAAACGTAGACGAAGCTTGCTGCGGCCGCCTCCGCGCTGAAGGCACCGGTCAGTGCGGCGGCGACTGCGAAACGAAAGAGTACGAGGCCCGATGCGTCGTTGATGAGGCTTTCGCCTTCGAGAAGGACAGCAATACGCGGCGGGACGTTGAGATGGTCGAGCACAGCCCGCGCCGCGACGGCGTCGGGCGGCGAAACGATTGCGCCAAGCGCAAAACACGCGGCCCAGGGCAATGCCGGGAAGAAGAAGTGCGTCACGACACCGACCAGCAGGGTCGTCAACACGACGGCTCCGACCGCCAACTGCAGGATGATCCTGAGATTGGCGCGAAAGTCAGGCCACACCGTGAAATAGGCGCCCGAGAGCAAGAGCGGCGGCAGAAACAGCACCATGACGAAGTCCGGGTCGAACTCTACCTCCGGAAGTCCCGGAACCAGGGCCAGCACAATGCCGGCCAGCACCAGCACCGACGCGGACGGCAGCCGCACGCGACGGGCCACCGTGTCGAGCACGACGGCAATCATCAGCAGCAGAAGGATGGTCTGGAAAGACTCGGCTGAACTCATCGCGCGCTAAGCCGTCTTTTCCGGTACAGGCTCGCCTCCCGCCAGGAACATCGCCGGCAACGCGAGAAGCGGAGGCAGGACGAAGCACCAGGTGCCGAACTTGGCATAAAGGCAGGCGCCGGCCGCGCACCCCAAGGCGAACGCAGCCACACTCGCCGACATCTTGCCCAAGCGGGGCTTGGCAACAGTCAGAACCGAGACCGGCGCGCGCCGCAGGACGTCAGCGACATCGATCATGATCTGGGTCGTCGTTCCCGTCATCAGAGTGCTGGGCGGGTCCGTCCCCATATGGATGCGATGGGCGGCGTTTTGGATTGCCATCGCGGCAACGAGAAGCATCCCGGTGACAATCGCCTGCCAGCTGTCTCCTTGCACAAACGGCCCGAAATGGACGGCCGCTGCACCACCTATCGCGAGAAGCAGCGTCTTGATCGCCAGCATCGAGCGGAGGATCGGCAGTCCCATGACGGGGAGATAGAAGCTGAAGATCCTCGTGACGATCACGACCGCGCAGAAGACGGGAAGCGCAAGCAGCTTGGCCAACGCCCCGGACGTCCCAAGCACGATGGCGGCACCGAACGTGACGAAGTTGCCGGTGACATGCGCCGTGAACAGCCCCTGAAGGGCGAGGAAGCCGGCCGTATCAACGAAGCCTGCGTTGAGGCTCATCAGCAGGGCAAGAAGGGAAATTGGCTTTGACATGCTACCAGCCGTATTGGAGTTGGACACCGATATAGTTGCTCGTGTGCCCGCCGGCGCCGAGGATCGTATTGCCGACGGCGAAGTGTACCGCTTCGATCGCGCCGGTGAGATGATCGTTGAAGGCGTAGTCGAGGCGCAACTGCCCGTACGCACCCGTCCACGCGCTTCCGGTTCCTGCCGTTCCCGCGACCGGCACGTTCGGCTGCACATAGATCGCATCAGCCGTCGTCTGACGCCACTGGAAGGCAACCGCCGCCATCACTTTGAGCCGATCCGTGGGATTGACGAAGATCGCAGGCTTGAGATGGATGAGATTGGTGTACCCCGTGTAGCCACCCAGCGTGAAATAGTAACCGTTCGGAAACAGCGGATTGAAGGTCTCGACCACACCGTCTCCCGGGTGGCGGTCGCCCGATGCCGCGTCAAGCTGCAGGCCGATACGCGGCTGCCATGTCACATCGGAAAATGTGTAGCCCGTCCGCGCACCGACCGCCCAGGCCCGCACGTCCGTGGTACCGACCTGGCCGGCCTGCCCCATCGCCTCGAGGTCCCAATCGAATCCGGCGCCCTTGCCTGCGAACCGTATGTCCAGGATATGCCGTTGCTCGTCGCCGCGCGCGTCGAGATATTTGGCGTCGCTGCGCTCATAAAGCGAATAATAGCCGGACAGCTCGTCGTTTCCGAATACCTTCCGTTCAACGCGCAGGGTGCTGAACTTGAAGCGGTCGTTCGACGTGTCGTCGAACGGACGCACGTCGAAATATTGCACGGGTCGGCTGACGAATCCGAGGATGCGCCAGGCACCGCTTTCCCAATCGGCCCAGATCGCGTCGAAGGATTGGCGCACGTTCGGTCCGTCCCGCGACGAAACGAAACGCTGCAGGTCGAACGCAAAATCCTGACGTCCGGCGCGCGCCTTGAAGGTGCCCGCCGCAGTGGTGTTGACATACTCGATGAATGCCAGTCGCAGATCGAGGCGGTCCTGATCGACCGAGGAGACGTTCAGCTTGTCGAAGGCACGATCGTCCTCAAGCTGGACGAACGCCCGCCAGTTCTCGTCGAAATGCACGTCGGCATGGACCTGAAGCCGTTGCAGGAGGTAGCTGTCCGCGGGGGTTTTGCTGGTTCCGAACGCCGCAGCACTGTTCGACTCGAAGCGCTCGCGCAACGTGGCCCCAAGAGAGACGTAGCTCTTCGGATCCGTGGCCCACAGGGGGATGTATTTGAGCCCGTCGAAAGCTTCGGTCCGCAACCTGGGATCGGCAAGCACCGACCAATCCTCGGCCCATCGGTTGGCCTGGATCGCAGGCCGCTTCGCGGTCGCGTCATCCCCATCTGCCGCAACGGCGGCATGGACCGATGACGCGATCGCCAGAAGGGGCAATAGCGTCCTGACAATTCGCATGTCGATCCATGCCGGCATAACGACCATTACTTCAAGGCGCGTTCAAGAGGCTGCTGGTCTGCACGAGCAGCATGTTTGGCGGGCGTCGCATGTACCTCCGCGATGTAACCGCCCGGAAACTGCACGATCGCCGCAGATCTTCCTTCGGATGTGTAGGGTTCGACAAGGACCGTGGCTCCGGCCGTCTTTGCCTTGGCAAGCGTCGCGTCGAGATCCGCCACCTCATAGCCGGTCGTCTCGCGGCCGTAGGGATAGGGCAGCTGACCGTCGGTCACGAGCACGACCATCTTGCCGAATGCCGATTCGATGCGAATCCTCTTGTAAGTCTGTCCCGTCTTGCCGATCTCGATCCCGGGGGCCTTCGCGGTCTGCGACACGACCTTCCCGTGCGAGAAGGCAAGGAAGCTCCGCACGAACGCATCCGCCCTGTCGGCCGAAACATACACCCGGTTCTCCGGGATCTTCTCGAAGGCGGCGTAGTTCGGCTTGGTCGTGTGCCAGTAGATCTGCATATTGACCCCGCCCGGCCACTGGATCACGGCGTCGCGCCCGATCGGATCCGGGAAGGTCGTGACGATCACGTCGGCGCCCGCCGCACGGGCGGTCTTGATCGCAACGTCGATGTCGCTGACCAGATATCCGTTCCGCTCAGTGCCGAACGGATACGGCACCGGCGTCTTGAAGCCGAACAGCGAGACGGTGCCGACCGGTGTCTGAAGCAGCTGCGAGGTCGTGCTGCTCGGCGTGGGTGTGACGGTCGCAACCACCTGCTTGGTGCTCTGACCGCCGAAAGTCGCCAGAAAGCTCGACACGAACTTGTCCACGTCATCAGGCGCGACATAGACATGCGTCGTGTCATATTGCGGCGCCACCGCAACCATCTCCGTGCCGGCTTTTCCCGCATCCCTGGCGACCGCTGGCGCCGCTGCGGCAATAGCCGCAACCGACAAGAGCAGGATCGATGCCGATAGCCGTTTCATGGACAACTCCTTGAGCGAGATTGGACTAGAATTCGCTGATTCGACGAGATTGCGTCTTTTCAGCGCAGATCGTCACGACGACAAGACCGGCGATGAGGCCGAGGTGTTCGAAGAACGCATTGATCGCCATGAACCGTTCGTGGCCGGCCGATAGCCAAAACGCATTGGCGGTCAGCATCGCCACGAAAGTCAAAACGCCAAGTCCGCCGGCGCCAAGCCAGACGAGCCGGTTGGCGATGACCAGCAGCGAACCGCCAAGCTCGACGACGATCGCCGCTACGGCCCACAGCCAAGCCGGCTGCAGACCAAAATGCGCCTGTTCGGCGACCGCTGCCGGAAAATCGGCGAGCTTCTGGATGCCGCCGATCAGGAAGGCGGAGACCAGCCCGCCCCTGGCGATCGGCAGCAGCCACGGCCAGGACAGGATGACTGCGATCCAGCGCGGCGTGCCGACCTTCGCAGGCATCTCAAACCGCCCAGCAGGCGCAGCCGAGCGCGCCCCAGAAGCTCTTGAGGTCCGCAACCGGCAGCTTGCCGGTCCAGGCGCGGGCATGGTCATGGCCGTGCACGCCGCAGCCACTGCTGCAACCGCACATCTGCATGGCGTTCGCCCGCACCGCCTTTGCCTTGCCGTCAGCTCCGAGCCAGTCGCCATAGCCGCCGAAGCTGCGCACTGGTGACCAATCCGGCATCGCCGGCGGCGGCGCGTTGGTGTCGAGCGCCTTGAAATCTCCGGCACCGTAAACGATACGGCCGCCGACCACCGTGAGGTCGCTCGACGTATCGGCGATCTCGGCCTCGCTGCACGAGAAATAGTCGCGATCCGGAACGATCAGATCGGCGAGCTGCCCGACCTCGATACGCCCCTTCTTGCCTTCCTCATTCGAGAACCAGGTGACATTCTCGGTCCACATCCGCAGCGCCGTCTCGCGGTCGAGGCAGTTGCGTGGCGGAGTGAGGCGCAAGCCGCCGACCGTCATGCCTGTCACGAGCCAGGCGAGCGAGACCCAGGGATTGTAGGATGCGACCCGGGTCGCATCGGTGCCCGCGGACACCTTGACGCCCTTGTCGAGCATTTTCTTCACCGGCGGCGTCGCTTCGGCGGCACCGTACCCATAGCGCTCGACGAAATACTCACCCTGATACGCCATGCGGTGCTGCACGGCGATGCCGCCGCCGAGCGCGGCGATGCGATCGATCGATTGGTCGGAAATCGTCTCGGCGTGATCGAAGAACCAGTGCAGGCCGTCCAGCGGCATGTCCTGGTTGACCTTCTCGAACACGTCGAGCGCGCGCGAGATCGTCTCGTCATAGGTCGCGTGCAGCCGCCACGGCCATTTGTTCTGGACGAGGATGCGAACGACGCCCTCGAGTTCGCCCTCCATCTCCGGCGGCATGTCCGGCCGGGCGACGCGGAAATCCTCGAAATCGGCGGCCGAGAACACCAGCATTTCGCCGGCGCCGTTGTGGCGGAAGTAATCGGTGCCCTGCTGGTATTTTGAGGTCCTGGTCCAGTTCAGGAAGTCGTCCTTCTCGCCCTTCGGCTTCTGGGTAAAGAGGTTATAGGCAAGCCGGATCGTGAGCTGCCCCTCGTCGGAGAGCTTCTCGATGACCGCATAGTCCTCCGGGTAGTTCTGGAAGCCGCCGCCGGCGTCGATCGCGCCGGTGACGCCGAGCCGGTTCAACTCGCGCATGAAGTGCCGGGTCGAATTGACCTGGTACTCGAACGGCAGCTTCGGGCCCTTCGCCAGCGTCGCATAGAGGATGTTGGCGTTCGGCTTGGCGAGCAGGAGCCCCGTCGGGTTGCCCTTCGCGTCGCGCGTGATCTCGCCGCCCGGAGGCTCCGGCGTATCCTTGGTGTAGCCGACGGCGCGCAGCGCTGCGGCATTGAGCATCGCGCGGTCGTAGAGATGGAGAATAAAGACCGGCGTATCCGGCGCGACCGCGTTGAGTTCGTCGATCGTCGGCAGGCGCCGCTCGGCGAACTGGTGCTCGGTGAATCCGCCGACGACACGCACCCATTGCGGCGGCGGCGTGATCGCGACCTGCTTCCGCAACATGGCCATCGCGTCGGCGAGCGACCACACGCCGTCCCAGCGCAGCTCCATGTTGAAGTTGAGCCCGCCGCGAATGATGTGCAGATGATTGTCGATCAGTCCGGGCAGGACGCGCCGTCCCTTCAGATCGATCACCCTGGTCGAGGGTCCGGCGAGCTTCATCACGTCGTGGTCGTGGCCGACCGCCGTGAAGCGCCCGTCCTTGATGGCGACGGCGCTGGCGGCCGGGTTGGAACGGTCGAGCGTGGTGAAAAGGCCGCGATGAAGAATCGTATCAGGAGCGCTCATGACGCCTTCTCCGCAACATCTGTGGTTGTCTTGACTTCTTCGGCGTGCCGCCCGGGCAGCAGGCCGAACATGTGAGGCGCGCATTTCGCCTGCCGCCACGCGGCGGCAAGACCCTCGCCGACGACGATCTGCCTGGCGACCGGAACGATCTGCTCGCCGACGAGGATGCCGAGCAGACCGACCAGAGCCACCAAAGGAGGAGCGGGCGAACGTACGTTGAGAAGGCTGTAGATGATGCCGACCAGCAGGCCGGCGCCAAGGGACAGAATGTAGATCTTCATCGCACCCCTCTCGGAGGATGGAGGGAGAAATCAGGCGGCTTAAGGCGCGATGAGATCAGGTCATCGCGACTTAGCCCCTTGTTCGAGCATGATCTATTCGGAAAACCGCTTCGCACTTTTCCGGATCATGCTTTAGCCAGCCTCCGACGCATGCTCGCCGAGCACCCACTTCGAGAAGCGGATCTGGATGCCGTAAGGCGAATGCGCCTTCAGGATCTCCATCATGCCGTCGTAGGTCTCAGTGCGCGCCCAGTCCTGCTGCAACTCGAATGCATACTGGCACGAGGTGATCGGAACCGCGCCGGCCTGCACCAGGCGCTCCATCGAGCGGTTGTGGCACTCGATGGACAGGTCGCCGCATGCATCCGCCGGGATGTAGACCTCATAGCCTTCCTTCAGCATGTCCAGCGCCGGGAACATCACGCAGGCCTCGGTCCAGAGGCCGCCGATCACGAACTTCTTGCGCCCCGTCGCGGCGACCGCCTTGCGAAAATTGGCATTGAGCCAGGAGTTCATCGAGGTGCGGTCGATGATGTCGTGATTGGGGAAGAGCTCGGCGACCTCCGGCATGAACGGTCCGGAAAACGAATCCTTCGCCACCGTGGACAGCACGGTCGGAATCTTGAACAGCTTGGCGGCCTTCGCCAGGATCTGGACGTTGTTGAACACCACGAGGCGGTCGTGCGACTGGACGCCCTGGTACATCGCCGGCTGGTAGTCGATGAGCGCAATAGCGCTGTTGTCTGGGGTCAGCATATCGAGTTTGGACATCGAGATTTCTCCTTGAATTGACGATTGCCGGCCGGAGCGAATGACATCCAGCGTCCGTACGGCTTCGACTGTATGACCCGAGGTGGCGCCGCCGCTTGGACAGGTTGTTCGCTGCTTGGACGAAGTCGCGATGAAGGCTCGCGTGCGACAAAACTGCTCTCGGAGATGTCTCGCTCCGGGATCACGCCCTTCGGAGCTTGCCGACGGCGCGCTCAGCCGAGACCGCGAGGCCGTCCAAACAGCGCCGAGGCCGTCCAAGCCAAGGGGGCTTCCATCGATGAGTTTGGCGGAGGATGGCCCGACGCATTTGTGCGCGGCCATCGCCACCACAAAGGAGCAACTGATGGCGCTGCTGAAATTACGGGACGGTACCGACCTCTACTTCAAGGACTGGGGCAGCGGAAAGCCGATCCTGTTCAGCCATGGCTGGCCGCTCAGCGCGGACATGTGGGACGCCCAGATGCTGTTCTTCGCCAGTCACGGCTTCCGCGCCGTGGCGTTCGATCGCCGCGGCTTTGGCCGATCCGGCCAGCCCTGGGAAGGTTATGACTACGATACGTTCGCGGACGACATCGCCGAACTCGTCAAGCATCTAGACCTGAAGGACGTCACCCTGGTCGGCTTCTCGATGGGCGGCGGCGACATCGTGCGCTACGTCGCGCGTCATGGCTCCTCGCGGGTGTCAAAGCTGGCGCTGGTGAGCGCCGTGACGCCGCTGTTCGGCAAGACGGCGGACCATGACGGTGTCGACAAGGCCGTCTTCGATGGCATCAAGGCCGGCCTCGCCAAGGATCGCCCGCAATTCCTTGATGATTTCAGCCCGCTTTTCTATGGGACCAACCACGGCACCAAGGTCTCGCAGGGCGTATTCAAGCAGACGCTGCAGATCGGCTTGCAGGCCTCTATCAAGGCGACGATCGACTGCGTGACGGCGTTCTCGGAAACCGATTTCCGGCCGGATATGGCGAAGATCAACGTTCCCACGTTGGTGGTCCACGGCGACGACGATCAGGTGGTCCCGCTTCAGTACACTGGAAAGCTCGCGGCCGAGATGATCAAGTCTGCCACGCTCAAGGTCTATCCCGGAGCTCCGCACGCGACTGCCACGACCCACGCGGACCAGCTCAACGCGGATCTGCTCGAATTCCTCAAGGCGTGACATTGGGTGATCACATGACCGACGCTCCCCTTCTTGAACCGAAAGACTGCGCCCTCCTGTTCGCAGACCAGCAGGCCGGGCTCGCCTTCGGCGTTAGCTCGATTGACCGGCAAATCCTGCTCAACAACGTGGTCGCCCTGGCCAAGACGGCCACGGCGTTCAGCCTTCCGGTCATTGCTTCGACCTCTGCGACGAAAGTCTACAGCGGTCCGCTGATGCCGGCGATCAGTGCGGCCTTGCCTGGCATCGTCCCGATCGAGCGGCGCAACATGAACGTCTGGGAGGACGACAACGCGCGCGGGAAGATTCTCGCAACTGGCCGGCGGCGCCTCATCGTATCGGGACTGCTGACCGAAGCGTGCGTCAGCTTCACCGTTCTGTCGGCGTTGGCCGCCGGGCTCGAGGTCTACGTGGTCGGCGACGCCTGCGGAGGTCTCACCACGGTCGGCCATGACCTCGCGCTTCGCCGCATGGAAGCCGCGGGCGCACGGCCAACGTCGTGGATCCAGGTCCTTCTGGAATTGCAGCGAGACTGGACCCGCCATGAGACCTATGACCACGCGAGAGCCATCGTCGAGGCCCATGGCGGCGGATACGGGATCGGCTTGTCCTACGCGCGTGACATGATCCATCCGACCTAGGTTTCGGCGGAAGCCCTTCAACCTTCGGAACGAGCCCTGCGCCAGGCGCCGGGGCTCGTTCCCACGCTGCGCGAGAAGACCCGGGTGAAATAGCTCTGGTCACCGAACCCGCAGATCAGCGCGATATCCGCCAACGGCAGCCTGGTGGTGGTCATCAGGCGCTTGGCCTCATCGATCCGGAGCCGGGAGAGATATTCGTGGGGAGCGATGCCCGTGCTGCGCCGGAACGAGCGGGCAAAATGGCTCGGCGTCAGCCTGCACTCGGCCGCGACATCGGCGATCGTCAAACCGCTGGCGAGGCGGGCACGCATGATCTCCTTGGCACGCCGCTCCTGCCATGGCGCCAGTCCCCCTTCCTGAATGCCCTCGCGCGAGCTGAGATCACCGTAGGTCTGCGCGAAATGGGCGAGCAAGCTCAGTCCGAGCTGATCGACGAAGAGTTGATTGTTCGCGCTCTCCTCTTCGAGGGCGTTCAAAAGAACGTTTGAAAGCGTAGACAGATAGGGATCGCGCCGGTGACGGGTCCACTTCAGCGTGGAGATCGGCTTCGCGCTGTTCTCGTAGGCGAAGTCGTCAAGAGCGCGGCGCGGGATGTAGTACTGAAGCGCATCAAACGGGCCCCTGAACTCGCACTGTGGATTGTCGCGCAGGTCGATGACGCTTACGGTTCCCGCACCGAACGATCCGGAATACCTCTGGCGGCCGGCGAGCCAGCATGAGTGCCGGTCCAGATCGCCCAGTTGATGGAGGATGCTGAATGCCGGCTCCGACGGAATCGCCGCAGTCCGCTCACGAACAAAGCGAGTACATGTCAATCTCGTGATGGCAAGCGCGAGCTTGCCGTGGCGATTGATCTTGCGAACGCAATCGCCTTCCATTCCGAGGTGCGAGGCGAGTCGACGGCCGTAGAAGCCGTCGGATGAAGTATCGGTGTCGTCCATCGGAGCCCCGTCGAGATTCTGCACACCGCGCCGATGGTTATTCGCCGCCCCATCGCATGGCCAGTAAATCGTTCCAAAAACCACAGCTGACGATGCGGTGTTGCCGTCAACCACATGGAATTTGCAAGGTTTTATTTGGCTGCGGCCTTCCGCCGCGAGAGAGTTGCGTACATCGATGAGACGAGGACTTGATGAACGGCAATTTGGCTCAATTCGGTGAGGATTTGTGCCTCCATTTGGCTCGCCTGCAAGTGAGCCTTGACAACATCAACGGACTGTTCGCGAGGGACGCCGCTGCTCGTGATGCGGAATTCGCGAGCCGGACGCAAGAACTGCAGGCGGCCGTCAAGGAGTCCGCCGAACGCGCCGCAGCGCTTCGCGAGGCATTGCGCTCCGGCCTCGAACGCGACGCCACGCTCGCGCCCGAAACCCTGTCCAGATGGGTCAGCAAGCGGCAAACCGCGCAGCTGCACACCCGTGCCGATCTGATCGAGCAGATGGCCACGGTCGCCGTGGAATTGGCGGCACTGTCCACGGTCGAAGCCGAACGCCTCACCGTGACCGCGATCATGGCCCGCCGGCAGGCGATTGCCCTTCAGGTCGAGCGCGAAAACCAGCTGTGACGTCCTCGTTCGCGCGGACCTCCAAGGGGATGGACACCCTCCGGGCTGTGGCGTAGCAAGGTCCCTTGAGAAGGCCCATGGCTGACTGAAGGATGCCCGATCGCAACGACAGACCAGAGCGTACGTTTCTATTCGGACCGTTTCGCCTTTCCACCTCCAAACGAATCCTGCTCGAGGGCGACCGCGTCATTCGCCTCGGCGGCAAGGCGATCGATATCCTGATCGCGCTCGTGGAGCACGCCGGCGAACTGGTGAGTAAGCGCGCACTCGTCGAGATCGCCTGGCCCGATACATTCGTCGTTGAAGCGAACCTTACCGTCCAGGTGGCGGCGCTTCGCCGTGCGCTTGGCGAGGACGACAGCGCCAATCAGTACATCGTCAACAGTCCGGGACGCGGGTATCGCTTCGTTGCGCCTATCAAGGTGCTCGAAGAAGAGCGCCCGGCCATTGATCAGCCGGCGATGCAGGCGGCTCATAACCTGCCGGCGCAATTGAACCGGCTGGTCGGACGCGCGGAAGCGCTTCGAACGATGCAGCAAAAACTGGCCGACAGCCGCCTGCTGAGTATCGTCGGACCGCCGGGCGTCGGCAAGACGTCGGTCGCGCTTCGGCTCGCGGAAGCGATGTTGCCGCAGTTTCCGCACGGCGTGTGGTTGATTGACCTCGGCTCGATCACGGATGCATCGTTGATTTCGAGCGTCATTGCGTCCGCTCTTCCGATCGACGCACGTTCGAGCGACGTACTATCCGGCATCGCGGCGGCGCTCCGTTACAAGAGTCTTCTTCTGGTCTTCGACAATTGCGAGCATCTCATCGACGGGGCGTCGGCCGCCATCGGCGAGCTGTTGCGCGGCGCCGGCGGCATCAAGGTGCTGACCACGAGCAGGGAGCCGCTCCGCGTCGATGGCGAACAGGTGTTCCGGCTCCCTCCCCTCGAGGTGCCTCCAATCGGTGCGTCCCTCGGACCGAAGGACGTGCTGGGCTATCCGGCAGTTCAGTTGTTCGTGGAGCGGGCGGCTGCCATCGTCAACGATTTCGAGCTTACCGATGCCAATGCCGGCTTTGCCGCGCAGATCTGCCGCGAATTGGACGGCAACCCGCTCGCGATCGAGGTCGCGGCCGCGCGCGTCGACGCGTTCGGCGTCAACGGACTGGCCGCCAGGATCGAGGACCGCGTGCACTTGCTCGCGGATGCGCGCCGCGGCACGCCGGCGCGGCATCGTACGATCGCGGCAGCACTGGACTGGAGCTATCAGCTGCTGTGCGAGCGCGAGCGATACGTTCTCCGCTGCCTCGGCATTTTCGCCGGCAGCTTCACGCTGGAGGCCGCCGTCTCCGTGATTCCGGCAGCTGAGGGCGCCGACACCGCATCGATCCTCGCTGATCTGGTCTGCAAATCGCTGGTCTCGGTCGACATCGGCTCCGAGCGCACCCGATTTCGGCTGCTGGAGATCACCAAGGCATTCGCGCTTGCCAAGCTGGTCGAGCAATCCGAGCGGAACGAACTCGCCGCCCGGCTTGCGGCCTGCGTCACCGAAATGCTCTGCAGATACGCCGACGGCCCGAAACAGGTGCAAACCCTCAGGGATGCGGTCCAGGAACTCGATAATGTGCGCGGAATCCTGGACTGGGCGTTCTCGACGGACAGCCACGCGCAGGCGGGCATTGCGCTCGCGGCCGCCGCCGTACCCGTTTGGCTGGAGAATTCGCTGCTGACGGAATGTATCGCTTGGACGACCAGGGCGATCGACGCTCTCGATCCGGCGATCGAAAGCGAGCGCAACGAGATGGTCCTGAAGGCAGCTCACGGGCTCGCCTTGATGTTCACCCAGGGCATGACCGGCCAGTCGCGCGATGCCCTGAACAGGGCAATCGAGCTTGCGGCACGCCTGGGCGACCGGCAATGGGAGCTGAGGGCGCGGTTGGGCCTGATCGTTTTCCTGCACCGCCGCGGCGACTTCAAGGGCGCGCTGGAAGGAACGCAGAGGATCGAGACGCTTGTCGCTGACGCCGACGAGCCCGCGGCGCTGGCGATGACGAAAAGCGCGAAGAGTGCGTCGCTCTTCTTCCGCGCCGAGTATGCGACGGCCCTGGAACTCGCGCGCGAGGCCCACGAGTACTTCCGAACTCACAGCGACGTCTCGCAGATCGGCCGATGGGGACTGAACCACTCGGTCTATGCGCAATGCGTGATGGCGCGGGCCCATTGGAATCTGGGGCGCTTCGATCGAACTGTTCGAGCCTGCCTGTCGGCGCATTCCGAAGCGGAGGAGACCGGCAATCCGACGTCGATCTGCCAGGCACTCAGCTGGTGCGGGGTTTCGCTGTTCCTGAGCCTGGAGGACCTCGACAAAGCTGCTTGCGCGATCCAGCGGTTCAGGCAGGTGGCTCAGGATAACGATATCCAAAGCTACTTATTTTCGTCGATCGGTTTCGAAGGCAGGCTGCTGTTCCTGCGCGGCCAGATCGAGCCCGCCGAAAGATTGTTGCGAGAGGCGCTCTCGAAGCTGAGCGGCGCACAATACGAAAATGTATCGATCCCGTTTCTCGGCCGCCTGGCCGAGGTGCTGGCGGCGGACGATCGACCGGAAGAGGCGCTGCTGGCGTCCGCGGAATGCCTGGAGCGAACCAAGGCTACGGAGGCGCTCTGGCTGCTGCCGGATTCGTTGAGAATCCACGGCGATGTGCTGGCTGCATTGCAGGGACCCGACTCGGAACCGGCCGAAGCCCATTTGCGCGAGGCGCTCGAGGTTTCGGAACGGCAAGGCGCCCTTGGATGGGAGCTTAGGTCGGCCGAAAGTCTTGCAAGCTTCCTGCGTCAGCAGCGACGAACCAGCGAGCCTGCAGCGGTGCTCGAGCGGACGCTCGGAAAATTTACCGAGGGTTTCGACGCCGTGCCTTTCCGCCGGACCAAGGCCATGCTCGACGAGTTGCACAATCGCAAGTCCGGCTAGCTCAGAGGAGGCAGGATGTTTTGCAGCTCCAGACGACGCTCCTCGAGAAAGCCGGGCAATCTAAGATCTTCCCCGAGTTGATCGCGCGGCTCGTCGACCGCGAAGCCGGGCCCATCGGTTGCGATCTCGAAAAGCACGCCGCATGGCGCCCGGAAGCCGATCGCAGTCAGATAGGTTCTCTCAATCGGTTCGGTCACGGCGATGTCGTGCCGTCTTTGAAGCTTCCGGATCATTTCGGATTGATCTTCGATATTGGCCGCGCGGAAGGCGACATGCCTGATCGTGCCGCCTCCAAGCCGGCCCCGCGACGACGCGCCCACCATTCGCAGCGTCAGCGTGCCCCCGGGACCATCATGTGCGACGAACCGGATCGAATCATCGGCCTGTAAAACGCGCCTGAAACCCAGTACGTCCTGGAGGATGTCGACCGTGGCGTCCTCCGCGCGGACGTTCAGGGTGATGTCGTTCAATCCCATGACCGCTCGAATGGCATCGCTGCGCCCGGCGTCGCGACGATCCTGCTCCGCTTCCACCAAAGCAAGCGTGGTTCCGTCCGGATCGGCGAAGCAAAGCAGCGGCTCGCCAAATGGCGAATGATCGAACCGGCACGCGACGTTCGCGGCCTCGAGCCGCTCTGACCACCATTTGAGCGATCCGGCCGGCACACGAAGGGCGGTCTGCACGACTTCGCCGACCCCAACCAATCCCTTTGCGACGCATCGCCATGCCAGGGTACTCAGCACCGTTCCCGGGCTCCCGGCCTCGTCGCCATAGTAGAGATGGTAACTGCCCGGGTCGTCGTAGCAGACCGTTTTCTTGACTCGTTTCAGACCGAGAACGCCGGAATAGAAACGCGCAGCGCACTGCGCGTCATCAATGATGGTCGTGACGTGATGAAGTCCACGGGATGGCGAGCACGATCTGTCTGGTTCGGCCACGATACGCGCTCACCGTTGCCTTGCTGAATAGTAATAAAAAGAATCCTTCATAGCCGATATGTAATCCTCGATTTGACGATCCAAATCACACACGAACGCAATTCGTCGTCCCTGCTCCCGCCATCGGCAATCGCAGCTGTCTGACCACTTATTGAGGCGGATACCGGTCGAAATGTCTTGGATTTTCGCCCGATCACGTGGCGGGCCAGACGGACTTGGGAGCCACAACCGGCAGCATCCTCACTCTCAACCTGGACGCAATCGTACAACCGCGCGCCAGGATGTGCAATCAGCCGGACTTGTTTTGGATCAACATCGGAACAAGATCGAGGCCGCCCGCGGCGGTTCAGGGGATCAGATCGCAATGGACGACGTCGGACACGACACAATCAGGGCCAACGGCATTCGTCAGCACTATCGCCACGCGGGCTCCGGTCCACCGGTCATCCTGCTCCATGGCTTTCCCGAGACGAGCTACGCCTGGCGCTTCCAGATTCCTGAGCTTGCGCGGCGATATCGCGTGATAGCGCCAGACCTGCGCGGCTACGGTGACACCGACAAGCCTTCGAGCGGCTACGACAAGAGGACGATGGCCAATGACATCGTCAAACTGGCAGAGGCTCTTGGCATCGGCCGATTCGCACTGGTTGGGCATGATCGCGGCGCGCGGGTTGCTACGCGCCTGGTGAAGGACCATCCCGCGCTGGTCGACAGGCTCGTCGTGATGGACAACGTGCCGACGCGGATTGTCGCGCGCGAGATGAATGCGCAGATCGCGCGGCAGTACTGGTTCTTCCTGTTTCATCAGGTGGCCGATCTACCCGAGGCCCTGCTGGCGGGCCGCGAAGAGATCTGGCTGCGTCACTTCTTCTCCGACTGGTGTCATGATCCCCAGAGCATCTCCGATGAAGCAATCGCCGCCTATGTGAAGGCCTTTGCCGCCGATGGCGGCGTCCGCGGAGCCCTGTCCGACTACCGGGCCGGCCCGGAGGACATCGCACAGGACCTTGCAGATGCCGACAGCAAGATCGCCTGTCCGGTGCTCTCGATCTGGGGAGAGGACTTCGGTGCCGTCGGAAAGCTGTTCGACATGCAAGCGGTCTGGAGCGAGATGGCCGAGAACCTGCGGGTGGCGCCGATCCAGCGCTGCGGCCACCTTCCGCATGAGGAGCAGCCCGAAACGGTGACCAGATTGCTGCTCGATTTTCTCGATGGTTAGACGACGGCCGGCTGATCGCGCACGACAATGGAGAGGATCATGACCCCGGCCCGCACGTTCATCGCGAGCGCAATCGCTTGCCTCCTGCTTGGACCGAATTGCGAAGCGGCCGCTCCGCTGCAACACACGCAAGCGCCCGGCTTCTACCGGATCATGCTCGGTGAGTTCGAGATCACGGCGCTCCTCGATGGCACCCACCCCTTTCCCGTTCATGAGGTGATGACCCGGAACGAGGCGGCGGCCGATGGGAGCCGCAAGGCGATCAGGCTTTCGGATGTCCGTCCCGGCGAAGCCGAATCCCGTCTCGCTGCGGAGCGGCTTGCAGCCCCCGTGGAAGGTTCGATCAACGCTTTCCTGATCAACACCAGGAGCAAGCTCGTGCTGATCGACAGCGGCGCGGGCAGCCTGTACGGAGACTGCTGCGGCCATCTCATCGAAAACCTGATCGCTGCCGGCTACCGGCCCGAGCAGATCGACGAGGTCTATCTCACCCACCTCCATGCCGATCACGTCGGAGGTATAGCCCCGCATGGCAGGATAGCGTTCCCAAACGCCATCGTCAGGGTCAGCCAGAATGACCTCGACTACTGGCTCGATCCGAAGAGCGAGGACGAGGCACCAGCCTTCCTCAAGCCCATGTTTGAAGGCGATCGCGCCTCGTTGAAGCCCTATCTGGACTCTGGCCGCTTGCGGCCGTTCCAGCAGGGCGCAGAGCTGTCATCCGGGATTCGCGCGCTCCCGACGTTCGGCCATACGCCGGGCCACACCTCCTACGAGATCACGAGCGGACCGCATCGGCTGCTGGTGTGGGGAGACCTTGTCCACGTCGCACCGATCCAGTTTCCCGATCCCGCCGTGACCGTGACCTATGACAGCGATCCGCTCGCGGCCGAGGCCGAACGCGTGGCAGCGTTCTCGGATGCTGCGCGAACCGACACGTGGATCGCCGCCGCCCACATTGCCTTCCCGGGCCTGGGACACGTCCGCGCCACGGGCAGTCGATTTGAATGGATCGCGGCGAATTACACGACGGTCCTGCGGCGCTAGCTGCCGATGCCAATCTTGCGAACAGCCCAACCGAAGGTGAACAACATGGCAGGTCTCTTTCGTCCCGCAGCGCTCGGCGACCTCAGTCTCCCGAACAGGATCGTCATGGCGCCGATGACGCGCTCGCGCGCCGACGAGCATGGCGTCATCAATGGCTCCGCCGGCGAATATTACGCGGCGCGCGCCGGCGCCGGCCTGATTATCAGCGAGGGCATCAACGTTGGGCCGATGTCCAACGCCTTTGATCGAACGCCCGGCCTGTGGACCGACGCGCAGACCGAGGGCTGGAAGGCGGTCGTCGAGCGGATCCACAAGCAAGGGGGCCGGATTATCGCGCAGCTCTGGCATGCCGGCCGCGCGAGCGCGCGCGGTTTGCTGTCCAACAGGCAGCCGCTGTCACCATCGGGCGTGAATAACGATCTGGAACGGCTGCAGGTATGGGCGCTGCTCGCCAATGGCGCCTATGTGCGCGTCGCGGCCACGTCGTCGCGTGCGATGACCACGGCGGAGATTGAGGCCGTCGTGGACGAATTTCGACGGGCGGCGGCCAACGCCATTCGCGCCGGGTTTGACGGTGTGGAGATTCACGGCGCCAACGGCTATCTGGTTCACCAGTTTCTGTCACCGACGATCAATCTGCGGACCGATCAGTACGGCGGAAGCATCGAAGCGCGCTCCAGATTGCTTCTCGAAATTGTTGCGGCGATTTCCGACGTCATGCCGCGATCACGGATAGGATTGCGGCTGTCGCCCTTTGCCGATTACAACAGCACGCGGGACCCGAAGCCGGAAGACACCTATGGTCGGCTCGCGCCGTGGCTACAGACCGCGGGGCTCGCCTATCTGCACCTTGCGGACACCAACGCGTGGACTGGAGCGCCGGACTACGAGCGAATGCTGGCGATATTCCGCGAGCACTATCGTGGGCCTCTCATCGTTAATGCCGGCATCACGCCCGAGCGTGCAGCCGACATCGTCAATTCCGGCGAGGCTGACGCAGTCGCGTTCGGCCGCCTCTTTCTCGCCAATCCGGACCTCCCGGCGCGGATACGAGCTGGTGGTCCCTACAACTCGCCACAGCCGGTCGGAATCTATGGCGGGTCGGATGCGGGGTATCTCGATTATCCGAGCCTACCGTTCATTGACGAGCAAATTGGTCGAGGAGAATAGGAATTTCCGGGTGGCGGTCGGACCAATGCGCTAAGTCCCGCCGCCAACGCCGAGCGCTCGAAATCACAGAAAATCGTAAGGCTGGCGGACAAATTCGCAGCCTTGGTAGCGGAAGACCGCTACTGCCTTTCCCCACACGACGCAAATCTGCGATATTTCTTCCGGTCGTCCGCCTAAACTCAGAAACTTGTCGAGCGGTGGGTTCAAACCGGGGGCATGCAACCACCGATACCGACATTCGGTCGAGGTAGCGATTTGACTGACGTCACCACTTTTGACTGACGTAACCCTGATCCTGAACGCATGTCACTTTCGATGGCATTCTGGCCGCCGCCGTTGTCTCCGGGTTGGATACCCGGAATCGCCTCCGCGCTTGATCGGATGCAGCCCGGATGTCCATAGCTGCGGCTGGTGTGGATGGCCGAAGATATTAGCGAGCGCCGTCCAATTCCCTGATGCTGCGCCGCACTACAGCGCGCTTAGCCCCAATTTTCGAACATATCCAGCCGCGGCCCGAAGGAACTTCGATCGCTACCTTTGCTAGAACCATTCAAAAAGGATAGGCTGATCTGGTCAACGGGTACGAGAGAAAAGCCTGGGACGTTGGGGACGTGGGACGCTGGAGGGGTTGCTTGATCGGAAGGCGCGGTCGTCTTCACGGCGGGTGCGGCGGGATGGAATCCGATCAGACGGCCGTTACCGCGGCCTGGACGGGTCTTGCCGTCGGACTTTCGTGAGCGAACCGGCAGTTGCAGCAGGCATTCCCCCGCATTCAGGTGAATGATCGCAGGGCCCGTCATGAGCGGGTACAGCACCTTTCACTTCGGAGGAGCCGGGATGGACCAACGAGAAGTGCTGGCGGCATGGGAGAAGTTCGTCGAGCGCGGAGCGTTATCATCCGACTTGAGATCATCGGTCGCAGCGTCGTGGCAGCGATCCAGGAACCATCGCGTCACCGTCGACCGTGCGCGAGCGCCGCTCGTCGCGGACGCCGAGTTGTTTCGTCGTCGCTCCAAATACGCGCCGCTCCGTCATGCCGCCCGCTGCGCTCTCGAAAATTCAAAAACATTTCTACGCGATGCAAACTCAATCATGATCCTCACCGATCCGAGTGGGCTGATCATCGATACGCAGGGCGACGACAGGGTCATTGACGCCGGCCGCGCAGTCCATCTCGAACACGGAGGTCGCTGGAGCGAGGCCGACATTGGCACCAACGCGATTGGCGCCGCGTTAGCTGAATCGAAACCTGTCCAGATTCACGGTACGGAGCATTTCTGCTCGGAGGTGCAGCGGTGGACTTGCGCTGCCGTCCCGGTTCATGACCCGACCGATGGCGAACTGCTTGGCGTGGTCGACATCTCGGGTCCTGCGAGCACCTTCAATCCGCAGAGCCTGGCTTTGGCCGTCGCGGTCGGCCATCACGTGGAAAGCGTTCTGGCTCAATCAGTCCGACAGGAACACGAAGAGTTGCTATGCCGCTTTCTCGGCAAGAGATCGCAATGGGCGAACGATGAATGCATCGTGCTGGATCGTCGTGGCATGATCCTCCACGCCACCGAGCGTGCTCTGAACGCACTCCAGCACGATCGCCACGGCATTCACAACGACGCGCCAACCCGCTTTTTGAAGACGGTTCCCTTCGACGAGTGGCCGAGCAGGCTGAAGAAGCTGCTTCCCAACGCGAGCTTCAACTTCGTCGAGAACGAACGCTCCGGTATCGGCGCAATCGTGGTGCTGCATACGCGCCGACGCCAGTTGATCACGCATCCCGACGCCCGGAAATCGAGGTCCGAATCCGAAGGCGGCGAGACCGCGAGTTCATCATCCGCCCGAAAGGATTCAAAGCCGGAACCATGGTCTCTTCAGAGCATGGCCGCCAGCTTCGTTGCGCGCGACCCGGCGGTCCGAGCCATCGTCCGTCAAGTCGAGACCGCGGCAGCACGCAAGATGCCCATCCTCATCCGCGGCGAGACCGGAACCGGCAAGGAACAGCTTGCCCGCCATGCCCATATCGCGAGTGGTCGAACCGGCGCGTTCGTTCCTGTGAATTGCGCCGCCCTGCCGGAAAGCCTGATCGAGAGCGAGCTGTTTGGCTATGCCGAAGGAGCATTCACTGGGGCGCAGCGCGGCGGCTCGATTGGACTGGTCAAGGAGGCCGACGGCGGCACGCTGTTCCTTGACGAGATCGGCGACATGCCTGTCGCGCTGCAGGCGGTGCTTCTGCGCCTGCTCGACGACTGGACCGTGCGCCCCGTCGGCGGCGTCAGATCGAAGGTCGATGTCTTTCTCGTCTCCGCCACCAACGCCAGGTTGGACAAGGCCATCGTCGAAGGTCGGTTCCGATCTGACCTGCTCTATCGTCTCAATACGCTCGAGGTCACTCTGCCGCGACTTCGGGATCGAACCGACTTTGATGCCATCGTTCGCCATCTGCTCAATACGATCGACCCGAATTGCGAAATCACGCCGACCGACATTGCGCATCTCGCCGCACGTCCCTGGCCCGGCAACGTCCGCGAGCTCCGCAACGTTCTGGCGCGATTCAGCCTTGCCGCCGCGGACGGATCCATCAACGGAGCCAGCGTGGAGAACATCGTTCACCCCGCCGGAACGGAGTCCGGATCACTTCACGACATCCATCGCGCGCGAATCCTGGTGGTTTATGCCGAGACCGCCGGAAACGTCAGCGAAACCGCGCGCCGTCTCGGCGTCTCAAGAAACACCATTTATCGCGCTCTCGGGCAGAAGAAGCCCGAGTGATGCGATAGCGCCTCGAATCGCTGGATGTTGCGAGTATCGCAGCATGCCCGGCTATCGACGGAGCGCCGGTCGCTTCGAACCGATGATCCGCTCCGTTCAGAGCAGCTCAGCACCACCACCTCGGGCCGGGCCCGCGGTCGGATCGTAATCATCCGGCTTCTTGGCGATCAAGGTCTGCGTCGTCAGGATAAGTCCGGCCACCGATGCCGCATTGCGAACCGCGCTGTAGCAAACCTTGACCGGATCGATGATGCCAGCTTCGACAAGATCGACCGCCGAGCCATTGCGCACGTCGAGCCCGTGGCCATTCCCGGCCTTGGCAATTTTCGCAACCTCCGCCTCTCCGTTCAGGCCGGCATTGGCCGCGATGTAGAAAAGCGGCCGGCTGAGTGCGCGTTGCAGCAGTTCGGCGCCCTGCCTGGCGCCTCCGTCCAGGCGATTGATCAATTCGTCGAGCCTTGCAGCGATCCTCAGCAAGGCCACTCCGCCGCCCGGCACAATACCTTCTTCGAGCGCAGCGCGGGTCGCGTTGATGGCATCCTCGATCAACTGGGTCCGACGCTTTTGCTCGACCGGCGTCGCGCCGCCGGCGAGAATCATCGCCGTGCCGCCGGACAGTTTTGCGATGCGCTCCTGGAACTTGTCCCGTTCGATATTTTCGGGAGCGGCATCGTATTGGCGCAACACCTGTTCGCGTCGCGCCGCGATGGTCTTCTGATCGCCACCTCCCGCTGTGATCAGGGTCTTCGAGGCGGAAATGCGTACCTGGCGCGCGGACCCGAGGTCGTGCAGTTCCGCCTTCTCGAGCCTTCCGCCCAGATCAGCCGAGATGACGCGCCCTCCGGTCGCGATCGCAATATCCTCGAGCATCGCCTTGCGCCAATGGCCGAACTCCGGCGGGTGAATCGCGGCGACCTTGAAATTGGATTTCTCCCGATGCGCCAGCAATTGCATGATGACCGATGGCGCCACTTCCTCGGCGATGATCAGCAAAGGTCGCGCGCTCTTCTCGACGAGCGAGATCACACCAGCGAGTTGCTCCCCGGCCTGGATCTTGAGATCGGTCATGATGATGAAGGGATTGTCTAGCACAACCTGCATTTTCTCGACATCGGTGACCATGTGATGTGAAAGATAGCCTCGATCGAAGGCCATGCCTTCGACGATTTCCAGCGTCGTCTCGACCGTGTTGCCGAATTCCACCGCGACGATTCCGTGATTGCCGGCGCGCTCGAAAGCTTCGCCTACCATGTCGCCGAGGGCTGTGTCGTTGGCGGCAATGCTCGCAACAGCCCGCAGGCCGGCAGGCCCCTGCAGCGGTCTCGCCGACCGTCGTAACGCCGTGATGGTTTCAGTAACCGCCAGTTCCAGCCCTTCAACCAGATCGACCGGATTGGCGCCGGCCGCCAGACATTTCAGGCCTTCCTGCACAAGAACATCGGCGAGCACGGTGGCCGTGGTGGTGCCGTCCCCCGCCACCTCATTGGTTCGCGCTGAAACCTCGCGTAACACCTGCGCGCCCATATTCTCAAACGGGCATTCAAGTTCGATTTCGCTGGCAATGCTGACGCCATCGCGCGACACGATCGGCGTGCCGATCGGTCGATCCATGATCGCGTTCATGCCCTTCGGACCCAGCGTCCCGCGCACCGCCTTGGCGAGCTTGGCGACGCCCCGGCCGAGCGCGGCCCGCGCAGCTTCATCGTGCAACATGATCTTCGGCATTCTAAAATCCCCGACTTTGCCTTGAGGTCGTCTGGTCTGGCCTGGTTATCGACGCTGCGCACCGGCATCACGGCCCATGTTGCGTACCCGGCGACGCCGGCATCGCCCTCGGTTTCGGTACGAACGGTGTCTCGAGGTCGAACCGCGCGGCAAGCAGGCCACGGCACAGCGCGCCGTTGAATTCGGCATTGATGCCGACGCGCCGTAGATTCGATACGTATCCGGCAAGGCTGTCCGCGCTTAGCCGTGCTCCGTTCGCATCGACAAAGGCAGGCCCATCGCCGCTTGCCGGGCCCACGACCGCACGCCGCCCAAGATAGCGCTGAATCAGCTTCTCACCTGCATCGTCGAGCGGCAGGCAACCCAGCTCCTTCAACGTCAGGCTCACGATCTCTGTCGGCGACTGCCCCAGCGCAGCGAGGTGGCCGAGCAGCGCAACCTGGCGGCGCTGGAACGCTTTGACCAGGAATGTCTGACGCAGATCATCGAGGCTGCCATCGGCCTCGGTGCCAAACGTTTCCTGGAACGAACGCCCCTGGGCGAGGCCCGCATTGATCTTGTCGGCATACATGTGCTCACCCAAGACCACGCTGACGCCCTTGACCCAGTCCAACGCGCTGACGGCCCGGCGCATGTCGTCTGCCATCAGGAATGAGAAATTGGCAGCGCACCAATAGGTCGGCAAGCGAAACTCGATGTGGACGTGGTCCTTCGGATCGACGTCGGCCTTGGTCACGAAATTCAACTCGGTGACGGACTCGTCGAGTTCCGGATCCATCACACCTTGCAAACAGGCCCATATCTGGGACTGCTTGTCATCTGACGAGCGGCTTCTCGGTCGCTCCCTCCCCTCAACGCCACGCTCCATGACCATCACCTCGGCGCGTGAACGGCTTCGGGCAAATGGGCATAACCGCCGCCGGCTCGGATCTTCTTCTTCTGCGCCTCCACATCGATGCCGTAGATGCGGGCGGCGTTGAGGCCGAGAATCTTGGTCTTGGCCTCCATCGACAACACCGAACCGGTCTCCTTGGTGACGTCGGCCGGAATCTCAAATGCCATGAACTTGTCGATCAGCCATTTCGGCGTCCAGATGCCGTAATCGCTACCGTAAAGGATCTTATCCGGTCCAACCCAGAACAGCAGTTCGGAAATCACATGGGCGAAATAACCCGGCCGCGAATGGATGAAGGGCAGCGCCACCGCAAGACCCGCATAGACGTTGGTCTCCTGGGTCGCGATCCAGCAGAAATCGTCAAGCCTCGGCAAGCCGCAATGCTCGACGATGAAATTCAGGTCCTGGAACGAGGTCGCGACATCATCGATGTCGGCCACGTCGAACGCATCGCGGTTGAGCGGGATGATCGTCGGCCCCTTGTGGACGTGGATGTTCTTGATGCCGAGCTTTTGCGCAGCCTCGAGATACTGGTAGGACGCCTTGTCGGTCAGCTTGTAGCCCTTCGATTCACCGCGCCATTCCGCGGTGTAGAGCTTGACGCCCTTGAGTTTGTGCTTCTCGGACAGCGCATGAAGAGCTTCCAGCCCCTTGGTGCCGTCACGCGGATCGAACGCGCCATTCAGGATGAAGCGATCCGGATGGCTCTTCTTCATCGCCGAATTTCGTTCAGTGGTGTTGAAACCGCTCTTGTAGAAATCGGTGAGATAGGTCGGCTGCAGGATCGCCATGTCGTCATAGCCGATGACGAACAGGTCGTCGAACATCGTCTTGGCATCGTATTTCTCGAACTTCTCCTTCTCCCATTTCTCCGAGGGCGGGCTCAGGTTGGAGTGGTAGGCGTAGAAACAGTCGATGAACTGCTTGCCGTGGATGTTCTTCTGGTTTGCCGGACTACCATCCCAGAAATGCGTATGCCCATCGATGACAAAAATCTCTTCACCCTTGGCTGTCCTGTACATGGCGTTTCTCCCGATCCCGCTGGATGGCGTGTTGTTACGAGGCGCGCGATTAATGTCGTCGAACGAGCCCGGCCGGCTTCGCGCCGGCCAGGGTTTGTTCGCAGGCGGTCATCAGACGATGTATTTCATCATCTCGTTCATGTCGCCGAACAGCATGACGGTGTTGTCATCCGTCATCACCATGCGGCCGTAATGCGTCGAGGTCGAGATCTCGAAGAGATGTGGGGTCATGACCCGGCCGAGCTCTTCCGAGATCTCGTCCATCTTGAATTCCATCTTGCCGTCTCCATCGATACGAATCATTGCCGGCATGTATGTCACCTTGATGTGGTCGTGACGGCTCATGACCTCGGCAATGGCACGCGCCTCGACACTATCGTTCATGGTGACCCCGCATTGATGCGACACCGTGTCCTCGAACGTGATGTCTTTCATCGATTTGAAGATGTTGTCATTCTCGTGCAGCATGTCGATCTCCTGAAGAATTGAGTGAGGATGTGAAGCGGTGTTGGTTACGACGCGAGGTTTGCCGGAACCGTCAGGCCAAGCTCGGCAGCAATGCCCCTGATGCGATTCTTCGCGTGCGCCAGCGCATCGGCGAAAGCCGCGACCTTGACACGCGGCTGAGACCAGATCGGCTGCAGATGATTGGCGGCATCGAGCGCGAGATCGGCATGCCTGGCCAACCATTTGTTGAACAACGCAAGGTTCTGCGCCGCATAGGTCGGATCGGTGCCGAGGATGTGGAACAGCTCGACCGTGTTGGCGAGATTGCGCTCATAGTCGGCTTCCGCGGCGGAGACGACAGCCGGAGTGATGAAGTCGTTCTGCGCAGATGCCGCCTGCATCAGGAAGCCTGAACGGAACAGTTCTCCGATAAGCGACTCGAACACCACATTGGTCGCAAAATATTGCTCCAGATAGTCGTTTGAACCCATCACCGACTCAACCGACTTGCGCACGCCTTGCCAGATCGGATCTTCCAGCCAGTGCTTCTTGCCGGCGGCAATGTCGAAGCCTGGAAGGTCGAGGCCGATTTCGCTCAGATAGAGAGTGATGTCCTGCGCGAAGCGAAGCTTGTAGGACGAGTTGGTCAGGATCGCATTGTTGACCATCTGCGTGTAACCGTAACGCTGCGCCTGCATCGTGGAGGTGCCGAGACCGAACTCGGCATGCTTGTAGGCGCCGAGATGGTTCTGCAAAATCTTCACCCAGGCCGGATCGAAGCGGGTTGGCGCGCCCGATTTCCGGCCGTTCTCGATGGTGTTCTGCACCATGCCGCAAATCGTCGACTGGCGTTGATAGTGCGTGCGCTCCCATTCCTGGTCGACGGCACGGAACTTGTGCCAGTTCGAACTTTTCGCAGCCGTCCAATCCTTGGAATAGGTCGGCGTTCCGTCCGGGAAGGAGATGATCCAGTCCTGCAGCAGATAGCGCTCCGGATCCGGTTGAACGTCGACCGTCATGTCCTCGTAGTGGGTCGCTTTGCGGCCCTTGGGTTCGAAGTAGTTGTACTTGCGACTGTCAGAGCCGGGGAACACTGCGGCCCCCGCCGCCCCGGATTTGACGATTGCTGCCGGCTTGGTTGCTGCTGCTCTACTTGCTTGCGCGCTCATTGCTCACTCCCTCTTGCCATTCTGTTCTGCGACGAACTTTTGAACGCCGTCATCGCACGGCCGGCGTAAACTTGTCGAAGTAGATCTGTTCGGGCTCGACCCCGTTCATTTGCAGGACGGGCAACACGGCGTCGATCATCGGCGTCGGCCCGCACGCATACGCGTCGATGGCACCGCTCAATTTCTCCTGGCCCAGATGCCGCTGCACGACCTCGTGGATCAGCCCGGTCTCGCCGTCCCAGCCATCGCCCACCTCGGCATGCGACAGCGCCGGCACGAATTTGAAATCGTCGAGCCGCGCGGCGATCGCCGCGAGCTCTTCGAGATAGAACAGGTCGGCACGGGTGCGCGCACCATAAAAGAACCGCACCGGCCGCTGCTCGCCGCTGCCGATGTGATCGGCCAGGATCGACCACAGCGGCGACATGCCCGAACCGCCTCCGATCAGCAGCATCGGCCCCGGCCGCTCCTCGCGCCGGAAGCAGGTGCCGTAAGGCCCCTTGGCGGTCACCGCATCCCCGACGCCGAGCTTCCCGTCGAGCTGGGCCGAGAACGCCCCGTTCGGGTATTTCTTGATGATGAAGCGGAGACGGGTCGCTTCAGACGGCGGGTTCGCCATCGAGAATGCGCGCGTGATGCCGCCATCCTCCAGCGTCAGATCGACATACTGGCCGGCCCAGAACTTCATCGGTCTGTCGATGTAGATCTCCAGCAGCCTGATGTCGGACGTCAGCGCCGTCACATCAGTCACGCGGCCGGCAAACGCCTTCACCGCGATTGAACGGCTGAGCAGATCCTCGTCATAATTGAGCAGCTCGACGCTGATGTCGCTGTAGACATGCGTCCTGCACAGCAGCACGTGGCCGGTCTCGCTTTCGTAGTCCGGCAAGGCGAAGGTCGAATATTTCAGCAGTTCGATGTCGCCGTCGACCAGCCTGGACTTGCAGCTCCCACACTGGCCCTCCTTGCAGCCATGCATCAGCGAGATGCCTTGGCGAAACGCCGCGTCGAGCACCGTCTCGCCCTCTTCCACTTCCATCTCGATGCCCACCGGCTCGAAACGAACCTTATGAACCAGCACGTCCGTCATCGTCCCCGCCTTGTCGTCACGGCAATTGAACAGAACAGCCGGACGAGCCTTCGCCGGCCGCCGGCAGGAGGGACCGCGAAGCGCGGCCCCTCCCATCGTCACGCTTAGTGGCAGGGGTTGATCTTGAAGCCCTTGCGATACTCGGCCGTCGCGACCTCACGTTCGGCAGGCGAGAGCGCCCGGAACCCGCGCAACGGACTACCGAGCGTGTGGCCGCGCACGTGATCGAGCGTCCACATGTCCTTGGCGTCGAAGCGCAGATGCGGCTGTGCGATCATGGTCTTGCCGTCAGGCCGGACAAAACCGAGATCCTTGATCGCATCGGCGACATCCCAGCCGTGGTAGCAGTCTTCCCATTCGCGGCGACCGCTGAAGCGGCCCATCGCCGGCGTCGCCCGCCCCTCGTATTCGGCGGCGAACGCCACCTTGTGGGTCCAACGGCAGCCTTCCGAGCAGTAGGTGTAGATCTTGCCGTCGACTTCGTCGCAGACGAAGTCTTCACGGATCAGGCACGGAACCATGCAGCTCCAGCATCGATGCGGGTACGTGTAGCCCACTTCGCTGTTGAAGAGGATGTTGGTTTCGCCGGGCACACTGAGCTTTGCGTGCCACTTCCAGAAGTCGCCGAATTCGGCGTACCAGCCCGGATATTTATGCTCGAACCACTCGAAGTCCCGCTCGGTCTGGGCCTCGATGCGCCAGAAGTTCACCGACCAGCCGACCGTGAAGAACTGCGCGGTCTTGTGGACGTAGTTCTTCTTGACGATCCGGTCCCAGGCGGCCGCGACGTCGTCGTGATGGATCTTGATGCCGTACTTCTCGAGCGGCAGCATGTAGGTCCGGTAGTAGTCCTCGTAGATCCATCGATGCCAGAGCTCCGCGTAGGACTCCTTGTTCTTGTCGCGGTTGGTCGTGCCGTATTCGATGAAGGTGCCGATCGCGGCGTCGACGATCGCGTGGTTCTGCCAGAAGGCGTATTTCAGGTCACGTTCCAGCAATTGGTGGTTCGACGGATCGTTGATCATTGCCATCAGCATCGAGTGGCCGTTGCCGATGTGGCGGGATTCGTCCGACTGAACCGACAGGAACACGGTCGGCAGCGCATAGTCGCCGTTGCGGGCGGCTTCTGAGGGCATCGCCACGAACAGGGTGTTCGTGAAGGCGGTTTCCGCGACCACGGTCAGGTAGACGTTGGCGGCGGTGATCGCGTCACCGGTCAGGAAGCCTTCGGCGAACTGGCGGCCGATCGTGGTCGCATAGCACTTGCCGAACGCGGCTTCGGTGATATCGAATCCGGCGGGATCGATATAGTTCTCCATGTACCACTTCTTGAGGTTCATCTGGATCGTCGAGTGACGGAACTCGTCGACCATCTGCATGGTGAAGCCGGTGCGCAGTTCCTCGCCGGGCGCGAGCCGCCCGACCATCGCCATCGAACGCGCCGCCGAAATCTCCGGGAACGGGATGATCGCCAGGAACAGCTTCATCCACTCGACCCAGCGCGGCTCGACATTGCGGAACATGTCGCCGCGCAATGCGGCATCCAGCGCGCCGTAGACCCGGTTGTCCTTTTCCTCCTGCATCGGGAAATAGGACCGCAGCACCTGCTTCATCGGGTCACGCGGCGTCTTCGAGATCTTGTAGTCGGTCGGGAACGTCATCGCCTCCTGCACGTAGCTTGGCGTCCAGCCAAGATCCGCGACGCGGTTGGCCGCTTCAGCGATGCTGATCCCTTTCTGCGCGGTTATCTTGTTCAGTGTCAGACTTGCGGTCATTTCCAGCTCCTTTGAACGTTGCGTTGCTTCCGGCATTCTCGTTTTGATCAGAGGTCAAAACCCCTGGTTCGTTCTGTTGAAATTCTCGGCTGTAAAACTCACTTTGAGTCCGTCAATGGATTGATCGATCTGTTGACTTCGTCGTTCCTCGTCACCCTCCGCTGGCCCGTTTGATGAGAGGTTTTCCTTCGGCGACGAATTTCGCCGAGAGAACCAGTGCGCCCGTGGCGAAATCCTTGCCGTGCGCGGCGATCATGGCTTCCGCGATCTCGGCCAGCTGGATGAAGAAGGCGTCTTTCGACCTGTCCTCCTCGCTCATGCCCGGTTGCGGAGACGGCATTTGCTTCTGCCCCTCTGATGCAATCATGGTCGCCTCGTTCGTCATGCGTGCCCAGAACGTTCGTGTTCGCCGGGTGACGGGCCGTCGTCGATCTCGCGCAGTGACGTGTTGAGCCACTCACGCTCGGCCACCAGGCGCCGATCCTCCTCCCGGAGCAGCTCCAGGCGTGCGATCGCCCGCTCCAACTCCGCATGCGCCTCTGGCCCGGCTTCGGCACGCGCCGCGCCACGCACGGCACAGGCGAGCTCGATTTCGGCGCCACCGCGGGCATGCTCGTTGGTGATCTGCCGCTCGTTGTTGTCGACCATCTCGTCGATCACCTTGTCCCGGGCGATCATCCGGTCGCGGGCGCGCCGCAGTTCGGCCGCATCCCCGGCGGTGATCTGTGGCCTTGGCGGGCTGTCGTCTGTCACTCGCGCCACTCTCGCTCGACGATCCGGACTGAAGCTTTGCATCTCGCGGCACATGCCCTAGGGGATCAGCACCGCACGGCCATGAATGCGCCCGTGATGCAGATCATGAAGCGCCTCGTTGGCCTGGCTGAGCCGGTATTCCCTGGTGTGGAGTTCGACGAGGCCGCGGTCCGCGAGCGCCATCAGCTCGACCAGTTCGGCATAGGTGCCGACCAGATTGCCGACGATCGTCTTTTCCGACGTGATCATGTCGATGGTCGGGATATCGATCTTCCCGCCATACCCGACGATGTAGTAGTAGCCGGCGTTCGCCGTCATCGACAGGCCCTTGGCGATAGCGTCACCCTCGCCGACAAAATCGATTACAGCCTCCGCGCCCCGCCCGCCGGTCAGCGCCAGCACGGCTTCAACTTCATTGCCGTCAGCCTTCACGAGATGATGCGCGCCACACTTCTTGGCGAGCTCGAGCGAGTCTGCAGCGCGATCGATCACGATGATCTCTGCCGCGCAGAGCGCTGCCAGAACCTGGATGCCGATATGGCCCAGCCCGCCGGCGCCGATCACCGCGACATATTCACCCGGCAGCAGATGGCGGGATGCCTTCTTGGCGGCACGATAGGCCGTGAGGCCGGCGTCGGTGTAGGGAGCGACGTCCTTCGGTGCGAGCGATTTCGGCAACTTGATCAGCGAGCGCTGGCCAGTCAGCAGATATTGCGCATAGCCGCCATTGGCGTTGATGCCGGGAAACGAACTATCCAGCGCGTGCATGTCGTCGCCGCGGCGGCATGCCAGACAATGCCCGCTGGTCACCAGCGGATGGCAGATCACGCTGTCTCCGACCTTGACCCCTTCGACACCCGGCCCGATCGCCTCGACCCAGCCGGCATTCTCGTGACCCATGATGTAAGGCAGCTTGACGTCGACCTTGCTGCGCCAAATGCCTTCGACAATATGCAGGTCGGTGCGACAGACGCCGGCGCCGCCGATGCGCACGATCACGTCCATCGGACGCGAGATCTTCGGGTCGGTCACGTCCTCGAACCTGACGAACTCCTTTGCCGTCAGCTTCTCGTCGAACTCATGCAGCACCGCCGCTTTCATTGAAAAGGCCTCCCCAATTTTTTTTGTTCTGCCGATCGGACGCGATCGCGATCCCGCTGAATAAGTCAGCAAGGGCTGTGCCAAGCCCACAAAGGCCTGATCTTCCTATCGTTCTTGCGTTCGCCGGCATGCGCGCGCCGATCCGCCTCGGAGCAGGCTTTGCGCGCAACTGTTCCGAGTCGGAACAGTTCGATGAGCGCGACAACGACGGGGAGTAAATTTGGATTTTCGACTGCTTGATCTATGATTGTGAAAACTGCGTCGCGCGAACAGCACGAGCCGAGCGACGCGACCAAGAGGAAATCGCCAAGCCGCGACTCTGGGAGGAGCCAGAATGTTGACATCCGGCCGACGCATCGACAGTGCCTGGATGACGCTCGAGCAGCGCGGCGCGCTGCCGGCCGAACTTCTGTCCGCGGACATCTACGATAGCTGGATGCGCTGCATTTCGCTTGGCCTCGACACCTTGCGTCCGCCATCGCCCGAACTCGTGAGCAGCGCCGTGCTGCGCCAGGAACAGCAGCGCTGCTCACTGATCCGCGGCCTGGCGCTCGCGGAGATGCACACGTTGCATCAGCAGATCGCCGGCTCGAATTTCATGATCGCGTTTGCGAACGCCGACGGCCTGCTGCTCGACATCATCTCGGACTCGAGCTTCAGTGACACCTCCGACGCCGCGAGTATCCGGCCCGGCACGGTGTGGAACGAAGCCAGTTGCGGCACCAATGGCCTCGGCACGGCGGCTTATCTCAAGCGGGCCATCGTCGTTCACGGACGCGAGCACTTCTTCCCGCGCTACAGCAATCTCACTTGCATCGCGTCCCCGATCTTCGCGCCCGACGGAGAACTGGCGGGAATCTTGGATGCGTCATCGGATTGCATGTCGCGCCAGGCTCACACACAGGCGCTGGTGGCAATGGCGGCAACCCAGATCGAGAACGGCCTGTTCCGCGAGTATCACCGCGGCAACATCCTGATCGCCTTCCACAACCGCGGCGAATACCTCCACACCCTGAGCGCCGGCCTGCTCGCCGTCGACAATGAGGGCCGTATCCTTGCGGCGAACCGCGCCGCGAGCGTCCTGCTGCATGGCCTGCCCGCCTCACCGGGGCGCCGCTTCGCCGATGTGTTTCGCACCAAGTTCAGCGCCTTTGTCGATGAAGGGCGGCACAAAGAACGCCAGCGCCTGCAAGATGAGGTCGGCAGCCAGTTCGTCGCAACCATCGAGAATGCGCGCCAGTTCTCGATGATCCAGGCGGTCTCGCGGCCCCGGCCTCCGGAACCCAAGGGCGTCGCCGCGCAATTCGTGTCGGCGGATCCCGCGATCGCCTCCGTGGTCCAGCAGGTCGGCATTGCGGCCGTCCGGAAGATGCCGATCCTCATCCGCGGCGAAACCGGCACCGGCAAGGAGCAACTCGCCCGCCATGCTCATGCCGCCAGTGGACGGGCCGGCGCTTTCGTCCCGGTGAATTGCGCAGCGCTCCCCGACAGCCTGATCGAGGCCGAGTTGTTCGGCTATGCCGAAGGCGCTTTCACGGGAGCCAAAAAGGGCGGGGCTGCGGGACTGTTCAAGGAAGCGGACGGCGGAACGCTCTTCCTCGACGAGATCGGCGACATGCCGGTGACGTTGCAGGCCGTGCTGCTGCGCTTTCTAGATGATTGGACTGTCCGGCCGGTCGGTGGCACCAAACGTCAGGTCGACGTTCTCCTGGTGTCTGCCACCAATGCCAATCTCGACGACTCGATAGCGAGGGGCCGATTCCGATCGGATTTGCTGTTTCGCCTCAACACGCTGGAGGTGACGTTGCCGCCTTTGCGCGAGCGTTCCGATTTCGCCGAGATCGTGCGGCATTTGATCCACAAGATCGATCCCTTGATGGATTTGACCGAAGGGGCGATCGATCGTTTGGCCGAACTCGATTGGGATGGAAACATCCGCGAACTGCGCAACGTGCTTTCCCGATTGTCACTGGCCGAGCCGGGAGATCTGATCTGCGAGACATCGGTCGAGTCCGTCCTTGCACATTCCGGCGGCGAGCGCCTGACCGGCAAGGCGGCGGGTGGCCTCAAGGCCAATCTGCACGAGATTCAGCGCTCGCACGTGCTGACCGCGTACACCGAGACCGGCAACAACATCAGCAAGACCGCGCGCCGCCTCGGCGTGTCGCGCAATACGATCTATCGCGCCCTGCGCGGCAACAAGGACTAGCACGATCGCGGCCAAGGAGCCGCGGCGACTCGATCCGGCTGAAGCTGGAGGCACTGAAGTCCAGCCCCTCGCCGGGTCCAATTGGGAGCATTGCCATGTTCGAACCGGAAAACAGTCTCGAGGCCCTCATGCAGGCCGCCGCAAGGGACGCCAGCATCGTTCCCGCATTCTATCGCGCGTTGCTCGAGACGGAGATTTACATTCTGACGCCGGAAGCGCCGATGAAACCTGGACGCCGTCGCTCGCTCAAGTTTCAGGAGGAAATCAACGTCGCAACGGTCGATTTCCAGAACATGAGATGGCACCCCGCCTTCACCTCAAAGAAGCGCATCTACGACTACATCAAGGAGCCTGAGGTGTGCCTTGGCGCCGCTGCGCGCAATCTGTTCGAAATGTTGCCTGACTCTAATATCTGGCTCAATCCGTTATCCGAATGTCAGAAGCCGCTGCCCGCCACCGAAATCGCTCTCCTCATGAGTGGCAAGATCTTTGGCATGCCGATGAAGTCCGCGCGATAGGCGCGGTACTTGTGCAACAACGTATCGGCACGACCAGCCAGCACAGCAGGCCACGTCGAACTCGCCGCTGTCGCACTCAGCTCGGACCGCAAGGCGCTCGATGGACCCGTTCGCAGGACGCGTTCTAAGCGGCCAAGCACCAGATGGGATCGAGTCTGCGCCCGTGGGCCACATATCGATATTTCTCCAGCTCCAAGTTTCACGGCGAGGAATGTCGTCTTCAGGCAAGTCCGGTCTGTGGGCTCCCGAAAAACGTACTTTGTTGGGATGATATTGCCGGTGAACCGGCCGTCTTCGCTCCTGGGCCGCCTCGGCGCTACATCACGCGCACCAGATCGCGGAAAGTCGTAGCTTTGCGTATGAAATCGCAGGATTGGTGGGCGGGAGGGCGCTACCGCCAATCCCCCAGTGATAAGGCGTCGGGGGAAGGTGGTAGTGGGGGAGCGCTACGTCGCTAAACCCAATATTTTGGAATCCCTGTTTTTTTATTGGCGGGCAGCCTAATAACTCCCGAGCTAGCCTCCTGATAGCCCGTCAAGAGCCGCCGTTCGCGCGCGATTCCTCGCCACACAAAATGGTGCTCGAATAGGTTCAAATCCCGGATAGGATTTGAACCTATGACCTTCAGGTTATGAGCCTGACGATTGCCGAACGGCTATTCGACACGCTGACCCGCGCGCCAGCCCATCTCCCAGAAATCTGCCTCGAGTCGGGTGGCTTCCTTGAAGATCGCAATCAGTTCTGCCTCGCGGGCCGGTGTGGCGTAGAAATCGGCGAGATGCTCCAAGTGCGCTCGCGCTTTCGCCGCGACCTCCTGGTATGGCGCGCCGGCGTACTCGGTGATCCAAACGCGATAGCGGTTCGTCGCAGCGTCCGCATCGGGTCGCGAGGCGAGCCGCGTGGCGATCTCCGCGTACCCGATCACGCAGGGGGCAAGCGCTACCTTGAGTGCCAGCAGATCGCCGCGCATTCCAGCGTCGAGCACGTAGCGTGTGTAGGCCAGCATCTCGACCGCCGGAGGGGTTTGTTCAAGGTCGCTCGGAGATAGACCCCAACCGGCGCAGAGCTTCACATGAAGGTTCATCTCAACATCAAGGATGGCCGAGAGGCCGGCCGCTGCTTCACGCATGTCTGCAAGCTTGGGCGACTTGTAGACCGAGAGCGCGTAGGCGCGCGCAAACTCGATGAGGAACAGGTAATCCTGCGCGAGGTAGTGACGAAACGCCGCTTCGGCGAGCGAGCCGTCTGCCAATCCGTTCGTGAAGGGATGCTCGGTGTAGGCCCGCCACTCAGCGGATGCTTCTGTCTTTAGACGCTCGAAGAAACTCACGATCTATTTCGCCTGGCTTGCTTTCCCATGAACCTCTTTTGCTCGCTACCGTAGCGCGCGAACCGGGACGCTGACCTTGACAGGCCACGGCGATCAGCCGGCAGCGATGGCGCACGGGCGCACGGAATTCGCTTGCCGTCGGTCGCCGGGACTGACTTGCGTTCTCACGTTATCACCAACAGAACGCTATGCCCTAAGTCCAAATTTCGATTGCAGACGAGCCGCACCAGTTTCGCACCAGAAACAACCCGCACGAAGCGCGGCGAATGTGGTCGAATTCTACGAAAAGCGCAAGAAAATCAACGGCGGCGGCCATTGTCCGGCCGCTCATAACGGTCTGGTTGCAGGTTCGAGCCCTGCCGGGCCCACCAACGTGATCAATAGCTTACCTCGTTCTCGTCGCCCGTAGCGCGACGACCGCACCAGAAACCGCGCCAGATACGTGCTCATTTCGTTCGTGGATAGGTTCGCGCGTCAATCCCGCGACTCGTCAGACGGACAGCGGTTGACGGTGAGCGCGTTGGGCGGCCTTCGATCACCGCGAGCGCATCAATTGAGGACGCTCCGAGGCCCAGCCGGCTCCCATCAAGGGCCCATATTGACATTCGACGTCAGCGTCCAGATTGTTCTTACACGCCGCCAATACTCGCAGTACGGCGTATGGATGCAACATGTTCACGAAGCTACGGCCGCGTGAATCAGCACTCGCCGACAGCGCAACCGAACCGACTCGCTGCCAGCTTGAACTTTGCAGAGTTGGCACTACCGAGTTGCGTGCGCCCCGAACCAAAATGCTCCATAAACGAAGGTCGCTGTCAAACCAATATCGCCAGCTGATTGAAGTCCGATCGGCCGATCGGCAACCAGCGAGCGGCATCTGGAACGAGCTCTGCCACGATCAACAGCGGAATTTCCAACGACATGGCAAGCAGCATACCGGACCGAACCAATAGAGGGATAACGGCTCTGCCCATTATTCCCCCCAGTAGTTCGAGTGGTGGCTAAAGCGGCTTAGCGCTTATCATGCAGCCCACAGCCACCTAGCAAAAAAACGGGGCCCGGCAGGGGTTAGGAGCACCGGGCTCCCTTTCCACCAGATGACTCAATGCTAGCTTCAGTCAGGCACTGGACATGCAGGTTCGAAGGGCGCCTCGACTGGCGTTGTCCCTGATCTTGCCATTACCTTCGCAGGACGTACATTTGACCGGATCGAGTGCCTGGTATAGCGGCAATACGCGAGAGCACCTGCGTCACGGATGCAAGATCACCTTGCCCATCGCCTCGCGGCCAGCGAGCACTTTCAGAGCGCCGGCGGCTTGCGCCAGCGGGAAGGTGCGGTCGACGTGCGACGAGATCTTGCCGTCGGCGGCCCAGTTTACGAGCTTTTCCAGATTGGCGCGATACTTCGGTGGATTGAGCCGCGCCCAAGCGCCACAGAAAACGCCGCGGATGTCGCAGCCCTTGAGCAGCGCCAGGTTGAGCGGCATCTTCGGAATGTCGCCAGCGGCAAAGCCGATCACCAGGAAGCGGCCCTCCCATGCGATGGCGCGCAACGCGGCCTCGGCATAGCTGCCGCCAACCGGATCGAAAATAATGTCGACGCCCTTGCCGTCGGTCAGCCGCTTCAGGCCGTCCTTCAGGTCTTCCTTGGCGTAGTTCAGCGTCAGTTCCGCGCCGTGCTGTTTGGCGAAGGCGAGCTTCTCGTCCGACGATGCGCAGGCGATCACGTTCAGGCCGAGTAGCTTGCCGAGTTCGCAGGCGGCAAGGCCCGTGCCGCCAGCGGCGCCGAGCACGGCGAGCGTCTCACCCGGCTTCGGGCTGGCGCGATCTTCCAGCGCATGCAGCGCGGTGCCGTAGATAACGGTTATCCCCGCTGCGCGGTCGAAATCCAGATTGTCGGGAATTCGCACGATCGACCTAGCAGGCAGCGCGATCATTTCGCGCGCGCCGTTGTAGCCGCACGATGCCACCACGCGATCGCCGACCCTGAGGTCGGTGACGCCGGAGCCGACGCTTTCGATCACGCCCGCAACTTCGGCGGCCGGTGAAAACGGAAACGATGGTTTGATCTGGTACTTGCCCTGGATCATCAGGATGTCGAAGAAATTCAACGCCGCGGATTTAACCGCGATCACCGCTTCTCCGGGCCCGGCCACGGGCGCGGGCACTTCGGCCAGTACGAGATCGTCGGGTTGGCAATATTGCGAGCACAGAATGGCTTTCATGGACACACCTGGTTTCCGGAGGCACCGTTAGAGCTGGAGTATTTCACGCGGGATTTGCCTTCCGGGTACAATCTGTTTCGAATAAGGGGTTGCACGCCTGTTCTTTGATGTCCACGGAGCGATGCAATCCGGAGCGACGCAAAGGCCCTGATTGCATCGTCGCTGCGCGATGAGCGCTACCCGGCCCTGCCGTCTCACTTCGTGAACGTGTCAGTAAGAATCTCGCCGAACAACTCCCAGCGCTCGCCGGTGAAGCGCATCAGCTTAAACTGCTTGTTCATGCGGTAATCGTCCGGGCTGGTCGAGACCGAGATGCCCGGCAGCGCAAGATCGCTGACGTAGTTGTTGAGGCTGGTCACCTGCTTCATCACGTTGGCGCGGGTCAGGTCGTCGCCGCAATTCTGCAGCACCTCCACCATGAGCTTGGCGGTCCCATAGCCGTAGGTGCTCAACCCACTGTTGGCATCGATGCCCGGAACGTGTTTCTCCATGAAAGCCTTGTAACGCTTCATGCCGGCATCATCGGCCCATTGCGGGTCGAGCGGATCCTTGCCGTAATTGACGCTAATGATCCCTTTGGAATTTTCCGCTCCGGCCGGAAGCATTACCTGCCCGACAGGCGTCGCGTTGATGTTCAGGAGGTGAACGGGCTTCCAATCGAGTTCGGCTATCTTCCTGATCGCCTGCGCGGCGAACTTCGGCGTGGCTACATTAAAGAACAGATCAGCGCCGGAGTGCTTCAGCTTGACGATCTGCGAATCCACGGTCGGATCGCTGGTCTCGTAGGATGTTTCCGCCACGATCATGCTGGCCGCCTTGTCGCCCAGCGCATCCCTCAGCCCAACGACGTAGTCCTTGCCGAAATCGTCGTTCTGATAGAGCACGGCGATCTTGGCGTTCGGATAATTGGTGAGGATGTATTGCGCGTAGACATGAGCCTCCGACCGGTAGCTCGGGTTGATGGCTATCGTCCACGGAAAGTTCTTCGGATCCGTGAAGCGTGCTGCACCTGCCGAGACGAATAATTGCGGGATCTTCCTGTCGTTCAGGTACTTCTGGACGGCGGCCTGCGTCGGAGTTCCTACCGACATGAACGTCAGCAGTACCTCGTCGCCTTCCACGAGCTTGCGCGTCTGCTCCACCGTCTTGGGCGGACTGTAACCGTCGTCATAGGACAGGAAGTTGATCTTGCGGCCCCTGATGCCGCCCTGGTCATTGATCATCTTGAAATAGGCAGCTTGCACTTTGGCGATCTGCCCAAAGGCCGACGCCGCCCCGCTATAGGCGATGGTCTGGCCGATCTTGATTTCCGTGTCGCTCGCGCCGGGATCGTATTTTTTTTCAGCTCGCGCAGCCGCGGTCAGCGCAGCGCCGAGTACCAGAGCAAAGATCATGGATGCCGTGAAACGAGCCATTGTGCTTTTCCTCCCAAGTATCGCGGGGCGTTCGCCCGCTTGTTCTTGGTTTTATTTGGTGTAACCGTCGCGATGTCAGATCGAGCGTCCCGTGTTCTCCCAGAACGGCTCGCGAAGTTTGCGCTTGAAAATCTTGCCCGAATCTTCGCGCGGCAGTTCGAACTTGAATTCCACACGCCGCGGCATCTTGTAGCCGGCGATTCTCCCGGTAAGGAATTTCAAGACGCTGGCTTCGGTCAATGCGGCCCCGGGTTGTGGTTGCACCACCGCGCAGACGGACTCACCATACTCAGCATTTGGAATGCCGAATACGGCGCAATCGGCAAGTCCCGGCATGCCTTGCAACTGCGCTTCGATCTCCGCCGGATAGATATTGACGCCACCCGAGATAATCATGTCGTTGGCGCGGTCACACAGGAACAGAAATCCCTCATCGTCGAGATAACCAATGTCGCCAGGCGTGATCAGGCCACCAATCTCGGCGGCGCGACGCTTTGAATCGTCGCCGTGATAGGTGAAATCGGCAAGCCCCCGGAGCCTCATCGCGACCACGCCGGCCGTGCCACGCGGCACCTCCTTGCCCGACGCATCGAGAATGCGGATTTCGGCACCAGGGATGGCCCGGCCGACAGTGCCCGGATGAGCGATCCATTCGTCGGTCGTGCAGAAGGTCACGTTGCCGGTCTCGGTCGCACCGTAGTATTCGTTGATGATCGGTCCCCACCAGTCGATCATGGCGCGCTTGACGTCCGGTGCGCAGGGTGCCGCGGCATGGGCGACGAAGCGTAGCGACGAGAGATCGTATTTGGTGCGCACGTCGTACGGCAGCTTGAGCAACCGGTTGAACATGATCGGCACCATGTTCAGATGGGTGATGCGGCGCTTTTCGATAAGGCGAAGCAGATCCTCGGGATCGAAGCGTGGGGTGACCACGATATTCGCGCCCGACTTGAACGAAAAATTGGCATGCGCGTTCGGAGCCGCGTGATAGACCGGACCGACGATGGCGGTGACGATCTCGGACGGGCGATCGAGAAGCTCGGTAAACCCGTAAGAACGAGCCAGCATGCCGGAGTGGACGGCGCTCTGCTCGGGGGTCGGTATCGTTCGCTTGACACCCTTGGGTCGCCCCGTCGTCCCGGACGTGTAGATGATCGTGCTCGGAATCTCGGCCGGCGGCGTCACGTCAACGGCAAAACTCTCCCGCCATGTCTCCCAGTTCAAGGCGCCTTCCGGCATCTCCGTCATCTCGTCGTCGAGCCCGTAGGCGCTGCGGATTTCATCCGGCACCGGGACGACAATCACCGTTACGCCATCCGGTACGCCCGCTCGCAGCGGCTTGAACAGATCTGCATGGATGACAAGAACCTTCGCCCCGGAATCGATCATCAGGTATTGAAATTCATCCAGCGTATAGTGCCAGTTGACGGCGACGCGAAAGGCTCCGATCTGGCCTGCCCCCACGCCGGCCTCAAAAAACGGAATGTCGTTGCGTAGGCATAGCGCGACGCAATCACCGGGAACGACGCCGAGGCTTCGAAAGCCCGTCGCCGCCTGGGAAATCCGTCGCGTCATTTCAGCGGCATCGAACTCACGATCGCCGATCCACATTGTGCCCATCGATGCACTGTCCTTCACAATTTTTCCTGGGAACCGCCATCATCGGTCCCCCGGTCCGGATAAAGCTCGGAATGGGTCATTGGCTGATGATGTCGCCGAACAATACCCATTGTTTTCCGTCGAAGCGTTGAAGCTGCATCGAGGTCACGGGCGCGGATTGGGTCGGGCTTGTCTTCACCCGAATACCCGGCAACGTCATCGACGGTTTGAAGTCCAGATTCAGCGCCTGCTTCATGACGTTGGCGCGCGTGAGATTGTCGCCGGCCTGAGTGAGCACCTGCACGATCGTTTCGCTGACGGTGTAGGCTCCGACATTCAAGGCGTCCGACATGTCACCCTCCGGATAGTATTTTTTCATCCAGGCGGCCCAGGCGAGATAGCCCGGATCGTCATGCCATTTCGGGTCCGTGGGATCCTTCGATGCCGTTGCGGTGATGACTCCGATGGAGTTATCGAGGCCCGCGGGTCTCAGCACCGCGCCCACCGAACTGACGCCCCCGGTGAGAATGTGCACGGGCTTCCAGCCCAGTTCGGCGGCTTTCCGAATGGCCTGTGCGGCGAATTTCGGCGTCGAGGCACTGAAGAACACGTTCGCACCCGTCGCCTTCAACGCGACCATCTGGGAATCGATCGTCGCGTCGGTGATCTGATAGGCGGCTTCGCCAACGACCATCGTGCCTGCCCGCTCGCCGAGACCCTCCTTGAGGCCCGCCAGATAGTCCTTGCCGAGATCGTCGCTCTGATACAGCACGGCAATCTTTGCGTCCGGATAATTGCTGAGAATGAATTTGGCGTAGATCTTCGCTTCGATATTGAAGTTGGGCTGGAAAGCCATTGTCCACGGGAAATTCGCTATGTCGGTGAACTTGCGGCCCCCCGCAGCGATGAAAAGCTGAGGTACCTTCGCGCCGTTCAGGTATTTCTGGACCGCGCTGTTCGGCGCCGTTCCAAGCGAATTGAACATGAATAGCACGCGATCCTCCTCGACGAGGCGGCGCGTCTGCTCGACGGTCTTCGGTGGACTAAACGCGTCGTCACGCGAAATGAATTCGATCTTTCGCCCGTTGATACCGCCGTGCGCATTGACCATCTCGAAATAGGCTGCATCGGCCTTGCCGAGTGTACCGTAGGCGGACGCCGGCCCGCTATACGCGACCGTATTTCCGATCCTGATTACGGTGTCCGAGGCGCCGGGATCGTAGGCCTTCTGCGCAACTGCAGGCTCAGCGGCGACGCTGAAAGCCACGAGCGCGCACACCCAAATCAAGACATTCACCTTCATGTCGCTTCCCCGTATCGTTTTGTTGATGCGCCCCGTCGATGCGTTGCGCTTTGTTCTCTCGAATGAGAGCCGTCGAGCTCACAACGTGTGAGACACGGCCTCCCTCATGCGATCGCTTGGGATTCTCTGTCTCGTAGGGAAGCCACGGAACCGTCGTGCAACTCGACCTTCTCCCTTGCGAAAGCGCCAATTCAATTCTTTCTGAGACTCCAGATCTGCTTCGAAGCCCCACGGCATGGCGCTTCCCTTCAGATCACGCTCGACCACAAAGATGGGGCTAAGGACGACCAACGGTCCAATCGAAAATTCATGCAAACTCAATCCAAATTGGTTATGGATTGCGCGCTCTGACACGATGGTACCCACGCCGAAGCTGCCTGTTGACCGGCCGTTCGATGCCGGCTCGCACCGGCGTACAATCCGAGCCGCCTGGGCCCACGCCGCGGCTCCTTCAGAGCAACGGCGTCATCGGCCTGGCGGCTCTGGCGGCGGCCAGGGACTCCTTGTCGGTGTCGGGCTCGCCCTGCATGGCGTTCAGGATCTGGGCGCAGCGCATCTCGACAGCCCCCCGGTACTCGTGGTGCGAGATCATGTAGAAGCGCTTCTCCTGCATCGCCGCGAATGTGCGCCGCGCGATCTCCGCGGGCGGCAGACCGCGCGAAAGGTACTCACGCGTTCGTTCGCGCGTACCTTCCCGCGGCTCCGTGAGGCCGGCGCCGAGCGCCCCGGCCGGCCTGTTCCGGTCGGCATGGGATATCGACGTCGCCACCGCGCCCGGACAAATGACCGTGACGTGGATGTCGTGATCGCGCAGTTCGTGGGCAAGTGTTTCCGACATGGCCACGACGGCGTGCTTGGTCATGGAGTAGATTGCCGCGCCATCGGGGCAAGTCATCAGACCGGTGATCGAGCCGGTGTTCACGACATATCCGCCGTGCCTCGCCGAAATCATCGCGGGCAAGAGAAGCGTCAGTCCGTTGGCGACACCCAGGATGTTGACGTTGATCAGCCAGGTCCAATCTTCGATCTTCGCAGTCGACGCCGCCGCGCCCCAGGCGACGCCGGCGTTGTTGAAGAGCGCGTAGGGCGCGCCGAATTGCTCCAGGGTCTCGGCAGCGACGGCTTCGTATTGCACGCGGTTGGTCACATCGAGTTGCCGGGCGACGACGTCGAAACCGCCGGCGGAAAGCTCATCCGCAGCCCTTTCCAAGACCGGGGTTTCGACGTCAGTCATGATGACCTTCATCCCGTGCGCAACGCATTCACGCGTGAGCGCAAGACCAATGCCGCTTGCAGCGCCGGTGATGAAAGCCAGTTTTCCGGAAAGCTCCATGTGGATCCTCGTTGTTGTGCTGCTGACAATCGTACGCAGCCTGTCTGGGTTGCTGTCGGCGCAACGCGCTTCAGCTCACCTCAAGACCCTGGAGCCCGCCTTCCTCACGCCACGCCTCCAAGACCTTGATGAAGGCCACCGGCCCTGCCCCATAGGGGCTGTTCTGCATCGCCACCGGATTGGGCCTTCCTTCGTTGTTGTAGTAACCGGGCGTGCATTCCTCCTGGAACTTCTGGCGGAGGCGGGCCAGCGACTTCACTTTCTCGATCCACGCCTCCTCCGCCTCGGCGCTGGCCTCCACGCGCGTCGCCTGGCGATCGCGAGCATGTGTCACGATGTGGGCGATGTGTTTGGCCTGCTCGTTGAGCATGTGCGGGTAGCTGGCGGCCAGAGCGGCCTGCGCGATGCTCATGATGAAGCAGTTCGGGAAGCCTCGGACATGCATGCCGTGCAGGGTCCGAACGCCGTTGGACCAGTAGTCCGTCAAGCTGGTTCCGTCTCCGCCGTATAATTCGAAGCCGGCGCGTCGCGTGTACGAGGTCCCCACCTCGAACCCGGTCGCAAAGATCAGGCAGTCGACGCCATATTCCTTGTCGTCAACCACCACTCCGCCTTCAGTGATGCGCTCGATTCCGCGCCCACGGGTATCGACCAATGTCACATTGGGTCGATTGAAGGTTGGTAGGTAGTCGTCGTGGAAGCAGGGGCGCTTACAAAACTGATTGTAGTAAGGCTTCAATGCCTCCGCCGTCTGCGGATCCTGCACGATAGCGTCCACGCGTGCCCGGATCTGTTCCATCTTCTTGAAGTCGGCCAGCTGGGTGTGTTCGGCCATTTCCGCCGGCGCGCGCGCAACATCGCTTGAGGTGCGTACCATGAGCAGAATGTTGCGGATGATGTCGGTCCAGCCATCGTTGACAAGATCCTCGTCCTGGTGGCCGCCAGACGTCAGGATGTTGAAGTTGTCCATCCGCCGCTTCTGCCAGCCTGCCTCAAGGCCGGCGACCCAAGCAGGGTCGGTCGGTTGGTTGTTGCGCACATCGACCGACGATGGCGTGCGCTGAAACACATAGAGGTGCTTGGCGGCCGCCCCGAGATGAGGAACGCATTGGACCGCCGTGGCGCCCGTTCCGATGATCCCCACCCGCTTGTCGCCGAGTCCAGCAAGGGCGCCCCTCTCACTACCGCCGGTGTACTCGTAGTCCCAGCGGCTGGTGTGGAAGACCTTGCCATTGAAGGTTTCGAGTCCGGGAACACCCGGCAGTTTGGGGCGATGAAGCGGTCCGCTCGCGAGTGCCAGGAACCGGCTTCGGATCGCATCGCCGCGGTTGGTGCGCACGATCCATCGGTCCGCCTGTTCGTCCCAATGCATGCTGGTGACTTCGGTTTGGAACAAAGCCCCCTTGTACAGATCGTAGTGGCGCCCGATTCGTCGGTGGTGTTCCAGGATCTCAGGACCGCAGACATACTTCTCGGTCGGGACAAAGCCGGTCTCTTCGAGGAGTGGGAGATAGACATAGCTTTCGATATCGCACGCCGCGCCGGGATAGCGGTTCCAGTACCAGGTGCCGCCGAAATCGCCGCCCTTCTCGATGATGCGGATGTCCCTGACGCCTGCGTCGCGCAGCCGCGCTCCGGCCAGAAGGCCGCCGAAGCCGCCCCCGATGACAACGACGTCGGCCTCATCGCTGAGCGGCACGCGAGTGAAGCCGGGGGACACATAAGGGTCGTCCCCGAACCGCGCGAATTTTCCCGTAATCTCCTGATACTGGGCGATGCCGTCGATGCGCAAACGCTTGTCCCGCTCGGCCAGATACTTGGCGCGCAACGCTTGCGGATCGAAGCCCGGGCTCTGGTTGATGAGACCCGGCGGGTCGCTGATCGTCGCACCAGTCATTCTTCCTCCTCGCCTTTCGTCGTTCGGATACTGCTCTGCGGAGCCTCATCCGCTCATTCCGGACGCCCGTCTCCGTCTTGCGGCCGCACCCAGCCGCAAGAGGGTGACATCGAGCGTCCAACAATTTGCGCTTCACCCAGCCAAACTTGGCCTTGCTGATCGGTCGTCATCGGATTTCTTCGCTTGAAGTGTGACGCGCCAGGTGTCGCTCCAACCTATGCCTCGTTGAATTCCTTGATCTTCAGTTTGCCGAGTTGCGACATGTGCACTTCGTCCGGACCGTCGGCGATGCGCAGCATGCGGTTCAGGGTGAAGAAAGCAGCGATCGGCGTGTCGGAGCTGACGCCCATGCCGCCGTGCGACTGGATCGCGCGGTCGGTGACGGTCTGGGCCATTTGCGGTGCGATCACCTTGATGGCGGCGATCAGATCGCGCGCGACCTTGTTGCCATATTTGTCCATGGCGTCGGCGGCTTTCAGCGTGAGCAAGCGCGCCTGCTCGATCTCGCACCAGGAGCGGGCAACGTCCTGACGGATGCTGCTTTGGTCCGAAAGTTTCTTGCCGAAGGCAACGCGGCTTTCGACCCGCTTCGCCATGATCTCCAGCGCGCGCTGCGCCTGGCCGATTGAGCGCATGCAGTGATGGATGCGGCCCGGGCCAAGACGTCCCTGCGCGATTTCAAAGCCGCGGCCCGCGCCCAGAATCATGTTGGACTTCGGAACGCGCACGTTCTCCAGACGCAGTTCCGCCTCGCCGCCGGGAGAGTTCATGCTGCCGAATACGGTCTGATTCCGCACGATGTGAATGCCGGGTGTTTCACGCGGAATGATGATCGTGGAATGCTGAGTGTGGCGGCTGTTTTCCGGGTTGGACTTGCCCATCAGCAGCAGCAACTTGCAGCGCGGGTCCATGATGCCGGAAATCCACCACTTGCGGCCATTGATGACGTAATCGTCGCCATCGGCCTTGATCGACGTTTCCAGATTGGTGGCGTCGGAAGAGGCGACCTGCGGCTCGGTCATGAGGTAAGCCGAGCGAATTTCGCCGGCGAGCAGCGGCACGAGCCATTGCTTCTTCTGCGCCTCCGAACCGAACTTTGCTAACACTTCGATGTTGCCGGTGTCAGGCGCGGCGCAGTTGAAGACTTCCGACGACCACGGAACGCGACCCATGATTTCGGCGAGCGGGGCGTATTCGAGATTGGTGAGGCCCGGACTGTAGTCGCCGTATTCATGCGGCAGAAACAGGTTCCAAAGGCCCTCAGCCCTTGCCTTCGCCTTGAGGTCGTCAACGCCCGGCCAGTACTTCCAGAGGTTCTTGTGGTCGGAGGTCCAGTCGTAGCGGGCCTGTTCGGCCGGATAGATGTGGGCGTCCATGAAGCGCTTGAGGTGCGCGATCAGCTCCTTAACTTTTTCAGAATGATCGAAATCCAATTTTTCTCTCCCATTATCGACGCCAGCGCCGGATTGGCCATAACAATTGTGATCCGGAGCTATTTGCTCGACGATACCGGGAGCGGTCCAATAGATTAGTTTTGACAGATCGATCCAGTCTTCCTATCAATAAGGAGCACATGGATCTCGACGCCAAACCCTATCGCTGCTTTTTGGCGGTCGCCGAACACGGATCGTTCGGACGGGCGGCGGCAGTCATGAACATGTCGCAGCCCGCCTTGTCGGCGCTGATCAAGGAATTCGAACGGCGGCTCGGCTTCGACTTATTCACCCGCACAAGTCGGCGGGTCGAATTGACGGCACAAGGCAGCCTATTTCTGGGAAATGCGCGGCGGATCGTTACCGAAACCGAATTCGCGCGGCGCATGGCGGGCGACATCAGCGCCAACCAGCTTTTGATCGGTGCAACTTATTACACCGCGATCATCGCCGAACGCATTGCGCTGACCGACGGACATCTACGCGACAATCCGGATATCCCCACCCGCATTTCTGTGCGCACGCAGCGCGCGATCTACGAAGACCTGCAGCAAAAGCGGCTCGAGCTCGCGATCGTGCTCGAACACGAGGCGACCCCCAGCCAGCAATCGATGTTCACCGACGAGATACCGTCAGAGGGCATCGAGCGTCTCGTACTGCGCCGCCGGGCTTTGCGCCTGCTGACGCCGCAGGAGGGCCCGCTTGCAGGGCTTGCATCGATCCCGCCCGCAAGGCTCGCCGACGAAAGAATCGCGATCATCAATCGTTCGCACGGCGTCTCGCTATCTGAAGCAGTGATCCAAAAATTCACGCAGGCGCGGGCCATTCTGGTCCGACCGCCCGAAGGCAATGCCTTGGCAGTGGAGAGATATGGCGCGCTGATGCGTATGTCCGCTGTGACGCTCGGCTGGTTCGACGATCAGCCCGCACGCGCCAATGACCGCATGGTTGCGCGGGATATCGAGGGCATGGATGTCGCGACCACGCTCGTGCTCGCGCGCGGTGTGCAACCGGCAAGGCCGGCTGCCGAAGCGTTCTGGCGTGCAGCGAAAGCTGCAACCATCGCATCCGCCACCATAGCGAACTCTGGTTGACAAACCTGATGTGAGAGCTTGGTTGATGAGCCGCGCAGACGGCCATCTTTCCATGATCATGGGCCGCGTGCCACTCGCGCCCCATGCAGATGCTCAGTGAAGGATCAGCCGTTGCGGGCCATCAGTCCGCCATCAACAGGAATGATTGCGCCGGTCAGAAACGAAGCCGCCGGCAAGCAAAGACTGAGGGTCATATGGGCAACTTCCTCCGGGGCGCCGTAGCGACCAAGCGCGGTTCTCCGTCTTGCGTAGGTCGCTTTGTGCTCGTCGCTGATCCGCTGCGTCATGCCGGTTGTGATTGGGCCGGGGCAGATGCAGTTGACCGTAATTCCTTCGCGGCCAAGTTCGACCGCGAGCGAGCGCGTAAGGGCGACGACACCGCCTTTTGCGGCGGAGTATGCGCTCTGAAGCGCCGTGGCACCGAGCGCCTCGGTCGAGGCAATGTTTACGATTCGCGGAGATTTGGATTTGCGCAGATAGGGAAGCGACGCTCTCACGATCCGCTGATGTGCGGTGAGCAGGATTGCCAGTTTCCTGTCCCACTGATCTTCGTAGCCCGGCGCATCGATCGCCATTGCGCCGGAAACGCCTGCATTGTTGATGACGATATCAACACCGCCAAAATGATTGGCCGCCTCATCTACTACGGTTCTAATTTCACCGCCGTCCGCGACGTCGAGTTTCCACGCCTTGGCATTGTATCCCTTGCTTGCGAGCTCACGCGCGACTTCGTCCGCGCCAGCCGCCGAGTAATCGGTAACAGCGACATTTGCGCCTTCAACCGCGAACAGACGCGCGGTTGCCCGCCCCATGCCGCTTGCAGCCCCCGTCACCAGGACCGTCAAACCTGTAATTGACCGGCTGAGTTCTCTGTAGTCACGCATGATTTTGTCCATTTTCACATGTCTTGAGACAGAAGCGCGGCTGAAGAACTCAGGCCTTCTGCGGATCGACGATGATTTTGATGCTGCCTTCGGGCGAAGCAAGCGCTTCGAAAGCTGCGGCCACTCCGGACAGCCCGACCGTGCCCGAATACAGCGGCGCGACATCGACAATGCCGTCAGCGATATCGCGCAGAGTCGCGGCGAATTCATCCGGCGTGTAGCCCAACACGAAGCGGATGTGCAATTGCTTGCTGATCGCAAGCGCGGGAAAGATCTTATCTTCCTCCATGCAGACGCCGACTACGACGATCTGCGACTGTGGCGGCGTCTGCTCGATGATCGCCTGCAGCATCCCGGGCGCGCCCACGCATTCGAACACCAGAGCGGTGCGAATATCGCGGCGCGTCGTTCGCGCCGCGCCGAGCTCCGCCAGGGTCCCCGGCACGTCGAATGCGGTCCAATGGGCATGCGGCGAAGACGTCGCGGGATCGACGATGATGTCGGCGCCTAGCCGCTCGGCGATGGCGCGCCGCTTCGCGGAATAATCGGCGGCGATCACCGGGCCGGCGCCCCTGCGCTTCAGAGCGGCGATCACCGCCAGTCCCACCGGGCCGCAGCCAAGCACCAGCGCCGGCGGGCGCTCCGACAGATCGGCGGCCGCGACCGCATGCGCCCCCACCGCCATCGGTTCGACCATGGCGGCATATTCGGATGAAAGACCGTTCGGCACTTCCAGCAGCATCGCCTCGGTCAGCACCATCTGTTCTGCGAAACCGCCGGGGAAGCGCGTGGAATAGCCGATCACCTCCATCCCCTTCGGGCCGATCGCGTAGGGAACAGACACGACGCGCGTTCCCGCCTTCAATGTCTTCCTTGTGTCCGGGCCATGATCGAGAATCTCGGCGCAGAATTCATGTCCCATCACCAGATCGCAGGTGAGATCGATCGCCGAAGCGCCGCCGGCCCGCCGTCCCATCTCCACTATCTTGTCCAGGTGATGCACGGCATGCAGATCGGACCCGCAGATGCCGCAGGCCAAAGTCTTCACCAGAACCTGACCGGATGACGGCGTGACGTCACCTACTTCGGCCTGCATCAACGACTTGCCGCGACGCACGACTGCTTTCATCTGTCTCTCTCCCTATCGCCCCGCGACACGCGATCTCTTGGCATGCGTCGCGTTATCTGCAACCAGATCCCCGGTGTTGATGATCACGCCGTCGCGCTGATTCTGCATGGGCGCTATTTCGCCCCCGGGATGTTCTCGTAATAGGGAATGGCGATCTCCTTGTTGGACTTCATCGCGCCCATCATCGCCGTCGTCACGGGATGCACGATATCGGGATCGATGAGGAGGTTGATGCAGGCGGGCAGACCCGTCGCCTGCGCACGGCGAACCGCCGGCCCGATGTCCTCGTAGCGCGTGACCTTCTCGCCGCCGCAGCCGAACCCCTGCGCGACCAGGTGGTAGTCGGACGCCGCGAGTTTCACCGCCGCCAGATGCTGGCGGCCGTAGATGATCTCCTGCCCGTGCTGCGACATGCCCCAGCAGGCGTTGTTGTAGATGATGGTAACGATCGGTAAGCGATGGCGCGCCATCGTGTCGAATTCGGCGATGTTGAAGCCGGCGGAACCGTCGCCAATGACCAACGCCACGGGCTTGCTGGGCCGTGCGCGCGCGAGACCGATGGCGAAACCCTGGCCGATGCCGAGACAGCCGAGATAACCGTTGCCAAGCGCAAGACCCGGACCTGGCGATTTCAGGAACGGCCGGACCCACGAAGGCGCCTCGCCGCCGTCCAGGACGACCGCCGTGTCGGGTGTCAGCGCTTCCGCCACAGCCCGCGCGGCGTGGAAGGGATGGAGCAGGCCCGGTTGCGTTTCATGCGGGGCGTCCCTGAAGGACGTGATCGCCGCGCTTCCGCACTTCCTCAGAAGGTCCGTCCATTCGTCGCGAGCGCGCCACTCGCGTTTGTCCGCGCGATCGAGCATGACCGCGAGCGCTTCGCCGCAATCGGCGACGATGCCGAGGTCGGCGGCTTTCAAGCGGCCGATCTCCGCACCGTCGATGTCGATCTGCGCGAGCTTGGCGTCGTGCGGCACGATGGTGCCGCTGCGCCCGCCGAGAAACAGGCCGGCGCGCGCGCCGAGTTGCAGCACCACGTCAGGCTTCTGCTTCGCGATCGTCGCGGTCGTCGCCAGCACGCCTACCATGCCGACGTTCTGCGGATGATCAGCGGCCAAGACGCCGAGCGCCTTGCCGTTGACGGCGACGGGAATCTTTGTCCGCGCGGCAAAGGTTTTGAGCCGCACCGCGCAGGCGGCCGAAATCGCGCCGCCGCCGGCGATGATCACCGGCCGTTCGGCCCGCGCGAGCATGTCGAGCAGACGGTCGATTGCGTCGGCCGGCGCGGAGGGCCTTGTGAGCGCATATGGCTCTGGAAAGACGAGGCGATCGCTTTCGACCGGCGCAAACATCACGTCGATCGGCACTTCGAGAAACACCGGTCCGGGCCTGCCCGACAGCGCCATGCGAGCAGCCTTGTCGACGAGGTCGGGAATGCGGTCGGCATGGGTGATGCGATGCGCCCATTTCGTCACCGGCGCCGCCATGGCGACCTGATCGAACCCGCCCTGCAGCGGATTGGTCGCGACCTCGCGCAACGGCGGCGAGCCGGCGATGAACAGCACGGGCGAGGCGTCGAGCCAGGCGCTCGCGACCGCCGTCAGCGCATTGGTGAAGCCGGGGCCGGCGGTGATGACGGCGACGCCTAGTTTTTCCGTGGCGCGCCCGTAGGCCTCGGCGGCGTGGCCTGCGGAGGCCTCGTTGCGCATGTCGGTCAGCCGGATGCCGGCGTCCGGGCAGGCGACGAGAAAGGCGTCGAGATGGCCGCCGTGGAGCGTGAAGACCTCGGTCACATCAAGCGCGCGAAGCGTTTGCGCGAGTGCGGCGCCGCCGCTGATCCTTCCCATGAAATTCCTCCCGTTCGCGCCTGTCTCGAACGCGTTGAGCCTCGTATATGACCGGCGCCATCCGAGTATCTCTGCCGCTCGGGTGGCGATCCGAACGATTCATTCGCTAATGAAGTCTCCAAGCAACTGCCGGTTCTTCCCGTCAAAGCGCTGGAGCTTTATGAAATCGCGTTCGGCCACGAAAATGGGCTAACCACGCGCCCCCGGTCCAATCGAAAATTCATGCAGATTCAATTCGAATTGGTTATCGACCGCGGCGTGACATGCCGACTGAGATGCCTATCCTGAAGCTGCGAGTTTCTTTTCAGCTCAGACCGTGAGAACCGCTGCATCGCTCCAACGCTCTAAGCCTTGGTCCGTAACCGCCGGCACGTGGAACGGCTATTCAGCTGTAGCTGCACGTTGGCTGCGTTGGAGATGGTGGAACGCAATATGAAGGCGACGTCGGCAATCATACTTCAACGACGCTCGATCATCCCGACAGCGCGTTCCAGCAGTGCAACGCAGGAGTTGTGCAGGCGCTCCCCCGTCTCGACCGGCGCCTTGCCGGCGCAGGCGCGCGCGAATGTGCCTTCCAGAATGAGGCCGAGCTTGTAGCACCCCAGGACGCCATACCAGGCGATGTTCGAAACATCGCGTGCGGTATGTTTTCCGTAGTACTCGATCAATTCTCCTATCACAGGAAATCCGCCCCACGGCTTCACGCGGGTGCCGGAGGTTCCCCGGCCTTCCGGATCAGGCCAAGTCGCCATGATCCAACCGAGATCGACCAACGGGTCTCCGATCGTCGCCAGCTCCCAATCGACGATCGCAGCGACTTGCGGCACGTCGGAGCGGTAGAGAACGTTGGACAGGTGATAGTCGCCATGCAGGATGCCCGGCTGAAACGATTTTGGTTGATTCTCGCTCAGCCATTTGCCGATTTCATCCACATGCTTCAGCGATTGTGGCCCGGGCCAGCCGTCATATTCGCGATAGCTTTCGAGCTGGGCACGCCAGCGTGGAGTTTGACGCTCCAGAAACCCGTCGAGCTTGCCGAAATCGCCGAGCCCGACAGCGACGTGATCGACGCAGCCAAGCGAAAGCAGCGCGTCGATGATCGAAAAGCCCATCTGCCGCCGCAGATCTGCAGACTCCGAGAAAGGCTGGGGCAAGGCCATACCGGCGTTGAATCCGTCGATCGACTCCATCAGGTAGAAGGTGCCGCCGAGCACGTCTGGCGTGTCGCAAGCCGCGATCAGGCGAGGATGCGGGACGTCCGTGTTGGCAAGCGCGCCGAGCATGCGCGCCTCGCGCCTGTTGGTGAAATTGCCGTCCATGCGCGGATGACTCGGCGGCCGCCGCAGCACGAACGTGCGCCCACCGCGCTTGAACCGCAGCAGTATGTTCTGCGTCCCGCCAGCAAGCGGCACGGCGTCTACAATTGGACCGGATTCCAGGCCCAACCCGTCCATCCATGCAGTAAGCTTGTCGAAATCGACCAGTTCGCGCCAGTTCGGTTGAATCATCTATCCCTCCACGCGCGCGATCCGTTCGCCCGGGCGTAGCCTGCCTCTTCACGATAAAGCGCGGCGGTGTGTTCACACGCCGCCGCCGTCCAGATCTCAAAGCGGCGTTAGCCTCCGAGAATGAGCCCACCGTCGACGATGATTGTCTGGCCGAGCACGTAGGCGGACAGGTCCGAGGCGAGAAATAGCGCAACGCCGGCCATGTCCGCGGGCATACCGAGGCGGCCGAGCGGAATCTTCCTCAAGCTGGCGGAGAGTCTTTTCGGATTATCCGTGGTCGCCTTTGTCAACTTGGTATCGACGAGCCCCGGCGCAATGCCGTTGACCCTTATGCCGTCGCGCGCCCAGGCTTCGGCAAGCGTGCGCGTCAATCCATACGCGCCCGTCTTCGACGCGTTGTAGGCGGGGTTACCCATGGTGGAGCGGAACGCCGCGATCGAGCTAACGATGATCAGCGCCCCCTTGGCCGCCGTCAGCGCGTCATGAAACTTGTCGGCGCAGGCCATCAAGCTCATCAGATTCACTTCAAGAACCTCACGAAACCCGGGCATCTTGAATTCCGCGCGCTCGTAGCGAACAACGCCCTGGCACAGCACGAGGACGTCGAGTTCGGTGAAACCGGCGGCCGCCTCGATCGAGCGCTCATCGGACACGTCGACTTGTTCATAGGCGAGCCCCGTCAGGTCGGATCCCTCTGACGTGGCATAGTCCTGCGCTGATTTCCGCGTCCCCCAGACAGTGACAGCGGCGCCGCGCGCCCGGAACGCCTGGGCGATCCCGTTGCCGATCCCGCTCGAGCCGCCCACGACCAGAACGTTTCGGCCGGTAAAGTCCAGCGTCTCCATGGCGAGCCCTCCGTTCGCCACTCCTAAGTGGCTTGTTTTAGTCATCTGTCTAAATCGGTGGAGCGATTCATTCGCTCATGACGTTTCCAAACAACTCCCAGTTCTTCCGTCAAAGCGCTGGAGCTTATGAAATCGCATTCGGCCGCGAAAATGGGCTAACCACGCCCCCCGGTCCAATCGAAAATTCATGCAGATTCAATTCGAATTGGTTATGGACTGCGGCTTGACGCGTTAGCCGAGATGCCCAAGCTGAAGCTGCGAAATTTTTTCAGCTCAGAGTGTGGGAGCCGCTGCATTGCTTCAACCTCTCGGCCGTGGTCCGTAACCGCCAACGCGTGGTAACCCGACGGCTTGCGCGTGCCTGGCCGTCGAGAACCCACAGCCAGGCGACATGTTACATTGCGTTCGGCCTGGAGGAAGCTTCGCGGTCTGGTCGGACAACTCTATCGTGAAGACAACGCGCACAAAGTGCGTCGTGGCTTAGCAGGGCGGGTCAAGCAAGGTTTGGCTGGAGGCGCGGAAACTGAAAACCTACCAGACTTCGCTCGGGTTCTACGATCTCACGTCGAAGTGCCTTTCATCGGCAAGCTGCCGATCCCCGAGCTGCCGCACCTTATCGGCTAAATCAAGATTGAGACATGGAACCTGAGTTCACCGCAGCGAAATCGTTAACCCGCCCAGATTTGCCGCAAATTCCAGTCCTGCTTTCGGCCCTTTGAGCATGAGCAGAACGCCGTGTTCATTTCGCATGCTCACGCCGCCCACGCCGGCCGCCCATGCGCCGCCTCCTCCGACCAGCGTATAGCTGCCGGCGAAATCGTTGACCTCCCTGATGCCTGTGGCAGTGCCTTCCAGCCAGGTCACGGACGCGCCCGCGGTTATGCCGAGGCTGAAGCCGGACACGATGAACCGATAGTGCCGCCCGCGGTAGATGAGCGTGCCGCTCCCGCCGCCACCACCCACGACGAGAGCCGCCTTCACGAACTTGACCTGGACATGACCGATCGCCTGTGCGGAGCATGGCGTGACCGACAACACCATCACCACAAGAGCCAGTATGACGGGACGGATGCCTCGCATCATTGCAGCCCCTCTTCGCTCAGGGATTTGTAGGGTCGACTTTCTTCCAGGTGTGATCCGGATCAAAAACGATCATGCGCTTGGCCAGGAAATCGGTACGAGGGCCGAGATCCTTCTGATAGACAGTGCCTGCGTGGTTGACCAGGAACGTCATCACGCCGGAATTGCCGTACTCGGCGGGCCACGCGACCAGTGCAAATCCGCCGATCATCTTGCCCTTCACCACATAGTTCAGCGCGCCGCCCGGGGCATCGGAGCCCTGCGCCTTCAGGATCCGATAATAGTATCCGTGGTAGGGCTCGGCCTGCTCGCCGACCTTGTAGCCTTCCGCCGCGGCCTGGGCAGCCAGCTCACCGAGCGGACTCGGATCCTTGTCGTCGCGCCAGAACAATCCGTCGGTCTTGCCCGGCCTGCTGACGATGCGTTGGGCATAGGTGCCCACCCCCTCACCGCGATCCTTCTCGGCATATTCATTCTGCGCGTCGACATAGGCGAGACAGGTCTGGATCGCGGCAAGCTCGTTGCGGCCAATCCTGCGATAGAGGATTTCGCGACGCCCTGCAGCCGCGTCAAAGCTCCAGCCGTCGTTATTGTTGACGAGGGGAATCGGGAACGGGAAATCGTCCGGCCCCAGAATCAGGGTGGCCTTCTTGTTGCCGTCGGCCTTGATCGAATGCCTGGCGTCGTAGGCCGAAAGGAAATGCTCACGCGCATTGGCGTCGGCGACATCGTCGCCGGACTCGATGATGTCGGCAGCATCGCGGCCCAGCACCTTCAGCATGGCGCGGCTCGTGCCGGCCTTGACGGCGGCCGCCAGGGCGGACGACGCATCTTCCGGATTGGGGAAGCCCTGCTGGGCGCGAACCGGAGAAATTAGCAAAGCGAATGCTGCCGCCGCCGCGACGCTGATCCAAGCCAGGCGACCCAATCGCAAGTACGAAGTGCCTGTCATCGTGAAGCCTCCGACGGGGATGGAATCTTCGCACCAGCGGCAAGCCAGTCGTGGTAGCTGCGGAACTTGAGACCAAGCTTGTCGTAATAGACCCTGAGATAGCCGTCGGCGCCGCGTGTCACTGCCGCTGGCATCACTTGCTCGACCTCCTGCGCCATCACGCCGACATAGGCCTTGTTGTTGCCGAGATAGCTGAAGCGGTAATAGCCGAGGCCGTTGGCGAGATATCCAAGCAGTTCGATATCGTGCTTGAGCGCGATGTCGGAGCGCCGTCCGCCGCCGCCGCCGCCGCGGAAGCCACCACCACCTCCTCCGCCTCGGAAACCGCCACCGCCGCCACCATGGAAGCCACCGCCACCACCGCGGCCGGCGAAGCTTGCGCCGCCACCGCGCGGCATGCTGGCCATGCTCGATCGCCCGCGCGCCGATGCCGCCGCGGCTGCCCGTCCCGACGACACGTTCATGGCGCCGCCGCGACTGCCGCCGCCACCGCGATTAGCCGAAGCGGCGCGGTTACCGGAATTGCCACGGTTGGCGGCCTTTGCGCGATCGCCGCCGCCCTTGGCCTTGTTGCCGGCACCGGCGCGGTCGCCACCTTTGGCACGATCGCCCGCACTGGCACGGTCGCCACCTCTGGCGCGATCGCCGGCGCGGTCTCCTCCACGATCTCCAGCGCGATCACCCGCACGGTCTCCGCCGCGGTCTCCTGCCCGATCTGCGCCACCCGCGCGATCGCCGCCCGGGTTGAGAACCTGCTGACCGTCGCGGCCGCGATAGTTCATCCGGTCGCTGACGCCGGCACGATTGTTGTTGCCGCCGAAGCGCTGCTGGACGCTGCTGTTGTTGTAGCGTACGCCCTGGCGATGCGCGGAATTGTGCTGCCAGCCGTTGGCAATATTGTTGGTTCTGTTGAAATGGTTCACATAGACGTTGCGATTGCCCCAGTTGCAGCCGCCGCCCCAATAATTGCCCCAGCGCCCGATCGCCCATCCGGCGCCGAAGGCAAGGCCGGCCGCGATCACACCCGCGCCGATATAGGACGGATAGCCGAAATAATACGGCGGGTATGCAGCATAGGGCCACGCGCCGTAGACCGTGGCAGGATCGTAATAAGGTACGTAGACCGTGTCCGGATCGGTCTGCTCGATGACGATGACCTGCTTGTTCTCCTGGGTCTGGACGCTGACTTTCTGCTGCTTGGTCGTCACCAGCTTGTTGTTCGCCTGCGCCTTGCTGCGCAGCCGCTGGATCGCATCCATGACGTCGGCCTGTTGGGCCAGCACGGCGTCACCCAGATTCTTCGTCCAATCGATCTTGTCGCTCATCATCGAGAGCACGTCGGCGGTACTCGCGAGTGCCTTCACGCTGTCATCCCAGGCCTGCTTGTCGACCTCGGCTTTCAGCGCATCGCCTTTCAGGCTCTTGCGCTCCTTCAGCCAGCGATCGGCTTGCACGACTTCGAGCGGATAGGTCGAGGCCGCCAGCACATTGGCCAGCAGCGAGTCCGGATAAAGCGCGATCGGCGCCACCAGGGCTTCCAGCTGCTCCGGCTTCAGGAGCTGATCCGCCGGCTGCGCTGTTGCCGCGGCCGGCTGGCTGGCCTGGGCCGGCGGCTTGTCGGCAGTCTGCGCCCATGCGGCAACAGGCGTTACCGACATCAGCGCGATCGCAAGCAGGGTCTTGCCCCAACGGAACATGGCCACCTCCATTGACACGACGGTCGACAGAATCGGCGACGGGCCACGTCCGCCCTTTGATCGAGATCAAGGAAAGCGCCGGTTCGCTCAGCTTCCGACCTGGTCCGCTTGCCGCGACGCAAGATGGGCACGGCGATCGTGGATCAGACTTTCGAGCCGATGGGCCGCAACGTTCACTGCGGTGACAGCACGCTCGCTCTTGTCGTCCCCGACCGGCTGGCTGCGCTGCGTCCGCAGTACCTGGTCAATCTCGCGCTCTATCTCTTCCAGCTCGGGCACATGCTCAGCCGCCCGGATCCGAGGTCCCAGTGCATAAAGCATGTCGAGCGCTTCCTGGCGGCTCGGTGTCTCGACCGGCCGCAGAAACTTCCAGGCAGCGGCAAGCACCGATGCAAGGCCTCCCGCGATCATCGGTGCCAGGAAAATCGCATTTCCCCATTGATCGAGAAAGCTCTCCCGGGTCCCCTCGTAGAACGCGGCGGCACCCGGATGTACTGGGATGTAGGCGTCTGCATCGGTGTCGGGTGTCACGATCTGCGCCAGCCCGGGCAATTCGGCAAGCAGATCGTGCCGTGCGGTCATGATCGACTGGGTCAGGTCGCCGATCAGGTCGTTGCCGAGCTTCTTCTGCGCCACCAGGTAAAACGAAGTCCGCAGCGTCGTCAGGTCATCGGGGGGAATTGGCGGCGAGCCCCGCAATGTTCCCTTGGGCACGTCAAAGCTTTCGTAGGCTCGCTCTTTTTCAGCAATCGCGCCCGCGGACTCGATCGCAATCATCACGGGGCCGGTTCGCGATGTGTGCGGGAGAACGCCCCGCAGAAGGGACAGATATTTCTCGGTCAGCGGAATCACGAGCAGGATGGCGCGGACTTCCTTGGTTTCCAGCGCCCGGCGCGCGTCCGAGGGCAGAAGCGGCTTGAACGTCACGCCGGCGCGCGCAAGATCGTACTCGTCCGACAACACCTTGATTAGCTTCTGATTGGCGTCGAACCCGATCACACCGAGCGTCGTGCGCTTCAGCTCCGTCACGTCGGATATCGAAGCCCCAGGCGGCGCAACGATCAGGACGGCGGCATGGGCCAGCACGATCACCGCCTGCGCCTGTGACAGGTCGCCGACATCGCCACGCACCACCGCAAGGTCGACCTTTCCGGACGCGAACGCAGCGGCAGACTCGAGCGGCCCCGTGGTCTGGACCAGGCGAAGCCGGACCGTCGCCTTCGACTCAGTAAGCCTGCCGGCGATCGCCGAAACGAGCTTGTTCGCCTCGCCATCGAGCGAACCGACGGCAACAGCGAGCGTTGTCGGCCGAAGATACCAGCGATATGCCAACAAAGCGGCACCTCCGAGCATCAGCACGAGCCCGGCGACCAGGGCGATGCGCAACGACCTTGGCAAATTGCTGGGATCCACGGCGCGCTACTCGGTCAATCCGGCGTTGACCGGATTTTGCTTCACAACGCTCAATATATCGGGCCGCAGAAATTGGTCAAAGGCTGCATTCCGCTAGAGTTTGCAGCGATGATAGGAGATCTGCATCCCCTCGATACCCGGAAACTCGCGCGTAATGGTGTCGTCGTCGACGACCTTGAGGAAGAACTGCACGTTGGACATCATGATCCCCGAAGCGCAACTCACGATGATATTGATGTCCTTGCTGTCATCCTTGCGCGATTTGATCTTGCAGTTCTCGAACTTGCCCCGAAGGCGATCGGCCTCGGCGATGAAGCCGCCGCCATAGACCCCGGAGAAATTCGTGAACGTGACCTGGTTCGCCCTTCCCTTGCGGGCGAACACCTTGCCGCATTGGTTCGCGCTCGTGGCCCAGGCGCCGGCGAGATCGAATGCGAGCGCATGATCCGGCAGTGCGAAGATCATGCCCGCCACCACGATTGCACGAAGCTTGCCGTCCGGCTTCATCTGCAGTCTCCCAGTTCGCGCCGGTCAATGACCACTGAGCACCAGCGTCTGGATCGGCAGCAGCAGAGCCTGGATCCGCAGCAGCAGTGCATGAACGAGTGCGGTCGCGTCGACGGCGTGCAGGGCAAAACCCTTCAACACGCCGGTTTTCGGATCGGCAATCACGTCATGGTTGCTGGTGTAGGCATTGACGATGCAACTGCTGCCCGGTGTCACGCCGTCGAGGCCGTCCTTGTAAAGCGGCTCAAGGAACACGAGGATCGAACCCGGCTTCTGCAGGCTCTGCGGGTCGATCAACAGCTCGGTGGCCCGAAACTGGCCGGCGGCGATGAAATCCTGCACGCTGGTGACGACGAGCGGGATGATCACCCAGGGTTTCGACATACACGTGGCTTCCGCAACCATGCCGGGCTTCATCACCTGGGCCTCGATCTGCCCGAAGCCCGCCTGCAACCTGTTGCGGCCCGCTTCGTCCGGTATCAGGACTCCGGCCGGCCGCATGATCTGAGCGACGAGGTCTCCCGGGCGAACCAGGAATTGCTCGACACGGCCATCGACGCCGGCACGGACGAAGGTCTTGTCGAGATCCACCTGCGCTTGCGCCTGCGCGGCCTCTGCGCTTGCCCGCTCGGCCGGCAGAAGCGTGGAGACCCGCAGCGTCGCAGATTCCTTGGTGGCGCTAGCGGCATCGACGCCGGACTGCCGTTGATCGACCAGGACCTGCAGCTTCTCGATGTCGCGTTGCGGCACGATGCCGGGATTACGGCGCTGCAATTCGCTCTTCACGTCGAGTTCGTCCTTGGCCTGCTGCAATGAGGCTTTCGCCTCCCCGATCTGGGCGTCCGCCTTGACCACATCGGCCTGCGCCGAGATCAGCGACGCATCGACCTCGGCGATCTTTCGCCTGGCGGTCTCCAACGCAGCCTCCTGCTTCGAACTATCAAGCCGGAACAGAACGTCGCCTTTCTTCACCGGCGCGGTGAAGTCGACATTGACCTCGATGACGCGGCCGGACCCTTCGGGCAGGATCGGTACGGTCCTGAAGTAGATCGCCGCGGAGCTTGTCGAGGGATGGAAGTAGAAGATCATCGTGATCAGCGAGATCGTGAGCATCAGGCAGCCGGTGATGCCCCATCTCAGCTCGTACCAGACGGAGAAGAACGTGATCTCCTTGCCGAACCGCTTGCCTTGCCGATAGCGGCGGTAGAGGTAATCCGGCAGGATTGTCACCAGCGAGCAGATCATCAGCTCAAGCATGGTCGTGCACCTCTTGCTTCGCGGGCGTGCGGGCGTCGGGACTGCCGGCAGGGCCGGATTCGGCTTCCGGTTCGGCAGCGGGCGCGCCCGGCGTGGCGTCGGCAATGCGTTCGACGGAATCGGCAATGCTGCGCATCGGCGTGCCGAAATCCGGCAGATCGATCAGTGCCAGCAGCAAGCCGGCGACCCAGAAGATATGCATGTGGGTGAAAAGCGATATCAGGCCGAGGACCGCGACGATCTCAAATTGAAGCTTCTGGCTCTTGTGCGCCATGCGCTCCGGCAGGCTGTGCAGCTTCCAATAGAGAGTGCCAACCCACAAGACGGTAGCCACGAGGAAAATGCCCATCACCACCATCAGGGTATCCGACCCGTCGGCGCCGGGAATGAAAAACGGCAGATGATGGGGCGCTGCCGGATGCATCTGTTCGCTCAAGTTTCATCTCCCTTCCGAGCGCCTGGCGCGTCGCAGCCGTGCCCCGCACCGTGCCTTCCCGTCGCGCGGCTTGCTTGATCTGGATCAAGGAGGCCGCTCAGTTCACTCCTACCGTTCGGGGGGCACGGTGGAAGATCGGGCGTAGGAGTCCCCAACCATGCGAGACAAAATCGATGACCTGATCCCGAATGCGCACGAGATCCAGAAGCAGGCCTCCCTCAAGGAGGCGGAAAAGGCCGAGGAGCATGCCAAGCGCGCGGCGGCCGTGGAGGCCGAGAAGCGCGCCCTGATCGAGCGGTTGAGCAAGCCATCCGGTCTCAGCGAGGACGAGAAGGTCAAGCTGGCCTCGACGGTGATTCAGCGCGCAGTACGCAACGGACTGACCGAAGTGCAGGTCTACCGCTTCCCCAACACGCTGTGCACCGACAAGGGGCGCGCCATCAATCAAATGGAGACGGGCTGGGAAAAGACGCTGACAGGCATACCGAAGGAAATATACCAGCTTTGGGCGGACTACCTGCAACCGCGCGGCTACCGCATTCGATACCAGGTCGTTGAATACCCCGGCGGCATGCCCGGCGACATCGGCATCGTCATTGCCTGGGGCTAACAGCTCGAACGATGGACGGGTATCCCATGGCGAACGATAAGTCCGCAGAGAAGATGACGCGCAAGCAGTATGAGGAAGAGCTGCACAAGCTGCAGGTCCAGCTCTGCCATCTCCAGGACTGGGTGGTGGCGAACAAGCTCAGGGTCATCATCCTGTTCGAGGGGCGCGATGCAGCCGGCAAGGGCGGATCCATCAAGGCCTTGACCGAGAAGGTCAGCCCACGTGTGTTTCGGGTGGTCGCGCTGCCGGCACCATCCGATCGCGAGAAGTCCCAGCTCTTCATCCAGCGTTACATGCAGCAGTTTCCCGCCGCCGGCGAGATCGTGATCTTCGATCGCAGCTGGTACAATCGCGCAGGCGTCGAATATGTGATGGGATTCTGTACGTCTGCGGACCACAAGCGGTTCCTCTCGCTCTGCCCGCAGATGGAGCAATACATCATCGAGGGCGGCATCATCCTGATCAAGCTGTGGCTCGAGGTCGGGATGGATGAGCAGGAACGGCGCTTCAGGGCTCGGATCGACGATCCGTTGCGACAGTGGAAGCTGAGCCCGATGGACACCGAATCCTATCGCCGCTGGTATGACTACTCACGTGCGCGCGACCTGATGTTCAAGGCGACGAGCTCGAAGCATGCGCCCTGGAACATCATCCGATCCGATGACAAGCGGCGGGCGCGACTGAACTGCATCTCATTCCTGCTCAAGACAATTCCTCACGGACGCGTCAAGCGCGTCAAGGTCAAGCTGCCCAAGCGCTCGAACAAGGGCCGCTACAACGACCAGACCGGCTTGCGCGGGATGAAGTTCGTCGAGGAACGCTACTGAAGGGCAAGGCCGCGCCGGGCGCGGCCTTGGTCCCTCAGATCTATTTCAAGCGGATCGTGACACCGCCCACGGCGGCCGAGACCTCGGCGCCGACTTTCGGGCCGCTGAGCTGCAGGATCACACCATTGGCATTTTGCAATTGCACGCCGCCGGCGCCCGCGGCGATCGCACCACCGGCGCCTGCGGCGCTGTAGGAGCCCTCGATTGAGGCAGGCCCCCTGAGATTGATGGCGCGCCCGACGAACTTGGTGGTCGAAGCGCCGATCGTGAAGCCAACGCTCATCCCCGACACTGTGAACGGATAATGCTTGCCGCGCAACGTCAATACGCCCTCGCCGCCTCCGACACCCACGATGAAGCCGCCCTTGGTGAAGATGACGGCGACGGAGCCGGTTTCGGCCATTGATGGCGTGCTGAAGCCGGCCAATCCCATCACCACCGCAGCAAGAACTCCGATCAAACTCACTTTCCTCATGACTCTCTCCAGAAACCGGTTGCGTTACGACTTGTTGTGCCAGGATCACCGCTCCGAGAATGCGAAGACGCCTTGCGAGATCTCGTGCCCTTATGATGCGGCCTTCAGCTTCGGCGCTGCCGCCCGCGGCTTGCCCATCCTGGCCAGCGCCTCGGTGGTCACGAGCTTCAAGCCTTCGGCGGCGTCGTAGCCATGGATCTCCTTCACATCGAGCTTGCGCATGAAATCGATGGTCTCCTGCGTGATGACCTGGCCAGGCACCATGATCGGGAAGCCCGGCGGATACGGGATCACGAAGCTCGCGGAAACGAGAGCGGGCCCGTTCTTCAGGCGCCTGTCGATCTCGGGATCGTTCAGGCGAATGTATTGGCATCCAGCCGCATCATAGGCTGAATAGAATCCACCGCGGATGTCGCCCTCGTTCGTCTTCGTGCCCGCGTCGCCGCGATAAGCGTCGTGGAAATGCGAGAAGTTCGGCAGGTCGGGCACGTCCTTCATCAGGCTGTCGACCCGCGCGTCGAAATCGCGCCTGGCGTTCGCCCCGCCCTTGGCGAGGCCCCGATCGATTTCGCCGGAGACTTCGGCCAGCACCCGGACGAGGTGCGCGACGTCGCTCCGCGTGTTGTTGATGTTGGACTGGATCAGCACCGAGTTGCGCGAGGTCTTGTTGACCTGGATGTTGTAGCGGCTGGCGAGCAGGCCCTTGAACTGCGTTCCGTCGTAGCCGGCCGTGCCGCAGACCAGCGTCATCCGGGTCGGATCGAGGCAGAACTCGTCGTCGTTCAGGCTCTTCAGCGCGCTCGCCCAGTTGGTCCCAGCCGCCAGATAGTCGGTGAACCCGCTCTGGCGATACTCCTTGGGGACCATCGCATCCGCACCCAGAACGCGGAAGTACCGGGAAATCAGCGGATTGGTGTTGACTGCATTGCGGATCGCGAACGCGATCTCCATCGCATTGGCCACCAATCCATAACCCTCGAGCTCCATCTGGCGGCGCGAGACGTCCAGGCTCGCAATCAGCTGCTGGTTCGGACTGGTCGATGCGTGCGTGAACACTGCTTCCTTGAACTGCGCCTCGACGGTGTGGAATTCGATGTCCTTGACGGCCAGCATCGAGCCCTGCCGTATCGCCGACATCGACTTGTGCGTCGAGTTGGTCTGGTAGACCCGCAACCGGATCTGGCGCGGGTCGGGAATCAGCCGGGTCTTGAGCAGCACCTCGTCCGAGGGGTTCTTGCCGAGCTCGGCCTGCTGCTTCTCGTAAGCCGCAACCGATTTGGGATCGCGCATCCAGGCTTCGATCTCGTTCGCCGCGCCCATCGCGGTTCGCCGCCGCAGGAATGGCGAGAACCGCGCGAAGCCGAACCAGGCCTCGTCCCAGAGGAAGATCAGGTCGGGCTTGATCGCGAGGCATTCCTCCATCACCCGCCGCGTGTTGTAGATGTGACCATCGAAGGTACAATTGGTGAGGTCGATCATCTTGACCCGGTCGAGCCGGCCATCGGCCTTCGCGTTCAGCAGCGCCTGCTTGATCGTCTTTAGAGGCACCGCGCCGTACATCGAGTATTCCGTCATCGGGAACGCCTCGACGTAGAGCGGCTGCGCGCCAGCCAGCACCATGCCGTAGTGGTGCGACTTGTGGCAGTTGCGGTCGACGATCGCGATGTCGCCGGGACCGAGCAGCGCCTGCACCGCCATCTTGTTGGAGGTCGAAGTGCCGTTGGTCACGAAGTAGACGCGGTCGGCGCCGAGCGCGCGTGCGGCCTTCTCCTGCGCTTTCTTGATGTTGCCGGTCGGCTCCAGCATGCTGTCGAGGCCACCGGTGGTAGCGCTGCTCTCGGCAAGGAACAGGTTCAGCCCGTAGAATTCGCCCATGTCGCGGATCCAGTCCGACTTGAACACGGACTTGCCGCGCGCGATCGGCAACGCGTGGAAGGTCCCGATCGGCCGCTGCGCGTATTTCTTCAGATTGTCGAAGAACGGCGTATCGAAGCGATCCTGAACGCCCTCCAGAATGGAAAGGTGCAGTTCGAGGATATCCTCGACCGAGTAAAACACCCTGCGCACCACGTCGGCCTCGGGATTGCCGGCCAACTGCTCGACGTCGCGATTGGACATCAGGTAGAGATCAAGCTCGGGCCGGATCCGCTTCAGGATATGCGCCAGCCGCAGTGCGGACGCATCGGACTCGTCGTTGAGCCCCATGGCGGCAGTCATGGCACGAAGCACGGGCGCATCGTGGCGCGAGCGCAAGCCAAAGCCTTCATTGATGACCACGGCCGCAATGTTGGGATTCAGCATTGCCGCACAGAAGGCGTCCTCGAGACTGCCCACCACCACGGGCTCATAGATGAAGGCGTCGACCGGACGCCGCAGCCTGCGCCATTCCGCCAGGAGTCCCGGCCAGTTGCTGGCCGGCACCCCGGTCACGATCAGGGTCTCGAAGTAAGGACGGCGCGCGGCCGATTGTCCGAGGGTCGGCGGGAGCAGATCCGGAACATCGCCATTGCCGTCGTCCTGCGTGCTCCAATCGTGGGCATGTTGGCGGAAGGATTTTGTCTGAAGGGCCTGCGCGATCCGCGTTGCAAGCATATGCGAGGTGGCGGCGTCGCCCGCCACCGCGGCCTCCTTCAGCGCTGTCATCAAGCGTAGGCCCGGGTAGCCGTGAAACTCCTCCGTGACCGTAAGCGCCGACAGCGCCGCGTCATACGGCGCACGGTCACCGCCCTTGCTCCACAGCTTTGCGGCCTCAACCAGATCGCGCCAATTATCCGCGCGTCCGCCGGGGCCGGAGAAGAACTGGTCGATGCGCTGCGGTGCCGGTTTCGCGTCGTTTGCCATCTGTGTCTCCCGATCTTGGCGCTGGTTCTGCGACGGTAAGAACCGCGCCCATCGCCCCCTTTGATCCAAGTCAAGCCGCAGCCGGATGAGACAAGCCTCGTAGCTGCCGAGTGAGCGCGTCGCCTTGCGATGCAACAAGGCTGCAATGTCAGGAGCAGTCCGCACGGCTGCGCACGCTAAGTGTTTGCCGGCGGCCTCCAGCTGCTCAATACGCTGTCGAGCGTGCGCATCCAGTCTCCGCTATCGGTCTTGTCGGCAAGACCGTCCGCCCGAAGCAGATCCCGCAACTGCGCGTGCGCGCCGACGATGCAGAACGTGATTCCACGCGATGCGAGTTCCTGGTGAAGATCGTGCAGCATGCGCGACCCCGCCAGGTCGATGAATGGCGAGGCCGACAGATCACAGGCCACCAGCTTGATGTCGGGGGACGTCCGCAGTGTGGCCAGCACCGTCTCGAAGACTGTCTCGGAATTGACATAAAGGAGAGAAGTTTCCGGGCGAAACGCGATGATCCCGGTCAAGGGCTCCACATCGTCGTGCCGCGCCCGGTCGGAATAGCGGCCGCTGCCAGGCAGACGGCCAAGAAACGCGATATTCGGCTGGGACGCGCGCAACAGCAGCAGGAAGATCGAGGCGACGGCGGCCAGCAGCACGCCCTGCAGGATCCCGAGGAACAGCACGGAGACAAGCGCGATGACCGCGGCATAGAAATCGATGCGGCTGATCCGCCACATTGTTGCGAGCGCCGGAATATCGACCAGTTTGTAGACCGCGGAAAAGACGATCGCAGCAAGCACGGTCTTCGGCAGATTGGTCAAGAGACCCGTGAAAAACAGCAGGCAGAGGGCGAGGGTCGCGGAGCAGAACACGAGTGCGAGAGGCGTCCGCGCGCCGGCTGCGTCATTGACGGCCGACTGCGACAGGCCGCCCGCGACGGGGTAACCATGCCCAAGGGCCGCCGCGAGGTTGGCCGCGCCGAGTCCCAAAAACTCCTGCCGGACGTCCAACGGGTAGCCATGCTTGGCCGCGAAGGCTCGCGCGGCGGACACGCCTTCCACGTAAGCCAGCACAAGGCATCCGGCGGCGATGGGAAACAGATCGTCAAATTCGAGCAAGCCGAACGTCGGCAGCGCAAGGCTCGGCAACCCGGTCGGGATTTTTCCGGTCACCGGCAATCCCATTTCTGCAAGCCCGAGCAGGGAGACGGTCAGGATCGACAGCGCGACCACTGCCAACCCAACGGGCTTGCCGGGCAGCCTGCGTTCGCCGAGCAGGAGCAGCACGGTCGCAGCTACACCAATGCCGAGCACCAGCGGCCTCGTATCGCCCAACTGGCCGGCAAGCTTGATCGCGCGGTCGAAAAAATTGTGACCGCCGCCAGCCACGCCGAACAGGCTCGGCAGCTGGCTCATGATAATGGTGAGCCCCGCTCCGGCCTTGAAGCCTACAAGGATGCTGTCGCTGATCAACCGCACCAGCAGGCTGAGCTTGAACAGCCACGCCATCAGGCAGAGCAGCGCGACGCTGAAGGCAACGACGCTGACGATCTGCCCGTAGCGTGTGGCATCGCCGCCGGCCAATAGGCCGACGGCGCCGGCGATCATCAGCGAGATCGCTGAGGTCGGACCGACCGCGAGTTGCCGGGATGAGCCCAACAACGCATACCCAACACCGCCAAGCAGATAGCCGTAGATGCCGACCTGCGGCGGCAGCCCGGCGAGCCCCGCATAGGCCAGCGACACCGGTATGGCATAGGCCGCCAGCGTGACCCCGGCGATTGCGTCTGCGCCAAGCCAGGATGCGCGATAATCGGCGAGCCAGATCGCCGGCGGGAACCGGCGCATCCAACTCATCTCTCCTTGGATCGACATCAAGCCCGCCGTATGAAGCCGCAATGGCTGGATGTGGTTGCGCCGGCGGACGCGATGCTCGTTGACTCAGATCAAGCCTCGCTGCCCGCAATGTGCTTCTCACCTAGCTCGGCTCGATTAGCGTGACCTGCACATTTGCCGGACGACCGCTGGAGCGCATGGCATGGGTCAGCACCGCTTACGGATCCTCGTAACCGCAGCCCTTCTGGTGCTTGGCCTGACCGCTCCAGCACGCGCCGATGATCAAGGCCCATCCCAGCGCATCCAGGAAGAGATCTGGGCGTTGCCACTCCCGCTACCAATGTTCGCTTACCTGGTCCGCCCCGTGGGCGACGGCCCTTTCCCGCTGCTCATCATGAACCACGGTGTGTCGCTGAACGCCAGGGATCGCAGTTTCTTCCCGTTGGTAGAGTTTCGCGACGCCGCAATGTGGTTTGCGCGGCGCGGCTATCTCGTGGTCGCACCGGTCGGCACCGGCTATGGCGCGGCGGCCATCGATATTCCCGAACGCGGTCTCTACGGCCCGTTCTTCTCCAAGATCGGGAAATGCACCAATCCGAATTTCCTCGATCCGGGTCTCGCCGTCGCGCAGGTCGATCTCTGGATCATCGACTACGTGGCAGCCGAAAAGCTCATCGTACCGAAAGACGTCATCGTCGTCGGACAGTCGGCCGGCGGCTGGGCTGCCATCGCGCTGTCGAGCCTCAATCCGCCGCAAGTCAAGGCCATCATCACCTTCGCAGCCGGCCGCGGCGGCAGGGTCGATGGCAAGCCCAACAACAACTGCAATCCTGACAAGCTTGTCGAAGCGACCGGCTTCTTTGGCCATACGTCACGCGTGCCCATGCTGTGGCTCTACATCGAGAACGACACCTTCTTCGGGCCGGCCCTGTCGAAGCGGATGTATGAGGCGTTCATGGGCGCCGGCGGCCGAGCCGAGTACCACCTATTGCCGCCGTTCGGCGACGAAGGGCATTTCCTGATCGGCTCTCCCGATGCCATTCCCATCTGGTCGCCATTGGTCGAACGATTTCTGGACAAGGTGCGCTAGGCGCACTCTCGCTGGAGGAGTGTCCATGGTCCGATATGGTGCCTTGTATACTACCTTGGCGACGTTGGCGCTGGTAGCAGCCAGCATCGGTGCTGCCCACAGTCAGCAGACCTCCACGCCGCCGCCCGCGGTGAAGGACGGTGGCGAGGTCGCCTCTCGAGGATCACACGTGGCGCGAGACGTCAAATTTGGCGATTGGCGCAAGCTTTGTTTCAATGCGGCCGGCGCCAGGACATTATGCCGGACCACGATCACCGGGACCTTCGGGACCGGCCAGACAGCCGTTCGCATCGACCTGATCGAGCGTGAAGACGGGACCTCCCGCATCCAGCTATTCCTGCCGGTCGGCATGTACCTGCAAGCCGGCGTCAAGCTGTCGGTCGACCAGCAGCAGGTCCACCGCCTGCCCTACACCTGGTGCGTGAGCAACATGTGCATCGCAGCCGATGTTGCCGATCCCAAGCTGATCGAGGAAATGGATGGCGGACAGGCGCTCTCGGTCGACGTCGTCGACACCAGCATTCTGACGGTGACGACATCGGTCCCGCTCGACCGCTTTGCGGTCGTCCGCAACGGAGCACCCGCGCTGACGCTCGATCAAGCCATCGACGAATGATCCAGACCCGCGATCGCTGCGCCAGCCAACAATTGTTCGATCGGCTGCATCAGCGACTTTGCCGTGAACGGCTTGGTCAGATAGGCCACGCATCCCGATGCCATCGCGGCCATTCGTGTCGCCGGGTTGTCATTTCCGGTGATGTAGATGACGGGGACTTCGATGCCTTGATCCGCCAGGCGATGACGCAGTTCGATCCCTGAACCATCGCTGAGATTGATGTCCAGGATCAGACACAGCGCGCAATCGAAGCCGCCATCCATCAGCAAGGCATTTCCGGTCTCGAACAATCTGGATGCAAATCCATATTCTCGAAGCAGCCGTCCGATTCCCCGGAGCATGGAGGGGTTATCGTCCACAACGAAAACAATTCTCGGGATCGGCAAATTTTGAAGCCTCCACCTCGGCGCCGCGATCCAATGCCCATGTCCCGATGCAGCACACTTAGCCTCCATCGGCGCGCGACACCGTCGCGGGCACTATTGGAGATAAACGCCGTCACAGAGCTTTCATATTGTACCATGGGACAGGACGGCCGCAGCCGCGCCGGCGGCGGGTCACCCCTTGACCTCGCCATCAAGCTCGCGCGCGCCGAGCCGCTCGGCGATCGAGACCAGCTCGGCAAGCGACTGCACCTGCATCTTCTCCATGACCTGGTGACGATGCGCCTTGATCGTGCGTTCCGTCGTGCCGAGTTCATGGGCGATCTGCTTGTTGATCCGACCGCGCACAATCAGATCGAATACCTGCCGCTCGCGCGGGGTCAACCTTGCCAGCAGCGCGCGGAGTGAGTCGAGCTTGGTTCGTTGGCCGCGGGCCAACTTGTGCTGCGCGACAGCGCGATTGATTGCCTCGATCAGTTGCTCCGACGCGATCGGCTTGGTCAGGAAATCCTCGGCTCCGGCCTTGATCGCCTGCACGGTCGTCGCCGTGTCGGCATGTCCAGTGAGGAATACGATCGGAAGCGTCGACTCCAGCTCGTTGAGGCGCATCTGCAGCTCCGGACCACTCATTCCGGGAATACGCACGTCCAGCACGATACAGCCGGCATCCTCGTCGCCAGGCAATTGATCAAGCAGTTGCCGGGCCGATGCATAGGTCGCAACACGGTAGCCGGCGAGCTTGAGCCTGCGCTCAAGTGCTGTGCGAAACGAGGCGTCGTCGTCGACAATATGCACGTAAGCGTGCATTACCCTCTCTCCTACACATCCGACGACAAAAGACTGCGTCGCTAAGTTAGCACTGCCTCCTGCTAAAGTAAGAGCCCAAACGCGCTATGCCGCCAGCGGCAATGACAGATGGAAAGCCGCTCCGCCGCCAGACTGGTTCTCAGCCCAGATCTGACCACTATGCGCCAGAACGATCGTCCGCGCGATAGACAGTCCAATGCCCATTCCCTGCTCCTTTGTGGTGAAGAACGGATCGAAAATCTCGTTCAGCCTGTCCGTGGGAATTCCCGGACCGGAATCGCAGATCGAAATCACGGCCGACGCCCCTCCGTTGACTTCGGTACGACCGATGATCGTGCGTCCGTAGGGCATCTTTCCCATCGCGTCCATGCTATTGACCACGAGGTTGAGAATGACCTGCTGCAACTGGACCGGGTCTCCTTTCACCCGCAGGGTCTGCGGCGATGTCTGCAGGTAGATTGCGACGTTGCGTGCCGACGCTTGCAGCTTGAGGAAGTCGAATGCTTCCCGCATGATCTGGTTTAGGTCGATCTCGGTCTTCTCGAATGGCGCACGCTTCAGCAGGCTGCGCATCCGGCGGATCACCTCGCTCGCACGCAGATCATCGCGCTTAATATCGGAAATGATTTCCCGCACCTCCTGAAGGTCGGGCGTCGGCGAGCCGAGGATCAACTCCGCCGTCTCGGCATTGGTCAGGATCGAGCCTAGCGGCTGGTTGAGCTCATGGGCGATCGAGGACGACAGCTCTCCGGCGGTAGCCTGCCGATTGCTGTGGGCAAGCTGGGACAGGCGATTGCGGGCCTCAACTTCGGCCTTTCGTCGCATGTACCGCTCGTGCAGCAGGAACGCAATCAGCACGGTCTGAAACAGCAACGCCGCACTGAACGCAACCGCTCGCCAGCGATATTTTTCGAGGAAGGTCGGCTCTCGGAAGCGGATTTCGCTGCCTTGCGGCAGACTGGCTTCGCTGACATTCCAGCGTTGCATCTGCTGCCAATTGAAGATCGGCTTCACGGCATCGATGACCGACGGCGGCAGATTTTCCGGCGCTTCTCCATCCAGGATCCGCAGCGCCCTTTGTGCTGCCTCGGCACCGATCAAGGACGGGACGACAACGAATCCGCCGATCCCGCCCGGCTTGAGGAACGTCTCCGCCCCAACGACAATGGGACGATTTGCCTTGGCCGCGACAAACGCGAGGGCATCTGAGGGCGGATAATAGTTGCCTTTGCCGTCGCTATAGAGCCCTGTGTGTATGATCGCGCTGCGGTCGGGTAACGCGCCCACCTGCTCGATGACATCGGGCATCGGACGTCCGATGATCTCTATCAGATCGAGGCCCGGAAGGTCGGCCGCGGCATGGTCCTTCCAATTGCGAAACAGAACTTGCCGATCCCATTCGGCACCAACAAGCACGACCGTCTTGAGGTCTGGCACCACGGCGCGGGCGGCCCGGACGGCATCCTTGAGCTTCAAGGTCACGATCCCGCCGGTGACATAGGCCGGCGGCCGCAATCGCTTGAAATCGTTCTCTTCGACCATCGCAAACACGATTGGCGCGTTGGGCCAAAGTTGCGAGCGCCAGCGGAGCGCGAGCTCGAGCGCAGCCGCTCCAACGGAGACCACGACACCGATCGGTCGATCGCGATATTTGGCCTCGAGGAAGCGCCGAAAGCCATCCTGATAGGCTTCACCGCCGAAGCGATTGAGATCGAGGCTTTCCGTGTAGATTGTCGTCGAAGCGTGACCGTGCGCGCTCACGGCATCCCTCAGTCCAACGAAGACCTGGTAGTAGAACGGGCCGCGCCGATCGGACTGGTCCAGCACCAGCATGGAATGTGGACGCATCTCTTGCGCCCGGAGACCAGCCGGCGATAGCAAGCTAGCCAGCAAAATGATCAGTCCAGAGAGCCGAATTGCGTTGCTCATAGCGCTCGGAGCCGGAGATCAACGGGTTCACGAAAGCTAACACGGTTATCGCTGCAAATGCTGAAAACTAATGCGGGACTTGCGTACCAATTGCGAACAAGTTTTCGCATTCCGCGTACCCTGTCCTTTGGGACAATGGCCTCAAGACCAATAGAGGCTGGCCGGGCCGTGTCGTAGTCATTGCATGCGGACAAGCATTTTCGAGCCGCTGCGGACACCGCAAGACCGTAGTGAAAAGAGTTGGTCCATGTTCGCTCGCGTCAACGTCAGACCGGCCAATGTACCGAGCATCATGGGTGGGCTGACCGCCCATCCTACCAACTTCATCACCAGCGAATTCCACTACAGAAGGGGCGCCGAGATCTACGGCGAGAAGGAGCCCGCGGAGTACGTCTACCAGGTCGTTTCTGGGGCTGTCCGCAGCTACAAGCTCCTCTCCGACGGACGACGCCAGATCGGTGCTTTTCACCTCGTCGGAGACATTTTCGGTCTTGAGAATGCCGACACCCATCGCTTCACTGCCGAAGCCATTGTCGACACAAATGTGCGCTTGATCAAGCGAATGAGTCTCGAGCGGGTTGCCCATTCTGATTCAGATCTGGCTCACAACCTGCTGATCATGACCACCAGCAACCTGCAGCATGCGGAAGATCACATGCTGCTGCTAGGCCGCAAGACCGCATTGGAGCGGGTGGCCGCGTTTCTGCTCGAAATGGATCGCCGGCTGGCCGGCGTCGGCGTCGTCGCCCTTCCGATGTGCCGGCGCGATATCGCCGACTACCTCGGACTGACCCTCGAGACCGTATCGCGTGCGCTATCCAAGCTGCACGCCTACGGAACTCTCAACTTCCTGGGCTCAAACCAGCGCGAAATCATGCTGGTTGACCGCGGCAAACTGGCCCAACTCGACAATTGAGCGCGACATCACGGGGATTTCGCGAGCGCGGCCTGGCGCTCGATCGTCTTCTGCAGCACTTCGAACAGGACCGCAGTCGACCAGCCGAACATCAGAATGCCGTTCATGGCCGCCATCGGTCCAATCAGCTGCCACTCCTTGACCGGAATGACGTCGCCGTAGCCAAGCGTTGTGTAGTTCACAAAGGCGAAATAGAGCAGATCGCTGCCCACTGGCGCTGCACCAGCCGCGTGATAGGCCAGCGACCAGACCACGATCTCCAACGTGTGAGCTACCATCAGGATCAGCGCAGTCGCCACCATCACGCCGCTGAGCTGCAACCCAAACCGGCCGGTGGCGCTCAGAGTGAGGTTCCGCAGCAGTCCGATCACCCCGACGGTGAACAACGAATGAAGCACGATATTGGTCGCGCTTACCGCCGATCCCACGATGAGCTGAAATAGCATCACTGCTGTCCTGCCAGCCTGACACGGTCGTCCCCGATCCATGCCGTGATCAACTCCCATGCAACTGCGAGAATGATCGGTCCGATGAACAGGCCCACGATCCCGTGGGCGAGCGTCCCGCCGATCACGCCGACGAAGATAACGAGGGCCGGCGTGGTCAGGCCCCGCCCCATGACCAGCGGCTTCAGCACATTGTCGAGGACGCCGACGACCAGGAAGAACAACGTCAAAGCAAGCGCCGTCGTGAAGTCTTTGGCCGACCAGAGCCAGATGATGACGGGAAACAGGACGATGGCCGCCCCAATCTGCACGATCGCCAACAGCATCACGACAAACGCCAGCAGGCCCGCATTCGGAATTCCGGCGAGCTTGAACCCGATGCCGGCCAGCAGCGACTGCAGGACGGCGACGCCGATAACGCCCTGGGAGACTGCCCGAATGGTCGCGCCAGCCAGGTCAAGAAAGTGCTCGCTTTGCTCCGGCACGATGCGGGACAGGAAGCCCCTGCATGCCGCGGCAAGCTGCCGGCCGTGGGGAAACAGGAACCCGGCCAGCACGACCGCCAGCAGAAACTTCAGCATCCCGACGCCGGCATTGCTCGCAAACGCAAACAGGATCCCGGCCAGCGGCTTCAGATGCGGCACGACCTCGCGCAGCACGGCGCGCAGATTGGTCGACGCCCGATCCCAGAGGTCATAGAGCGGGCCGCCGATCAGTGGCCATTCCTTGATCCCCGGCATCGGCGATGGCACGACGACGTTGCCGGCGCTCAGTTGTTCGGCGAGCTCCCTCACCCCCTCCACTGCCCCAATCCCGAGCCAGGCCGCCGGTCCGATGACGATTCCCAATGCGATCAAGGTGAGGACCAGGGCCGCGATGCCTGCACGGCCCCCGAGCATCCCTGTGAGCCAGTTGAACACCGGATAGAGCGCGACCGCGAGCACAACGCTCCAGGCCAGGATCGGCACGAACGGGCGGACCAGGACGAACGACCAGTAGATCAGCAGCGCAAGCAATCCGAGGCGAATTGCGAGCTGGATGAACTCGTCTCCGGCCACGAGTTGGCGAAGGGTTCTCAAGAGCGTGCTTTCGATTGGGCGTCAGCAGGCAGATGGGAAGCGGTGGCATCGCCTCGGCACACGCTGCTTGATCCAGATCAAGCGTCGGATGGCGCCGGCTGACAGGCTCCGCATGATTCGGAATTTGATCATGACCTTGCCTGCCGTTTCGATCACAGCCGCGCATGTCACCCTGATGTGGAGGACGCCATGAAGAACACCAAAACCTTGCTGGCCTTGACCCTGCTTGCGAGCGCGGTCGCCATTGGCGGAGGCCGGGCGGCCCCACTACCGACCAACATCGCCGCCATGAAAGGCGTGGTCGACAACAGCGCGGTTGAGGTCCGTTGGGGCGGCTGGGGTGGTGGCTGGCGCGGCGGCTGGGGCTATCGCGGTTGGAGAGGAGGTTACGGCGGCTGGGGTTATCGAGGATGGGGCGCCGCCGCTGCCGGTGCGATCGTTGGCGGAGCCATCGCGAGCGCGGCCTATGGCGGATATCCCTACTATGGCGCCGGATACGGCTATGGCTATGGCTCCGGATACGGCTATTGCCCGCCTGGCGCAGGTTACGGCTACTATGCCCAGCCGCGGTATTATGGTTGGTAGGTCGGCCGTTGGGCGCCTGGCTCGCTCGCGGCGAAGTCACCGGAGGCCGAGCAACGAACGCCGATAGCCGCTATCGCGGGCTTCGTTCCTGCACACGAAACTGCCGTCGAAGCCCCTGCCGTAGCGGCTCTGTCCCTTGAGGAAGTAGCGTCCGCGGTGGAGATCGAGCCAGACGACGGTATCGCCAGGACAATGCCGCTGAGCCTGGTCCTGATGACGGAACGACGTCAGCGGCAGCGCAACCGTTTGCTGTGCACAACAGAACAGGACAATCGTGGCGGATGCCCCGATCCCTACCCTTGGCGCGGGATGGTCTCGCCGTCCGGTCGAATTTGCAACTATTTTGAAGCGCATTCATTGCCGCCCGGGCTGGGGCCTCCGGTTGCAGGCGCCGAACTCGTCGCCGGCATCAGTTCGCTCGGCTTCGGATGAGAGGCTCGCTCAAAGCGACAGCAATCCGAAGGCAAGCGCGACAGTCGACAGCATCCCGGCCGTCATAACGGTTATCCTAAATGCAAAATCGCCGTCGATCGCTTCAAGCGAACGATGCAGCCAATTGCGCGCGCCGGCCGCCTCTCTCGCTCGAAGCACTCGCCGAAATATGTCGCTGCCGTTCCCCATGCTGGTCATGGTAGATCACGGAAAAACCGAATGACCAGTGCAGCTTGTGCCAGACAATCGAAATGACCTGCGACAAGCTGGCTCACCCAATCGGACTAGATTGCCCGGTTGACCACGTGACCCCATGAGTGACGAATGCCTGGGCAGCGCTATCCGCGACAGCTCTCGCGCTGGAGGCTGACAAAGTTCCGATCACGTGGAGAGCTCAGCGCCTCGCCGCTCCGCCCTTCCCGGTTGCCGCTTCGTAGGCATCGCGGTAGCCCCTGGCGATGGTCCGGACGCCGCGTCCGATATCGTCGTAGACATCGTCAGACAGGTTCGCGAGCGAAACACGAAGCGACCATTCCGGAGCATCGAAGCCACCTCCGTTCAACAGCACGATCCCGTGGGCCTCGGCCAGCCTGAACGCAAGGTCCAGCGGGTGTACATTCTTCTTCAGGTGTTCGACGGCATCGTCGCCGATGTTCTTTCGGGCCCAGAACTCGAAATCGATAAGGGCATAGTAGGCATCGTAGTTCGGGTTCGGGGTCAGCTTGTCGGCGAGCCCCAGCCCGTCGAGCAGCGACCACAGGCGCTTGTTGACGATTTCCATGCAGGCGGCCTGGTAGGCCTTTTTCACGTCCAGCATCTCCGCCAGCGAGAAGAGGCTCATCATCACCTGCTGCGGCAACGACAATCCCGCGGTGTGATTGAGCGCCACATCGCGGCTGTCGGCGACGATGCGGTCGATCAGCTTGAGCTTGCGCGGCTCGAGCGTGAGCGGCCCGTAACGCTTGTCGAGCGCCTTGACGGCTTCGTCCGGGAGCTTGGCGATCTTCTTGTCGAAGATATTGTCTTCGTGGATGGCGATGGCCCCGAGCCGCCATCCCGTGCAGCCGAAATACTTCGAATAGGAGTAAACGCCAATGGTGTTGCGCGGCAGCTCGCCGAGCAGCGAACGGAAGTTGTGCACGAAGGTTCCGTAGACGTCGTCGGTGAGGATCATCAGGTCGGGGCGCTTGGTCTTGACCAAATTGGCCAACTTGGCAACCGTCTCCTTGCTCAGCGCCATCCCCGGGGGATTGGACGGATTGACGACGAAGAAGGCCTTAACTTTCGGATCCTCCAGCTTCTTGATTTCCTCGTCGGTGAACTGGAACTTGTTTTCCTGCGGAGCCCTGATCTGAACGACCTTCAGATCGTAATCTTCCAGGTGCGTCATCTCGATGTAGGGCGTGAAAATCGGCGTCGCCAGCGCGATCGTATCACCTGGCACCAGCAGCCGATTGGCCTTCAGCGACTTGAAGAGGTAACACATCGCCGCGGTGCCGCCCTCGACCGCATAGATGTCGAATTTTCCAGCCGGCCGGGGCTCGCCGCAGACGGCCCACATCAGATATTCGTGTACGATCTTTTCGTTGTGCACCAGCATGCGATCCGGCACCGGGTAATTGTCGCCGATGATCGAATCGACCAGCTCGTGAACGAAGGCGTCGGGATCGAAGCCGAATTTCTTGACCGCAAAGGGCAGCATCTCGGTCAGGAAGCTCGCACCGGGCATATCCTTGTGCTGTGCGAGCCAGGCCTCGAAACGCCCGGCAATGCCCTTTGCCTGAGGCATGCCGCCGATGCCCGCCGGGTGCTCCAACACCCGCTTGCTCTCGGTGATGGCGAATTGTCCCAGCAGGAAGAAGCCTTCACGCGGCGTCGTGGCCACCCAGTTGGGATTGCCCCGCCCGGCATTCAGGAAGGGCATCTGGCTCCGCTTCGAATTGCTCTTCGCGAGGTTGATCAGCTCGTCCTTGATCTCGAAGGGGCTCAACGCCTCAAATTTCTTTAAGGTCAGAAGATCGGCCATTTGACACTCCCGGGGCGATGCAAGCTGTTGATGGAGGCGGACGGGCTGTTCGCCTGCGCAATCGCGGTCAGCATGATCGGCCGCCGGTGACCGAGCTTGATCTATGTCAACGGTCCTGTGCCGGCGATGCAGTCGCAGCGGCCGCGTCACGATGCAATGTGCGAACCGCGCGTGAGCTGCAGGCAAGACGATGAAACAGCGAGGGCTCTCGCAGTTGCGCTTGACATAGATCAACATCCTTCTCACCGGCCGCCGCCTGATGTCGATCAATACGGTCGCCTCGCCCTCCTTAGGCCCCGGGACAGCATGAACGGGTGACATCATGATCGATTGGCTCTTCCAGACGCTCCGCACCTATCCCGAAATCGCGATCTTCCTCTCTCTGGCCCTGGGCTACTATTTCGGATCGTTCACCTACAAGGGCCTTGGTCTCGGCGCGGTCACCGCGACACTGGTCGCCGCGGTCATCATCGGCCAGATCGGAATCACCATTTCAGGCCCGCTCAAGCCGTTTTTCTTCCTTATGTTCCTGTTCGCGATCGGTTATGGCGTCGGACCGCAGTTCGTGCGCGGCATCGCGCAGGACGGCGTTCCGCAGGCGATTTTCGCGGCCGTGGTCTGCGTGTTCTGTCTTCTCTCGGCGTATTTCGGCGCGAAGGTCGCCGGCTACGACGTCGGGTCGGCCATCGGGCTCTATGCTGGCTCGCAGACGATTTCGGCGTCGATGGGGCTCGCGACCGACGCCATCAATCGCCTCGGTCTGCCCGCAGACGAAGCCAAGAAACTGCTCGATGCGATGCCGGTCGCCTATGCCGTGACCTATATTTTCGGCACGGTCGGGTCGGCGATCGTCCTCGCCCTGCTAGGCCCTGCGCTGCTCGGTATCGATCTCGAGGCCGCTTGCAAGAGATATGAGGAGGAGCATGGCGGCAAAAAGGAGCTGGGTGGCCCCGGAACGGCCTGGCACCAGTTCGATTTGCGCGCCTACCGCGTTCGCGAGCGTGGGCCTGTCGTCGGTAAGACGGTCGAGCAGGCCGAGTCACTGATTCCCGATCATCGCGTCTTCGTCCTGCGGCTTCGGCAAAGTGGAAAGATCGCGGAGGCAACTTCCGACACGGTGATTCACGCCGGCGATGTCGTCGCCGTCGCCGGCCGCCGCGATGTGCTCGTGCAGCTGATCGGCGAGCAGGCGGAGGAAGTCGACGATCGCGAGCTGCTGGCGGTACCGATCGAGGGCGTCGACGTCTACGTGACCAGCAAGGACGTCGATGGCAAGACGCTGGAGCAACTGGCGAAAGAACCGGGCGCTCGCGGCGTGTTCCTGCGCAAGATCGCCCGGGGCGCGATCGCGACCGAGATCCCGATCCTGCCGAACACGAAGATCAATCGGGGCGACATCGTCACCCTGGTGGGCCGCACGTCCGATGTCGCGGCCACCACAAAGATGCTGGGCCGGCCGGATCGTGCGACCGACATTGCCGACGTCGCGTTCATCGGCGCAGCCATTGCGATCGGCGCCCTGGTCGGCGCCTTCGTCTACAAGATCGGAAGCGTGCCGCTCACTTTGTCCACGTCCGGCGGCGCGCTGATCTCCGGCCTGTTCTTCGGCTGGCTCCGATCCGTGCACCCGACTTTCGGCCGCATCCCGTCACCCACCGTGTGGTTCATGAACTCGGTCGGCCTGAACGTCTTCATTGCCGTGGTCGGCATCTCCTCGGGACCGGGATTTGTCGCCGGGTTGCAAAAGCTCGGCTTCAGCCTGTTCCTCTGGGGCGTCGTCGTGACCACCGTGCCGCTGATCCTCGCGATGTTCGTCGGCAAATACCTGTTCCGTTTCCACGACGCGATCCTGCTCGGATGCTGCTCCGGCGCGCGCACGACCACCGCATCGCTCGGCATGATCAACGACCGCGCGAAAAGCCAGATACCCGGCCTCGGCTATACCGTCACTTACGCGGTCGGAAACACGCTGCTGACGATCTGGGGCATGGTGCTGGTTATGATGATGACTTAGCCGTGGTCCGGGAAAATGTTGATCTGGCTGCAGCAGTTTCTGGTCCGCTATCCGGAGCTGGCGCTGTTCCTGGTGATCGCGGCCGGCTACTGGATAGGAAGCTTCAGGATCGGCGCCTTCAGCCTTGGCCCGGTGACGGGCGCGCTGTTCGCGGGCCTCGCGGTCGGCGATTTCGCGCACGTCCCCGTGTCCAGCATGACCAAGTCGTTCCTGTTCCTGCTGTTCCTGTTCGGGGTGGGCTACTCGGTCGGTCCGCAATTCGTGCTGGCGATGAAGCGCGACGGGCTGAAGCCGGTGCTGATGGCCGTTGTCGTCAGCCTCACTGGTCTTGCGGCGGCGATCGTCGTGGCGCGCGTGCTGCGACTCGACCCCGGCTTTGCGGCCGGACTGCTATCTGGTGCACTCAGCCAGAGCGCTGCAATGGGTACGGCGACCGACGCAGTCAATTCGCTACCCGTGTCCGAAGCGCAGCGTGCGCTGTTCGTTTCACACATCGCGGTGGCCGATGCGGTCTGCTACATCTTCGGCTATGCCGGCGTGATCACATTCTGCACGATTGTCGTTCCGGCGCTGCTGAAATTCGACCTGAAGACGGAAGCGCTCAAGCTGGAGCAGGCACTGGGGATCACGCGCGCCAAGCCCGGCTTGGCGTCCGCCTGGCGCAAGTTCGAAATGCGTGCCTACCGGCTGGATGATCACGCGGCGATCGTCGGATTGACGGTTGCGGCCGCCGAAGCACGGGTGCCCGAGCAGCGCGTGTTCGTCCACCGCATTCGCCGCGGAGAGCGCATCCTCGAGGCGGAGCCTGGAACCATACTCGCGGCCGGCGACGTTGTCGCGCTGTCCGCTCCGCGCCAAACCGTCGTGGAGCTGATCGGACCGCGCGGCCAGGAGGTGGAAGACCGGGAGCTGCTCGATATCCCGCTGGTCGCGGCCGACGTGTTCCTGATCAACCCGAAGCTCGCGGGCAGCAGTCTCCAGCAGGCGTCGGAGCAGAGCTGGGCACGCGGCCTCTATCTGCGCTCGGTGAGCCGGGGTGGCGAGGCACTTCCCATTGCCGCCGGCGTCGTCCTGCAGCGCGGCGATCTGCTTCGCATCGTGGGTCCTGAAGCGGTGGTGCAGAATGCGGCCAACAGCATCGGCGTCATCGTCGCGCCGAGCACCAGCATCGATTTCGTCGTGCTGGGGCTCGCGATCTTCCTCGGCGGCCTCGTCGGCGTTCTCCTGAGCTTTTCCGTTGGCGGCGTCACGATCTCGCTGAGCACCAGCGTGGGCACCCTGCTCGCCGGACTTCTGGTCGGCTATCTCCGCACCCGCCTGCCGTATTTCGGCCGGATCCCTGACGGCGCCGTCAGCCTGATGACGTCGCTCGGACTGGCGGCCTTTGTCGGCCTGACCGGGATTCATGCCGGACCGATCTTCCTTTCCGCCATCCGGGAGTCGGGCATCGGCCTGCTTCTGGGTGGCATGATCGTCACCCTATTGCCGCAGATCGTCGGCTTCTGCTTTGGCCATTTCGTGCTGCGCATGAATTCCATCCTCCTGCTCGGTGCATTGACTGGGGCACAGACGGTCACGGCAGCGATGGCCGCCATTCAGGAACGCTCGGGCAGCTCCGTGGTGGTGCTCGGCTATACGCCTGCCTATCCGATTTCGAATATACTGTTGACGACCTGGGGATCGATCATGGTGGTCGTCGTCGCTGGATGAACCGGCGGGCGCGTAGGTCGCCGTGGCGAAAGCGCTGTGCCAGCTTCGGGGAGACAGCGCCTAGTCGCGGGCGTTGCCGTACCACATGCGCCGTAACGCCGAAACGGGCGGCGATTTCCTCCGCGCCGAACCCGCGTTCGTCTGCCCGCTCCTTGAACGCCTCGAACCTGTCGGCGGATCGCCACCTAGCTTTTCTTTCCGCCGCTGCCAGCCAACGCAGGACTGCTGTTCGAAGCTCCTGTGTCACATGTCGAAGTGCTTTTCATCGCTTGCGCCGTTGAGGTGCCGATGATGCGATCGAAGGGGTTCCGCACGATGACCTTGAGCGCCGCGAGATCGTCTTTGTTCAAATAAGACATCTTTCCCGGTGGGGTCGTCACCATCTTGCCGATCGTCGAAGGAGAAATCCCGTGCTTGGCCATCAATCGCGCCAGCTTGATCGTGTCGCGAATGGTCCCGCTATCCTCGTTGCCGTGCACATTGGAGACGGAATGAACGCCAATCCTCGCGTCTGGCGACACGTAGCGTTTCCTGCTTGTCAGGAAAATGAATGCGCAGGCTGAGTCGCATTCTCCGGAAACATAGGTTGTGAGCTGACGTCGGTAGGCAAGCATGGCAATCTGGAAGCCCTCATCAAGAGAGCCGCCGCCTGAGTCGAGATCGACACCACGCACGCGCCTCTCCGCGCCCACAAACCCACGAAAACGGGCAAAATCGCCAGGCCCGATGTCGCCGCTCAGCTTCAGGACATCTCCTGTGCAATTAGGCACCCGCAGGATGTCCATCGCAAAACAGCTGGTTGACAGCAGCAGCATCGCGGCGCTCAGGCCGGTCTTGGCCGCTTCCACGATTCGAGCCATGCCAATCCGACAGCTATCCTGACTAGGCACGTCTCACCCCGATTGACGTTAAGTCGTTCTCAGCATGATCGGAGGACCACCCGTGACGCTTGACATAGGTCAACCGCGCGACCACCGCCCTCCACCGGGATTAATCGACGGGAGATCAGATGGTCGGCCCAACGCCGGCGATCGAGCGCGCAACCTCCGTGACACCGACGACAATGATCTGCACGCCGATGCAAACCAGGAGGAAGGCAGACAGCCGTGTCACCACGCTGGTCCCTTCTTCGCCGAATAGTCGCGCCATCGCACTCGACTTGCGATATGCATGGTAGATTGCTGCCGTCACGACGGTGAGACGATGGCCGCCGTGCTCGGCGGTGCCCAGTCAATCTTTACCTGTGCATACGATGAGGCGTTTCAGATCCCGACCGAGTTCTCGGCCGAGATTGCGCTGAGAACGCAGCAGATCATCGCCTATGAGAGCGGTATCTCGAAGACGGTCGATCCGCTGGGCGGCAGCTTCTATGTCGAACACCTGACGGACCGGATGGAGGAGGAGATCCTGAAAGTCATGGGTGAGATCGATGCCTATGGCGGTGTCGTGAAGGCGATCGAGGATGGCTGGCTGCAGATGCGTTTGGCGGAGCGGGCCACGGAACGGCGCCGCAAGATCGATTCGCTCGATACGATCATCGTCGGCCAGAACGCGTTTCGCCGCGAGGACCAGACGGACGACTTTGGCGAAGTGTTCAGGCTGGATCCGACGGGCGCTGCACGCGTGCTCGAGAAGTTCGACGCGATACGGGCCGGCCGCAACAACGCCGCGGTCGAGAAGAGCCTCGACGATCTTGCCGCGGCAGCCGCGAAAGACAACGAAAATCTGATGCCCTATCTGATCGATTGCTGTCACGCCTATGCGACCGTCGGGGAGATTGTGAGCCGCCTGAAGCAGGGCTGGGGTGAATTTCAGGAGCCAGTACGCCTATGAGCACTCTCAAGGGAAAGCGGATTTTGATCGCCAAGCCCGGCCTTGATGGTCACGATATCGGAGCGAAAATCATCGCGCTGGCGTTGCGCGATGCCGGCGCCGAAGTGATCTATACGGGACTGCGCAAGACACCGGGTTTCATCGCGCGTGTTGCAGTCGACGAAGACGTCGACGCGGTTGGTCTGTCGCTGCTTTCCGGGAGTCACAAGGAACTGGTCGCCGAGACCATGCAGGAGCTTCGTGCCCTCGATGCCAGCGACATCCCCGTGTTCGTCGGCGGCACTATCCCGGCCGAGGATCGCGCGGCGCTGCTGGATGCTGGCGTGATAGGCATCTTCACTGCGGAGATGCGGCTTGACGACGTCGTTGCTGAGGTCGCGCGCGTGCTCATGCCGGTGAAGGCTGCGTAGGCGGCTGTGGCAGCAGCTTCGGGCAAGCCGGACGGACATCTGGACCGCCGTGCGCTCGGCCGGTCGCTCTCGAGGATTGCCAATGCGTCAGTTGAGGAAGCCCTGGCCGGCATGCGCGAGACTGCGGGCGGCGCAAGCCGGATCGGGATCACCGGTCCGCCCGGCGCGGGCAAGAGCACGTTGATCGGCCGTCTGGCGCGGCGGCGTCTTGACGACGGCGCCGCGGTTGCCGTTGTGGCGATCGATCCAACCAGCCCCCACACGCACGGTGCAATCCTCGGCGATCGCATCCGGATGGATAGCGTTGCCGACGATCCGCGGCTGTTCATTCGATCCCTGGCAAGCCGGGGTGCAAATGACGGTCTTGCCGACAACATTGCCGACGTCCTGGCGACGCTGGACGGTTACCCGTTTGACGAGGTGATCCTGGAAACCGTAGGCGTCGGTCAGGCCGAATACGCCGTGCGGGCCCTGGTCGATACGCTGGTCCTGGTGCTCATTCCCGAGTCCGGGGATCAGGTCCAGGCGATGAAGGCGGGTACGCTCGAGATGGCGGATATCTACGTCATCAACAAGGCCGATCTGGCTGGCGCGGAGAGAATTGCAAGCGAAATCCGCGCGGTCGCCAGATTACGCCGGAGACTGGCGTCGGACTGGGAGCCGCCGGTGATCATGACCGCTGCGGAGAGTCCGGACGGTATCACGGCCCTCAACGACGCGGTTTCCCACCATCTGGACTTCTTGCGAGCATCGCGGAACGCGGACGAGGTCCGCCGTCTGCGCAGGGAGTATCACGTCAAGAGTCTCATCATGCGCACTGTCGCCGACATCCTGGCGGAAAGCCCGGAAGCCATCGATCGCTCTCCCCGCGAGGCCTTTGAACGAGTGGTAGGGCGCTTGAAGGAGCGACGTCGCTGAGAAGGCGTTGAGGTTTGCGTCCGACGTATGCCGCTGAGCAGCTTGCGCGCAATGCTTGTCGGGGTCTCGCCAGGTGAAAGCAGCGATTGGAGCCCTACTTCTCAAGTATCGTTATCGCGCAAGCTGCTTCGTCAAAGCCCATGACACCGCCGCCATTCTCGGCAAGCGCGATTCGCGCCCTTTTTGCCTGACGCGCACCCGCCTCCCCACGCAACTGCAGAACAAGCTCATGGATCATCGACAGGCCTGTAGCGCCAACGGGATGTCCCTTGGAGACGAGCCCGCCAGACAGGTTTACGGGCCGCTCCCCGTCGAGCGCGGTCGCGCCGGAAGCGACATAAGCACCACCCTGCCCATCTGCGCAGAATCTCAGCATTTCGGCCTGATAGATTTCGCAGAACGACGTTGCGTCGTGAACCTCAGCGATATCGATCTCCGATGGCGAGAGACCTGCCATCTTGTAGGCTTTGTCAGCCGCAATGCGTGAAAGACCCGGCTCGTCAAACGACCGGTATTTTCCGCCCGACAAGGCACTGGCCCGCACCTTGACTGCTCGCTCACGCACCTTGCTCGGCAACCTCGCGAGGTAATCTCGCGAACAGACAAGGGCCGCCGCGGCTCCATCGCCAATCGGAGCGCACATGCTTCGGGTCAGCGGATAGCTGATCTCGCGATCTGCCAGCACTTCGTCGGCAGTCATCCTGAAGCGATATTGTGCGAGAGGATTAAGACTTCCGTGGTCGTGATTCTTTGCCGCACCCGCAGCGATCTGGAGCCGTGTCGTGCCGTAACGTTTCATGTGATAGGCCGCCTGCATGGCGTAGGTATCCATGAAGATCGTGCCACGCTTTTCGGCAGCCGCGAAGGGCTTGCCGCAGGCTCGCCCGGCTTCGCCGTAGTAGCCGAGCCACTCGTCCGGATCCAGTTGGTCGATGCCACCGTCGAAGATCTCCTGCGTTCGCGCTGGGTTGTCCGGAACGAACGTCTTCTCTACCCCGATGGCCAGTGAAAGCTCCGCTGCGCCGGAGGCAATGTCCTTCCAGGCGCCATGAAAGGCCTGGGACGCCGTGGCACAGCCGCCTTCAACATTCATCGTTGGAACGCGCTCGGGAAACAGGCCTTCCCGCACCAGTGGAGAAAAGCAGACCTGCCCCCGGATATTGCGCTGTCCGAACGAGCCCATGCCGCAGTTCCCGAACCACGTCATCGCAATGTCGCATCCATCCTCCATCCCCGCATCGGCGAGGACGGCAAGGTAGGCTTCGCGCGTCAATGCCTTGAAGCTTGTTTGCGGCTTCTTGCCAAACGAAGTGCAGGCAGTTCCGATGATGTAGGCTTCTGGCATCATATCTTGCACCCAATGTCAGATGGCAGGTGGATCAGCGCAGACGCACCGGGAGCGACTGCAAGCCGCGGAGGATAAGAGAGTCCTTCCAATCCGGAGCGGACGCGTACGCCAGTGCGGTGTCGGGGAAGCGTTCGATCAGGCCACGAAGCGCGATCTGTCCCTCGAGCCTGGCGAGTTGCGCGCCGAGGCAGAAGTGAATACCGTGACCGAAGGTCAGATGGGCATTCGGCGATCGGCCGATATCGAACCGATCGGCGTCCTGAAACTGTTCGGAATCACGGTTGGCCGCGTTGACGAACGCGAACAGGCGTTGCCCCTTCAACAGCCGCTTTCCTCCGAAATCGAGATCGGCCGTGATAACGCGCGCCAGGGCGCCGCTAGGACCGTCGTACCGCAACCATTCCTCGACCGCAGATTCAGCCAGAGACGGATCATCCTTGACACGCTTCCATTGCTCCGGCGACTTCAAGGTGTAGTAGAGCCCGTTGCCGAGCAGATTGGTCGTCGTTTCGTGTCCTGCGAACAGCAGAAGGATGCAGGTTGCAATCACCTCGTCGTCGGTCAGGGCCTCGCGATCCTCGCGCGCCGACACGAGCTGGCTGATGATGTCGTCCTTGGGATCGGCGGCGCGCTTGGCGAGAATGCCACGAAAGTAATTCGCCATGGCCTTGGCCCCGGCCTCTGCACGCAGATATTTGTCGGCCGTCGCACGGGAGGTTCCGACGAAGAGCGCAATATCGTCCGACCAATCCTTGACGAGGTACAGGTCCTCTCGCGGCACACCGAGCAGGTCCATCATCACTGTGGCAGGCAACGGATAGGCGAAGTCTGCGATCCAGTCGACAACTCCCGATGACCACGCTTTTTTCTCCATCTGATCGAACAGGAATCCGACGATCTGCTCGACATTGGGCTCCAGCGCCTTGACCGAACGGGAGGTGAAAGCCTTGGTGAACAGCCGGCGCAGGCGCGTGTGCTCGGGCGGATCACGAAATACCATCCAATTGCCGAGGTATGTCATCAGGTGGGCATAGCCGCCTTGGCTCTCGGCCGGAACCGTTGCGAAGAATGGCGCAAGCCGCTCCGCGGACATGTCGGAGTTCGCTACCGCCACGCGTTTAACGTCCTCATACCGCGTGATGACCCACGTCTTCATGGCCGACGACCAGTGCACTGGGTCGCTCTCGCGCAGCCGTGCGAAGATGGGGAATGGATCGGCATTTGTGCTTGGATCCGCGAAATCGAGGTTCAGCATCAATCAAACTCTCTGTCTTCTCGGAGTGTCGGCATTCATTTGCGGAATCTGGATTCGTTTGGCGTCGTCAGCGCGCAAATGCCCTGCTCCTCGATCATTCGCGCGAAGGTTCGCCCGCGATCCGTGCCCTCTTCGAGCTCTGCGAGCACCTCGCGTGGTGCGGCCGACTTTCCGTCGATCTTCAGGTGGGGCATGTCGAACAGCGCAGGCGGCATGCTCGCACAGAACGCGGCAAATCGTTCGAGCGTGGCGTTCCCCGACTCACCCCAGAAGTCGACGAGCGGTGGCTTGAGGGTCTTTCCGGCGGCGTTGGCCGGCAGGGTGGTTGCGAAAACCACGTATTCCGGCGTCTCGTATCTGGCGAGATGCTTCGCGCAGTGGTCGCGGATTTCGTCGGCCGTCGCGCTCTCGCTGGGCTTGAGCACCACGACCGCCTTCAGGCGCTCCGAGAACACATGGTCGGGTACTCCGACCACCGCCGCTCGCAGGACTTTCGGGTGCAGATACAGCTTGTTCTCGACCTCGATGCAGTAGACGTTCTGACCACCGCGCACGATCATGTCCTTCTTGCGATCGAGCAGCCAGAGGTAGCCCTCCTCATCGATCCTGGCCCAGTCCCCGGACAGGACAAAGCCGTCGCGCCGGAATACCTCGGCGGTCTTGCCGGGCTCCTCCCAGTATCCCGCGTTGGTCTGCTGGCCGCGGTAGGCAACTTCACCGATGACATTCGGCTCGATGATTTCGTTGCCGGCGTCGTCGAAGATCGCAATGTCGGTGTTCGGCGTTGCGAGGCCGCAACTCGTGATCTTGCGGATCGCGTCCTCGGTTGGCAGCGCGAAGCCGAGCGCCGTGCTTTCCGAGACCGAGCCGGCATTCACCATCGCGATCGGCGCGAATTCCTGGTTGAGCTGGTTGATGAACGTCTCCGATGAGGCATGACCGCCAAAGATGATTTTCTTCAGCGTCGAGCGGTCATGGCTTCGGAACTCCGGATGGTTCATCATCATCCAGAGCATGATCGGCGCCGCAACCGCCCATGTCGCCCGCTCGGCCTCGATGAGCTTAATCGCATCGAGCGGCGTGAAGGCCGCCATGATCACGCATTTGCCGCCGCTCAGCAGCGCGGGCAGGAAGTCCGCATAGACGGCGGTGTTGTGATAGAGCGGCGGCATGCACAGATTGACGTCGTCAACGCCGAGCCCCTTGGCGGCCATGACAACGTTCTGGGCGCAGCCAAGCGCGTTGATGTGCAAGGCCATAGTGCCCTTCGGCACCCCAGTCGTGCCGGAAGTGAACGAGATCGCACAGAGATCCCACTCGTCGACTGCCTCGTGCTCGACCGGGTTCGTCCCGGTGCCGGTCAGCTTGGCGAAGGGAAGCGTTCCCTGCGGCGCTTCTCCGCCAATGACAAACACGGCCTTTACGCTCTCGAGGCTGCCTCGCACCGGTTCGAGCTTGCCGTTCCAGACCTCGGGCGAGACCACGAGGCCCTTGGCGCCTACCTTGTTGATCTGCGCCGCCAATCCCTCCGCGTGCAGACCGAGGTTGACAGGAACCGCTATGCCACCGAGTTGGATGATTGCGAGATAGCTGGTCACGTACTCTGGACACCCGGCCGTCAGCAAGCAGAGCCGATCACCCTTCCGGAAGCCGAAGTCATCTCGAAGCCGCGCGGCGACTCGCTGAACCTGACTGCCGACATCCCCCCAAGTCATTCTTTCGCCGCCGGGATGGAAGACATAGGCTTCACGATCGGGCCAGCGCGCCACATTGGCCGCAAGACACTCCGAAATGCTGCGCGGCCGATCGCGATAGGCCCAGATTTCAGAACCTTCCCACGCGATGCCCCGCCCGTGCGGAGCTGTGATCCTGGTGACCTGCCCGGCAAGCTCCGGATAGACGTCACGCCACGACTTGCACACCCCCCTCGCCGGGCCCTTCACCTCCCAAGCTCCCATTTTCCCTCCTCGCTGATCCGGGCACTCATCCATCCGGCGCCTGTCGACCTCGCTACCAAACAACTGTTTGTTTGGCAACTCTTGCTGTCCTCGACGAGGCAGAGCATGTCAGGTAAGAGACGCTTCAGCCCGAACGCGAACCGATCCGATGATTGCGAAAAGACGAGCCCGTCCCACGCCACGAACTCAATCGACAAAGGCAGCACGCCGGCCGCACAAGGACGACAGGCGCCAAGAGCTTCCGGATGACCGTCGACAGGTGCTGATCAACGAGGCGGCCCGGCTGTTCGGCAGCAAGGGCTACGAAAACACCTCGATGCGCGACATCGCGGCAGCGGTCGGCATTCTGCCGGGATCGCTGTATCACCACTTTCCCTCTAAGGAGGAACTGTTCGTCGCCGTCTATTCCTTTGCGGTGTCGCAATCGCGCGAGGCGGTGAATGCGGCCATCGAAGGCCGCACGGATCCGTGGACCCGGCTGGAAGCCGCCTGCATCGCGCATGCGCAAGGCTTGCTCGAGAGAAGCCGCTTCGCCGCAGTCCTGGTCTCGCATCTGTCGGTCACCAGCCTGCCGGAAGAGGTGGTTACCCTGCGCGACAGCTACGAATCCATTTTCAAGGATCTGATCTCGGCGCTCCCGCTGCCCGCAGGGCTTGATCAGCGCATCTTCAGACTTGGACTGCTGGGCGCAATGAACTGGGCGATCACCTGGTATCGGCCCGGCGGCGAGACACCTGCGAGCATCGTGCGGAAACTGCTTAACATCATTCGGCGCGAGTAAGCGGCTCGATCGGAATTCAGATACTGCTGCAACTATTCAGGCGCTTCCCCAGCCCGCGCAAAGGCCTCACGCGGCGAGCCTTCCATCTCCGACGGATATTCCAGCCCCCATGCGGAGGTTGCGTCCCGTGATGACTGCACCAAGAGGAGACGGCGAGAAATCGCCGGCCTCAGCGTCTCGATACTATCGCGCCCGCCCGAGCCTGTCATGATAGCGGGCGGCTCCCGCTCCGTCTGAAGTCATCGGCGCAGTTTCGTCACGGCACGAAGCTCGCTCACTGTCCTACCCGAGGCCGGAATTGACGCACAATTCTCTGCTTTAGGATATCAAGGACGAAGCCGCGGGCGCCGATCATCAACTCTGCTGGCTTTCGAGATCGCCCGCTCCAGCGAATTCGGCGGCAGCACCTCGACCTCGAAATTGATGTTGGTATCGTTCTTCAGCCGGCGCCTGACCTGCTTGGCCAGTTCGATGTCGAATTCCGCCAGATTATCTATCTTGGCTGCCGGATCGCGTTCGACACGCACGGTCGCCGTGTCCAGCGCGCCGTTGCGTTCGAGCAGAATCTTGAACTCGATCCCCGTGCCCGGCACCGACAGCAGGGAACGCTGGACCTGGCTCGGATAGACATTGGCGCCGCGGATCAGGAGCATGTCGTCCAGGCGGCCATACACACCCATCGGGAGGCGCGGATAAGTCCGGCCACAGCCGCAAGGCGCATGCGTCATGTGCGATTCATCGCCAGAGTAGAAACGGATCATCGGCTGCGACTGCCGCCTTAGATGCGTGTAGACGACCGCCCCGCTCTCCCCGTCTGGAAGCGCGCGGTTGGGATTGTCCTTCGCGACGATCTCGGTCCAGACCTCATCCTGCATCACATGCACACCCTGGCCCATCTCACATTCCGCGTTGGTACCCCACGGCGTCATCTCCGACGTCGTTGCCATGTCGCGCACGACGATGCCCCATCCGTTCTCGAGAGCCTGACGCGTTCCGGGGATCGATGAGCCCGGTTCACCGATGAAGATTCCGAGACGCAGCGGCGAGGTTGCGGGATCGAGCCCCATCGACCTCGCCACCTCCAGCATGTGCAGCGCGTAGCTCGGCGTCGTGATGAGCACGGTCGACTTGACCCGCCACATCAGCTCGATCTGCCGCTCGGTTTCGCCAGCGCCGATCGGGAAGGCCGTCGCACCGAGCCGCTCGACCCCGAGCAGCGAGCCCCAGCCCCCCATGAACAGACTGAACACCGTCGCGAGTTGCACCACGTCGCCCGGGCGCACACCGCAGGTGAAGAACGCCTGCGCCATCACGTCTGAGATGTAGTCCCAGTCGCTGCGCGAGATCGCGTAAAGGGTCGGCTTTCCACTGGTTCCTGAAGACCCATGCACGCGGCAGACGTCAACGGGGCCGGCGCCGAGATAACTGCCGAATGGCGGATGCTCGGCCTGGTCGTCGCGCAGCATCTGCTTGGTGATGATGGGCACGCGATGCGTGAAGGCCGCGATCGAGTCGACCTGATCGGGGTGGAAGCCGGCCCGATCGTAGTGTCGTCGGTAGAACGGCAGATGCTCATAGGCATAGCGCAATTGCCGCTGCATCAAGCCGAGAACCTCCACCTCGCGCACCTCGCGCGGACGGTTCTCCTTGTCGGCATTCCAAAAGGCTCGCTGCTCTGCCATGCGTCACCCTCCCTGCTCTCTTTTATTAACTAAACGATTGTTTAGCTAGATTCAGATACAGCGTCAAGATATCGCTTGAACGAGGCAAGACTGATCAGATTTCTCGTTGGAATCGCAGATTTTGAATCTGGACGACTTACAGATTGTGTGCAGCGGCGTGACATGCTAAACGATCGTTTAGTTAAATGGAGAACAAGTTGGCTGCCACCCTTGCAAAGCACCAAGCGAACCGCTGGCCGGCGCTGCTGGAAGCCGCCGCAGCGCTTTTCGCCGAGCGCGGCTATCACGCAACGACCATCCGCGACGTCGCCGAGGCGGCCGGCGTGACGCCGGGCGCGCTCTATTTCCATGTCCCGACCAAGCAGGCGCTGCTGGTCGCGGTCTACACCGAAGGCGTCGACCGCATCGTCCGCCACGTCGACACCCTGGTCGACAAGGAAACCGAGCCGGCGCTGCGCTTCCGGCGCGCGATCGAGGCGCATCTTGAATCCATCCTCGATGCCAGCGCGTTCGCTCGCGTCATCGTCCGGGTCCTGCCGGACGACGTCGCGGAAGCCGCAGCCGAGCTGCGTGCCCAGCGCGATCGCTATGAGACGCGCTTCCGGTCGCTGATCGCCGCGCTCGGCCTGCCCAGCGGCCGCTCGCCCGCCTTGCTCAGGATGCTGCTGCTGGGCGCCCTCAACGCGACGCCGATCTGGTACCGGCGACCCCGCGGGGGCCTGGACGCGATTGTCGACGAATTCGTCGCCGTGTTCGGCATCGCTCCGTCCGGCACCGACACCAAACCCCGACGCAGGTCAAAACGATGATGAAGGTCGATGCATTGCCGCTTCGCGTTCTCGTGACCAAGATCGGCCTCGACGGCCACGACCGCGGTAGCCGCATCGTCGCCGCCTATCTTCGCGACGCCGGCATGGAAGTGATCTACACCCCGCCGTGGCAGACCATTTCGGGTGTGGTGAAACTCGCGACCGAAGAGGATGTCGACGTCATCGGCATCAGTTCGCTGGCGACCGATCATCTGATCGTGCCGAAGATGATGGATGCGCTGCGGGTGGCGGGGCTCGGCCATGTCAGCGTCATCATTGGTGGCATCGTGCCTGACGAGGAGAAAGCTGCGCTGCTCGGCGCCGGCGTCAGCCGGATTTTCGGGCCCGGCTCGGGCCGCGAAGAGATCGTTGATTGCGTCACCGCACTCGGCGGGCAATCGCGCACGGCACGGAGCGATGAATTTTTTGAGGCGACCCAATGACCCGCACGGCGATCCAGCTTCCGCTCCCCGGCTTTGAACATGCGCAAGGCGAGTGGCGCGCGCAATACTCTCGCCAGATCGGCGACGAGAAAGCAATCCGTAACCGCTCCGGGATCGAGATCCAGCCGCTGTATTCGCCACGCGACTGGACCGGCGAGCGGTATCTTGAGGACGTCGGCTTTCCGGGCCAGTTTCCGTTCACGCGCGGCATCTATCCGACGATGCATCGGGGCCGCACCTGGACGCAGCGTCAACTGATCGGCCTCGGCACACCGGAGGACTACAACAAGCGGGTACGACGCATCATCGGTGCCGGCGCCACCGCAATCAGCCTGTTGCCGTGTTGTTCGGGATTTCGCGGCGTCGATTGCGACGAGGTCGAGCCGGTACTGCTCGGCACCTGCGGCACCGTGATCAACACCACCGACCATATGGACAACGCGCTGGATGGCGTTCCGATCGGAGAAATCTCGACGGCTATGAACGACCCGTCGCCCTTTACGCTGCTTGCCTTTACGCTCGGCGTGGCGCGGCGGCGCGGCGTCGACTGGCGCTCGGTGACGGGAACGTCCAACCAGAGTGACTACATTTCGCACTTCATCGCCAATCACCAATTCTACCGCCTGTCACTGCCAGGATCGCGGCGGGTGCTACTCGACCATATCGAGTTTTGCCGGCGTCACGTTCCAAACTGGAATCCAGTCTCGGTCGTCGGTCAGCATATGCAGCAGGCCGGCTCGACGCCTGCCGAGACCATGGGCTTCACGCTCTCCACCGCGATCCAGTATGCCGACGATTGCAAGGCGCGCGGCATGGACATCGACGACGTGCTGCGGCGCTTCACCTTCTTCTTCGACATCTCGATCTCGCTGTTCGAGGAGGTCGCGAAATTCCGCGCCGGCCGGCGCATCTGGGCCAGGATCGCGCGGGACAGGCTGGGGGCAAAGGATCCTGCATGCTGGCGGTTCAAATTCCACGGCCAGACCTCCGGCGTCGACCTGACCCAACAGCAGCCGCTCAACAACATCGCGCGAGTCTCGATCCAGGCCATCGCCGGGATTCTCAGTGGGCTGCAATCGCTGCATACGGACGCCTATGACGAGGCGATCGCCTGCCCAAGCGAGGAAACCGCGCGCGTTGCCGTGGCCACGCAGAATATCCTGCGCGACGAGGCCAGACTCTGCGACGTCATCGATCCCTTGGGCGGCTCGTACTACGTCGAGCGCCTGACCGACCAGATGGAGGCGGAGATCGAAGGCGTGATTGCAAAGATCGACGCAGCCGGCGGTATGTACAAGGCCGCGGAGGCGGGCCTGGTCCAGACCATGATCGGCGAATCGGCTCTTGCGTTCCAGGAGCAGGTCGACGCCGGCGCACGCAGGATCGTCGGGGTCAATTGCTACCAGATCGATGAGGATTCGACGGTCCCTCCGGCCGAGCGGCCGGACCCAGGCGCGATGCTCCGGCATGTCGAGCGCTTCAAGGCATTCAAGCAGGAGCGCAGCCAGCGTGACGTCGCCAGCGCGCTCGACGCACTGGCCCGCGCCGCCAACAGTTCGGACGAGAACGTGTTTGAAAAAGTGGTGGAAGCGACCGGAGCGGGCGTTACGCATGGCGAGGTGGTGAGTTGCCTGCGTCGCGAGCTCGGCTTCGGACATCCATTGATCGTTGCCTGAGTGATGACCTCGGATTCCATCGCAACGTCACTCCTGGTACGGCTGCGGGCCGGTGATGCCAAAGCCATCGCACGCGCCATCACGATCGCCGAAGCAGGTGGCGCCGCCGCCGCCAGCTTGCATCGCGCGGTGCTGCCGCAGACAGGGAGCGCGCTCACAGTCGGCTTCACCGGGCCGCCCGGTGCCGGAAAGTCGACACTGATCGACACGTTCGTGGCCGAGTTGCGCAGGAGCGGAAAGACGGTCGCCGTTGCGGCGGTCGATCCGTCGAGCCCGCTCTCAGGGGGCGCGGTACTCGGCGACAGGGTGCGGATGGGGCGGCATACCGAAGACGCCGGCGTATTCATCCGCTCGATTGCCTCGCGCGGCCATCTCGGCGGGTTGACCGACAGCATTCAGCCGATCGTCGACATCCTCGATTTCGCAGGCCGTGACGTGATCGTGATCGAAACCGTTGGAGCTGGGCAGTCCGAGGTCGAGATCGTCGAAGTTGCCGATGTCCGGGTCGTCGTGAACGCTCCGGGCCTCGGCGATGACATCCAGGCGATCAAGGCCGGGATACTGGAGATCGCCAACGTCCTCGTCGTCAACAAGGCCGATCTGCCCTTGGCCGCGCGCACTGTCCGGCAACTCCGCAGCATGTTGAGCCTACGCCGCGAGACCGACAGGAATGTGCCGGTCATCGAGACCGTGGCAAGCTCCGGCCAGGGCGTCGTCGAACTGGTTGAAGCTGTCTTCAATGTCGCGCCGCGAACGCCCGCCGAGCGTCAGGCGCGCCGTCGCGCGCGCATCCATCGTCTCCTCGCGGAGACCGCCGCGGCCGAGATCCGACGCTCCATCCTGGAACGGACTGACGAACCATTCGTGAACATGCTGCGGCAGGTCGAGGCCGGCGAAGTTTCGATCGACACTGCGACGCGCGCGGCGCTGGGCTCTCACCACGAGGCACATGACCACGTCTCTAACTCGCACACGAGCGGCAGCAGACGCGATGAACCCGTTACCTGACGACCCAAAGCAACTGGCAGAGCATTGCGCCGCCTTCATGCTCTCTGGCGACGCCCCCGCCAAGGCGTTCAGCTTTACGCTCCGCCGGGCCAGCCCCGGTGAGGCCGAGCTCGAGATGACCATCTCTCAAGCCGGCCTGAACGTGTTCGGAACATGTCATGGCGGCGTCCTGTTCACCCTAGCCGATACGGCATTCTCGATCGCCTGCAACAGCCACGGCCGGCCGGCGGTCGCGCAGCAATGCAGCATCACGTTCTTGCGCCCTGCGCGACCCGGCGATCGCCTGATTGCGCATGTTCGGGAGCGCTGTCGCACGGGCCGCACGGCGATCTATGACTGCAGCCTCACCAATGCGGCGAACGGGAAGATCGTGGCGGAATTCCGCGGCCATTCCCGGATCATCGCCGACGCGATGCACGCTCACGCCGAATCGCTCACGGCGCCATGATCCGGCATCGGCTGTCGCGCTGCGGCAATCAGCCTGCTCGCGCGATCTATCGCCGCCAAGCACGGGTTTGAGTTCGGGGACGCCAAGCCATCAATGCCGGCACTCGCCGGTGGCGACCTGGAGCGCGCCCCAGACGTTGTCATCGCAGGTATCGCCGTGCCCCTCTGGGCGGATATTGCCATTCTCACCGGAATCTGCTTCGACAACGATCGTAGGCCGCTCGAACCAGCCGGCCAGTATTTTGACAGGGAGCTTGATCAGGCATGCCGTCATCCGTGCGTTCCGGCGACCGATCTCGTCGGCAGGCGGAGGCGCGCCGACCAAGGAGATCGCCCACGGGCACTGGGCGCAAGACCGCCCGCGACAAGAATCCCACGGCAGCCGCGACAAAATCCGAGCGATCGCGAGATCTGATCTTGCAGTCCGCAGCACAACTGTTCCGGCGCCAGGGATTTTCGGCCACGACACTGCGCCAGATCGCCGCGAGGGCAAAAATCAAGGCCGGCAGCATCTACTACCATTTTGATTCCAAGGAAGAGATCCTTGGCGAGGTCCTGGACCGCGGCCTCCGTCACGTCTTCGAAACCGTAAGGAATGCGGTCGAGCGGGCAGGCAAGGTGTCGCACCGGCGCAGGATCGGCCTCGCGATCGAGGCCCATCTTGTCGCGCTGCTCGAGACCAGCGACTTCACGTCAGCCAACATCCGCATCTACGGTCAATTGCCGGAGCATTTGAAGAAGCCGCATCGGCCGTTGCGGCGCGCCTACGCCGAATATTGGGACAAGCTCTTCATCGAGGCGCGGCGCGCCGGCGAAATCCGGGCCGACATGGAGGTGGTGCCGTTGCGCATGTTCGTGATCGGCTCCCTCAACTGGACGATCGAATGGTTCAGGCTGGAGACCCGCGATGCGGTGCTTGAACTGGCGCACCGCACGGAACTGCTGATCTTCGAGGGCGTTCGCACCTCCTGAGGCACGTTACCTGCCCCGCCACACCGGCTTGCGCCTCTCCGCGAAGGCTTTCGGCCCTTCGATGGCATCGAGACTTGCATAGGTCTCGACATGGAGCCGCTCGGCTTCGACGAGTCCCTGCGCGTAGCCGAGATCCATCGCGGCAAGCACGCTGGCCTTGGCCGCCTTGACCGACAGCGGCGCGCCTTCCACGACCTTGCGGGCCAGTTCCTGCGCGCGCTCCCGGACCGCTTGCGGCGTTTCTTCGAGAGAATTGACGAATCCATGCTCGGCCAGCCGCTCGATCGGCATCGTCTCTCCGGTGAGAACCATTTCCATCAGCATTGGCTGCGGCAGCATCCACAGCAACGGCACTGCCCAGGGCGTCCCGCGCCCCATCTTCACTTCGGTGATACCGGCGCGCGTGCCGCGCAACGCGACCCTCAGGTCGCACTTCAGCGCCAGCATCATCCCGCCGGCCATCAAGGAACCGGTCATGGCGGCGATGATCGGCTTGGAGACCTTCCGCATCGCATTCTGCATCGGATCGCGCATCAGCGTCAGGATATCCACTCCATCCCGCGACCGGATTTCTGCGGCCTGTTTCAGATCGAGTCCTGCACAGAATACGCCGCAGTCCGCCGAGGTCAGAATGACGACGCGCACCGACGGATCGGCTTCCACCCTGCTCCAGGCATCCGTCAGACCATTCATCGCCTCGACTGACAGCGCGTTCTTTCGCTCAGGACGGTCGATCGTCACAGTCGCAATGCCGCCCTCGACCGCATAGCGGACCTGTTCTTTGTCGGTCACAATATCTTCTTCCTTGAATTCTAACATTTGTTAGAATACATCGCCGCACGCCGAATGCAACAGAATGGCGAAGAGCTCGTAGGAGGAAACAAGATGGCGCATCTCTGGACGCCGCCCGCGGAACTCGTGGAGAAGAGCAACCTGAGTGCGTTTCTTCGCGCTACGGGGCAGCCCGACTACGACGCACTGGCCGCGAGGGCGGATGCCGATCCGGCGTGGCTCGTGGAGGAAGTGTTCAAGTTCTGCGACGTCCGCTTCTATCGCGCTTTCGACAGGGTCCTGGATCGCGCGCGAGGCGAGCCGTGGGCGCGCTGGTGCGTCGGCGGGACCACGAACATCGTCCTCAACTGCATCGACAGGCATCGCGGCACGGCAGTCTGGGACAAGCCCTTTCTGATCTGGGAAGGCGAGGACAAGCACGAACAGCGTCGATTGAGCTACGGCGAGTTCGCCACCGCCGTCGGACGGCTGGCCTCCGGCCTGCGCGAACTCGGTATCGGCAAGGGTGATGTCGTCGCCATCTACATGCCGAACCTGCCGGAAACATTCGTGGCCTTCTTTGCGATCTTGAAGATCGGCGCGATCGCGATGCCGCTATTTTCAGGCTTTGGCCCCGACCCAATCCGATCTCGGCTCAACCACGGCGAAGCGAAGGCGGTCATCACGGCGAACGGCACCCGGCGCCGCGGCGTTCCGGCGCCGCTGAAATCGGTCCTCGACGAGGCACTCGAAGCTGCGCCGAGCGTCCGGCACGTCGTCGTGGCCGACCGCGGCGCGCTCGGCATCGACACCCCCATGTGCCGGGGGCGAGACCATTGGTGGGATGAAATCGCCCGGGAGGGCGCGGACCTGCCGACCGCCGAGATGGACGCGGAGGATCCCGCCATCCTGCTCTACACCTCGGGCACGACCGGCGAGCCGAAGGGTTGCGTGTGGACGCATATCAGCTTCATCGGCTCCATGGTCACGCGGGACATGATCATCTGCGGCGACTTCAAGCCGACCGATCTGTTCTTCTTCTTCAGCGACATGGGATGGATGGTGGGCGCGATGTGCGCCTGCATCCCAAGCTTCGCCGGCGGCAGGCTGCTGGTCGCGGAGGGAACGCCGGATTATCCCGATACGGGCCGCTTCTGGCGCCTCATCGAGGAACACAAGGTCACCTATCTCGGCGTATCGCCGACCATCGTGCGAGGGATGATGCGATATGGCGAGGAGGTCGAGAGATACGACCTCTCGAGCTTGCGGATCACTGCTTCAGGCGGCGAAGCCTGGACCGAGACACCGTGGAGATGGTTCTTCGAGCACGTTTGCAAGTCGAAGATTCCGATCATCAACATCTCCGGCGGCACGGAAGTCGGCGGCTGCATATTCACGGGCACGCCGAATCATCCGATGAACCCATGCTCGTTTTCGCGACCAGCTCTCGGGGTCGGCGCAGATATTGTCGACATGGCGGGCCACGGCGTTCCCGATGGCGAGGTCGGCGAGCTCGTCCTGCGTCACGCATCGATCGGGCTCACCAAGAGCCTTTGGAAGGCTGACCAGCGCTATCTCGAGAGCTACTGGAATACGATCCCCGGGATCTGGGTACACGGCGACTTCGCCGTGCGCGGAAGGGACGGCCTCTACTACATTCTCGGCCGCTCGGACGACACCATCAAGATCTCGGGAAAGCGCGTCGGTCCGGCAGAACTGGAAGGCGTCTTGACCGCGACCGGCAAGGTCGCGGAAGCTGCGGTCTTCAGCATCCCTCATCCGGTGAAAGGCTCTGCGATCGTGTGCGCCTGCGTGCCGAGCGCTGGACTGCAGGAGTCGGGCACCTTGCCCGAGGAACTGTCCCAGGCGCTGGTTCACGGTATGGGCGCCTCATACCGCCCGGAACGGGTTCTGCTGGTCGACGACCTGCCGAGAACGCGCAACATGAAGATCATGCGTCGCGTGCTCCGCGCGGTGTTCGAGGACAAGGACCCTGGAGACCTGTCGGCGCTCGCCAACCCGGAGGCCATCGCGCACATCCGGCTCAGGCTCAAGACGTAGCGGCCAAGGCAGACGTCGAGGCAACCAGCCAGGCCGGTTGCCTCGACGCGTACCGATCGGGACTAGATCGGGCAATCCGTCGGGAATGAGGGCTTGCGCTTCTCCAGGTGAGAAGCCAATCCCTCGCGCGCCTCGTTGCCGGCGAAGCCGAGGATTTCCAGCGCAGTCGAGGTATCGAACAGCGGCCCGTTGACGCGAAGCCAGTTGTTCAACGCGTATTTGGTCCAGCGGATCGCGCTCTGGGCGCCGGCGGCGAGATCCTGCGCTGTCTCCAGCGCGATCCTCTGCAGCTCCGAATCTTCCACACACAGCGAAACCAGCCCGATCCGCTCGGCTTCCTCGCCCGACAACGGCTTGCACGTGAGCAGATAGTATTTCGCCTTCGCCAGTCCGCAGAGCAGCGGCCAGATGATGCAGGCGACGTCGCCCGCCGCGACGCCGAGCCGTGTGTGCCCGTCGACGATCCGCGCCGATTTGCCGCAAATCGACACGTCGGCGAGGATCCCGACGACGAGGCCAGCTCCCACCGCTATGCCATTGATGGCCGAGATGATCGGCTTGTTGCAGTTGATGACGTTGTAGACGAGGTCCTTCGCTTCCTTCCAGGTGGCCATCCGCGCCGCAGGATTGTCGAGCAGCGACTTGATCAGCTCGAAATCACCGCCGGCTGAGAACGCCTTTCCCGCCCCGGTGACGATCACGGCATTGATATCGGGATCGTTGTCAATGTCGCGCCAGATATGGGTGAGCTGCGTATGGGTCTCCGCGTCGACGGAATTGTAGGTCTCGGGACGATCGAAGGTGATCCTCAATATCCGTTCGGCCGGATAGTCGAGCTTCAGCCTGGTGTAGGTGGCGTATCGATTGGACATGTTGAACTTCCCGCTGTTGACGAATAAGAAGCGCTACCAATTGTTTCTAACAAATGTTAGAATTTGTAATCCGCCGGCGCAAGCACCGGTTTGGAAGATTGTCGAAAGGCAGCGCTCGAGGAAACGTGCATGGTAACCGAGTTCAGTCCCCAGATTGGCGCCGTATCCGATGTTGGAACCGTCGGAGCGCTATTCAACGTCTGCGCCGAACTCCATGCCGGAAGGGTCGCAATCGAACACCGCGAGAGGCGTATGACCTATGGGGAGTTACGCGACCGGGTGCGTCGTCTGACCGCTGCCCTCGCCGCGCGGGGATTGCGGCGGGGTGACCGCCTTGGCCTCTTGTCGCGAAATCGCCCGGAATGTCTCGAGATCGAGCTGGCAGCCGCCAACCTGGGGATCATCACGGCATGCTTGAACTGGCGATTGTCGGAACGCGAGCTCGCTTATTGCATCGAGCTGGTGTCGCCCAATCTGCTGGTCGTCGAGGCCGATCTCGCTGCAAACCTTCCGCCCGCGGCCAGGATCCACCCGATCCTGGAGATCGGACCACAATATGAAAGCGAGCTCGCGCGGCAGGATGGGCGCGTCCCCCCGCCCGTGGCGCAGCCCGAAGACGGACTCGTCATTCTCTACACGAGCGGAACGACCGGCCTGCCGAAGGGCGCCGTCATTTCCCACCGCGCGATGGTGATGCGCGCGCTGGTCTTCTCGTCAGAGCTCGGCATAGCGCCGCATGCGACCTTCGTCGCGTGGACACCCCTGTTCCACATGGCATCGACCGACCACGCGCTCGCCACGCTGTTGCGCGGCGGAACGGTCATTGTGGTGGATGGATTCCAACTCGAACCGCTGTTGACGGCGGTATCCCAGCACGACATTGGCTGGCTGGTATTGATCCCCGGCATGGTGGAGGCCTTCGTCGAAGGCCTGAAGGCGCAACGGGCGAACGTCAAGGGTGTGCAGGTTTGCGGGGCCATGGCGGACCTCGTGCCCCCGCACGCCATCGCCGCGGTGACCGAGCTTCTCGACGCGCCCTATCTCAACAGTTTCGGCTCGACCGAAACCGGCCTGCCGCCTGCGACAAGGGCGTTGATCGCTCCGGGTCAGGTGCCGGCGAGCCTGTCCAAGCGTCAGAACGCATTCTGCGAGATCAAACTCGTCGATTCATCCGACAACGAGGTTGCACCCGGCGAGCCCGGCGAATTGGCGATCCGAAGCCCCACGCTGTTCTCGGGCTATTGGCAGGCGGACGAGACCAACGCGCGCGACTTCCGCGGCGGCTGGTTTCACATGGGCGACGTATTCAGGCGCAACCACGACGGATCGCTCGATTTTGTCGACCGCGCCAAATACCTGATCAAGTCTGGCGGCGAGAACATCTATCCTGCCGAGATCGAGCGTGTGCTGCTGAGCGACGAGCGGATCACGGAGGTCACGGTCGTGCGCGCCGCCGACGTCCGGTGGGGAGAGGCTCCCGTCGCTTTTGTTGCATGCCGTAACGATGCCCAGCCGACCGAGGCCGAGCTCGTCGATTTGTGCCGCCGCGAACTGGCCGGCTACAAGCGGCCGCGTGAATTCCGCTTCATCGCCTTTGACGAATTTCCGCGCTCCACGAGCGGCAAGGTCCAGCGCCACGAACTCGAACGCCTGTTGAAAGCCTCCACATGAGCGACACCAGTCTTCGAGGAAAGGTCGCCGTCATCGGCATCGGAATGTCGGCGGTCGGCAAGGTGTCAGGCCGTAGCCCGCTTTCGCTCGCCGCCGAAGCCGCCAGGAATGCGCTGGCCGATGCCGGGATATCGAAGAGCGAGGTGGACGGCGTCCTCTCGAGCCATGCTTTCGCATCTCCCTTCCATCGCTTCAGCGTTGCATTCAGCGAATATTTCGGGATTCGCCCCACCTTCTCGAACACGCTGCAAGTCTCCGGTGCCACGGCAGCGACGATGCTCAGCATCGGTGCGGCTGCCATTCACGGCGGCCTTGCCAAGGTCGTGCTGGTTGTCGCGGCTGACAGCCTTCTGACCGGACTGACGCCGGATCTCGCGCTGCGTTCGCTCACCGAGAGCCGGGATCAGCAATACGAAATGCCTTTCGGAATTCCCGTTGCCAACACCTTCGCCATGACCGCGCACCGGCATATGAAGGAATTCGGCACCACGGTCGAGCAACTCGCCGAGGTCGCGGTGGCGCACAGGCGCCACGCGTCGCAGACGCCCGGCGCACAACAGACCACCCCGATCACGGTCGAGGACGTGCTCACCTCGCCGATGGTTACCACGCCCTATCACAAGCTCGACTGTTCATTGATATCTGACGGTGGAGCGGCGTTCGTCCTCGTCTCCGCCGAATATGCCGAGGCGCTCGGCATCGAGAAGCCGGTCTACATCCTCGGCTGCGGCGAGTGCTACACCCACGAGCACATCTTCCTGATGCCGTCCCTCACTTCGACGGGGGCCGTCGAGTCTGGCCGACTAGCCTATGCCATGGCTGGTTACGGGCCGGCTGACATGGATGTTGCCGGCATCTACGATTGCTTCACCGGGACCGTGATCATGATGCTCGAAGACCTCGGCTTCTGCCGCAAGGGAGAAGGTGGGCCGTTCGTCGCCGACGGGCAAATGACCTACGGCGGCCGGATTCCCGCCAACACCCACGGCGGCCTGCTTTCGTTCGCCCACTCGGGAATCCCCGGCTCCCTGTTTCACTTCCATGAGGTGATCGCGCAACTACGCGGCCAGTGCGGCGATCGGCAAGTGGCGCGCGCGCAGCTTGGGCTGGTGCATAGCCTTGGAGCAGGATTTGCGACCAACGCCAGCACCGTTCTGGGCACACGGGAGGCATTGTAATGTCGCTCGACGATGCTGCCCGAAAGCCCCTCCCCGCCCCGGACGCCGACACGGCCGCGTTCTGGCGCGGCTTGCAAGAGGGAAAGCTGCTGCTGCAGCACTGCGGCCGGTGCCGACATGTGCAGTATTATCAGCAAGCGACGTGCCGTCAGTGCGGCGGTGAGGAGCTCGAGCACATACCGGCACGGGGCCGAGGCAAGGTCCACTCCTTCAGCGTGGTGCATCGCGCGCCGGGCCCGGCCTTCAAGGTCGACGTTCCGTACGCGGTACTGCTCGTCGAGCTCACGGAAGGGCCGCGCATGATCAGCACCTTGACGGGAAGTAACCCAGCGGACGTCACCTTCGACATGGATGTCGAGCTGACCTTCGAACGCGTCTCCGACGACATCACGCTGCCGCGATTCCGGAAAGCCTAGAGGCTTGCATGAGTTCTCCTTGCATCGGCGCGCGACTAATTCTAACACTTGTTAGATTTTAACGAGATGATCGACAAGATGAATTTCACCCTTACCCGCGGACAGACGCGCATTCGGATACCGAAATGCGCGCTGACCTGCAGAGCAATCCACGACAACATCGGCAAGCCATCGATGGGCGAGCCTAGCAACCAGGGGCGCGCACAATGGCGATCATGAAATCGGACGTCGTCACCTCGAGCGAGGAATATCTACGCAACCGCGACGCTTACTCTGCACGTGTCGCCGATCTTCGACGTCGCCGGGCTGCGGCTGCGATCGGCGGGCCCGAACGTGCGCGTAAGCTGCACAAGGAGCGTGACCAGCTCTTGCCACGCGAGCGGATCGCGGCCCTGATCGATCCCGGATCGCCATTCCTCGAATTCTGTCAGCTTGCGGGCGAAGGGCTGTACGACGGCGTGCCGCCCGGCGGCAGCATTATCACCGGCGTCGGGATGATATCCGGCCGCCCCTGTATGATCATCGCCAACGAGCCCACCGTGAAGGGCGGCACCTACTACGGCATCACCTGCAAGAAGCACGTCCGCGCCCAGCGTTTCGCCTGGCAGCACCGGCTTCCATGCGTGACCATGGTTCAGTCGGGCGGCGCCAATCTGCCCGACCAACCCAACATTTTCCCGGACGACGGCCAGTTCGGGTCGATCTTCTACAATCAGGTCCGGATGTCCGCCGAGGGCATTCCGCAGATCGCGATCGTGCATGGCCCGTCCACTGCCGGCGGCGCCTACATCCCCGCCCTTTGCGACGAAACCGTTATCATCCGGAACCAGGGCGCGATGTTTCTCGGCGGCCCGCAGCTCGTCTACGCGGCCACGCGCGAGGAAGTCGGCATCGAGGCGCTGGGCGGCGGCGAGATGCACAGCCGTGTCAGCGGCGTGACCGATCATCTCGCCGAGAACGACGCCCATGCGATTGCCATCACGCGCGAGATCGTGGCCAATCTCGGCGAAATCCCAAAGCAGAGCTGGACGATCGGCCCGGTACGCGATCCCTTGCTCGATCCGGCGGAAATCTACGGTCTGATCAGTTCGGATCCCCGCGTTCCCACCAACAATCGCGACATCCTCGCCCGTCTCGTAGACGGCAGCGAATTCCATGAATTCAAGCCGCTCTACGGCGACACCCTCATTACCGGTTTCGCGCGGATCATGGGCTTCGAGATCGGCATCCTCTGCAACAACGGTGTGCTGTTCTCCGAGAGCGCGCTGAAGGCGACGCATTTCATCGAGCTGTGCTGCAAGCGTGACATTCCGCTGCTGTTCATGGCCGACGTCACCGGCTTCATGGTCGGCCGCGATGCCGAGGAAGGCGGCATCACCAAGAACGGGGCGAAGATGGTCACGGCGATGGCGAGCGCCAATGTGCCGAAATATACGCTGATCATCGGCAACGCCTACGGTGCGGGATACCTCGCGATGTGCGGCCGCGCGTTCCGGCCGAACGCAATGATGATGTGGCCCAATGCCCGTTCCGCGATCATGGGTCCCGACCAGGCCGCCACGACGCTCGCGATGGTCCGCGACGAAGTGCACAAGCGCGAGGGTACGACGTGGACCGACGCCGAGCGCGAGGCCTACATGGCGCCGACCCGGCAGACTTTCGAAGCCTTCGCCAATGCCTACAACTTCGCCCGCAACACCTGGTGCGACATGGTGATCGATCCGCTCGAAACCCGCAGCGTGATGGCGCTGCTGCTCGACCTCGCCGGCAGGATTCCGCATCAGCACACCGATTTCGGCGTGTTCCGGATGTAAACGAAGGAGACCAGCCGTGTTCAAGAAGATCCTGATCGCCAACCGAGGCGAAATCGCTTGCCGGATCGCTCGCACCTGCCGACGTCTCGGCGTTGCGGTGGCCGGCGTTCATTCCACCGCGGATGCCGACGCCTTGCACGTCAAGGCCATCGGCGAATCCATCGAGATCGGTGGCGCGCCAGCCTCGGAGAGCTACCTGCGGATCGACGCCGTGATCGCCGCCGCAAAGGCTACCGGCGCCGAAGCGATTCATCCGGGATTCGGCTTCCTGGCCGAGAACGCCGCCTTCGCTCGCGCGGTCGAGGCGACCGGCCTGGTCTTCATCGGACCGACGCCGGAGACCATCGAGCGGCTCGGCGACAAGGCATCCGCGAAACGTGAGGCCGTCGCCGCGGACGTTCCGACCGTGCCCGGCAGCAAGGTTCCGAGCCAAGACCCGGTTGAAATCGAACGTGCGATTCGCCAGCTCCTGTTGCCCGTCATGCTGAAGGCTGCCGCTGGCGGCGGAGGCAAAGGCATGCGGGCCATCTCGTCGCTCGACGGGCTGCCCGACGAGATCGAGTCCGCAATGCGCGAGGCCAGAAATGCCTTTGGCGATGCCGGTCTCATTGTGGAAAAGCTGATCCAGCGCGGCCGGCACCTCGAAGTGCAAATCGCCGGAGATGGCAACGGCAACGTCGTTCATCTGTTCGAGCGCGAATGCTCACTCCAGCGCCGTCACCAGAAGCTGATCGAGGAAGCGCCCGCCGCCAACTTGCCGCCCAGGCTCCGCGAGCGCATCCTTGGCGATGCCGTCCGGCTTGGCCGCCGTCTTAAATATCGCGGCGTCGGCACGGTCGAGTTCATCGTCAGCGACACCGACTACTACTTCCTGGAGGTCAATCCCCGGCTCCAGGTCGAGCATCCCGTGACGGAAATGGTGACCGGTATTGATATCGTCGAGACCATGCTCCGCGTCGCAGCCGGCGAAGGCCTGCCGATGACACAGGACGAGGTCATCTGCCGTGGTCACGCCGTCGAAGCCCGCATCTGCGCCGAAGATCCAAACGACGGTTTCATACCTTCCACTGGCGATATTGCCTACGTTCGCTTTCCGAGCGGCGACATCCGCATCGAGACCGGCGTGGAGAGTGGGTCGAGCGTTACGCCCTACTACGATTCGATGCTTGCCAAGCTCATCGCGCACGCCGCAACCCGCGATCAGGCACTCGACAGCCTTGGCCGCGCGCTCGATGAAACCTCAATCTTCGGGGTAACGACCAATCGGGAGTTTCTCGGGCGCCTGATCGCCCTGCCCGCGACCCGAAGCGCAACGTTCCATACACGCCTGATCGACGAAGAGATCGCCGCGCTCGTGGACCGGGCTGATGCCATCGACGCAGGCGCGCTCGCGCTGGGCGCCTGTTTCTGGATGATGCGCCAGCGCCAGTCCGCGTCCGACGGCCCGTGGCGCTCCAGCGGATTGACCGGTTGGCACATGGGGACGGGAGGCGACGGGATGTCTCCGATCCCCCTGCTGCACCTTGAGAGCGCAGGCACCAGCGCGGAAATCCGCTTCGCTCCGCTGCAGCCCGACGGTTCGATGCTGATCGGCGTAGACGACGACCGGATTGCGGTGAAGCTTTCACCGATCGGCAATGACGAATTTGTCGCCGTTGTGAACTCACGGCGCGAGACGGTACGTATCCGCCAGAAGGACAACTCCATCTTCGTGCACGATCCGTGTCGCGCGCGCACGATGATCGCTATCCCCTATCTCAGGTACATCAGCACGAGTTCCGAGATCAGCGGCGAACTGCGCGCCCCGATGACGGGCGCGGTGTTGAAGGTCAATGTCGCAGTGGGCACCCGCGTGAAGGCCGGAGACACGGCCGTCGTCATGGAGTCCATGAAGATGGAGCTGCGTATTGCCAGTGAGGTGGACGGCGTCGTCACCGCGGTTCACATCAAGCCAGGCGAAACCGTCGAGCGAAATGCGGTCGTTGCCGTCGTCGAGCCGGATCAGGCCGCGCAATAACGCGGCCTTCGGAGCAGTCATAATAATTGGGGATGAACATGTTGCGATTGGGAAGCGTGAACTACGAGGTCCGGGGCAAGATCGCGGTCTTGACGCTCGATGAGCCGAACAAGCTGAACGCCCTGACCACCGGCATTCGCGAAGGCATTCGCGAAGGCCTGAAGCGCGCCGATCAGGACAACCAGATCCGCGCAACCGTCATGACGGGCGCGGGCGGCAAGGCATTCTGTGCCGGCGCCGATATCGGCAACTTCGATTTCGACCCGGAGAAGGCGCGCGCGTTCTTCATCGACGCCATGGATGTTCTCACTGCGCCGGAACGGGCGCTCAAGCCGGTCATAGCCGCGGTCAACGGAATCGCCTATGGCGGCGGCTTCGAGCTTGCGATTGCCTGCGACTTCATCATCGCCGCGGAAAGCGCCCGTTTCGCCGTGCCGGAGATCAAGCTCGGGCTATTGCCCGGCTTCGCCATCGTGCGTCTGGCCGACATCGTTGGCCGCGCGAAAGCCAAAGAGATGAGCATCCTCGGCGAGCCCGTCAGTGCTGACGAGGCATGTCGCCTCGGCATCGTGTCTCGCGCTGTCCCCGACGACAGCCTTCTTCCCGAGGCGCTGGCGTTCGCGGAGCGCATTGCCGCACAGCCCCGCCTTGCCGTGCAGATGGCGAAATCGTTCTACAACCGCGGGCTCGGTGGCGACGAGATGCGCCACGCGATCGACGGCTTTCCGTTCCTGTTGACGCATGCCGACGCACGCGAAGGCATCGGCGCCTTTCGCGAGAAGCGCAAGCCCCGATTCGGCGACAGCTAGCTGACCTGAACCAACCACCCACCATAAGAAAACGAGGGAGACTACGTGAAGAAGCATTTCCTGGCTCTGGCCATGCTTGCGGCGGCGACATCGACGGCGACCGCGCAGATATCGAATGACGTCGTCCGCATCGGCGTCCTGACCGATCTTTCCAGCTGGGGTCGCGACAACAGCGGTCCCGGCTCAGTCGAGGCGGCGAAAATGGCGGTCGAGGAATTCGGCTCGACGGTTCTGGGCAAGCCGATCGAGATCGTCAGCGCCGATCACCAGATGAAAACCGATGTCGGCCTGCAGATCGTGCGGGACTGGTTCGACAACGGCAAGGTCGACGCCGTCGCCGACATCCCGAATTCAGGCATTGCGATCGCCGTTCACAACATGGTCAGGGAGCGCAACAAGATCGCCCTGCTCTCCGGGCCCGGCGCCAGCTCCCTGACGGACGAGCTGTGCAGCCCCAACACGGTGCACTTCGCCTACGACACCTATGCACTTTCCAAGGTGACAGCCTCGGCAGTCCTCAACGAGGGCGGCAAGTCCTGGTTCTTTGTCACCGCGGACTATGCCTTCGGCCAGCAACTGGAGAAGGACGCCACACGTTTCATCAAGGAGCTGGACGGCAAGGTTCTCGGCAGCGTGCGGCATCCGACCAACACGGCGGATTTTTCCTCTTTCGTCCTGCAGGCGCAGAACTCGAAGGCCGATGTGGTGGCATTCGCGAATGCCGGCCAGGACACGGATAACGCGATCAAGCAATCCGGCGAATATGGACTGGTCCAGAGCGGACAGAAGCTGGTCGGTCTCTTGATGTTCGACACCGACGTGCACGCCATCGGCCTGCAAGCTGCGCAAGGCACCTATATGACCACGGCCTCCTACTGGAACATGGATGAAAAGACCCGCGCCTGGTCGCGGAGATTCTTCGCCAGGACCAAGGTGATGCCGACCATGATCCACACCGGCGTCTACGGCGCCGTGCTGCACTATCTTAAGGCGATCAAGGCGGCGGGGACTGATGATCCAGCCGCGGTGATGGCCAAGATGCGCGACCTGCCGATCGGCGACGCTTTCGTGCATGGCGGCAAGCTGCGCGAGGACGGCCGCGTCATTCGCGACATGTACCTCGCCCGCGTCAAGAAGCCGTCCGAGTCAAAGGAGCCATGGGACTACCTCGAGATCGTGAAAACGGTCAAAGGCGAGAATGCCTACAGGCCCGTCAGCGAATCGAAGTGCGCGCTTCTCAAGAAATGAGGTAGTTCAGACTTATTAGGAGAGGCCAAGCCTGAGTGACGTTTACGAGTGCGACGCAGTGGCGCACAAAGGACGTACATTGCGCGCTGGTTAGGCTTTCGGAGAGTTTGTCGTCGACTGCTGGGGCCGCGCGATTGGTCTGCGCATGGTCTAGGTCGCCGGACGGCATCCATCTTCGGCCTCCTCCTGATCACCACCCGAAGCCCTCTTCAGGATGCGGGCCAGGGCAGCTTTCGTGAGTCGCGGTCGAGCGCATAGGCGGTTTGCTTGAACTCGATGCCGTCAAGGAGGCCTTGATGTAGCCGGAGATTGTGTCCGCCGTCATGATGACCGCCGTATCAAGCGTATGGATGTATTAGCTCGTCACCGAGCCTTTCGCGTGCCCGACCAGCGCTTTGAACGCTACTTGTTGGTCAGTTGGAAATCCCTGCATCCGGTCTCGGTCTTCCAGATCACCCGCCGTCATATCTCGGCTCGTATCGCTGACATCGCATCAGATCATGGAAAGGTCTCAGCAGCCCGCGCCCGTACAGCCCTGTCCTCAATGTTCAACTGGGCAATACGCGAGGGACTCGACATTGCCGCGAACCCGGTTCTCGGCACCAATCGACCCGCGCAGCCGGGAAGCCGCGAACGGGTCCTCACCGAGACGGAGCTGTCAGCCATCAGGTGGGCCAGCGGCGAGGATGATTACGGACACATTGTGCGTTTGTTGCTGCTCACGGCCCAACGCCGTGATGAGGTAGGCAGCATGCAATGGGCCGAACTGGATACCCTCTCGGGTCTCTGGACGCTGCCAAGCGCCCGGACCAAGAACCATCGCGAGCACTTACTACCATTGGTTCCCGCCGCCTTGGCCCTACTCCCGCCCCGCCGAAACGGCAGAGACTTCCTCTTTGGTGGCGGACCCCGACGCAGCGGTGACCGGCATCGCGGGTTCTCCGGCTGGTCAAAATCGAAGGCAGCGCTTGATGAGCGCATCGCCCAGGCCCTTGGCAAACCCTCCCCCATTGGACAGTTCACGATCTCCGGAGATCGGCGTCCACGGTGATGGCCGACCGACTTGGCGTGTTGCCGCACATCGTTGAGGCGATCCTAAACCACGTCAGCGGCCACCGGGCCGGCGTGGCTGGGGTATATAACCGGGCCCGGTACGCGGCCGAGATGCGCGAGGCACTTCAGCGCTGGGCACAGCACGTTACGGCCTTGCCAGCGCAAAAGCCGGGAAAGGTTGGCATTGTGATAGCGGGCTCCGACCTTTCTCACACTGGTGTCCCTCACGGTGCTGTCGACGTCCACTTCTTCGGAAGAGGCGGCTCAATGAGTCGCCTTTCCTGATTTTCGCGGAACCGCCGCGTGCGCGAAATCATCACTCGCAACAACCACTGCCCGACAGGCTCGATAAGACAGCCCCGGCCGAGGCCGGGGCTTTGGGTCCGCTGGAGATAGCTTGGCTGTCAGTAGCGCGCCGCCACCGGCGTCGAATAGCCGCCGAAGCGGTAGTTGATGCGCAAGGTGACCATATCGACGTCTTGGCTGATCCGATTGAGCGCACCGGCAACAATCGGGTTGGCGACAGAGAACGAATTGTTCGCGTCCCCCATGAACAGGTGGTCGTATTCAATACCGGCAGACCAATTTGGTGCAAAGCCGTACTCCCAGCCTACACCCACGGTCCCACCCCAGCGGGTCGCGCTTGCGGAGGCCAGTTCGGCGCCGGTAAGCGTGCTAAGGATGCTGAAACGATTGCTCGTGACCGCCGCGCCGCCCTTCACGTACAGCAGAGAGGCGTTCCAGGCGTAGCCGATCTGGCCGGTGAAAAGCCCGATGCCGTCCGTTTTCGTGCGGGTCGAGAACGCCGGAGCGATAATACTGACACGCTGGCTGCTGAGATCAGCCCAATCCCCCTGGGCTTCCAGCCCGAACACCCACTGATTGGCCTGCCAACGGTAGCCGATCTGCCCGCCGACGAGGCCGCCTGACCGCTCGCGGCAGCCGTCACCGATGACCGTACCGGCCACCCCAACGAAATCCCAGCAGTTGCGGCTCTGTCCCCAGCCGCCGTTGGCGCCTATGTAGAAGCCGCTCCAGTTGTAGATCACCGGCAGCGGAGCCGGAGGCGGAGCCTTGACTGCCATGTCGGCGGCCGATGCAGGTGCGGCGGCCATTGCAATTGCCGCGAAACTGACAGCGGCGGCGAAGAACTTTCTCATCCCAGTGTCCCCTCTCTCAACTGCACGCTCGCGTGCAAACCACTTGCACTACCAGCGCAGAGCGTAGTGTGCGTCGGGCAAGATCTCCGTAACAAAATGGCAACACTCAAATGCAAACGTTTATGCACGACACTGTACGTACATATTCCTGGTGTCGTTGTCCGAGCGCTAGATTGAGAAGGTGGTGCATGAGTAAGGTGCCGACGCCCTGTCCCTGGTAGTCGTCGATCACCACGAAGGCGATCTCGGCTACTCCTCAAGCTCCTGACCAGCGTGGAATTGAACTTTTGAAGGTCTCGCTGTATTTGCGGGCATGATCAATCCGCACGTCCCAAGGCAACTCATTCCGTCGTCCCGCATCCAAGCTTGGCTTATCGATGAACAATGAAACGCTGAGTGAGATACAGGTCTCGACCGGACGCCGATCACCAGGTTCCGAAGCCGAACCAGCCGAACTGCCCCCGTCGTGCCGCCAGAAGCATCTGCGGCTGGACGTTTCGCCTCGGTCGAGCCGCAACATGCAACTTCTTGCGTTGTCGCTTGCGATCGACGGTTTCAGGCGGGCGTGTATCCGGCAGCATCGCGAAAGAATTCGCCACCGCCGGGCTCTGTGCGACGGTAATTGGCGGTTCGGCCACATCCGACAAAGTTGCGACTTCGGTTGCCTCGGCCACGGGCGCAGCGGCGACGATCACCGGCGATTGGGTATCGAAGACAACACGCTCGGGCCATTTGCGATCTGAGTGGATAAGTACGGCCGGCCGGTTCGCAGCCGCCTGATCGACGGTTGGGGCTCTCGGCAGCCAATAATCTGCAACAAAGAGCAGCGCGAGCAACACTGCTCCGACCTTCCAGAAATATGCCGCCAGTGGCATGCCGGTCGCTCCGGTGCGCCCCCGAAACATTGACCTGGGCTCGTCCTGCTACGTCGTCGATCGAGCCGCACGGCGGCGACTGGAACCGGTTCTGGCTCACTTTGCCCGCGCCATCATCCTTGCCCATCGTGCTCCGTTAATAGACACCACGCCGCACGGCGCGCCGTGTTTGGCGGAAATCGCGACGGTCGACACGACGCGCAGTCACGCGGGCGCGCCGGTACGTGATGGCCTGCGCTTGATCAACGCTTAACTCGACGCCGCGCGGAGTCACCTGCGGCGAGACCGGAACGGTCGCCAGCACCACTGCTGCAAACAGCAGTCCGATAATTGAGAAAGCTCTCATTGCACCTACTCCCTGTTGTCACATTGGGTAGACGGCAAAGGCTGTCTGGTCTGTGTCCATATTGTCGACAACAGTTATAGGCAATCTGATAGACCGGCGGAGTGTTGATCTAGGTCAATCAATTAATACTCCTTCGTCTGAGCAGCTCGCAAAAAGGCGGCCGAGAAAGCCGCCTCTTTCGCGATGCGAAGGTGGAGCCCCTACTGGCAGAAATACATCTGACCGTCGTCAAGTTTAATTGTGCCACCCGGTGTGCATTTGATGCCGTTACGCGCCGAGTAATCATCCCATCCGGAATAACCGTAGTAGGGGCTATGTCCGGGGTAAGCCCTGTGGACGTAGTGAGCTTGCCCAAAGTAAGGATCAGTTTGGGCCGCGTAAGCGCCGCGCCAATTGTTGTTCCCCCAATTGTTGTTTCCCCAAGCGTTAGGCGCAGCAGTGGCGGCGATAGCGGCACCCGTGCCGACCGCTGCGACGCCTGCGCCGACAACACCTGCCCCGTAGTAGGCCGCCCGTCGGTTCTGACGACGCGCAACGCCCGCAACGCTCACGGGGGTTAGCGGGCGACCAACCCGCGCCTGGGCGCTCTCGACTGACAGCGAGATGCCGCCTTGCTCAGCCCAACCAAAGGAGAACAGTGCTGCACAACCGAAGGCAGAAGCTGCAAGCGCTGCCTTTCTTACATACTTCATGAGCTCTTCTCCGTTTTGAGGAATACCCACCCCATCCTTCACCAATGAATGCATGCCTCCACGCGTATTGACGCAGATCAACGTAGCTAGACGTTCAGCCGGGGCATCGGTCACGTTCCCGTTATCGCGCGAAAACGCGGAAGTCGGAGCACGCAACAGTAACGTCCGCTTCACCCCGACACCGGACTTTCGATAGCCCGCGCGGCACTTGCGAAAAGGGCCAAGAGGCGACATGGGATCGCGTCAATAAATGAAAGAGGCCGCCAACTGAGGCGGCCTCTGGTCGAGCGCTCCGGCAACACCTTTTTGGGGCCACGGGGGCCGGTACTGGGGCCATCTACCATCCCGGGTGGTTGGTCGGGCCAGGTTGCGGGGAATTATCCTGAAATAAACATAACGGCGGCTGTCAGTGCGACAGGGCAAAGCCCGAAAACTACAGCGAGCACCTTGTAGAGTAGGTCGTCCGGCATAACGCACGTCCTCTCTTTTAGGTTGACGACCAAAGCCGGGAAAACTCGGTAGCGCCAGTGCAGTTTGTGCCAAGCCATAAAAAGTTATATCACCGGAACTCCGTTCACCCACGGAGAGCGCCGGAAGGCGCTCGGCTACATCGTGAAGATGACAATCAGGATCAGCACGGAAAGTGCGATTGAGACGCAGCCAGCCATCGTTATCCGATCCCATTTCATGCTGTGAACGTTTGAAGCTGTTGCCGGTCCGCTCGTTGATTTGGGTCAAAACGAATTGCGACCTATCGAAACTTATATGCCTAGGACAGTGAATAGGGCCTCTCTGTAGTCCTACCGAGAACTGGTGAAGGCGCTGCGATGCCGGATGTTCGTCATCGTTCCTTAAGGGTCCTGTCGAGGGCGCAACTTATGCGGGGACCGCGCTACCCCGGATACCGATTTTGGCGAGATGGATCGCTGGGCCTTTGCGTGGCTCCTCGTGCCTGAAGCATAAAACGATGACGAAGGTTGCCAATGGACCGTTCGATCCCTTGAACCGACAGGGTCGCTTGGTAGGATGCTTCGATGAACCGGCATGGCGTTGGGGTGCAATTGACGGTCAGTGATGCGCCCATTGTGGTCGATGCAAGCTCCGATGCGCCTGAAGCGCGTGTCGCAAGCCGGCTCTCTCTCGGCTTGGCATGCGGAATGATTGCCGCTTTATCCGTGGTCTCCAATGCGAATGGACAGGAGGCGGAGCCGCGATCCTACTCTAATACGCCTATCGGGTTGAATTTTCTGATCGCGGGTTACGCTTACTCGCAAGGCAAGCTCGCGTTCGATCCCAACACGGCGATTGCCAATACCACATTCCGCTCCGACACCGGGGTGCTGGCCTATGTTCGGTCCTTCGAGCTTGCGGGCCAGTCTGCCAAGCTTGATGTGATCGTGCCGACATCGTCCTTCGCCGCGCATGGCCTCGTGAACGGTGAGCCGCGCGAGCGGGAGATGTTGGGCTTGGGCGATCCGCGATTTCGCTTCTCGGTCAACTTGTTTGGGGCACCCGCGCTCTCGGCGAAGGAATTCGCCAGCTATCGGCAGGATCTAATCGTCGGAGTAAGCATGCAGGTCTCCGCGCCGGTCGGGCAGTATGACACCACGAAGCTGCTCAACCTAGGCGGAAATCGCTGGTCATTCCGGCCCGAGTTCGGGATTTCAAAGGCATGGGGTCCATGGACCGCCGAGCTAGCCCCAAGCGTAACTTTCTTCAGCAACAACACCGACTTCTTCGGCGGCAATACGTTCTCGCAGGCTCCAATCTATGCCGTGCAGGGACATGTCATCTATACGTTTCAGTCCGGCGTATGGATGGCGCTGGACGGGCTCTATTTCGCGGGCGGCCGCACGGCCCTCAACGGCGTCAAAAGTGATAACGAGCAGGCGATAACGCGAGCTGGCTTGACGGTCGCTTTGCCGATCAATCGACAGAACTCACTCAAGCTCTCTGCCAGTACCGGCATCACGACCCGCACAGGAAGCGAACTGACGGCAATTGCTATCGCGTGGCAATATCGTTGGGGCGACGGATATTGAGGAAGGATGTCGTATGGCAGGGCGACAGTCCGTAGCCGTTCTGTTCGCTCGATCAGGCGCGGGCCATCGTCGCGGCAAGACAGCAATGCAGTTTTGGCTAGTTGCCTTATCATGGCGATCTTTTTGCACCTGGACCTTCGCCGCTGCGCTGGCGGCCGCATTGTTGCTGGCGACGCTGGGTCAAAGTCAGGCGGCTGATCCAGGGCCCAAGCGAGTTCTGATGCTGCATTCATTCGGTCCTCGTTCCAAACCTTGGAGCGACTACGCTCAGGCCATTCGTACAGAAATAGACCTGCACTCGCAGAGTTCGGTGGAATTTCTGGAACATTCACTTGTGAATGCCGGCCAATCTCAGGAAAAATTGGAAGGTGCCGTCGTTGAGTACCTTAGCACCGTCTACAGGGACCATCCGCCCGACCTTATCGTGGCCCTTGGCGCACCGGCAGCCAGTTTCATCCAGCGCCATCGTCAGCTTATTTTTCCAATGGTGCCGATGATCATTACAGCCGTAGACGAGCGCGTAGTTCAATATGAAAAACTGACGGATAATGACGCTGTAGTGTCGGCCACGAATGATGTTCCGTTTCTTTTCGAGAATATCATGCGCGTCTTGCCCGACACAAAGACCATCGCAATTATAAACGGCACTTCTCAGATAGAGCGATTTTGGACGGAAGAAATGCGTCGAGAACTCGCGCCACTCGCGGGCCGGGTCGAGCTAAAATGGTACGATGAACTTCCATTCGACGAACTTCTTAAAAAAGCGAAACATCTTCCGCCTCATACCGCAATCTTCTTTGTTCTAATGAATGTCGATGCGGCAGGGATAACACACGAAACGGGCAATGCTCTGAATAAGCTCGCTGCCTCAGCCAGCGCGCCGATTTTCTCTTTCGATGGTTCTTTTTTCGGAGAGAATGTCGTTGGCGGCCCGATGTTCTCTCCGCTGGAGGGAGGGCGGATAGCCGCAGCCGTTGCCATGCGCATCCTTGAGGGAGAAAAAGCAGGCAATATCAAAACTCCGGCCATCGAATACGCATCGCCAAAATTTGACTGGCGGCAAATGCAGCGGTTTGGGATCAGCGACAGTAACCTGCCTATTGGCAGCACCGTCTACTTCCGACAGCCAACGGTTTGGGAGCGGTATAGGTGGCAGATCGCATCCATCGTCGCTATCATTCTGATACAGACCGGGTTTATCTCGGTCCTGCTGCGTGAGCATCGTCGGCGTCAACTTGCCGAAGTGCAGGCGCGGCAGCGCATGGCTGAACTTGCTCATGTCAATCGCTTCTCGACTGCTGGTGAACTGACCGCCTCGATTGCTCACGAAATCAACCAGCCGCTCGGCTCTATTCTGACGAACGCCGAAACCGCAAAGGCAATCCTGCAATCTCCCAGCCCTGACATTTCCGAACTGAACGAGATTGTGGACGATATTTTGAACGATGACCGGCGCGCTAACGAGGTCATCCGGAGCATGCGCAGCCTTCTGAAAAAGGCCCCCTTCGAACTGAAACGTCTCGACCTCAATGACGTCGCGCGGGAAACCATCGAATTTCTCTCGGCGTTGGCTGTCGCACGAAAGGTCGAGTTGATCGGCGTGATAGCGCCGGGTGCGCTTCCGGTCCTCGGCGACCGCATCCAGCTTCAACAAGTCATTCTGAACCTTGTCGCGAACGGGGTCGACGCGATGAAGGACACGCCGAGCGAGAATCGCATCATCAGCATCCGAACTTCGCGGGTCGAACACTTCGCTCAGCTATCCGTGTCAGATCAAGGTTCGGGCATTCCCGAAGACAAACTAGAAGGGGTCTTCGAGCCGTTCTACACCAGCAAGGCCGAAGGCATGGGCATGGGACTATCCATCGCGCGCACTATTGTCCAGGCACACAAGGGGCTGATATCAGCGAGAAATAGGGATCAGGGCGGCGCGTCGTTTAGGATCAGGCTTCCTCTTGTTGGTTGACCCAGAGCGGCGGCTCCGCGCCGAAAGCCACCGTCGAGCCGATCCATCCGAAGGCCATGCCGGTGGCTGCAAGAATGCGAGTGGATCGGTCGTCAGTCAGCAAGGCGGCGCACTTGCCAAATCCCGCCTATGGGCCTCCCGGTCGGTCGTGTTCGCTTGATCTGGATCAAGCCCTCCGCGCGAGAGGGGGGACTAGGCTCTCTCACCCGCAACTTGCGTGGCCAAGGCTGAAGGCGCGTCCGTGAGAACACTCCGTCAGATCATCTCCGGAGACGAGATCATCCAGCTTGTGATCCGGCTGGGTTTGCTCGCGGTCCTGATCGCCTGGACACTGCTCCTGATCCGTCCGTTCGTGCCAATCCTGGCCTGGAGTGTCGTGCTCGCCGTCGCGCTTAATCCGGTGTTTCAGCGCCGCGCCAAAATCCTCGGCGGCCGGCCGAAACTTGCGGCAGCGATCCTAACCGTTATCAGTCTTGCCGTTGTCATTGGGCCCGCGACGTGGCTCGGCATGGGCGCAGTCGACGGGATCAGGGATCTTGCCGGTCAAATGACAGCGGGCGAGGTGTTGGTTCCTTCGCCACCACAATCGATCAAGGATTGGCCACTCGTCGGGCCTCGGCTCTTCGATCTCTGGGATCAGGCCTCGACCAATCTGCGTTCGCTTCTGCGCGAAGTGGTGCCCTATCTCAAGCCCCTCGCGACGACCTTGCTTGGATTTGCCGGCAATGCCGGTGTGGGGACCGTGAAGTTCCTGCTGTCCGTGGTCGTGGCTGGCGTCTTGTTTCCATATGGCCCGCAACTCGTGGCCGCAGGTCGTGACTTTCTGTCACGGATCGTGCCGGACCAGAGCGAGCACTTTCTGGACCTCGCGGGTACCACCATCCGTGCGGTCGCCCAGGGTGTGATCGGCGTCGCGATCGTCCAATCCTTGCTCGCCGGCATTGGGTTCAAGCTGGCCGGTATCGCCAGCGCGGGACTGCTGGCGTTCGTGGTGCTATTGCTGTCGATCGTGCAGATCGGCGGAACGATCGTCATCCTGCCGGTCATTATCTGGATCTGGACCGCCAAGGAATTCCCGATCGCGCTTCTGCTGACGGTGTTTCTCGTGATCGTATCAGTGCTCGACAACATCCTAAAGCCGCTCGTCATGGGGCGAGGCCTTACCACGCCCGCACTCGTCATCCTGATCGGGGTGATCGGGGGAACCCTCGTCCATGGCATCATTGGCCTCTTCATCGGACCGATCATTCTGTCCGTGGCTTGGGAGCTGACGGTTGCCTGGATTCGTACCGAACACGCTCCGCAGCGGGGAGATGTTGGCTATGGGCCGCCGCGCTCTCTTGATCTGCATCAAGGCGTCTCATCAGCCCATGCGCTGGATAACAATCGCTGACCGACCAAACCAAGAGCATGGCCGAGTCCGCGACGGGGGCACGCGATGGCAGGCCAGTTCCCGCTTGGCACCGTCATCAGCGTGATCAACATCAAGATTCACGCGCTGGTGACTGTCGCGGCAATCGGCGTCGCCCGCACCACCGGATTGTAGGACACGGCGCTGCCTCGATCGCACCTGATGGCTGTGATCGTCACGATCGACAACGCCGGGCCAAAGAACGTGTCGTTCTCAACATAGAACCACAGCATCGGCATCCGCGAGGTGCGGTCGAAATCCGCGGTCGCTTCGACCAGTCTCTCCGGCGCGCAGTTGTTGTTGGGCTTGCCGTCGACGCGACCGCCGCGACCTGCTGCGAAGGTGATGATCGCCCTGACCTGCGGCGGGTTCACACTCGACAGCGATGGAAACCCAGCCGCCGGCGGAGTGTCCGACGACGACGTCGTCGTTCGGGAGAACGCGTTTCTCGGCCACCATGTAGTCGATGATCCAGAGATCGACCTGCGCCACCACGATGTAGCCGCGCTTGGCGAACCACTTCGCGGCGTCGCGGAATTCAACCAGCCGAAAGAAGCCGCAATCGACCGGCTTGAGCGAGATGCCATGATTCATGATCGCGAACGGGAAGGGGCCGTAGCCGACGGGGCGAATATCGGGAGTGGCAGCGGCAGCGCCCAGATCTCCTCCTAGATGCGGACATTGTCCCCGGAGATGGCCGGCAAGCCGAAGGCGGCAAGGAGAACCAAAGCCGTCAAGAGCGGTCGGAAGATTGCAGCCAATTGCCTACGCATCGTCACCTCCGTCAGCCGGTATAAGTGAGCGCCACGATGATCGGGCCGAGCACGGTCAGGACGACATTGCCGATGGCGTAGGGCACTGCGACGCCGAGTACTGGGGTCTGACTCTCGGCGACTTCGCAGGCTCCGGTCACCGCAGCATCGACGGTCATGGCGCCAGCCAGCGCCCCGCAGGTGATGACCGGATTCATGTGCAACACATAGCGCGCAAACAGCGTCGCGATGATCAGCGGCACCAGCGTGACGACCAGGCCCATGCCCACCAGCAAGGCCCCGTGCGCCTGTATCGCAGCCCAGGCCGCGGCTCCGTTGCCGAGGCCGATTGCTGCGATGAAGCCACCGAGCCCGAGATCGCTCAGTGTCTGCTGTGCTGCGCGTGGTAACGCTCCGATGGTCGGCCGGCGCGACCGCAGCCAGCCGCAGACGAGGCCAGCGATCAGCGCGCCGCCGCCGCCGCCCAGGGTCAGCGGGATGCCGCCGACCCTGAAGCTGACGAGACCCGCGAGGAGGCCCGCGGCGATGCCGGTTGCGAGAAAGGCGATGTCGGCGCGGTCGCCGGAGCGCAGGATCTGCCCGACCTTCGTGGCGGCGCGCTCGATGTTGCGAGTGCTGCCGACGAGCGTCATGACGTCTCCGACATAGACGCGAGTGTCCGGGCCCAACGGGACCTCGCGGCCCATCCGGGTCAGCGTACGGAGATAGACGCCGCGTGCGTCGTTGCCGACGCGTTCAGCGATCTCCTTGATCGATCGGCCATGGAGATGGCGGCTGTCGACGAGGACGTCGATCACATTGCCTGGGATTGCCTTCAGGATTTCGTCGGCATCGATTTCCTTGCCGATGACCGGCTTTGCCGCGACGAGGGCAGCGGTTCGCCCGGCGACGACGATGTCGTCGCCGGGTTCGAGAATGGTGTCGAGGCGCGGCTCGATATCGGCTCCCTGCCGCACGATTCGCTCGACGACAGTGCGGCTGCCGATTTCCTCTTCGACGTCCTTGACCGTGCGTCCCGCGGCGGCCCATACCCGGTACGCGCGCGCCTGGAATTTGCGATAGTGGAGATTTTCACTTTGTGGCGGGTTGCCGCCGGAAAGCTCGGCCTCCAGCTTCGCCGCCTCCGCCTTCAAATCGATCCGCATCAGTTTCGGTGCGACAAACGGCACGTACAGGAGCGTGAGAATATAGCCGAGGACATAGGTGACGGCGTATCCGGCTGCGATGTTTGCTTCCTGCTGCTTCAAAGCATCACTGGACAGGCCGACCTGCGCGAGCGCTCCGGACGCCGTGCCGATGATGGAAGATTGCGTCAGCCCACCGGCGGCAAGTCCCGAGGCCGTGCCCGGATCGAGCTTGAACGTGAATGCAAATATCAAAACGAGGATGAGGCCCGTACTGCCGAGCACGAGCGCCATGACGACCTGCGCCAGGGTGCGGATGCTCAAGGAGGCGAAGAATTCGGGGCCGGACCGGTAGCCGATCGTGAACACAAACAGGCTGAACAGAAGCACGCGCAGCACCGACGGGAATGTAAAGGTCCCGAGCTGACCAATGAGAACGGCCACCACCAGTATGCAGGCTGTCGTTCCGATCGAGAAACCACGAATCTTGACTCGGCCCAGCACCGTGCCGATGGCGATGGAAAGCAGCAGGAAGATTTCCGGAGCGGTGGAGATCATCCACCTGACGGTACCCATGGCGCATGCCCTCCAGCCATTTGCGCAGAATCTGATCCGTGAAACCCGGCGATGCTTGATTCAGATCAATCCTCGCCGACGGCAAGCCGTCGCCTATTGAGCCGTTCAGGATTCGGGACAGTCGACGTTTCGCCGATGAGCATGATGGACATCGTCACTGCTTCGTCGACGCACCGCGACGAAAGGGTACCAATCGTGTTCTGCTTTGGGGCTACGGCTGGGTCTGCAACTGGACGAAGCTTGGTATCCCTGTGATCGCTTCCTTGAACGCGCTGCCGCGCCGCGAAGCCGACCTCAACGAGGCCCGCATATGAACGCGCCGTCCAGTCGCTCGACAGCGTGGTCGGAGAGGGCAACGCCGGGCAACCGTCTGATTCAAAGGAAGAGCACCCGGCCGCATCGTCAGCCGGGCGGCTCCGACGTGAACTGTTTCATCGCACGCCGGTCGGCCCGCCCGCTGCCTCGGACGATATTGCACCGGGAAGTGCATTCGGACGCCTCCGAGGCGCACGACCGTTGACTTGGATCAATGGATCGATGCGGCCCGGCATCACGGTCCGTCCGCGACCGCGCGAAGATAGGGAGAGAGACATGCCCAAGCAGAAGCGCATCGATCAGTTCATTTCCGGGCCCAGCGGACGGGCGGACGATTAGCGAGATCTGGTCGAGGCAGCAAAGGTTTGAGCCCGCGGCGGCGACCGTGCGAAATACGATGCCGCGTGGCCGACCTCTCCGTGACGCAGGAGTTCAACGGCTATCCCGGTCTTCAATTGATGGCCGCATTGTGGGAAACGGCCTCGGCCGGCGATGCGACACCTTCACCGGCCCTTGCAACACGCATCAACCCGGGCCCTGATGACGAGGTCGTGCCGCCAGCACGCGGGCGACCCAGGCGCGCATCGAGCCTTATCGATGCGCGCCCTACGGCCGGGGGCCGCGCAGCGCGCTCACATGCGCCTCGCGCTCTCAGGCAGCGCTCCTTATTGAAAAACTCCTGGAACACCACGGTCGGGAGAATCCTCCACTCCGTTCTGTCGTTTGTGGCGGCCGACCGGACTGACTGAATAGGAGAAGACGTGCATCAGGATCCGCATCGGCAGCCTCCGCCTGTGACGCGACGGCAGTGAAGGTCTGCGGCCTCAAGGCCATTGTCGATAAGAGGGGCACGTCTCGACTGCTTCTGTGCTTGTCACAGGCTTCCTAGTGCGGCGCGGCACAAAAGAAAGAGCTTGATCTGGATCAAACCCGCCGCCGCGTTTCGCAGATTGATCTGAATCAATACTGGCAACCGATTCTCCTTCCTGAATGCAACTCATTGGTGACGGAGTTGATCATGCGGAAATCCGTGCTCTATCTGATCCTCGCGGGCGCGACCTGGCCATGCGCAGCCCACGCGCAAGTTAAGATCGATATGGCCCGTGTGACATGTGCCGACTATCTAGCGCTTTCAGCCGAAGACTCGGCGGTCTTTTCTGCGTGGATGAGCGGTTGGTTCAATCAGAAAACCGGTTACGTGTTCGTTGACTTGAATGCCTATGCTCGAAACGTCGCGAATGTGAAGTCGTGGTGCGCTTTAAACCCGACGCAAACCGTGATGGCCGGTCTTCAACGCGCAACGGCTCAATAGCGACCACAGGCGACACACGGAGGCCTTATGAAACGGACTATTATTTCCAGCTTCTGTGTGCTGATCCTGACGAATATTATGCCAGCCCACGCCCAGGTCGTGATTGACCTTTCGGTGCTCACCTGCAAGCAGCTCCTTGATTCAGATGCCGAGCGACAGGCCCTGATAAGTTCGTGGATGGGCGGCTATTTCAGCGCGACAAAGAATCTCAGCGAACTCGACATCCGCTACGTTAAGCGGAACGCGAAGGTTGTAGGCAGCTACTGCAAGACGCACAAGTCGGATACCGTCATGAATGCAATGCAGAAGAACTGGCACTAGACATAGCGTCCGGACACTCGCTCTTGGAGGTGACCCACGGTGGGGTTGAGCCGAAGTTGCCAACTTAAGGGCGGATCTTCGCGGTTGACCAGGTCGACATCGTCACATGCAGTATGAAGCCGGCGGTGCGCATCTCCGCGAAGCCGTCAGCGATACTATTTGCCAGGCTCAAATCACCAGCGCGACGTTAATAGGTCATTCCGGTCGCCCATCTGCGGGCGGCATCCGGACGTCGAGAAGGATGCAACTCGGAATGCTGTCGCTCGGCAAGCGATCCGGCAACCCCTACGCTGACGCATAGACGGCGACCTCGTAACCGGCGTGCTTCAAGCGACGTTTCATCGCCTGAGCGGCCGCGAGTTGCAAGAACGGCTCATCGAACTCAGTTCGACGCTGCTGATCATATTTGTCAGCGCGAGCTGATCGAGCCGCTCAAGATGGCGTCCCAGGGCGGTAATCCGTTTCTCGCAGCCTGGCATGGACTTGGCTGGTCGCTCCCTTGATCTAGGTCAACGTCAGCGATCCTTTTGGCACTCAGGCTGTGTTCAAACAGCACGCGAGGGAGGTCCGCCATGCATCCGCGTCTTTCGATCAAGTCAGCGACGGTTGCCGGGATTGCCGCTAGCGCCCTGTTGGGGCTTGCAGGCGTTGCCTTCGATCCAGTGCCAGCCAAGGCGGTCGTGTACTGCGAATACGTCGGTTATCCCGCCCATTGCGTCGCAAGGGCTGGCGTCGTGCTACGGCCTCGTCCGGTGGCGCGCGCTGCGGTCCGTCATAACGCCGGTGGCAATGCAAATGGTGGCGTCAATCGCGTTGGGGCGCGGCGGTAAAGCACTCGTTTGCAAGCCACGGAGACACGATCTTCATCGTTTCCCGGCGGAGGCTTTTTATCGTCCCGGTGCGGAGAACAGGCGACCGACACTGGGTGGCGGCATCGCGGGATGAACCATACTTGGTATGTCACTTTTGAAGTGCCGAAAGATGGCACGCTGTCAAGAAGGCGACATCCGCGCTTAACTAAGACGTTCGCAACAGAGGCAGAAGCTAAGGATTTTGCGCGAACCAAATTCAACGACGGTTTGATCGTCACTGCCGGAACTATCATCCCGCACCTGCCGAGAGTGTCAATCCCATCGGTAGAAATCCCAGGGTGGCTTGAACCGCGCGGCCAAGTTGATCCAGATCAATAACGACCTCAGGCGTCGCGGCCTGATCGTAAGCGTCGTTCTCAGGCCACAGCTTTGAGGTCTTGACGGCAATAGGCCCACGGAAGCAGTTGATCGATGTCGCTGTTTGGATGGCCGTTGACGATCCTGGTGAGGGCGTCGGTCAGGTAGGCGAGCGGATCGACGTCGTTCAGCTTACAGGTTTCGACCAGGGAGGCGATGGTGGCCCAATGCTCGGCGCCGCCGTCGGAGCCTGCGAACAGCGCATTTTTCCGGTTCAGCGTGATCGGGCGGATCGAGCGCTCGACGGCGTTGTTGTCGAGCTCGATACGGCCATCATTGATGAAGCGCATCAGGCCCTCCCAGCGTGAGAGCGCATAGCGGATGGCGTCGGCCAACTTGCCCTTTTGACTGATCAACGCGAGCCTTGCACGGAGCCACCGCTCGAAGGCTTCCGCCAGCGGCTGGCCTTTCTGTTGCCGAACGAGACGGCGCTCCTCGGCGCTGCGGCCGCGGATGTCCTTTTGGATGGCGTAGAACTCGGCGATATACTTGAGCGCCTCGCTCGCAATAGGCGCAGGACCGGGTGTGGCAAGTTCGTAAAAGTTACGTCGCATGCGACCAGCAGAATGCAGGGATAACCAGATTCTCACGGATGAAGAGGTTGGCGCCATCCTTCAAGCTGCGTATGAAGTCGATCAGGAGCTTGGGTTTGATGGCGATCTATATCGGATCGTCGTATGTCTGGCCGCGACCGGCGCGCGATATGCCCAGGTCGGGCGAATGCGCGTGGGCGACGCACAGGTTTCTGCACGGCGTCTGATGGTGCCGGGCTCCTACAAGGGGCGCGGCGGCAATAGCGGCTTAGACCCGGTTCCAGTGGGCGACGATGTGATTGACGTGCTTTTGCCCCCAATCGCCGGGCGGCCAAGCGATGCACCTCTTTTCGAGCGATGGATCCATGAACAGGAGCCGGGGGGCATCGCGTGGAAGAAGTCTGAACGCGGTCCGTGGAAAAGAGGCGAACTTGCACGTCCGTGGAAGGCCATTCGCGAGCGCGCCGGTATGCGGGAGGTGATTCCCTATGCTTTGCGGCACTCGAGCATCGTGCGCGGTCTCCGAAGGGGCTTGCCCATCCAACAGGTCGCCAAACTGCACAACACCTCAGTCAAAATGATCGAACGGCACTACGCGAAATACATTGCGACCGCCTTGGAAGGCCTCGCAAGGGCGGCAGTCGTGTCCCTGGTGCCGCGGAGCGGTGGAAACGTGGTGCCGATGGGAAAACGCGCGTGAGGGATCATCCTGCGGTCTTGATCGAATTCATTCGTCTGATGGCGTCGATGTCCTTGAACGCCAGCGCCGCAACGCTGCGATAGCCGCCGCGGCGCTGAAGCAAAGCATCACGTCGTCGCTCGAGCGCGGGCATGAGGTGCCAAGCTGAGATCTGAGACTGCCGACGCGTCAAGCGCTCCCCCATCTTCAACGCATGCTCGTTGCCTAAGGCACTTCCTCTACTGAACCCTCGGTTTTGTTCATTCCAAATCTCGATAACTGTTATCGTGATTTCGGCCAGCAACGTTCGACGCTCTTAACCGCGTCTTATCCACGGAACGAAGAGTCTTGGCATCGAAAAGCCAAGACACCTCTAGGCGCCGCCAGCGCCGATCCGGAGCAGGACCAAGGATGCTGAGCAACGTTCGCATTTCTTTCAAGCTTTTGATGGTTTCGGCGATCTCGATCCTGAGCATAGTCGTCGTTGCAACGGTCGGCCTCGTAAAGTTGCGCGACACCATGCTCGAGGACCGCAAGACGAAACTGGAATCCCTCGTGTTGCTGGCGCGACAGGCGGTGCAGCGCGACTACGAGGGCAGCGTAGAGAGAGGGCTGACCATCGAGCAAGCTGCTTCCCAGGGAAGGACGTTGCTGAAGTCCCTTCGCTTCGGAGACGACTACTTTTTTGCCTTGGACCAGGCCGGCTACATGCGGGTCCATCCGAACGCAAAGTTGGAAGACACCTACATGGGGCAAACCGCCGACAGCGGCGGTATCGCGTTCGTGCGGCAGCAAATCGACGCCGGCCTCAAGGGAGGTGGATTCGTGAGCTACAGATTCTCGAGGCCTCAGGCGGCTCAGCCTTCACCCAAAATCTCGTTCAACGTCGACTTCAAGCCTTACGGTTGGATCATTGCTAGCGGGATCTACGTCGACGACGTAGATCCCGTCTTTTGGTCAGAGGTGCGGTGGACTGGCGCGGTAATCGCGACTGTCCTGCTGATGGTGGTCAGCCTGTCGGTTCTACTCGGACGCAGCATCGTTGGTCCGATCGCCCACATGACAGAAGCTATGCGCCGGCTGGCGAAGGGCGAAACGGACACTTCTGTTCCGGCACTCGAGCGAGGCGATGAGGTCGGCGCCATGGCGAAGTCCGTTCAGGTGCTTAAGGAAATCATGGTCGAGAGCGACCGGCTGAGGGCAGAGCAAGATGTCATCAAGTCGCAATCTGAGATAGAGAAGAAGCGCATGCTCAGCAATCTCGCTGACGAATTCGAGACCGGTGTTCGGGATTCGCTTGAAAATCTAGGTCGTTCATCGACGACGATGCGCTCCATGTCCGAAGACCTGTCTGCCACAGCTCAGGAAGCGAGCGAGCGAGCGTCGACGGTCGCAGCGGCTGCCAAACAGACGACGACCAGCGTTCAGTCGGTCGCTGCTGAGGCAGAGGAACTCGCGGTTTCCGTTGCGGAAATCGGACGTCAAACGGTACAGTCGCGTCAGATCGCCGGAGACGCCGTCGACCAGGCCGAGGCTACCAACAGGGCCGTCCAAGATCTCTCGTCAGTGGCGCATAAGATCGGCGACATCGTGCAGTTCATCAGCGACTTCGCGGGTCAGACCAACCTCCTTGCGCTGAACGCCACCATCGAAGCCGGTTGTGACGGATCTCACTGCGCGGCACTGCGTTCCAGCCGTGCCTTGAGACGTGCCATTGCGCGGGCGAATACCGTTTTGTCCCTGCTTGCGCGCGCCAGTACTAACGCACCCTGGATTCCGAGCACGATATCCTCGGCGCGCTCTTCGGCGCTCGCGGGGCTCCAGCCTTCCCGGACGAGAGCATCGCGCAGCGAAGCGATCCACTGGCCGAAATAGCCCGAGATGGCGTCGGCAAATCGATCCCGCGTTTCGTCGAGGGCAAAGGCGCCGACGAGACAGATGCGCGCACCCGACCGGAAATAGGAATCAACGGCCTCCCACATTCGGGGGATCGCGATGTCTGGCCTGTCGGTTCGCAGAGGTTGAAAGATCTGGCGCTCGAACCAGGTGCCAACGTCCTCCAACACGGCTTTCGCCATGTCTTCTTTTCCACCGGGGAAGAAATGGTAGAGGCTACCCTTCCCTAAGCCGGTCTTTTCGGTGATCCGGCTGAGCGACGCTCCCTCATAGCCTAAGTCCCGAAAGACTTCGGCTATGAGGGGAACGACGTCAGGGCGCTCGTTGAGCGTCCGCATGCGATACGCCTCGCTGTTTAGAGTCCCAACTCCGTGAGCCCCGGATGGTCGTCCGGTCGACGACCGAGAGGCCAATGGAATTTGCGGTCGGCTTCCTTGATCGGAAGATCGTTGATGCAGGCGAACCGCCGCTGCATCAAGCCGGCAGCATCATATTCCCAGTTCTCGTTGCCATAGGAACGGAACCAGTTACGGCTGTCGTCGCGCCACTCATAGGCGTAGCGGACACCGATCCGATTGTCCCTGAAGGCCCAGAGCTCCTTGATTAGCCGGTAGTCCAGTTCCTTGGCCCACTTACGGGTCAGGAACGCAACGATCTCGGCGCGACCAGTGGCGAATTCAGCACGATTGCGCCAGCGGCTGTCCGGCGTGTAGGCGAGCGACACCTTTTCTGGATCCCGGCTATTCCAACCGTCCTCGGCGAGGCGGACCTTCTGAGTTGCGCTTTCGAGCGTGAAAGGCGGGGCGATAATGGTCATCTACGTTTCTCCTTGTACCAATCGGTACACTGTTTACCGAATGGTACATACCTTGGCAAGCAGTTTCTGGATCGCGATCTCTTGAGGAAACGGACGCCCCACGGGTTGGCGCCCCGCATCTTGCGCTCCCCGCTTGGTGCTCACCCGGTCCGTCAGGGCCGCGACAAAGCGCGCATCGCGGCGACCTTGGACCCGCATCCGACGATGCCGATGCTTTTCTCGGCGAGAAGGTTGAACCGTGGAGACGACGTACCCGTTCGCTCCCAAACTTCAGTGTTGGTCAATCGACGCTTTCGCTTTCTCGTACGGCCCCGCCTGGGTGGCCCATTCCAGCACGTTTATTGACATCGCGAGCTCGTTCTCTTCGACGACGCCCCCGCTCCGCCAGATTCCGCGCGCGATCAAACGCCTGTTTCATCAAGCTTCGATAGGCGACCAGTCATATCGATTCATGTTCAAGGGCGGCCCCGTGGACGAAGTTGTCGCCATCGATTGCGAGACCACGGGGCTAAACGTACGTACGGACGACGTCATCAGCATCGGCGCCATCAAAATCAGAGGCAACCGCATTCTGACAAGTGAGCGCTTCGAGGGGTTCGTACGCCCCGATGCAAGCATACGAACGGATGCGATCAAGATACACCGCCTGCGTCAGGTCGACGTTGAGCATCAAGTCCCGATCCGGAAGCTGTTGCCTGACTTCCTGCATTTCGTCGGCGGGCGGCCGCTCATCGGGTACTACGTCGATTTCGACATCGCGATGCTGGACAAATATATTCTTCCGTTCATTGGAATCAAACCGCCAAATCCGCGCATCGAGATCTCCAGCCTCTACTACGAGCGGAAGTACGGCGATGCCCCCCTAACATCTCGATCGATCTTTCGTTTTCCGCAATTCTCGCGGACCTCGACATTCCTTCGCTTCCTCAACATGACGCGTTCAACGACGCCTTAATGACCGCGATGATGTACGTTACCCTGCGCGACAAGAAGCAGCGAGGAACACGAATTCCACGGTCAAACAGTCAGACCGTCTCCGATCCATGCGGAGGTCAAGCGATCCTCGCATAGGATTGTCGATGCCACGAAAACCACCGGTTGCTATCGACCGAGGGTCGCCTGCAGGCAAAGGGTCACACGTTCGAATCGTGTCGAGTAATGCGCGCGCCGTCATCTGCTCGTTCGTCTGTCAAACACCCGAGACCGAAGCTGCCTTCATGTTGCCTTCCGTTTCCGTGTCGACCTTAAAACCCCTTGCGGATAAATCACGACCCAGGGTCTCGGGAAGCAGAAGTGAGGAGAGAATGAAGATAGCCGCAGCGGGAAGGGCCACGGCCACCATGCCGTTCAGCAGGCTTCCGCCTAAATGCCCGGCCGCAAGCGGTACAATCACGGGGGCGATGCTGCCGAGCCCTCGACCTCCCATATAGAATGTAGACACCGCCGTCGCACGCAGGTTGACCGGATAGAGTTCGGAAATCCAGACGCCGGTCACACCCAGCGCCACGTTGCCAATGCCGAAACCGATGTAGAGCCAGAACATCGGCCATTCGGTCTTCGATCCGGCGTAGAGCTGACTGCCCCATACGGCCATACCGACCAGAGACCCGACCCAAAACAGCGCGGGCACGAGAGCTCCGAAGCGGCGGCCGGCTCTGTCGTTGAAAAAGCCGTTCGCGAGGTAGCAAATGCCGCTGACTACGGAGAGCAGGATGGCCGTCGTACGGACGACATCACCTGGCGTATGCATATCACGCAGCAGCAGCGTCGGAATAAAAGACACGACGCTGTAGTAGCAGAGCATATAGCTCATCAACCATACGAAGCCGATGACGGTCTGCCGTGCCAGCCCGTTCCGGAAGAGATCCGCGAGGGGAAGTGTGCGAGCTTCTGCCGTGGCCCGGCTGGCCTTGCGTTGCGCTTCATACTCCAGCCAGATCTTGGATTCAGGCATGAAGAAGCGAATAAAAATGATCAGCAGAATGGGCACGCCGCCACTCAGCAAACCGATGCGCCAGCTCCACTCGTCACTGAACGTTGCAATCAGCCAGATGCCAACGATTGAAGCCGTGGAGGACGCGATCACAGCGCAACCTTGGAGCGCGGCCGCCCCCAAACCTCGGCTGCCTTTTTTCCAGGCCTCGTTGAAGAGCACCATGCCGACGCCGTACTCGCCGCCGAGACCGATGCCGGTGATCAAGCGCAGCGCGGCAAGAGACCAGTAATTCCATGCGAACGCCGAAACAATCGCGGCGACAGAAAACAGTGCGATTGTGAGCTGAAGCGAAGTCTTTCGGCCAAATCGATCACCGATAACGCCGAATAGCGCTCCACCGATGGCCGATCCGAACAACGTAAGCGCTTGCAGTGAACCGACCTCGGTGAGCGATAGCGACATCGATCGCTGGATCGCAGGCAAGAGGAACGGGAATATCAGAACGTCATAGAAATCGAGTATGTAGCCCAGCATCGCCGATATCATGATCGAGTACCGTTGCCCCGGGGTGTAGTCTTCCGAACTCGAGGTGGCTGCCGACATGTGACGCGTTCCTGTTGGAGGATTGAGATTGATAGACTTGCCGAGACGCTTGCTGCGTCTTTGAGAGTCGAACGGCGACTTCGGCATTTGTTGGAGGTCACAAGCGCGACCCCGATATCATTCGGAGCGCATTCGAGGCTCCGGACTTGCGCGCGTGATGCGCAGGGCCTAGCGGCCCGGTGCCTTCAACTCCGGATAAGCAAAATTGCCCTTGTCTAGGATGTGGATATCGTCGAGCCACAGGCTGCAGCCGCGAAGCGGAATGTCCAAATGACACGGCGTGTCATTCGTACCGCCAAGCTCCGTGTTCGGACCCGTCGAGAACAGGACGTTCCCGTAGAAGGAGAGCGCATTCATAATGTGCTCCGACGAGAGTTCCTGGGAAGCGGCGATGTGGTGCCAGGTGGCACGCTCGTTCGCCCCCCAGCCGATATGCGAGATCGCCCAGCCGCGCGGATCGCCGAAGCTGTCGATATAATGCTTGATGAGCAACGCATCGGTGCCTTCGCCCTTGAGGTCGACGATGTAGCCATCCTTGATGGTCAGCGTGACTGGCGACTGGATGTAACGTTTAAACGCGCAGAGGATGTCACCGGGCGTCAGCACCACGGTGCCGTTGACCTCGCCGTCGGTCGCCTGAGTAAAGGCAAAACCTGACGGGAAGTGATCCCAGCGCCCGGGCTCATCGGTGTATCCGTATTCGGAAATGACCGGGTATTGCTTCAGGCCATAGATGACGTCCGTTCCGCCCGGCGACGTGATCCGCATTTTGCTGGCCGACTGCAGGAGGGTTCGAGAGAGCTCCGTTCGCCGGCGCAGATCTTCGGTCGGGAACATCTTCTTGAGGATGTGGAAGGGCTCCATCACGCGCAGGATGCGCGTGCCTGTCTCCTGAATTTCGAGTTGCTCACGGGAGAACAGCAGCCCCAGAAGATCAATCACCATATCCACGCGCTTGAGCGTATCGATCGCCGGCTGGTTGCCGGCGAGCGCATGCCGGCCCTGCACGCCCGCGACCTTGCCCTGGCCGTACTTCGGCACGTTGAGATGAAAGGTCGTTGCGCCCAGGCTTTGCGCAGCGAGCATGAAAGCCTGGGCGTATTCCTGCTGATCCTCGCCGCCGCTCAGGACCGCAACAATTTCGCCCTTCTTCACCTTGCAGAGTGTCAACTCGGCCTTGAAAAGCTCTAGCATGTCAACATCAACGATCTGTCGGGACATCTTCACTGATCTCCTGTTTGCTGGACGTGGACGCGCGACGGTCGAACCGGTCGCGCTAGAAGCTCTTCAACGATCGAAAGAAAGCCTTCGGTATCGTCGATCTGCATTTGGTGCCCCGCGCTCTCCAGCGTCCTGATCGCAAGTGACGGCAGCAATCTGCGAATTTCTGTTTCATCTTCGGGCCGAATGACCCCTCCCCGCCCCGCAACGATTAATGCGGTCGGAACGCTGAGGTGGGCGAGGTCGCGATGAATGTCATCGTGATGAAAGCCCCTGTGACCTTCGATGAGCGCGCGCTCGTCGCAAGTATGCATCCACTCCGCCCTGGCGCGGATGTGCTGCTCAGGCCACCGAGGAGCGGAAGGGCTGCGCAGAGCTGCGTCGATCTCGCCAAGCTTTGCGCTATGAAGCAGTTTGAGGAGGGGTTCGATCGGAATCGGGTAGGCCCGGCGTCCCGGACCAGAGACCGGTGGATCGATCAATATCAGCTGTTCAACAGATGATGGCCGCCAGCGTGCAGCACGTATTCCGATGCGGCCGCCCATTGAGTGGCCCATCAGTGTGTACGGACCAAGTCCGAGCGCTTCAGCGAACGAGACGAGATCGGATGCGCACGCGTCGAGAGAGTAATTGAGATGCGGGCCACTTTCGGACAGGCCGCGGCCGCGGACATCGAGCACGTATACGTCGTGTCCGATGCACAATCGCTCCGCGATGAAAGCCCATTGCGCCGCGGTCGTCGATATGCCCGGCACAATCACGATAGCAGGTCCTGTTCCGCCGAAACGCAGATAGTGCTGACGGATGCCGTTGGCACGCACATGTGCCCCATACAGAAGTCCGGAGGCTGGGGTGCGGCTCATGTCGGCCAATCCTCTGTGCGGAAGTCCGACAGCGGACGAAGGCGCTCGATTGCGACTTCCGTCGGCACCACATCTGCGTATTTGCTGGCGATATCGAACAGGTTGACGGCGTGCGACGTGGGCGAGCGGTCATAGACGGCATCGCTCGGCACGATTGATTTGAAGTTCAGCGCGCACGCATCTACGACCGAGGCCCGCACGCAGCCGCTGGTCGTGCAGCCCGTCACCACAAGCGAGTCGACGGCGGCCCCGATCAGATACGTCGCAAGCGGAGTACCGAAGAATGCGCTTGCCTGCGTCTTCGGCAGCAGCAACTCGCCGGGCTCCGGAGCCACCTCACGGACGAACCCATAGCCCTCGGGCGGGATCCGCATGATACCGGGGATCTTCGCGGAGAACGCGCCCTGGTCCTGGCCCACCTTCCGCGCGACATGCGGGAAAATCACCGACCACCTCTTCTCGCGGAACAACCGCACCAATTCGGCGATGTGTGCAACGGCATGCCAACCAGCCTCGCCGCAGCTGGTGGGGTATTGCTTGATCGCTTCGCGGATCGGCATCGGCCGGTCGCCGACCGAACGATACTGCACGTCGATGACCAGCAACGCCGGTCGTTTGCCGAATCCCGCTGCGCCACCCAGCCCGGCGAGAGCATAGGTCTCGCGCTCATCGAGGGGTATCACATCGTCCCAAGGTTGCTTGATGCCAGTCACTGTTGTGCTCCAGCGGTCATACTCGCGGGGATGTCAGTGAAGCGGCACGGTGGTCGCGTCGTACCGGTAAATCCAATCGTATCGCGCAGCCGACGCCTCCGGCGCCCACTGAGTCTTGATGTAATCACTCGCCGTCTCCGGCGTGCTCAGCTCTTGGCTATGGAAGATCGGCAGCATGCTGGCCGCGGACTTCGTGACCACCGTGGTACGATCGAGCCGTAGGCTCTGATAGGTCTTGAATGCTACCGGGAGGTCATCGGGTTGCTCCTCGAAACAACGTGCGAGGACGGATGCATCCTCCAGGGCCATGTTCACACCCTGCCCGAGGTATGGGAGCATCGAATGGCAAGCGTCGCCGAGCAGGGTGACACGTCCCATTGACCACGTATCCAGCGACGGCCGCACGAACAGGCCCCACTTGTTCAGCGTATCCACGTTCTTGACCAGTTCGATGATGTCCGGATGCCAACCCTCGAAGTCCTTCAGGCACTCCTCGGCCGAGCCCTTCTCCGACCAGGATTCGAGCAGCCAGTCGTTATGGTCGACCTGGCCCGAAAAGGTCATCATGACCGTGTTCTGCCAGCGGACCGGATAGGCCGTGACATGCGCGGTGGGCCCAATCCAGGTTGCCACCTCGGGTTCGCGCTGATGCGGTGCAAGGCGGTCGACCGGCACGAGACCACGCCAGGCGATGGTCTTCGTGTACTGGCTCTCGATCTTGCCGATAAGGCCAAGACGGACCTTCGAATGAGCACCGTCAGCGCCGATCAGGGCGCGCCCTTCGACCTCGGAGCCGTCGGCGAGCTTGGCCCGAACCCCTTCGTCGTTTTGACTGAACCCGACAACGTGGGCGTTCAGATGAATGGCACCCGGCTTCAACTGGCGCACGCCGTCAACGAGAAGCTTCAGCAGGTGAGCGCGGAGCAGCAGATAGGGCTGATTACGCGCTGCATCGGAGCTGCGGTTGTAGAGCGGCCACCTATCCCCGGTGTTCCACAGCCGAATCGAGCGTCGCTCGGCCGCTATGCAGTTTTGCTCGACCTGTTCGGTGAGGCCAAGATCCCGAAGAACGCGCACGCCGTTCATGGAGACCCAAAGGCCGGCTCCTACCTCACGCAACTCGGACGCTTGCTCGAATACATCACAATCGATGCCGCGACGGAGCAACGATAGCGCCATCGCCAAGCCGCCAATGCCGGCGCCGGCAATGAGGACGCTCGATTTACTGACCCGTTCAATACTCATGACATCTCCAAACGATAAGTACGCTGTCTCGCGATCGGTTAAGCGGCATCTTCGGAGACTTGCCCGGCGGCAAGGCTCCTTACGGCTTCGAAAATCTTGGTGTATCCCGTGCAACGGCATAGGTTGCCGTGCAGGTAGTGACGGATTTCTTCGTCGGTCGGGTGCGGCGTCGCCTTCAGCAGCGCTGTGACCGCCATAATGAAGCCTGGCGTGCAGAAGCCGCACTGAAGGCCGCCGTGAAGCACGAACGCCTTCTGAATCCGTGACAGGCCATCGGGCGGCGTCACGCCCTCAATGGTCGTGACCTCCCGCCGATCGACATCGACGGCGAGTGTGGTGCAACTCGAAATCGGTTCACCGTCGAGCAGAACGGTGCACGCGCCGCATACTTCCATGTCGCAGGAACGCTTGGTTCCCTTCAGACCAAGGCGATCCCGGATCAGATCGATCAACAGCGTATGGGTCGGGACGTCGATCGCGGTCGCCTGGCCGTTCAACGAGAATGAAATGGGCAGCACATGTATCATGTCATGCGCTCCCGCCTGCCGCGATGGCCTCTTCGGCGTTTCGCAGCAGCAAGACACCTGCAAGGTGGCGCTTATAGTCGGCGCCGCCATGCCTATCCTCATTGACTTCAAGCTCATCCAGTGCCGTCGGGAGCACCGCCTCGATAGCCGGGCGAACCTCGGCGACGGATATGTCCTGGAGAGCTTTTTCAACTGCCTTCAAGGGCTGAGGTCGCGAACCGAGCGCTCCGACCCGCACGCGGGCGCTTCTGATCCTCCTTCCGTTGGCGTCCAGCGACCAGGCCATGGCGACGTTCACCGAGGGCCTCTCACCGTGCTTGAACCGCCGATAGGTCACGGGCCCAGAGGGGCGCGGAAACACCACGCGCGTCAGCAACTCGTCGGGTTCCCGCACCGTTTCCAGCTCGCTCCGGATAAAATCGTCGGCGTGAACAAGGCGGGTGCCGCTCGGACCTTGAAGCACAAGCCGCGCATCCAACGCGCCGAGCATCGTTGGCGGATCTGCATGCGGCTCGCCGAAGCACAGATTGCCGCCGATTGTTCCGACGCTGCGGACCCGGACGTTCGCCACGTTGGCACAGAGCGAGGCCAGCGCCGGCACGTGTTCGAGAATGATGGAATCGCCCGCGATCTTCTTGTGTGTGCAGCGCGAGCCGATTTCCAGCTCGTTCGCGTCGTTCAGGACGATGCGATCGAGGCCGGGGATTCCTTTGATGTCGATAAGCCGCTCGGTATGGATGACGCGCATCTTCATCGCCAGCAGCAATTCGGTGCCGCCGGAATAAAACATGCCGTCGCCCTCCTGCCCGACCGCCCTGATGGCGTCGGCGATGGTGGATGCCCTCTCAAATTCGAAAGGAGTCGGCAGCATGATCAGGCCGCGCCCAGCAGGTTTTTGAGTCGCGTCTCGAATTCCTCGAAATTCTGGTCAACGCGGCGTCTGATGATCCCGAGTCCCATGGTCGCCAGGCGCCCCTGGATGTCGACCTTCGCGTCGACGGCCAGCTTGGAGCCCGAGTCTTCCGGAATCACGCTGACGTCGAGGATGACCGCGAGCCTGGTCCCGGTGATTTTGTCGCGGCCCGTGGCACGAGTGCGGACGTGAGACGGCTCCGTCACCGACTCGACAAGGATCTCAGCCGGCACTTCGAGCTTGAAAGGCCCGATCTTCTGCTTGACCGTCGCCTTGTAGGATTCCAGCCGCGCGATCTCTTCGACGTCCTCGCATCCGGGGATGCAGGACGAGATGCTGGGCACGTCGATCAACGTCTTCCAGAGATCCTCTGGCGTCGCCGGCACCAGCATCGACATATTGAATTCCATGAACTCACTTCCTCTTCTGCAGGGCGCGCCATACCTTTTCAGGCGTCATCGGGAGATCGGTAATCCGGACGCCGTAGGCCGAGAACAGCGCGTTGGCGATTGCCGGCGCGACGGGCAGGATCGCTCCTTCGCCCATTCCTTTGGCGCCGCTCGGACCCGGCCCGTCGCCATTCTCGATCAGGATGGTATCGAACACCGGCGGCACGTCCGAAATGCGCGGGATCGTGTAGTCGATCGGCGTCGCATTGACGGGCTGACCGTCCTCGAATTCCAGCTGTTCGTAGAGCGCGTGTCCGAAGCCCATGGTGGCGGCGCCCTCGTCCTGCCCTTCGGCGGCGACGCGATTGATCACGCGCCCGACGTCGGCGGCGCTCGCGTAACGGGGCACGCGAATCTCGCCGGTGTCCTCATCGACGACGATTTCGGCAAGGCCCGCGGATGTTTCCCAGAACAGCGGTGACTCGGCCAGCGCGCCTTTCTTCGAACGCGGCGTGATCGCGCCACGCCCGACGACCTCCCCGGAGTCGACGCCGAGCGTGCGGTGGAAAATCTGATGGAAGGTCAGAACCTCCGACCCGGTAGAGACGCCCCCCTCGACGAGCGACAGACTCTCTTTGGGAAGCTCCCAGACATCCATGACCATGTCGAGGATCTGATCGGCGGCATCGAGCGCAGCGTTCTCGACCGACAGGCCGACCACGACGGTCGATCGGCTCGCGCCCGTGCCCCAGTCGTATGGGGCGACGGCCGTATCTGCGCGCAAGGTGCTGACTGCGGAGAACGGCTGCTTCAGCGTCTGCGCGGCGATCCGGGCCATGGTTGCATGCGCGCCCTGGCCGACTTCGACGCTGGAGACCGAAACCAGGATCGATCCATCGATCTTGAGACGGACGATCGCGTTGGCGATCGGCGTGTTCGCCGGATCGGTCGCGGCGACCGCCATTCCGCGAGACCGCCGATTCGAGGCCTGCGAGTCCGATGCGAACGACTGGGTCACACGGCCCATCAGCTCACTCATGTCCATGTCGAGCGCACGCAGATCGGGTCGCGTGCGCTCGCCACGGGCCGCGAGGTTCTTCAACCGGAACTCGGCCGGATCCATGCCGATGGCCGCAGCGACATTGTCCATGTGGGATTCTTTGGCCCAGACAGCCTGCGGCCCGCCGATAGAACGGAAGGCAGCGCCGGGCACGGTGTTGGTGTAAACGGCCGAAGCCTCGAGGCGCAGGTTCGGCACCGCATAGGGACCGATGATGCGATTGGCCGATTTGGTGGCGACAGCGGAGCCCGTGTCGGAATAGGCGCCGCCATCGAGCAGCAGTTTGGCGCTCTTGGCGAGGATTCGCCCCTTTGCGTCCACGGCCGTGCGAATCGCGATCTCGGCCCCGAGCCTTCGGCAGGTCAGCATTGAATCGGAAATGGATTGGGCCACGCGGACGGCGCGCTGCACTTTCCACGACGCGGCCGCCACCAGCGGCTCGATCTTCACCGACGCCTTGCCGCCGAAGCCGCCGCCGACGAAAGGGACGATCACGCGGACCTTGGCCAACTGCAGACGGAACAGGCGCGACAGCACCTTTTGAACAGCGGTCGGCGTCTGCGCACCGGACCAGACCGTGAGGGAATCGCCGTTGAAGTCCGCGATGACCGCGTGCGGCTCCATCGCAAAGTGAGAGATGGCCGGGAACGTGAAGTGATCCTCGTGAACGTAGGCAGCGGCCGCCTCGGCGGCGTCGACGTCGCCGACATTGCTGCGGTGGGTGTGGAAGATGTTGCTGCCTTGCGTCGGCTTGGCGCCACCCTTGAAATAGAAGTCCTGAAGATTTTCGTGGCGCTCGTGGATCAGCGGCGCGCCGTCCGCCATGGCCTCCTGTATGCTCGTTGCCCGCGGAAGCTCCTCGTAACTGACATCAATGAGTTCTGCGGCGTTTTCCGCGATCTCGATGGTTTCAGCGATTACCACGGCGACGGGTTCGCCTACATATCGCACGCGGTCGGTGGCAATGATCGGCCGGTCCTTGAGCACAACGCCCCAGCGCCCGAACGAGGCAACATCCTCACCGATCAGCACGTCCACGACACCGTCCGTGGAACGGGCGGCGCCCGCTTCGATCGAAACGATGCGGGCATGAACGGCCGGCGAGCGAACCACAAATCCGTGCAGCATCCCCGGGACCATCAGGTCGGTAATGTATTCGGCGCGCCCGGTGACCTTCTCGATCAGGTCTGGTCGAACGGAGCTCATTTGGTCAATTGCCGACATTCGTGAAGCCGATGGTGCCTTGGTGCCCCGCTGAGGCGATCTGCGGACACTACGGCATTTATCACTTGTATGCAAGTGCTGCACTTGTACACACAATGATGCACCGCACCGCGAATGAGGGGAGCCCGTCCAACAGCTCGCGGCCGAATGTTGAGCCCGCACGGGCTTCAGTCCTCAAAGCTGTAGATGTCCGCCACCCGGACGACCGAGGAGCCGGGAAACGGGCAGCTCGTGCCGGATCACCTCAACACGGCGGTGGGACGATAAAGTCGGTCTCCGGCCAACAAAGATGGATTCCTGAGTTCAACGAATGTAGACCAATGATCGGCGCCGAGGACTTCGGAGTCGATCAGCCAAAGCTCTCTCGGCGAGATGCGGCAACCGCAAGGGAACGAAAGTCGTGCAAACGAAAACGAAGCGGCGCTCGGTGGAAAAGCAAAAAGAAGCTGCACAGTCATACAGGCTGGATGACGCACCGGGCTTCTTGCTGCGCGTCGCGCTCCGTACTCACACAGCCATCTTTGCCACGAAGATGATTGAAGAATTGACGGCACCCCAATTCTCAACGCTGGCGAAATTGAGGGAGGTCGGACCTTGTTCGCAAAACCATTTGGGACGCCTGATACACTACGACTCAGCTACCATTACCGGCGTTATTAATCGTCTCAAATTACGCGGCCTTATAACGAGTTCCGAGGATCCTTTGGATCCGCGACGGCGAGAGGTCGATTTGACCGACAAGGGCAGACGAGTGGCGGACGCCGCAATCGAAACGGTCGGTGAGATTTCAAGCGAGACGTTCGCTCCCTTGACCCGGGAAGAATTTCGAACACTTACCGAAATCCTCAAGAAGATCATACGCCGCTGAGCCCGTTCCCGTCCGGGGTCGAGGATTCGCGCCTGATCCGGCACGCGATGCCGCCTCCGAAAAAAATCGGCGGCCCACAGGCCGCCGATTGGATCGCAGAACTCAGCAACTAGCCCGCAGGCCCCGCGACCTCCAGGATTGGGCCGAACAGCTCCCAGCGTTCGCCGTTGAACCGCATCATCTGCAACCGTTTGTGGAGGCGGTAGTCGGTCGGCGAGGTGTCGATCGTGATCCCGGGCAGCGCGAGGTCGCCCGTGACATTCTTGAGCGAGGCCGCCTGCTTCATGACGTTCTCGCGCGTCAGGTCGTCGCCGCACTGCTGCAACACGTGGACCAGAAGCTGTGCCGCACTGTAGGCATAGGTGTTGAAGTTCGAGCTCTTGTCCCCGTCCGGATCGTACTTCTCCATGAAGGCCAGATAGCGCTTTATGCCCGGATCGTCCTTCCATTGCGGATCGAGCGGCTCCTTGCCGTAATTGGTGCTGATGAGACCCTTGGCGTTTTCAAGCCCGGCCGGTTTCAGGACGCTGCCGACCGAGCTAGCCTTCATGTCGACGATCTGGACCGGATGCCACCCGATCTCAGCGGTCTTCTTGATTGCCTGCGCCGTCTGCTTCGGGGTGGCGGCGATGAAGAACAGGTCGGCGCCGGCATCCTTGATCCTGAGGACTTGCGAGTCGACGGCCGGATCGGTCACCTCGTAGGCAGCTTCCGCGACCACCATCTTGGCGGCATTGTCTCCGAGCCCCGCCTTGATGCCGTTCAGATAATCCTTGCCGAAGTCGTCATTCTGATAAAGCACGCCGATCCTGGCGTCCGGATGCTCCTTCAGGATGAACTGGCCGTAGATGCGCCCCTCGACAAAGTTGTTCGGATCATAGCCCATGGTCCACGGAAAGTCTTTCGGATCGGAGAACCTCGAGGCGCTGGCGGCCGCGAACAGCTGTGGCACCTTCCTGGAATTGAGATATTTCTGCACGGCTGCGTTCGAAGGCGTGCCGAGGATCTGGAAAGTCAGGAGCACCTCGTCGCTCTCGATGAGCTTGCGCACCTGCTCCACCGCCTTCGGCGGCGAATAGGCGTCGTCATACTGAATCAGGTTGATCTTGCGGCCGTTGATACCGCCCTGATCGTTGATCATCTTGAAATAGGCGGCCTCTGTCTTGCCGATCGAGGCATAGGCCGATGCCGGCCCCGAGAATGGCATGGTCTGACCGACCTTGATCTCCGCATCGCTGGCGCCAGGGTCGCGCCAACCGATTTGCACGCCACGCTTTCTGATTGTACGGCAGAAAGTATTCTGAGCTTCCGGCGGAATGCGCGCGGATTCATGCTTCGCACATGGATAGAGATAGTATCAGCATTGGTGGCGCGGTTCGCCCTCATGAACCTAAGTTCTTCCGAGCTTTTGATCGTTCGATCATGCTGTGCATCTGCGAGCGAGCAGTTTGATCGTGCGTCCCAGAATTCCCAAATTACCCTTGCAGTTGATTCCGGACGAGGCGATTCTACGCCTTGCACGGGCATTGGCACGCCAGGCGGCAAGGGAAGATCATGAACGAGATCAGGCCAGCATCGAAACTGTCAATAAAGAAAGCGGTGATCTACGCCCGGTTCTCGACCGACCCGCAAAACGAAAGATCGATCGAGGACCAAATCGCGCTCTGTCGAGGCTACGCCTCGCGCGAGGGCATAAACATCATCGAAGTGTATGAGGATAGAGCCCGTTCTGGCGGCTCCATCATGGGACGGGGTGGCTTGCTTCGTCTATTGGATCAAGCAAGAGACCTGTCTTTCAATGTCGTGGTCGTCGAGGCTCTCGATCGCCTCTCGCGCGATATGGAAGACCTCGCTGGTATCCATAAGCGGCTTTCATTCCTCGGTATTGAAATACGAGCGGTCCATGAAGGCGTCGTAAACACAGTCCTGGTCGGACTTCGCGGGCTGGTGGGTCAGCTGTATCGCGAGGACAACGCTCACAAGGTGCGCAGAGGTCTGGCGGGTCGCGTCGGCCAAGGCCTCAATGCAGGCGGGAGGGCCTACGGCTATGCTCCCGCCGTCGGCGAGAAGGGCAAGCGGATCATTGTCGAAGCTGAAGCTAACATCGTCCAGCGCATTTTCGAAGAATACGTTGCTGGTAGGACGCCTCGTGAAATCGCCTACGATCTGAACAATGAAGGCATATCGCCGCCACGCGGGCGCGCATGGAACGCCTCGACAATTAATGGCAATATGCAGCGTGGCACAGGCATACTCTAGAACGGACTCTACGCGGGGCGCCTCGTCTGGAATAAAGTGAGGATGGTCAAAGATCCTGACACCGGAAAGCGACTGTCGCGTCCGAACGCCAAGAACGACTGGCAGGCCACGGACGTGCCGGACCTTCGCATTATCTCTCAAGAGCTGTTTGACGCCGCGCAGAGTCGCAAGCAGGCGCGCGGCAATACCCATCCGAATCATCAGAGGCGGCCGCGCCACATGCTGTCGGGCCTCCTCCGCTGCGGAGCATGCGGGTCAGGAATGTCAACGAACGGCAGGGATAAGTCGGAACGTATTCGCATCCGCTGTTCAGCCGCCACGGAGAGTGGTGTGTGTCGCGATGCAAAGACATTTTATCTCACAGCGGTGGAGAGTGCAGTTCTTGCCGGGTTGGAGGCCGAGATGCGGCATCCAAGCGTGATCGCTGAGTACGTGCACACTTATCACGAAGAGCGGAAACGTCTCTCAGCCAAGGCGAACGCTAAACGGGCTCACCTTGAAATGCGGCTCGGCGAGCTCAATCGCGAGATTAGCCGGCTCGTCGACGCGATAGCAAAAGGGCACGGTGACCCAGCGGTGCTCGGTCCGCGCTCAAGCGCCTTAGACGAAGAGCGAAAGCAGGTAGCAAACGAGCTGAACGCCGAACCTGCTGTTGGCGATGTTATCTCGCTCCACCCGGCGGTACTGGCGCGCTATGAGCAACAACTCGTCCATCTTCAGGACGCTTTGTCCAAGGGCGTGAATGCTGGGGATTCTGAGGCAGCGGAAGCAGTCAGGGATCTCGTTGAGACCGTAACGGTATTTCGAAACGGCTCGCATCCAGGCGGGGTCACCGTTGAGATTGTGGGACGTTTGAACGCACTGCTGGGTGAGCAGGCCTACCCCCACAACGTCCGAGGAGTGTGGGTAAAGATGGTAGCGGGAGAGGGACTCGAACCCCCGACCCCAGGATTATGATTCCCGTGCTCTAACCAGCTGAGCTACCCCGCCATGAGCTCGCGATCGGCGGCGTAGAGCCGCAGGTGCGAACGCGCGGCATATAAAGAGTGGCACGCACGCCTGTCAAGCAAACCCGGACGAGACCGCAAACTATTGCAGATAGAGGCTATTTTGGCCTCACCGATGGGTCGCCGCCGGGGCTGCCGGGCGGCGGAATCACCGGCGTGTTGCCGCCTTGCGGGGTCGGCGCACGCATTTCGGGGTCGACGCCGGCCGGCGGACACAGCACGCCGTCGGATCTGGCGAGCTTGTCGCCCAAAGCCTGCCCGGTGGTGGTTCCCTCCGGAACCGCAACAGCCGGATGCGAAGGCTGCTGCGGCGCGCAATTCGCGGCGGCGCGCTGCGGCGCCGGCGGTGCCGTCTGTGCCGGCGGCGTGGCGGGCGTCGGCGGCGCCTGCGCCGCGGCAACGACGGGCGCCATGATCAGGGCACAGGATAAAGCGAGCGTTCGATTGATCCTCATGACGAGAAAACCGTGACGACGCGCCGATGTTCCCGTCAAAATCGCCGCAGCCTCACGATTTGCGGAAGCGGATCAGCGAGAAATGCCCCATCGGCGGCATCGGCCGGCGTTCCGCAAGGCTGACGCCGCCATGTTTCGCAGCCCAATTGGTCAGCCGCTCCCAGGGAAATTCCGGACGCCAGCCCAGCCGCCGCGCCAGCGGCGCGAAGGCGAGCTCGAAGATGCGGCGCGGGCCGCTCTCGGCGCCGATGTGATTGACCAAGATCAGCTCGCCGCCCGGCTTCAGCACGCGGATGAAATCATCCAGCGTGGCTTCGGGATCCGGCACTGCGGTGATGACGTATTGCGCGACCACCGCGTCGAAAAACGAATCCGGAAATGCGAGGTGCTTGGCGTCCATCACCGCCAGCGTCTCGACATTGCTGAGGCCCAGCGCACGCACGCGCTTGAGCGCCCGCCGCAGCATCGGCTCGGAAATATCGACGCCGCACAGCTTTGTGGTGCGCGCATATTCCGACAGCGACAGCCCGGTCCCGACGCCGACGTCGAGCACGCGTCCGCCGATCCGGTCGGCCTCCGCGATCGTCGACTGACGGCCCTGATCGAACACCTTGCCGAACACGAGATCGTAGATCGGTGCCCAGCGGCCATACGCCTTTTCGACCCCCTCGCGGTCGATGTCCCCAGCCATTCCCCTGCCCCGATGCTTCTTCTGTCTAGCCGCGAACCGCTTCCGCGAGCGGCGCCATCGCATCCTGCGTCGCGGCCCGCGCCATGCGGCTCGCGCTCGCACTTCTGATGAAGCCGCCGCCGAGCACGCGCGCCTGCCCGGAGGCTGCGTCGTAGAACACGCAGGCCTGGCCGGGCGACACGCCCTCCTCGCCCGCGACGAGCTCGACCTCATAGCCGCCATCCGTGGCGCGCAACCATGCCGGCTGCGGCGCGCGCGTCGAACGCACGCGGACATAGATCTCGATACCCTCGCCGATCACGCGGTCCAGCGCGCCGTTGCCGATCCAGTTGACGTCGCGCAGCGCGATGCGATCCATCCGCAGCGCCTCGCGCGGCCCGACCACGACCCGGCGCGTCGCCGCGTCGAGCTTGACCACATAGAGCGGATGGCCCGAGGCGATGCCGAGGCCCTTGCGCTGGCCAACGGTGAAATGAACGATGCCCTGGTGCTGGCCGATGACATTGCCGGCGAGATCGACGATGTCGCCCGGCGCGATCGCATTCGGCTTCAGCCGTCCGATGATGTCGGTGTAGCGGCCGGTCGGCACGAAGCAGATGTCCTGGCTGTCCTGCTTGTCAGCGACCTCGAGATCGAAGCGCCGCGCCAGCTCGCGGGTCTGCGGCTTGGTCATGTCGCCGAGCGGGAAGCGGAGGAAGTCGAGCTGCTCGCGCGTGGTCGCGAACAGGAAATAGCTCTGGTCGCGATCGGCATCCGCCGCGCAAGTCAGCGAGCGCGATCCGTCGGCAAGCCGACGCGAGGCGACGTAATGTCCGGTAGCGAGCGCCTGCGCGCCGAGCTCGCGCGAGGTTGAGAGCAGATCGCGGAACTTGACCGAACGGTTGCACTCAATGCACGGCACCGGCGTCTCGCCGAGCGCGTAGCTGTCGGCGAAATTGTCGATCACGGATTGCTTGAAGCGGCTTTCGTAATCGAGCACATAATGCGGGATGCCGATCCGCTCCGCGACATTGCGCGCATCGTGAATGTCGCGGCCGGCGCAGCAGGCGCCCTTGCGATGGGTCGCGGCACCATGGTCGTAGAGCTGCAGCGTGATCCCGACCACGTCATAGCCCTGCGACTTCAACAGCGCAGCCGTCACCGACGAGTCGACGCCGCCGGACATGGCAACGACGATCCGTGTGTCTTCAGGGCGGCCTTCAAGATCCAGACTGTTGAGCATCTCTAAGCGGTCATTGGTCACTGTCGCGGCGAGCTTATGCGCTCCGCGACGAAATTGGAAAAAGCCTTTGTCCAGAAAGCCTTAGAACGCGTCCAAGGCCGGTTCGGTCGGTTCGGGACGCGTCGGAGGCCACCTTTAATATAGGCCGTATTCCGGCGAGGCAATCCGGCGGAATCCGTGTCTTGCCGTGCGCGGACGGCAAATCTTGCCGCCGGGCAAAAAGGAGGCCTGTCCGGAACCCGTTCCAGGCCGCGTGCGCGACTCTTAACCAATTGAAATAACTGATCATTTGTCACGCTCCATGGTTGGCCCGCTCCTTGCTGACAATACGCCGGAAGTCTCATTTGCGAGGGTTGGCAGTGGTCAGCGTGACGTCGGAAGCATTGGCAAGCCGGTCTTTTCAGGGCTCGACGCCGCGATCAGCGCGGCCCGACCCCGCCCCGCAGGCGGGGAACGACGGCTTTGCCGCGCTGGTCGACAGCAATTCTGCGTCCACGAGCGACAACAACAGGTACGACGCCCAACCGGCGCCCGCGCGCCGGTCCGACGATTCGACCTCGACGACCGATGCACGCTCCCGCGACACCAGCACAGCCCCCGACCGGACGTCGCGCGATTCCGGCAGCTCGCGCGACGACCACAAGGTCGATAGCGACAGCGACGCGCCGCCCAAGACCAAGTCGAAATCGAAATCGGACGACTCGAAGTCGAGCACCGATGCCCAATCCACCGGCAACAAGGCCACGACGCAAGCCGTGCCGCAGCCGGATCCAGCCAATGCGGCAGCGGCCAGCGCCGTGGTTGCCGTCCCCGTCGCCGCCGCACCGGCGACTGACCCGGCAGCGGCGACCGCGCCAGCCGGCCAGCCGGCCGCACCGCTTGCGATCGCGGCTGCCGCCATCGCGGCCAGCTCCGTCATCGCCGCGACCGGTGCGCCGGCCGGCAGCGGCGCGCCTGCCGGCGCCGACACCGCAACGGCGGCGACCACCACGGCGAATGCCGACAAGGTCGCCAAGGCGGCCGGCGTCAAGACCGAGGGACAGGTCATCACGACGGATGCGGCAACGGTTTCCGGCGCAGCGACGGCGACCGGCGATGCGACACTCGCCGCCACGGTTGCCGCCGGAACGCCCGCCACGAAGACGACGACGCAAGCCAAGACACAGGTGGCCGCAAAGGACGCGACCGCGACAACGCCAACCGACCAGGACGGCGCAACTCAAGGCAACGCCAACACCGCGCAGGCTGCTCCGACCACCATCGTTCCCGCAGCCACGCAGCCGGCGGCCGTTGCCGGCAAGGCGAAGGCCACCGCGGACGGCGCAGCCGACGCCATCAAGGCCGATGCAAGCGGCGACGGCAACGCCGCGCCGACGCCGACGGCCGGCGGCCACGCGGCTGCGCAGGCCCAGCTGACGACGCCCGATCCCGGCGCGCAGGCGGCGAATGCACTCCAGGCGCAACTGCCGACCAGCCAGACGACGCCGTCTGCGACCGCGCAATTGACCGTGACCAACGCAGCGCAGACCGCCGCCGTGCCGCTCAGCGGGCTTGCGATGCAGATCGCCGCCTCCGCCAAGAGCGGCAAGAGCCGCTTCGAGATCCGGCTCGATCCCGCCGAGCTCGGCCGCATCGATGTCCGCATCGACGTCGATCGCAACGGCCAGGTGACCTCGCATCTCACCGTCGAACGCCCGGAAACGCTGTCGATGCTGCGCCAGGACGCCAACCAGCTGCAGCGCGCGCTCGACAATGCCGGCCTGTCGACCGGCAATGGCGGATTGCAGTTCAGCCTGCGCGACCAGTCGCAGTCGGGCCAGAACAACAACGGCCAGTCCAATCCGAACGCCCATCGTTTGATCGTCACTGAGGAGGACAGCGTCCCCGCCGCAGCGGCGGGCCGCTCCTATGGCCGCGCAACCGGCGCCCTCGGCGGCGTCGATATCAGAGTGTAAGGAGTTCACCATGGCAGTCGACGCAACCATGCCGACGCCGGTCGTCTCAGCACCGGGCACCAGCAACGGAACGAGCTCCGGAAGCGGCAGCAGCACCGGCAGCGGCCTGACGACCTCCTCGCAGGGCATCGCCGACAATTTCCAGACCTTCCTGACGCTGCTGACCACGCAGTTGCAGCATCAGAACCCGCTCGACCCGCTCGACACCAACCAGTTCACCCAGCAGCTCGTGCAGTTCGCCGGCGTCGAGCAGCAGCTGAAATCCAACGATCAGCTCAAGCAGCTGATCGCGATCGAGAAGAGCGCGCAATCGACCCAGGCGCTGGTCTATGTCGGCAACACGGTCGCGGTCGACGGCAGCAAGACGCAGTTCAACAAATCCGCGACCTGGAATCTGGTGTCGCCGCAAGCCACCAGCGCCACCATCACGATCACCAGCGCGTCCGGCCAGACCGCCTATTCCGGCAATTTCAACCTGAAGCAGGGCAATGCCAGCTTCGTCTGGGACGGCAAGGGCACGGACGGCACGCAATGGCCGGCCGGCACCTACACGCTGACCGCGACCGGCAAGGATTCCAAGGGCAACGACCTCGCCATCTCGACCGAGATTCAGGGCGTCGTCGACTCCGTCGACCTGACCGCCTCCCCGCCGCTGCTCTCGATCGGCGGCCAGACCTATACCACCGACAAGATCAAGCGCGTGGTGCGCGGCGCGACGGGCAGCAGCTAAGCTAAGGCTTCGCTGCATCCAACCAATCCGGGCGTTCAGCTTCGCGGGAATTGCGCGTGCGCTTTTGCGCGTCGCGAGTTGCCGCATACACACCTGTCGTCCCTGCATTCGGAAGCAGGGACCCATACTCCGCGGCGGGTGTTGTTGACGGGACTCGTCATAGCAGCAACGCACAACAAAGAACTTCGGTGGTTATGGGTCCCTGCTTTCGCAGGGACGACACTGAGTGTGTGACGCGATCTCGGGCAAGTTCGGTGTCATCGCCCGCGCATGCGGGCGATCCAGTATTCCAGAGACGCCCGTGCTTGAGCCGAGAGGCCGCGGCGTACTGGATCGCCCGGTCGAGCCGGGCGATGACAGTGCGGGTATCATATGCGATCGTCGTCCTGGCGAAAGCCAGGCCCCATAACCACAGGGTTGTGTTGTTGAAGAGGGCCGTGGCCCCAGCGTCGCGCAACGATCGAGATTTAGGGTAATGGGTCCTGGCTTTCGCCAGGACGACACTGAATGTGTGGCGATCTCGGGCAAGTTCGGTGTCATCACCCGCGCATGCGGGTCGCAACACCCGTGACGATGCGCAGCGCCCCTCGATCGGGTGAGACGGGCAAACCTTATACTGAGTTTCATTTCGGATAACGCTAAATACTTTTGCGACGGGGCATGCGCCGTCGAGCAATTGCCAGGGCCCCATGCTTCCCAAGCGACATCGGCAGACATAAACAGCAATAAATTGCGACACGTCAGCTTCCTGTAAGCAAGCGGACGTTATCTTCATATTCCGCGTTTGAACGCCGCTTCCGCCCTGAAACTCCGCAGCTGCCCGGGCTGCGCGCCTTGACCGCCGGCAAGAGCTAGCCTGTGACCCCGACACGCCCGACACCGCCAGAACGCACCCAGACCACTCCAAGCCATGCCGGGGCACCCCACCCGCAGCTTGCCGAGACAATGACCGAGAATGCGCGCCTCAGGACCATCGCCATCACCGTCATGCTCGAGATCGCAGCGCTTCGGGAACGGCTGCCGCCGGCTGCCCGCGAGTAGCAACGCAGCCGGAGTGGAACGACCGGGTGCGAGGCTGTCTCGCCGCGCTCACGAACCCCGAACGCCAGTCAAGGCTGACAAGGTCTGGCCTGCGCCGGCCGCGCAACCGGCGCGGCCCGCTCCGTGTGCGCGCCGCATCAATAGATGCGGACGTGATTGGCCTCGAACGTCACCGGAAAGTTGTTGCGATTCTGCAAGGTCAGGATCAGCACGACGCCGACGCCGCCGCGGTGATCCCAGTACACGGCCCGGTCGGTTTCGTGCAGGGGCTCCATCGAGGTCTGGTTCTTCTCGAAATGCGGCGCGATCGATACGTCGAAAAACTCGTTCGGCGCTTTCGAATCCTTGCCCCACCAGAACGTGAACGGCTGGCTCGAATTGGCGGCGATCGTATAGGTGCCTTGCTTGTGGTCGATGTTGGCCATGATGTCGGGGTCCTTCGTTTTCCATTCGCCGCTCCGATGCGACGCCCCGACAATGATGCGTGACGCCCGCACACGCCGTGATCTAGCTCACTCTGCTTTGCAACCGATTCACCCGCGTCAACGATGTCTTGCAAAGAGCGGCCTGGCTGAGCGACACTTCCGGTTCCAGGTATTGCCGACCTCAACATTCGCGCGCAATGAGTTGATCGAATGAAGCGAGTTCCGAGCGATCGACGCCCCATCCATCACTCGCCGGTTTTCTGGATAGGCATAGCCCTGTGCCTGGCGGCGATCGCGATCTACCTTTGGTCCGACGACCTTTCCTGGCGGCCGACACCGAGCCCCCGGTGAAGAACCGGCCGTCGATGGCCTTATAATCTCTCGTGCCGATCACGTTAGCACGGCTCAGCTGGCCGCCTTTCGGGCAAGCCGAACGCCGCGCGGAGAATCGCCGAAACGAACTCGGAACAAGCGATTGAAATGCGAAACGTCCGAGAAACCAACCTCCAGCGCGATGTCGGAAATCCGCTGAGGGCCGGCGTGAGACCCAGTTAGCAATTCGAGCGCGCGCTGGAGACGCAATTCATTCAGGCGCTCGGTGAACGACGTTCCCGATGACGCCATCAGGCGCTGTAGATAGCGCGGCGAGATGCCCTGGCGACGTGCGACCGTTTGAACGCTGAGCCCAGGCTCCTGAAAGTGTATGGTGATGTAGTCGAGGGCTGCATTGTGCCGCGCAGCCACGACGGCGCTCGCGCCGCTCTCGCCCAAGGCAGGACACTCGCTGATCGCGAGTGCGACGAGATCATGGATGTGGGTCACGACCGTATGACGAAGTTTCGGGGCGGTCAGTGCTCTCGCCTTGAGCACCGACTTCAGATATGTCGCGAATAGCCGGAATGCTTCCGTTCGGTGCCCGATCGGCCGCATGGCCAGGCTTTCGACATCCGATACGCGCTGTTCAAGCTCAGCGCGCGGCACCGCCAGACCGAATTGCAATCCATCGACATAGATAACGCTGGCGGGCTCGGAATGCAGAATTGCGATTGCATCGCCCGCGCGAAGCTCAACTTCGCGGCCGCGCTGCGATAGCTGACTTCTGCCGGGAGAGCAGAAGATGAGGCCGACGGAATCATCGCCATCGGCAAGGTTCGCCTGCAAGCGCTTGAAGCGCATCGAAGTGCCCTTTAGCGCGAGCATGCGCAGACCCTGAATCGCCTGCAGCGACGCATCGGCCTGGATCGGAGTGTTCGACAGCGGCTCGATGTCGGCGTGCACGACGCATCGCCCAAAGTGCTCGCACCATAGAGGGAGACGAATACGCTCCGGAAGGTCGCGCGTCGAAAATCGATACGATGCAAAATCGGCTGCGTCCGTAGGCATGGGACCTCCAGCCTTCACAGAGCATCAGGATGAAATGCTGCGGCACACCATTTTCAATGTCTGCATTTTGCAATTCACGCACCGGCCTTCTCAGGGTCGTGCGCGCAAGTCCAAGAAGCCATGCTATCGATCTGCTAGTCTGATTTGCCTGTGATCGATGCAGATGTGAACTGGTTCACGTACCGGTCAGAATATTACGTTTATAGTGATCGCGAAAGTCGCGGCCTTTATTTTCTCCCTTAGGAGGAGACGGTCGTGATGGCGCTATCTGTAATTGCCGCCATCGGATTCATTAGACATCCCTGGCGGTGCGCAAGCGAAGAGCAGTTGATGCCCCTGTTCGCAATTGATCCGGTTTACGGAGCCGCGGGCAGGTCATTTCTGAAAAGATTGCTGATACCGATCTTATTTCGCTGCTTTGGCCAAATCGCTAAGCAGAACTTGTCGGACATAAAATGCCGGCGGCACTGCTGGCTTTTGGCCGCCGGTTGAAATGGTCGAAATCTGTCACGTGGGAAGTCAACCTCAGTGATCAGGAAGGCGTTCGATCATGTCCACCATATTCGACATGCTTTATCACGAGTACTGTCGTGCCCGCCTCGCCGAAATGCGAAAGCAGCTTTCGATACCGCTCGTCGGCGAAGTCCTGCAGGCGCCGCCGGAAGACGGCGATCGTTCCGGGCCCCTTGATTGCGGCTGGCCGGCGAAAGCGCCGCCAACCCTCGGGTAGCTGGAGCGTCCAATCCCATGGCTTGGCCGGAGGCTGGTCCGGCGCGCGCACGCCTTGGAGCATCCAAGCGTCCCATGGACCTGTGCCCGACGAGGTCGCGCGCACGCCAGACAGATCGACAGATGCATGACCGAACCCACACCTCGAAGCGATTGATCGGCGAAACTCCGCCGGAATTCAGATCGACCGGTCGCGACCCGCGCATCGACGTCTGCCGCGGGATCGCGTTATGGTGGATATTTCTCGACCACATTCCAAACAACGTCGGAAGCTGGCTGACGCTGCGCAACTACGGCTTCTGCGATGCGGCCGAAATATTCATGTTCATTTCGGGCGTGACTTGCGCGCTGGCCTACGGCAGGGCCCGTCAACGTGACGGCTGGAGAGGCATGATCGGCCGTTCGCTGTGGCGGGGATGGGATATCTATGCCGCCTTTCTCCTGCTCGCGCTCGCTTGCGCCGTGCTCGTCTACGTCGCGGACAGCGATCGTCTTGCCGACGACAGCAATACGCGGGTCTTGTTCGAGCGTCCGGGCGCGACGCTCGCGCACGCCGCAATCCTGCAATTCCGCCCTGTCAATACCGATGTCTTGCCGGTCTTTGTGATCTGTCACGTGTTGTTCGCACCGTTGTTGTGGCTGCTGCTGCGCGCACCAAACGTAACGCTTGGCCTTTCGCTGCTGCTTTATGCGCTGGTGCACGTCTTCAGCTGGCGCGTTCCCGCCTGGCCCGACGGCGTCTGGTTCTTCAACCCGCTGGCATGGCAGTTTCTGGTCGTGCTGGGCGCATGGTACGTCATCGAGGGGAAGACAATCCGGGATTGGATAACGTCGCGCCCTGCGCTGGTCCTTTCCACTCTCTTTCTCGCGACGAGCCTGGTCCTTGCACTCGGCCAGCACGTCAAGCCGGTGGTGCCGCAGGCTTTGACGGACCTGCTATTTCCATTGGACAAATCGAATCTGAGCCCGTTGCGGCTACTGCATTTCCTGGCTCTCGCGATCGTGGCGTCATGGCTCGTTCCCGCCGGTTGGCGAGGGCTATCGACGCCGATGCTGCGCAGCGCGCGGTGCTGCGGCGAGAATTCGCTACCGATCTATTGCCTCGGCGTGCTGCTGGCACTGGTCAGCCAGTTTGATCTGCTCAACATCTCGAACCGGCCTGCGATGCAGATCGCGCTCAGTCTCGGCGGCGTCTTGATGATGACCGCCGTCGCGGCGCTCCTGAACGCGCTCAGCACCAAGCGCAAGCCTGCGGTGGGCGCAGTTGATCGGAAAATGCCCACCGCCGCTACAAATCGGAAAGTCGAGGATCGCGCACGCAGGACCGTTCTTGATGCACAGCTGAGAGCCGTCACCGCTCCGTCGACGTACTGCCCTTGATGAAATTTGGATCGTGCCGGACATCGGCTGTTTGCCACGTTCGGGCGCACACGCATTCGCGACGCAACCATTCCGACCTCTCCCCGCAGCCGGGGAGAGGCGAAAACGGAGCTCGCTGCCGAAGCACGCCTGCCGCCGATACTCACTCCGACCGGCCCGCGGCCTCGAGGATCAGCCGCGCAATCGGCTCAGGCTGCGAGATCAGCGCGAGATGGCTGGCCTTCACCTCGATCGTGGTGGCGCCCATCCGCTTGGCCATGAAGCGTTCGAGATCCGGATTGATGGTGCGGTCCTCGGTCGAGACGGCGTAGTAGCTCGGCTTGCTGCGCCAGGCCGCGTGGCTGGTCATGCCTGCCAGCAGTTGCTTGTGGAACGGCTGCTGCACGGCATAGAGCACTTTTGCTTTCGCTTCCGGGATGTCACCGGCGAAGTCGCGCAGGAACGCGGCTTCGCTCAGCCGGCCCTCGTCGCCATCGAACACAATGCCGGCGCTCGCGGGCGGCGTCGGATAGGTCTTGGCCAGCGCAGTGTAGTCCTCATCCGCATCGGGTGCGCGCGCGGCGACATAGACCAGCGCCGAGACATTCGGATGCACGCCGGCCTCAGTGACGATCATGCCTGAGAAGGAATGGCCGACCAGAACGGTCGGGCCGTCCTGACGATCGAGCACCCGCTGCGCCGAGGCGACCGCTTCCGGCAGCGTGGTCAACGGATTTTGCACGGACGTCACATTGAGCCCCGCGGCCTGCAGGCGCGGAATGACTTCGGACCAGCACGAGCCGTCGGCGAACAGGCCGTGCACCAGCACGACGTTGCGTGCCTTCACCGGCGGCTGCGTTGCGGCGATGCCGCGCGAAGACACCAGCGAAGCTGCCGCTCCGGCAAGCAAGGCGGTCGAGAAGGTGCGTCTGTTCATGATCATGACAAGTGCTCGGATGGAGTGATTGGGGAAACGCGCCCACCTGCAGTGAGCGGACAACGATTCTTACGCACACGAGAGCACGACGTTACGGCGCTACGCTGTCGTGGTCGTCAAAGAGAAGTGATGACTGTCCGTCCAGCAATCTTTCGACACATGTCGTGACGCGCGAGGAGATTGCGAAAGCGAGCTTCAAATCAATCATCTCGCCCCGGACCACCCCCTCTCCCCAAAACCTCCCCCGCAAGGGCAGGGAGCCTGATAAGTGTGCTCACCTCACGTTGAGCAACCCAATTACATGTGGGGGACGCACAGGCGGGAGGGTTCCCTCGCCCCTTGCGGGGGAGGGTTAGGGAGAGGGGTGCCGCTTGCTCCACTGCCCGACAAGAGGCGCACAGCCGGCAGCGCGCGGCTCCCAAGCGCCCAATCCGCCGACCTGTTCCCGGCCGTTCCAACGAGATTCGTATTGAACGCTTGGGCTTAGGCAAATTTTAAACCGGTGGGCGTAGGTTACCTCCTGCGAGTTCAGTGGTTGAGAGTTTGTGAGTACGCCATGACAGAACCCCATCGCCCGAGGGTGAAATACGTCATCGGGCCTGACGGCAGCCCGTTAACGATTGCGGACCTGCCGGCCCCCGGTACCAAGCGGTGGGTCATCCGCCGCAAGGCTGAAGTCGTCGCTGCGGTCCGCGGCGGCCTGCTCTCCCTTGAGGAGGCCTGCAGCCGCTACACGTTGACCGTCGATGAGTTCCTTTCCTGGCAGTTCTCGATCGACCAGCATGGTCTGGCCGGACTGCGCACCACACGTATCCAGCAGTACCGGCAGTAAGTTTCGCCTAAACCGTGGTATTTGACGAAAACCGGCCTCGCTTTGCGAAGCCGGTTTTTTTCATGTCCGCGTTTTTGCCGCGGTTCTTAACCTTCGTTAACCATATGGAAACCATACCCTAGGCAATATTTGCCCAGTCGGACCCGCGTGGGCCGAATCCCTGGGGGCCGTTGGTGCAAAGTCTGGTTGCTTTCTTCCGAGGTCTTGGTGCGGCCCGCCTCGCGGCCATGGTTGCGGTCACCGCAGCCCTCATCGGTTTCTTCGCGTTCGTCATCATGCGCGTCACCACGCCACAGATGACCACCCTCTTCACCGACCTGTCGACCGAGGATTCCTCGGCCATTATCAAGGAGCTGGAGCGCCAGGCGATCCCGTTCGAGCTGCGCAGCGACGGCGCCGCGATCATGGTGCCGAAAGACAAGGTGACGCGGCTCCGGATGAAGCTCGCCGAGGGCGGCATGCCGAAGGGCGGCGGCGTCGGCTACGAGATCTTCGACAAATCGGACGCGCTCGGCACCACGAGCTTCGTCCAGAACATCAATCATTTGAGGGCGCTGGAGGGCGAGCTCGCCCGCACCATCCGCGCCATCGACCGTGTCCAGGCCGCGCGCGTCCACCTCGTGCTGCCGGAAAAGCCGCTGTTCTCGCGCGAGACGCCGGAACCATCCGCCTCGATCGTGCTCAGGGTGCGCGGCGCGCTGGAGCCGCAGCAGATCCGCGCGATCCGCCATGTCGTCGCCTCCGCGGTCAACGGGCTGAAGCCGCAGCGGGTCTCGATCGTCGACGAAGCCGGCCAGTTGCTCGCCGACGGCGCCCAATCCGATGCCGATGCCGCGGTCGGCGACGAGCGCCGCGCCGCCTTCGAGAAGCGGATGCGCAAGCAGGTCGAGGATATTGTGTCTTCGGTGGTCGGCGCCGGGCGCGCCCGCGTCCAGCTCTCCGCCGACTTCGACTACAACAAGATCACCCAGACCTCGGACAAGTTCGACCCCGAAGGCCGCGTGCTGCGCTCGACCCAGACCCGCGAGGAATCGAGCCTCACCGCCGACAATTCCGGCCAGGTCACCGTCAACAACGAATTGCCGGGCAACCAGAACCAGGACAACGCCGCCCGCGCCCGCGACCAGAGCAAGAAGAGCGAGGAAACCAACAATTACGAGATTTCCCGCACCACCAAGACCGAGGTGACCGAGGCCGGCCGCGTCAATCGCATCTCGGTCGCGGTGCTGGTCGACGGCGCCTACGCCAAGAACGAAAAAGGCGAGATGGTCTACCAGGACCGCACCAAGGAGCAGCTCGACCGCATCGCCGCCCTGGTCCGCTCCGCGATCGGCTTCGACCAGAAGCGCGGCGACCAGGTCGAGGTCGTCAACCTCCGCTTCGCCGAGCCGCCGACCGCGCAGCCGATCGCAGAGCCGACCGGCCTGCTCGGCATGCTGCAATTCACCAAGGACGACGTGATGTATGTCATCGAGCTCGGCGTCATGATGATGCTCGGCCTCGTCGTGCTGTTCATGGTGGTGCGCCCGCTGGTCAAGCGCATCGTGGCGGCCGACGTCATTCCGGCGCTGGGCGGCGGCGCGGGCCTGCCCGCACTGGCCGAAGCCCATGCCGAGAGCGCCGGTGCGCCCGGCCAGGCGCTGATCCCGAGCGGCAGCGGCGCAGCGCAGTTGATCGACGTCGCCCAGATCCAGGGCCAGGTCCACGCCCAGGCCGTGCACCGGGTCGGCGAACTCGCCGAGCGCAATCCGAACGAAACCGTCTCCATCGTCCGACAATGGCTGAGCGAGCCGGTAGAGAACTGACATGGCCGCCGTACCCCAGACCACCAACGCCAACGACATCGCCACCGTCCTCTCGACGCTGGCGAACCGGCAGAGCGCCCGGCCCAAGGGCAAGCCGCTGCCCGGCCCGAAGCGCGCCGCGATCCTGATGCTCGCGCTCGGCGAGCAGTATGGCGGCAAGATCTGGTCGATGCTCGACGACGAGGAGGTCCGCGAGCTGTCGGTCCACATGTCGACGCTCGGCACCGTCGAGGCCGACGTGGTCGAGGACCTGATGCTGGAATTCGTGTCGCGGATGTCGGCCTCCGGCGCGCTGATGGGCAATTTCGACGCCACCGAACGGCTGCTGCAGCAATATCTGCCGGCCGAGCGCGTCACCGGCATCATGGACGAGATCCGCGGCCCCGCCGGGCGCAACATGTGGGAGAAGCTCTCCAACGTGCAGGAAGAGGTGCTCGCCAACTACCTCAAGAACGAATACCCGCAGACCATCGCCGTGGTGCTGTCGAAACTGAAGCCGGAGCACGCCGCGCGCGTGCTGGCGATCCTGCCCGAGGACATCGCGCTCGACGTGGTCGGCCGCATGCTGCGGATGGAGGCGGTGCAGAAGGAAGTGATCGAGCGCGTCGAGCAGACGCTGCGCACCGAGTTCATGTCGAACCTGTCGCAGACCCGCCGCCGCGACGCCCATGAGGTGATGGCCGAGATCTTCAACAATTTTGACCGCCAGACCGAGACCCGCTTCATCACCTCGCTGGAAGAGGAAAACCGCGAATCCGCCGAGCGCATCAAGGCGCTGATGTTCACCTTCGACGACCTGATCAAGCTCGATTCCGCCTCGGCCCAGACGCTGATGCGCAACATCGACAAGGACAAGCTCGGCGTCGCGCTGAAGAGCGCCAACGAGGAGGTGCGCAGCTTCTTCCTCGGCAACATGTCCTCGCGCGCCGGCAAGATGCTGATGGACGACATGGCCGCGATGGGCCCGGTGCGCCTGCGCGACGTCGACGAGGCCCAGGCCCTGCTGGTCAACCTTGCCAAGGACCTCGCCGCCCGCGGCGAGATCACCCTGACCAAGAACCGCGCCGACGACGAGCTGGTGTACTGATGGCCGCACCCGCAAAATTCCTGTTCGACACGGACTTTTCGGCACCGGACCGTTCGCGCGAGCGTGCCCCGACCCCGGCCGAGGTCGCCCAGAAGGTCGCCGACGCCGAGGCGCGGGCCTATCGTGCCGGCTACGAGGCCGCGCTGCGCGAGGCCAAGGTCGAGAGCGACCGCCGCGCGGCGCAGGCGCTGGAAGAGATCGGCACCGCGATCAAGGGCATCGCCGCCCGCTTTGCCGGCATCGAGACCCGAATGGAGACCGAGGCCGTCGATGTCGCGGTCGCGGTCGCCCGCAAGCTCTGCTCCGAACTGGTTGCACGCGAGCCGCTCGGCGAGATCACCGCGCTGGTATCCGACTGCTTCTCGCATCTGGTGGCGACGCCGCATCTCGTGGTCCGCATCAATGACGCGCTCTACGAGGCGGCGCAGGACAATATCGAGCGGGTGGCGGCGCATTCCGGCTTCCAGGGCCGGCTGGTCATCCTCGCCGAGCCCACGATTGCGACCGGCGACTGCCGGATCGAATGGGCCGACGGCGGCGTGGTGCTGGAGCGCGCCGCGATCGAAGGCAAGATCAACGAACTCGTCGGGCGCTATCTGGCGTCCCGCGGCCAGACCGGCTGAAGGATTGAGGGCTGAACCATGAGCGACACCGACACCCAAGTCCCGCTTCCCGATCTCAACGCCGCCGATGCGCCCGGGATCGACGACATCGGCTACAACGAGGACGAGAATGCCGCGCGCATCGCCGCCGACCTCGAGGCCGTGTTCGACGTGCCGGTGCAGGTCTCGGCGGTGCTCGGCCGCTCCAAGATGGACGTCGGCGACCTGCTGAAGCTCGGACCGGGCACCGTGCTCGAGCTCGACCGCCGCGTCGGCGAGGCGATCGACATCTACGTCAACAACCGCCTGGTGGCGCGTGGTGAAGTGGTGCTGGTGGAAGACAAGCTCGGCGTGACCATGACCGAAATCATCAAGGCAGAACGCTCGTAACAACTTCACGGTAGCGCGCGGAACCTGCGCGACCAGACGAACAGGAGATCATCATGCGGCTTCTCATCGTTGGCACCCTGAAGGGCCAGCTCACGACCGCGACCAAGATCGCGATGGACAACGGCGCCTCGGTGACCCACGCCGAGGCCGCCGAGCAGGCGATGAACGTGCTGCGCAGCGGCAAGGGCGCCGACCTCATGCTGGTCGATGTCGGCCTCGATATCCGCGACCTCGTGATGCGGCTCGAGGCCGAGCACATCCACGTGCCGATCGTCGCCTGCGGCATCTCCAACGACGCCCGCGCCGCGGTCGCCGCGATCCACGCCGGCGCCAAGGAATACATCCCGCTGCCGCCCGACCCCGAGCTGATCGCAGCCGTGCTCGCCGCGGTCGCCAACGACGCGCGCGATCTGATCTATCGCGACGAGGCGATGGGCAGGGTGATCAAGCTCGCGCAGCAGATCGCGGGCTCGGACGCCTCCGTGATGATCACCGGTGAATCCGGCACCGGCAAGGAGGTGCTGGCGCGCTATGTCCACTCCCGCTCGGCCCGCGCCAAGCGGCCGTTCATCTCGATCAACTGCGCCGCGATCCCGGAGCACCTCTTGGAATCCGAACTGTTCGGCCATGAGAAAGGCGCCTTCACCGGCGCAGTGGCGCGCCGCATCGGCAAGTTCGAGGAAGCGACCGGCGGCACGCTGCTGCTCGATGAAATCTCAGAGATGGATGTCCGCCTGCAGTCCAAGCTGCTGCGCGCGATCCAGGAGCGCGTAATCGACCGCGTCGGCGGCACCAAGCCGGTTCCGGTCGACATCCGCATCATCGCGACCTCGAACCGCAATCTGTCGGAGGCGGTGCGCGAAGGCAGCTTCCGCGAGGACCTGCTGTTCCGCCTCAATGTCGTCAACCTGAAGATCCCGCCGCTGCGCGATCGTCCGGCCGACATCCTCGAATTGGCGCAGCATTTCGCCAAGAAATATGCCGAAGCCAACGGCGTGGCGGTCCGCCCGATCTCGACCGACGCCCGCCGCGTCCTGACCGCGAACCGCTGGCAGGGCAACGTCCGCGAGCTCGAGAACACCATCCATCGCTCGGTCCTGATGGCGCAGGGCGACGAGATCGGTGCCGACGCGATCCTGACCCCCGACGGCGACCGTCTCGACCTCGCCAAGACCGCGCCCGCGGTCGCGCACGCCACGCTGGCCGCCGAGCAGGTCACCCGCGCGCTGGTCGGCCGCACCGTTGCCGACGTCGAACGCGATTTGATCCTGGAAACGCTGAAGCACTGCCTCGGCAACCGCACCCATGCCGCCAACATCCTCGGCATCTCGATCCGCACGCTGCGCAACAAGCTGAACGAATATGCCGACGGCGGCATCCCCATCACCCCTGCCGGCAATGGCGCGCCCGACTATCAGCGCATGGCGAGCGCCGGCTGAGAAAGGGGAAGCGGCAGGCGATCCCGCCGCGACTGCCGCGCCTCACGAATAGTTGGGCGCATCGGGCTTGCGAAAGATCCGGATCGGATCGCCGGGTGTGATGTCTCTGCCGGTGAAGGTCACATACGCATAGAGCGCGAGATAAGCGACGGCGATTGCGCCGACGAGATAGAACAGCCAGGCTCCCACGCGCTTCATCGAACCGTCACGTCTGCGAAACATCCGCGGCTTTTAGTGCGCTTGCCGGCAAAGCGCCACGGCCAACATGCCGCGCCGGCCCCCTTGCCGTTCCCCTTGCCATTCATCCCTTGAGTCTCGCGGGCAGTTGCCGTATTCAATCTCCTATTGCGCTTTTATATTTCGACAACTGGAGAGTGAAATGGCCCTTTACGCGCAGACCGCCGGCACGTTGTCCACCAACTCCGGGACTTTCACGGCGATGCAAGGCCTCAGCCTGACGATCCCGGAGGGCGTCGGCACCACCGCGATCATCACCCTCAACGTTCCGAATCCCTACGCCACGGGCAACGATATCCCGGGCGGCATGTTCGGCGTTACCGTCAATGGCACGGTCTCGCCGGTGGTCGCGAGCTTCACCTATAACGAGACCCCGTCGAGCTTTGGCCGCATCCCGACCACGCTCGTCGTCGGCATTCCGCTGAGCAACACAGCTCAGACCATCCAAGCCGTATGGGCTGGCGTCCGCGGCAGCACTGTGATCATCGACAGCCCGGCGTCGCTAAGCGCAGTCTTCTAGAGGCTGATCCGGACCAGCGGCGCGCTCTCGACGGGCGGCGCGAAAGGGCGCCTTCCGTCACGCGATCCGCTGCTCGCGTGGCGGTCGCACCAGCATGACTTGCGGGCTGGCGGACGAGTTCGGCCGGCCTGTGATCTTTCATTGTGACGGCAGGCAACGCCCATGACCTGGTCGGCGTCACCGACCTGCTGCGTGGATACCGTTTTCTCGCGGACCGGATTTGCGATGCCAACAAGCTGCGCCCATGGGTCCGCCGCCGATGCCGCGCTATAGATTCCGGCGCAGGAAGTCACCTATTTCAACCTCGATCCGTCGATGGACCGCTGCACGGTCGACGCCGGGAGCATCCTTGCAGGCCGCGGGCGCGTCAGCTGCTATCGCGGGAGGGCAAGGACCAAAGAATATGAAATGGCCGCCCGGCACGGTCTCTTGCCGCGGCGGATGGGGCAATGCGGCCGCCAGAGCGAGGATGTTGCCGTCAGCCTTGAGATCGCTGCCTTCCGCGCGATAGACCAGCGTCGGCATGCCGACCGACGTCAATCCATTTCGATCGAACAAGGCGCCGAACGGCTCCATCAGGATGAGGGCGTTCACGGCGAGCGCATCTGGCGATCTCCTGCCGACCGCGTTGGCCAAGGAGCCATCGGTCGGCACGCCGTCGCAAGCCATGGGATCGTCGCTACGGTCGCGGCAATAGGCCGCCAGGTGAGCCAGGCTAGGCGTCGCTCCTGCGACGATCAGCGTGACGGCCCCGCCGTAGGAAAATCCCATCATGCCAAGGCGGTTAGGATTGGCATGCATCGCGAAGCGTTGATCCGCCAACATTGCATTGAGCGCCTTGTGAATCTGGCGCGGTCGATCTTCGAGGGCTTCGCGGGGACGCTTGGATCCGGGATGAAACGGCGCGACCACGATAAAGCCGTCGCGCGCCAAGGACGTGAGAAGAGCGGCATAAGGCAGCGAACTCCCCCCAGCTTTGATCGTCCCCCCTCCGCCATGCGAGAAGAGAACTATTGGAAAGCGCGCCCCGGAGGCAACCGGCGCATCGCTGCTGGCGGCAATCGTGTATGGCCCATCCTGAAAGGCAACTTCGGCCGCGTCTGTCGGATACACAATCAAAGTGTCGAACGGGACAACATCCTGCACTGTAATGCGCGTGAGACCAGCGCGAAATCGCTGTGGATCTGCTTGTGCGGATGTGTCCGCGACCAGTAGTGCGAGCACGAGAAACAAGGCACGCATGTGCACCTCAACGCAGCCAAGTATCCGATCGAGGTCCAGCGATCGAAATACTGCGCTGACCCATCATCTCATCGTATCTTCACTCCACACGCGTCATTGAGCACATTTAGGTTACCTGCGAGTTCACGCCGATGCTCACCCCAACGGCGCCATGGCAGCTAGGGCGTGTACTCATAAAAGCGCCTACGTCGGCTTTTGGGGGCTAAGCAGAAATTTTCTGCTCAATCAGAGTATTGCCGGTTTTGACCCGATTCCGACTTGCGACAAGGTCGCATAAGCGCCGTAGCCGTCATTCACTTAGACACGTTCGTCGTGCGATACTACGGGCAAATCACGGCTTACAGGGGCTGGACATGGATTGGCCAAACGACGCAGACGGTGATGTGCTCCGACGCCTCGCCAATGACCGGTTCGATTTTTTGACAGCGCACGTCGTTGATTTCGTCATCGACTTTGCGGATCGTCCATCGCCGGAAGCCCTTACTTTGCTGCGCCAAAACTATCCGTTGGCAGTCATTCACAACGACACGGAATACGGCCCGAACAGCCTGCTGATACAACTGCAATCCGTGGTGACCTACGATTTCATCACCACCACACAGGCCGGGATCACCGAATTGCTGAAACCGTTTGGCGGCATCTGCGAGTCCTGGGGCGTGATGAATGAACACCCGTTGCCTTAATCCGCAATGAGCGCTTCTGGCGCTAGCCGGACTTCACGGCGCCTCTAACGGTGCTCGCCCGCGCCGACGAGGTGATCGAGTAGTTTCGTTGTTTGCTGCGGTGCATGAGTCCCCAGTTGGCCCAACCCGGACCTCCTGCAATGTCCGCTTATGCGCCGCTGTTGGGGGATAACCGGACATCCCGGATTTATGAGTACACGCCCTAGCAAGTGGGGACCGGTTTGCGTCAAGAAACTGTCAAGACCAAGATCCAGAACCCCGTTCCGATTCCATCGGAACGGAAACGGCGCTAGCGCGCGCCTCGGGCATGGACGTGACGTGACGGCAGGCTGACCTCGGCCAGCCTGCCGGCGTCTTCGTTGCGGTCGATCGCGACATATTCGCCGTGCCAATACGCCAGCGCGGCGGTGCGCTCCGATGCGATCACATCGAGCACGCGACCGATGACGATCGCGTGCGAATGCCGTTCGATGACCTCCTCGACCTCACAGTCGATCGCAGCCAGCGCCCCGACCAGCAACGGCGCGCCCGAGGCGCGCGTCGTCCATTCGGCCCCGGTGAAGCGCTCTGCTCCCTTCAGGCCGCCCTTGCCGGTAAAGCGCTCGGCGATGTCGAGCTGATCCGCGGTCAGGATGTTGACGCCGAACACGCCATGGCGCGCGATCAGCGGCCATGAGGAGGCAGCGCGGTTGACGCTGACGATCAGCGACGGCGGCTCGACCGACAGCGACGACACCGAGGTCACCGTCATTCCCGAGATCTCCTTGCCCCGGCCGGCCGTGATGACGCTGACGCCGCCGGTGAGATGGCGCATCGCGCCACGGAATTCATCGGCCGCCACCGCGGGCTCGATCGAAACATTGCGGACGATGGAATTCATGGCGACCTCACAGACCGGACGTGTCTTCGCTGCCCTCGAGCAGGTGCTTCAGGATCTCGCCTTCGAGCGCGGCGAGCTCGGCCGAACCACGCCGGCGCGGCCGCGGCAGGTCAATCGTGACATCCTCGGCGATCCGGCCGTCCTCGATAACCAGCACGCGGTCGGCGAGCGCGACCGCCTCGGCGACATCGTGCGTCACCAGGATCGCGGTAAAGCCCTGGTCGCGCCAGACCCGCTCCAGCAATTGCTGCATCGAAATGCGGGTCAGCGCATCGAGCGCGCCGAGCGGCTCGTCGAACGCCAGCACGCGCGGCTGGCTGACCAGCGCCCGCGCCAGAGCCACGCGCTGCTTCTGGCCGCCTGAAAGCACCGAGGGCCACTCCCCGCGCTTGTCGCCGAGGCCGACCTCGACCAGCGCGCGCTCGGCGCGCGCTTGCGCGTCCGCAGACGAGCGCTCGCGCCCTAGCCCCACCTCGACATTGGACAGCACCCCCGCCCAGGGCAGCAGGCGCGGCTCCTGGAACATGACGCGGACGTCCTGCGCCCGGGGTTGTTCACCGAAGGCGATGCTTCCCGCCGTCGGCGCGTCGAGGCCCGCGATCAGACGCAGCAGCGTGCTCTTGCCGCAGCCGCTGCGGCCGACGATCGCGACGAACTGGCCGGCCGGGATGTGCAGGTCGATGCCGCGCAGCACCTCATTGTCGCCGAACGCCTTGCGCAAGCCGCGGATGGTCAGCGACAGGCCGCGGGCCGCGCCTTCCGTCACGCGCCGCAAATGCCGAGCCTTCACGACGACGTCGGCGTGGTCGACCGGTTCGGCGTCGACCGGCTGGAAACGAAGCGCTTCTTGCATTCTCATTCTCACTTCTTCTGAAAGGCGGGGTGCCACGACAAAGTAAGCCGCTCCAGCGCCCGCGAGGCGCTGTCGGCAAGCTTGCCGAGCAAGGCGTAGATCAGGATCGAGAGCACGACGACGTCGATCAGCATGAATTCGCGCGCCTGCATCGCCATGTAGCCGAGGCCCGACGAGGCCGCGATGGTCTCGGCCACGATCAGCGTCAGCCACATGATGCCGAGCGCAAAGCGCAGCCCGACGAAGATCGAGGGCAGCGCGCCCGGGAAGATCACCCGGCGGAACAGTTCGCCGTCGGTCATGCCGTAGATGCGGCCCATCTCGATCAGCTGCGGATCGACGGTGCGGATGCCGTGCAGCGTGTTGAGATAGATCGGGAAGAACACGCCGAGCGCGACCAGGAACAGCTTGGCCGACTCGTCGATGCCGAACCACAGGATGACGAGCGGGATCAACGCCAGATGCGGGATGTTGCGCACCATCTGCAGCGTGGTGTCGGTGAGCTTCGCCGACAGCTGCGACAGCCCGTTGGCGAGCCCGAACGCGAAGCCGATGCCGCCACCGATCACAAAGCCGATCGATGCGCGCCAGAAGCTGACCCAGATGTTGCGGACCAGCTCGCCGGACAGCAATAGCTTCCACCCGGCCAGCGCGACATCGGTCGGCGCCGGCAGCACGCGCGAGGGCACAAAGCCGGTGACACAGGCAAGTTGCCAGATCAGAACGATGCCAAGCGGCACGATCCACGGAATCAAGCCGTCGACCTTGGGTAATTTCGGTGCGCTGGAGCTGTTTCCGTTCCGATGGGATCGGAACGGAGCTCCAGATTTTTGTTTCGACGCGTTTTCTTCACGCGAACCGGTATCCACTTCGCTCGAAAACGCTTTGCGGCGCGGGAGACTGTCGATGAGACTCATGATTGCGATGCCTGCTTCTGCGGACGATAGTCGTTGCCGATGGTCTCGCCGAACGGCCCGGTGTTGACGCGGATCGGCGTTACGTTGCCGGGCTGCGCCAGCGACAGCAGCGGGAACACCAGCTCGGCGAAGCGATAGGCTTCCTCGAGATGCGGGTAGCCCGACATGATGAAGGTATCGACGCCGACGTCCTGATACTCCTTGATCCGCGCGGCGACGGTCTGGGGATCGCCGACCAGTGCGGTGCCGGCCCCACCGCGCACCAGGCCGACGCCGGCCCAGAGGTTCGGGCTGATCTCGAGCTTGTCGCGCCGTCCGCCATGCAGCTGCGCCATGCGCTGCTGGCCGACCGAATCCATCCGCGCAAAGATCTTCTGCGCGGCAATAATGGTGTCGTCGGTGACGTACTGTATCAATTCGTCGGCGGCGCGCCACGCCTCCGCGTTGGTCTCGCGCACGATCACATGCAGGCGGATGCCGAACGAGAGCTTGCGGCCGCGTTGCGCGGCAACAGCCTTCACCTTGGCGATCTTCTCGGCGACCTGCGCCGGCGGCTCGCCCCAGGTCAAGTATTTGTCGACGGTGTCGACCGCGACGTCGATGCCGGCGTCCGACGAGCCGCCGAAATACAGCGGCGGGCGCGGCGACTGCACCGGATTGAACAGCAGGCGGCCATCCTCGATCCGGATGTGCTTGCCCTCGACATTGACCGTCTTGCCTGCGAGCAGATCGCTATAGACGTTGAGGAACTCGCGCGTCACCGCGTAGCGTTCGTCGTGGTCGAGGAAGATGCCGTCGCCCTTGTTCTCGATCGGATCGCCGCCGGTGACGACGTTGATCAAGAGACGGCCGTTCGACAGCCGGTCCAAGGTCGCGGTCATGCGGGCGGCAACGCTCGGCGACTGCAGGCCGGGCCGGACCGCCACGAGATAACGCAGGCGCTCGGTCCAGGGCGCGACGGCTGACGCCACCACCCAGGAATCCTCGCAGCTCCGTCCCGTCGGCAGCAGCACGCCGTAATAGCCGAGCTGATCCGCGGCCTGGGCGATCTGGCGCAGATAGTTGAAGTTCACCTCGCGGCCGCCGATCGACGTGCCGAGATAGCGGCTGTCGCCGTGGGTCGGCAGGAACCAGAGGATGTTGGCGTTGGTTGGGGTGCTCACGTGCCCGGCCTCCATGCGACGTCGGAAATCTTGATTTGTTTGGGGATCAGGCCGAGCGCGAAGAAGGTGTCGGCGACCTGTTGCTGATCCGCGATCACGGCGTCGGTGACCGGCTTGATGCCGTAGGCCTGCCGCTTCAGCGCGACCTCGACCACCGGCACCGACAGGCCGATGCTCGGCGCGAGTTGTTCGGCGACGGCGTGGATGTCGCCCTTGGCCCAGTCATCGACCTCGCTGAGCTGCGCCAGCACCAGCTCGACGATCTTCGGATCGCCTTGCAGGAACTTCTTCGAGGCGAAGTAGAACTGATAGTTCGCGACGATGCCGATGCCGTCGGCGACGGTGCGTGCGCCGGTCGCAGCTTCCGCCGCGGCCTGGAACGGATCCCAGATCACCCAGGCATCGACCGCGCCGCGCTCGAACGCCGCGCGCGCATCGGCCGGCGCCAGGAACACCGGCTCGATCTCGGAATATTTGACGCCGGCCTTCTCCAGCGCCTTCACCAGGAGATAGTGGACGTTGGAGCCCTTGTTCAGCGCGACCTTCTTGCCCTTCAAATCAGAAACCGACTTGATCGGGCTGTCCTTCGGCACCAGGATCGCCTCGCCCTTCGGCGCCGGCGGCTCGTAGGCGACATACTGGATCGGCGCTCCGGCGGCCTGCGCGAAGATCGGCGGCGCCTCGCCGGTGTTGCCGAAATCGATCGCGCCGACATTGAGCGCTTCAAGCAGCGGCGGCCCGGACGGAAACTCAGTCCACACCACCTTGGTGCCGACCGATTTCAGCTTCTCCTCGAGCGAGCCCTTGCTCTTCAAGAGCACCAGCTTGCCGTATTTCTGATAGCCGATGCGGACGACCTTCTCCTGGCCGTAGGATGCGCCGACGGTCGCCGCGACGATGCTGACCGAGAGCACCGCGCGGGCGACCCAGCGCCGAAACAAACGCGTCATGGGAATGTCCTCTGCATATGAATTGACCAAACGCGCGCCGATCAGGTCTGGGTGTTGCGCCAGACGATGTCGCGGATCGCGATTTGCTTCGGGATCAGGCCGAGCTTGAAGAAGCGGTCGGCGACGCCTTGCTGGGTCGCGATGATGTCGTCGGTCACGGGGCCGACCGAGAAGCCGGCGCGCTTTGCCGCGATGGTCTGGATATCGAGCGGCACGCCGGTGACCGCGGCCAGCGATTTCGCGACCTCGTCGGGGTGCGCCTCGGCCCACTTCGCCGTCGATGTCGTGACATCGACGATCTGCTGCAGCAGAGCACCGTGCTTGTTCGCGAAATCGCGGTTGGCGATGTAGAACGCGTTGGTCTTGGTGATATCGCTGCTCTTGACCAGAATGCGGCCGTTCTGCCTGGTCTCGGCGATCGCGAAATACGGATCCCAGATCGCCCAGGCGTCGATGCCGCCATTGGCAAAGGCAGGACCTGCGTCCGGCGGCGTCAGATAGACCGGCGTGATGTCGTCGTAGGTCAGCCCGGCCTTCTCCAGCGTCTGGATCACGACGTTGTGCGCGCTGGATCCCTTGGTGAAGCCGACCCGCTTGCCCTTGAGATCGGCGATGGCTGTGATTGCCGAATTCTGCGGCACCAGGATGCCCGAGCCGTTGATGATGGGCTGCGCCGCGGCATAGACGATGGCCGCGCCCGCCGCCTGCGCGAAGATCGGCGGGGAATCGCCGACTGCGCCGTAATCGACGCTGCCGACATTCATCGCTTCCATCATCGGCGGACCCGAGGAGAACTCGACCCATTTCACGCTGACGCCCTGCGGCTTGAAATGATTTTCCAAGGCCTCACGCTGGCGCGTGATAACGAGCACGCCGTTCTTCTGGTAGCCGATACGAATTTCCTTCGCGTCCGCCTGGGCCTGCGCGCGCGCTGACAGCGCAGCAGCAGTAGCTGTGGCGAGCGACAGCTGGAGGAACTCACGACGCTTCATTCCAAAATTCTCCTGACGATCAAGCGCGTTTCTCAACACGCGATCATGCGATGTCAGGATGATGAGGCGCGCGAACGAAGCTGTCGAGCACCGCACAAAAATAGCGATGCCTGCACTTCAGTGCAGGCATCACACGTGCGGTTTCGTTCAAGGCGCAGGTCGCGCGTAGCGAATTATTTTCTTCACGCGATCGCGAGGTCGCTGCACAGCAATCGATCACCCAGCGGCCGCGGTCTTCGGGCCGACATTGACCGCGAGTTTACCATAGCGGTCCGAGAACGCCTGGGTGTCGATCTCCTCGAGCTGGATCGAGCCGTCAAGCACGCCCTTCTTCCAGGCATCGTGTTCGGGATCGTGCTGGAACTCCGGCATCACTTCCTTGCCGAACAATTCGAGCGACTCGCAGATGTGCTCATGGGTGTTCTTGCCGGCCTGGTTGAGCAGGATCACCTGATCGATATGCGAGGCGCGGAAGCGTCGCAGCTTCTTGCGCAAGGTTTCCGGCGAGCCGATCAGGCCGCCGCGCAATGCGGCTTCCTGCGCCTCGGGATTCTCGCGCTTCCACTTGTTGTACTCGTCCCACATGTTGACGGTGCCGGGCGCCGGGCGCTGCCGGTTCTGCGCCTGGCCGTAATAGCGCAGCGCGAACTGGAAGAAGGTCGCGCCGTCGGCGCGCTTGCGCGCCTCTTCATCCGTCTCGGCGCACATGAAGAACGACACCAGCGCCATGTTGGGATTGATCTCGTAGTCGGCGAGCTTGTTCAGCCGCTTGGTGATCGCATTGTAGTAGGCGTGCACCCAGGCATGCGCCGCCTCGGCGCTGACGAACTGAAAGCCGAGCGCACCAAATCCGTTTTGCCCGGCGCGCTCGATCGTCGGCAGTTGCGAGCAGGCCATCCAGAGCGGCGGATGCGGCTTCTGCACCGGCTTCGGCACGACATTACGCAGCGGGATGTCGAAATATTTGCCGTGATGTTCGGTGCCGATCTTGGTGAACATCGGGAAGATCGCTGCGACAGCCTCCTCGAATACCTCGCGCTTGGTCTCCATGTCACGGCCGAACGGCGTCAGCTCGGTGATCGAGGCGCTCTCGCCCATACCGAATTCACAACGACCGTTGGAGAGCAGATCGAGCACCGCGACCCGCTCGGCGACGCGCGCGGGATGATTGGTGGTGAGCTGGAAGATGCCGTGGCCGAGTCGGATGTTTTTAGTGCGCTGGCTCGCGGCGGCGAGGAAGGATTCCGGCGCCGGCGAGTGCGAATATTCCTCGAGGAAATGATGCTCGACGACCCAGGCGTAGTCGTAAGCGAGCCGGTCGGCGGTCTCCAATTGTGTCAGCGCGTTCTGGTAGAGCCGGAGCTCGTCGCCGTCGTTCCAGGGGCGCGGCAGTTGCAGCTCGTAAAAGATGCCGAATTTCATGGCGTCACTCCCAAGGTCGTCCCCGACCACCTGTGGTGGTCCCGACCGCTTGTTGTTTTCGGTCAGTCTAGTGGCGCCCCGGGTCAAGTCTAGCCTCGGGCGCGAAACCCCAATTCCGTGCGGCGGGAGACGGCTTGCTTGGGACGCATGAATGTTTAGCTTGTGCAGGTGTGAGTCGCGGCGCTATCGGTCGCGCGCTCATTCTTCCGAAAGCCACATGACCACCTTTACGCCGCACCAGGATTCCGCGCTGAAAGCTGTTGCCGACTGGCTGAAAGCCAAGCCCGGCCAGAACGGGACGCCGCCGGTATTCCGCCTGTTCGGCTATGCCGGAACCGGCAAGACCACGCTTGCCCAGCACATCGCCGAAGGCGTCGATGGCGAGGTGAAGTTCGCGGCTTTCACCGGCAAGGCGGCGCTCGTCATGCGCAACAAGGGTTGCGACAGCGCCTCCACGATCCATTCCCTGATCTACCGTGCCCGCGAGTCCGGCGTCGAGCAGCCGAGTTTTGAGCTGTGGGACGACGCGCCAGCATCAAAAGCGAAGCTGATCGTGATCGACGAATGTTCGATGGTCGACGCCGAGCTCGGCCGCGACCTGATGTCGTTCGACTGCCCGCTGCTGGTGCTCGGCGACCCCGCGCAATTGCCGCCGATCCAGGGCGGCGGCTTCTTCACCGACGCCGAGCCGGACGCGATGCTGACCGAGGTGCACCGCCAGGCGCAGGACGATCCGATCGTGCGGATGTCGATGGATATCCGCGAGGGCCGCGAGCTCGAGATCGGCCGCCATGGCGAGAGTGAGGTCGTCTCGCGCAGGGAGCTCGATCCGGACCGCGTGATGAGCGCCGATCAGGTGCTGGTCGGCCGCAACAACACCCGCCGCGCCTACAACATGCGGATGCGGCAGCGGCTAAAGATCGAGGATCCTCTCCCCGTTGCCGGCGACAAGCTGGTCTGCCTGCGCAACAACCGCAAGAAGGCGCTGTTCAACGGCGGGCTGTGGCGGGTCAAGGCGCGTGCGCAGTCGAAGTCCAAGATCATCACCATGCGCGTGATGCCGGACGAGGATTTCGGCCACAAGGTCACCAAGGTGTCGGTACGCGGCGAATGCTTCGACGGCGGCATCGAGGGCATTCCGTGGGAGCAGCGCAAGCCCTATGACGAGTTCGACTACGGATACATACTGACCGTCCATAAGTCGCAGGGTTCGCAATGGGACGACGTCGTGCTGTTCGACGAGAGCTTCGCGTTCCAGGACTCGCGCGCGCGGTGGCTCTATACGGGCATCACGCGGGCGGCGAAGCGGCTGAGCATCGTGGTGTGATCGTCCCGCAGGCGCCGACGTCATCCTGACAGTGAGTATGTGGCTCGCAGGCGATACCAAATATTCAGCGTCGTCCTGGCGAAAGCCAGGACCCATTACCCCGCTGCTTGTTGTTGCGGGACACTGGGGCCACGATCCCGCCTACAGTTACATTTGGTGGTTATGGGTCCTGGCTTTCGCCAGGACGACGGGCGTGGAGCGGCCGCGGCAAAAATCCGGCACCGTCACCGCTGAACTTCGCTGATTTCCCTCACGAAACCGTGTGGCCGGCGCCGTAACAAAACGCCCCCTCGCCCGTATTTTGAAGCGTCGGAGCAGCCCGGCCGGTTTGCCAATGCCGGCTGCCGCTCTAGACTGACCCCCAATTGCGATCCCACGAGGAACCCATGCCCAAAAGCTCCCTCAGCCGCCTCTCGCTTTGCGCCGCCGCGATCGGCGCGCTGGCCGTTGCCGCTTTTGCCGTTGCGCCCTCGCTTGCCGCCGAGGACGCCGTGGTCATCCCGGCGCCGGCCGCGAGCGCGCCGGAAACCGGTATCAAGACCGCGGTGCTCGCCGGCGGCTGCTTCTGGGGTGTGCAGGGCGTGTTCCAGCACACCGCCGGCATCGTCAGCGCGGTGTCCGGCTACTCCGGCGGCAGCAAGGCCAATGCCGACTACGAGAAGGTCTCGACCGGCACCACCGGCCACGCGGAATCCGTCGAAATCAAGTACGACCCGCAGAAGATCTCCTACGGCAAGATCCTGCAGATCTTCTTCTCCGTCGTGCATGACCCGACCCAGCTGAACCGCCAGGGCCCCGACTCCGGCACGCAGTATCGCTCGGCGATCTTCACGACCAGCGACGAGCAGAAGAAGGTGGCGGATGCCTATATCGCCCAGCTCAACGCGGCCAAGGTCTACAAGAAGCCGATCGTCACCAAGGTCGGCGCGCTGGAGGCGTTCTATCCGGCGGAGGGCTACCACCAGGACTATCTGACGCTGCACCCGAGCCAACCCTATATTGCGTATAACGACATCCCGAAGGTCGAGAACTTGAAGAAGATCTTCGCGGAGGACTACATCGAGAAGCCGACGCTGGTGAGCAGCACCAAGGTCACCAACTGAGGCGACGCTTCCCGTCATTGCGAGCGAAGCGAAGCAATCCATGTCGCGGCAAGCGGAAAGATGGATTGCTTCGTCGCTTTGCTCCTCGCAATGACGATCAAACCAAGGAGGTTGAATGTCCGATACCAAAACCGACGGCAAGGTCCGCAAGAGCGAGGCCGAGTGGCGCAAGGAATTGACGCCGATGCAGTACGCCGTGCTGCGCGAAAAGGCGACCGAGCGGCCGTTCACCGGCGAATATGAGCATGATCCCCGCAAGGGCACTTATGTCTGCGCCGGCTGCGGGCAGCCGCTGTTCGAGTCAGACCAGAAGTTCGATTCCGGCTGCGGCTGGCCGAGCTTCTCCAAGCCCGCGGCCGAGAGCCATGTCGACGAGGAGCACGATGTGAGCCACGGCATGGTCCGCACCGAGGTGCTGTGCTCGAAATGCGACGGCCATCTCGGCCACGTCTTCAACGACGGCCCCGGCCCCACCGGCCTGCGCTACTGCATCAACTCGGCGGCGCTGAAGCTGAACGAGAAGAAATAACGGCCGCAACTCCGCTCGTCATGCGCGGGCTCGACCCGCGCATCCATCAAGCAATGAGTCTTTCGTCACGATGGATTGCCGGGTCGAGCCCGGCAATGACGACGGTGGATTTGGCAAATATCCCGCTCTCCCATCGAACGTTTGATCCGCCCCGCGCGACCAAAAACCGGTCGCGCGGGGTTTTGTTTGGCCCGGCCGTCCGTCCGCGCGCGTAAACAAAAGGAAATTTTGATGTCACTAATTCCAACAAAGCTTTTGTTTGGTGTCGGTCTTGCCAGTCTCATCATCGGCAGCGCCGTGGGCCTTCCGGCGTTCGCCGCCGACAAGATCTCGCTGTTCAAGGTCATCACCTCCAAGGACGAAATCGTCATCGGCCTGACGGACGCCGACCTCGCGCAGGTCGAGGGCCAGAATGCCGGCGGCATCGCCAAGATGCTGGTCGCCAAGGGCTCGATGAGCGTCTGGCAATATGCCGTGCACAAATCCGCTTCCGGCGAGCTCGAACAGGCGCCGCTGCACAAGATCGGCCTGATCGCCAGCGACTCGCTGCGGGTCGAGCCCTACCCGACCCCGCTGAAGGTGCTCCCGATCGACGAGAGCAAGAAATAGCCGCCCCGGCGCCCAACAACATCCTCGTGATCGGCCGGCGGCCTTAACGACTCGCGCCCCGGAATGTGCTTTGCTCCGAATTCGCGGGGCCGTAGGCGTCTCGCCGTGCGGCTGCCGCCTGTTCTGAGGAGGGCGCCATGTCGCTTGGACTGATCCTCATCATCCTCCTGCTGATTATCCTGCTGGGCGGCTATAGCGGCCGCATCCGCGGCTATGGCTATGGTCTCGGCCACTCCGGAATGGGCCTTTTTGGGGTGATTTTGATCGTGGTCGTGATCCTGGCCTTGCTCGACAAGATTTAATGGCTGTAAGCCATTGAAATTGATGGAGTTATTTTGATTGACCGCGTGCCATGCGCGGATTCGGCATGTGCCCTGCCGGGGGCGCTTCTGGGGTCGCATTTTTGTCAAAGAGGCCTATATTAGGGATCGAAATGACATGTACGGCGCGCCGCCGATTATAGGCCGCCGTCCCCCAAAATCCCTTTCGCCGCTCTATGCCAAGAACACAAGAGGTCGTCGACCATGCGTCCCCTGCGTCCGTTCAACTATAACACGTCCGCCGAACTGTTCCCTGCCGCGATCCGCAAGAAGAAGCGGGCCGGCTTTGCCTACCGCCGTTTCGGCACTGCTGCCGAGGCCGTGCAGTTCGCGATGGAGCAGCTGCCAGCGGATTCGCTGAACGGCGCCTATCTCCAGGTCGAGGAAGCCCGTTTCGACCAGAACGGCATCCGTTCGCTGTATGAGAGCGAAGGCTTCCCGCTGCCGCGCCGTCCGCGCACTGAGCCGGCCCAGACCGACGCGGACGCCGCATAAAGCTTTCTGCTCGTCGCCCAACGAAAAGCCCTCGGACCGATCCGGGGGCTTTTGTTTTGGGGGTTAGAGCGTTTTCGAGCGAAGTGGATACCGGTTCGCGTGAAGAAAACGCGTCAAAACAACAATCGGGAGCCCCGTTCCGATTCAATCGGAACGGAATCGGCTCTAGAGTCTCGGCTGCTTGTCGAGCCAGCGCCGCAGCATCCGCACATTGCGGATATTGGCGCGGAACATGACGTCGAAGGCATCGCCCGCCACCGGCACCATGCCGACCACGCCGTCGACCGCGACATTGGCAAGCATCCGCGCGGTGATGTGCCAGGGCGCGCCCAACAGACGGGCTTCACGCACCAGCCACAGCGAGATCGCGGTGGTGATGAGATCGCCGATCACCGGGATCAGGCCAATCAACCCGTCGATGCCGTAGCGGACATTGGTGCCCGGAACGACGAAGGCGACGTCGAGCAGCTTTGCGATCATCTCCAGCCGCGCGAGCCGCTCCTCGCGCGTCAGATTGCCGAACGGGTTGGCGGTGGAGTTGCGGAAGTCGAAGCGGAGGCCTTCCTGAAAGGCTCCCTGAAAACCTTGGAACTGCGGATGCAGCGGGCCATCGCCGAGCTCGCGCCCGTCCTGATCGATGATCTTGCCGCGCGCCTGCGCCCCGCCGAAAGGCGGCCGCGATCGCGTGGCGTGGGGAGAGAAAATGTCGTCCTCGGGCATGGCCATCACATGGTAACGCAGGCAGGTGGTTCAAGTTGCGTCACATTACCACTGTGTCACATTCAAGGCCGTTCAAGCCGCATCACGTGCCCCGCGCCGCCGATGGCGTCAGACCGAAGCGGCGGCGGAAGCAGCGGTTGAAGTAGGACAGATCGTTGAACCCGCAATCGAAGGCGATGTCGCTGATCCGCCGCTCGGCGTCATGGACCAGCATCTCGGCAGCTTTCGTCAGCCGCAATTCGGTCAACCGCATGGTGAAGCTCGCGCCCGCCTCGTAGAGCAGCTCGTTGACGTAGCGCTCCGACAGGCCGGTCGCGGCGGCGAGCTTGTGCGCGGAGAAATCCGGCTCGGTGAAGCGCTTGGCGAGGATCATCAGCAGCGACTTCAGCCTGACCGCGCGAAGCCCGCGGCGTTGTGCTGCGGCCGCAAGATCGCCGCGGGCGCCGAGGCCGAGGGCTGCGAGATCCAACAGATGCGCCGCGATGGCGAAGCCGGCCTCATCGACGGCATCGGGCGATTGCAGCAGCAGGTCGCTATAGTCCATCGCCAGCGACAGCGCGCCGCCCGGCGCGAGCTCGCGGCCGACCAGGTCGTCGACCCCGGTGACCATGGATCGCAAGGTCGCCATCGGCAGATGGACGTTGGTGAAGCGCTTGTGGTGGGCGCCGTCGGCGGTGAAGAACGGCTCGTCGAGCTTGAGCAGCACCATCGCGCCCGGCCGCATCTGGAATTCGCGCCCGCGATGCGTCACGGTCGAGGCGCGGTCGCCGGTGTTGCGCGCCAGGCAGTAACGGTCGTCATTGGTCGCCAGCACCTGGCGCCGCTCGCGCCGCACGGTGGTGAAGCTGCCGTTGCAACGGCCGAGCAGGGTGGTGCCGATATGGATCGAGTTCATCGTCGCGCGAAACGGCACCGCCGGTGACGGGTCGAGCTCGCCGGTGTTGGAGAAATGCTCGAACAGTTCGGCGAAGAACATGTAGCGCTGCCGCTCACCCAGACCGGGCGGCAGCATGTCGGTCGACAGCCTTTTTTTGATGACGGACATCGGAAGGACGGGACCAAGGTGCTGGCCGGCAGTCTGGCCACCACGAGATGAACGGAAGGTGAAAGCCACCGGCCCTGTGCACAGCGCCGGACAGTCCAAGTCCGGAATCCTCCGGCGCTTCCCAGTCCAAGACGCGCCTGCCGCCGGGGGCTTACCGATGGCACCGGCTCGCAGCCGGCAAAGACCACTCAAAGTGAGCCCCCGCACACAAGCGGGCCAGCCAGAGGAGACCAAGAGATGAAGACTTCCGCGATCCGCAAGGTGCTGCTCGGGGTTGCGATCACCACCAGCATGGGGATCGGCTACGCGATCGGCGCCCAGCCGCACATGGACGAGAGCCTTGCGATGCTGCAATCGGCGCGCGCCGAGCTCACCAGGGCGACGCCGAACAAGGGCGGCCACCGAGAGCGTGCGCTCGGCCTGATCGATCAGGCGATGGGCGAGGTGCGTGCCGGCATCGCGTTCGCTGGCGGCGGCTAGCGCACGAATTGGAGAAGCGCGCAGCGAATTTTTGAAGAGATCAACGAATGACTTTTGACATCAGCAGAGGACGACACTCATGACCAGATTGATTGCGGCCGCCTTCCTTCTCGCCTCGCTCGGCAGCGCCGGCGCCATGCCGCTCGCGCCCGTTACGCCCACCGAGAATCCCGATGTCATCGCGGTCGCCGGCGGCTGTGGCGGCGGCTGGCATCGCGGTCCCTATGGCGGCTGCCGCCGCAACTACGCGCGGCCGTGGATGCACGCCTGTCCGCGCGGCTGGTATCTCGGCCCGGGCGGCCGCTGCCGCGCCAACGGCACCTGAGCATTTCGGCACCCAGGCCTTTTCATCACGCCGGCGGCGGACGGAAACGTCCGCCGCTTTTGCGTTCGATCCACTTCGCTCGAAAACGCTCTAGAAGACGCCCTTGTTCATGGTTCTGAGCCGCTGGGCCAGCGTCCTCATCACCTTCAGCGCGAAATGCGGCGTCTGGCTGACGAGGAAGAGAAACTGCTTTTCCGAGACCGGGACGAGCTCGACATCGGTGAGCGCCGTGGCGGTCGCACTCCTCGGCTCGTTGTCGATCAATGCCATTTCGCCAAAGATCGTGTCGGCCGGCAGGTCCGTTATGGTCTTGTTGCCGACCTGAATGCGCACATAGCCGCTCTTGATCACGAACAGCTCGTTGGCCTCCTCGCCCTCGCGAAAAATAATGCCACCGGCTCGGACCAGGCGGGTTTCGATATCGTTGCCCGTCAGAAGGCTGAAGCTTGCATCTGCCACTCGAGATTCCTTTCCCCGAACCCGGATGCAGATCTCTTGCATCCGGTTGTCTTGCTGCTCCGGCTAAAACAAATGCGCGAACACGAAGTAGAGAATGCCAGAGATCAGCATCGCCACCGGCAAGGTCAGAACCCAGGCCATGGCGATGTTGCGGATTGTCGACCATTGCAGGCCGGACCCGTTTGCGGTCATGGTGCCTGCGATGCCGGATGACAGCACATGCGTCGTCGACACCGGCAAGCCGTATCCGTCTGCCGCGGCGATGGTCGCCGCCGCCGTGATCTCGGCGCAGGCGCCCTGCGCATAGGTCAGATGGGTCTTGCCGATCTTTTCACCCACCGTCACGACGATCCGCTTCCAGCCGACCATCGTGCCGAGGCCGAGCGCGATGGCGACCGCGATCTTCACCCAGGACGGGATGAATTTGGTCGCGGCATCCAGCGAGCCCTTGTAGCGATTGAGCGTCGCGACATCGGCATCGTTCAGCCCGCTGTCGCTGCTCTTCATGAGCGAGCGCAGCGCCTCCGATACCAGATACATGTCGTTACGCGTGTTGCCGACGGTCTCGGCCGGGAATTTCGCCAGCGAACCATACTGAATGACCTGGTCGCTGATTTCGCCGACGAGAACGGCGAGTGACGGATAGGTATCGTCGGTGAGTTGTCGAAGCGCGATGTAGTTCGTCACCGCCGGACGCGGATTGCCCGTCACCTTGCGATCGGCTCCCCTATCCTCGATCGCCTTGCTCGCCGCCGCCGAATTCGCGGTGAATGCCGCGATCTGGCTCGCAGGCATCGCGCGGTTGAGTGCGTAAGCGGTCGGGACCACGCCGATCAAGATGAGCATGATGAGACCCATGCCCTTTTGACCGTCGTTCGACCCGTGAAAGAAGCTGACCATGGTACAGGTCAGGATCAGGATGCCGCGGATCCACCACGGCGGCGGCTGATCGCCTTTCGGCTCGCCGAACAGCGCCGGCGTTGCGCGCAACAGCGCGGTTTTCAGCCCGTAGAGCAGGATGGCAGCGAGCGCAAATCCGAACAGCGGCGACAGCAGCAGCGCCTTGCCGGTGTTGACGGCCTGCGACCAATCCACGCCGGACGTCCCCTCCCGTCCATGCATCAGCGCATTCGCGATCCCCACGCCCATGATCGATCCGATCAGGGTGTGCGAACTCGAGGCGGGCAATCCGAAATACCAGGTGCCCACGTTCCAGATGATGGCGGCGATCAGCAGCGCAAACACCATGGCGAAGCCGGCACTGCTGCCGACCTGAAGGATCAGTTCGACCGGCAACAACGAGACGATGCCGAAGGCAACGGCACCGCTGGAGAGCAGGACGCCGATCAGATTGAAGAGGCCCGACCAGACCACGGCAATGTGGGCCGGCATCGAGCGCGTGTAGATTACGGTCGCGACGGCGTTCGCCGTGTCGTGAAAGCCGTTGACGAATTCGAAGCCGAGCGAGATCAACAGCGCCACGAACAGCAGCAGGAACGCCGCATAAGAGGTCTTGCCCGCGCCCGTCGCGCCGACGTCCGCGTAGATGCTGTAGGCCACGAACAGCAGCGCGGCTCCGATCACGCCGAGATAGATGATGCCGGTAAGAGGATGAAAGCCCTTCTCGAGATCGGGGCCGCGGCGCCGCGCGGGCTCAATCGAACCAGGTAACGCTACATCGCTCATATGATCGCCCTCACGGCCGCGGGAGGACAAAAGCGGCCATGTGACATTGGGACTACGTTTACATGACGCCCATATGACAGTTCCATGAAGGGCAATGCCCCCGGCTTTCAGCCGACGTCTAATACATTGACAAAATTACTATAATTGCGCGACCGGCTGCTCGCCATGCGTTGGCATGACCACCTGTCCGGCTGCGATGCGCTCAATGTGCCGCCCCGTCAGAAATCGCCGAGCATGTCAAAGCCGGCGACTTCTGTTTTCCCGAGGCAATGCGTACATGCCCTAATGCTGGGACGCCGGCTGTGCCGGCACGTGCTGCTCTTCGGCATATTTGTGCGCCAGCCAGGACGTGATCACGCCCGGGATGAAGCCGACCAGCCCGTAGAGGATGAACTGCACGGCGCCGCTTTCGGAGCCGTGCGAGGCGTAGGTCAGCGCCGCGCCGACGAACGCCACGAGACCTACGATCAGCATCCGCACCGTCGGTGTGATCCGCCGCATATGCATCAGGATGTCGTCGATCGCGCCGAACATCAGCGACGGCACGATGCCGAACAGATAATTGTATTGCAGCGACTTCACGAACACGACGAACAGCTTCGCCACTTCGCCGCCATTGGTCTCGGTCCAGTAGCCGGACTGATAGGTGGTCATGAGCAGCAGCAGGAAGCCGCCGATGAACGGCCCGATGGCTGCGAAGATCAGATAGCGTTTCATGGCGTGCCCCTGCCCGACATCAGGCGAGTGTAACGCAGTCACGCGACGGTTCTAGGGAAATTCGAAAGCGCCCGGTAATGTTCCGGGATCATCGCGTCGATGCGCTGCAACAGTTCGCTGCGATACGGAATCGCCCGGACTCAGCCGGGCGATGAGATCGTGAGGACCGAGGTGAGCGCTGAAGCTGTTACTCACCCCACGCCGCGAAGGCGTCGTTGAAGGCGCGCTCGCCGGGGGCGCCCTTTTCGATCGCGATGATGGCACGGCGCTGGTTGGTGTAGACCAGCGGCACGTCGAACCAGGAGCGCTCCTTCAAGAGCTGCAGATTGCGCGAACGGTCGGCGTCGACATTGGAGAGGCCGACCAGGAAGAAGCCGTCGGTGACCTTGACCGCGAGCCCGGCCAGCGGCGTGCCGCGCGCCTGCTCGTTGGACTTCATCAGGATGCCCGGCACGTTGCCGACGCCGCCATTGGCGAAGTCCTGCGGCAGGATGAAGGTCAATTCCGCGGTATGGCTCGCCGGCAGCGATGAATCGGTGTTGCGGCGGAACGACATCGTCATCTTGAACTTGCGATCGGGGATGTCGATGTCAGCGCGCACGGCGATGTCGGGCTTCTGGTTGCCCGATCCCTTGACCTGCTCGGTGCGCCAGACCACCGAACCGACATATTGCTTGCCCTTCGGATCCGACGGGTCCTCGTCATAGAGCACCACGCGCTGCGCTACCGGGGCGACCGGCTCGCCGGACGACGACGGCTGGCCGACGCGGTCGGTGATCTTCTTGCTCGAAGGCGTCGCCGTGGCGTCCTTCGGCGCCTCGACGGGGGCCGAGGATTTGAACAGGCTGCTGACAAGGGTAGCGGCCTGCTGGTGGAACAGAAAGCCGGTGCCGACCAGGATCAGCAGGATGCCGATCGCGATCGCGGTCTTGAACGGGAACATCGAACCGACACGCGGCCGCTTCGGCTCGCGCTCGGCATTGCTGACCCGCGAGCGTGGCGGCGGCGGCGCCTGGGGCGGCTGCGGGGCGTAGCGCTCCGCCTCCTCGATCGACTCGTCGTAGGAATACGGCGCCTCAGGATCGCCGCCGCGATTTTCGAGGCTCGGCTCGAGCCGGTCGAATTCCGGCGAGGGCGACGGCACGTTGGCGTAGGTCTTGCGCGCGTTGCGGCTGGCTTGCGCCGCGGCACGGCCGAGATCGTCGGCGTCGGCGGTGATGTCGCGGAAGCCGCGCACGCCCGGGGCGGCCGGCGGCGTCGGGGGCTGCGCGCCTTCGGGGCCCCGGCGCGGCGCAGCCGGCCGGGCCTGCGGCGCCTGGGTATCGGGGCCAGCAGGGGCCTGCGGGTTCTGCGGCCGCGGCGGGGCCGGCGGCGGCGCATCGGGGCGCAAATTGCGCGGCGGGCGCGGTTCGGCCGGCGGCCGCGGGCGCGCGGCATTGTCGGCGGAATTGGCCTCGGGCGGCCTTGCACTTGCCTCCGGCGGCCTTGGATTGGCCCGGCGCAGCGGGTCGCTGCTGCGGGCTGCCCCGCCGCCGGGGCGCGAGGCCTCGCGGGCGCGCTGCGCGGCCTCGGACTCGACCTTGCGCACCGCCTCTTCCAGCGACAGCCGCTCGCGGGTGATCTCGGATTCGGAGAGCGGCGGCTGCACGCCGCGGAGCTGCTGGATCAACGCCGTCCGCGCCCGCGCATACAGCGCACGGCGGGCTTCGCCGGGGGCGTTGGGGTCCAGTCCGGCGATGGCACGGGCGATCAGCGGGTAGTAGTCAGCCATTTCCACACAATTGGTGGGATATAGGTAATATCCCGTTAAGCCTCGAACGGATTCTGTACCAGAATAGTATCTTCACGTTCCGGACTAGTGGAAAGCAGGGTGACCGGGCACCCCACCAGCTCCTCGACCCGGCGGACATACTTGATGGCCTGGGCCGGCAGGTCCGCCCAGGACCGCGCATGGGCGGTCGGCTGCTTCCAGCCCTCGATGATCTCATAGATAGGCTCGATGCGGGCCTGCGCGCCCTCGCCTGCCGGCAGGTGGTCGATTTCCTTGCCGTCGAGCATGTAGCCGATGCAGACCTTGATGCTGTCGAACCCGTCGAGAATATCGAGCTTGGTCAGCGCCAGTCCGGCAATTCCGCAGGTGCGGACGGTCTGCCGCACCAGCATCGCGTCGAACCAGCCGACCCGGCGCTTGCGCCCGGTGTTGACGCCGAATTCCTTGCCGCGGCGGCCGATTTCCTCGCCGATCTCGTCGTTCAGCTCGGTCGGGAACGGACCCTGGCCGACCCGGGTGGTGTAGGCCTTGCAGATGCCGAGCACATAGCCGACGGCGCCCGGACCCATGCCGGTGCCGGTCGCGGCCTGTGCCGCCACCGTATTGGACGATGTCACATAGGGATAGGTGCCGTGGTCGACGTCGAGCAGCGCGCCCTGCGCGCCCTCGAACAGGATGCGCTTGCCCTCGCGGCGCTTGATATCCAGCAGCCGCCACACCGTCTCGGCATAGGGCAGCAGTTTCGGTGCGAACGCCGTCAGTTCGGCGAGGATGCCTTTGCCGTCGATCTCCTCCAGATTGTTGCCGCGGCGCAGCGCATTGTGGTGCGCCAGCAGGCGTTCGATCTTGTGCGGCAGGGTATCGAGATCGGCGAGATCCATCAGGCGGATGGCTCTACGGCCGACCTTGTCCTCATAGGCCGGGCCGATGCCGCGGCGGGTGGTGCCGATCGAGGTGACGGCGTTGGAGGATTCGCGCAGCGAGTCGAGCTCGCGATGCAGCGGCAGGATCAGCGTGACGTTCTCGGCGATCCGCAGATTGTCCGGTCCGACCGCAACGCCCTGCCCCTTCAGCTTGGCGACCTCGTCGAGGAAGGCCTGCGGATCGAACACCACGCCGTTGCCGATCACCGCGAGCTTGTTCGGGCGCAGCACGCCGGAGGGCAGCAGCGCCAGCTTGTAGGTCTCGCCATTGATCACGAGCGTATGGCCGGCATTGTGGCCGCCCTGGAAGCGCACGACGATGTCGGCCTGTTCCGACAGCCAGTCGACGATCTTGCCCTTCCCCTCGTCACCCCATTGGGCGCCGACGACGACAACATTGGCCATTGCGAAGATGTTCCCTTCAGGTGTTTCAGAGACCATGATCGCGGCGAAAACGCGTCCGCCCACAGCGACCATGCATGATATGCCCAGCCCAAACCGCGGCGCCCGGCCGCGCGCACGCAAGGCGCCTACCGGATAAAGGAAGCGGGTCGGCTGCGCAAGCAAGAAGGGGGTCGTTTGCTCCTTTTAGAGGGGCGACAAGCCTTTGATATCCCCTGAAAATTCCATGCCGCGCCCGGCCGCGCCGGACTGGCGGGAATTTAATGTTGGGGTGGCCTGACGCTGGCCGTACGGCCGATTGATCGCCGGGCCCATTGCGGCGATCATTCGCCCGTATCAACCGGCCCGGACCATGCCCAATTCGACACAAGCGACGATTGCGCTGCGCAAGCTAGGCATTGCCTTCAGGCTCCACACCTATGTCTACGATTCCAGCGCCGAGAGCATCGGGCTGCAGGCGGCGGAGGCGCTCGGCGTCGACCCGAACCGCATGCTCAAGACGCTGATGGCGGAGGTCGACGGCAAGCCGGTCTGCGCCGTGGTGCCGTCCGACTGCGAGGTCAGCATGAAGAAGCTTGCCGCAGCCCTCGGCGGCAAGTCGGCCAGGATGATGCGCCCGGCCGATGCCGAGCGGCTGACCGGCTATCATGTCGGCGGCATCAGCCCGTTCGGCCAGAAAAAGAAGGTGCCGACCGCGATCGACGAGACCGCGCTCACCCATGTCACCGTGTTCGTCAATGGCGGCCAGCGCGGCCTGCAGATCGAGATCGATCCGAACGACGCCGCGCTTGCCGCCGGCGCCACGATGAAGGCGCTGGTGGCGACGCAGGACTAGAGCTTCGGTTCCGATTGAATCAGAATCGAAGCTCTCGACTCTTGTTTTGACGCGTTTGCTTCACGCGAACCGGTGCCCACTTCGCGCGATCAATGCGAGGGCTTGTCCCTGTTGAACTCCGCGCCGACGTAGTCGGACAGGCCGGACAATTCCTCCGCCGAAATATCGTTGACGTTGAGCCTGAGCTGCATGATCGCGAGGTCGAGCAGATGTGCGGCGAAGGTCGCGCCGGCCGCCGTCACGATGCTGCGCTGCTCGATCAAGACAGCGATGACGTCGCGCAAGCTGCGCATTTGCACTTGATCCATGGCCCTCTGCCCGATGCTGGCCGTCGTGATGTGTGTTGTCATTGGGATACCGATTGTAATGTGCTGATGGACGCCGCGCTGGCGGATGAAATGTATGGCAGCCGCTCGGCTTCCTCGCCGAGATGCAGGATGCGCGATGGCAGCTCGCGGACTTCGATGTCGATCGTCATCGGCGGCGGAATCAGCGTCACCGAGGCTTTCGGCCAGGGCGCCGGATTCGGGCTGACGGCGGTGAAGCGATAGGCCGCGGCGATCTCGAGCGCGAGCAATTGCAACTCGAGCATCGCAACCCCCATCCCGGCGCAGGCGCGCGGGCCGGCGCCGAACGGGATGTAGGCGTCGGTGTTGTAGCGCCGCGTCATCATGAAGCGGTCGGGATCCTCGAAATGCCTGGGATCGCGCTGCAATTGCCAGGGACAGATCAACAGCGAGGTGCCGACCTTGAGGTCGCGCCCGCCGATCGTCACCGGCTGCATCACCTCGCGCGAGAACCACCAGGCGCTGGGATAGAGCCGGCAGACCTCCTTGACAAACGTCGCGCTCAGATTGGCGCGTTTCACCGCATCAAGCCGGAGTTCGCCATCGTCGCCAAGGCACTCCGCCGCCTCGTCGGCAATGTCGTCCATCAGAGCAGGATCGGCGGCCATCTGGTAGAACATCCACGCCGCAGTCGAACCGGTGGTGTGATGGCCGGCCAGCAGCAGTGTCAGGATCTCGTCCTCGAGATCGCGATCGCTCAGGCCGAGCGCCTCGAGATCGCGCAGCGCGCTGCTCGAGCCCGCCTTGCGGCGCAGGCGTTGCACCACCGTCGACATCGCAAGCTTGGCGCAGACCCGGTTCTGCCGGCGCCGGTACCAAGCCACCGGACCGAACGGCAACGCGCGGAACATCTCCTCGGCCAGATCGTCCTCGATCACGCCGACGGCCTGAACCAGCGCTTCCTCGTCGCCAGACGACATCACCTGGGAGCCGAAGATCGCGACGCAGATGGTCCGGAGCGCCAGCATCGCGGTGACATGGTGCGGATCGAACGATCCGAGCCGCGCCAGGCTGGCGCCGACCGCGCGGATTTCGGCGCACATATGCGGCAGGAATTTCTCGACGCTGCCCTTGGCCATGTGCTTCTGCAGCACCGTCCGGCGCCGCTTGTGCTCCTCGCCGCTCAGCATCAGCGAGCTGCGGCCGAGCACCGGCGTCAGCTTCTTGATCAGCTTGCCCTTTCCGATGTCGGTCTCCGGCGCCTTGAGGATCGGGCGCAGCAGATCGGGATCGTTCACCAGAAAGACCGGCGCAGGACCGAGCCGCAGGGGCACGAGCCCCAGCTCGGCCTCGTTGCCGCGCGTCAGCAACAGACGCAGCGGGTCACGCTGGAATGCTCGAACGTCCGAGAACATGTGAGGCATCGTGAATCTCCAATTGCCGTCCAAGGTCGAGGAATTTGGTCAGGCCGGGATTGTCGGCGAGACCAAGCGGGATTTCTCCGGCGAGCGCCGTCAGCGGGCGGCCCATGCGATCATTGCCGATCACCTGCGGCGGGCCGTAGCGGCGGGTGCGGATCTCCATGCGGGTGAGAAAGCGCTCATAGGAAAGGTCGGCGAGCGCCACGAGCGCCGCCGCCCCGCGCAGCTCGGCGAAGCGGAACATCAGCGCGTAGTTGACGCGTGCCGTCCGCGACCTCGCGACACCAGGCAGCACGCCGAAACGGCTGATTTCCCAGGCGTCGCGGCGGCTCGGAAAGCGGCGCACCGCAAGCTGCGGGAACACCGACTTGGTCAGATAGGGATAGTCGGTGCGGATCGCCCGGAAGCCACCGACCAGCTCGGCGCCTGCGAACAACAGGCAGTGCTCGGTATACCAGCTGTCGAACTGATCGCGTTCGACGTCGCCGGTCGTGCTCAGAAGCCAGCCGCAATGGTCGACGAACAGCCGCTTGCGCAGCCGCAACATCGCCCCGACATGCGCCGGATCAAGCTCTTCCCTGGTGATGAGTGCATGATATCCGTCCAATGAATGCGGCATTATCCTTTCCTCCAAATGCGGAACATCTGGAACGAAAGGGGCCAAATGTGGTACCCCCGGAAACCGGGGGTTTTAGTCAATGGGCCTGGTAGACGCGATTTCAACCATCGAGGCGTCGGATACCATCGACGAGCTCAGCTCGTCATTGCACCGTGTCATCCAGAACTACGGCTTCTCCGGCTTCGCCTTTGTCGATGCCGGCCGGCCCGACCTTGATCTGCCCTATCACATCGGCACCTTTCCCGACGCCTGGAAGCGGGCGTATGTGCAGAACGAGTTCGTCCATGCCGACCCGGCGCTGGCGCGGTCGCGACGCACCAACACGCCGTTCAGCTGGAGCAGCCTGAAGCTGCCGGAGCGCAGCGGACACAAGCGGGCGCCCGAGGCCAAGACGATGGATGCCGCGCGCGAGTTCGGATTCAAGGACGGCTTCGTGGTGCCGTTCCATTATCGCGACCGGCTCGGCGCCGTGCATTCGAGCTCGACGGTGTTCTTCTGGGAAGACCAGCCGCGCGACTTCGACAGACTGTTCGTCTGCCATCGCCATGAACTGCATCTGTTGATGATCTACTGGGTGCAGCGGGCGATGGACATCGTCAACCGCGACCAGCGCAACGCGCCGACCATCCTGAAGCCCGCCGACGCCGCCGAGACCATCAAGCTCACGGCACGGGAGAAGGAAGTGATCGCCTGGGCGGCGCGCGGCAAGACCGTGGCCGACACCGCGCAGATCCTCGGTATTTCGCCGGAGACGGTTGAAGGCTTCATCAAGCAGGCGCTGCGCAAGCTCGAGGCCTCCAACAAGACGCACGGGGTGGCGAAGAGCATCGCGCTCGGAATCATCGACCTGTAAGCGGCAACGCCGCGAACTGTAGCAAGGTCACACATCCGGGTTGGATTTGCCTCAATGATCGCCCCCAGATTGCATTCGCGTACGATCTTGATATTAAGGCTGCATAATTAAGGCTGCGGCCCGATGACAGGGATCTCAGACCATGGGTGCGTATTGCAGTGCCCACACGGCGCGACTGCTTGGCTGTCGTGAAAACACGGATCGTCCTGCAGGTCGCCGGGACCGATTGTCGATCCGGGTAATCCGTAGAAGTCCCGTCGCGACGAACCGCCGTTCCATTTGCTACCAATCATCGTCGCGGACATGCTGTCGACGGACGTAGCTGGAGATCGCCCAGGCGCACCATGAGCACATCGCAGGACGACCAGATCGATCAACTGGTGCAGGCGCGCTGGCGCGCAATCGGGCTGTCGCAGGCAGATCTCGCCGAGATCCTGTGCGCGGGCGCCTCCCTGCAAAAGAACGGCGTCGACGGCACCGTCAAGATCGATACCGGCCGCCTGGCGACCGTCGCCGAGATGCTCGGGGTCGCCGCCGACATCCTCAATCGCCGGCCCGCCACCCCGACGCAGACACACGGCGGCCATGCCTCGGAATCGCTGCAATCCTTGCTCGAGCTGCGCATGCTGCGGGTGTTCCGCGACGTCAAGGACCCCGACACCAAGCGGATCCTGATCGAGCTTGCCGAGCAGATCGTCAAGCGCCAGACCACGCCATCGGAGACCGGCTAGAGCGTGATCCGGAAAGGTGCGAGGCGGTTTTCCGGGAAGAGGATGCTCAAGTAAGAAGCCGTACCGAGCGGCGCGTGCTGCCGCCGCTGAGCGGCCCGGCAAAGCGCCATCGCGCCTTCCGTAAGGGGGCCTTCGCGCATGGTCGCGATGCGTCGATCACCATTGATAGAATGGCGGAATCCGTGTCTGTGACGGGTGCCGGGGCGATCCATACCGGCCCGGCGACGGCCGGGCAGGCGGGCCGCGGCGTCGTGAACCCGGGCCTTTCGCATGTCTGCCACCGATTCCACCACATCGCCTGCGTCCGGCTCCTGGATCGCCAACCAGCCATATCTGCTGCTCTGCATCACCGCGATGTGCTGGGCCGGCAATGCGATCGTCGGCCGGCTCGCCGCCGGCCATATTCCGCCGGTGACGCTGTCGTTCCTGCGCTGGTTCGTGGCGTTCCTGATCATCCTGCCGTTTGCCTGGAAGCACCTCGCCAGCGACTGGCCTGCCATCCGCAAGAATCTCGGCATCATGATGCTGCTGTCGATGACCGGCATCAGCGCCTTCAACACGCTGCAATACTGGGCGCTCGAGCACACCCAGGCGCTCAACACGCTGCTGCTGCAATCCTCCGTGCCGCTGATGGTCGCGCTGTGGTCGCTGATCCTGCTCGGCGCGCGGCTGACGCTGGCGCAGCTCTGCGGCGTCTTGCTGTCGCTCGCCGGCGTGCTGGTGATCCTGCTGCACGGCGATCTCACGACGCTGTCGAAGATCGAGTTCAACAAGGGCGACCTGATCTTCATCGCCGCGCTGGTGATCTTCGCGCTGTACTCGGTGCTGACCCTGAAGCGGCCCAAGATCCATGGCCTGTCGGTCGCGGCCTTCACCTTCGGCTGCGGCGCGCTGTTCCTGATCCCGTTCCTGATCTGGGAACTCGGCACGCGTCCGGTGATGCAGCTCACCACCAGCAATCTGCTGTCGCTGTTCTATGTCGCGGTATTCCCCTCGACGGTGGCCTATCTGTGCTTCAACCGCGGTGTGCAGCTGATCGGCGCCAACCGCGCCGCGCCGTTCTTCCACATGGTTCCGGTGTTCGGCACCATCATGTCGATCGTGTTCATCGGCGAGCATCCGCAGGCCTTCCATTTCATCGGCTTCGCGCTGGTGCTGGCCGGCGTCTTCGCGGCGTCGCGGAGGCAGAGCGCATGACTCTCCACTCCCTCTCCCCGCTCTTCGCGGGGAGAGGGTTGGGGTGAGGGGCTCGTTCAGCGGCGGCACTACCAGACGTACTCGCGGAGACTCCCCCTCACCCGGATCGCATCTTCGATGCGATCCGACCTCTCCCAAAGCGGGGCGAGGTGAAAGAAGAGGCGCGGTGACTATCGGCGGCAAATCCGCTATCTCTTGAGGTCTGCTTCGCGGACAGGTCCCCAACGCATGGCGCGCGCCAGCAATCTAGTGATCGGCACCCTGACGCTGGCTTTGATCGCCGGCTCGCTCGGCGGCTGGCTGGGCTATCAGCGCTATGCCGGCATCAAGCGGATGGTGCCGTTCCGCGTCGTGTTCGAGGGCTCGGCGTCGGGCCTGCGCCGCGGCGGCAGCGTCAACTTCGCCGGCGTGCGGATCGGCGAGGTGGTCTCGATCAGGCTCGACCGTCACCGCGTGGTCGCGATGACGCGGATCGAGGGCAACGCCCCGATCAAGAAGGACACCCAGGTCGGCCTCGAATTCCAGGGCCTCACCGGGATCGCCTCGATCTCCTTCACCGGCGGCACCGACGATGCGCCGCCGCCGCCGCTCGGCGCCGACGGCATTCCCGAGCTGACCGCCGACGCCGAAGGCACGATGGGCATCCAGGAGAAACTGCGGGTCGCCCTGCGCAATGTCGACCGCGTCATCACCGAGAACGAGGCCGACATCAAGGACTCGCTGCTCGGGCTCGAGAACTTCACCAACTCGCTGTCCGGCAATGGCGAGCTGATCGCGGGCTTCATCGATGCCGCCGAGGACGGCGTCGACGCGGTCGACAGCAAGTTGACGTCCGCCGACAAGTTCCTGAAGAGCTTCGGCAGCGACAAATATGGCGGCGAGCTGCTGCCGACCGTGATCTCGTTGCGCGAGCTGATCCAGAGTTTTGACAAGAAATCCGGCGCCATGATCGCCGAAACCCGCAGGACGCTCAGCGACGTCAGCCAGTCCGTCAACAAGTTCAACGAAAAAATTGTCGGGCGCGGTGGCAGGCGCTAGCCTCGCGTTCCACCCAAGAACCAAGAACAACGGAAACACTCGACGTGCACGACCGGACCGCAGCCCCTTCCCCGCCTCCCGCAACCGTCAACCGCGCGGCGAGCGCCGTGCCCCGGCATTTGCGGCGCTATCTCACGCTCGACGATTTCGAACCCCAGGCGCGGCGGCTGCTGCCGAAATTCCTCTACGGCTACATCTCCGGCGGCGCCGAGACCGACGCGGCACGGTCAGACAATCGCCGGGCCTTCGACGAATACGGCTTCGTGCCGCGGGTGCTGAAGGACGTCTCCGGCCGCGACCAGACCACGACGCTGTTCGGCAAGACCTACGCCTCGCCGTTCGGGATTCCGCCGATGGGCTCGTCCGCGCTGTGCGCCTATCGCGGCGACATCGTGCTGGCGCGGGCCGCGGCCGCGGCCAACGTCCCGATGATCCTCTCGGCCTCCTCGCTGATCACGCTGGAGGACGTCCGCGCCGCCAATCAGCAGGCCTGGTACCAGGCCTATCTCGCCGGGCTCGACGAACGCATCGAGCCGCTGGTCGATCGCGTCGCGGCGGCCGGCTACGACACCTTCGTCGTCACCGCCGACGTGCCGGTGCCGCCCAACCGCGAGAACAACATCCGCAACGGCTTCCAGGTGCCGCTCGAGATCACGCCGCTTGTGTTCTGGGACACCATCACCCATCCGGACTGGCTGCTGAACACCTGGGCACGCACCGTGTTCAATCACGGCATGCCACATTTCGAGAACATGGACGCCAAGCGGGGCCCGCCGGTGCTGTCCAAGAATTTGATGCGCAACATCGGCAGCCGCGATCAGCTTGCCTGGAAACACGTCGAGCTGATCCGCAAGCGCTGGCGCGGCAAGCTCGTGATCAAGGGGCTGATCTCGCCGGAGGATGCGCGGCTGGCGCGCGAGCATGGCTGCGATGGCGTGATGGTCTCCAACCATGGCGGCCGCCAGCTCGACCATACCGTCTCGGGCTTGCGCACCCTGCCGGAGATCGCGGCGCAGAAGGGCAGCATGACCGTGATGATGGACGGCGGCATCCGCCGCGGCACCGACGTGATCAAGGCGCTCGCGCTCGGTGCGGATTTCGTCTGGATCGGCCGCCCGTTCCTCTATGGCGCGGTGGTCGCAGGCGAAGCCGGCGTCTCGCGCGCGATCTCACTGCTGCACGCCGAGATCGACCGCGACCTCGCGCTGCTCGGCATCCGCAGCCTGAAAGAGATCACGGCGGACCTGGTGCGGAAATATTGAGCTCAGGCGTAGCGCGCGGCGCCCATGCAGAGCGCGGTGATCGCGAGCAGCCCGGCCGCGATGCGCTGGGCGACCGCGAGCCGCGAACGTGCGGCTGACGGTTCGGCCGCGCCATTGCGCAGCTGCCGGATAGCGCCGCCGCCGACGATGATCTGCACGGCAATGGCGGCCAGCGCGGCCAGCGCGCCGCCTGCCAGGATCTGCTCCGACAGCGCGAACGAACCTTCATGGACCAGCCGCCACAGCGTGGCACCGGTCAGGATCGCAACCGTCGCCGCGCCGATTTGCGGGACCAGCAGCTTCTCGCCACCGAGGCCGCCGGTACGCGCCAAAGTGAAGCTGGAGCCGGCCCAAAACACCGATGACAGGACGTGAAGGGACAGGGCTATGATGAGGACGGTCTGCATGATCTCGCTCCAAAGGGCATCGGAAATTAGATATACATAATGTATAGTCAATCTGACGAAAGCAAGGCCAACGGATGCCGCCGCGCAGTTATGTGAGCCCGGCGCGTAGCGCCGCCGCCGCCGAGACCCGCGAGCGCGTGATCGAGGCCGCCTCGCGCACGCTGCGCGAAGGCGAGAGCATTGCGCGCTTCTCGCTGGATACGGTGGCAAAGGCCGCCGGCGTGACGCGGCTGACGGTCTATAACCAGTTCGGCTCGCGGCGCGGACTGCTCGAAGCCGTGTTCGACGAGATCGCGCGCCATGGCGGGCTGCATCAGCTCGCCGACGCCATGGCGATGGCCGATCCGCGCGCCGCGCTCGACCGCATGGTCGAGATCTTCTGCGGCTTCTGGAGCCGCGATTCCGCGGTCGGACGCCTGCACGACGCGATGGCGACCGATCCCGAGTTCGCCGAAGCCGTGCGCGAGCGCAACGAACGCCGCCGCCGCGGCGTCACCGCATTGATCGACCGCATCGCGGGCAAGGGCGCGCCGCCGCAGGCCCGCAAGGACGCCGTCGACCTGATCTTCGCGCTGACAAGCTATCCGACCTTCGCCTCGCTGAGCGCGGGGCGGTCTCGGGATGAGGTCTGCCGGGTGGTGCAGGCGGCCTGCCGCGCGGCGTTGGGCCTGCTCTCAAACCCGTCATCCTGAGGCGCGAGCGCAGCGAGCCTCGAAGGATGAATCGGCCACAGCCGGGCCGTCGACCCTTCGAGGGCCGCTGAAGAAGCGGTGACGGAGATGGAGATGGATTGGCGTACACGGGTTCAGTCAAGCGACGTGCGTCTTGCTACTCGCCGACCTTGAACTTGCTGTAGGCCTCGCGCGTCGCGATGATGACGTGCTCCTCGCAGCCGTTGCGGCGATGCGGGTCGCAGCGGGTCTCGTAGTCGGCCGAGGTCATCATGTCGAGGAAGGCCGCGACGCTCGGGTAATAGACCAGCGCAAGGTAATCCCAGCGCTGGCCGGCCGGCTCGCCCAGCGCGACCGTCTCGGCGCTGCCGGTCCAGAGCAGCGTGCCGCCGCGTGCCTTGATCATGGGGACGGTGAGCGCGCTGTAGCGCAGATAGGCATCCCAGCCCGAGCCGTCGCCGTCGAGCGACCGCTGGCGAAATCGCATCAGATTGACCATCACGACCGGAGCCTCTTGATCCAGTTCGCCCAAGCCTTTGACGTTCAAGAGATCGACACCCATCCACCAGCTCCCGCCCAAAGTCGCATCAGTCCTAGCCGGGTCGGACCGGCCGCAACGATTATGTCACATCGCGGGACTACCCTGAAATGCCGGCAGGCCGTAAGCTCGTCACCCGATCTCGGAGGTCAATGCCGTGATGACCCTTCCCGAACTTGCGGCCGACGCGCTCGGCAAATTCCTCGGCGAATACATGCAGCGCCGGTTCGGCTCTTCGCAGACCCAGCTGGTCGAGATGGTGCCGTCGATCGCGCGGATCGCGATCGAATGCATCGGCAACAGCGACGCGCTGTATCACAATGTCGAGCACACCATGCTGGTGACCCTGGCCGGCCACGCCATCCTGCGCGGCCGCGCGCTGCACTCGCACATGAGCGCCGAGGACTATGCGCATGTCATCGTCGCCTGCCTCACCCATGACATCGGCTATGTGCGCGGGCTGTTCGATGCCGACGACCAGGACGGCTATCTGGTCGCAGCCGACGGCCGCAAGGTGATCCTGCCGCGCGGCTCGTCGGATGCGGCGCTGATGTCCTATCACGTCGACCGTTCGAAGATCTTCGTGATGGAGCGGCTCAAGGGCGTCGCCCAGCTCGACAAGGAGCGCATCGCGCGCGCCATCGAGGGCACCCGCTTTCCACAGAGCGCGCCGGACGGGAATGAGGAATTCGGCGAGGAGGCCATCCTGCTGCGGGCCGCCGACCTGATCGGCCAGCTCGGCGATCCCCATTACATCCGCAAGGCCAACGCGCTGTACCTCGAATTCGAGGAGGCCGGACTGAACCGCCAGCTCGGCTACGATTCGCCGGCCGACCTCGTCGACCTCTATCCGCGCTTCTACTGGGACAGCGTCGCGCCGCACGTGCAGAAGGCGATCCGCCACCTCAACATCACCTCCAGCGGACGGCAATGGATCGCCAATCTCTACGGCAACGTGTTTCGCGCCGAGCGCGACATCTCGCTGTCGGGGCCGCAGAAATAGGTCGAAGGCCGCGCAGGCCCGCACGCAAGAAACTATCCCCGTCATCCTGAGGCGCGAGCGAAGCGAGCCTCGAAGGATGAATCGGCCACAGTCGGGCCGTGCATCCTTCGAGGCTCGCCGAAGGGGCTCGCACCTCAGGATGACGGAATTCAGTTCTGTTACTCGGATCCCCCGCGGGCGATGACGCCTTATCGGTGTGGCTCCCGCGACAGATTGAGCCCCCGCACGCATGGCTCCAATCCGCTCTTTCGTCTTGTGGCGGCGGCGGATTCGGGCACAACATCCACCCGATAATGACCGCCTTGCCCGCACCTGCCACATCCCCGCGCTATCAGCCGCTGCACTGGCTCAACAACCAGCCTTATCTGCTGCTGAGCCTGACGTCGCTGTTCTGGGCCGCCAATATCGTGCTGGCGCGGCATGTCGGCAGCCATGTGCCGCCGGTCACGCTGACCACGATCCGCTGGTTCGGCGTGTTCCTGATCCTGCTGCCGTTCGCCTGGCCGCATCTGAAGGAGGACTGGCCGAAGCTGCGCAAGGCGCTGCCGCTGATGCTGCTGTTGTCCGCGGTCGGCTTCGCGTTCAACAACGCGATCTCCTACTGGGCGATGCAATATACCGAGGCGTTGAACGCGCTCTTGATCCAGTCGGCGGGGCCGCTGTTCGTGGCGCTGTGGTCGCTGATCCTGTTCGGCGTCCGGTTGACGCCGGCGCAGCTTGCCGGCATCGCGATCTCGCTGGCCGGCGTGCTGACCATCATCCTGCGCGGCGATTTCTCGGCGCTCGCCAGCATCAGCTTCAACCGCGGTGACATCATGTTCGGCGCCTCGCTGGTGTCGTTCGGACTCTATTCGGCGCTGATCCCGCGGCGGCCGAAAATCCATCAGCTCTCGCTGATCTCGTTCACCACCTGCTGCGGTGCGCTGATGCTGTTGCCGATGGCGGTCTGGGAATTCTTAAACGGCGTGACGCTGAAGCTCGACGTTCTGACCTTTGCCACGCTGGGCTACACGCTGATCTTCCCGTCCACGCTCGCCTATCTGTTCTTCAACCGCGGCGTCGCATTGATCGGCCCGAACCGCGCGGCGCCGTTCTTCCATCTGGTGCCGGTGTTCGGCTCGGCGATGGCGATCCTGCTGCTCGGCGAGACGCTCGCACCGTACCATCTGATCGGCTACGCGCTGGTGCTCGCCGGCGTCATCATCGCTTCGCGGCAAGGATCCGCGAAGGGTTAGCCGACGCCGCGGATACGGCTAGCCTGCCTTGCGCAAGCCGGCGGATTTGCGCGGCGATTGTGGCTTTGCCGCCAGCGTTTCCGTGATGAAGTCGATGAACCGCCTCACCTTGGCCGGCACGTGGCTACGCGAGGCGTAATAGACGTAGAGCGGAAAACGCTCGTCGGGCCAGTCCGGAAACAGCTCGATCAGCGCGCCGCTCCGCAGGTGATCGTCGAGGCCGAGATCAATCACCTGCGCGATGCCGAAGCCGGCCAGGCAAGCGCCGAGCTTGGTTCCTGAATCGGTCACGGTGAGCCGCCCGTTGACCGCGACCGGCACGACCTCGCCGCCGCGCCAAAACTCCCAATCGAAAGGACGCCCGGTCGCCGCGTCGATGGCCAGGATGCACTGATGATCGCGGCTCGCCAGCTCCCGCGGATCAAGCGGCCGGCCATGTCGTTCGAGATAGTTCGGCGAGGCCACGGTGAGCACGCGCGCATCGAGGACGCGGCGCGCAATCAGCGCCGACGGCGCCGGCTCGCCGAAACGCACCGCCAGGTCAAAACCGTCGCTGACCAGATCCGCGATCCGGTCGCGGGTCTCGATGCGCAGCTCCATGCCTGGATTCTGCAGCAGGAACTCGCTCAGCTTCGGCGACAGCACCATGCGGGAGAACAGCGGGTCGACATTGACCCGCAGCCTGCCGCGGACCGCGTCGCGCGATTTCGAGGTCTCCGCCGCCGCCTCGCCGATCCCGGCCAGATGGGCGGCGACCCGTTCGACCAGCGCGCGTCCTTCCTCGGTGAGCTCGACGGCGCGGCTGGTGCGGTGAACCAGCCTGGCATCGAGGCGCGCCTCGAGCTTGGCGATCGCCTTGCTGACCCCGGATTGCGTCATGCCGAGCCGTGCGGCGGCCCGGCCAAAACTGCGCGCATCCGCCAGCGCCGCGAGGACCACCAGGCCGCCAACCAGCCGACCGTCAACTTCGTCCATGCCGATGCCTCTCAGTCATCCAAGAGATGACCGCCCAGTCGTAGCACTCCGCCACCATATCGGCCACTGTCGGCGCAGATCACCGGCTCGATCCGGTGAGACCACCGCCACATCATCCGCTACGGAGATCTTGCAATGAGCGACATCCAGGCCATCGCATCCGCGATCGATGGATATTTCAACCTGATGTATGACGTCGACGATAGCCGGTTCCGCGACGTCTTCTCCGATGCCTGCATCGTGCACGGCATCCGGGACGGCAAGCACACGGTGCGGTCGGCCGCCGAATTTCGCGACTTTATCCGCAGCCGTCCCTCGCCGGCGTCGATGAAATCGCCGCGCGATGAGGCCATCATCAGCATCGACCAGACCGCGTCCGATCTGGCCATCGCCAAGGTGCGCGTCAGGGCCGGCCAAACCGGCTTCATCGATCATCTCGTGTTTCATCGGATCGACGGCAGGTGGCTCATCACCACCAAGGCGTTTCACGTCGCGCAGGTCTTCCCGGCGGGATTGTAGCGTCGCCCACGGCTGGTTTTCGGAATATTAGAAATGTGACACTGATTTGCCCGACGTGTCAAGTCGGCTGGTCGCACGCCGGCCGTCACCGGCTACTTTGCATGGGGTTGTTTTCGATATTTTTGGCAGCGCGCCCCTGCAAAGCCTGCCAATTCCGTCACAGTCGTGGAATGCGCTGGGTGGGTTGCGCTTCGCAAGCTAACCCACCCTACCCGATCCGTTACGCCGCACGCACCTTCTGCAGGAACTCGTCGACCGCGTTGCGCAGCATCCCCGACTGGGTGTCGAGTTCGCGCGCATTCGACAGCACGTCGCCGGCCGCGGTGCCGGTTGCGGCGGCCGCGGTGGTGACGCCGCCGATATGGGCGGAGATCTCGCTCGAGCCGGCCGCGACCTGCTGAATGTTGCGCGCGATCTCGCGCGTCGCATCGCCCTGCTGGTCGATCGCGGTCGAGATCGAGGCCGTGATCTCGCTCATCTGCGCGATGGTCGCGGTGATGCCGCCGATCGAGGTCACCGCCTCGCCGGTCGAAGCCTGCATCGCCGCGACCTGCGCCGAGATCTCCTCGGTCGCCTTCGCGGTCTGGTTGGCCAGCGCCTTCACCTCGGAGGCGACCACCGCGAAGCCACGGCCGGATTCGCCGGCGCGCGCCGCCTCGATGGTGGCGTTGAGCGCGAGCAAGTTGGTCTGGGCGGCGATCGAGTGGATCAGCTTGACCACCTCGCCGATCTTCTCGGCGCCGGTCGAGAGCGCCTGCACGGTCGCATTGGTGCGCTCGGCATCGGCCACCGCCTGGCTAGCGACCTCGCTGGAGCGGGCCACCTGGCGGGAGATTTCCGCAACGGAGCTGGAGAGCTCTTCGGCCGCCGCGGCGACGGTGCCGACATTGTTGGAGGCAGAGTCGGAGGCGGCACCCACGGTCGCGGCCCGCGCGCTGGCGTCGCTGGCGGTTGCGGTCATCGACTGCGCCGTGGTCTGCATGCCGGCGGCGGCGGAGGCCACGGTGCGGACGATGCCGTTCACGCTGCGCTCGAAATCGCTGGCAAGGTCCTGCATCGCGCTGCGCCGCTCGGCGGTGGCGCGCGCCTGCGTCTCGGCCTCGGCCTGCTCGAGGCCGCGGATACGGATCGCATTGTCCTTGAAGACCTGCACGGTAGCCGCCATCCCGCCGACCTCGTCGCCACGGCCGACGCCGGGAATGTCACCGTCGAGCTTGCCGTCCGCGATGTCGCGCATGCGCGCACCAAGGAGGTTCAGCGGCCGGGAAATGCTGCGCCCGATCAGCCAGGCGACCGAACTCGAGATGATGCCGATGCCGATGATCGCGAGCCCGAGCAACCAGGCAATGGGACGCATCTTGGCGTCGATATCGTCGAGATAGGCGCCGGTGCCGAGATACATATCGAAGCCAGGCACTGCGACCGCGTAACCAAGCTTCCGGATCGGCGTCTCCTGACCAGGCTTCACGTATTCATAGAACAGCAGAATCTCGCCCTTGGCCTTCACGCCATCCATCAGCTCCTGCGACAGCTTGCGGCCATTGGTTACGACGTCCATCCGGTTGGTGCCAACCTGCTTCGGATCGGGTGCCAGCACCGTGATGCCGTTGTAGTCCGTGCCGAACAGATAGCCCGAGCCGTTATCGTAGGTCATCGCGTTACCGCGCTTGCCCAACTCGGCCAGTGCCGCTTCCTTGGTCATCTTTCCGGCGTCGACATCCTTCTTCAGGCTCGCTGCCATGTTCCTGGCCATATCGACCATGGCCTTGGCCTGGTCGATGCGCGCATTCGTCATCTCACGCTGCATCAGATTGATCGCCAGGATGCCGGCCGCGCACAGGCCGAGGAGCGCCACCCCCACCAGAATGCCGAGCTTGGGGGTGATTTTCAGATTTGACAGCTTCACGGTGATCTCCAGAAGAGGCGGGGAACGCGACGCGATTGGCGGATTGATTCCGCTCACCGTAATGTGAGACCCTTTACCTGATGGTTACGGAGGTTCCCCGTAGAAGCCCGGAGAATCGGGCCGCGGACCAACCGGCAATTGTGGAGAGAACAGCGCCGCTCGCGTAGAAGTAGGGACAGCGGTGGTCCAGGCCGCGCTCCGACAAGCAAGAACATCAAGAAGCAAACCAGCAAGAAGCAAGAACAGAAGACCTCAATCGGGAGCAGACAATGTCGAAATTCAGGGTGGTGACGCCGAAGGGCGCGAGCTTCACGGTCGCCGGCGGCGGCTATGATTATGAGCGCGAGGCGCTCGATCCGATCGGCGCCGAGATCGTCGAGGCGCCGGCCAACGAGGCCGAATTCATCGCGGCCGCGCGCACCGCGGACGCGATCTACGCCAAGGGCATGCCGATCACCAAGGCGGTGATCGATGCGCTGGAGAACTGCAAGGTGATCACGCTCGGCAGCGTCGGCGTCGACTCGGTCGACGTCAAGGCCGCGACCGCCCGCGGCATCCCCGTCACCAACATCCCCGACACCTTCATCGAGGAGGTTGCCGACCACGCCATGATGCTACTGCTCGCAGGCTTCCGCCGCCTGATCGAGCAGGACAAGATGGTGCGCTCAGGCCGCTGGGCCGAGGGCCGCCCGGCGCTCCTGAAGATTCCACGGCTGATGGGCCAGACGCTCGGCTTCATCTCGTTCGGCCGCGTCGCCCGCGCGGTGGCGAAGCGCGCCGCGCCGTTCGGCCTCAGGATGGTGGCCTACGATCCCTTCATCCAGGAAACGCTGATGTACGACCACGGCGTGATTCCCTCGACGCTGTCGGAGGTGCTGTCGCAGTCGGATTTCGTCTCGATGCACGCCCCGGCGCGGCCCGAAGTGCATCACATGCTGACCGAGAAGCATTTTCGTCAGATGAAAAAATCGGCCATCTTCATCAACACCGGCCGCGGCGCCACCGTCGACGAGGAATCGCTGATCAAGGCGCTGCAGGAGGGCTGGATCGCCCACGCCGCGCTCGACGTGCTGGAGAAGGAGCCCCCGTCACACAACAATCCGATGCTCGGGATGGACAATGTTACCTTGACCGCCCATGTCGCCTCGGCATCGGCACGTTTTGACGAGGCGCGCAAGCGCCGGGTGGGCTACGAATTGTCACTAGTGCTGCAAGGCATGTGGCCGGTAAGCTGCGTCAACCCGTCGGTGCTGCAAGACACCGCGCTGCGCCGCTGGCAGCCCGTCAGCATGGATCGCGGTCCGAACAGCTGAGGCGGGAATGCGCTTTTCGCGCGAGGGCCCGTCATGCGGGCCCTTTGCGTGGCGGGCGCACCGAGACCACAAGACCCTTCACCGGCGGCCAACGCCGGGAAGGAACAATAACAACGAAACAAAAAGAACGGGAGTGCGAACGACATGAAGTATGAGATCACGCGTCGCGACGCGCTGGCGCTGGGGGCGTCCGCGGCGGCACTGGCGGTCACCGGGGCTTCGGCGCAGGACGCATCGAAAGTGAAGGCTGCCGACGTGGCGGCGCCGTCGCTGCCGATCGAGAAGGGCGCGACCCTGCGCATGTTGCGGCCAGTGCGCTTCGTCCAGGCCGACGAAGACGTGTTCCGCGCCAATGCCAAGCGATTCACCGACAAGACCGGCGTCGAGGTCAAGGTCGACTTCGTCGGCTGGGAAGACATCAATCAGCAAACCGCGGTGACCTCGAACTCCGGCGCCGGTCCCGACATCATCATCGGCTTCGGCGACGCGCCGCATATCTATATCGACAAGCTGATCGAATTGACCGACGTCGCCGACTATCTCGACAAGCGCTACGGCGGGTGGCTGACACTCGCGAAACGCTACGGCATGCGCTCGAAGTCGAAGAGCTGGGTCGGCCTGCCGTTCGGCGCCTCGGGCGGCCCGCTGGTCTACCGCAAGTCGCTGGTCAACGCGGCCGGCTTCGACAAGGTGCCGGAAGACCACGCCGGCATTCTCGAGCTCTGCAAGAAGCTGAAGGCGGCCGGCAAGCCGGCGGGCTTCGCGCTTGGCAACGCCGTCGGCGACGGCAACGGCTTCGCCAACTGGCTGTTGTGGTCGCACAACGCCGCGCTGCTCGATGAGGAAGGCAATATCATCATCAACAGCAAGGAGACCATCGCCGCGCTGAAATATTTGAAGGAACTCTATCCGACCTTCATCGCCGGCACGCCCTCCTGGAACGACGTCTCCAACAACCGCGCCTACTCGTCGCAGGAGATCGGCCTGACCGCCAACGGCGTCTCGCTGTACTTCTCGCTGAAGAACGATCCCGCGACCAAGGCGGTCGCCGACGACACCGAGCATCAGTTCCTGCCGAAGGGACTGGCATCGACCTCGCCGATGTCCGGCCTGACGCTGAATGCGATGGCGTTCAAGCACAGCCCGTATCCCAACGCGGCGAAGGCGTTCCTGCAATTCATGCTGGAGAAGGAGCAGTACGAGCCGTGGCTCAACGCCAACTCCGGCTACTGGTCGCAGCCGCTCGCGGCCTACGCGGACGCTGCGGTGTGGTCGGGCGATCCCAAGGTCGCGATCTTCAAGGACACGATGAAGAGCCCCTATTACAACGGCTACAAGGGGCCGATCTCGACCGCGACCGGTGCCGTCAACGCCGACTATGTGCTGGTGCAGATGTGCGCCTCGGTGGCGACCGACGCGGCAACACCGGAAGCGGCCGCCGCGGAAGCCGAGCAGCGCGCCAAGCGGTACTTCCGGCGGCAGGGCCGGTAACGCCGGTCATTGAACCGTAGATCTGGACCAACCGTCATTGCGAGCGAAGCGAAGCAATCCATAGTTCCACCAGGAGAATGGATTGCTTCGTCGCTTCGCTCCCCGCAATGACGGCAGCGGACGAGCATTCAATGTCTGTAACGACACTACCTACACGGGGACAAGTGCTGCGCCAGCCGGGCTGGCTCGCACGGCTGTTCGACTACAAGCCGTTCCTGATCGTGATGTGCCTTGCACCCGCGGTCGGCCTGCTGCTGGTGTTCCTCACCTATCCGCTCGGCCTCGGCATCTGGCTCGCCTTCACCGACACCACGATTGGCCAGCGCGGCGTCTATATCGGGCTCGAGAACTTCCAGTATCTGCTCAAGGATCCCTTGTGGTGGAACGCGGTGTTCTACTCGATCTTCTACACCGCGGTCGCGACCTTCGGAAAATTCGCGCTCGGCTTCTGGCTGGCGCTGCTGCTCAACAACCATTTCCCGTTCAAGAGCCTGATCCGCGCCATCGTGCTGCTGCCGTGGATCGTGCCGACGGTGCTCTCCGCACTGGCGTTCTGGTGGATCTACGATCCGCAGTTCTCGATCATCTCCTATCTCCTGGTCGACGTGCTGCACCTGCGCGACAGCAATGTCGACTTCCTCGGCTCGCCCTGGCCGGCGCGGTTCTCGCTGATCGCGGCCAATATCTGGCGCGGCATCCCGTTCGTCGCGATCTCGCTGCTGGCCGGGCTGCAGACCATCTCGCCTTCGCTCTACGAGGCGGCGATGCTCGACGGCGCCACCTCCTGGCAGCGCTTCCGCTACATCACCTTCCCGATGATGATGCCGATCCTCGCGATCGTGATGACGTTCTCGATCATCTTCACCTTCACCGATTTCCAGCTCGTCTACGCCATCACCCGCGGCGGCCCGGTCAATTCGACCCATTTGCTCGCGACGCTGGCGTTCCAGCGCGGCATCGCCGGCGGCGAGCTCGGCGAGGGTGCCGCGATCGCGGTCTCGATGATCCCGTTCCTCGTATTCGCGACGTTGTTCAGCTACTTCGGCCTCGCCCGCCGCAAATGGCAGCAGGGAGAAGCCAATGACTGACGTTGCAGGCCAATCCTCCAACGTCGCCAGCGCCACACCCGACACGATGGCGTGGGATTCCCGCGCCCGGCGCGTGGTGATGATCTATCTGCCGCTCGCCTGCTTCATCCTGATCCTGCTGTTCCCGTTCTACTGGATGGCGATCACCTCGTTCAAACCGAACGCGGAGCTCCTGAACTACAAGGAGCACAATCCGTTCTGGATCACCTCGCCGACGCTCGCGCATGTCAAGCATCTGTTGTTCGACACCTCGTATCCGCGCTGGCTGAAGACCACCATGCTGGTGGCGATCGGCTCGACCTTCCTGTCGCTGTTCGCCTCGACGCTCGCGGCCTACGCGATCGAGCGGCTGCGCTTCCGCGGCAGCCCCTATGTCGGGCTCGGCATCTACCTCGCCTATCTGGTGCCGCCGTCGATCCTGTTCATTCCGCTCGCCACCGTGATCGTGCAGTTCGGCCTGTTCGATTCACCGTTGGCGCTGATCCTGGTCTATCCGACCTTCCTGGTGCCGTTCTGCACCTGGCTGCTGATCGGCTATTTCAAGTCGATCCCCTACGAGCTCGAGGAATGCGCGCTGGTCGACGGCGCGACGCGGCTGCAGATCCTGTGGCGGATCACGCTGCCGCTCGCGGTACCCGGCCTGATCTCGGCCGGCATCTTCTCCTTCACGCTATCCTGGAACGAGTTCATCTACGCGCTCGCCTTCATCCAGAGCGGCGCCAACAAGACCGTGCCGGTCGCGATCCTGACCGAGCTCATCACCGGCGACGTCTACCAGTGGGGCGCGCTGATGGCCGGCTCCCTGCTCGGCTCGCTGCCGGTCGCGCTGTTCTATTCGCTGTTCGTCGACTACTACGTGTCGTCGCTGACGGGCGCGGTGAAGGAGTAGCGGGGCTCCCCGCGTATTGAAGCGAACTCAATCTATCTCCGTCACCCTGAGGAGCGCGTAGCGCGTCTCGAAGGGTCGACGGCTACTAGCGGGGCCGTGCATCCTTCGAGGCTCGCTCCGCTCGCACCTCAGGATGACGGGGATAGGGCGCGCCTCGCTGCAATGTCGGACGCTACCGCGGCACGAACGCGACCGGCACGCTGAAGCCCATCGAGCCTTCCGTGACCTCGGGCGGAAACGCAGGAAACGGCTGGGCCCGGCGTACCATCGCCAGCGCGCGCGCGTCGAAGGTCGGATTGCCGGAGGAGCCGCCGAGATGGCTCGACAGCACCTGCCCGCCGCGGCCGAGCGTGAACACCAGGCGGACCACACCACGCTGGCCGTTGCCGCCGGCCGGATAGGAGTGGAAGCGTAAGAGATGCGCGCGAACGCGTGAATTGTAGGCCGTGACCGCCGACGCGGCTGCGCCGGCGCTGATCGCGGATGCCGCGGGCGCCTGACGCTCGGCGCGGCTCGGCGCGCTGGTGCGCGGTGCCGGCGTCGCCTCGGACGGCTTCTTGGCCTCCCGGCGGACCACCTTCGGCTTGATGGGTTCGGGCTTCCGCTCCGGAACGACCTTCGTGGGCTCGGGCTTCGGTGGCGTGGCCTGCTGCTTCTGCTCCGGCGGCGCCGTCACCTCGGGCTTCTCCTGCAGCGGCGTCGGCGCGATCTCCTGCTGCACGGCCTGCGCGGCGGCAGGCTCCGGCGGCGAGGCGTCAGCCTCCTGCATCGCCGGACCCGGCGGCAGTTCGGTCTCCGAAATCGCCGGCGAGGATGTGATCGGCGTCAGGTCGACCAGCACCGCCGGCACGGCAACGCCCGGCGGCGGCGCCGAGACCCAGGTGATGCCGAGCGCAATCAGCACCACATGCGCTGCCAGGATCGCGGCCGCCGACAGGCCCCACCGCCTCAACCTGATATCGTCGCCCGCATCATGAAGCGCATACGCGTTCATCGGAATCAGCTGCGTCCGTCGAGGCCGACCAGCGCGATCTTGAGATAGCCGGCATTGCGCAACAGGTTCATCACCTCCATCAGGTCGCCATAGCTGACGGCCTTGTCGGCGCGCAGGAAGATGCGCTCGTCCTTCTTGCCCTGCGTCGCGCCATCAAGGGTCGCGGTCAGGGCGTCGCGCGCGACCACATCCTCGCCGACCGCGACCGAGAGGTCGGGCTTCACCGCGACGAACACCGGCTTGTCCGGCCGCGGCTGCGGCTCGGCGGTCGAGGCCGGCAGGTCGACGCCGAGATCGACGGTCGCCAGCGGCGCCGCCACCATGAAGATGATCAGCAGCACCAGCATGACGTCGATGAACGGCGTGACGTTGATCGCATGCGCCTCGATCAAGTCGTCGTCGCCGCGACGCCGGCCGCCGAACGCACCGCCAGAGCCAAGCTTCGCGCCCATCCCCTACTCCGCGGCGCGCGCCAGCCGGAACAGGCTGCGATCGCCCTCGCGGCTGACCAGCAGCATCACCATGACCGAGGCGTCGCCGAGCAGCGCGCGGTAGGCCGCGATCGAACGCGTCAGGTGATTGTAGATCACGACCGCCGGAATCGCGGCCACCAGACCGAGCGCGGTCGCAAGCAGCGCCTCCGCGATTCCAGGCGCGACCACCGCGAGATTGGTGGTGTGGGCCTCGGAGATGCCGATGAAGGCATTCATGATGCCCCACACCGTACCGAACAGGCCGACGAACGGCGCGGTGGCGCCGATGGTGGCGAGCACGCCGGTGCCGCGCGCGATCTGCCGCGACATCGCCGCCTCCACGCGCTCCAGCCGCAGCGCGATGCGCTCTTTGAAGCCGTCGTCGAACATGCCGCCGGAGAGCGCAGCTTCGCGCGACGCCGACTGCACGATCTGCGCCACCGCATCGCTGCCGTCGCGGCTGGCCTGCTCGACCTCGGCAAGCTGCGTGTCGCGCTCGAGCAGCCCGATCCGTTGCCGCGCAAGCGTCGTCTTGCGGCGGATCTCGACGGTCTTGGCGAGCCAGACCGTCCAGGTCACGAGCGAGGCGAAGGCCAGGCCGATCATCACCGCCTTCACGACGATGTCGGCGCTCTCGAACATGCCCCAGGGCGAGAGATTGCGCGGCAGCAGCGCGGCGTCGGTGGCGGCAAGGCACGCGCCCGGCAGCATTCCGAACATGGCGCACGCCAACAACGCGATGCGTCGCCCAAGCCTGCGATGCGACATGGTCGCCTCCCGTCCTTCGTCGGTCTCAGCTCGCTCTCGGTGCGATGCGGTCCGCCAGCGCGTGGAAGCGCGCCAGCTGATCGCCGCGCAACGCGCGCGTCTCGTCGCGGCCGACGAACACCTTGAACATGATGCCGCCATCGAGATTGATGAAGGCGATGAAGGCCGACACCTTGCCCATGAAGGGCCGCTCGACGAACGCGATCGCCGCGCAACGCTCGTGCCTGAGGTGACCGTGCAGGCCCTTCGGCTGCATCAGGTTGAAATAGCCGCGGCCCACCTCGCCTTTCGGAATGCCGCCGGTGAACTCGAAAATCGCATCATCGGTGTGCACGATCAGCGTCACCTCGCCCCATTCCGCGATGTCCTGCATCGCGGCGGCGAACTCGGCGGCCCCGATCCGCACCATGCTGTCGGGCAGCGCCTCCAGCACCGCGCGCGGCGTCACCTTGCGCTCGCGCGCGACGTCCTCGATCACTGCGCCGGGATTGTCGGCCATATAGGCCTTCAGCCCGGCAAGCTCCGCGTTCTGCACGGCCGCCTCCGTCACGCCGGGCTCTTGGCGCGCTCGGTGATCAGCACCTCAAAACCTTCGAATTTGGGATGACCGAGATAGAGGCTGCCGCCGGTCTCGTTGCCGGCGCGGGAATGGGCACGCCGGAACGCATCGGACTTGGTCCAGTCCTCGAACGCCACCTTGCTGGCCCACACCGTATGGGTCGCATAGAGCGTGTGGTCCTCGGCCTCGGGGCCCTTCACGAGGTGAAACTCGATGAATCCGGGCAGATCGCCGAGATAGGATTCGCGGGTCTTCCAGACCGTCTCGAACGCCTGTTCCTTGCCCTTGATCACCTGAAACCGGTTCATTGCGATGAACATGAAAGCCTTCTCCTGTTTGGCGGCGGATGCACGGGATCCTGCCGATTGATCTCGTTGATAACATGAATACGCCAAGGCCGCGCTGGGGGCACCAGCGCGGCCGGAGCAACCTGGATGGAATGATCGGCTCGTCGCGTTACGCTCCACCTAGGTGAATCCTGAGCCCGGCCTTGTAGACGGTGCCCGGACCGGGGCTCGAGAACAGCACGTCGTTCTGCGTCGTGCCGTCGCTCGAGGAGCCCGGGATCGCGTAGGGCCGGTAGTACTGGTTCAAGAGATTGTCGACCGACGCCGTGAAGGTGATGTCCTTGGTGGCGTTCCAGGTCAGATAGAGGTTGACCAGCTCGTAGCCGGTCGACGGCAGATAGCCCGCCGGCAAATCGTCGTTGGCGCCGAACGAGGACCATTGCGCGGCAATGATCAGCGTGCGGTCGAGCAGGCGCACGCCGCCAGTCGTCGTCACCTTGCGCGGCGTGATGGTGGCGAGCCCGACATTGGTCCCGGTGTTCCGGCCGCGCATCAGATGGCCGGCGACCCCCACGAACCAGTCGCCCGCATCATACATCGTCTCGAGCTCAAAACCCTCGATGCGGGCGTGCGCGATGTTCTGGTACTGGTAGAACTGGCTGAAGCGTCCGAACGGCGTCGTGGTCGGCGCCGACGCGACAAGGTCGATATAGCCGTCGACGTCATTGCGGAACACGTTGATCTTGCCGCGGAACGAGTCGCTCGCAGTGAAGATGCCGTCATACTTCAAGTTGATGCCGGCTTCCTTGTTCTTGCCGACCTCGGGCCGCAGAGCCGCATTGGGCAGGAAGCAGAACAGGCCGCTGGTGCCGTCGGGGCAGTTGAACAGCGCCGGCCCGCCGCCGGTGGCATGACCGCCCGAGATCAGGGTTTCGGTGATCGACGGCGCGCGATAGCCTTCGGCATAGCTCACATAGGGCGTAAAGCCGGTCACCGGCGTAACGCCGACCGTGATCTTCGGCGACAACCGGTCGCCGCTCGTCGTGGTGTTGATCGAGGTGAGCTCGTAATGATCGTAGCGGACCGCACTGACAAGCTCGAGCCAGGTCGAATAGTTCTGCTTCAACTGCACGAAGCCGCCGGACACCGTGCGCTGGCCGCCGGGCGTCGTGATGTTGGAATTGCCGCGGGAGTCGAAAGTCTCGACATCGTCGCGGAAGGCGTCGAAGCCGTAGGTCACGGCGTTGCGCCAGTCGCCGAAATTGAAGCGCGAGGTGTTGTTGACGTCGAGGCCGACGGTGTCGAGCGAATAGCCGCGCTTGTCGCCGACGCAGCCGGAGATGTTGTTGCCTGGATTGGCGAGCGTGCAGACGCCGCCGCCTGACGTGATGCGGTTGTTGTAGGTCTTAACCTGGTCGTTGTCGGTGCGGTTGCCGTAGACCGAGATGTTCCAGTCGAACAGCATGTCGTCGGGCTTGGAATATCGCCAGCTCAGCGTACCCGTGTAGTTCCTCGCATCGGAAGCGTAGACCGAGGAGCCCGCGATCGCGGCCAGCGGCGCCGCCGTCGTGGTCGGGCCGCGGTTCGGCTGACCGATATTGTACTGATAGTCCTGGAAGACACCGCCGATCTTGAACTCGTGGCCTTCGGCCGGGCGGATCGTCACCTTCATCAGGCCGGCCGCGATGTCGTTGCCGGTGTTGCCGATCTCGGTGCCCGCGCCGTCCTTGTAGTTGCTCTGGGTGCGGTAGACCGCGCCGCCGAACACATCGACATTCGGATCGGCGCGCACGCCGCCGAACACCGAACCCATGCCGCGGTCCTTGTTGCTGCCATAGGACCCCGACATGTCGACGCCCCAGCGTTCGCCGGGACGCACCACGTCGTCGATATCCTTGGTGCGGAACGAGACCACGCCGCCGATCGCGCCGGAGCCGTAGATGTTCGCGGTCGGGCCGCGCACCACGTCGACGCCGCCGATCAATTCGGGATCGAGGAAAAACGAGCCGTTGGCGTTGTGGCCGGTGCGCTGATAGTTCTGCCGCGCGCCGTCGACCACGACAGCGACTCGGCCGAAGTCCTGCAGGCCGCGGATGTTGATCACCGTCGCCGGATCGTCGCCACGCTCCTGGAACGAGACGCCGGGCACGTTATGGAAGATGTCGGACACCCGGTTCGGCTGCAGGCCCTGAATCTTCTCCAGCGTGACGGAGCTGACCGGCGCCAGCGCGTCGATCGCGCGCTCTTCGGTCTTGGAGGCGACCGCCGTGATGGTGTCGAGCGATTGCACCGGCACCGCGCCGATCTGCGCGCGCGCATTCATCGCAGGCGACGCCGCCGCCTGCGGGTTGGCCGCAGGCTTCGGCTTGCGTTGGGCCTGCTTCGGCCGCTCGGTCGCGGGACGCGCAGCCGACGCATCGGCGGTTTGCGCCAACCCACTTGCCGGCAGCGCTGCCGAAAATGAAAACACCGACGCACCCAACATCAAGGCGCGCGAAACCCTAGCCCCGTCAGCCATTCTAGCCCCAGCCCGATCATCGCTTTTCTGGTTTGGCTGGCGTGCGCTCCACCGAGCGGCTTGCTGGCTACGTTGCGATGCAAGCCACAAGCCTGCATCGTGTGATGATTGGTTACGAGCCGGCAACAAAACGGTCAAGAATGCGGCGGCGTTGTTTACATCGATTGTAAAGTGCAGCCGTTGGAATGCGCCTTCGCCCGCTTATACAAGCAAGCATCATTTGAAGATTTCGAAAGCGCAGCACCACGAGCATGTCGGCCACTTCCGGAGACAACATCGGCGCGGCGGGAAAACAGGACGTATCGGCGTCCGACGCGGCCAAAACGCTCATCATGCACGGGAATCGCCTCGACAGCCGCGACCTGTTCGCGACCGAGCGCGAAATCATCATCGTGCATGGCGAAGAGCATTACCGCTTGCGGTTGACCTCGCAGAACAAGTTGATCCTGACCAAGTGACGCCCCCGATGACAATTTGTCGCACGCTCGCTCTGCTCGCGCTCTCCTGTCTGCTGCCGATCGGCGCAGCGATCGCCGAGGGCATCACCGTGCACGACGCACGCGACCGCGACGTCGTGATCGACGATCCCACGCGGATCGTCTCGATCGGCGGCGCGATCACCGAGATCCTCTATGCGCTCGGCTTCGAGGACCGCATCGCCGGCGTCGATGCCACCAGTCTCTACCCACCGTCCGCGCTGCACGAAAAGCCCGACGTCGGCTATATGCGCCAGCTGTCGCCGGAGGGCGTGCTCGGCCTGCACCCGTCGCTGGTGCTTGCGGTGCAGGGCTCCGGGCCGAAGGAGACCATGGACGTGCTGGAGGCGGCCAAGGTGCCGCTGGTGCTGGTGCCGGAGACGTTCTCTGAGGCCGGGCTGGTGGAGAAGATCAGGCTGGTGGGCCACGCCATCGGCGCCGACCCGCGCGCCGCCTGCCTGGCCACAGCGGTGGAAAGCGATCTCGCGCAATTGCGCACGCTGCGGGCCAGGGTCACGAAGCCGGTGCGCGTGATGTTCGTGATGTCGCTCCTGAACGGCCGGGCGATGGCCGCGGGCCACAAGACCGCCGCGGACGAGATCATCCAGCTCGCCGGCGGCGTCAACGCGATCGACGGTTACGACGGCTACAAGCCGGTCAACGACGAGGCCATCGTGGCGGCGAAACCGGACGTCGTGCTGTCGATCGATCGCGGCAAGGACTCGCTGACATCGGAGGCCGTGTTCGCGCATCCGGCCTTCGCACTGACGCCGGTCGGCACCAACAAGGCCTTCATCTCGATGGAGGGGCTTTATTTGCTCGGCTTCGGGCCGCGCACGGCGGCCGCGGCACGCGACCTCTCGGTCAAGCTCTATCCGGCGCTGGCGCCGGAGGCAGCCACCTTCAAGCCGGCGGCGCTGACCGCGAACTGCCGGCAATGAGCGTGCTGGCCGAACGCCCCGCGCGTGCGAAGCGACGGCGCGCCGGCATGTCGTTGCGGCCGGCGGCGACCCTCACGCTGCTCTGCCTGCTTGCCGCGCTCGCAGGGACCGCGCTGGTCGCCCTGACGGTCGGGGCCGCGGGTATCCCAGTGGCACGGCTTCCCGCCGCGCTGGGACTATGGGCCGACAGCGCGGCCAACCCGCTGCTCGCGCGCGACCAGCTCGTGCTGTGGTCGATCCGGATTCCGCGGATTGCGGCGGCTGCGATGGTCGGCGCTCTGCTCGCCGTCTCCGGTGCCATCATGCAGGGCCTGTTCCGCAATCCCCTCGCCGACCCGGCGCTGGTCGGCGTCTCCTCCGGCGGCGCGTTTGCCGCCGCATTGGCGATCGTATTCACCGACAGCCATCTCGGCGAGAGCCTGCGCTTCCTGCAGCATCAGCTGCTGCCGATCGCGGCCTTCGCCGGGTCGCTGATTACGACCATCGTGCTTTATGGCATTGCGAGCCGCGGCGGCCGGACCTCGATCGCGATCTTCCTGCTGGCCGGGCTTGCGATTGCCGCGATCGCCAATGCGGGCATCGGGCTCCTGGTGTTCGTCGCCGACGACCGCCAGCTGCGCGACATCACCTTCTGGATGCTGGGTTCGCTGAGCGGCGCGACCTGGACCAAGCTCACGGCGCTTGCCCCGGTCCTGGCCGCGGCGCTGATCGCCTGCCTCTGGATCGCGCGCGGCCTCGACGTGCTGGTGCTCGGCGAGGCCGAGGCATTCCACAGCGGCGTCGACGTCGAGCGGCTGAAGCGGATCTCGATCGTGCTGGTGTCGGCGATGACCGGGGTCGCGGTTTCGGTTTGCGGTGTGGTCGGTTTCGTCGGCATCGTGGTGCCGCATCTGCTGCGGCTGGTGATCGGGCCCGGGCACCGCCTGCTGCTGCCGGCCTCCGCATTGCTCGGCGCCATCCTGCTGGTCGGCGCCGACACCGTGGCGCGCACCATCGTGGCCCCTGCTGAGATGCCGATCGGCATCCTGACCGCGGCGATCGGCGCGCCGTTCTTCCTCGCCATGCTGCTGCGCCAGCGCTCCCTGGTGTCGCTATGAGCGCGCTGCTGGAGGCGCAATCGGTATCGATGACGGTCGGCGGCGCGGCGCTGGTCGATATGGTCTCGCTGCAGATCGGCGCCGGCGAGATGATCGCGATCGTCGGTCCCAACGGCGCCGGCAAATCGACCCTGCTGCGGATGCTGTCGGGCGATCTCCGTCCGTCGCGCGGAACGATCCGGCTCAGGCAGCGCGACCTCAACGCCTATGGTCCACGCGAGCTGGCGCAGCACCGCGCGATGCTGTCACAGCACGTCAACGTCACCTTCCCGTTCACGGTCGAGGAAATTGTCAGCATGGGCGCCGGCGAGAGCCCGCGCGCGGTGACGCGTGCGCTGGTCACCGCGGCGCTGGACGAGGTCGGACTGGCGCATTTCCGGTTCCGGCAATTGCCGACGCTGTCCGGCGGCGAGCAGCAACGCGCGCATTTCGCCCGCGTGCTGGTGCAGCTCGCCTGCGGCGAGGCGCTGCACGGGCCGGGGCTGTTGCTGCTGGACGAGCCGACTTCGAGCCTCGATCTGCGACATCAGATCGACCTGGTCGAGACCGCAAGGCGGCGCGCCGCGCGCGGCACCGCGGTGATCGCGATCCTGCATGATCTCAACCTCGCGATGCGGTTCGCCGACCGCATCCTGCTGCTGCATCGGGGCCGGCTTGCCGTCGACGGCGACCGCGCCGCAGCGATGCGGGCCGACACGCTGAGGCAGATCTTCGAGATCGACGCCACGATCGACTACACCGGAGGCGGCGTGCCGTTCCTGCTGCCGCAGACGATGCGGCCCGTCTAGACCCTCAACCTCGTCATTGCGAGGAGCGACAGCGACGAAGCAATCCATGTCTGCGCTTGCTGCGCTATGGATTGCTTCGCTTCGCTCGCAATGACGTGACAGATAGTCTCACAACCTTCTCGGGACGAGATTTGTGGCCAGGAGGCGACGTACCGCCGCAAGGCTTATCCCGCCGCAACATCCGCGGTTCACAAAACTGTCAGCGGGCTGTAACAGGCGGCTCGGAGAACACCGCATCGTTTGTCCTTTGGGAGATCAACCATGCGCCTGTCACTGCTCTGTTCCGTCGCCTCGATCCTGCTCACCACGCCGGCGTTCGCGCAGAGCGAGGGCGAATTCCCGGCGACGCTGGCAGGACACGCCGTGATGCCGGCAGAGAGCTTCATCGACGCCCCCGCCGATGCCCCGAACGATTTGAAGACGTCCGGCAAATACACCACCGGCAAGCGCGTCGATGCGATCGGCACCGTGATGGGCAAGTCCTATGAGCGGCCGACCGGCGTGTCGCTGCCGTTCAAGGGCCAGCCGCTGCAAGGCCATTCCGGCATCAAGGCGATGCCGGACGGCTCGTTCTGGGTGATCACCGACAATGGCATGGGCGCGCGCTACAACTCGGCGGACTCGATGCTGTATTTGAACCGCTACAAGATGGACTGGGCGAACGGCAAGATCGAGCGTCAGGAGACCGTGTTCCTGCACGATCCCGACAAGAAGGTGCCGTTCCGCATCGTGCATGAAGACACCGCCAAGCGCTACCTCACCGGCGCCGACTTCGACACCGAGGGCTTCCAGATCATCAACGACATTTTCTGGATCGGCGACGAGTTCGGGCCCTACATCCTCAAGGCCGACAAGACCGGCAAGATCCTCGCCGTGTTCGAGACGGTCGCCGACGGCAAGCCGGTGCGCTCGCCGGATCACTGGGCGGTGCAGTCACCCGGCGCGCCTGGCGCCACCTACACCAACGTCAACCTGCGCCGCTCCAAGGGCTATGAGGGCTTTGCCTCCTCCAAGGACGGCAAGTTCCTCTACGGCCTGCTCGAGGGGCCGCTGTGGGATGCCGACAAGAAGGACTGGGAGAAGGTCGACGGCAAGGAAGCCTCGCGCATCCTCGAATTCGACGTCGCGGCGGAGAAGTTCACCGGTCGCTATTGGCAATATGTGTTCGAGCAGAACGGCAATGCGATCGGCGACTTCAACATGATCGATCCGACCCAGGGCCTCGTGATCGAGCGCGACAATGGCGAAGGCACTGCCGACAAGGCCTGCCCGCAAGGCCAGCGCGGCGAGAACTGCTTCCCTGACCTCGCCAAGTTCAAGCGCGTCTACAAGATCGAGCTGTCGGACGCTAATGTCGGCAAGCCGGTGCGCAAGATCGCCTATATCGACCTGATGAAGATCCGCGATCCGAACAAGAAGGCCCGCAAGCCGCTCAACGACGGTGTCTACACCTTCCCGTTCTTCACCATCGAGAACGTCGATCGGGTCGACGAGACCCACATCATCGTCGGCAACGACAACAATCTGCCGTTCTCCTCGAGCCGCGATCCGAACAAGGCCGATGACGACGAGTTCGTACTGCTCGAAGTCGGCGATTTCCTGAAGGTGAAGTGAGGCGGTTGCTCGCGCTACACACAACAGTGTCGTCGCCCGGCTCGATCGGGCGACCCAGTATTCCAGAGGCGTTCGAACGCAGCGGATAAGCCGCGGCTTACTGGATGCCCCGCTCAAGGCGGGGCATGACAGCGAATATGCGGAAGCAGTTCCGTCATCCTGAGGTGCGAGCGGAGCGAGCCTCGAAGGATGCACGGCCCCGACGATGCCGCGCGGAGCAAGCCGGGCCGTCGCACTTCGAGACGGCCGCTTTGCGGCCTCCTCAGGGTGACGGTGATAGAGCTGCCCCGCCTCACTCGGCGTTAGCTCGCTCCTTCTTCATCCGAATCCCCGAACATGGGATCGCGCTGCACAAGGCGCCAACGGTTGTCTTGCAATTGCCCCTCTACCGAAGCGCTCAATGATGATAACCTAGGCCGATACTTGAATCGCTTCGGGGCAAATGATGCGGGAAAAATCCAGCCTGACCTACATCGAGGCGTTCATCGCCGCGGGCTTCGTTGCGTACCTCGGCTGGGACCAGAGCTGGGGGCTTCCGCCGGGACTGGTCGCTTTGATGCTCGGCGTGATCGTCTACTTTGCTTACCTGGCCTTGATGCGACGGTTGGTGAGATTTCATCAAGACAGCTATGAGGTCGTGGCGACGATTTTGGCCGTTGCGTGGGGCGTGTTGGCTTATCTGGTCACTGGCGCGCTGCAGGCGGGATTCGCCAATCAGATACCCGCCTCGCTGCTAATGCATCTGTGGCCCTGGATCGCGGCGATCGTGGCTTTCACTGGAGCACTCGCCAGCAAAGTGCGCTTCATGGACGATGTTCGCGAATATGTCGTCGGCCGCCGCGCGCGCTGGGACAATCAGCAATGGCTGGAGGAAGACGCGGGCTTCTAGCCCGCGTCCTCCCGCGAAGCGTCACTGCTTCTTCGTCCGATAATTCGCGAACGTCGTGTCGTGCACCTGACGCAGATCAGCCGGCCGGCACCATCACGACGCCCTTGTCCTTGGGCCAGCGCATCCGCCAGGCGAAATTGATGTCACGGACTTCGCCGGCCTTGGCCTCGAACGCCCATTCCAGCACGCCGCGCTTGTCGCGCAGGTTGGTGGTGGTCGCCGGTGTCGACGACGGCAGCATCTCGACCACGATATCGTCGTTCTCGCTGACCGGGAGCTGATCCTGGATCGCGACCTTGATCGGGAAGTCGTGGCCGTTGCGCACCGTGGTCTTGAACGCGCGTTCGTCGGTCTTAGACGTCGTCACGATCAGGCCGGCGGAGCCTTCATTGCGCTTCACCACCGTGCGCTCGATCTTGACCTTGTCGTCGGCGCCGAAGCCGAGCCGCACGGTCTCGTCCTTGGCGGCGGTGGCCATCCGGCTGCGGCCGACAAAGATGCCGTCGCGATAGATCGAGACCTGCCCCGGCAGCAGCGGCGCCTCGTCGGCCTGCACGAAGCTCGCCTCCAGGAACGCGGTCGGATCGATCACCGGAACGGCGCGCACCGCGAGATCAGGGGTGATCGTCGCCGTCGAGATACGCAGGCTCTTGGCGCCCTCGTTGGCGGCGACGCTGACGCGGCCGGGAATCTTGAATGTGGCCTGAAACGCGCTGACCTCGGCGACGGCGTCGCGCTCCTCGGCCTGCTTGAGCAGATGCTGCTGCTCCATCGGCGGCGCAGCCGGTGCGGGCATCAGCGCCGGGGGTTGTTGCACGCTGTCGAATGCTCTGCCGGCGGCCAGCGGTCGCGGCGGCAGCGGATATCGCACGATCAGCGAATTGAGGTCGGGCGCGTTACCGCCGCGGGCGACACGCACGGTGGAGACGGCGAGCGCGACGTTCGACCAATCCTCGCCGGTCGACTGGGTGATCTCGGCGCGGCGCACCAGTTCGATCGCCGGCTTTCGATCCTTGGCGCCGGTGTCGAGACGGGCGTCGTAGAGCGGCATCCAGCGGGCGCTGCGCACCGCATAGGTCACCCGCAAAGTCGCGCGGGTCGCGGCCGCGGAGGCCAGCTCGATCCGCACCTCGAGCTTGCTCGGCGGCTTGGCGGCGCGATCGGCCTCGAGGCGCGCGATCTCGCGATCGATGTCGCGTTGCTTGCGCACGGCGTCGCGGATCGCGGTGTCGGCGGTCGCGACTTCGTCCCCGACCGCCGAGAACGCGGCGCGCCACTCGCTGACCGGACGCGCCTCGCCCTTCTCACCGATGCCGACCGGCGAGGCCTCCGCGAAATGCTCGGCGAATTTGCGCCGCGCCTCGGCCGAGGTGATGATCCCCTGGAGATCCTCGCGCTGATCCCGCAGCGCCTCGATCCGCTTGTCGATCTCGGGCAGGTTCGCCGGCTCCACCGGGCGCGGCGGCCGCGCGTCGATGGCGCCGATCGTCAGCCGGCCGCCCGCCTCGCCTTCGACCCGCAGCGAAGACGGATCGAGCCCCATCGGGAAATCCTTCGCGACCAGCATGTTGTCGCCGGCGGGCAGATCCAGCGTGATGACGCGGGTGACGCTCGCGCCATCGGGATAGACGGTGACGGCGTCGACCTGCGACGCCGCGTCGAGATTGGCCGCGTGGAGCGGCCCCGCAACCAGCGCACCCGCCAGCACCAGGCTGGTGGTCACAAGACAATTCGTAATCTTTCGCATCAGATCCCTCCGAAAAAAACGCGGCATCGCGCGCGAGACGAACGGCGCGCCAAACTCCAGGGCGCACCGTTTCTCGTGGTGAGACGCAGCGAGGAAGGGACTGGTTCGATTGAGGTTTCCCTGCGGCGCGACGATGGCGCGCTCGCGGCTGCCGGATGGCGCGGCGGCGGCTTTGACCCGTTAGCGATCCGCCTTGCGCCGGATGAACAGGTAATTCGGCACGAAGCCGGCAATGGTGATGGCGATCATGATCCACCAGCCGCGCTGAAACGCCGCGATCCGGTCCGCCATCGAGACTGGCGTTGCCAGGATCGCGACAAAGATCGCGACGCCGATCGCCAGCGCTGCCTGCCGGATCATGTTGATGACACCGGAGCCGGTCGCAAACGACGAAGGCGGCAGCGAACCGGCACCGACGCCCATCAGAGTCGGAAAGGTCAGCCCGACGCCGATGCCAGTGAACATCATGCCGACCACAAAGGCGGGCATGTCGGGGTCAACTCCAAGCAACGTTGCCCAAATCGCAAGACCGCCCGCGAACGATGCAATCCCGGCGGACACGACGGCCGCGGCGCCAAATCGCGCGATCAGGCGGCGGGCAAACAACAGCGAGGTGAACGGGACAAGCAGCGGACCCGGCGCGATCGCAAGGCCGGTCTTCAGCGCCGACCAGCCCCACACCGTTTGCTCCCACAACGCCACCGACAGCAGCATCGCGCCGAAAGCCGCCGAGTATGGCGCCATGACAAACGTCGCCCCGGTGAACGGCCGCACCTTGAACAACGCAGGATCGACGAAGGGATTCTTCGAGTTGAGGCAGTGCCACGTAAAGGCAGCGAGCGAGACGGCTGCGATGGCAAAGCCAAGCGCGACGCCGCGCGAACCCCATCCCCAGTCATTGGCCTTCACGATCGCAAGGGTCAGCGCACCGATGCCGCAGGTGACAAGTAGCGCCGCCCATGAACTCGGACGCGGCACGTCATGGCCGGGCACTTCCGGCAGTTTCAGCCAGCCTATGATCAGTGCGACGATGCCGATCGGGACATTGACGATGAAGATCCAGCGCCAGTCGAAGGTGACGAGCACGCCGCCGGCAAGCGGCCCGAGCGCGGCCGCAAGGCCGCCGATCGCCGTCCAGGTCCGCACCGCGCCGGGACGCTGGTCGGGCGGGAACGACGCCAGAAGCAGGCCGATCGAGGTCGGGGTCATCAACGCCGCACCGGCGGCCTGCGCGATGCGGGCGACGACCAGCAATTCGACGTTGGGCGCAAGCGCGCAGGCCGCCGACGCGGCCGTGAACAGCGCAACGCCGAGCAGGAAGCTCAGATTGCGACTGTGGCGTTCGGCGAGCCGGCCGAAAAACACCAGCAGCGCCGCATAGACGATCGCATAGCCATTGAGGATCCAGGACAAATCCTCGAGCGAGGCGCCGCGGAATTCCTGCGCGATGTTCGGCAACCCGACATTGACGATGAAGAGGTCGAGGTTGGCGAGGCAGATGCCCACCGATACGATCGCGAGCACCTGGCGCGGTGTTGCGACGCGGGAGCGTGGCCGCGCGTCAGCTCCGATAGCCAGCCCGATCGTCTCCGCCTCGATCTCCGACATCACACCCTCCAAATATGTGCATATGCATATATTGCCATTAAGTGCATATGCATGTATCTGTCAAGCCTAGTTTGGAGGCGGCGATGGTGAAAACGGAACCCAGCCGGTGCAATCTCACGGCGTTGCGCAAGGCGACGCGACGCGTGTCGCAGCTCTATGATCAGGTCCTGGCGACATCCGGCCTGCGCGGCACGCAACGCGCCATTCTGGTCCACATCAGACGTTCGGGCGCGCCGACGATGGGCGAGCTGGCCGCTGCGCTGGTGCTCGACCGCACCGCGCTCAACCACAACCTCAAGCCGCTGGAACGCGACGGCCTTTTGACCATCGCCGTCGACAAGAGTGACCGGCGCAGCCGCCTGGTGCGGCTGACCAAGCGCGGCGAAGCCCGGCTTGACGAGTCACAGGCCGCCTGGCGTGAGGCGCAGGAGCGCTTCGAGACCGCCTTCGGCGCGAAACAGGCCGCCGATCTCAGGCAGACGCTCGCGTTGATCGCCGCGCTCGAGTTCGGCGAACACGCGGCGGATTTGCCGGCAACATAACCGGCTTCAAACGGAAGCGGCCCGGCGTTACTGCCGGGCCGTTCGTTCTGACACGATCAGGATCGATCGCGCTCAGCTGTAGATCTCGAACAGGCCGGCACCGCCCTGACCACCGCCGATGCACATGGTCACGACGCCCCACTTGGCCTTGCGGCGGCGGCCTTCCTGCAGCAGGTGGCCGGTGAGCCGGGCACCGGTCATGCCGAAGGGATGGCCGATCGCGATCGAGCCGCCGTTGACGTTGTACTTCTCGGGATCGATGCCGAGCTGGTCGCGCGAATAGAGGCACTGGCTGGCGAAGGCTTCGTTGAGCTCCCAGAGATCGATGTCCTCGACCTTCAGGCCGTGGCGCTTCAAGAGCTTCGGCACGGCGAACACCGGACCGATGCCCATCTCGTCGGGCTCGCAGCCGGCCGAGGCCCAGGCCACGAAGCGGCCCAGCGGGTTGAGGCCGCGCTTCTCGGCATCCTTGGCTTCCATCAGCACCACCGCAGCGGCGCCGTCGGACAGCTGGCTGGCGTTGCCGGCGGTGACGAACTTGCCCGGACCCTTGACCGGCTCAAGCTTGGCAAGGCCTTCCAGCGTGGTCTCGGGGCGGTTGCACTCGTCGCGGTCGACGACGTAGTCGACGATCGACTCGGCCTTGGTCGCCTTGTCGACCACCTTCATCTTGGTCTTCATCGGGACGATTTCGTCCTTGAACTTGTTGGCCTGCTGCGCGGCCGCCATGCGGCGCTGCGACTCCAGCGAATACTCGTCCTGGTATTCGCGGCTGAGCTTGTAGCGCTCGGCGACGATGTCGGCGGTGTCGATCATCGCCATGAAGATGGCGGGCGCGGTCTTGAGCAGGTCCGGATCGATCGATTCCTTCGGCGTGCCGCCGCCAGGAATCGAGATGCTCTCGACGCCGCCTGCGACGATGCAATCGGAGCCGTCGGAACGGATCGAGTTCGCAGCCATCGCGATGGTCTGCAGGCCCGACGAGCAGAAGCGGTTCACCGAGACACCCGCGGTCGACTTCGGCAGGCCGGCGAGCAGCGCCGCCTGGCGGCCGATGTTCGGCGCGCCATGCGCGCAATTGCCGAGATAGCAATCCTCGACATAGTCCTTGTCGACGCCGGCGCGCTCGACCGCGTGCTTGATGGCATGCCCGGCCAGCGACATCGGCGGGGTGATGTTGAATCCGCCACGGCCGGACTTCGCCAGGCCAGTGCGCGCGTAGGAAACGATTACGGCTTCACGCATTGTTTTCTCCCTCTGAGATCGCCGGATAGTGGCGCGTCTTGACGCCTTCGTACACATATTTTGGACGCTGCAACAGGAATACCAGACGCCCCGGAACGACAAACGCCGCCTCCGGGGCCGGAGACGGCGTCATGTTCCGCAGATCGGAATTTGGATGGGCTTGAGCGGCGTATTCCCTCGTCCGGGCCACGTCCCGGGCGACGACGAGAGCCCGCTCAAACAACGTTTGAAACGTCTTGTTAGAACGTCAGCGCCTTGGCCTGCTTCACCTGCGGCAGCGACTGCACCTTGGCGAGCAGATCCGCCGGCACTGCGCCGTCGACCTCGACCAGCGCGATGGCGTCGCCGCCCTGCTTGACGCGGCCGAGATGGAAGGTCGCGATGTTGATCTTGGCATCGCCGAGCAGGCTCGCGAACGCGCCGATGAAGCCCGGCTTGTCCTCGTTGGTGACGTAGATCATCGACTTGCCGAACTCGGCGTCGACGCGGATGCCCTTGATGTCGACGAGTCGCGGCTTGCCGTCGGCATAGACGGTGCCGGACACCGAACGCTCCTGGCGCTCGGTGGTGACGGTGACCGTGATCAGGCTTTCATAGTCGCTCTGCGCGGCGCGGACGACCTCGTCCACCACCATGCCGCGCTCCTTGGCGACGACCGGCGCCGACACCACGTTGACCTCGCCCAGCATCGGCCGCAGCAGGCCGGACAGCACCGCCGAGGTGATCGCCTTGATCTTCATCTCGGCGACGTGGCCCTCATAGGTGATCGTGGTCTTGAGGATGCCGCTCTCGGTGAGCTGGCCGGCGAACGAGCCGAGCTTCTCGGCGAGCTCGATGAACGGCCTCAGCTTCGGCGCCTCTTCCGCTGTGATCGAGGGGAAGTTGACCGCGTTGGAGATCGCGCCCGACAGCAGATAGTCCGACATCTGCTCGGCGACCTGCAGCGCGACGTTCTCCTGCGCTTCGGTGGTGGAGGCGCCGAGATGCGGGGTGCAGATCACATTGGGATGGCCGAACAGCACGTTCGAGGTCGCCGGCTCCTCGACGAACACGTCGAAGGCGGCGCCCGCGACATGCTTGGAATTCAGCGCATCGACCAGCGCCTGCTCGTCGACCAGGCCGCCGCGGGCGCAGTTGATGATGCGCACGCCCTTCTTCATCTTGGCGATCGCGGCCGCGTCGATGACGTTGCGGGTCTTCTCGGTCAGCGGCGTGTGCAGCGTGATGAAATCGGCGCGCTTGAGCAGATCGTCGAGCTCGACTTTCTCGACGCCGATGTCCTTGGCGCGTTCCGGCGACAGGAATGGATCGAACGCGATCACCTTCATGCGCAGGCCGAGCGCGCGGTCGGCGACGATCGAGCCGATATTGCCGCAACCGATCACCCCGAGTGTCTTGGCGGTGATCTCGACGCCCATGAAGCGGTTCTTCTCCCACTTGCCGGCCTGGGTCGAGGCGTCAGCCTGCGGGATCTCGCGCGCCAGCGCCAGCATCAGGGTGATGGCGTGCTCGGCGGTCGTGATCGAATTGCCGAACGGCGTGTTCATCACGATGATGCCCTTGGCGGTCGCCGCCGGAATCTCGACATTGTCGACGCCAATGCCGGCGCGGCCGATCACCTTGAGCTTCGTCGCCTTCTCGATGATCTTAGCGGTCGCCTTGGTGGCCGAGCGGATCGCAAGGCCGTCATAGTTGCCGATGATCTCGGCGAGCTTTTCCTTGTCCTTGCCGAGATTGGGCTGGAAGTCGACCTCGACGCCGCGATCCTTGAAGATCTGCACGGCAGCGGGAGACAGCGCGTCGGAAATCAGAACCTTGGGTTTTGTCATGTGACTGTTCCTCTGCCCTGCAGCGGGCGGGTCTCTTGGACCAATGTGGTGAAGTCTCTGATCACTTCTCCCTCGCCCCGTTCTTACGGGGAGAGGGTTGGGGTGAGGGGCAGCCACGGGCGAGGAACAAGCCGAGTAGGCCCTCACCCGGATCGCTGCGCAATCCGACCTCTCCCCGTAAGAACGGGGAGAGGTGACAAGAGAAAGCTTATGCCGCCTTGGGCAGCGCTGCCTTGGTTTCGGCGAAGGCCCAGTCGATCCACTGCGTCAGCAGTTCGATGTCCTTGGCCTCGACGGTAGCGCCGCACCAGATCCGCAGGCCGGCCGGCGCATCGCGGTAGTACGCGAAGTCGAAGCCGGCGTTCTCCTTCTCGACCAGCGCGACCAGCTTCTTGCAGAAGTCGGCCTGGGCGTCTGATGGAAGCGAGGTGATCGCGGGATCGGTGAACTTCAGGCACACCGAGGTGTTGGAGCGGATCGCGGGATCCTTGGCCAGGAAGTCGATCCAGGGCGTCCGCGCCTTCCAGTCGGCGAGCGCCTTGGTGTTGGCGTCGGCGCGCCCGATCAGCGCCTTCAGGCCGCCGATCGACTTCGCCCAATTCAGCGCATCGAGATAATCCTCGACGCAGAGCATCGACGGCGTGTTGATGGTCTCGCCCTCGAAGATGCCCTGGTTGAGCTTGCCGCCCTTGGTGAGGCGGAAGATCTTCGGCAGCGGCCAGGCCGGCTTGTAGGTCTCGAGCCGTTCCACCGCGCGCGGCGACAGGATCAGCATGCCGTGCGCCGCTTCGCCGCCGAGCGCCTTCTGCCAGGAGAAGGTGACGACGTCGAGCTTGGCGAAATCGAGCGGCTGCGCGAAGGCGGCCGAGGTCGCGTCGCAAATCGTCAGGCCTTCACGCGTTGCGCTGATCCAGTCGGCGTTCGGCACGCGCACGCCGGAAGTGGTGCCGTTCCAGGTGAAGACGACGTCGGACGCGGGATCGACCTTGGCGAGATCGGGGATTTCACCGTAAGCCGCGTTCAGCTTGGTGACGTCCTTCAGCTTCAACTCCTTGACGATGTCGCTGACCCAGCCCTCGCCGAAGGATTCCCAGGCGAGCGTGGTGACGGGCCGCGCGCCGAGCAGCGACCACAGCGCCATCTCGACCGCGCCGGTGTCCGACGCCGGCACGATGCCGATCTTGTAGTCCGCAGGCACCTCGAGCACTTCGCGCGTCAGTTCGATCGCGAGCTTGAGCTTGGCCTTGCCGACCTTCGCACGATGCGAGCGGCCGAGGGCGGCGTCCTTGAGATTGTTGGGGTTCCAGCCGGGGCGCTTGGCGCAGGGGCCGGAGGAGAAATGCGGCACATTGGGCCGCGAAGCGGGCTTCGCTGCAGTCATAATCTACCCTTCCAGATAGCTGCCTCTCGGTGGGGAGAGGTTTCCCGCCGTCGGAAATAGTGGAAGGGCACCAAAACGTCAAGGAAGTTCCGACTTTTCCGGGACAGTCGGGGGATCACGGCTGATTGATGGAGCGTCCTCGACCTGCTGCATCGTCTCCTGATCGAGCAAATCCGCCGCGAGAGTCATGATCTTAACTGCCCTGCGCCGGCTCGATACTTTCAAAATGCTCTTATCGCCGGCCTGCACGATGTACTCGTTGCCGACCCGCACGATCGAATAATCCGACATTCCAATCCCCAGTCGCCGCCGCCCCGTGGGAGACGTCCGACATACCGGACTCGTTCCGACCCGTAAATTCACGGAGACCGGCTTAGTTTATTGGCTGTTAACCGGATCGCGCAGCAGCGGCTACCGCAGGCATTGTCTTGGATGCGGCACAACTCGTGCAGGTCAAAAGCGGAGCGTCATGCCGACATGGCTGCGCGCGAATCCGAGCCGCTCATAGAAGCGCTGCGCATCGACGCGTGTGCGATGGGTCAGCAGTTCGACCAGCATGCAGCCTTGCGCGCGCGCCTCCGCGACCGCCCACTGCACGAGCTGCTCACCGATGCCGCGGCTGCGGCAGTGTGTTGCGACGCGCACGTCCTCGAGCAGGCCGCGCGAAGAGCCCTGCGAGCTGATACCCGGCAGAACCGCAAGCTGCAGGCATCCGACGACGGCGCCCTCTCCGTCGACGGCGACGACAAGCTGCAGGTTGGGATCACGCTCGACCCGCGCGAAGCCGTCGTAATAGCTTTGCGGAAGCGGATCCGCGATCCGTTCGCGCGCACTGCCGAGCGGATCGTCCGCCAGCATGCCGACGATGGCGGCGACATCCTCGCGGCGAGCGTGGCGGATCGTGATCGATGAAGCTTCACGCATGGCGAGGCTTACCCGAGATCAGCGGACCGGCGGCAGAGCGAGCACATGCTCCGCATCGGCGATCCAGCGGCGGGTCATGGGATAGCGTTCGAGCGCGAGGCCGCCATCCTCCGCAACGCGCGTATAGGCCAGCAGCGAGACGTCGGCGAGCGAGAACGCATCGCCGACCAGGAACTGCGCACCGGCAAGATGCCGCTCCAGATGATCGAGCGCCACATAGCCGCGCTTGATGAGGTGCGGATCGATCTCCGACACGGCCTTGCCGAGATACACGGTCTGAAAGCGGCAAACGGCGACATAGGGCTCATGGCTGTTCTGCTCCCAGAACATCCAGGCATCCATCTGCGCCGCACGATAGGGATCGCCGGGGATCAGATCGCTGCCGCGCGCGAGGTAGCGGATGATGGCGTTGGATTGCGCGAGCGTGCGGCCGTCATCCAGCTCGACCGTCGGCACCTGGCCCCAGCCGTTCAGCTTGAGGAATTCCGCCGTCCGGCTGCCGCCCTTCATGGTGTCGATCTCGACCCATGTGTACGGCAGCGCCAGCTTGTCGCACACCCATTTCACCTTCAGGCAATTGCCCGAATTGGCGTCGCCATGGATTTTCACGTGAGGTTGCTCCGCTTGCGGAGCAACATCGGATCAGCCGCAGATTGCGGTGTCAAGCGAGGCGGCGTGCGTCAGAACTTGTAGCCGATGGCGGCGCGCACGCTGTTCTGCGTGACCGACGTGTTCTTGACTGGTGCGAACTTGACGTATTCCCACTCGCCGCGCACGAAGACACAGTTCCACAACATGTATTCCAGGCCGAGACCAGCGGTCCAGCCGGCAACGTAGGCGTCCGTCTTCGCATCTGTCGCGGTTTGGGAAAACTGCGGCAGTGCAAAGGTGGTCGAACTTCCGTCGGCAAAGTTGATCGTTCGGTTCACGGAGCTGGTGACCGTGCGCGAAACGTCCATTCGGCCGACTGCGAGGCCGCCGAAGGCGTAAGGCAGAAAGTCACCGGTCGCCCAACCCGCGCGGCCGCGGAATGTGATCTCGTCCTTGAGCTTCAGCGACGCGCTTCCATTCAACGTCACGCCGTCGGCGGCAGACGCGCCGGCCGGCAGGACCAGGGTTGGCTGAGCGACTTGAATCGGACCCAGACTTCCGGAGGTCGTTGTCGTAAGGCCGGACCAATAGGTATAGTTTGCTTCGACACCGACCACGACGTCGTCAAACTGATAGTTGCGTCCGACAAACGCTCCGAAGCCCGAGCTTTGCGCATTGACCCGGCCCAGCAGATTGAATTGGGACGTCGGCCCCTGCAGCGTGGTGTTGCGGAAGATGGAATTGGTCAGGGAAGCAACACTGCCCCCGAAGTCGGTGTTGATCCATGTCTGGCCGACCTGACCGCCGGCATACCAGCCGTCCCAGTTTCTGGTCGGCGCGCTGGAAGCGGGAAGACTGCCGCGAAGGAAATCAGGCATGTCGGCCGCCTGCGCGCCGGTCACCGCCCCGAACATCATCGCCGCCAGCAAGAACCTACGCATTGCAACGCTCCATCCCACTCACCGAATGCGCGTTGATCATCGCCTGTTAACCTTAACCAATCGTTGTCGCCGCGAGCTTTCGACCACTCAAGTTGCAGAAGCACGGCAAAGAAAAACGGCGCGGGGTGATCCCGCGCCGTTTCAATCGTTAACCGTGAAGGCTCGAAATTAACCCTCAAATTAGCCCTTGCGGATCAGCGGGGGCGGCGGCGGCGGGGGCAGCACGTCGCAGCAAGGCAAGGCGAAGCGTACGCCGAGCTTCACGTCCTGCGAGGTCATGTCGCGGAACTGGAAGGTCGAAGGACCGGCCGGCGTGCCGTCGAAGAAGTGGCCCTGGCCGTGGGCGGCGGTGCCCATGTCGAGGTAACGATAGGCCAGTTCAACCGTGAAGTTGTTGGTGACCTTGTAAGCGACACCGGCATGCAGCGCCCAGGCGAAGTTGGTCTTGGTCGCACCGTCGGCGATGAAGGAGCTGGTCAGGCCGGATCCGCTCGGGAACGTGGTGACGTCGGAGAAGGCCGAGGTCTTGATCACCGCGGCACCGACACCGGCACCGATGAACGGGGTCAAGCAACCCCAGGTGCCGAGATCGGCATAGATGTTCGCGAGGGCGACCCAGCTCTGAACGCCGCCATGATAGGTGTCGCCCAGCGAACTCGGCCCGGGGAACGTGAAGAAGTCGGTGCCGTTGAAGCTCACCTTGGAGCGATACTCACCGGTGATGTCGGCGCGGAACCAGCTGTTGAACTGATAGCCGACGCCGACGCCGAACAGCATGCCGCTGTCGAAGCCGGTGCCGAACTGGTTGAACGTGGTGCCCGCCGGCAGCGTGTCGTAGGCATTGGCATGCAGCTTGGCCTGGGTATTGGTCATGCCGATGTCGCCGCGCAGATACCAGCCGCCGAAATCCTGGACCGGCGGAGGAGCATACGCCATCGGGGGCGGCGGCATGATCGGCATGTCGGCAGCGAACGCCACCGAAGACAGCAGGGATGCCGCGCCTGCGGCAATCAGGGTCGTTACGCTACGCATTGGCTTCGTCCTTTTGGGCCAGTGAGGCGACACGAAAGCCCCACGTCTGAAACTCACGGGCCGGACGATGCCAGCAAATGTTTAAGCGGCACTTAACCCTAATTTTTAAGGTTGATTTTCTCTCACCTTTTGCTGCGGCTGTTGCTTATGGGTCCATCAAAGCGCGCGTGTGGCGGCGAAAGATTGGCGATCTCGCCACAGGTGCTAATGAAGCGTTGACGCAGGCGCAGGGTTTTGCCGGCACGCAGGCCCTGAGTGTTAGCGAATGCTTAATGCGCGCGGAGGTGAAGCGGACCAGCTGCACTAGCCAATGGCAGCGATGCGCTGTGGAGTTCTCATCGACGACCCGTCATCCTGAGGAGCGGCCGCTTGGCCGCGTCTCGAAGGATGAATCGGCTACCAGCCGGGCCGTCGATCCTTCGAGGCTCGCTCCGCGAGCGCCTCAGGATGACGGGTCAGGCAGTTCGCGATGACAGAGGCAGGTAGGGCCCTGGAGAACAGCAGGCCCTAAGCCGCGGCGGCGTGGCCGAGTGCGCTGACGATGTTGTCGACGACCTCTTCCACCAGGATGCGATCGTCGCCCTCGCCCATGACGCGGATCACCGGCTCGGTGCCGGAGGGGCGGATCAGCAGGCGGCCATGGCCGTTGAGGCGCTTCTCGCCGTCGGTGATCGCGGACTTGACCTCGGCGTCGTCGAGCGGCTTGCCGCTGCGATAGCGCACGTTCTTCAGGATCTGCGGCAATGGATCAAACCGCCGGCAGATCTCCGACACCGGACGGCGCAGCTTCTGCACCACGGCGAGCACCTGCAACGCAGCGACGAAGCCGTCGCCGGTGGTCGAATAGTCCGACATGATGATATGGCCGGACGGCTCGCCGCCGAGATTGTAGCCGCCGCTCAGCATCTGCTCGAGCACATAGCGGTCGCCGACCGGCGTGCGGACCATCGAAATCCCGTGGCCCTGCAGGAAGCGCTCCAGCCCGAGATTGGACATCACGGTCGTGACGATGCCGGGCTTGGCGAGGCGCCCCTCTTCCTTCCAGCTCTGCGCGATCACCGCAAGCAGCTGGTCGCCGTCGACGATGTGGCCGCGCTCGTCGACCAGGATGACGCGATCGGCGTCGCCATCGAGCGCGATGCCGATGTCGGCGCGCATCTCGCGCACCTTCCGCGACAGCGCTTCCGGCGAGGTCGAGCCGCATTCCTTGTTGATGTTGAAGCCGTCGGGTTCGACCCCGATCGGCACCACGTCGGCGCCGAGTTCCCACAGCGCTTCCGGCACCACCTTGTAGGCGGCGCCATTGGCGCAATCGACCACGACGCGCAGGCCGTCGAGCGAGAGGTCGCGCGGCAAGGTGCGCTTGGCGAATTCGATGTAGCGGTCGTGGACGCCGTCGATGCGGCGGGCGCGGCCGAGGCTCGCACTCTGCGCCAGGCGGCGGTCGAGCGATTCGTCGAGCAATTGCTCGATCTGCTTCTCGACATCGTCGGAGAGCTTGAAGCCCTGCGGGCCGAACAGCTTGATGCCGTTGTCCTCGAACAGATTATGCGACGCCGAGATCATGACGCCGAGATCGGCGCGCATCGACTTGGTCAGCATCGCGATCGCCGGCGTCGGCATCGGGCCGACCAGCAGCACGTCCATGCCGACCGAGGTGAAGCCTGCGACCATGGCGTATTCGATCATGTAGCCGGACAGCCGCGTGTCCTTGCCGATCACGACGCGATGGCGATGGTCGCCACGCTGAAACACCAACCCTGCGGCCTGCCCCACCTTGAGCGCGAGCTCCGGCGTGATCAGCCCATTGGCGCGGCCCCGAATTCCATCGGTCCCGAAATATTTGCGGCTCATGATACCCCCAACACGGACCTCTCGAACCACCCGGCGAGAGAGTCCTGAACGCCTACCAGTGTAGCGTGCATCGGCCTTATAGACTGCCAGGCGCTAAAATGACTTCAAAAAATATGATGAATCATTACCGCGGCCGAACCGCGTTTTTCGGCATTAAGGCGCTGAAAAATATAACATTATGGCCCTTCAGGCAATCCCCGGGAACGACTGCTGTCCCCTACCTCTTGTCGCCTCGCTTGACGTGCTGGTCACCCTTGCTGGGGGCCGGCTGGGTCACATTGACGGGGTCGGAACCGGGAAACGTCTCCTCAAGGCCCTCTTCCAGGGCCTCATCGAGCCGGCGCTTTTCGGCGTTCTCGTCTACTTTCGGCTTGGAGCCTGATTGCGTCATCGTGCTCTCCTATCCGTCTTCAGATTTGGCGGGCCACCCAACCATGCTAGATGACGGCAAGACCGAACACCCGCAAGACGTCTGCATCAAACTTGCGATCGAGAAGAAGGGCCGGGAACGTCCATGAAGCACATTACCTGCATCGAAGATCTGCGCCAGCTGCACAAGCGCAGGGTGCCGAAGGCGTTTTTCGATTATGCGGACCGCGGCTCCTACACCGAGGATACGCTGCGCGCCAACACCGAGGACCTGCAGCAGATCAAGTTCCGCCAGCGCATCCTGGTCGATGTGTCCAAGCGCAGCCTGGCGACCACGATCCTGGGCGAGCCCTCGGCGATGCCGCTCATCCTGGCGCCGGTCGGCCTGCTCGGCATGCAGCATGGCGACGGCGAGATCCACGCCTGCCGCGCGGCGCAAGCGGCCGGCATTCCGTTCACCCAGAGCACGATGTCGATCTGCTCGATCGAGGACATCGCGGCCGCCGTCGACAAGCCGTTCTGGTTCCAGCTCTACGTCATGAAGGACCGCGGCTTCATCAAATCGCTGATCGAGCGTGCGATCGCGGCGAAATGCTCGGCGCTGGTGTTGACCGTCGACCTGCAGGTGATCGGCCAGCGCCACCAGGACATCAAGAACGGCATGACGGTGCCGCCGGAATGGTCGCTGTCGAAGCTCTTGGACTTCGCGAGCAAGCCGTCATGGGTCGCCGGCGTGCTGCGCGGCAAGCGCCGCAGCTTCGGCAACATCGTCGGTCACGTCAAAGGCACCGAGGATCTGACCAAGCTGTCGGAATGGACCGCCTCGCAGTTCGATACCACGCTGAATTGGAAGGACATCGACTGGATCCGCAGCATCTGGCCGGGCAAGCTGATCCTTAAAGGGATTCTCGATGTCGAGGACGCCGAGCTCGCCGCCAAGACCGGCGCGCAGGCGATCGTGGTGTCCAACCATGGCGGCCGCCAGCTCGACGGCGCTCCGTCCTCGATCGAGGTACTGCCGGAGATCGTCGACGAGGTCGGCTCGAAGCTCGAGATCATGTTCGACGGCGGCATCCGCACCGGCATGGACATCATGCGCGCGCTCGCGCTCGGCGCGAAGTCCTGCATGATCGGCCGCGCCTACGCCTACGGCCTCGGCGCCGGCGGCGAGGCCGGCGTCGCCAAGGCGCTCGACATCCTGGGCAAGGAGCTCACCACCACGATGGGGCTGTGCGGCGTCAACACCATCGCCGAGATCGACGACAAGGTGCTGGCGGTTTAGCGCAGCTGCAAACTCCGCGTCGTCCCGGGCAAGCGAAGCGCGACCCGGGACCCATAACCACCGATCGATATTGTTGCGCATGGCTGGGGCCACAGCGCACTTCAACAACTTAACCCTGTGGTTATGGGTCCCGGCTTTCGCCGGGACGACGTGTTAAGAGAGACTGGCCTTCGCGTCACATCGGCGGCGCGATGCCGTCGCGGCCGACGTTGACACGGTTGGCTTCCAGCGTGCCGTCGTCCCTCTTCACCGCGCCGAAGATGATGATCTTGGCGCCCGGCTTCAGCTCCGACTTGTCGCCGGAGACGAAGGTGACGACCGGGGTTCCCGGCGGCACCACGACTTTCTTCTCGCCGTCCTTGTATTTCACCAGGATGTTCTGGCCGTCGGTGCCCTCCACGGTCTCGGCGACGGTGGCGTTGGTCATGGTCGAGTTGGCGCGCAGGTCCCAGGGACGAAAACCTTCCGCGGCGCCGCGTTGGTTTTCCGGGAAGATGTGAACCGCGATCGCCTTCTGCGTTCCGTCCGGCTCGGGCATCGCGGTGACGCCGATATAGGAACCGGCCTTGATCTCCGACAGATGGGTCTTGGCGACGCCGAACACCGCGACGTTGTCGGTCGTGCGTACCTTCATATCGTCGCCGTCGCGCGACTTGATCGACAGCATCGCGCCGTCGACGGCCTCGATGGTGCCGCGGATGCGCACCGTCGGCGGTTGTTGCGCCGATGCGGCTGAGGCAAAGGCAACGAGAAGCAATGCGGCGAACAGCGTCGATTTCGGCATGGTGTTCCTCATGGGTTTGGCTGGCGAATCAGGGAACACCGGGGAGTTGCAGGTATTCCGTGCGGCTACCTCCCCTTCGCGGGAAGGCGACACGCAGGACAACTACGGACCGGATGAGGATGCTGTTACTGCGATAACGAAACTGTCATCCCGTAGCCCGGATGGAGCGAAGCGCAATCCGGGACTTTCTCAACGTCGGCACCGTCCCGGATTTCGCTTCGCTTCATCCGAGCTACGAACCACGCGTCACATCGGCGGCGTGAGGCCGTCGCGGCCGACGCTGATTCGGTCGGTTTCGAGCGAGCCGTCGGGCAGCTTCTTCATGAAGGCGATGACCTTGGCGCCGGCCTTCAGGTCGGCCTTGTCGCCGGGAACATAGGTCACGACCGGCGTGTCGGGCGTGACCTGCACCTTCTTCTCGCCGTCCTTGTACTTGACCAGCAATGTATGACCGTCATTGCCGACGACGGATTCCGCGACCGTGGCGTTGGTCATGCTGCTGTTGGGCTTCAGATCATACGGTCGCGAGCCTTCGCCGGTGCCGCGCATGTTTTCGGGGAAGACATGCACCTCGACCGCCTTCGGCACGCCGTCGGGCCCCGGCACCGTGGTCGTACCGATGAAGGAACCGACCTTGATGTCGGACAGCGCGATCTTGGTGAGGCCGAGCACCACCATATTGCCCGCCATGTGCAGCTTGACGTCCTCGCCGCCGCGCGACTTCACCGCGAGCGTATCGCCGTCGACGCTCTCGACGGTTCCACGCACCCGCGTCGGCGTCGGCGGCTGCTGCGCCAGCGCGTAAAGCGTGGATGCCGTCACCATCGCAAGCGCAATGAACGGACGAATGACATGGGAACGGCTGGCAGGCATCATTGATCTCCGGGAGGGAACGCGGGGGACTAACACGAGACACCGTTCCGGAGACGCTATTCCAGGCCTCAAGTCTTTGTGAGATCGGCTTCGACAAGCGCGCGCAATTCGGACGTGACCTGCGGGCGCTGCCCGAACCACAGCTCGAAACCGCGCACGGCCTGGTGCAGCAGCATGCCGAGGCCGTCGGCGGTCTTCAGGCCACGCGCCTCGGCTGCGGCGAGCAGCGGCGTCACCAGCGGCACATAGACAATATCGGAAACAACCGCATTTTGCGGCAGCAACCGCACATCGACCTCGAGCGCGGGCTGGCCATGCTGGCCGAGCGACGTGGCGTTCACCAGCAGCCCTGCGCGCGGCAGCAGCTCGCCGACCGCGTCCCACGTCGCGGGATGAACACGGGCGCCGAATTGCTCTGCGAGCGCGCGGGCACGATCGATGGTGCGGTTGACGAGATGCACGCGCGCAATCCCGCGCTCGATCAGGCCGAACACCACCGCACGCGACGCGCCGCCGGCGCCCAGCACCAGCACGTCCTCCGTCTTGTCCCAGCCAGGCGCGCAGGCGTCGAGATTGTTGATGAAGCCTTCGACATCGGTGTTGGTCGAGCGCAGCTCGCCATCGGCGAACCACAGCGTGTTGGCGGCCCCGACGGCGCGGGCGCGCGCGTCCGGCGCCGACAGCGCCAGCGCGCGCTCCTTGTGCGGACGGGTGACGTTGGCGCCGACGAAGCCGCGCAGCGACAGGCGGAACAGGAAATCCTTGAAATCCTCCGGCGGCACCGCCTCGATCACGTAGCCGCCCTCGATGCCGAGCGTGCGCAGCCAGTAATGATGGATCAGCGGCGAGCGGGAATGCGCCGCCGGCCAGCCGATCAGGCACGCGGCGCGGGTTTTACCTTGGGTGTTGTCTTGAGCATTGCCTTGGGATGTCATGGCCGTGACATCGGCCAAGGCAGGCGCGCTGTCAATCCATCCGCTTCGCGGTTGCGGCAACCAGCGCGCTGAGGGCGAACGCGGTGCCCGCGGCAAACCGGATCGCACCGAGATTGATCCAGCGGTAGGCAAGTGCCCCGAGCAGAGCGCCCGCGACCAGCGCCGCCCACAGCAGGACGTTAGGCAGCCAGGCCCAGGGCGCACCGCCGGTCAGGGCGGCAGCGATCAGCTGCCCCGCCTTGACCAGCGCGCCCGTGACATAGGTCAGGCCAAGCCCGGCCCCGCCTTCGAGCTGGAACACGGCGTTCTCGAGCCCCATCGCCAGCACGATGGCGACGACCGCGGTGTTCGGCAGGCCGTAGGCATAGGCGATCGCCGCCGCCATCAGCAGCAGCGCCTCGACCAGCAGGACCAGGGGCTGGCGATGCGCGATGCGGCTGAGCACGATGAGGCTGCCGGCCGCGGCGCCGGCGACGAACAGCACGATCAGTTCCAGTGCATCCAGAGCGTGCTGCCAATGGCCCTCGGCCAAGGTCACGCCGAGCCGCGTCGAGTTGCCGCTCATGAAGGACACGAACAGCCCGCCAAGATGCAGATAGCCGATGCCGTCGACATAGCCGGCCAGCGCGCTGAGCGCGCAGGCCAGCGCCAGGTTACGGCGGGATTCAAGCATGATGTCGTTGCGCCCCCATCAGGGACACAAGCTAGCGGCCTCCGGCCATCCTGCCAACGATCACGCCCGCGCAGGGCGTGATCGCAGGAAGTCACCGCTCAACTTTGCACTCGAAGCGGTTGTCGCGACCCAGGGGGTTGGTATCGAGGCAAGCGACGCCCGGGACCGAGTGAGCGCGCCGGTCGATCGCACACCATTTGCCGTCGCGCTTGGCCCACGCCACGCCGCGTAGGCGCGGCGTGAAGTAGACCGGCTCGTCGAACTGCGGCTCGACCATCACTAGCCCGGCGGTATCGACCAGCCCCCACTTGCCGTCCCTGAGAAAGGTCAGGAGGCCGAAATCGACGTTGACCCCCACGCGTTCGGCGCCAATGTCGATCCACGTCTCCCCGGTTCGCGACAGGATAGCGCGCTTGCCCGCGGCTTCCGACACCATCACGGGACTGATACTGACATCGCACAGAACGCCCGGCCGCGGCGGAATGACCCAGGATTGATCCGAAAGCCGGAGCACGCCGGTCGCTCCGGACAGGGTCACAAAGGCGGTGTCATTTTCGCGACGCAGTGCGGCCGCGTCGAATTTCGGCTCGATCAGCCATGATCCGTCCGAGCGCATGAAGCCGCGCTTGCCGTCGATCGATGCGACGAAGAGGCCGGCGCCGGTTGAGAGGTAGTCGAATTTGAGTTCGAGCACCCAATGTCCATCGGGCCCAAGGCGACCCCATTTGCCGTGAAGCTTGGCATTCTTGACGTCCGGTCCGGCCCAGACGATCGCGTCAAACACCACAGGCGTCACTGGGTTCGAGCCGGCGTCGACCAAACCGAATTTGTCTCCGATCTTCAGAATGAATGGCGGAGTGCCGCCATAGCACGACGCGTCGATAAGCCGGCCGTCGGGCGGCTGCAGCGGGCTGCCGTCCGCCTTGAAGTAGAGCGCTTCCTTGTTCTTGTACGCGTCGAGCCGGCCATCGGCGCATTGCCCGATCGGCTGATCGTATTCGGCGTCGATAATTACGCGGCCATTGAGGTCTAGAAGCCCCCACCGGTCGGCCGTCTTGAAGTGCCAGCCAAACACAGCGCCCGGGTGATCGGACTTGAGGCTGGCAAAGGCAAACTGAAGCTGTTGATAATTGGTCTGGAAAATCCATGCACCTGACTTGTCGATCACGCCCACGATGCCGTCGCGCTCGGCCGAGGTGCGATCGAAGCCCGCAATGAACCACCCGGCTTTGTCGAAAACCGGCTCGATGACGAAGTTTCCCCGCCGGTCGATAAAGCCGACCTTGCCGTTGACGGTCACGCGTGCGAGCCCGTTATTCAACGCACTCACCTGCTGGAATTTCGGCTCGACGAGCCAGCTTCCGTCTGCGCGCATCAGCCCCCAAAGCTTGTCCTTTTGCACCCAGCGGAGTGCCGGATTGTTGTCGAACCCAGGAATCGGCGGTTTGCGCGACTCGATCAATCGGCCCTGGACGTCGATGACATCGGTGAGGGACGGCTCAGGGGCGCTGACGCTGAAGCTCGCTTCGCCGGACGGCGTAAACGCGACCCGGCTACTGGAAAAGTCCTCCCCGCCGGTCATACCGCCCAGGTGCCGGTCTTCCGATACGGCAAAACGATCGGGACTGATCGCTCGGATGAATCCATATTTCGGCTCGATCACCATCTTGCCGTCCTGGTCGATCAGACCGGACCTTCCATCCACATCGACCTGCGCGAAGCCGAACCGATAGTCGTCGACGATGCGGTATTGTGGTTTGACGATCTCGTGGCCGTCCTCGTCGATGAAGCCGTAGAGACCGCCGAGGCGGACGGCGGCCCGCTGATCCGAGAATGTGCCGATCCAGTCGTAGCGGGGAAATACCGCGACCGTACCGTCGCGGTGCACCGCTCCACACAGACCGCCGGGAAACGCGCACATTGGCAGGGGGCCAGACGAGGGAGTGTCGTAGGGTGAGGGCCTCTGCGCGATCAAATCCTGCAAAACGGCCTTGCCGGCCGGCGTCAATTCCATCGGCTTGTCTTGCGCAAATACGCCATGCATCAACAGTACGCCTGCCAACGCGGCAACTTTCGACCACACGCGCACGGTCCTGCCCTCACCGTCCAAACCGGGATCGACGAGTAGGCGCACTCCGTGGCGGGATAGTGTCGGTCATTCTACAATGTGTAATTGCACATCGTTGCAGGCCGATAGTGACAGAACCAAATGTAGCCGCGAGTCCCGGGCGCAAGTTTTGCGCGCCCGGGATGACTGTTACAGCCTCACGCCGCGTCGCGATGCGCGGCGATGATCTGGTCGGCGGCGCGGCCCGTCACTTCGGCCATGCGGTCGAACTGGCGGGTGAAGGTGCCGGCGCCGGCGGTGGCGGAGCGCAGCTCGACGATGAGGTCGCCGATCTCGGATTCCGGCATCGTGGCACGGACGCAGTCCCAGCCGCTCCAGCCCTCGCGGGTGTCGAAGCCGAGGATCTGGCCGCGGCGCGCCGACAGGATCGCGTTGATCTTGGCGGTCGCATCGGTCGGACAGACGATCTCGACCATGTGGATCGGCTCCAGCAGCACCGGCTGGCACTGCGGCAGCGCCTCGCTGACGCCGACCCGCGCCGCGGTGCGGAACGCAAGGTCGGAGGAGTCGACGCTGTGATAGGAGCCGTCGGTCAGTGTGACGTCGACGTCGATCACGGGGAAGCCGAGCGGGCCGCGCGTGAGCGCGTCGACCACCCCCTCCTCCACCGCGCCGATATAGTTGCGCGGCACCGCGCCGCCGACCACCTTCTCGTGGAATTCGAAGCCGCTTCCGCGCGGCTTCGGCTTGATGTCGAGCACGACGTCGCCGAACTGGCCGTGGCCGCCGGACTGCTTCTTGTGCCGGCCGCGCTGGGTGACCGCCTTGCGGATGGTCTCCTGATAACCGATCGCCGGCGGATGCGATTTGACGTTGACGCCGTAGCGGTCCTTCAGCCGTTCCTGCGCGACGCGCAGATGCATCTCGCCCTGCCCCCACAGCACGGTGTCGTGGGTGCGCGGGTTCTGGATCATCGTCAGCGACGGATCCTCCTCATTCAGCCGCAGCAGCGCCTGGCCGAGCTTGACGTCGTCCTTGCGGTCGGTCGCGGCGATCGAGATCGACAGCACCGCCGCCACCGGCTCGATCTTGACCAGCGAGGCCGGGGCGGTCTTGCCGCTCGACACCGTATCGCCGGTCTTGATCGCATCGAGCTTGCCGAGCGCGACCGCGTCGCCGGCTTCGGCCTGCGGCCGCTTGCTGTCATGCGTACCCGAGACCGCGAGGATGCCGGAAACCCGCCCGCTCTCGCCGCTCGAGGATTGCAGCGTCGCGCCGTCGTCGAGCCGGCCTGCGAGCACGCGCGCCAGCGACAGCTTGCCGCCGTGCTGCAGATGCACGGTCTTGAACACATAGGCCAGCGCATCCTTCTGGTCCTTGATGCCGAGCCGCGCGGCAGTCTCAGTGACGCCGGGCGCCTCGTGGCGCAGCGCCTTCATCAGGCGGAGCACGCCGTTCTCACGGCTCGCCGCACCAAGCAGCACCGGACAGATCAGCCCTTCGCGCAGTTCGCGCGCGAGATCGTCGAACACGGCATCGCGCGGCGGCTGGATATCCTCCAGCAATTGCTCCATCAGCGCATCGTCGTGATCGGCGAGCTTCTCCAGCATCGAGAAGCGCGCTTCCTTCTCGCGATCGAGATTGCCGCCTTCCAGCGCCATCACCTCCGACGGCTTGTGCTCGCGATAGACGAAGGCGCGCTCCAGCGCGAGATCGACGAAGCCTTCGATCAGATCGCCATTCCAGATCGGGATCTGGCGCAGCACCAGCGGTACGCGCGACGCCGGCTGTAGCGTCGCAAGCGTCTCGCGGACGCGCTTGTTGGCGCGGTCGATCTTGTTCAGGAACAGGAAACGGGGAATCCCGAGCTCCTCGAGCTCGCGCAGGATGATCTGCAGCTGCGGCAGCTTCTTCTCGTCAGCCTCGCAGACCACGACCGCGGCATCGACCGCCGGCAACGCGGCACGCATGTCGTGCGCGAACTCGATCGAGCCGGGACAATCGATAAAGGTGTAGCTGTCCCCCATAAAGGTGGTGGTGGCGGCGGTCAGGCCTACGCCCATCTTGTGTTGACGTGCCTCGGGGCTGGCATCGCCGACGGAAGTTCCGGCATCGACGCTGCCGGCAGTCTTGATGGCGCCAGTACGCGCCAGGATCGCTTCCAGAAGTGTGGTTTTACCGCTTTGGAAAGGGCCCACCAGCGCGATGCACCGTGGACCTCGGGGACTTCTGACGTCTTGTCCCATTGCCGCCTCCTCGTGTTGGAGCTCGGCCCATGATTGGGTCGGCGACCGTTTATGCTCTGCCTGCGTTTGACATTTGGCAAGCGGGAAAACGTCGCTGCGGTGCGGCGTCGCGGAAGTTTGCGACGGCGGAGCTGCGCGCCGTCATTCGCCGGACGATTGCGTCCGATGCATCAGTTCCTTGGCGCAAGTCCCGGCGCAATCTCGCGCCAGCGCTGCACGATGTCGAGCAGGCGCTGCACGGCAGGCGACACATCTTCCTCGCGCCACGCAATCGTGAGCGGAGCCGTCACAACAGGCGCGGCAAGCCGAACGTACGACACGCCGCGACCGGTCTGCGCGCGCGCCGCGCCTTCAGGTACGAGCGACACGCCGACACCGGCGGCGATCAGGCCGATCGCGGTTTGCAGATGTAGAACTTCCTGTGCGAGCCGCGGCGTGAAGCCGGCGGCCTGGCAGGCCGCGACGATCAGGCCGGTAACCGAAGGCTCCGGCTGCGCCGGATAGAGCACGAAGGCATCGTCGGACAGTTCGGCGAGCGCAATGTCGCCTCGCGCCGCGAGGGGATGCGTGCGCGGCAGCGCCGCGACATAGGGCTCATCGAGGATCAGGCGCTGCGCGAGCCCCGCTTCGGGCAACAGCGCCGGGCGTGCGAAGCCGACGTCGATCCGGCACCGCCGCAGCGCCTCGGCAGTCTCCGCCGCCAGCATCTCGTCGAGCACGAGCTCGACATCGGGACAGGCGTCGCGATAGGCGCCGATGATATCGGGCAGGCCGGCAAACATCGCGGAGCCGACGAATCCGATTGCAAGCTTGCCGGCCTGGCCGCGACCGACGCGCCGCGTGTCCGCAACCGCGCTCTCGAAACTTGCGAGCAGCGCGCGTGCACGCTCAAGAAACAGCTCGCCGGCCTCGGTAAGCCTGATCGGACGGCTATTCCGCTGCAGCAGCGTCACGCCGAGTTCGTCCTCGAGCTGACGGATCTGCTGGCTCAGCGGCGGTTGTGCGATATGCAGCCGCTCGGCCGCGCGGGTGAAATTCAATTCCTCGCCGAGCGCCACGAAATATCTGAGGTGTCGCAATTCCATGCCGGCGATATAGCACGGCGGCCGGCGCTTGCAGCCATACGCAATAGCTCTGCTACCGTATCGAACGAGTATTGGACCGGACGCGCGAACGCAGACAGCCTGCGGCAAACCACAGGAAATCGCCATGACGGCACTGGAAAAAGCCTTCGCGGATGCAGCCGCGGCCGGCATCACGCAGCAGAAGATCGAGATCGGCGGCCTGTCCGTCAACGTCGCGCGCTTCGGCAAAGGCCCGCCGCTGCTGCTGCTTCACGGCTGGCCGGAATTCTGGCTGGTGTGGCGTCCGCTGATACTGCGGCTCGGCGACAGTTTCGAGCTGATCGCGCCGGACCTGCGCGGCTGCGGCGACACCGGCAAGCCGGCGCCCGGACCTGACGCGTCCGCCACCGCGGATCGGCATGCGCTGGATATGTTCGCGCTCATGGACGCGCTCGGTCATATCAGCTTCGGCGTGATCGGCGGCGATCTCGGCGCCTATGTCATGCAGGCGATGTCGCATCGTCAGCCGCAGCGGCTGACCGGCACGCTCTATCTCTGCACGCCCTATCCGGGCCTCGGCCAACGCTACGGCGAGCCCGGCCACCTGATCGAGGTCTGGTATCAATACTTCCAGCAGCTGCCATGGGCCGCGCAACTGGTCGGAAGCTCGCGCGAGTCATGCCGGCTCTACTTCCGCCATTTCCTCGACCATTGGTCGGGCGACGATCCCGCCGTATTCGGCGACCTGCTCGAAGCCTATGTCGATAACTTCATGAAGCCGGGCAACATCCAGGGTGGCTTCGACTGGTATCCCTCGTCCGCGCCCAATCGCAGGCTCTGGCTGGAAGGCAGACTGCCGGCGCAGCCGCGCATCGAAATCCCTTCGCGCTTTCTCTGGGGCCGCCGTGATCCGCTGATCGCGCCGGAATGGTCGGACAGGCTGGGGGACTATTGGAGCGAACCTTCGATCAGGTTCGTCGACACCGGGCATTATGTTCACGCCGAGGCGCCCGGGATCGTTGCCGAAGAAGCCCGCGGCTTCTTCGGCAGATTGCAGAACGCCGCGCGCGCGAGTTAGCGGCCGGGACGCAGCTCCAGGCTCTCGAGGCCGGCGGCGATGTTGACGCCGACCTGGCCCTGCACGCTGAGCGGCTGCAGGGCGATCGTGTTGTCGGAGCCGCCGACCAGCACATTGCCGCCGACGCCGACGCCGAGTGTCGCGCTGCCCTGCGCGCCGGCATAATTGCCGGAGAGCGCACCCGGCCCGAGCCGCTCCACCGGTGCGTAGACGCCCCAGGCCAGCGCCGATTCCTGGGTGATGCCGAGATCGATGCCGACCTTTTGGATGGTCGCGATGTAGCGATCCTCAGGCAGGCCATTGGCGCGCAGCACGCAACCGAGATGGGTCACGGAGCCGACGATGAAGCCGACACTCGCGCCACCGCGGCATTCCAGGACGCCGACCTGAACGCGCTGGCTCGGCTGTTGGGCGTCGGCGCCAACGATTGCGGTCAGCGTGGCGATGGCGGCACCGGCGAGGAGAGTGAAGCGACGCATGTTGGGGAGTCTCCGGCTGAGAGGCAATGACGCGAGCAGAGAGCAGAACGGCGCCGTGTCTGTGGCGCCTTTCGCATCCTATGCCACAACATCGATTGTGCAGCCAGAATTTGCGGTGCTCGGCCACCGATTGTTGCAGGATGTGGCGCTATTGCTATGCCCCGCGCCCCCTGCAGAGAATGTCACGCAACCGACAACAAAACGACAGACCGCAAAAAAAGAGGCCCGCTTTCGCGGGCCTCTTTGATCGAACACCGACCAGCTTAGTGGTGGTGATGATGACGGTGGTGACGATGATGCCGGCGCGGACCGGCGGTGCGGACCGGCTCGAGATCGATCCCGGCGATGCCGGCCGCAACGTTGAGGCCGGTCTGGCCCTGCACGCTGATCGGCTGCAGCGCATAGGCGTTGTTCGGGCCGCCGAACAGGAAGTTACCGCCGGCACCAAGGCCGACCGACGCGTTGACGCCGACGCCGCCGTAGCTGCCGGCAAGCGCACCGCGCGGAAGCTGCGTGGTCGGCGCGCTCACGGCCCAGGCGAGCTGGGTCGTCGCGGTGACGCCGAGGTCGACGCCGATCCGCTTCACGGTCGCAACATAAGGCTCAGGACGGCGGCCGCCGCTCTGGAACACGCACTCGAGGCGGGCAACAGAGCCGACGACGAAGCCGACGTTCTCGCCGCCCTGGCATTGCAGAACCCCGGCCTGAACCTGCTGGGGTGCCGCGTTGGCGGTGGCGAACGGCGCCAGCAACGCAAGCGCTGCAAGGGTGAGAGTCGAAAGTCGCATTGGTCTGTCTCCGCAAGGTGAACTGAATTTGTGCGGCGGACAGAATGCAAGGGTCGTGTCCAAAACAAGGCAGTTCGCAAAGACGCCGTAAAAACTTCCCGCGTGTGGCATCGAAGTTCGCGCACACACGCGTGAGATGAGCAGGTTGTGATTTGACTCCGCGATTTTACCGCCGCGCGATCTCAGCACACAAACAGAAACGCTCCCGCACCAGGTGCGGGAGCGTTTCCCAGTTTCTTAGTTCAGACCGATTACCGCAGATTACCGCAGAAGCGCTGGATGCGCTTGCAAGCATCCTCGAGATCCGAGGTCTTGGTGGCGTAGGAGATGCGGAACGCGGGTCCGAGGCCGAACGCCGACCCCTGCACGACCGCGACGCCTTCGCTCTCGAGCAGCTCGGTGACGAACGCCTCGTCGTTGTCGATCACCTTGCCCGAGGGCGCCTTCTTGCCGATCGTACCGGCGCAGGACGGATAGACGTAGAACGCGCCTTCCGGCCGCGGGCACTCGATGCCGTTCGCCTGGTTGAGCATCGACACCACGAGGTCGCGGCGCTCCTTGAACACCTTGTTGTTCGCGGCGATGAAGTCCTGCGGACCGTTGAGCGCCTCGACCGACGCCCACTGCGCGATCGACGACGGGTTCGAGGTCGACTGCGACTGGATCGTCGCCATCGCCTTGATCAGCTGCGCCGGGCCGCCGGCATAGCCGATGCGCCAGCCGGTCATGCAGTAGGCCTTCGACACGCCGTTCACGGTCAGCGTGCGCTCGTAAAGGCTCGGCTCGACCTGCGCGGCCGTGGTGAAGACGAAGTCGTCATAAACGAGGTGCTCGTACATGTCGTCGGTCATCACCCAGACATGCGGATGCTTGACCAGCACGTCGGTGATCGCCTTGAGCTCGCTCCGAGTATAGGCCGAGCCGGTCGGGTTCGACGGCGAGCACAGGATCACCCACTTGGTCTTCGGCGTGATCGCCTTCTCGAGATCTTCCGGGCGCAGCTTGAAGCCGGTCGAGGCCGGGCAAACCACCGGCACCGACTCGCCGCCGGCGAGCGCAACCATTTCGGGATAGCTGACCCAATACGGCGCCGGGATGATCACCTCGTCGCCCGGATTGATGGTCGCCATCAGCGCATTGTAGAGCACCTGCTTGCCGCCGGTGCCGACGATGATCTGGTTCGGCTTGTAGCTCAGGCCGTTCTCGCGCGAGAACTTGTTGATGATGGCTTCCTTGAGCTCCGGAATGCCGCCGACATCGGTGTACTTGGTCTTGCCGGCCTCGATCGCGTGGATCGCAGCCAGCTTGATGTTGGCAGGCGTGTCGAAGTCAGGCTCGCCGGCGCCGAGGCCGATGACGTTGCGGCCCGCGGCTTTCAGCGCGCGTGCTTTGTCCGTGACCGCGATCGTCGCGGACGGCTTCACACGGTCGAGCGCAGCGGACAGGAAGGCCATTATCATCTCCTGGCAAACGTCGTGAGCCGTTGGGCCACGACTTGATTTGAATGGGATCGCGGCACCCTAGGCCTGTCGCCGCTGCATCGCAAGAAGCTTGGCGGTTAAGCACGAAAACTTTCCCGCATGGCTCGCAACACGCGCAATATTCCGCAAGTTCCGGCCCCAAATGACTCATATCCGGCAAGTCCGCTGATGGCCGCTCCAGCCTTGCCGGCAAGGCCTGCGGCCGCGTGCGCCGGCGCGGATTGCTCCGAGGACAATTGCCGTGCGGCGCTTGCCAGATGGTGCCGACGGCGGGCGGTCCGTTGCAGCCGGTGGGCACATCGCGCGATCGGGATGGCGCGTTAACGTTTGTGAATTGCCGCGCGCCAGCCAAGGTATCGATGGCATCGACCGGCACCGTGCACAGTGTCGCGCAGCCGTGATCCGAGTTGTTCTGCCGTGTTGATGGAATCGTTCTGCACGCGTGCAGTGCGGTAGACGTTTCGACTTTTTCCACGTTCCAGGGCTTGCGACGCACCCCTGTCGGCATCATTGTTTAGCGGCATTGCGGTGTGACAGGCCGCGCAATTTTCAAGCGTACCGTCTCAGACCAAGTGAACCTGTGAACCCCGACGCAATGTACAAGCTCTATTCGATGCAGCGCTCCGGCAACAGCTACAAGGTCCGGCTGGCGCTTGCGGTGCTGAACACGCCATACCAGGCGATCGAGATCGACATCCTGCGCGGCGAGAGCCGCACCCCGGACTTCCTGGCCAAGAATCCGAGCGGCCAGGTGCCGTTGCTCGAGGTCGCCGAAGGCCGCCATCTCGCCGAGTCCAACGCCATCCTCTGGTACGTCGCGATCGGCACGCCGCTGGCGCCGGAGTCGCGGATCGAGCGCGCCGAGGCGCTGCAATGGATGTTCTTCGAGCAGCACGCGCTGGAGCCGAATATCGGCGCCGCCTATTTCTGGCTGTCGCTGGTCAAGGGCGGGCGCGACCTGCAGACGCACGCGCTCGAGGACTGGATGGAGCGCGGCTATGCGGCGCTGCAGGTGATGGAAAATCACCTCAAGGGGCACGCCTTTTTCGCGGCCGAACAGTTCACGGTCGCCGACATCGCCCTCTACGGCTACACCCACGTCGCCGACCGCTGCGACTTCGACCTGGCCACCTTCCCGTCGATCCGCGCCTGGCTGAAACGGGTCGAGCAGACCCCCGGATTTGTCTCGATGGATTGGCAGCCTGGTGCCGGGGCCGAGCCTCAGGCCCGCCTTGTGGCAGGCGTTTGAACAACCGGTCTGAATTCCGGGAATAGCGGGGAAACTGCCCAAATAACGGGCAAAACCCCCGTTGAGGCCGCATTTTCGCCGTTTTCGGGGGACCTCGCCGCCGCAATGTTGCCGGTGACGCTGGGCAGATTCGCTCGGATGTCGCGAGTGATTCGCTCGCGGCTTGAGGGATTTACACCATGAAACGGTGGTCCGGCACGGCAGGCTTCCATGGCCGCCCTGCCCCAGTGGCATCATCCCGCCTGACGAACGCGATCGCCGCGTCGCTCGCGCTTGGCGCACTGACGCTGTGCCTGGTCGTCGCCGTGACGCTGCTGGCGAGCAACATCAGCATGGCGACATCGATCCCGGCGTAATCCAGCAATTCCATTTGGCACCTGATCCGCGGCAAGGCGCGGGAGACACAGCGGCGCGACATGATGAAGACCCCCGTGGGACTTGTGACTGTGACGCTGTCGGCGGCGATCCTGCTCGCGGCATCGCTCCTGATCGTGACCGGCACGCAGGGCGAAGACCGTGCGCACCCCGCGCATGTTACGGCGCCGGCCGCCAAGCCGGCTCCGCACCGCTAGCGCGAACGCGCTAGCTCCATTTGTGGAAGATGAAGAACGCGCCGGCGGCGATGAAGGCGAAGCCGAGCGCGTGATTCCAGCCCAGCGGCTCCTTCAGATACAACACCGAGAAGCCGGCGAACACGACCAGCGTGATCACCTCCTGCATGGTCTTGAGCTGCGCCGCGCTATAGACCGCGCTGCCCCAGCGATTGGCCGGCACCGCCAGCCAGTATTCGAAGAAGGCGATGCCCCAGCTCACCATGATCACAAGGGGGAGCGAATGATCCTTGAACTTGAGATGGCCGTACCAGGCGAAGGTCATGAAGACGTTCGAGGCAAACAGCATCAGGATCGGCAGCAGCGAAGGCGAAATGGCGGGCATCGATGTCCTCTTTCAAGCAAAGCACGCGGTAACCCGCAGGCCCGGAACCGGGTTCCATGGCGATCTGCATATCATTTGATTTGAAAGCAGCGAAAGCTGGTTCGGCCCGCGCAAGGCCGGCTTAACGGTCGGGACGAAAATCCCGGCGCCGTTGCGGAGCTGTCGTCAAACTACCGCTTTATCGTTCGTTTGACAGATAGCGAGAACGCGCATGCGGTTTGATTGGCGTGCCATTTCAGGTCCGGCCCTGACGGCGATCACGGCGCTCGCCGCCTTCCTCATCGATCGCCTCGTTGTCGCCGTCCCCAATCCGGCGCCGCTGTTCGTCTGCATCGTGGCGCTAGCCAGCTCGATCAGTGGCATCAGCTCCGGGCTGACCTCCGCCGCGATCGCGGTGGCCGCCTCGGCGCTGTTCTTCCTTGACCATCGCGCGCTGCCCGGCTACGACGCCGCCGACGTCGCGCGGATGCTGATGCTGGCCGCGACCGCGGCCGGCACCGCCCTGATCACCGGAATGCTGCGGCAGAAGTGGATCGACGCCTTTGCCGCGGACCAGCAGCATCACGCCACCTCGGCGCGGCTCGCCGCCGCGCTCGACCAGGTCGACATCGGCATCGTGCTGCTCGACGCCGACACCCGCGCCGAATTCATCAACCGCGCCTTCCGCGAATATTTCGCGCTCTCCGATGCGCAGGCCGACAGCAAGCCGCCGTTCGTCGCGCTGATGTATCATGGCCGCGACACCGGCGCCTACGAATTGCCGGAAGACGAGCTGAGCGCGTTCATCGCCGAGCGCATCGCGATGATGCGATCGGGCGATTCCACGCCGATCAACCTCAATCTCGCCGACGGCCAGGTGCTGCGCTTCAGCTGCACGGCGCTGCCGGACGGGGGCCGCATGCTGAGCTACACGCCGGTGACCGACCTCGTGCGGCACACCGACGATCCGGCCAAGGCCGACGAATATCGCGCGCAGCGCGCCGGGCGCGAACGCCATCTGGCGCGGCTGCTGCGCGCCGCCGAATGAGGCGCGACCACGTCGGCAATTGATCCCGCGAGATAGCGACGGTAGAACCTTCGCGAGCGATGCGCAGACATCGTGCAACGCGGGATCATCCAGGGTTCGTTCATGTCCGACGACGTCACCATCCGCTTCGTCACGCGCGACGATTACGCCCAGTGGCTTCCTCTGTGGGACGGCTACAACGCCTTCTATGAACGGTCCGGACCGACCGCGCTCGCGCCCGAGATCACCGCGATGACGTGGCAGCGCTTCTTCGATGCCTACGAGCCGATGCCTGCGCTGGTCGCCGACGCCGGCGGCACGTTGCTCGGTCTGACGCACTATCTGTTTCACCGCTCGACCACGGCGATCGCGCCCACCTGCTATCTGCAGGATCTCTTCACCAGCCAGGCCGCGCGCGGCAAGGGCGTCGGCCGCGCCTTGATCAACGGCGTCTACGCGCAGGCGAAACTCGTCGGTTCGCCGCGCGTCTACTGGCAGACGCACGAGACCAATCACACCGCGATGCAGCTTTATGACAAGGTCGCGGACAAGCCCGGCTTCGTCATCTATCGCAAGATCATCTGAGCGCGCCTGCGCGGCCTGTGGATGGAATGGAGATGTCACCGGCGCGTTACAAAGCCCGGCTAGGCTTCCGCGTGCGTAAGATCAGGCCCCCCGTCTCAGATCTTCGCCCCGAGCGGTCCCCGTCAGTCGCCGCGTCTGACCGGGACCGCTTTTTTTGTGACACTGCCGTCCGTGATAGGTGCCATGCGTGATCGGCGGTAGGGCGGCACCTTGCCGCCCGTCGGCGTGCTTGTCACAATGCGCGGCATCCCTCGCCTATCCCACAGGATTGTCTCATGGAAATTCGTAATCTCGGCGGCTCCGGCCTGCGCGTGTCCGCGGTCGGCATCGGCTGCAACAATTTCGGCCAGCGCACCGATCTGGAGACCTCACGCAAGGTGATCCACAAGGCGATCGATCTCGGCATCACGCTGTTCGACACCGCCGACATCTATGCGGGCATGGGCGGCTCGGAGACCGTGCTCGGCACCGTGCTGGGCGATCGCCGCAAGGACATCGTGCTCGCCACCAAATTCTCCAAGCCGATGGCGACCGACGGCACCAAGCAGGGCGCCTCGCGGCGCTACATCATGTCCGCGGTCGAAGCGAGCCTCACCCGCCTGAAGACCGACTACATCGATCTCTACCAGCAGCACGATTACGATCCGCTGACCCCGATCGATGAGACGCTGCGCGCGCTCGACGATCTCGTGCGCCAGGGCAAGGTGCGCTACATCGGCAACTCGAACTTCCCGGCATGGCGGATCGCGGAGGCGGAATACGTCGCGCGCGAGCTGAACGTGAACCGCTTCGTGTCCTGCCAGGACGAATACAGCCTCGTGGTGCGCGGCATCGAGAAGGACCTGTTGCCGGCGGCTCAAGCATACAATCTCGGCCTGCTGCCGTTCTTCCCGCTCGCCAGCGGGCTGTTGACCGGCAAATATCAGCGCGGCACTGCGGCGCCCGCTGACACCCGCTTCGCCAAGGCGCCGGCCTTGAAAGATCGCTACGTCACGCCGCGCAACGAGGACATCGTCGAGCAGCTGCAGGCCTTCGCGCAGGCGCGTGGCCACACCATGCTCGAACTCGCCTTCTCCTGGCTCGCCGCCCGCCCGCAAGTCGCAAGCGTCATCGCCGGCGCGACGCGCGTCGAACAGGTCGAGCAGAACGTGAAAGCGATCAGCTGGAAGCTGAGTGCGGAGGAGATGGCGGAGATCGACCGGATTACGAAGTAGCCCTCGCTGTCGTCCCTGCGAAAGCAGGGACCCATAACCACAGGATTGGGTTGTTGAGGCGCGCTGTGGCCCCCGCATCGCGCAACGTTCAACATTCGTGGTTATGGGTCCCGGCTCGCGCTTCGCTTGGCCGGGACGACGCCGTGGTTGTGGCGAGTGCTATGCCACCAATCCCTTCATCGGCTTCACCGGGGCGCTGTCCGGGAACACGGCATCGGCCAGCACGCGCTCGCCGAGGCCGAACTGGTCGTGCAGCACGCCCTTGATCACGGCGCGCAGGTCGGCGGTCGGGGCGAGGTCGCGGGCCTGGTAGAGATTGGCCGGCTTCAGCCCCGGCCAGTCGGTGATCATGCGGCCGCCATTGACTGCGCCGCCGGCGAGCAGCGCGATGGTGCCGGTGCCGTGGTCGGTGCCCTCGGTGCCGTTGATGCGGGCGGTGCGGCCGAACTCGGTGGCGACCACGATCACGGTGTCGCGCCAGCGCGCGCCGAGGCCGCTCTGAAATTCCGCCAGCGCGCCGTCGAGACCGCCGAGCAGTTGCGCGAGCCGGCCAACCGGGCCGCCTTCATTGGCATGGGTATCCCAGCCGTCGAAAGCGAGCGCGCCGATCCGTGGACCGTCATCCGCCGCCATCAGCTTGGCGGCGCCGCGCGCCACCAGCCGCATCGCCGCCACGCCACCTGCGCCGGGCTGCGGTTTCATCTCGTTGCCCTGCGCCTGCTTCTCGAGCTGCAAGCCTTGCGTCAGCGCGCTCGCCAGCGTCGGATCGCGATGCTGGTAGAGATCGAGCAGCCGCATCGCGGTGTCGTCGGCGGCCTGCGGCAGCGCGGTCGGCGCCCAGCCGACGGTCGGCGCTGCGCCGCGCAACACCAGCGGCGTGGTCGGCCCGACCGCGAGCGCGCTCGTCACCCGCTCGCCCTTTGGCAATGCTTCGAGCGCGCGGTTGAGCCAGCCGGACTGCACGCGCCCGGGACCTGGGAAGCCGCTCTCCAGCACATCCTGGCCGTCGAAATGCGAGCGGTCGCGATAGGACGTCGCAACCGCATGAACCACCGCGGCCTGCTTGGCGCGATACATCCGCGCGAATTCCGGCATCGCCGGATGCAGGCCGAAGAAGGGATCGAGCATCACCGCCGCGTTCGGCCCATCGGCTTTCAGCGCGATCGCGCCGTGCAGTCCGGCATAATCCGGGTCGCCGATCGGGGCTACGGTGGCAAGACCATCGAGCGCGCCGCGCAGGATGATGGTGACGAAGCGCGGATCGCGGCCATCGGCGGCGCGCGCGAATTTCGGCAAATAGGCCCAGGCGGCAAAGGAAGCGCCGCCGAGCAGCAGCGTGCGCCGCGACGTCGCCTGCAGCATCAGGCTCTCGGAGCAATCCATGATCATCTCCTCTGGAATTCCGGCGACATCAGCAGCAGCGCCAGCGCCTGCTGCCGCGATTCCGCGCGCTCGATGGTGCGCCGCGTCTCGACCGAAGCGGCATCGGCGGCGATCAACTCGAGCAGGTCGCGCGGGTCGAACCGGTCGGCGAGCTGGGAGCCAAGCTGCGCCGAGATGTCGAGCCTGAGCTTGATGCCCTCAGGCGCCGCCCAGGCCGCAGCGGTATCCGGAAAGCCGTTCGGCCCGGCCGGCGACCACAGCGGCTGGCCGAGCACGTTGAGACCGTTGAGATAGCGGCCCGGATCCTCCGGATTGCGCGCCAGCAGTCGGCCGGAGGCGAGCAGGAATTCATAAGGCGAGCGCATTTTCGCCAGCGGCGCCTGCCAAGCTTCATTCGACTGGACGAGCGCGGTGGCCAGCGCCCTGAGATCGCCGTCCGTTCTGGTGAAGGTGTCCTGCAGCTTCGCCACCAGTGCCGGCGGCGGATCGTCGGCAACGAAATGGCGGGCGAACTTGGTCGCGATGAATTTCGCGGTCGAGGGATGCCGCGCGATGTCGGACAGCACGGCCTCGCCCTGCGCGAGGCCGGCCTGGGCATAGGTCTTGCCCAGCACCTGCTGCGGCCCGGGCTGATGCGCATTGGCGTTGAACACGAAGCTGCCGGGCGCACCGAGCTGGCCGCGGCGGCCGGCAAAGGTCCAGCCGGTGATCACACGCGCCAGCGACGTGACGTCGTCCTGGGTGTAGCCGCCGCCGACGCCGAGCGTATGCAGCTCCATGATCTCGCGCGCCAGATTCTCGTTGAGGCCGCGGTTGCGGTTGATGCCGGCGCGCGACTCGGGGCCGAGCGATTGCTGGTTGTCGAGGAAGAACAGCATCGCCGGATGCTGCTCGACGGTCTTCAGCATGTCACCGAAGCGGCCGAGCACGTGCGGGCGGATCGCCTCGCGTTCGAACGAGCCGGCCCACATCCGCGCCAGCGCGCCCTTGTTGGCCGAGATGCAGAAGTGGTTGGACCAGAACACCACGAGCCGCTCGACGAAGCCGCAATCGGCGACCACGCCGCGTTGCAGCCGCGCCAGCGCCTCGGCGCGGAACGTCTTCTGGATGATGTTGAGCGGCTGCGCCGGCGGCTTGGGCGGACCGGCCACCGTCTGCATCGTCGGAGGCTGCATCGTCGCGGACGGCGTCATCGTCGCATTGGCGCTGTCGGCGGCCTGCGGCTGCATCGCCGGATCCTTGCCGGCGATCTCCTTCGCGGCAGTCGACAGCGACAGATTGCGCCGCGGTTGCGGCTTCGCGTCGGATCCCTGCGGCGGCGTCTCGCTCGCGCCCTGCTGCGCGGCCTTCGCGGCATTGCGCGCCTGCTGGATCTCGAACTGATAGTCGAACACCTGCTTGCCGAGCTCCGGCGTCGAGAGCAGGCCCGGCACTTCGAGCAGCGCGCCGTTCGGACGCATCAGTTCCGCCAGCACGAATCCGCGCGGATCGGAGGCCGCGTTGATGAAGTCGCCGGCCGCCCCGCCACGGGCGCCAAATCCAAACCGGTTGAGAGCAACCAGCGCGGCTTGTGAATCACGGGCCATCAGAATTCCCTTAACGGCCTATCCCGGCTATATCTCTTGCCCAGCATCATAGCGCGGCCCGGGATGAACCCGAGATTAATTCGCGCATTAAATCGTGGTTAGAATGGACCTCTCGTCACACGATCGTTCCGAACCAGCATCGCCGCGCCGGCTTGCCTGCACGGCATGCGGCAGCGAATTCTCCTGCTCGCTCACGGGACCGTGCTGGTGTTCCGACGAAAGCTTTCGCCTGCCGATGCCGACCGACAGCAGCGACTGCCTCTGCCCCGCATGCTTGCGGAAGCTGGCGGAACAGCAAGCCGCGGCGGGCGCCAAGTGACCGCACCCTGGACCGTCGACGCCGTCCTGCTCGACATGGACGGCACGCTGCTCGACACCGAGAAAGTCTATTTCGACAGCCTGGTCGCGGCGCTGAATACGTGCGGCTATACCGACGGCGTCGGCGCGCTGTGCCATTCCATGGTCGGGCTTCCCGGCCCGGTCTGCGAAGCGATGCTGCGCGATCATTACGGCGCGACGTTTCCGCTCGACGAGGTCAATCGCGCCTTCATCGTCACCCGCGATCGCATGTTTGACGCCGGCCTGCCGCTCAAGCCCGGCACGCTCGCGCTGCTCGACGGCCTTGCCGCCGCCGACCGCCGGACCGCGATCGTGACCTCGTCATCCCGCCGCACGGCCGAGCGTCATCTCACGCTCGCCGGCATCCGCGACCGCTTCGACACGCTGCTGACGCTTGACGACGTGACCCACGGCAAGCCGGACCCGGAGCTCTATCTGAAGGCGGCCGCGCGCCTCGACGTGACGCCGGCGGCCTGCATCGCGGTGGAAGACTCCAACCACGGCGTCACGGCCGCCCATGCCGCCGGCGCCATCACGCTGATGGTGCCCGACATGGCGCCGCCGACCGACGAGACCCGCGCGAAATGCGCAGCCGTGCTGCCGGACCTCAACGCGGTGCTGGCGCTGCTGCAGGCGCGCGGCGCGCTTTAACCGTCGTTGCGAGCGAAGCGAAGCAATCCATCGTCCCGCATATGCGGAGCGATCATGAGTGTGCATCATGGCCTCAATTGCGTTACGGTTCAGATGCAGCAGGATAACCTCCGACTTTCGACTACGCCTTGTATGCGAGCGACATTTTCGATGATCAAGCGCGGCCTGTCAGTCTTCGATCCGCCTAACGACCTGCTCGACACCTCTGGGGTGACGCCCAAGCTGGGTGAAGGCGAGCGTGTTCTCTGGGTTGGCACGCCGGGATGGCTCAGCAGCTTCTTCTGCACAGCCTCATTTGTAACGGCGGGCGCTCTCGTTTTGGCGCTTATCGCCTACCACGGGATTTACTCACTAACGCCAGAACAATATGCCATTGATGGGCTCGTCAGAAAGCGGTGGATAGTTGTCGATGCATTGGTCTTTTTTGCTTTCATACCTCAACTGATAGCGCTGCGCATGGGCGGAGCTTTTGTTTACATTCTCACAACAAAGCGAATGATGGTCAGAGTAGACCAGACAAGGTTACTCGTCAGATTATTCAGGTACTTCAAAAGCGTCGTAGATGCGGATGGCTTCGCCGCATATGATTTGAGATACCTCAACGGTGCCCGCGTCTATGCCGGCTTGTGGAGCTACGGAAACGTAAGCGTCCGGTACACCGTCGGCTCATTAGGCGAAGTCAGGGGCGACTTGAGCACATATGAGTCCAAGCCATTCTTTTTTCGTGACCGCCAGTACGTGAAGGTATTCCGTCGCGCGCTTGCCTGCCTTCATTTGGCCGAGACGTTTTGCAACGTGTACTTCGGGATCAAGGATGTAGGCAGGCTTGGTGATGTTCTGAATGATCAATGCGCGGCTCGTCTTGAGCGCATCGCTCCCCGGCAACCTTAGCGAGACCGAACATCAAACGGCGAAAAGCGCGGTGGCCAATCCTAACTCCGTCTACGCCCCGGCTTCGCCATCGCCATCTCGATCAGCGTGCGCGCGGCCTCGCCGGCGGTCTCCATGTAGCTCGCGTCGCGATGCAGCAGCACGACGGCGAATGAGCCGTCCAGCAGCAGCAGGATCTGCCGCGCCAGCTTGAGCGGATCGGCGATCCCCTGCTCCGTGAAGGTTGCGCGCAGCCAGTCTTCGAACTTCTTCTTGTGCGCGGCGCCGATCCGGATCGCGGGATGTCCGGGCATGTTGGCGAGCTCGGCCGAGGTGCGCAGGAAGCCGCAGCCCTTCCATTTCGGATGCCGCGCCGAGCGTGCGAGGTTCCGGAAGATCGCCTCGACCTTCATCGGCAGTCCGCCCTCGGCCTCCGCGAACCATTTGCGGAACAGCGCGAGATTGGGCTGGTCGCGTGCGGCAAGATAGGCGGCGACCAAATCGTCCTTGCTCTTGAAGTGATAATACAGCGTGCGCTTGGTGAGGCCGGCCTTGGCGGCCACCTCGTCGACGCTGACGCGGCGGATTCCTTCACTGTAGAACAGCGAATTCGCCGCCTGGACGATGCGCTCGCGGGTGGGTTCGGAGGGTCTGGGCATCCGTCGTATGTATACTCACCAGTGAATATACACAAATTCCGCCAGCCTCTAGGTTCGGCCCACGAACCCCCATGCCGGAGACTGCGCCATGCCCGACCCCATCCTGCTCGCCATCGACGACGGGATCGCCCTGATCACCCTGAACCGTCCCGCGCAGCTCAACGCGCTCAATTACCAGCTGATCGATCAGCTGATGGCGGCGCTCGACCGCATCGAGGGCGACGCCGAAGTGCGCGCCGTGATCCTGACCGGCGCCGGCGAGCGCGCGTTTTCGGCGGGCGCCGACATCAAGGAGTTTTCCGAGAGCGTCAAACAGGGCGCCGCGGTCGCAGTGCGCGACTTCGTCCGCCGCGGCCAGGCCATGACCGCGCGGCTGGAGGCGTTCAAGAAGCCCGTCATCGCCGCGGTCAACGGGCTCGCCTTCGGCGGCGGCTGCGAGATCACCGAGGCGGTGCATCTCGCTGTTGCCAGCGACCGTGCGCTGTTTGCAAAACCCGAGATCAAGCTCGGCATGCCGCCGACCTTCGGCGGCACGCAGCGGCTGCCCCGGCTGGCGGGCCGCAAGCGTGCCTTCGAGCTGCTGCTCGCGGGTGATCCGTTCCCGCCCGAACACGCGCGCGAGATCGGGCTGATCAACCTGATCGTGCCGCACGATCAACTGCTGACCGCCGCGCGCGAGCTCGCCGGCCGCATCACCAGGCATTCGCCCGGTGCCGTCGCCGGCACCATCACCGCGGCGACGCGCGGGCTCAACATGCCGATTGCGGAAGGCCTGCTGGTCGAGAGCGAGCAATTCGCCGCGCTGGTGCCGAGCCACGATCTCGCCGAGGGGCTCGCGGCGTGGAAGGAGCGGCGGCCGGCGAAGTATGTCGGGGCGTAGCGTGCTCGTTCCTCATCCGTCATTGCGAGGAGCAAAGCGACGAAGCAATCCATCCATCCGTTATGCCGAGATATGGATTGCTTCGCTGCGCTCGCAATGACGGGGAGAGATCTTCGCCCTACCGTACCACCGCCGCGGTCTGTCCGAACAGCAGCTTGCGCTCTTCCTCGGTGCGGATCGCGGGCTGGCCGAAATTCGGATTGACCTCCTTCGCCTTGGCATAGGCGCGCTCGGTCGCCGGGCGCTTGCCGATGGTCTCCAGCCAGCGCTTCAGATGCGGGAAGTCGTCGATCTCCTGGCCCTGGTTCTTGTAGGGCACTACCCAGGGATAGCTTGCCATATCCGCTATCGAATAGTCGCCGGCGATGAATTCGCGGTCGGCGAGCCGCTTGTTGAGCACGCCGTAGAGCCGGTTGGTCTCGTTGACATAGCGATCGATCGCGTAAGGCAGCTTCTCGACCGCGTAGTTGCGGAAGTGATGGTTCTGCCCGGCCATCGGCCCGAGCCCGCCCATCTGCCAGAACGTCCACTGGATCGCGTCATAACGGCCGTAGAGATCCGCAGGCAGAAATTTTCCGGTCTTCTCGGCGAGATAGAGCAGGATCGCACCGGACTCGAACAGAGAGATCGGCTTGCCACCGCCCTTCGGCGCGTGATCGACGATCGCCGGAATGCGGTTGTTAGGCGCGACCTGCAGGAAATCCGGCCTGAACTGATCGCCCTTGCCGATATTCACCGGGAAAACCTTGTATTCCAGTCCGGTCTCTTCGAGGAACATCGTGATCTTGTGGCCGTTCGGCGTGGACCAGTAGTGGAGATCGATCATGGGCGAGATCCTGCATTTCCAGGGATTGCTGACGCATCGGCGAGAAGGATGCGAATGCATGGAGTTGGGCGCATAACCGCACCCAAGTCAATGGCGGCGCATTGCGCCGCGCGCGAATGTGATCTGCAAACGACGCAAGCGCCCGATTGAGCTGCGCCCCGATAGCACCTAGGCTCCGCATGGTTCGCATTGAAGAATTTTCAAAACTTGGGGGGATAATAATGACACGGGATTTGGCACGACGTGATTTCCTGAAAGGCTCGGCGGCGATCGCCGGCGCCGCCGCCGCGGGCGCATTCTCCTGCGTCGAGATCGCGAGCGCCGCGCCGATCGAGGTGCCGACCGTCGACAAGCTGTCGATCCGCGTGCTGGTCGATTCGAGCTTCGACATCTTCTTCAAGCCGAAACAGGCTAACGGCGTCTCGATCGCGCCGGCGGCGCGCGGCGCCGACTTCCGCAAATCGCTGCACAATGAATGGGGCCTGTCGCTGTGGCTGGAATCGGAGGCCGCAGGCAGCCGGCGCAGCCTGATGCTCGACTACGGCTACACGCCCGAAGTGCTGCTCAACAACATGGAGCTGGTCGGCGTCGATCCCGCCAAGCTCGACGCGCTGATCGTGAGCCATGGGCACTACGACCATTTCGGCGGCCTCAACGGCTTCCTCGACAAATTCCGCGACAAGCTGCCGGCCGACGTGAAGCTCTATGCCGGCGGCGAGGACAATTTCTGCCACCGTGTCAGCGCGACGCCGACCAAGGGCCAGTTCGCCGATTTCGGCACGCTGGATCGCCGCCAGCTCGCCGCCCAGCGCGTCACCACCGTGCTGTGCGAGACCCCGACCGTGATCGCCGGCCACGCCTTCACGACCGGCAAGATCACCCGCCGCAGCATCGAGCGCGTGCTGCCGCAGACCTGGGTCGAGTTCGGCATGAAGGACGGGCTCGGCTGCAACGCCAGCCACTATCTGCCGGCCGAGATGGAGGGCAAGATCGTGCCCGACGAGCACATCCACGAGCACGCGACCTGCTTCAACGTGAAGGATTTCGGCCTGGTCGTGATCTCGTCCTGCGGCCATGTCGGCATCGTCAATTCTGTCAAGCAGGCGCAGGAGGTCTCCGGCATCCAGAAGGTGCATGCGATCGTCGGCGGCTTCCATCTCGGACCGGCGCCGAAGGACTACCTCACCGAGGTGGTCGCCGAGATCAAGAAGCTCGACCCCGACGTGGTGATCCCGATGCATTGCTCCGGGCTCAACTTCGTCCAGGAGGCGACCGCGCAAATGGGCGACAAGGTGCTGGTCACGACGACCGGCAGCCGCCTCTCCTTCGGCATATGATCGCGCCGCTCCTGCGCATGATTGCATGCGCTGGCGCCGGCCTGTGGCTGACGCTGGCGTCGGCACTGGCCGGCGATGCACTGGGGCAATCGACGCGCTCGGCCGCCGAGATCATGGACATCCTGATGTGGAACAGGGAGCCGGTCGGCGGCCCGTTCGCGCTGACCGATCAGGCCGGCCATGCGCGCACCGACAAGGAGTTCCGCGGCAGGCTGATGCTGGTCTATTTCGGCTTCACCTATTGCCCCGACGTCTGTCCGACCGATCTGCAGGCGATCGCGCTCGCGCTCGACAAGCTCGGCCCTGACGGCGATCAGGTGCAACCGATCTTCATCACGGTCGATCCCGAGCGCGACACCGCTGCGCATCTCGCCGAGTACGTGCCGCTGTTTCACCCGCGCCTGATCGGGCTGACCGGCAGCTTTGATGCGATCCGCAAGGTCGCCGATGCCTACAAGGTCTACTACGCAAGGGTGCCGCTGAAGGACGCCGGCGACTACACCGTCGACCACACCGCCTACATCTATCTGATGGACCGCGACGGCAATTATCTCGGCTTCTTCCCGCCGGGCACGTCGGCCGACCGGATGGTCGAGATCATCCGGCCACGGCTCGCCGAGCCGGCGCGCTAGTCGAGCGGCAATGACGGGCTCGGCGACAGCTTCAATGCATCCGCCCATGCGCGCGCAAAAACACCTCGCCGGTTTCCGTCACCATCACCCGCATGCCCTCGACCGAGGGACGGCGCGCGACATAGCCGCGGTCGACGGCGTCTTCCCAGATCGTCAGCCGCGGGCATGAGGTGCGCCAGACCTCGAGCACCTCGGCATAGGGCCGCGGCTCGCGCGCGACCCATTCCACGAGATCGAGCACCAGGGCGTCCGTGGTCTCGGTCATTTGGTCCTCGCCGGGGTCAGCAGGGATTCAAAATCGTCTCCGGTATTTCTGCGCTGCTTGGCCTCCGCCGGCAAACTGAGTTATCTTGCCCTTGCATCAGTTTTCCTGAGGGTTCATGCGGCGGCTGCTCTTTCTCAACGGCATCAAGGCATTCGAGGCCGCGGCGCGGACCGGCAGCTTCGCGGCCGCAGGCAGCGAGCTCAACGTCTCAGCCGCGGCGATCAGCCGGATGGTGCATCTGCTGGAAGAGCGGCTCGGCGTCGCGCTGTTCGAGCGCAAGGCCAACCGCCTGGTCACCACACAGGCCGGCCGCGCCTATCAGGGCGGGCTGACGCCGATCTTCGACGCGCTGGCGAGCCTCACCGCACAGGTCACGGCATCCGCGAGCGCGCGCGTCCTTACCGTCGGCGTCGGCCCGACCTTTGCGATGAAATGGATGATCCCGCACCTCGCCGAGTTCCGCAAAGCGGAGCCCGACATCGAGGTGCGGATCACGACCGGCGGCATGGCGGTGCCGTTCGCCGACGACTGGAGCTGCGGCATCCAGCTCGGCGACGGCCAGTGGCCGGGCCTCGTCGCCGAGCCGCTGTTCGCCGCCGACCTGATGCCGGTGTGCACCGCGCGGCTCGCCAACGCCCTGAAGCGTCCCGCCGACCTCAAGGGACCGAGCCTGATCCGCGTCGCGCATTCGCCCGACGACTGGCCGTCCTGGCTGAAGGCCGCGGGCGTGCCGCGCCTGACGGCGCGCGGGCCGGAATTCCAGTTCTACGGCCAGGCGCTGCAGGCAGCTAGCGACGGGCTCGGGATCGCGATGGGGATCCGGCCCTATATCGATGACGATCTCGCCGCCGGCCGGCTGGTGGCGCCGTTTGCGCTCAGCGTGCCGAAGGGCATGCGCTGGTACCTCGTCTATCGCGGCTTCCACGCCGAGCAGCGCGATTTCGCCGCGTTCCGGCGCTGGATCATCCGTGCCGCCGCGGAACCCGCCGCGCGCCGCAAGGGAGCGCGCAATGCCTGACGAGGCGATCGACACGCTGGTGATCGGCGGCGGCCAGGCCGGTCTCACCATGAGCCACCGGCTGAAGCAGCGCGGCATCGCCCATCTGGTGCTGGAGCGGCGGCGGATCGCCGAGCGCTGGCGCAGCGAACGCTGGGACGGATTGATGTTCCAGTTTCCGAACTGGTCGGTACGGCTGCCGGAGTTCGCGTTTCCGCACAGCGATCCCGACGGCTTCTCGGACACCGCATCCATCATCGCCTTCATCGAGGACTACGCCGCCTTCGTCGCGCCCCCGATCCGCTGCGGCGTCGAGGTGACAAAACTGCGCCGCGACGCCGACGGCTTCCTCGCCGAGATCGCCGGCGGCAGCATCGCGGCCCGCAACGTCGTCATCGCCACCGGCCCCTATCAGCGGCCGCTGCGGCCCGAACTGTTGCGCGAGCACCCCGGCGTGTTTCAGGTTCACGCCAGCGATTACAAAAATCCCGCGCAATTGCCTGATGGCGCGGTGCTGGTGATCGGTGCCGGCGCCTCGGGCGCGCAGATCACCAACGAACTGATCCGCGCCGGCCGCCGCGTCTTCCTCTCGGTCGGGCGTCACAACCGCCTGCCGCGCCGCTATCGCGGCCGCGACCTGTTCTGGTGGCTGGCCGAGATGGGCGTCGACGAGACGCCGGTCGAGCAGCGCGGCCCGTCACGCCTGCTGCCGGTAATTACGGGCGCCCATGGCGGCCACACCATCGATTTCCGCCGCTTCGCCGCCGACGGCGTGACCCTGCTCGGCCGCGTGACCGCGGCGCGCGACGGCGTCCTCGAGATCGCGCCCGATCTCGCCACCAACATCGCCGATGGCGACGCCTACTACGCGACATTCCTCGGGATCGTCGACGACTTCATCGCGACACGCGGCCTCGATCATCCCGACGATCCCTTGGCGCGCCTCCGCTTGCCCGATCCGCCGTGCCTCACCGCACCGCTTGATACCGTCGACCTGCGCACCGAACGGATCAGCAGCGTGATCTGGGCCACCGGCTACGGCCTCGATCTGAACTGGATCGACATACCGGTGCTGGACGCCCATGGAGCACCGCGACACCGCCATGGCGTCTCCGACGTCCCGGGACTGTATTTTCTTGGCCTGCAATGGCTGTCGAAGATGAAATCCTCGTTCCTGTCGGGCGTCGGCGACGACGCGGCCGTGCTCGCCGATCACATCGCGGCCCGCGGCTAGCGCGTTGGTGCGGTTCGCCTGAAGAAACCGCGTCAAAACAAAATGATGGAACTCCTTTGCCCCGTCGGAAATAAACCGCGCGACTTGTGATCTGGTTCACATTGGGCGCCGCGCGCCCATGCTTCCTATGAGAAGGGGCATCCCGAGGTCGCGATGATTTACAGCGGTTTTGAGATCAAATCGTTCGAGGTGGGGAAGGGGCAATGGCACGCCAGGATTCAACGGGTCGATCAAAGGCCGGTCGTCATCGATGGCATGCCGTTTCCGATGCTCGACATCGGCTTTGCGTGGTCCGATCCGGATGCGGCGATCGACGACGCGAAGCGGACTATCGACCGGTTCCCACAGCGGTATGGCATGACAATACGGTCGGCGTGACCGGCAACGTCGTGGTCGCGATCGCCCCGCAATGCGAGCCGGATCCGGTCTGGCCGGCGCAGGTCAGAACCAGCTGCCCGGAATGCGCCGCCCGGCTCTCGCTGCTGCGCGTCATTCCCGGCCGCGCCGCCGAATACTGGACCATGCGCTGCGACGGCTGCGGCGCGATCCATCTCGATATCGTCGACCTGCCGCGGGCCTGAGAAACTGTCGTCATTGCGAGGAGCGATAGCGACGAAGCAATCCATATTCCCGCTTGTGGCGCGATGGATTGCTTCGCTAACGCTCGCAATGACATGGATGGGAACTCCCCCGTCACGTCATCCAGCAGCGGCCTGCTGACACCCTGCTGTCAGCAGCCTCGCCTGTGCGCCAATCCGGCCGTCGATTGCCCTTTTCTCGCTGCCGGACTCGTCCCATATTCCGGGCATGGCGAAGACACCGAACACTCCGAAAAAGCCCGGCAAATCCCCCAAATCCAAAGCTCATCGGCCCGAAGTCCAACCGATCGGACCGGCGCTGGCTGAGCTGCTCAATCCCGCGATCAATCGCGGCGATGCCGGCATGGGTTCGGGCACCGGCCTGCAGCCGCCGCCGGACAATTCCTGGGACCGCCGCGCCGGCGGCGAAGCCGCCGCGCATCGCGCGCGGGCGTCGACGCGCGAGACCAGCGAGGACGTTGCCAGGCGCGACGCTTCCGGCCTCGAGGAAGCTCCGCAGGCCAATTACGGCACCTCGGCCACCATCCCGACGCTCGATCCGGAACTGGCGCGACAGCTCGGCCTGCCGACCGCCGAGGACGACGACGAGGCGCTCGCCCGTCCGCCGCGCAGCAAGATGGAGGCGCTCGGCGTCAAGGCGACCGCCGACGCGCTGGAGAACCTGATCCGCGACGGCCGCCCGGAATTCCGCAGGGATGACGGCTCGATGCGGGTGTGGACCCCGCACCGGCCGCCGCGCCCGGAGAAATCCGAAGGCGGCGTGCGGTTCGAGATCAAGTCGTCCTACGAGCCCAAGGGCGACCAGCCGACCGCGATCGCGGAGCTGGTCGAGGGCATTGGGCGCAACGACCGCACCCAGGTGCTGCTCGGCGTCACCGGCTCGGGCAAGACCTACACCATGGCCAAGGTGATCGAGGCGACCCAGCGCCCGGCGCTGATCCTGGCGCCGAACAAGACGCTGGCCGCGCAGCTCTATGGCGAGTTCAAGAGCTTCTTCCCCGACAACGCGGTCGAGTATTTCGTCAGCTATTACGACTACTACCAGCCGGAAGCCTACGTTCCGCGCACCGACACCTATATCGAGAAGGATTCCTCGATCAACGAGCAGATCGACCGCATGCGCCATTCGGCGACGCGTGCGCTGCTCGAGCGCGACGACGTCATCATCGTTGCTTCGGTGTCCTGCATCTACGGTATCGGCTCGGTCGAGACCTACACCGCGATGACCTTCGCGCTGAAGAAGGGCGAGCGCATCGACCAGCGGCAGCTCATCGCCGACCTGGTCGCGCTGCAATACAAGCGCACCCAGGCCGACTTCACCCGCGGCACCTTCCGGGTCCGCGGCGACGTCATCGACATCTTCCCGGCGCACTACGAGGACCGCGCCTGGCGGGTGAACCTGTTCGGCGACACCATCGAGACCATCGAGGAGTTCGATCCGCTCACCGGCCACAAGCAGGACGAGCTCGAATTCATCAAGATGTACGCCAATTCGCACTATGTGACGCCGCGCCCGACGCTGGTGCAGGCGATCAAGTCGATCAAATCAGAATTGAAGATGCGGCTCGACCAGCTCAACGACCAGGGCCGCCTGCTGGAGGCGCAGCGGCTGGAGCAGCGCACCACCTTCGATCTCGAGATGATGGAGGCGACCGGAAGCTGCGCCGGCATCGAGAACTATTCGCGCTATCTCACCGGCCGCCGCCCCGGCGAACCGCCGCCGACGCTGTTCGAATACGTGCCCGACAACGCGCTGGTGTTCGCCGACGAAAGCCACGTCACCGTGCCGCAGATCGGCGGCATGTTCCGCGGCGACTTCCGCCGCAAGGCGACGCTCGCCGAATACGGCTTCCGCCTGCCCTCCTGCATGGACAACCGCCCGCTCCGCTTCGAGGAATGGGACATGATGCGGCCGCAGACCGTCGCGGTGTCGGCGACGCCGAGCGGCTGGGAGATCAACGAGAGCGGCGGCGTGTTCGTCGAGCAGGTGATCCGCCCAACCGGGCTGATCGATCCTCCTGTCAATATTCGCCCCGCCCGCACCCAGGTCGACGACCTCGTCGGCGAGGTCCGCGCCACCGCGCAGGCCGGCTACCGCTCGCTGATCACGGTGCTGACCAAGCGCATGGCGGAGGACCTCACCGAATATCTGCATGAGCAGGGCATCCGCGTCCGCTACATGCACTCCGACATCGACACCATCGAGCGCATCGAGATCATCCGCGATCTGCGCCTCGGTGCGTTCGACGCGCTGGTCGGCATCAACCTGTTGCGCGAGGGCCTCGACATCCCCGAATGCGCGCTGGTCGCGATTCTCGATGCCGACAAGGAAGGTTTTCTGCGCAGCGAAACGTCCTTGATCCAGACCATCGGCCGCGCCGCGCGCAATGTCGACGGCAAGGTGATCCTCTATGCCGATCAGATGACCGGCTCGATGGAGCGCGCCATCGCCGAGACCAACCGCCGCCGCGAGAAGCAGGTCGAGTACAATACTGAACATGGCATCACGCCGGAGAGCGTGAAGAAGTCGATCGGCGACATCCTCAACTCGGTCTACGAGCGCGACCATGTGTTGGTCGAGATCGGCGACGGCGGTATGGCCGACGACGTGATCTCGATCGGGCACAATTTCGAGGCCGTGCTGGGCGACCTCGAAACGCGGATGCGCGAGGCCGCCGCCGATCTGAACTTCGAGGAAGCCGCGCGGCTGCGCGACGAGGTCAAACGGCTGCGCGCCACCGAGATGGCCGTGGTCGACGATCCGACCGCCAAGCAGCGCAACGTGCAGAAGCAGGCCGGCGCCTATGCCGGCACCAGGAAATACGGCGATGCCGCCAACCTGCCGGTCGCCGCGCTGAAGAACAAGACCGCACAGACCTCGCTCAAGGCGAGCCGCGGCGGCAAGTCCGGCTCACGGGTGCACAAGCCCGACCTCGACGAGATGCACGGCCCGGAATCGCTGCCCTTCCGCCCGAGCAGCGCACTGCCGGCCAAACCGTTCGGCACCACGAGCCGCATCATCCAGCCGAACGACTCGCGACAATCAGGCCCGGAGTTTGGGCCAGCGCCGCGGAGCAGCGGCGGGGCTCCGGGCAAGCGGGGCGGGTGGAAGAAAAGGTAGATCATGACGCGTGCCGAGCTGCTCGGCTTCCTGCGGATGCATCGGCTCGCTGTCGTGAGCACGGTCCACGACGGCGCGCCGCAGGCGGCTGTCGTCGGCATCGCGGTCAGCGATGAACTCGAGATCATCTTCGATACGCTGACCACCTCACGCAAATACCAGAACCTCCGCGCCGATCCCCGCGCCGCACTGGTGATCGGCTGGGACGCCGAGCAGACCACGCAGCTCGAGGGTGTCGCCGACTTTCCGACCGGTGCGGAGCTCGCCGCATGCAAGCAGGTCTATTTCGCGGCGTGGCCCGACGGCCCGCAGCGGGAGGCGTGGCCGAACATCGGCTATGTCCGCGTGCGGCCGTGCTGGGTGAGGTTCAGCGATTTCGGCGTGATGCCGGTGCGCGTTGAGGAGATTGAACTGGAGTAGATGCGTAGCGCTAGATTTTTGATTCCGTTTCGCTACGCTGGTCTCATGAAACTCGGCTTCGAAGAATCGCAGACCTCCTATACTAGCGGCTCGCAAAGCGCTCGTGCCTGGACGGAAGCCTGGGTGAAAGCCTGGGCCTACTGTCCCCATTGCGGCAGTGCGAAGATGTCGCAGTTTCCCAACAACAGTCCAGTGGCGGACTTCCTGTGCGGATCGTGCAGCGAAGAGTTCGAGCTCAAGAGCCAGAAGGGAAAGTTCGGCCCCAAGGTTGCCGACGGCGCTTACAAGACGAAATGCGAACGTCTTGGTGCAAGCAATAATCCCAATCTTTTGCTGATGAACTATGACCTTAAGACGCTTGCGGTCGTCAATCTGCTGATTGTCCCGAAGCATTTCTTCGTTCGGGATATCATCGAGGAGCGGAAGCCGCTGGCGGCGACCGCCCGGCGCGCCGGCTGGATCGGCTCCAATATCCTGCTCGGGAAGGTCCCGGAGTCCGGGAAAATCCACATTGTCCAGAACGGTGTCATTCGAGACAAGGAGTTGGTCCGCGCGGAGTGGCAGAAGACACTGTTTCTTCGAAGCGAGTCGCTGGAATCGCGTGGCTGGCTTCTCGACGTCATGAAGTGCGTGGAGTCGCTGGGCAAACGCGACTTCACCCTCGAAGAAGTCTATGCTTTCGAGCGCCATCTTGGCGATCTGTATCCGGGCAACCAGAACGTCCGGCCAAAGATTCGTCAACAGCTCCAGTATTTGCGTGATCGCAGATTCATCGAGTTCCTGTCGCGGGGCAATTACCGACTGAAATAGTGAGGACAGCTATGGCTTGGTTTCTCAATCTCTACCGATGTGCGCGCTGCAAGAAAATCTGGACTGACGAGTGGTCTTGCACTTGCGACGACGATTGCCCGCATTGCGGCGCACGGCACATGTCTCCGTTCAAGAGCGAAGACCTGACCGAGCTTGTTGCACAAGAAGGTGACGAATTCGTCGTTGTTCGGTCACCGGACTCAGCCGAGCATCGTCCAGACTATCGCGAGCTTGGTCGGTTTCCGACGCGAGCGAAGGCGGAGGAGTTTCTGGCATCGACTGATTTTGCCTAGACTTTGGGAATGTCTCGCGTGCTTATGTCACGTCGAACGCCGCGTCGTACCTCACATCCCCCTTCGTCGGCTCGCCCTTCAGCACCAGCCACTGAAAATACGGGCTCGGCTTGCCGCCGTAGGTCAGCGCGGGATCGCTGACGAAGCCGAAACGGCTGTAGTAGGCGGGATCACCGAGCAGGACGCAGCCGTCGGCATTCAGGGCTGCGAGGCGCGCTAGTCCTTCGCGGATCAGCGCGCCGCCGATGCTCTGGCGTTGCAGGTCGGGTGCAACAGAGACAGGGCCGAGGCCGTACCAGCGGCCGGGCGTACTGCCGATCTGCGCCGGCGAGAAGGCGACGTGGCCGACAATGCGCCCGTGATCCGATGTCGCCACCAGCGAGACGGTCAGCGCGCCGGCCTGGCGCAGCGCCTCGACGATGCGGGCTTCGGTGCCGCTGCTGTGTGGCGCTGTCGCGAAGGCCGCCGTCGTGATGTGGCTGATCGCGGCGTCTTCATCGCGTTCGTCTCTGATTTGCATGCGCGCAGATAAGGCCGATCGGCGGCGAAGCGCAAGCTCAGCCCACGCTGACGACCGCAACCGCCAGCAGCGACATCATGATCATCGTGGTCATCAGTTGCAGCGAGACGCCGGGCTGGCTCCGCCATTGCGCGATCTTCTCGGAGAACGTCAGACTCGCGTCGAAGAACATCGGCGCTTGGATGTGCACGAAGCGTTTCGGGAATTTGGCGGCAAGCCACGGCGTGATCGCTGCATAGACCAGCGAGGCGAGCGCGACGTAGATCGCGGCGCCATAGCGTTCGCCGACAATTTCCGGGGCGCCGACCATCTTCAGCACCAGCACGGCGGCGGCGAAGGTCGGCAGGCCCTGGAGGATGGCGGTGAGCGCAAAGCCTTCGAGCCGGTTCTGCGCGGATGATTTCGGTGCAGCGATGGCGTTCATGGCGGCGGTCCCTTCTCAATCAGGTGATCCGATGCCGCCACGCTAGCCGCGCGCTCGCGCCTGCGGCGTGATGCAGGTCACGCCGGAAACGGGACTTCCACCCGCGTCGTCCCGGCGAAGGCCGGGACCCATTACCCCGACTGCCCATTGTTGAGCGACGCTGGGGGCCCAACTCGCTGCAACAACACAACCCTGTGGTTATGGGTCCTGGCTTTCGCCAGGACGACGGTGGAATATGCCGCGACCTCTCGGCCTGCCCGACCGCCTCTCGCGCCCTACCCCGACCGCTTGTTGCTGGTGTTCTGGATCAGATTGCCGTGCGCGGCCTGCTCGCGGATGTTGTGCTTCTCGTCGTCGCGATGGCCCTTGGTGGTGTCGAGGGGAACGCTGGGGGCGCTGCCGGGGCCCTTGTGGCTTCTGTTGTCGTCGGGAACGGGCTGGATGTTCTTGTTCAGCGGTTTCGTCATCATCGTCTCCGGTACGCACGAGACAACGCCGCCCGTGCGGGCGGCGTTCCCGGAACCTGGGACTTCACGCAACCGAGCTTACAGCTTTTCCTGCTGCGAGCGCTGCGCCTGCGGCTGTTGGCGCTGACGTTCCTGCTCCTTGGCATGATGGCGGCCGTAGAGGCATCCGGCGGCGGCGCCGAGCATGCCGTGATGGCCGGCATAATGGCCGGCGACACCGCCGACGACCGCACCCTTGATGCAGCCCTTGGCATCGGCGGGCGAGGTTGCGGCAAGCGCACTAACGGCAATGGCGAACGCGAGAAGAAGGGATTTCATGATACGGCTCCAATGGAATTCTCTGGGATCAACGGCTGAGCCGCCCCGCCGGTTCCCGCCGCTTCAGGGCCAACGTGAAACGCCCGGGGAGTTCTCATGAATTCGCGGCCACCTGCCCCCGCGCGCTTCACGTCGTCGAGACGCGATCAGTTCAGTTTCATCAGTTCAGTTTCATCAGTTCAGTTTCTTGCCATGTCGGGATGGCACCCCGGAGCAACCGCACGCATGTTGTGCCGCAATGCACGTTGGGGTTGCCGAACCTGATCGCGTCTCGTGCGTCAAAACATATGTTTGAGAGTGGAACGCTTCGGTTCACAATGCGGGCCAGGGCCAGTCGAAGGCGAGTCGGACTGAACCGGCGGAGTCGAATATGGGCGAGGATTTGAACCGGCAACGCGTCTTGAACTTCCTCGACGTCTATTATGCCGGCGGCATCGAGGGCGCGCTCGATCGCTGCAGTGACGACGTCGCGTTTCTCGCCAACGCCCCGATCGACATTCTTCCGCATATGGGCCAGCACCGCGGCAAGGCCGCGCTGCGCCAGATGTGGACCACGATCCACGAGCGCTATTCCGACATGCGCTACGAGGCGCCGATGGTGGTGGCCGAAGGCGACAAGGTCGCGGCCCAGCTGCGGGTGTTCTTCCGCAAGCGCAACAACGCCCGCGTCGTGCAGTTCGACGTCGCGGTGTTCTACACGCTGCGCGACGGCAAGATCACCGAGATCCGCGAGATCATCGACACATTCGACCTCGTCCAGCAGGTGCTGGAGCGTGATGTCGCAGCGGCGCTGACCGGGCAAATCGCGGGCTAGCTCCCGAAAGGCCGGGCAACGCATGGCGACGCCCCCGCCGCGCAAATTCGTCCCCGCCAGCGTTGAACCTCGAAGGCCCGGCGCTGACCTATCACTGGGCTTGTTGCGGTCGGGGCTGAAATCACCATGAAAGTCGCATTGCTCGCTGTGCTTGGCCTTGCACTGGGCGCCCTTGGCGGCGCCGCTCTCGGCATCGGAGCCGGGCTCACCTGGATCGGGCTGGCCAAAACCTCAGGTCTCGACAGCGGAACGCTGGTGTTTTTCACCTTCATGCCGCTCGGCGCCGCGATCGGCGGCATCGGCGGCGCGCTGCTGTTCGCGGTGGTGGCGATCCGCGACGCCGAGATCGTGATCGAGCGGCAGCCGCTGCGGCAGCGCGACCGCTGAATTACGGAGCGTTTTCGAGCGAAGTGGATGCCGGTTCGCGTGAAGAAAACGCGTCAAAACTGGAATCCAGGACCCCGCTCCGATTCCATTGGACGGGTCTGTAGACGGACGGTCACATTCCGGTCAAAACCGGCGCAATTGTGCATTGCAAAAAAGTCATTTGCGTTTTGGCCGCTCCGCACTATTTGAGGCCGTAATAGTGACGTGCAGCAACCTGGCAGGGCGTCGACGCTGACCGCCTGCCATTCGTTTGCTTTGAAAATCCAGTTTCAGGACGAGACCAAAATGACAGAGCACAGCCTCTGGCGTTTTTCGCGCGCATTGCATCGCGCGATCAACGAACGCCAGCTTGCAGACATCGAGCCGCTGCTCGATGACGAGGTCGAATGGGCCATCTACGGGCCGATCGACCTGTTTTCCTTTTTCGGCTCGCGCCGCGGCAAGGCCGCCGTGCTCGAGGTGATCAGGCAGATCGGCGAGAACCTGAGGGTTCACCGCTTCGATCGGGAGTCGATCATGCTGGGCGCGGATTCCGCCGCCTCGATGCTGCGCTATTCGCTGACGGCATTGGACTCCAACAAGCCGATCTCGCTCAGGATCGCGCATTTCGCGCAGTTCAAGGCCGGCAAGCTCACGAGCTTCCGCGTGCTGGTCGACAGTTTCGACCTGGTCGAGCAGACCGTCGGTTACCCGATCCACCTGCCGCGCATCGCGGTCTGACGGATCCACGATTTCACGCCTTCGTCATGTCCGGGCTCGAGCGCGAAGCGCGTCTTCGCGTGTTCGGCGCTCCGGGCGGGACGCGGCCGGTTTTACCAGCCCCGAACCGGCCGCGCGGGGAGCCTTGCGCACGCGCGCGCTTGTCCCGGACATGACGATCACTTGGGCGAGATCACTTAGGCGATCACGCGGCTCTCACTTGCCTGAAGCGCTGCGCTGCCACAATTTCGCACCAAGAAAACCGCATGTTGCGGCGCTGGAATCTGCGGGCTGGGAATGACTTCTACATCACGATTTGGCTGGGCAAGGCTGCCGGTGCTGGCGGCCGGCTTCAGCGTGGCGATAGCGCTTTCGGCCACGGCGCAGACCTCACCATGGCCGATCGCTCCCGCCGCCCAGGACATCGCGAAAGACAGCGCGAAAGGCGCCCCCGCTGATGACGCCGAGGCTGCGGCCGACGAGGCGCCGCCGGCGGCCGACGCCAATGACGCCGACATCCTGAAGGACATCGACCAGAGCAAGCTCGACTGGAGCCAGCTCGATACCGACTCCACCAGCCTGCCCACGCTGGCGCCGAAGAGTGCGGCCAAACCCAGCAGCATCGCCGGCAACGATCCGTCCTGGTCGACCAACAACAACGCCAACGGCTCGTCGGCGGTGTCGGTCAAACAGTCGATCTCGCCGTTCCTCGACACCCGCATCGGCGCCGACATGACGGTCGCCAAGCAGGGCACGATCACGACGTCGGAGCAATTGTCGGAGCGGCTCGCCAATGGCGGCAGCCTGCCGCAATCCGGCGGCTCGGCCTGGGCTTCGATCTCGACGGGTGGCGTGGCTTCGATCTGGGACAAGACCTCGGTCGAGGCGCGCGTCGATCCGGGCGCCGACCAGAGCAAGGTCGGCACCTCGCTCAGCAAATCGGTGCCGCTGTCGGAGCAGTATTCGCTGACCTTGCAGAGCGGCTACAATTTGATCCAGCAGGGCGTGGTCCCGGTGCCCGGCATCATTGGCAATCCGTCGCGCAGCTACGATACCGATCAGTCGGCACGCCTGTCCGTGACCGACTCCGGCACCAGCATCACTGCCGGCCAGACGCTGTCGACCTCCGATGACAGATGGCTGCGCCGGGTCGGCGCCGAGCAGAAGCTGTTCGACGGCGTCACCGTCTCCGGCTCGGTCGGCGAGACCCCCCAGGGCACGATCAACAAGAGCATCGGCGCCGGCTACAAGCGCTCATGGTGAACGATCTGTTAGCCCTGTCGCGTTAATGATCAGGCATTGCCCCAACTTGGCCCAGATGCGGTCAAATTCGGCGGCACTGATAGGTCCGTAACTTCATCAATTCGTCGTGCGGGGGACAAGCCGCGCTTCGCTATTGCGAACCAGGGGAAAGCCGATGAACGCCACCAACCGTACCGAGGAAGCCGCTGAAACGACTTCCGAGGTCGATTCCAACCTTGCTGCGGTCTCGGAAGTCGAAGCCGGCATCCGCGACTTCGTGCGCAACGACATCGCCTATCTGCGCCGCCCGGTGGCGAGCCCGGAGACTGCGCCGACCGACACCAATACCGATGCCACCGTCAGCAACGTCAACTCGCTGATCCAGCGCGTCGCCGGCACCTCGCTCGCCGAGATCGAGAAGCTGATCGGCGAGCTCGAGAGCCTGCGCGACCTGCTGCATGCCGAGGGCCAGCGCGTCCAGCGCGAGATCTCCGGCTATGCCCAGCTCAGCCAGGCCGCCATGAAGTCGACGCGGATGATCGCCGACAACGTCTCGCAGTGGAAGCGCGCCGCCGACGGCCTGCGCAACAGCTGATCCCGATCAGTTTTCCAGACTGATGGCCGCCGCCTCCCGAACAGGGGGCGGCGGCTTCGTCTTGCGCGGGCCGATCCAGCGCAGAACGATTCGTTATTCAGCGCGGTGTAAACTCCGCGGCGTCAATCTTTGCAGAAGCCGATTTGAGCTTGAGATGCCGAGCCCGCGTCCAACCCGGAATTCGCGTCCGGACCGCGCCTTGGCGGGGCGTCCATTTGGAGAGAATTCATGCAGAGCGTCCGGCCGGATAACGCCGCCGATCCTATACCGCTGCGCCAGCCGCAGCAGGGCATCGGCACGATCATGATCCGGTTCCTCGGCATCCTGGCAGCCGCGACCGTCGTGATGGTGCTGATCTGGAATCGTTAAGTATCGGGATCGGGAGAAGTGTGACGCAGCCTGCCGACCGGTCACATTGAAAGCGCAAATGCGCGCCCCGGCGCTCGCTCGAGCGCCGTGGATTACAGACGGTCAATCAGCGGTCGATGCTCGCAGTGGTCTCGAAGGAGTAATTGCCGTCGGCAAAGCCCTTCACGACCATTCCGGTGGCCAGCATCACGACAACCGTTACCGTCGCAAAGATAATGCCGACGAGTTTCAGCGCGCTGCGATCTGCCATAGTCGTCCCCAGGTGTTCGGCCCAAGTGCTCGCTCAAGTGCTCGTGCCCCGGCCATAAGGCAGGGATAAAGGTTCAAAATGCGTTAGCAAAAAATGAGTTCCACGCAACGCACAACTACGTCGGCAGCAGAAGTAGCTGCCAACCATGGCGTCCGTGCAACATCAGAGGTGCTGGGGCAACATCAGGAACCGGGATTCCGGCGCGGCACGAAGGCGGTCGCTAGGAATGAGAACACCACCTCATTGCGCTGATTGACGCCGGTGTTGCGGGCTTGAATGATGCCCCATTCCGGCCGCTTCTCGGACGTTCGCTTGGTCTCGACCTGGTTGGTGAAGCTGATGGTGTCGCCTGCCAGCACCGGGCGGATCCAGCGCAGCTCACGGAAGCCCGGCGAAGGCCCCCAGACCGCGACCGTCTCGCCGCGCGCGGCGGCTTCGGCGGCAAGCCGTTTGCCGTCGGCGACCAGCAGCTTCATGCAGACGCTGGCGACGTGCCAGCCCGATGCGGCGAGCCCGCCGAACAGCGACTTGCGCCCCTCCTCCTCGTCGAGATGGAAGCGCTGCGGATCGAACTGCGCGGCAAACCGCTTGATGTCCTCGGCGGTGAAGGTGAATGAGCCGAACGCGCGCTGGGCGCCGATTTCCATGTCTTCAAAAAAGCGCATGATCTCTCCTATGCGCTCGCAGTGTCACGGCGGCCGATCATGATCGGCGCCTCCATCTCGCACAGCATCTCGCCGCGCGCGTTGCGGATCGTGCTCTTGAAGGTGACGATGCCGGTCTCGGGACGGCTCTTCGAGACGCGCGCTTCGACGACATCGACATCCAGCGTCAAATCGTCGCCCGGACGCAGCGGCGCCACCCAGCGCATCTCGTTGACCCCGGGCGCGCCGAGCGATGCGGTGCGGCCGATGAAGCCGTCGAACATCATCCGCATCATCAGCGAGCCGAGATGCCAGCCCGAGCCCGACAGGCCGCGGAGCATGGATTTCTTCGCCGCCTCCTCGTCGAGATGCATCGGCTGCGGGTCGAATTCGGCGGCAAAGGCGAGGATTTCCTCGCGCGAAACGTGGCGCGGGCCGAACGTGCCGAAACGGCCGGGCTTGAAGTCTTCGAAGGTCAGCGTGGTCATTGGGTGAGGATATGCTGGAGGGAAGCCCGATTGTGGCCGTTATTTGCAGCAATCACAACCAGCCCACTCGCATAGCTCGCCCCTGGACTGCCGGCGCCCGGTCCCGGGCCTGGCTTGGCGAGACTGATTGGGCTTCTGCGGTATCGATCCCTTTGGGTGCGGAGGCGCTTTGGCGCCGCCCCGAACCATTGGCCCGGCGAAACGCCTCGTCCTGACCGACGCCTGCTGCGCAGGCTGCCGGGACGAAGTGATCACGCCGGGGGTGACGCAGTAGGATGAACGAGACGCGAATCATATTTCGGCTGGCCGGGAGAACCATGATGTTCGATTTCCAGGATCTATTTCAGTGGGACCGCTTCATCACGCCCACGATCATCAAGACGTTCTACTGGCTGGTGATCGCGGTCATCGTGCTGTTCGGGATCTCCGGCATCCTGTGGAGCCTCACCGCGATGGCGATCAGCCCGTTCGTCGGCTTCATCCAGTTGCTCGCGTCGATCGCGAGCATCTTCGTCGGCATCGTGTTGTCGCGCATCGCCGCCGAGTTCATCCTGATCGTGTTCCGGATCAACGAGCATCTCGGCGCGATCCGCGATCGCGACGGGGGCATGCACTGAGGCTTTCGCCCTCCCGCCGGATGCGGCCCGCCCGGGCTGTGGTTAATCCGAAGTAGCACCCGCCCGCAAATGCCAGCGAAATTCCGGGCGGGATCTTAAAACCGCTCGCGTATCAGTCTCCGCATTGCGCTTAAGACCAACGCGGGGGCGTCGTGAATTCGAGGAATGGTTTTATTGCCGTGAGGCCGGGTGAGCCGGGCTTTACGACCGAGGATATTCTTTGGGCCGTCGGCATCTGGTCGGTGATCCTGACCCTGGCGCCGGTGATCGCGTTCTATCTGCTGATGGTGGCGTAGCGATCCGGTTCCGTCATTGCGAGGAGCAAAGCGACGAAGCAATCCATTGCTCCGCACGCGCGGGAAAATGGATTGCTTCGCTGCGCTCGCAATGACGCTCACGCAAAAAACGCGCGAGTGCCGCGCGTTTCTTTCCAGTTCGAACCAAAGCGGCGTTGTTACGCCGCCTGCTTGTGCATCGCGCCGGACGCCGACGCCGTGCCGCGGATCGCCTTGATCGAGCGTTCGATCGCGGCCCACAGCCGATTGATCTCCGCGGCAGCGCGGCCTTCCGCATAATATTCGCGCGCGCCTTCACCCTGGCCGAGCGCCATCAGAAGGTCTGCGCGGTTGGTGATCTGGCCGCTCCACACCGGAGCGCGGAATTTCGCCAGCGCCTCACGCGCGATCGCGACGATGCGGCTTTCGGCGCCGTCACGCTGCGCAGGCGCGCCGTTGATCACGACGGCGTAGGGCTTGCGCATCGAGCGGCAGGTCTGAATCGTTTCCTGCACCGCGTTGACGTCGAACACGCCGGGCCGCGCCGGAATGATCACCATCGTGGCGTTCTTGATGGAGTCGTCGACCACAGCCGACAAATTCGGCGGCGTGTCGATGAACACCCACTCGATGCCGTCGCGCTTGGCTTGAGCAATGATCCCGCTGACCGAGTTCACCGCCGTCTTGATCGCCGGCTCGTTGGTGCCGCGCAATTTATGCCAGAGCGTCAGCGAGCCCTGCGGATCGGCGTCGATCAGCAGACAGGGCTTCGTTGCCTTGTGCACTTGCGCGGCGAGGTGAGCAGCCAGGGTACTTTTCCCCGAGCCCCCCTTACGCGAAGCGAAAACAATCACGTTCATACGTTGGCCTCCAGATTGACCCCAGGAGGCGAAAATGAATCAGCATGCTGATTCGCGAAAGAAGAAACTTCTTGCAATCCGCAAAGCGGCCAAGATTACCGGTGCATTCTGCTTTTTGAGTCACACTCAACTTATGACACAACCGAAAATGGAAGCGCTAAGCGCTTGATAAGACTCACGCCTAGCGCTTTTCGGCAGTCTTGGCGCGAGTCTTGGCGCGCTGGCGCGCGATCCACTTGCGCTCGATCCAGCCGAGCAATTGCGCCGTCGGTTTCTGCAAGAACGGCACATCCTGCGCGAACAAAAGGAGTCCGAGCGGCAGCATCCAGAGTCCGAGCACCGGCAGGAAGCTGAAGATGCCGCCGATGATCAGGAGGATCGCGAGCGGAATCCGCACGTAGCGCGACGACGGCTTGCGCAGCCACGCGACGAAGCGTGCCGGCTTTTCCGGAAGCTTGGCTTCGAACCAGGCGAAGTGCCGATCGATCTCTTGCTTGTCGTATTCGCTCACGCGCCTCACTCCATCCGTTCCGTCGCGAAACGGATTTGGCAAACAACACAAGCTCCAGAGATGATGCTGCGTGACAGCGTCACAAGGCGTCAGTCTGTCGCGCATGACGGTCTTGAAATTGCCGCCGAGCGATCAGCGCACACCGGTTCGCGTCAAGACAACGCACCGGGCTCGCGGCTGTCGCGTGCGCGTGATAGGAACCAGCTCAGCGGGCGGACGTCAGTGGGTGGACTTCTTCGCCTTGTGCAACTTGGAGACCTTCCGCTTCGCAGGCCGCCGCTCGCTCGCCTCGCGCGGGTCGGGATCTGCGCGGAAGAACACGCGGCAGGCCGGAGAGAGCTGCGCCCTGTTCCTGATCATGCAGGCCGTGATGCGATCGACATCGGGAATCTCGGGACCACAAAGCCGGAACGCATCCGGCGTACAGGCCTGCTGCTGATCGGGCGTGTAAGCCTCACCGCGGCCCGGCAGCAACAAAGCTGCAAGGGCGATCGAGAGCGCTAACGCAAACGAAAATCTCCTTGAACCGGCGATCCCCATGCATCCCCCAAAGGTGTCACTAGGCGTCGTTAAGACGTCGTTTCGTGGAGTGTGGGTGAACGCACGCAGAAGTGCAAGCAGGCGAGATGACACGCCACCGGCGATCAAGGGAGGCGGCAAGCTTGCGATGGCCCGAACTTGCGACGTCGCGTTGGGTGATGGTGTGGATGGTACAGTTGGGTGGGCTCGAACCACCGACCTCCTGTTCCACAGACAGGCGCTCTAACCAACTGAGCTACAACTGCATCCTGACGCACAGCCCCGCAAAAAGGGGGCGGCGATTTCGGCGGAAACTAGGTGCAACGCCCGCCTTTGGCAAGGCCGTAACGGGCTGATTTCCGCTCTTATCTCGGGCCATTCCACGGCCCCGTCCAGCAAAAAGGCCCGGACCGCATCGGCCCGGGCCTTCCGCTATCTCATGCTGGCCGAGATCAGGCGGCCGGCTGCTGGTAGAACTTCGAGGCGCTGGCCTTGATCGGCTCGGCGGTCTCGGTGGCGACCTTCTGGCCGAGCTCGGCCAGTTCCTTGGCCTGCGCGGTGTAGGTCTCGAACTGCTTGCGGGCGTGCGAGGTCCACAGCTCGATCGCTTCGGTCGGCGACTTCACGCTGAACAGCTCCTGGGCGAAGTCGAGCGAGGAGGTGGTGTTGGCCTTGAAGAACTCGATCAGCTTGGCCGAATACGCGGTGGCGCCCTTGTTCACCGAGGTGAACACGGCCTCGACCGTCGAGTTGTGAGTCTCGGCAGCGTCCTTGAACTTGGCGTAGCTGTCGCGGGCCTGCAGCACGCCCTTTTCGGCGAACGCGCGCATCTGCTCGGGAACCTCGAACGGGATGATCGAGGCGGAAAACGGATCGGACGGGTTGGTCATACGTGTAATCCTTCGCAACGGGTGAGTAGATGTGACCATTGCGGACGTCCCGGAGACACAAGGGCCGGGAACGTTGAAATGGATCACGCTGCCTTGATTCACGGGAGTGCCATTCGTCGGGCACGCCTAATAAACACCCATATCATGTCAATTTTGTGCAACGCAACGTACGATCGCGTGCAACGCCACATTTTTTATGTGGCGGAATATGGGATTACCGCGCCCCGACCAGGGTTGGGCCCTGCCACACTCCGTCAGCTCTTCGTCAGCTCTCGGTTAGCTCTTGGGCTTGACCGCATCCATCGCGGCGCGGCTGACCGCCTGGCCCATCTCGCTGGCCTGCTCGGCGAGCGAGCGCATCTGGCCCTGCACATATTCGCTTTGCAGCCGCATGACCTCGGTGAGGTCCTTGGCCTTGAGCAGCGACTGGGCGTAGTCCAGCGACGACTGCACGTTCTTCTCGGCGTAGGACAGCGCCTTGGTGGAAAGCTCCTTGGCGCCGGCGCGCATCGTGGCGTTGCGCTCCTCGATCTTGCCGGCGGTGTCCCGCGCGTTGGTCACGAACTGCTCAAAGGCCTTGCGCGCCTGATCGAAGCTCGCCTCCGCCATCGACCGCATGTCCTTGGGAATCTCGAATTTGGGGATCTCGAAATGGTCACGCCCGTTGTCGCTCATGGTCGCTCTCCCTCGCTTGGTGATCGGCCCGCCGGTTGGCCTTACGGGCCAGGGTAAAATACAAGGTAGACTGGACAGCAAAACATATCGTGGCACTGCAATCGCAGGTATGACGCGACGCCGCGATGGCTCCGCAACACGCTGTCGCAGCCGCCTCTCTCTGCCCGACAACGCCAAACGGCTGTGGATCGTTCAGCCAAGTTAACGTTATCCCGGCTTAAGGCGGGACACCCTGGCCGCGGACATGGACCTGCCGCCCCCCAGTTGCGATACTAACCTTCTGTTAAGGCTGTCGTCCTGTGGCCGCCGGCGATCCGGCAAAGCTAAGGAAGAAGCCAAACCATGCGGTCAAATCTTGCGTGATGAGTGACGCGGAATTCCAGATCCAGGCGCTCGGCGACGTGCGGCTGGCGGACCATGCGACGAGCGGCCTGCCGGCATGGCTGTGGTCGGCCGACGGCGCACGGATTCTGTGGGCCAATCCGGTCGGCGCGCAGGTATTCGGTGCTGCCAATGGCGCCGATCTGGCGAAGCGCGCCTTCGGCCCGGCCGATCCACATCGCCGCCAGGTCGCGCGGCTCGGGCCGAGCCTCGACGCAGGCGGCGCGGTGCGGCTGGAGCGGCTGCGCGGCTTTGGCGCGGCGCCCGGCATGCTCGCGACCTGCGGCTGCAGGCGGATCGAGCTATCAGACGGCAGCCACGGCATCCTGATGAGCGCGCTCAATGCGATCGGCCGCAACATGCCGCTCGCCGAGCGCTTGCTGCGGCTGGTGCAAGGCTTGCCGCGTCCAGCGGCCGCCTTCAACGGCGACGGACTTTTGGTCGCAACCAACGAGGCGGCGCGTTCGCTGCCCGGCCTGCACGATCTCACCGAAGCCGGCCTCGATGCCGCGCGCGACGAAGCGCTGGCGCAGGGCCGCGCGGCAGCGAGCGTTGCGATCGGCCGCGTCGTGCTGCAGCGGATGGGCCACGGCGCCGATCGCGCGCTGATCGCGCTGATCAAGCCCGCGGCGCATCTCGCCGCCAAACCGGCGGCACCGATCGAGCCCGAGCCGGTTGCGCCGGAGACGGCTGCACCGGAAGCACCGGGACGCGCAGCAGCGCCGCAAGAGGCCGCGGCAGTCGAGCCACCACCAGCACCGGCCGCCGTCGAACCGCCAACCGCGCGTGAAGAAGCCCCCGCGCCCATAAGCGAAGCGCCGGCCAGCTTCACGCTGTTCGATGCGCTCGACCCGCAGTTGGAAGAGCGCATCGCGATCGAGCCGATCGCCAGCGCGGCTGAATCCGAGCCTACGGGCGCGGCTCCATCTCCCGCGTCGGAAGAGACGCACGTCGAGACCGCGCCCGTCGAGGCCGCGGCATTCGACACCACGCCAGACGAAACTGCCGCCGTCGAGGAGCCGTTATCGGAAGCGCTCATCGAAGTGCCCGCTGAGGCACAGGTCGAAGCGCTCGCGCACCCTGCTCCATCGCTCGCGTCGGCCGAACTAACGCATGCAGAGCAAGCACCGGTCGAGACCGCGCCTCTCGACACCACGCCTGACGAACCTGCCGCGGTCGAGGAACCGCTATCGGAAGCTCTGATCGAGGTGCCCGCTGCGGCACCGATCGAAGCGCCCAAGCCGCAGCCCACGCCCGCTCTCGAAGAGACGGCACACGCGCCAACTCCAGAAGCATCGGCGCCACCGGCCGATGCCGTGCCCTCGCCTTATGCGATCGCCGATGCGCCACCTCCTCCGCCTGCCGCCGAACCGGCGCCTGCGACGCTGGCGCCGATGACGCCGCCATCCTGGCTCGACGAGCCGCTGCCGGTGCGGCGGCATCCGCTGCGCTTCATGTGGCAGATGGACCATGAGGCCCGCTTCTCGCTCGGCTCCGACGAATTCACCCGCCTGATCGGCCTGCACACCGCGGCAGGCTTCGGCCGTCTCTGGAGCGACATCGCCGAGAGCTTTGGCCTCGATCCCGAGGGCCGCGTCCTCAAGGCGGTCGCCAGCCGCGACACCTGGAGCGGCATCACGCTGCACTGGCCGGTCGACGGCGGCGGCCGGCTGCCGGTCGAACTGTCCGGCCTGCCGGTGTTCGATCGCAACCGGAATTTCGCCGGCTACCGTGGCTTTGGTGTGTGTCGCGACCTCGACGGGCTTGCGCGACTCGCCGCATTGCGCCGCTATGAGTTCTTCAGCGGCTCGATCGCGCCGCGCACCGCCGCGCCGCCCGGGCCCGCCGCGCCGCATGATGTTGCTCCGCCGCCCGACCCGACCGCAGCACCGCCCGAGGAATTGACCGAGCCGAGCGCAGCAGAGACTTCACACCAAGCCGATCCGGATCACGCCGTGGAAACGCCGCAAGAAACGACAGGAGGAACGCAGGAGGAAACGAACGACGTGCGCCACGACCCGCCGCAGAATGTGCTGCCGTTCCGTCTTGCCGGTGATACGCGGCCGCCGTCGTTGACGCCGGTCGAGAACAACGCCTTCAACGAGCTCGCCCGCCAGTTGTCGGCGCGGCTCGAGAGCGAGGCTGGCCTCACCGCGACAACGAACGAGCCCGCCGACACGGAGGCGATTGCCGAAGCGCCGCCCGCCAGCGAACCGGAGGCGGAGGCGCCGCAGCAGCAAGAAGCGATCGCGCAGCTCGATGCGCCGGCCGACGCGCCAAAGGCCGGTTGGCTCGCCGCGACGGAACCCGCACCGCGCGGAGAGTCCCGGCGCGACCGCGCGCTACTCGATCTCTTGCCGGTCGGCATCCTGATCTACCGGCTCGACCGCCTGCTCTATGCCAACCACGCCTTCCTCGCCCGCATGGGCTATGACAGCCTGCACGCACTGGAAGCCGCCGGCGGGCTCGACGCGCTCTATGTCGAGCCCGGCGTCTCGCAGGCAAGCAGCACGTCGGGCACCGGCACGCCGGTGACGATCTCCGCGAACCAGAACGCGGACGACGGCGCGCAGTCCGTGTCCGCGGAGGCACGGCTGCACACCATCACCTGGGACGACGATTCCGCGCTGGCGCTGATCTTCTCACGCACGCTGGACGAAGACGCCGCGGTCGCGGCCGCGCTGTCCGATCCGGATCACGAGCCCAAGCCCGTGGCTGCCGCCGAGCCGGTGCTTGCGCCACTACCGCCGCAGGCCGGCCACGCCGACGCCGAGGAGCTCGGCGCGATCCTCGACACCGCGGCCGAAGGCATCATCATGTTCGATGCCGAGGGCAACATCCATTCCTGCAACCGCAGCGCGGAGGCGCTGTTCGGCTATGACGGCGACGAGTTCATCACGCATAATCTCGCCGACCTGTTCGCGCCGGAAAGCCAGCACGGCATCTTCGACTATCTCACGAGCGTGAAGTCGGCCGGCGTCGCCAGTCTGCTCGACCACGGCCGCGAGACGCTCGGCCGCGTGCGCCAGGGCGGCATCATCCCGCTGTCGGTGACGATGGGCCGCACCCGCGCCGACGGCCCGAACTTCTTCGCGGTGTTCCGCGATCTCTCGCAGACGAGGAAGAGCGAGGGCGAATTGCGCGAGGCGCGGCGGCTTGCCGAACGCGCGGCGAACGCCAAATCCGACATGCTGGCGCGGATCAGCCACGAGCTGCGCACGCCGCTCAACGCCATCATCGGCTTTTCCGAGGTGATGATCGGCGAGCGCTTCGGCGCGCTCGGCAACGAGCGCTATGTCGAATACATGAAGGACATCCGCGCCTCCGGCGAGCGGGTGATCGCGATTGTCAATGACCTGCTCGATCTGTCGCGGATCGAGACCGGCAAGCTCGACCTCGCCTTCACCAGCCAGAACCTCAACGAGATGGTGGAGAGCTGCGTCGCTGTCATGCAGCCGCAGGCCAATCGCGAGCGCATCATCATCCGCACCTCGCTCGCGCACACGCTGCCGCCTGTTGTCGCCGACGCCCGCGCGCTGCGCCAGATCACGCTGAACCTGATCGGTAACTCGATCCATCTCGCCAATGCCGGTGGCCAGGTGATCGTCTCGACCGCGCTGTCGGATTTCGGCGAGGTGATGCTGCGCGTGCGCGACACCGGCCAGAGCCTCAACGACAACGAGGTCGCCGCGGCGCTGGAGCCGTTCCGCGCGCCGACGCCGTCCGATCAGGCCGGCTCCGGCGGCGTCAGCCTGTCGCTGACCAAGGCGCTGGTCGAAGCCAACCGCGCCAAATTCCAGATCCGCACCGGCGGCCGCACCGGCACACTGATCGAGATCGTGTTCTCCCACGCCGCGGCGCGGGTGTGAGAGGCGGGTCCGCCCCCTCTCCAAGGGGTAAACCCCAATGCACTGCGAAAATCTGTCGCGCTTGATCGGCGCGGCACGGCATAAATCTTGCTGCAATTCCGATTGTTTGAAATTCATTATCTCGCGAACCCAGCCCGCTTTCCGGGCATCTGGATCTGGCGGATGCGCTGCCTCGTCGTCGCCGACTTGCATTATTCATTGCCGCAGTTCGACTGGCTGCTGGCGGCCGCGCCGCAATTCGATCTGGTGATCTTCGCCGGCGATGCGCTCAACCTCGGCTCGGCGGTCGATTTCCGCGCCCAGATCGTCGTCGTCACGAAATACCTCGCGCGCCTCGCCGGCCTCACGCGCGTGATCTTCTGCTCGGGCAATCATGACCTCGACGAGCGCAACGCAGAGGGCGAGAAGGTTGCGCGATGGGTCGCCGCCGTCAGGGAATTCGGCGTGGCCTGCGACGGCGACGATCTGACCATCGGCGACACGCTGTTCACGGTGTGCCCGTGGTGGGACGGCCCGATGGTCAAGGCGCGGATCGACGACCAGCTGCGCGAGGCAGCCGCCATCCCGCACCGCCGCTGGGTCTGGGTGCATCACGCCCCGCCGGCGGATTCCCCGATCAGCTGGGGCGGCAAGCGCTTCTTCGGCGACGTCGAGCTGCTGCGCTGGATCGAACGCCACCATCCGGCGATGGTGATCTCGGGCCATGTGCATCAATCGCCGTTCATCCCGAACGGCTCGTGGTTCGACCGGATCGGGACGACCTGGGTGTTCAATACCGGCCTGCAGCCCGGCCGGCCGCCGGTCTACATCGTGCTCGATCTCGCCCAGGAGAAGGTTTTCTGGCTCGCCGCCGGCGACGCGCAGATCGTCGATCTCAACGCCCCCCTGCATCGACCGGCAACGCCGCTCGGCGAGGCGCCGGACTGGCTCACATCCTTGGATCGGATTGCCGATCCGAGCCTGGCGCGACCTGCATCGGCGGCAGGTTGATCATGCTCTGCAGCACTTCGCTGACCATCGCCAGATGGGTGCCGTGATCGGCATATTGATGCATCAGATCGGCAAGATAGGTCGTGGCGACATGCAGCCGTTGCGCCAGGAGCTGCGCGATCAGCAGCGCCAGCGCAGGCTGCTCCCGCAGGAACGACGCTGCATCGTCGAATTCGTACAGGACGCAGTTGGACGCCGTGCGTACCTTTGCGCTGTGCGGCCTGTCGAGCAGAACACTCATCTCACCGAACACCGCGCCGGGCTCGTCGATCACCGCGACCAGACTGTCGCCCTTCACGACCTCGACCTTGCCCTCGAGCAGCACGAACAGGTGACCTGTCTGGCCGCCCTCCTCGATGAAATCCGTGCCGGCCGGCAGGCTGCGCCTGCTCCCGCCCGTGCAGTGATCAAGGATCGCCCGCATGCTGTTTCGCCTCCGTCTGCTGTCAGACTAGGCGGAGATGTGGCCGAGGTGAACGGGATTAGCCGGGCGGTCTGCCCAAATTGTCGGCAGGCCGTGCGTCAGGGACGGAGCGGCCGAAGGGCTCCCTCTCCCGCTTGCGGGGGAAGGTCGGGGTGGGGGCTCTCTCCGCGAGTCCCAGTGTGGAGAGAGCCCCCACCCGCATCTCATCTTCGATGAGATGCGACGTCCCCCGCGAGCGGGAGAGGTGCACTGTTTCCGCGGCCCGGACGATCCAGCCACCCTACTGCTTGATCTCCAGCGTCTGGCGCTTGCCGGCGGCGATCGAGAACGGCTTTTCCGCCTTCTGGCCGTCGGCGTAGGTGCCGACCGCGACGTAGTCACCGGCGCTGAGCGCGACGTTGTAGGTCGCCTCATAGCTCACCGAGACGCGCTTGCGCTCGTCATTGATGTCGCGCTCGGCACCGTAGATGTCGATCTCCTGGGCGCCGTCGGCCTTGATCCCGACCACGCCGGCGTTGAGGTTGACGTTGATCCGGGTGGGCGCGCCGGACTTCACCTCCGCACGCGCCGTGCCTTTGGCCTCGCCGACCGTCACCATCACCTCGTAGCTGCCGCCGGGCAGATCGAACTTGGATTCGGCGTCGTATTCCTGCGCAACCTTCTCGCCCTCGTCACCGTCGGCCTTGGCCGGCTGGTGCACGGCGACCACGAGGTCCTTCTCGACCTTGGGGCCGCCCTCGGCATAGGTGGTGGTGACGATCAGCTTGCCGACGTCGAGGGTGAGCTGGACGTTGCTGGAGTCACCCGCGGCGACCGCGAACGGCTTGCTGGTCTTCGACTGCCCCTTGGTCAGCGTCAGTGTGTAATTGCCCGCGGCGAGCACGAAGCGCGGCACCGCGTCGTATTCCTGCGCGACCAGTCTGCCGCCCTTGTCGGAGACCTGCCAGACCACGTCGTCGACCTTGGCAGCCCCGCCCGCAACCGAGCCTTCGCTGGTGACGTAGCCGGCATCGAGGATGACGTCGAGCGCGGCCGGCTTGCCGTTCTCGACCTTGAGCGGAAACTCGCGCTTGAGCTGCCGGTAGCTCACTTCCACGATGTAATCGCCGGGTGCGATATTGTCGGCGAACGGCGCACCGTAGAAGGTGTTGACGTGCTCGCCCTTCTCGCCTCCGGCGCGCTTGTAGACGCCCCAGTTGACGTCCTCGTCGCTGATCGGATCGAGCCCTTCGGCGAGCCGCGCCACGCCGCGGAGGTTCTTGCCGAGATACGGATCGGCGGCCGCCGGCTTCGGCGGCGCCTCGCTTGCGACCTTGGTGCCTTGCGTCGCCGCCACCGCCTTGGTCAGTGCGCCGGTGAGGCTCGCGGCGTTGCCGGCATCGAGATAGACGCCGCCGGTCGCGCGCGCGATGCATTGCAGCTGGCTCTTCGCCGCGGGGTCGGCGACGTCGAGGCCGATGACATGGGCGGTGAAGCCGATGCCGGCCTTCTTCAGCTCGGCCGCGGCCGCGCACGGATCCGGCGCGCAGGTCTCGATCCCGTCGGAGACCAGGATCACATTGGCCTTGTTCTCGGTCGAGTGCAGCGCCTCGGCGGCGGCACGGAGCGAACCCGAGATCGGCGTCTTGCCCTTCGGGTTGATGCCGTCGATCGCGGCCTTGATCCTCGCCGGATCGAACTTGCTGACCGGCACCATCAGCTCGATGTCCTTGCAGTCACCCTTCGAGCGATGGCCATAGACCATCACGCCGAGACGATCGGCGGGATTCCATTTCGACAGGATGGCATCGACCGCCTGTCGCGCAGCCGAGATCTTGCTCTGCCCATCGACCAGGCCCCACATCGAGCCGGATGCATCGAGCACGAGAATGGTGTCGGTCCCCTGCGCTTGCGCCTGCGCCTGGGCGCCATGAAGTGACAGCAACGCCAGGCCAAGCGACAGCAGGCCGGCAACGAACGAGCGGCGAAAAACCTTAATCACGGATCGATCCTCGATGATGAAGACAATCGGAGGGCAAAGACGGCTGCGGCGGCGGGCATGTCGTGAGATCATTCGCACCTTGCCACAGCTGCGCCCTCCTTCGATCCGGATTTTGTTTTTTGTTGGCCGGATTGCTGATGCGATACATTTCCGGCGCGCACGCGACGAAACGCCAAAACGTCTTTGATTGGCGTCACTTGCGTCCGAACATTTGGACTATTGCGACACGCGTTTGGACTAACGCGACACGCGGGTGACGACTAAATTGCTTCCAGAGTTGCGCGCATCGAGCTCGTCGGCGTGAGCGTCATCACAGATGACGCTGCTTTGCACTAGATCGCACTACTCCCACACGTCTGGCGCGACGCGCCCGGCGAAGGCGCAATCGATGACCCGATCCTGTCGATCACGGTCGACGATCAGTCGCAGCAGGTCCGGGCGCGAGTAGTGGCCGCCGATATCGCATAGCGCCTTGGCGGCGAGAACAACCTCCCGCGATCCGTCAGCGATCAGGATGGTCTCACCTTGCGCCGGCCCCGCGATGATCTCACCGCGTGGATCGATGATTACGCTGTCGCCGCTGTACTCGATCGTCGACAGCTCGCGATAGCGTTCGGGCGTCGCCTCGTGCGACCGCATGCCGCCCACGGCGATGACGTAGCAACCCGCCTGGGACGCGAACGCGCGTGACAGCAGGAGCTGTCGCGGCCACAGCGGCGTGGGTGACGGCGGCGCCACGGCGGGCTCTCGTCCCGGCCACGCGGCGACGTGGATCTGCGTTCCCTGCGCCGCCAGCGCATAGCCGGGCAACATGGTGTTGTGCTCCCAGCAATTGAGCCCGCTGATCCTGCCATAGGGCCGCTCATGAACCCGCAGGCCGACCGCGTCGCCATCGGCCCACACCGAACGCTCGTTGAAGGTCGGCTTGAGTTTGCGATGACGGCCGAGAATCCGCCCCTCGCGGCCGATGAACAGAAGCGTGCAGTAGACCGTGCCCTTCGTTACTGCGTCGCGTTCGGCAACGCCGATCACGACATCGATCCCGGCGCCCTCTGCGGCATCGCAGAGCCGGTCGGTGGCCGGCGACGGAATCTCGACGGAGCTATCGAGATATTCCGCCATGGCGCGAAAGGTGCTCGGCCCGGTCGGCGCATGACAGAAGAACGGATAGCCCGGCAGCCAGTTGCCCCCATGGCACCGGCCTCGCGGATCAGGCGACAGGCCTTCTCCACCGACGCCTCGCGATCGAACGGTACCGCGGCGGCCTGGATCGCCGCGAGCCTGAAATGCGTATCGATTGCCATGGCCGGGTGCCGCATCACGCGACGCCGTTGCGGGCAGCATCAAGCGCGCCCGCAAGCAGCTCGAGCGCCTTGACGCGCCGTCGCCGTGCAAGGCGTTCTTCGCCGACCTTGCGTTCATGCTCGCCGGCGATGAAGGCCTGAATGTCCGGCAGCAGACGAATGACGCCGCGGCTGCCCCACTGGCCATCCGGTATCTCGGTCGGAAACACCCAGACTTGCGGCGCCACATCCTCGTACGAACCACCGTCAGCGCGTACCACGGCAGCGGTCACGTCCTTCACCAAAGCCGCGCGGGAGGCTTCGGTGTACTGCCCCTCGGGCACCGTCGGCACGATGCGATAGCGTGGCGACGGCGACGGCTCGCCCGCCACGTAGACGGCGGCCGGCCGATGCAGGAACACGACGGTGACGCCTTGCGCAACCTTGTTGGCCGGGTCGAATCCCTCGTGACCGATCAGGATATCGCCGAGCTCCTTGATGAGCCGCGCTTCCGCTGCCGGCTTCAAGGCTCCTTCGGGAATTGTGACGTCGATCATCGGCATTGAGAGACCTCCTGTTGTTGCCAGCACGAGGTCTATGCGCGGGGTGCTTCCGACAGCAGTGGCAGTATCGCCATTCTCAGGGCAAATTCGGACACGGCGTCGTCAGCCGGCAGGCGCCATGCGCGCGGGGACACGCGCAAACCGGCGCTGGTATTCGCGCGGTGAAAGCCCGGTTTCGCGCTTGAACAGGCGGCGAAAGGTCGACAGATCGTTGTAGCCGACACGCGCACTGACCGCGTCGAGCTTCAGCCGCCTGGATTCGATCAGGCGCTTGGCCACGTCGACGCGCAGCGCCTGCAGATATTGCAGCGGGGCCTCGCCGACCGCGAGCTTGAAGCGGCGGTTCAGGGTGCGTTCGCTGACCGAAAGGTCGCGCGCCAGCCTGGCGAGGCTGAAGCCCCGCTGCAGCGACTTCTCCATCAGGCTTTGCGCCTGCGCCACCAGCGCGTCGGAATGCTGGGTGTCGTGCGTGCGGCTGGCATAGGACGCCTGCGAGACGCGATTGCCGTCGATCAGCATCAGCTTGCCGGTCTCGGCGGCCAGATCGGCGCCGGCGAACTTCTCGACCAGCCGAAGCGCAAGATTGAGCGAGGTGGTCACCGCGCCCGAGCAGACGATCCGGTTCTGCTCGGTGAGGATCTCGGCGACGCGCAGATCCACCGCCGGGTAACGCATCGCAAAGGTCCGCCCCTTCGCCCAATGGGTGGTCGCGACCCGGCCGTCGAGCAGGCCGGCTTCGGCGAGGATGAAGCTGCCGGTGCAATAGGATGCGAGCAGGGTGCCGCGCTCATGTTGCCGCCGCAGCGCGGCGAGCAACGGCTCGACCGTATCGAGCCGGGCGAAGAAGCGTTCGATATCGCCGACGAACGGCCCGGGGATCACCACCGCATCCGCCGCAGACCGCGCGCTGATCGCTCCATCGACGCCAATGATTTGGCCGGACGCGGTCTGCACCGGCCGGCCATTGAGTGACTCGACGCGCCACCGCAGCTGGGACGGCTTGCCGTTGTGGCGCTGCGGCCGCTTCGCCGCCACCGAATTGGCGGCCGTGAACACGTCGACAATGCCCGCAACGCCCGAAGCGAGGATACCGTCATAGACCCAAATCCGGATGAGTGGCATGGCCATGTCCGATCTTGCACAAAGTGAGGCAATTCTGCCATCGCGCGCGCGAGCGGGCAAGCGACGGGCGCCGGCCGCCGATGTGACGGCCGGACGGACAGCTCCCCGGGGGACCCATGGGTGCGATCGGCACCCGGCTTTCCCTGCGCCCTCTGATCTCAGAGCGGCGAAACGAAGAGCAAAGCTCGGACAATCATGTCGCGAGAGCGCGAAGCTGTGTCCCTCCTCATCTGTCATCGCCCGCGAAGGCGGGCGATCCAGTACGCCGCGGCTTATCGATTCGAGCACAACTGCCTCTGGAATACTGGATCGCCCGGTCGAGCCGGGCGATGACACCGAGATGCGGTACGCAATAGCGGTGCGTCGTATCGTGCGAAAACTATCGAAGGCCAGGACCCATTACCCCAAGTGCTGGTTGGTGCGCGACGCTGGGGCCGCGATCCCGCTCACTACCGAATACGGTGGTTATGGGTCCTGGCTTTCGCCAGGACGACGGCGGTGTATATGATCGCTTTCTACGTGCCCCCTTGCCGCCGCCTCAGATCCCCCGCGCAAATCGGCGAAAGCCCGGCGCGCCGGTCAGCGCCTCGAATGCCGCATCGCGCTTCTCCTCGGCGAAGGCAAAACCGGCCATGGTGTAGCAGCGCTCGGCCGCCTCGTTGCCGATCAGGAACGAGATCGATGCCCGCGAATAGCCGGCGGCCTTGCCGTCTGCGAGCGCGCGGGCGATCAGGGCCTGCACCAGGCCGCCGCCGCGATGCGACGCTTCGGCTGCGACGTGCTCGATCAGCCAGTCGCCCTCGCCGCCCTGAACCCAGCAATTGCGGGCATAGCCGCCGCGCGCGACGATGCCGTCGGCATCGGCACCGGTCTCGGCCGCAACCTCCTCGATCGCCGCGCGTGCGGCGACGACCGTTCCGGATGCAGGCATGGCACACAGCGCGGCAGCCGGCACTCCGTCGACCTCAGCAATCAGGAAATGGGCGACATGGTACCATGACCGCACCCGCGCCACGGCGAGCCGCGCCATGAACGCGAGACACTCCCCCTCCGGCCGGTCGAGCACGATGTCGAACCAGCCGCGCGGCAACGGGCCGCGCTGCGCGGCCAGCACGATGCGGGCGATGAAGCCGGCGTCGTCGGATCGTGCGGGACGGATCGTGGATCGTCCCGCGCCGGTCATCTCAGGTGTTCGTCAGCGCGACGCGGAATTCCGCCTCGGTCTTGGCCTTGACCTCGTCGAGCGTGACGCCGTCGGCGAGCTCGATCAGCGCCATGCCGTCCTTGCCGTGCTTGTCGATGGTGAACACCGCAAGGTCGGTCACGACCATGTCGACCACGCGCTCGCCGGTCAGCGGCAGATTGCACTGCTTGAGCAGCTTCGCGCCGTCCTTGGCGGAATGCTCCATCACGACCACGACGCGCTTGACGCCGGCAACGAGGTCCATAGCGCCGCCCATGCCCTTCACCATCTTGCCGGGGATCATCCAGTTGGCGAGGTCACCGTTCTGCGCCACCTGCATGGCGCCGAGGATCGACAGATCGATATGGCCGCCGCGCACCATGCCGAAGGAATCCGCCGACGAGAAATAGCTGGTCGAGGGCAATTCGCTCACGGTCTGCTTGCCGGCATTGATGAGGTCGGCGTCCACCTCGTCCTCATAAGGGAACGGTCCCATGCCGAGCATGCCGTTCTCGCTCTGCAGGTTCACGTCGACGCCGTCGGGGATGTAGTTCGAGACCAGCGTCGGGATGCCGATACCGAGATTGACGTAATAGCCGTCGCGCAATTCCTTGGCGGCGCGGGCGGCCATCTGTTCACGGGTCCAAGCCATGGGGCTCTCCTGAAAATCTATGTTTTAGGCTGCGGGACGCGGGCGGGTGTTGCGGAACTCGATCCGCTTCTTGCCGGTCCCGACCTCGATGATGCGTTTGACGAAAATGCCGGGGGTGTGGATGTGGTCCGGGTCGATCTCGCCGGCCGGCACCAGATGCTCGACCTCGGCGACGGTGACCTTCGCGGCGGTCGCCATCATCGGGTTAAAGTTGCGCGCGGTCTTGCGGTAGACGAGGTTGCCGGCGGTGTCGCCCTTCCAGGCGTGCACGATGGCGACGTCGGCGAACAGGCCGCGTTCCATGATGTACTTCTCGCCGTCGAATTCCTTCACTTCCTTGCCTTCGGCGATCAGCGTGCCGACGCCGGTCTTGGTGTAGAAGGCCGGGATGCCGGCGCCGCCGGCGCGGATGCGCTCGGCCAGCGTGCCCTGCGGGTTGAACTCGAGTTCGAGCTCGCCGGCGAGATATTGCTGGGCGAACAGCTTGTTCTCGCCGACATAGGACGAGATCATCTTCTTGATCTGGCGTGTCTCCAGCAGCCGGCTGAGGCCGATGCCGTCGACGCCGGCATTGTTGGAGACGACGGTGAGGCCCTTGACGCCGGAATCGCGGATCGCGTCCGACAGGGTCTCGGCGATGCCGCAGAGGCCGAAGCCGCCCGACATGATCATCATGCCGTCCTTGAGGAGACCATCGAGTGCCGATTTGGCGTCGGGATAAACCTTGTTCATGCAATGAATACCTGATGGAGGGCGCGGAACGGCTCTGTCCAGCGGATTATTAGGCGAAATCTTCGCAATGCGTCAATCACGGCCCCGTGCGGCGACCGGCGGCGGCCTGCGACATCAACATGGCCTTGAAAGCGACAAGAAAACCCTTCAAGTTGCGTGGGTTGGCACCGGCTTCCATTGCGCAGCCGGCAGTGTTCGACGACGACCCGACAAAACTCAACCCGACCGGATATGTCATTGACGATTGCCCAAGGAATTAAGCGCCTGGGGATGCCGATCGCGGCGCTTCTCGGCTTGGCGCTCGTCGGGCTGGTCGGAACGTCGTGGTTCCTCAACCGGGACGCGCTGCGGAGCGCGGTGGAAGCGCAGATCCGCGCCGTGACTGGGCTCGAGCTCGTCGTCAACGGGCCGATCGACGTTTCGGTGTTTCCCGGCAGCTATGTCTCCTTTCACAATGTCGGGCTGAAGGGCGCCGATACCATCGATCCTGCCTTGCAGGTCGACGTGCTGACCGCGAACCTGCGCCTGCTGCCGCTGTTGCTGCGGCGGTTCGAGATTGCCGACGTCATGATGCTCCGCCCGCATATCCATGTGGTTCGCGACAGCGCCGGCGAGAGTAACTGGACCCCGTTCGTCGAGACCATCGCCAAGACGATGACGCCCGGCGCCGAGAATCAGGTGTCGTTCTCGGAGATCAGGATCCAGGACGGCGAGCTGAATTACGAGGACGGCACCAACCACATCTCCGAACAGCTCGGCGACATCGACCTGTCGCTGGCCTGGCCCTCCATCTCGCGTTCCTTTGCCGCAACCGGCCAGTTCGACTGGCGCGGCGAGCGCGTCGACGGCTCGATCAGTGCCAGCGATTTCGTCGCGCTGCTGTCGGGCGACCGTTCCGGCCTCAAGGCGCGGCTTGCCAGCGCGCCGCTGAAGATTGCGTTCGACGGAACCGTCGCCAACCGCACCAGCCTGATGATGGAAGGCACGGCCACTATGGACAGCCCGTCGCTGCGCAACGCGTTGCGCTGGATGGGCCAGGCGCCGCCCGGCGGCGGTGGCGGCTTCGGCCGCTTCGCACTGAAGGCTCGCGCCAATGTGGTCGGCGGCTCGGTCGCTCTGACCAATGTCAATGTCGAGCTCGACGGCAATGTCGCCGAGGGCGTGATGACCTACGCCAATAACGGCCGGCAGACGCTGCAGGCGACGCTTGCCGCCGGCAATCTCGATTTCACGCCCTACATCTCGACATTCCGCCTGCTGGCCAGCGGCCAGCGCGACTGGAACCGGCAGCTGTTCGACCTCTCCTCGCTGTCGTCGACCGATCTCGACATGCGCCTGTCGGCCGCCAAGGTGACGGTCGGCCCGTCCAAGCTCGGCCGCACCGCGTTCGGCGCCAATCTGCGCGGCGGCGCGCTCGCGCTCAGTGTCGGCGAGGCGCAGATGTATGGCGGCATCGCCAAGGGTTCGTTCGCGATCGCGCGCTCGGATGCGGTCGCCGACGTCAGGGCGCAATTCCAGTTCACCGATGTCGATCTGCAGGCCTGTGCCAGCGAACTGTTCGGCATCAACAAGCTGTCCGGCCGCGGCAACCTCAACGTCTCCCTGACGGCGTCCGGCTCGAGCCCGTTCGGGCTCGCGTCGTCGCTGGACGGCACCGCGACGCTGAACGGGCATGACGGCGCGATCGCCGGCTTCAACGTCGAGCAATTGCTGCGGCGGCTGGAGAAGCGGCCGCTGTCCGGTGGCGGCAATTTCCGCTCCGGCTCGACGCCCTATGACAATCTCAGCGTCTCGGTGAAATTCGCCGACGGCGTCGCGACCGCCGACGACATCCATGTCGAGAGCCCCGCGGCGAAGATCACGCTGACCGGCACCGCCTCGGTGCCGTCGCGCGAGTACGATCTCAAGGGCGTCGCCAGCCTGACCTCGGCGGCGGCCGGCGGCACCGCGTTCGATCTGCCCTTCGTGATTCAAGGCCCGTGGGACGATCCGTTGATCTTTCCCGATCCGGAAAGCCTGATCCGCCGCTCGCCCGCATCCGCCCCGCTGCTCGACGCCGTGAAGGATCGCAAGACCCGCGATGCGGTGCGCTCGGTGATCGAGCGCATCACCGGCGGAGCCGCACGGCCCGCGGCCGCGCCCGATGCAGCGGCCGGCGCACCCGCCAACGCACCGGCGACAGCGGCCGAGAATGCCAAATCGAACTGATCAAAGTCGAACTGACCAAGGATCGAACTGATCGATCCATTCACTTTCCGCATCAATGTAGCGGGACTGATCCACGCTCTCCCGCGAGCCCCCTACAGAAGTCGTCGACGCGGCATCTTTATCGGGTCACGGGCATGCGCTAGTGTTTTCCCTAACCGGTTAAAAAAACCGGCCTCATGAGGGGAGAAGAACGTGAGATCCAAGGTTATCGGTGCGCTATCAATTGCGGTCGCTGCGGTCGGCCTGTTCGCCGCAACTGCACCCGCTCTGGCCCAGGGCAAGACGATCACCGTCTGGTGGGGCAAGGGATTTTACAAGTCCGAAGACGACGCGCTGCTCGATACGATCAAGAAATTCGAAGCCAAGACCGGCATCAAGGTCGAACTGTCGCAATACGCGATCCAGGACATGATTCCGAAGACCGTCGCCGCGCTGGACTCCGGCACCGTGCCCGACGTCGCCTATTCCGACACCTACGATGTGCAGGCCCAGGGCAAGTGGGCATTCGAGGGCAAGCTCGAAGACCTGTCCGACATCATGCTGCCGATGAAGGACGCCTTCGCGCCGAACACGCTGGAAGCGGCCCTGCTCTACAATGACGTCACCAAGAAGAAGTCCTATTACGGCTTCCCGCTCAAGCAGCAGAGCATGCACGTCCAGATCTGGGGCGACATGCTGGAGAAGGCCGGCTTCAAGGCCGATGACATCCCGACCAAGTGGGAGGATTACTGGACGTTCTGGTGCGACAAGGTGCAGCCGGGGATCCGCAAGGCGACCGGCCAGCGCACCTACGGCGTCGGCCAGCCGATGGGCGTGGAATCCACCGACTCGTTCCAGTCGTTCTACACCTTCATGGACGCCTACCACGTCAAGCTGGTCGACGACGACGGCAAGCTCCTGGTCGACGATCCCAAGGTGCGCGACGGCCTGATCCACGCGCTGAAGGATTATACCGACACCTACATCAAGGGCTGCACCCCGCCGTCCTCGACGACCTGGAAGGACCCGGACAACAACGTCGCCTTCCACAACAAGACGATCGTGATGACCCACAATTTCACGATCTCGATCGCGGCGAAGTGGTTCGAGGATTCGACCAACCCGGCGCTGACCGACGCGCAGCGCGCCGCCGGCAAGCAGGCCTACGAGCACGACATCATCACGGCGTCGTTCCCGAAGGCGCCAGACGGCTCGACGATCCGGTATCGCTCCGACGTCAAGACCGGGCTGATCTTCGCCAACGCCAAGAACAAGGCCGAAGGCAAGCAGTTCATCAGCTTCCTGATGCAGGAAGACAATGTGCGGCCCTATATCGAAGGTGCGCTCGGCCGCTGGTTCCCGGTGACCAAGGCCAGCCAGGCGAGCCCGTTCTGGCAGGCCGACCGGCATCGCAAGGCGGTCTGGAATCAGTTCACCGGCGGCACCGCGCCGTTCGACTTTACCAAGAACTGGAAGTTCACCATCCTGAACAATGAGAACGTCTGGGCCAAGGCCATGAACCGCGTCGTCAGCGAGAAGGTGCCGGTGGACAAAGCCGTCGACGAACTGATCGCCCGCATCAAGCAGGTCGCGGGGTAACGTAAAGGATGACCGGCACTGCCGCCACTTGCTCCGTGTCGTCCCGGCGAAAGCCGGGACCCATACGCCGCGGCAGCAGTTGTGGAGTATGCTGGTCGACGACTTTCGCGCAACGACCGGGACCTGTGGTTATGGGTCCCGGCTTTCGCCGGGACGACAGCGTGGTTGCGTCCGGCATCTCCTTCCCAGAGTAACCGAATGGCGATCACGCTCTCCGCATCCGATGTCCCCTCGCCGCCGCTTTCGGCGCGGCTGTCGCCGCCGCAGGTCTGGGGCATCGTGCTGCTCGTGCCCTATCTGCTCGTCTTCCTCGCCTTCGTGGTCTATCCGGTCGGCTACGGCCTGTGGCTGGCGCGTCATCCGTCAAGCTATGTCGCGCTTTACAACGACCCGATCTTCGCGCGCGCGGCCGTCAACACGCTGATCTTCCTGGTCATCGGCATCAACATCAAGATGCTGATCGCGCTGTTCCTGTCCGGCTTCTTCGCCCAGCAGCGGCCCTGGATCAGGTGGCTGTCTGTCATCTTCATCCTGCCCTGGGCGGTGCCGTCGATCCCGACCATTCTCTCCGTGCGCTTCATGCTCAATCCCGAATGGGGCGTGGTCAACCAGCTGATCTTCAAGTTCACCGGCGACGACGGCCCGAACTGGCTGAACGATCCTGCGGTCGCACTCGCGATGGCGATCGGCGTGCACATCTGGAAGTCGCTGCCGTTCTGGACGCTGATCCTGCTGACCGGACGGCTCGCCATCCCGCATGATCTGTACGAGGCATCCGACGTCGACGGCGCCAATTGGTGGCAGAAATTCCGCTACATCACCTGGCCGTCGATGCAGACGCTCTACATCACCTGCACGCTGCTCTCGATGATCTGGACGCTCGGCGACTTCAACAGCGTCTATCTGCTCACCGGCGGCGGGCCTGCCGACCTCACCCACGTGCTCTCGACGCTGGGCATCCGCTATCTCAGGCTCGACCAGTTGTCGCTGGCGATGGCCTCGATCGTCTGCGCGATGCCGTTCGTGCTGCCGCTGGTCTATTACATGATGAAACGGTTGTCGCGATGAAGCTGCCCACCCTCCGCGAAGTCGGCACCGAGGCCAAGCTGCTGCTGATCGGCATTCCGGTCTTCATCTGGACCATGATCCCGATCTACCACATGTTCGTGTTCGCGATCTCGCCGAAGGAGGACGCGTTCACCGGTAAGCTGTGGCCGACGCATCCGACGCTGCATAATTTCTCGATCGTGTTCCACCAGCAGCATTACTTCCTGCGCGACTTCTGGATCCAGTTCTGGAATTCGGCTGTGATCGCGCTCGCCGTCGGCGCGCTGACGCTGTTCGTCGCCACCGCCGCGGCGTTCTCGATCTCGCGGCTGCGCGTTCCGGGTGGCCGCGCTGTGATGAACCTTGCGCTGTTCACCTACTTCATCCCGGCGGCATTCCTCGCCGTGCCGATGTACCGCACCATGGGCACCTATGGCCTGCTCAACAATCACTGGTCGTTGATCCTGGCGATGGTGACGATCGCCGCGCCCTACGCGATCTGGGTGCTGAAGCAGGCCTCCGACAAGCTGCCGGTCGAGCTCGACGAGGCCGCAACGATGGACGGCGCCACCACGCTGCAGCTATTCCGCCTGGTCTATGTGCCGCTGATGATGCCATCGCTGGTCGCGGTCGGCACCTATGCGATCCTGCTCGCCTGGAACGAATATCTCTACGCGTTCCTGCTGCTGTCGAAGGACACCGACATCACGCTGCCGGTCGCGCTCGGCAACTTCCTCGCCGCCGACGATTCGCCGTGGGAGCTGTTGATGACCACCGGCTTCATCTACGCACTGCCGCCGGCCGCGGTCTACTACGCCTTCAAACGCTACATGGTCGGCGGGCTGACGGCCGGCGCCGTCAAATCGTGAGGCCAGGAACCGGTCCAACCTCGTCGTCATTGCGAGGAGCTCGCGACAAAATTGCAAAGCAATTTTGCGCTGAAGCGACGAAGCAATCCCACCTCTCCGCTTGCGGCGCGATGGATTGCTTCGCTTCGCTCGCAATGACGGGCCGCTACAGAGGCGCGGCGCTTTCGCCGCGTGCGCTCGACAGTTTTGAGGCGAACGAGGCGACCACGATAACCACCGCGATCAGCGCGATCACCAGCGTGCAGATCGCGTTGATCTCGGGCTTCACGCCGAGCCGCACTTCCGAATAGATCCGGATCGGCAGCGTCGCCGAGCCAGGGCCGGTGGTGAAGCTCGCGATCACGACGTCGTCGAGCGACAGCGTGAAGGCGAGCATCCACCCCGCCACGATCGCCGGCACGATCAGTGGCAGCGTCACCAGAAGGAACGCGCGCACCGGATCGCAGCCGAGGTCCATCGCGGCCTCCTCCAGGCTGCGGTCGAGCGTGGCCAGGCGCGACTGCACCACCACGGTGACGAAGCACATCGTCAGCGTGGTGTGGGCGATCGTCACCGTCCAGAATCCGCGCTCGGCACTTAGCGCCACGAACAGCAGCAGCAGCGACAGGCCGGAAATCACCTCAGGCATCACCAGCGGCGAATACAGCATGCCGGAGAACAGCGCCCGCCCCCGGAAGCGTTCCCCGCGCGCCAGCCCGACCGCCGCCAGCGTGCCCAACAATGTCGCCAGCGTCGCCGACACCGCGGCGACCGACAGGCTCATCCACGCCGCATCCAGCATGGCGCGGTCGTTGAAGAATTCGTGGTACCAGCGCAGCGACCAGCCGCCCCACACCGTCACCAGCCGCGAGGCGTTGAACGAATAGATCACCAGGATGACGATCGGCAGATAGAGGAACGCCAGCCCGAGCGCCAGCGACGTCATGTTGAAGCGCGTGAGGCGGGTCGCGGTGCGCGCCATCAGCGGCCACCCTCCAACTGGCGGCGTTGCAGGCGGTCGTAGAGCACGAGCGGCGGCACCAGCAGCAGCAGCAGTGCGACCGCCGCGGCGGACGCCACCGGCCAGTCCTTGTTGGTGAAGAATTCGAGCCACAGCGTCTGCCCGATCATCAGCGAGTTGGAGCCGGCGAGTAGATCGGGGATCACGAACTCGCCGACGATGGGAATGAAGCAGAGCAGCGCGCCGGCGCCGACGCCGGGCAGCGATAGCGGAAACGTCACCAACCAGAACGCCTGCAGCGGCGAGGCGCCGAGATCGCCTGCCGCCTCCAGCAGCGAGGCATCCATCTTCGAGAGCGTCGCATAGAGCGGCAGGATCATGAACGGCAGATAGGAGTAGACGATGCCGAGATACATCGCGCTGTCGGTCGACAGCCAGACCACCGGCGCGGACACGATATGCAGCGCCAGCAGCATCTGGTTGAGCAGACCGTCATGCTGCAGGATGTTGATCCAGGCATAGATGCGAATCAGAAATGATGTCCAGAACGGCACGATGACCAGCATCATCGCCACGCCCTGCCAGCGCTGCGGCAGCCGCGCCATCCCGTAGGCGATGGGATAGCCGATCAGCAGCAGGATCACGGTCGAGGTTACGGCGACGACGAGGCTGCGCAGATAGGACAGGATGTAGAGATTGTCCTGCAGCAGCAGGCGGAAATTATCGAACGACAATTGCGCGAACGCGGCCGCCAGCGCCGCGCGCCCCTCCGTGAAATCGAACACCGGCGTATAGGGCGGCTGCGCGATCGCGGTTTGCGACAGGCTGATCTTCAGTACGAAGCCGAACGGCACCAGGAAGAACAGCACCATCCAGAGATAGGGCGCGATCGCGGCGAGCCGCGCCGGCTGGGCGAAGATGCGGCGCGCGCTCATCGCTCCAGCACCAGGCAGTCGTCGGCGGTGAACCACGCCACCACGCGCTGGCCGGCAAGATAGGCGTCGACATCGAGCCGTGCGGTATTGGCCATCGACGACCGCACCACCGCGCCGGACTCCAGCCTCACCCGATAGCTCGTGACGCCGCCGAGATAATTGACGTCGGCGACGACGCCATCCAACCGGTTGATCGCCTGCGATCCGCCCGCGTCCGACGCCGGCGCGCGGCGCGACAACTTCACCTTCTCGGGACGGATCGCGACGCTGACCACCTCCTTGGTCACCGGCGGCCACAGTTCGCTGACCGCGAGCGTGCCTGCTTCCGCGGTCGAGACCGTCAACCGTCCATTCTCGCGGGCGGCGACCTGGCCGTTGAACAGGTTGATGTCGCCGACGAACTCGGCGATCCAGCGCGAGGCCGGCGCCTCGTAGAGATTGCGCGGGGTCGCGACCTGGACCAGACGGCCGGCATCCATCACCCCGATCCGGCCGGCCATCGTCATCGCCTCCTCCTGATCGTGGGTGACGATGATGAAGGTCATGCCGAGCCGGCGTTGCAGCTCCATCAACTCTCCTTGCGTGCTCTCGCGCAGCTTCTTGTCGAGCGCGGCGAGCGGCTCGTCGAGCAGCAGCACCTGCGGGCGGCGCGCCAGCGAGCGCGCCAGCGCCACGCGCTGCCGCTGTCCGCCGGAGAGCTGGTCGGGCTTGCGCTTCTCGAGCCCCTCGAGCTTGACGAGCGCCACCATCTCCGCGACGCGGGTCGCGATGTCACGGCGCGCCATGCCGGCGCGCCTGAGGCCGAAGGCGATGTTGTCGCGCACCGACAGATGCGGGAACAGCGCATAGTTCTGGAACATCATGTTGACGGGCCGCTCATGCGGCAGCACCAGGGCGATGTCGCTGCCGCCGAGCAGGATGCGGCCCTCGTCCGGCGTCTCGAAGCCGGCAAGCATGCGCAGCAGCGTGGTCTTGCCGCAGCCGCTCGGGCCGAGCAGTGCGAAGAACTCGCCGGCGCGAATGTCGAGCGAGAGCTGGTCGACCGCGCGGAAATTGCCGAACGACTTGGCGACGCCCTCGATCCGCAGCAGCGGCTTGTCCGAGACGGCCGGTTCAGGCAACGGCTTGGCCGCTTCCGCACTCGCTTCGCCCGATGTCACGTCCGCAAGCCCCGATTCCCCGCAAGGTCCAATCCTGGCGGCAAGCTAGCGGCGGATCGCCACCGGCTCAACCGCCTCACGAACATCTCCCGCAATATTGTCGGCTTTCGCGCCTCTGCTAGAGCGTTTTCGAGCGAAGTGGAAACCGGTTCGCGTGAAGAAAACGCGTCAAAACAAAAAGCTAGAGCTTCGGTTCTGATTCAATCAGAACCGAAAATGCCCTAGACTTCGCAGCCAAACTCGGGAGGACAACCGATGATTCACGACCGCTACGGCCTGCAGCTGACCACCATCTCGGACCGCGCCGCCGCATACTACGTCGACGGCGTCGATCGCATGCTGGCGGCGCTGCACGGCGCCGATGCCGCGTTCGAAGCGGCGATCGCCGAGGACCCGGAGTTCGCGTTGGCCCATCTCGGCCGTGCCCGCGTCCACCAGCTCAACATGGAGGGTGCCGCGGCCCGCGCCAAGGCAAACGATGCGCGCGAGCTCGCGCCGGCCGCGAGCCCGCGCGAGCGCCAGCACATCGACATCATCGCGTCCGTGATCGAGGGCCAGGGCAAGAAGGCGATGACAGCGGCCGAACAGCATCTCAGCGAATATCCGCGCGATGCGCAGGTGCTGTCGCTGTTGCTCGGCGCCTTCGGCCTCTATGCCTTCTCCGGCCGGTCCGACCATGACGCCGCGCGGCTCGCAATCTCCGAACGTTACGCCGGCGACTATGGCGACGACTGGTGGTTCCTCACCTATCTCGGCTGGTCCAAGACCGAGGCCGGCGACCTCGTCTCGGGCCGCACCATCACCGAGCGCGGCTACGCACTGAAGCCGGAGAACGCCGGCGCCGCACACGCGGTGGCGCATGCGCTGTTCGAACAGGGCGACGCGGCGGAAGGCCGCAGCTTCCTCTCCGCGTGGCTGCCGGCGAATGATCGCACCAGCTTCCTGCAGGGCCATCTTGCCTGGCACCTCGCCTTGATCGCGATCGAGGAAGGCGACGCCGACAGCGCGCTCGGCATTTACGAGCAGCACATCAAGCCGGCGGGCCGACCTTATCCGCCGCTCAATATCTACACCGACACGGCCTCGCTGCTGTGGCGGCTGTCGGTCGCCGGCAAGACCGGCCTCGAGCCGTACTGGAAGGATGTCGCCGCCTATGGCGACGGCTACTTCCCGAAGGCCGGTGCGCATTTTGCCGACGTGCACCATGCGCTGGTCGCAGCCACGACGAACAACGATGCGCTTGAGGCGCGACTGGCCGAGATGGCGGCGCGCGACGCCGACGGCAAGCTGGCGCCCGGCCCTGCCGCGATCGGGCTCGGCCGCGGCGTTGCCGCCTTCGCTGCCGGCGACCATGACAGCGCCGTGCGTATCCTGGCGCCGCTGATGCCCGAGCTGGTGCGCATCGGCGGCAGCCATGCGCAACGCGAATTGTGGGAGGACACCTTCATCGTCGCGTGCCTGCGTGCCGGCCAGGGCCGGCAAGCAACGAACCTGATCTCGGAGCGGCTACATCGCCGTCCATCCAGGCGTGACCTCGCCTGGTCGCAGGAGGCGGCAAGGCAGTAGCCGAACCTCAATCGCCCTTCGCCATGAACGCCGCAAGCGCATCGCGATCGGCTTGCGGCATGGTCAGGCCGAGCTTGGAGCGGCGCCACAGGATATCGTCGGGAAAGCGCGCCCATTCCTTGCGCATGAGGTAGCGCACCTCCGCGCCGGTCAATTCGGCGCCGAAGGCCGGGCCGAGATCGGCCTTCTGCTTCGCGTCGCCCAGGATATCCTTCACGTTCAGCCCGTAGGCAGCCACCAGCCGCCGCGCCTGCGCCTCGCCCAGGAAGCGCCAGCGGTCGCGCGCGATGTCGACCTCGGTCTCGAAGCGCTGCCACGCGAATTCGCCGCCCGGCAGCGGCACGGTTGCGGTCCAGCGCGGCGTCATCGGATAGAACCGCGTGAACTCCGAGACCGCCCGCTCGGCGCGGCGCCGCGAGGTGGTGACGTCGCCACCGAAGATGGTGAGCAGCGGCGCCTTGCCGCGACGATAATCAAGCGATGCGGCACCATCGCTGCTGCGCCGGCGCGCGGGAGCGACGACGGAATTGGCGCCGGAAATCGTTCGCAGCACATCGGCCGGGGTGATCTGCTCGCGAAAATAGCGATTGGCCGCGTCGCAGAGATAGGCGACCTCACGCACGCCCATCGTGACAATGGCGGGATCGCCCTTGAAGGGATGACTGATGCTGCCGATCAGGGTGAAGTCGCGCTCATAGGGGCTGGCGAAGATCAATTGTCCGTCGGAGTGCTGGAACGCATAGACGTTGTCGCAGTCGAACAGACGGCGCACCACGATCTGGCTGATCTGCACGGTCGCGAGCGGTGGCGCCGGCACGCGCAACACGGTGTCGGCGACGGAGGCGGTCCATGCACCGGTCGCATTGACCAGCGACCGCGCCGTGATCACCCGCCGATAGCCGCGGTCGATCGCGACCAGCCGCCAGGTCTCGCCGCGCTCGGCCCGGGTCACACGCGCGCCGGTGCGGATATCGGCGCCGCGGGCCGCGGCATCGACCGCATTGAGCACGACGAGCCGGGAATCGTCGACAACGCAGTCGGAATACTCGAACGCGGTTCCGAACGGCCGCTTCAGCGCATTGCCGACGGGATGGTGGGTGACATCCAGCGTCGTCGAGCGCGGCAGGCCGCTGCGCGAGGCCAACCGCTCGTACAGCAGCAGCAACGACCGCAATTGCCACGGCGGCCGCTCCTCGGCATGCGCCGGGATCGCAAAACGCGCCGGCCGCACCAGATGCGGCGCGATGCGCAGCAACACATCGCGTTCCCTGAGCGCCCTGCGGACGCGGAAGAACGCACGCCGTTCCAGGCCCGCCAGATCGCCGTGGACCAGCCGCGGCGAGGCCCCCGACGCGCCGGAGCCGAGATCGCCCTGCTCCAGCAGGATCACGCGCAGGCCGCGGCCGGCGGCATCACGCGCAACGCTCGTGCCGTTCAGGCCACCGCCGATGATCGCGAGATCATAATCCGCCATGGGCAACGGCTATCGCATTTCAATGCGAACGAAATACGTGTTCGCACGAAAATGCGTCAAGGTGCGGCGCTTAACGACGTGATGCCTGGGTGAAGCGGTCTCACGGCACACTCCACCTCTCCCGCTTGCGGGGACGAGCGACGCTTGCACGATTTCGGAATATTGGAAGAATGCCTCTGAGTTGCCCGACGTGTCAAGTAGCCGGCTCGAACGCCAGCCGCCGCCGGCTACTTTGCATGGGGTTGTTTTCGATATTTTGGCAGCGCCCCTGCGACGGCCCCGCAAGCGGGAGAGGCACACTGTCTTGGCGACGGCTATCCAATCTAACTCCATCGCTAGTCCGCACCGGCCGCGGCGAAGAAATGTTCGGGGCCATCGGCCTCGATCAGCTTCTTGCCTTCGATCACCCAGAACCGGTTGGCGACCGTGCGCACGAACTGGCGGTCGTGCGACACCAACAGGCAGCTGGCCTGCTGCTCCATCAATTCCTCCTCCAGCGTCTCCTGGCCCTCGATGTCGAGGTGGTTGGTCGGCTCGTCGAGTAGATAGAAGTTCGGCTGGGTGAGCCGCAGCACCAGCATGCCGAGACGGGCCTTCTGCCCGCCCGATAGCCGCCCGATCGCACGGCCCTGCATCTCGATCGAGAGCCCGGCGCCGGCAAGCAGGCCGCGCGCACGCTGGTCGCCGACCGCAAAGCGCCGCGTCAGCATGCGCATCGGCGTGTCGCTATCCGCGAGATCGGCCAGCGCCTGATCGCAATAGCCAAGCACCAGGGACTCGGTGGCCCTGATCTCGGCGGCTGCCGCCTCCGCGTCCTCGATCGCGAGCCGCAGCGCCGCGACGAACCGGGTCTTGCCGGCGCCGTTCGGCCCGAGAAGCGCGATCCGGTCGCCCCTGCAGATGAACTGCTGGCCGGTCCTGAACAGCGGCCTGCCGTCGGGCGTGACGATCGCGGCGTTGTTCAGCCTGATCAGAACCTTGGCATGGGTGTCGCGGTTGGCGAGCCGGATCGCTCCCGCCGAGCGTTCGACATGCGCCGGCTTCGCCGTCTCCTCCAACTTCTCGGCGCGCTGCTTCAACTGCTTGGTCTTCGACAGCAGAAGGTCGCTGCCGGAATTGATGCCGAGGTTGTTGAGCTTGGCGGCCTGCTGCCGGAGCTGCCGGACGGCTTTCATGTCGCGCTGGAAGCGCCGCTCGTCCGAGGCATCGAATTCGTCGAGCGCCGTGCGCGCCGCGGTGTAGGGCAACGCGAACAGCTGCGACCGTTCCGGGCGCAGGAACAGCGTCCGGTTGGTGGTCGCATCGAGGAAGGCGCGATCATGGCTTGCGATCACCACCGGCATCTCGCGCGGCAGCGCATTCAGCCAGGCCTCAAGCCGGCCGATCTTGGCGAGGTCGAGATGGTTGGTCGGCTCGTCGAGCAGCAGCACGTCGGGCTCGGTCACCAGCACACGGGCAAGCATTGCAAGCCGCAGCCAGCCGCCGCTCAATTGCCTCAGCGGTCGTGCCCACAACTCCTCCGGCACCTCGAGCGATTGCAAGGCGACGTCGACCCGCCAGCTCTCGCTGGCGCGCTGCTCGCCGGGAAGCGCCTCGAGCACGGCGGCATGGAACGGGGTATCCAGCAGCCTCGACGGCGCATCCTGCTCGACATGGCCGACGGTCAGGCCGCGCGCGCGGGTGATGTCGCCTTCGTTGGGCTCCATGCTGCCTGTGATACAGCGCAGCAGCGTGGATTTGCCGCGGCCGTTGGCAGCAACGAGGCCGATCCGGTCGCCGGCATTGACGACGAAGTTCAGTTCGGAAAACAGCGGCGCGTTCAGCGTCACGCCGAGATTGCGTGCATTGATGAGGGTCACGATCAATTCTCTGGTCTTGCCGGCGATCACGACACGATCCAGAGGCATCCAGCCATCATCGGATGTGCGTGTCGGTGCGCGGCGAGGGATTCAAATGCAGGCGCGAACGCTCAAACGTTCGACGCCGCACGGCCACGAAGGGCAGACCAGGAAGAGATTTTGTCCGAGTTTCCGGTCAGCCCTGCAAACGCATTTGCAGGGCGTTGACGGGGCCACGCTTCAGGTGGGGATCGTTGAATCTCGCCACGACGCAGCCCTCCTTTCTCGGCAAAATGGTGTGGTAGGTCGAGATTTAGCCGGACACGCAACTGATGGCAAGCGCAGCCGGCGGGTCCGGGCTGACGGTTCGGGCCTGCTAGCCGGCCCTGCGCACGGTCTCGGCCAGCCGGTCGCCGCCGACCAGCGCGGCAAATTGACCGATCGGGGCCGGCCGGCCGATCAGATAGCCCTGCACCGCATCGCAGCCTTCCTCGGAGAGGAAACTGAGCTGCGCCTCGGTCTCGACGCCTTCGGCGACGATCGACATTTCGAGGCCGTGGCCGAGATCGATGACCGCGCGGACGATCGCGGCCGATTGCGGATTGCGGCCGAGATTGATGACGAAGGCGCGGTCGATCTTGATCTTGTCGAACGGAAACGCCTGCAGATAGCTCAGCGAGGAATAGCCGCTGCCGAAATCGTCCATCGAGATGCGCACGCCGAGCGTCTTCAGCCGACGCAGCAGCGACAGGCCGCGGTCGAAATCCTCGATCAGCACGCCCTCGGTGATTTCGAGCTCGAGCCGGTCGGGCGTCAGCCCGGTCTCGAGCAGGATCGAATGCACGAGCCCGACGAGGTCGCCATGGGTGAACTGCGCCGGCGACAGGTTCACGGCGACCTGCATCGGCACCGCCCAGGAGGCCGCCTCCCGGCAGGCTTCGCGCAAGATCCATTCACCCATCTCGACGATCAGGCCGCTTTCTTCCGCGAGCGGAATGAAGTCACTGGGCGGCACGAAGCCGCGCACCGGATGGTGCCAGCGCGCCAGCGCCTCGAAGCCGATGATCTGGCTGCCCGCAACGCTCGCGCCGGTCGCCGCCTGCGGCTGGTAGTAGAGCGACAATTCGCCGTTCTTGATCGCGACCGACAGCTCCTGGTGCAGCACGCGGCGATCGCGGATCTGCTGGTCCATCTCCGGCTCGAAGATCGAGATCGTGCCGCGCGACTTGGCCTTGGCACGAAACAGCGCCGCGCCGGAATTGGCCAGCAGCGAGGCGGCGTCGGATCCGTTGTGCGGGAACACCGCGATCCCTGCGGTGAGCCCGGTACGCACCGACTTGCCGTCGATCGCGAAATCCTCACCCAGCGCCTCGGCGGCCTGCTCGGCCAGCGCGATACCGGCGGCCGGCTGCTGGCCGTCGATGATGAGGCCGAATTCGTCGCCGGACAGCCGCGCAACCACGCCGCCGCGCGCCACGGTCTGCAAGCGCTGCGCGACTTCGATCAGCACCTTGTCGCCCATCGCATGGCCGTAGACGTCGTTGATCTCCTTCAGCCCGTCGAGGTCGACGCAGAGCACGGCGAACTCCTCGTCGGTGCCGTCGCAGGCCTCGATCATCTGGGTCAGCGCCTGCAGGAACGCGGCGCGGTTCGGCAGATCGGTCAGGCCGTCATGATAGGCCATGTGCGCCATGCGCGACTCGGTCTGGCGCCGGTCGGTGACGTCCTCATGGGTCTTGATCAGATATTGCGGCTCGCCGGCGTCGTCGAGCACGGTCATGCGGCGGGTCAGGAACAGCCGCAGGCCGTCCTTGGTCGAGATCGGGTGCTCCTCGGCGATCATGCTGCGCTTCCTGATCGCAGCCTCGTCGCGGGCGAGGATCAGCTTGGCTTCGCGCGCATTGAAGATGTCGGAAGCCGTCAGCCCGACGGCGTCCTCGCGGCGGCGGTTGAGGATCGTCTCGGCGCTGCGGTTGGCCAGCAGATAGCGGCCGTCGCTGACGCGCTGCACGATCAGCGAGACCGGGATGTTGTCGACCACGAGCTCGAGGAATTTCTTGTTGTTCTCGAGCTCGCGCGACAGCGAACGGCGGTCGGTGACGTCCTCGAACAGCGCGATCAGGAATTCCGGATCGCCGGCCTCGTTGCGGGCGATCACGCGGTTCGAGGCCAGGATGCGCTTCTCCGAACCACGTTCGACGAAGAATTCGCTGCGGTGATAGCCTTCCGGCGCGTCCAGCGCGGCGCGGTCGGCGGTGTCGATGCTGGCGGCGGTCTCGGGACGGAAGATCTCGTCGGCCCGCTTGCCCACGATGTGATCGCGCGAGAAGCGCGAGAAGCGCTCGAACGCGCGGTTGGCGAAGATGTAGCGGCCGTCCTCGATGTTCTTGGCCGCGACGCAGACCGGGACGTTGTCGAGCACGGATTCGAGGAATTGCGTGGTCGAGGCGAGCTTGCGCGACAGCTTGCGCTGGTCGGTGCAATCAAGATGGGTCGCGACCGAGCCGCCGTTCGGCAGCGGAAAATATTTCACCAGCACTGCCCTGCCGCCTGGCAGTTCGGTGACCAGCCCATCGGGCGCTGCGGCCCTGGCAAAGAAATCCTCGGCACTGATGTCGAGCACGCCGCGGTCGCGGCGCAGCTCCAACAGCTCGGTGCCGGTCATGTTGCGCCTGATGTCGGCGCGCGACAGGCCGTAGATGTCGAGATAGCGGTCGTTGCAGAACACGATGCGCTCGCGCGCATCGGTCATCACCACGCCCTGGTTCAGATGGTTGAGGGCGGACGACACGAAGGCGTTGCGCCGCAATTGCGCGCGCTTGGCCTTGCGCAGAGCCGAAAGGATCCACAGCCCGACCGCGCCGAGGAAGGAGGCAACCACCACGCTGCCGATCAGGAGCTCCCAGACCACGCCGGGATCGAGGTCACCAAGGTAGGTCGACGGTGCGAAGGCGGCGGTGGCGGCCCGGGCTGCACCGACCGGCACGACGGCGGCGATCAGGCAAAGGACGGCCCTTGCCGGAATCGAATTCTTCCCGCCCGCCTGCCACTTCCTGCCAGCCATCAATCACCCGCGGATTTCCGGGGCGAGTGTCCGGCTCCGGCGGTTTGGATCGGGTAAACGCGTAGGGATGCAACTGGAAAATGCCACTTAATGTACGGCAATTGCCCTGACATGATTAATGCTGCCCTAACAGGGCATGGCTCCCCAACTATTTGAGATGGCCCAAGCACTTGCCTAATAAGCACTTGCCCAAAACGATGGGATCGGCTGAACGATGTTGGCGGCAACGGCGTGGCTGCGCGGAAATGTTCGGACGTGAAGGACGAGATGGACAGGGTTGATTGTGTGGTCGTCGGTGCGGGGGTGATCGGCCTCGCCGTGGCGCGCCGGCTGGCACAGGCCGGTCGCGAAGTGATTGTGATCGAGGAGGCGGAAGGGATCGGCACGGTGACCTCGTCGCGAAACAGCGAGGTGATCCACGCCGGCATCTACTACCGGGCCGGCAGCCTGATGGCGCGGATGTGCGTCAGCGGCAAGCGGGCACTTTATCGTTACTGCGCCGAGCACGGCATCCCGCACAGGAATTGCGGCAAGCTGATCGTCGCCACCACGGCCAAAGAGACCGAAAAACTCCAGTCGATCCGGGCTCATGCCGAGGCCAACGGCGTCGACGACATGCAGCTTCTGTCCGGCGAGGCGGCACGCGCGCTGGAGCCGGCGCTGAACTGCGACGCGGCGCTGCTGTCGCCCTCCACCGGGATTATCGACAGCCATGCCTATATGCTGGCGCTGCGCGGCGACGCCGAGGCGGCCGGAGCAGCATTCGCCTTCCATACGCCGCTGCTCCACGCCAGGGCCGCGGCCAACGGGTTCGAGGTCGAGGCTGGCGGCGCGGCGCCCATGGCGCTCGCCTGCGATCTCCTGGTCAATGCCGCCGGCCTCGGCGCAACGGCCGTCGCGCGCAACGTCGAGGGCATGCCGATCGCGTTGATCCCAACGGCCTATTTGGCCAAGGGCAATTACTTCAGCTGCAGCGCCAGGGCGCCGTTCTCGCACCTGATCTATCCGGTGCCGGAGCCCGGCGGGCTCGGCGTGCACCTGACGCTCGACTTGGCCGGACAGGCGAGGTTCGGCCCCGACGTCGAATGGATCGATCACATCGATTACGCCGTCGACCCCGATCGGGCCGAGCGGTTCTATCCGGCGATCCGGAAATACTGGCCGACCCTGCCGGACGGGGCGCTGATGCCGAGCTATTCCGGAATCCGGCCCAAGATCGTGCCGCCGGCGGTCGCGACCCAGGATTTCCTGATCCAGGGACCGGCCGATCACGGCGTCGCGGGCCTGATCAACCTGTTCGGGATCGAATCGCCCGGACTGACGTCGTCGCTCGCGGTCGCCGACCATGTCGGCGAGCTGGCAGAGCTCTGAGCAAATGCAGCATGGCCTCCCGGGGGATGCGCGCCGCGGCGTTCATCCCTCGGTAAAAGGCCAGATTATTTGCTGATTTGCGGAGGAACCGGCTTAGTGGACCGTGTCGTCGGCGGAAAGTCTCAACCGCTCGATTTGGTCCTTGACCATCAACTTGCGGCGCTTGAGCTCGCAAATGTGGAGATCGTCTACGGAGGGGTGAACGAGTGCTTCGTGCAGTTCGTTCTCGAGTATTTTGTGCTTACGCTCCAGCTCAACGAGATGGGCCTGTATTGCCATTGCGAACACTCCTCGGTGCGTTAAACCTCAGGTTCGATCCGGACCAATAAGTCTACACGAGTGGGCCGTACTGTCGATAGGGGACGCGAAATGCCGCACGCACTCATTTCGGTTTATCTGTAACTAATCGTGACTATGGAACCGGTTCGGCTTGCGCCGCGCGCGCTCAGGGAGGATATTCCGGCGAGCGGCTGCTTCGGTCGCAACAACCTCGTCGTGCTTACCAGTCAATACACAACCATGAACGATCAGGATGAGCGCGAACTCCTCGCCGAGCTTGCGCGTCTGCAACAAGAGCACCGCGACCTCGATGCCGCGATCGACGCGCTGCATCAATCGCCGGCGCCGGATCTCTTGATGCTGCAACGCTTGAAGAAGCGGAAGCTGCAATTGCGCGACCGCATCGCCTTCATCGAAGATCAGATCACGCCCGACATCATCGCCTGACATCCGCCTCGGCGGTTCGGCGGCCCACTGGTTCAGATCCGCCGGCGGTTTTCCCCGTCATCCACAGCGCTTCACTGGCTTCACGTTCGCGGCAACGGACGCGGGTGCGCTTTTCGGCGCTTGACTCCAAAAGAACAAAATAAGAACATATCGATCCAGCCGCCAGCCATCAGAGGGAGTTTCGCCATGTCCGCACCGCCTTCCCTGCCCGACAACAGCCGCTACGAGCAGGCCTGCGATCAGGCGATCGCGATGTGCGACGGCAACCTGCGCAGCACCATCAAGGCGCTGATCATGGCCAACGAATATCTGGAAGCCGAGCTCGAGGAATTGCAGGCCGCCATCGCGGCCGGCTGCGTGCCGGCGCGAACCCATGCGGCGAGCGACGCCGCCTGATCTCTGAGGGAGCACAGCAATGGCTGACGTAACCTACTACGTGGCGCTGCCCTTCATGCAGGACGACGACGGCACACCGGTCGCCGGCAGTGCCGAGGAATGCCAGAGCTCGGCGATCGCGCTGCGCCGGGCCGAGACGATGTCGCGGATGCCCGGCAGCATCGGCGCCGTCGCGTTCAGCCGCACCGGCGATCCCGCGATCGGCGAATTCGGCGACGCCAAGCTGCTGCGGGCCTACGGCGATGTGCCGGAGGATCTGAGCGCGCTGTAATTTTCAGGATTCATGGCGCCGCTGCGCCTTGCGCACATACATCGCACGATCGGCCTCATCGAGCACGCGATCGGCATCCGAATGCGCGGTGAGGATCGCAACGCCTGCGGAAGCGCCCGCGGAGACCCGGCTGCCGCGAAACACGAAGGTCAGGCGATCGATCGCTTCTTCAAGTGCAGCGGCCTTGGCGCGGGCATCGGTCTCGCTGAGATTCCACAGCAGCACCGCGAACTCGTCGCCACCGAGACGGCCGATCACGTCGGAGGCGCGCACCTGGTCCGATATCGCGGCGACGATCGTCTTCAGCACCTCGTCGCCTGCCGCGTGCCCGAAGGCATCGTTGATCGGCTTGAGGCGGTCGACGTCGAGCACGATCAGCGCGCCGGAGGCCTGATAGCGCTTGATGAAGGAGAGCGAACGGACGAGCTCGCGCTCGAAGCCGCGCCGGTTCAGGATGTCGAGCAGGAAGTCGGTCTCGGCGGAGGCCTGCAGCTCCTCGATCCGGGCCTGGGCCCGCGCCAGCTGCGCCCGCAGCCTGCGGATCGTGGATTTGTCGCCGGACGCGACCGCGCCCCGCGTGGAAGCTTTGGTTCCAGCCGCTTTGGTTCCCGTCCCCTTTGTTGCCGTCGTGCCGGGTGCGGATTTGCGCGCGGCGGGCGCGCCTTTTCGTCGTTTTGCCGCCCCGGAGGCCGCCGCCGTCGTCTTCTTCTTCATGCGCATCCTTGTTGAGGCCTGCTTATGAAGGCTTGCCGGGATTCACCAAGACAGGATAGTCCATTCTAACTCCCTTGCCACGCCTTGGATGACGCCCGGGCCGCCCCTATAATGCGGCCTATGCTTTTGGATTCCTGCACAGAATTGAAGAGATGACCGCTCCGATCGCCATCATCATGGGAAGCCAGTCCGACTGGGAGACCATGCGCCATGCCGCCGAGACCCTGGCCGCGCTGGGTGTTGCCTGCGAAACGCGCATCGTTTCGGCGCACCGCACCCCCGATCGGCTCTATGCCTTTGCCAAGGGCGCCAAGGCGGCCGGGCACAAGGTGATCATTGCCGGCGCCGGCGGCGCCGCCCATCTGCCGGGCATGACGGCTGCGCTGACGGAACTGCCGGTGTTCGGGGTTCCCGTCGAGTCGAAGGCGCTGTCCGGCGTCGATTCGCTGTACTCGATCGTGCAGATGCCGGCCGGCATCCCGGTCGGGACGCTGGCGATCGGCAAGGCCGGAGCGATCAATGCAGCGTTGCTCGCGGCAAGCGTGCTCGCGCTCAACGATCCTGCACTGTCGGTCCGTCTTGCGGCCTGGCGCACGCAGCAGACCGATGCGGTCAAGGAGCATCCGGAGGGCTCGGCGTGACGGCTTCGAACCTCGTGAAGCTGAAGCCGGGCGACACCATTGGAATCCTCGGCGGCGGACAATTGGGCCGGATGTTGGTGCTTGCCGCCGCGCGCCTCGGGCTCCGCTGCCAGGTGTTTTCGCCGGATCCGGACTCGCCGGCCTTCGACGTGGTGCAGAACGCGACCTGCGCCGAATATGCCGACGTCGAGGCGCTCGAACTGTTCGCCAACGACGTCGACGTCGTCACCTATGAATTCGAGAATGTCCCGGCCGCGACCGCGATGGTGCTCGCCGCGCGTCGTCCGGTCCTGCCCGCACAGAAGATCCTCGAGACCACGCAGGACCGGCTGATCGAGAAGGATTTCGTCAGCAAGCTCGGGATCGGCACCGCCGATTATGCCGACGTCTCATCGGTCGCCACGCTACGCGCAGCGATCGAACGGATCGGCCTGCCTGCCGTGATCAAGACCCGCCGCTTCGGTTATGACGGCAAGGGCCAGGCCATCATCCGCGCCGGCGACGACCTCGAGCAGGTCTGGCAGGGCCTCGGCACCAAGTCAGCCATCCTCGAGGCCTTCGTGCCGTTCGAGCGCGAGATCTCGGTGATCGCGGCGCGCTCCGCTTCCGGCGAGGTCGAGTGCTTCGACGTCACCGAGAACGAGCATCGCGACCATATTCTGAAAACTTCTCGCGCGCCGGCCGCGATCCCCGACGAGCTTGCGGCGCAGGCACGGGCGATCGCCGAAAAGATCGCCGCAGCGCTCGACTATGTCGGCGTGCTCGCGGTGGAGATGTTCGTGGTGCCCGGTAACGGCGCAGCGACGGTGCTGGTCAACGAGATCGCGCCGCGCGTGCACAATTCCGGCCACTGGACGCTCGACGGCGCCTCGATCTCACAGTTCGAGCAGCACATCCGTGCGATCGCCGGCTGGCCGCTGGGCAAGCCGGTGCGCCACGGCGATGTCACCATGACCAACCTGATCGGCGACGACATCCTGAGCTATGAGCAGTGGCTCACCGTTCCCGGCGCCACCGTGCATCTGTACGGCAAGGGCACGCCGCGCCCTGGCCGCAAGATGGGGCACGTCACGGAAGTGACGCCGGCCCGCAAGCCGTAATTAATTCCACTCCGGCCGCCGCCTTCGACTCATCGATGGAAATGGGATCGTGGCGGCCACGATCCCATTAGACCATCGGCTCTGATTGAATCAGAACCGATGCTCTGGCTTTGCGCTTTGACGCGTTTTCTTCACGCGAACCGGCGTCCACTTCGCTCGAAAACGCTCTGGCGGATCACGCAGTCTTGACGCCGGCGACGATGCCGGTCGGCTCGTCGCTGAGCCAGCGATAGATCACGCCGCCGAGCGCGCCGCCGATCAGGGGCGCGACCCAGAACATCCAGAGCTGCCCCAGCGCCCAGCCGCCGACGAACAGAGCCGGCCCGGTGCTGCGCGCCGGGTTCACCGAGGTGTTGGTGACGGGAATGCTGACCAGATGGATCATCACCAGCGCGAGGCCGATGGCGAGCGGCGCGAAGCCGGCGGGCGCCTTGCCGTGGGTCGATCCCATGATGATGAACAGGAACATCATGGTCATCACCACTTCGGTGATGAAGCACACCACCATGCTGTAGTGGCCCGGTGAGTGCGCGTCATAGCCGTTGGAGGCGAAGCCCTTGGTGACATCGAAGCCGGGCGCGCCGCTGGCGATCACATAGAGCAGCCAGGCCGCGATGATCGCGCCGGCGACCTGCGCGATGATGTAGGGCAGCACCTGGCCGCCGGGGAAACGCCCGCCCGCGGCGAGCCCGACCGTCACGGCCGGGTTGAGGTGGCAGCCCGAAATATGGCCGATCGCATAGGCCATGGTCACCACACTCAGCCCGAAGGCCAATGACACGCCGACCAGACCGATCCCAACCTGCGGAAAGCCGGCCGCGATCACCGCGCTGCCGCAGCCAGCGAATGTGAGCCAGAACGTACCGATCAGTTCGGCCGCGTATTTCTTCATGTCCATGTGGCATCTCCCCTATTTCCAATGTCCGGGTTATCTGAAACTCCGGGAGCGGCCCCGATCCTGGCGCCAAACCACCCAAATCAGGGCCGCACGAAGGCATTTTCGCCCCATTTCGTGGCTTTACTAGGCCCTAAAGTCACTCGACCGGTGGACATCTGCGCGTTTGTCTGATACATGCGCGCGCCTAGGGTTAAGAGGCAGGCCTTTTGCCGCCCCTTCACCTCGCCAGAATTCCGAACCGATCAATTCAAAAGAGGATGCCGCGTGCAGGTTCTCGTCCGCGATAACAATGTCGACCAAGCCCTGAAGGCGCTGAAGAAGAAGATGCAGCGCGAGGGCATTTTCCGCGAGATGAAGCTCCGCGGTCACTACGAAAAGCCCTCTGAGAAGAAGGCTCGCGAAAAGGCCGAAGCCGTGCGCCGCGCACGCAAGCTGGCGCGCAAGAAGCTGCAGCGCGAAGGCCTGCTGCCGATGAAGCCGAAGCCGGTGTTCGGCGCTGGTCCCGGTGGCGACCGTGGCGGCCGTCCCGGTGGTGCAGGCGCTGGTCGCGGACCGCGCTGAACCGTTTTGCTGATATGGAAGTCTAACAGCGCGGGCCATGGGCCCGCGTTGTTGTTTTGAAGCCAGCCGTGTTCCGGGGTACCCATGCAAAACGACCGGCAAGAGCACTTTGCATGATGGCCGTTCCGGCGCTCCGCTCCCCGCTCCCAGAAGCTGCGCACCGCCGTCGTGCGGCGCACCTCGTTATCATGGCCGTGGTTCTCGGCCTGCCGCTCGGGGGCTGCTCCTTCGACTTGGGATCATGGGGCTCGGACGACAAGCCGAAACAGGCTGCCGCTGCCGACAAGCCTGCCGCCGACACCATCACCCCACAGGACATCAACAGCGCCAAGGATCACGCCACGCGCGGCCAGGTGCTGGCGCATTCCGGCAAGATCGATGAGGCACAGGCAGAGTTCGAGCAGGCGCTGACCGCCGACCCTTACAACATCCAAGCGCTGTACGGGCGTGGCCTGATCTATCAGGGCCGCGGACAACATCAGCAGGCGATCGACGATTTCACGGCGGCGAGCGGGCTGTCGCCGCAGAAGGCCGAGCCGCTGGTCGGCCGCGCCACCAGCTACCTCGCGCTCGACAAGGCCAAGCAGGCCGCCTCCGACCTCGACGAGGCCGTGCAGGCCGATCCCGGCAATGTTGCGGCGTGGAGCGCGCGCGGCCAGGCCTATGAGCGGCTCGGCGACAGGGCCAAGGCAGCGGCGTCCTACAATCGCGCGCTCGCGCTGCGGCCAAATGACGGAAGCGCGCGCAGCGGGCTGGCGCGCATCGGCGGCTAGCGCGCTTTCAAACGAGCGGTTACCGATCCGCTCGAACAGGATGCGTCGAGAACGATAGATCCGTGCTGCGCGTTACTTGGGCAGGACGGCGTGGAACATCGACTTCATGCCGGAGAACATGTCGTCGGTCACCGACGTGCGCTCGTTCTTCGGCGCCGGCATCGCAGCGTCGGCGCGCAGGTCGAGCGGGGCCTGCAACACCGGGACCGGAATGTCCGCCGGCGGCGTCAGCCGATTCGCATCCTGGGCACTGGCGGCGTAGGGCGGACGCGGCTGCGCGGCTTGATCGGCATTGTCGCTGGACGGGTTCGACACCATGATCGGCGGCGGCAACGGCCGGATCGCCGGGGCTGCCGCCGGACGCTGCTGGTCAGGCAGGCGGGCGAGATCGGTGCTGCGAGCGTCCTGGGTACGCACGGCGTCCTGGGACCGCGCAGCGTCCTGCGGACGCTCCTTGCGCAGCCGCTCGATGGCGGCACGCGCAAGATCGTTGGCATCGCGGGCTTCCTCCGGCGTGACGGCGGACTCGACTGGCGCAGCCTTCGCGACCGCCTTCGGCGCTGCCGGATGATGGCGCGCGTCGGCGGGGATGCTGGCCGTCTCAGCCGGCGCATCAGCTTTGGTGTCGACAGATTTGGTATCAGCCGATTTGGGATCGGCGGGCTTCTCGGTGACGGTGGCCTTCTCCGACGCCGACCGCTCGATCAGGGTGCGCTCGGACATGCCCTTGGCCTTCACGCCGGCTTCCGGGAGGCTGCTGACCACGGTGGACTTTTCGGCGGGCTTGGCGACGGCTTTTGGATCTGCCTTGGGATCCACGGCGGCGGTCACGGCTGCGGCATCCGGCGCTTGCGGCTTGGCCACGATGTAATGATTGACGATGTACGCCCCGATGATGGTCGCTGCCACCGAGGGTAAGATGTCCATCACGAATTTCTTCAGGTAACTCAGCATGACCTGCCACTCCCCACCCCGTTATTTCATGCTGGAACTTTGAGGCACATTCAGGGATCAACTGCGACGGATCGGTGGCAAACCCCCGTTCCGACGTCACCTTTGGTGTCACTTTGGTTTCAGCGGAGGCGCCCCCTGCGTAGGCCGCATCCGCCTTCTAGATCATCGTGCAGCCGTTAACGGGTTATGAATTTCCACAGCCCCGCGCACTCGGACCTGCCATTCGGCGCGCGCAGGGTTCCTTGCAGGGTTTTTGCACCGCGTCAGGGCTTGAGTTCGACCTCGAGGAACACGATCTCGCTGGCCGTCTCGTTAAGCACGTCGTGCTGGACCCCGGCCTTGCGGAAATAGGACCTGCCGGCCCCGAGCTGTGCCTTCGAGCGCTCGCCATTCGGCGCCACGATGGTCATTTCGCCTGCCGTGATCGGAACGATGACGTAGTCCATCTCATGAGTGTGGTGGCCGGTGGCGCTACCCGGCGCGAGCCGCCATTCGGTCACGCGGACCTCCGCCGTATCCACCTGAACATCCGATTTGGCGCTGAGCATCGTCACTTCAACTTCTCCACGAAAGCGTTTTCAAGCGAAGTGGATACCGGTTCGCGTGAAGAAAACGCGTCAAACAAGAATCTAGAGCCCCGTTCCGATTCGATCGGAACGGTAAAGGCTCTAAGGCACGAATACCATGAACACGAACACCGCGAACACCACCATGTGAACGAGCCCGAACAGGATGTTGGTGCGGCCGGTTCCGAAGGTGAGCATGCTGACCATGAAGGTGAGCAGCAGGATCAGCATATGCTGGTTGCTGAGCCCGAGCACCAGTTGCTTGTCGAGCGCATAGGCGGCAACGGCTACCGCCGGAACCGTCAGCCCGATGGTGGCGATCGAGGAGCCGAGCGCGAGGTTAATGCTCTTCTGCAGGTCGTTCTTGCGCGCCGCCGACACCGCGGCAACGCTTTCCGGCAGCAGGATCAGGGCAGCCACCACCAGACCGGCAAAGGCCGGCGGCGCGCCGATCTTGACGGTGACGACATCGACCACCAGCGAGAATTTCTTGGCCAGCAGCACCACCGCCAGCAGCGAAACCAGCAGCAAGGCGACACTGATCGCCGTCATGCGGTCCGACATCACCTCGCCATGCGCCGCCGCCTCATTGGCCCCGCTGACGAAGTAATCGCGATGGCGGATGGTCTGGGTGTAGAGGAACACCGCATAAAGCAGCAGGGTCACGACGCTGATCACGGCGAGCTGGGCCGTGGAGTAGATCGGGCCCGGCGCGGTGAGCGTGAAGTTCGGCATGTCGAGCGTGATGGTCGCGAGCACGAACAGAACGCTGAGGTAAAGGTTGGCGCCGGTGATCTGAAAATCCTGCTCGCGGTAGCGGATGCCGCCGATGAAGATGCAGAGCCCGACCAGGCCGTTGCAGACGATCATCACCACCGCAAACACGGTATCGCGTGCCAGGGTCGGCGCCGGCGTGTCGCCCAGCATGATGGTCGAGATCAGCGCCACCTCGATGACTGTCACCGCCAACGTCAGGAGCAGCGTGCCGAACGGCTCGCCGATCCGCTCGGCAATCATCTCGGCATGGTGGACAGCCGCAAACACGGTGCCGAACAGAATCACCAGCAGCACGGCGGCGAACGCCCAGCCCCCCGCCGATGGCGCGAAGCTGTAGCCGGAGGCCGAGACTGCGCCAAACAACAGCACCGCCAGAACGGGATACAGCCAGGCCGACCGTGGCATCGGTCCGTGTGCGCTCATCGTGGGGTCCCCTCACTTCGGTGACCTCGATTATGCGACAGACAATCGCCGCCGTCAGCCTCTCGCGGCGCCGATAAACCGCCTCGCGGTATCCATCGCACCGAAATTGTCGAGATCGTCGTGCCCGCCGCCGGGCAGGCGGACGAATTGCTTGGGCTCGTGGGCGAGGCCGAACAGCCGCTCGCCCAAGCGGATCGGGATCGCCGGATCGTCGGTGCCGTGCATGATCAGGAGCGGTGCCGTGACGCCGGTGATTCGCCGGTCGGAATGGAATTGATCGCGCATCAGCAGGCTGACCGGCACATACCAGAAGAGCACGCCGGCGACGTCAACCGTCGAGGTATAGGGTGCCTCCAGGATCAGTCTGCCGATGGGGTGTTCGGCGGCGAGCGCGACCGCAACGCCGGTGCCGAGAGAGAATCCCCAGGCCACGATCTGCTCGGCGCGGTAGCGCGCGGTGGCGAACGCGTAGGCGGCCGCAGCGTCCTGCAGCAGCCCCTGCTCGCTCGGAGATCCGCTCGAGCCGGCGTAGCCGCGGTACGACAACGCCACCAGCCCGGTCCCGTCGGCCGTGATGGCCTTGAAGCGTGCCACGCGGCCGGCAAGGAAATCGCCATTGCCCGGAAAGAACAGCACGACCGGCCGGCCCGGCTTCGCCGGCACGTGCCAGACGATGACCTTCTCGTCGTCAGCCGTGGTGAGAACATGCTCCTCCGCTTCGGGAAGGCCGGCGGCTGCGGGCGCCGTCCGCCCAACCGGCGGGATCGGAAACAGCAATTCGCGCTGATTAACGTACAGCACCGCGAGTCCGCCGAGATAGACGACGGCCGCGGCGATCACGAGCCATTTCAGGATTGCGAGTGCCAGCGCCATCACAGGTAGCCGCAGCTATCTCTTGCCGCGAAGCTTGAGCAGCTTCTCGACGTCAGCCTTGATGCTGTCGGGGATCGGCCGGCACGCGCACGCCGACGCATGCGCGACATGCCACTTGATGCGCTGCTCGCGCGTAGCCCGGGGCGGCATGCGATGGTCTCGATGCCACTCCCGGTTCAGCGCCATTGGCCGCCAGCCTTACATCGCCTTGACGATGTTCTCGGTGACCTTCTTGGCGTCGCCGAGCAGC